>CAWBUI010000008.1:0-810624 GCA_963791875.1 uncultured Acidobacteriaceae bacterium
GAAAAGACGCTACGCGCCGAACGCGAGGTCGATCAGCGTCTTCTCTTCCATCTCGTGCGCCTTGGCCGAGCCGGTTGCCGGGCTGGCTACGGCGGAGCGTTTCACGCTCAACACAGCACGGTCTGCTGCGATCCTGCGCAGATGCGGCATGACAAACGACAGAGCACCCATGTTCGCAGGCTCTTCCTGTACCCAAACCACCTCCGATGCGCCGGGGTGCATGTTGAGTGCCGCCTGGATCTGCTCCTCCGGCCACGGATACATTTGCTCGAGGAAGATGATGCCGACAGACTTCTCTTTGCGCCGTTCGCGCTCCACACGGAGGTTGTGCCCGATTTTGCCGGAGCATACGAGCAGCCGCCGGGGCGACTCGACGGACGTGTCGGGGATGACGTTCAGGAAGCGGTCGGTTGCGAAGTCGCGAGTTGCGAGGCTGCGTCGGCGTGGCGCAGCATGGACTTCGGGGTAAATACGACCAGCGGCTTGCGCCAGTGGCGCATTGCCTGGCGGCGCAGAAGGTGGAAGTACTGCGCAGCGGTTGAGGGCTGGCAGATCTGCATGTTGTCGTTAGCGGCAAGTTGCAGGTAGCGCTCGATACGCGCACTGGAGTGCTCCGGACCCTGGCCCTCGTACCCGTGGGGCAGCAGCATGACGACACCCGAGAGCAGACCCCACTTCGCCTCGCCGGCCGAGATGAACTGGTCGATGATGATCTGTGCACCGTTGGCGAAGTCGCCGAACTGCGCCTCCCAAAGCACGAGCGCTTCGGGGTAGTCGCGCGAGAAGCCGTATTCGAAACCCAGGACAGCGGCTTCGGACAGCATGGAGTTGTAGACCTCGAAGCGCGCCCCGTTCTGGAGGTGAGCGAGGGGGATGTACTTGGCTTCGGTCTCGATATCGACGATGACGGAGTGGCGCTGGTTGAAGGTGCCACGCTGCGAATCCTGGCCGCTGAGTCGCACCGGTGTGCCGGCGGCGAGCAGGGAGGCGAAGGCAGTGAGTTCGGCCATGCCGTAGTCGAAGGCGCGTGTGCCGGCGGCCATCTCTTGCCGCTGCTCGAACAGCTTCTTGACTTTCGGGTGGATGTGGAAGCCGTCGGGGTATGCGACGGTCATGCGCGCCAGTTCGGCTACACGTTCCGCTGGCAGGCCCGTGTTGACGTCGTCCTCCGGCTCCAGGCACCCGCCTTTGTAGGGGCTCCAGTAGTCTGGCAGCCGGGCGAGCACCGGCTTGTGGTCGGCCTTGCTGGCGATTTTTTGCTGCTCAAGCAGAGCAGCCTGCGTGGCCTGAACTTCGGCCTCGGGATCGACGCCGATGCGCTCCGCGTAGAGCTTATAGAGCGGCGGATGGTCCTTGATGATCGCGTACCGCCGCGGCTGGGTGACGGTCGGATCGTCTACTTCGCTGTGTCCGTGGCGGCGATAGCCGATCAGGTCGACAACAACGTCTGCGTGAAATTTGTGGCGATACTCCGCGGCGATGGTGGCGACGCGAATGACGGCGTCGGGATCTTCGGCGTTTACATGGAAGATGGGGATGGGCAGCCGCTTGGCGATGTCGGAGGAGAAGCGGGACGAATTGGACTCTTCCGGCACGGCCGTGAAGCCCAAGCAGGTTGTTGACGATGATCTGTATCGTGCCGCCGACGTCGTATCCGCGGATGGCGCCGAGCACGAGACTTTCGGCGAAGATGCCCTGACCGGCGAAGGCCGCGTCGCCGTGGATGATGACCGGAAGTACATCGTCGCGACCGTCTTTGCCCTCGCGCGTCTGCTTGGCTCGAGCGCGACCCAGGGCGACGGGGTCGACGGCCTCGAGGTGGCTTGGGTTCGAGACGAGGTGGAGCGCAATGGTCCCGCCGTTCGGACTGCGGAACTCGCCGGTTGCGCCCATGTGGTACTTCACGTCGCCGCCGCCCATCGTGCTGCGCGGATCGACATCCTCGAACTTGGCGAACAGCTCGCTCGGCGGGACGCCCGATGGTGTTGGTCATCACGTTGAGGCGGCCGCGGTGGCTCATCGCCATGACGGACTTGGTGACGCCTGCCTCGGAACTGGTAGCGAGCAGCTGGTCGAGGAATGGGATCAGCACCGTGAGCCCTTCGAGCGAGAATCGCTTCGTCCCCAGATAGCGCGACTGGATGACCTGCTCGAACAGATCGGCGCGGATCAGCCCGGTAAGGATGCGTGCGCTGGTCGGGCTTTGGCGCCGGCTGCTCCATCTTCTCCTGCAGCCACTGACGCTGTTCCGGGCTGTGGATGTGCATGAACTCGGCGGCAATGGTTCCGCAGTAATACTGGCGAGCCTCTGCGGCGAAGTCGCCTTCGGGTACGGTCGCAGGGAAGGGCTCCGGCGCGAGGTATTGGCCCGAGCGGATCAAGGTTCGCCTGCAGATATCCCCAGCGCCGGAAGATGTCGAATACCATCTCGCGCTGGGCGGGGTCAACCGCGCGCTCTGCCGTCGCGGTGGAAGTTTCACGTGGTGTCTTGGTGGCCATTCCGGTCCTCTGATCCATTCGTGTTATGTGCCAGATGCGGAGCGATGCCGGACGGATTCCAGCACACAAGGCAGGCAGCTGGAGACATCTGTCGGACGCCGCGAACGGCGCTCCAGTCTATGCTAGACCTTCCATGCATGCGATGACAGGTGTTCTTGCCGATAATCGAACGGCGGCGGTTGCCACAAAGATGTCATTGCGTTGAGAGTCGTGGTGTCTCCGATTCTCTGCGCCAACCGCAGACCTTAGACTATGGATGATGGGGCCAGTGACTACGCCGCGACTCGTGCTTGCGCTTCTGCTGTTGGGCTCAAGCTGTGTGCCTTTGCCAGCCCGCGTCGCCCGGCGGCACGGACTCAAGCGCTCCAAGGTCGGATCGGGCTGAGGAGCGGACACGGCGGCGGAGGGTAGGGAAGCGGGAGCTCCCGGATCCGGCAGCGATACGGCACGTCCGCTGCCCGCTATCCCCGAGCTGATGCACGAGGTGGAGTTGAACCAGCAGGCACGCTGAGGCGATCGAGAAGAATTACGTGTACCACTCGGTCGTCTCGCGAACAGGAACTCGGTTCAAAGGGCGAGATAAGAAGGTAACGGTTACGGAGGCCGATCACTTCTGGCTGAACGGTGTGCCGGTGCGCCGGGTGCTGCGCAAGAACGGTAAGGACCTGACTCCGGAGGAGCGAGCAAAGGAAGACGAACGCCTCGAGAAGCAGACACAGAAGGCGAGAGAGCGGCGCGAGGCAAAAGACGATGCGAGGGTAAGGAGAGCGATCCCCAGGGCCACGAAGAGATCACTGTGTCGCGGCTTCTTGAGCTCGGTGCATTCAGCAATCCCAGGCGCGATCGAGCTGGACGGCGCAGACCGACTATCGCTGTCGACTACACTGGCGACCCACACGCGAAGACCCGGAATCGCGCAGAAGACGTCGATCCGAGATATGGCGGGAACGGCCTGGGTGGACGAGCAGGACAAGGTGCTGGTGCGTGTAGAAGGTCACTTCGTGCGTGCCGTTCAAGATCGGCGCAGGACTTGTGGTGGACATCAAGCAGGACACGCGTTTCACGTTTCGATCAGACCAAGGTGAATCGCGAGGTGTGGCTGCCAGCGAGAATCGAGGCGCAGGGTGCCGCACGCGCGATGCTGTTCTTCAACTTCGCGGGCAGAGTGGACATAGTCTACTCTGACTACCGAAAGTTCCGCGCAAGCGCGACTGTGCTGCCTGACATCAGCCCCGAGTGAGCAGACGGGGCACGCGCCAGGCGAGTCATCGACGCGGGCACTAACTGGCAGTCATTGCTGGCTGGCGGATGTGCCGGGTCGCGGGCGAAGCGCGCGGGGTGATGACGGCAGTTAAATGGCAAGGAGGGACAGCTTAGACCAGTCCCTCTTCGCGAAATCTTTCGTATGGCGTGCAATCCCTGATTAGAGAGGCTGAACGTCAGACGCCTGCCAGCCCTTGGGCCCCTTCACCACGTTGAACTGCACAGCCTGGCCTTCTTGCAGGCTCTTGAAGCCGTTCGAGTTGATCGCCGAGTAGTGCACGAACACGTCCTCGCCGTTCTGACGGCTGATGAAGCCAAACCCCTTGGCATCGTTAAACCACTTCACTGTTCCCTGTTCCATGTCTGCTATTTCCTTAGTACAAATGAATTTGCCGCTAGATCCAAATCGGGGGTCGACATTGCACAAACGTCGCAGAAACCAATCTGTTTCAAACGATGATGTGAAGGTTAGCATAGTTGGCAAGAAAAGGTGAGGAAAATTTACAAATAGCCATAGCACTGAAAGTGTGCACTTAGCACATTCGACCGAGTGCAAATGCAGCGTAATCGGCATTTGCCCTAACTCGAGCAGCACTCGAGCCGGCAGGTGCTCTTGAACGATCCGTTCGGCCTCTGCGAGCACCTGCTCGAGCGTCATTCGGTCGAATCCAGGATGACTGCGTCGTCCGCGGGCCGCAACGGGGAATCGGCGCGGGTTCGGTCCCGGCGATCCCGCTCCCGCATCTCCTCGAGAACGGCGGCGCGGGCGGCGCGGGCCTTTTCTTCGCCGACCGGATCGGTCTGCCTGGGCGGAGTGGGTTTCGCCTGTTCGGGTAATGCCTGGCGGTACCGGCGGCTGCCGCGCACCTCCGGCGCGGCGTCCAGGAAGATCTTCACCTCGGCGTCGGGGAAGACCGCGGTCCCGATGTCTCTGCCCTCCATCACCACGCCACCGCGGCTGCCGAGCGCGCGCTGCTCGCCGACCATCCATGCGCTGAGGTTTGGGTGGACCGAGATCTGGGACGCGGCGGAGGTCACATCGGCGTCTCTGATACGCTTGCGAGACCTCGAACCCATCCAGCAGGACGCGGTTGCCCTCGGGTGGGGTTCAGCGTGATGCGTGTGACTGCCGCAAGCTCGAGCAGCGGCGCTTCGTCTTCGAAGTCAAGATCGTTTTCGATGGCCTTGAGGGCGAGCGCCCGATACATCGCGCCGGTCTCCAGGTTCAGGAACCCGAAGCGGCGCGCGAGGTGAGCGGCGAGCGTACTCTTGCCGGCGCCGGCGGGGCCGTCGATTGCGATAACGGGCTTGCGCGCGGGGAGTGTGGCGGCGGCAGGCTTGCTGTCCGGGGCGGTCTTTAGCTCGTGATTTTGTGGATCGGGCGTCACGCGGGCTGGTCTCCCTTCGGGCCTGAACTTACGGCGTGGAGGCCTTTCACCAGCGGGTCTGCTGTAGCCGCCACCGCCTTCACTGCGCTCCGGCCGGTCCCTTGCGGGAGGCTTGCGGCTGAATCCGCCACCGCCAGGAGGACGGGACGAGAAGCCGCCTTCACGACGAGGACCTCGGCTCTCCGTGCCTGGGCCGCTCCGTTTGCCTGCGAAACCGCCGCGGGGCCCTGAGGCCGAGCCACCTTGCGGCCGGGGCGAGAACTTGCCGCCACCGCGGCTCTCCCGCGGTCCGGCGGAGGCACCCTCCCTGGGGCGGAACTCGCGCTTCGGCCGATCGTCGCCGCCGCGATCGCTGCGGGCCCGATCGGTGCGAGGGCGTGCTGGGCGCTCGCCATCTCCGGTCCTAGGGGCCAATGACCGCTTTGCGGGGCTGCGGGGCGCGTCGAAGCGACGGAACTGGGGCCGCTCGGTACGCTCCGCTCCGGCTGCGATGTCCGGCCGAGCGCGAAACGGTCGATCGGAGCCGCCGGGGGAGGCCCGGCCAGGACCTCCTGGGCGCTTGGCAAATCCGCCGGGGCGGTCGCCGCCACCTGCACGCGGACCTGCCGGGCGCGAGGCGAAGCCGCCTGGCCTTCCTGGGCGATCTCCGAAGCCGCCTGCGCGCGGCGGGCGGTCTCCACCGGATCGACCGGCGCCTGGACGTCCTGCACCTGGAGCGAACGAGGAACGCTCCCTTGGCGGCGCGCCGTCACGGTCCTGGCTGCGGGGAGCGCGACCGGCTCCCTGGAAGGCGGGCCGGTCTGGCCGGGAGCCTGTACGGGCGGCAGGCTTCCAGCCACCCTCTTTGCCCGCGTCGCGGCGGGGCGCTCTGCGTTCCGGCGCGCCTTCGCCGGAGCGCGGGGGTCTGGCTGCGCCCTCGGCGGACCGCCTGGGCTTGTCTTCCCCCCAGGGACGGTCAAAGCGCGGTTTGTCGGCGCCGTCGACCCTCTTCTTAGGGAAGGGGCGGGGGTCACCGTCGGCTCGCTTCTGAAATGGACGGCGTTCCCGTTCTGCGCCGGCTTTTCCTTCGGCCGACTCGCCGGAACGTGAGGCAAAGCGCGATGTGGTGCGGGGTGCCGCGGGTCGATCTGCGCTCTTTGCGGGCCGCCCCTTCGCCAGGTAGCCCGTACCGATTTTGCGCGGCTTGGGGACGAACTTCTTGATGCGTTCCGGAGAGCCCGGCTGAGTTCCGTCTTCGGTGGAGTCCGGGGACTCCTCCGCTCCCCCTTCCGCGTCGGCGGCCCCGGCGGCTTCTTCGGTCTGGTCCTGCTTCGCTGCTGGCGCAGGCAGGAAGTCGGCGGTCTCGCCGTCGAGCCGAAGCATGGTGCGTCCTTCGATGGCGAGGGTGTCGAGCTGGCGCGCGGCGGTAAGAGCATGGATGACATCGCGGATGCGTGAGCGCGGGGCGAGAGGAGAGAGGAACACCTCGATCTCTTCCTCGGTGGCGACGGTCACCTGACCCAGGTAGAGGGAGATCAGGGCGGAGAGCGCGGACGGCATGCCGGCGTTTGCACCCGCTTTGATCTGCTTGCTGAAGCGGGTGCCGGCGAGCTCCCATGTGGTGGGACGGCCGTCGGGCTGGGTAGCTGGGAGGACGCGGAGGTGCGTCCAAAGTTCACCCAGGGCGCGGAGAACCGCACTCTCTGTGACTTCGTTGCCCAACTCGCGGGCGAGTTCCGACGCGGATTGGGGTCCGAGACGTACCAGCGCCTCGTGCGTGTTTACGGCCAGCTGCGAGACCTTGCCGGCGCCGGAGGTTTGGGGCGGCTGCTTCCATCCTTTATCTCCGCGCAAGGTGAAGATATAGGAGAAGACCGCGGCTGATGCGACGAAGTCCGGCGTCTCGCCGATGGCACCCGAAGGAGCTCCCAGCAGGTTCAATGGGATTGCGATTCCTTCCGCTACAAGGCGGCCGAGCAGGCTACGTGCCTCCGCGGTCTGCTCGAGTGTAGGGGTCGGGTTGGGGGCGCCGAGCACAGCCTCGACCATGGTGGGCGCGGGCGAGACGATCTGCGGGCGCTGCGCGAAGAGCACCAGACCGCTCGCGTTCAACCAGCTGCGCAGGTTTTCGAGCGTCAACAGCGCCTCGCCGGTCTGGTGCCAGCGTTTGAGCCGGGTCTCCTGCAGCCGTGCGAGGCTGGGTAGTGCGTCGTTTCCTTCTTGATTCCAGGTGCTCAACGGAAAAGCCTTCCTGCTGGGTCGCCTTTAGGCGCTCGACAGCACGTTCGTTCAGAGTATGTCCAAGGTGTGGTTGATGAGCGGGCCTCTTTGATTGCGCAAGGAGAGCTGTGGCGCTTCAGGCTGTCTTCGGGCCCGGGCAGCTTCCTATCTAGATGCGCTGAAAGGCGCGCTGTATGTCCTTATGAGAATACCGCAATGCGATCGGGCGCCCGTGCGGGCAGCTTGTCGGATGCTCTGTTCTTCCCAAGCTCTTCGAGCAGCCACTCGATTTTTCCTGGCTCGAGCGGCATGTTGACCTTGACTGCGGCGTGGCAGGCGATGGAGGCGGCAATGCGTCGGCGCCGGGTCTCCGCGTTCTCGGTCTGCTGCTCCTTCTCGGGAACGGCCAGGACCTCTTCGAGCATGCGCTCGAGCTCGCGGCCTTCGAGCCCGATGGGCGCAGCCTTGACGGCGAGGGTGCGTGGACCGAACGGTTCGGCCTCGAACCCGTTCAGTTCGAGTTCGCGGGCGATCCCCGCAAAGCCGACCATCTGGGCCGGCAATAGATCGATGAGCAACGGCATCAAGCAGCCGCTGACGCTGCACCTGCTCCACTTCGCGATCGCGCAGGATCTTCTCAAACAGCACGCGTTCGTGAGCCACATGCTGATCGATGATCCACAGCCCCTCTTCATTTGCGGCGAGGATGAATGAGTCCCGCAGTTGCCCCAAGGGCTTCAAGGTGGCGAGGTTGTTCAGCGTTCCTTCGGCTGTATCGCCCGGTTCGAGCTCCGCGGCCGGCTGGCTGGGCTGCTCGTCATACCCGACGGCGATTCCCTGGTCGGAGAACGCAAGACGCCCGGGGGACGGTGGCACGATCGCGGGCGCGGAGGGAACGGATCGTGCATCCGCAGCGTCATCCGAGTCCGCTGTCTGGCGCGGTGACAAGACGGGCTCGCTCGGAGGACCAGGCATGGGGCTCACGTCGAGCAGCAGGGAGGCGCTGGCGTGCGCCTGGCCGACGCCGCTCAGGGCCGACGCAAAGCTGGCGGCGGGACGCGCGTTCATCAGCGCGGTGCGCACGGTATCGCGGATGAAGTCGTGAACAAACGCCGGTCTGGCGGAAGCGCACCTCGGTCTTCGCGGGATGGACATTCACGTCCACCTCCTGCGGCGGCATCTCGAGAAAGAGCAGCACGACAGGAAAGCGACGTCGGCGGAATGATGTTGCGATACGCCTCGGTAAGCGCGTGCAGCACCAGCCGATCGCGCACCAGGCGCTGGTTGACGAAGACGTAGATGGAGTTCCGATTCAGCTTCTGCAACTCGGGCTTGGAGACGAAGCCGGAGAGGCGCAGAAAGCCCGGGTCGGGCGGCTCATAGTCCGCCTCGCGCTTCCAGGGCGGGGGCTCCGGCAGCCCGGCGCGCGCGAAGTCCATCTCGGCGGCGACGGGCAGCATGAGCGCGGCGGTGTCGCGGCCGAAGATCTGAAAGAGCCGGTCGCTGGCGGACGCCACGGCGGGAGCGACCAGCAGAGCCTGCGTGGACGAATGCAGCTCGAAGTGCCGGTCCGGATGAGCCAGAGCGTAATGAGTGACGAGCGCCGCGATGTGCGCCAGCTCGGTCTGCTCAGACTTCAGGAATTTGCGGCGGGCGGGGGTGTTGTAGAAGAGGTCTCTTACCGCGATGGTGGTGCCCGGCGGCAGCCCGGAGTATTCGACGCGCATGATGGTTCCGCCGGCGATCTCTACGAGGGTGCCGGAGTCCTCCTCGGCGGTCCGGGTCTCGAGCAGCAGCCGACTGACGCTGGCGATGGAGGGCAGCGCCTCACCGCGGAAGCCCAGCGTGGCGATGGACAGGAGATCATCGGAGGTGCGGAGCTTCGAGGTGGCATGGCGCTCGAAGGCCAGAAGCGCGTCGTCACGCACCATGCCGGAGCCGTTATCGATGATGCGGATCAGCTTGCGGCCGCCGGCCTCCACTTCGATGCGGATCCATGTTGCCCCTGCGTCGATGGAGTTCTCGAGCAACTCCTTCGCTACGGAGGCGGGCCGTTCGACTACTTCGCCGGCAGCGATCTGGTTCGCTACCTGGTCGGAAAGAACTCGGATGCGGCCCATGGATCGATTGTAGAGGCGCGCGACCGAGACTCGTCGATATCCGGGACGTTTCCTGCACACATGCCGCTTTGTTCGGATGATTCCTCATGAAGGAATACGCGGCAGTGCGCGACATCTTCCTGAACGAGTACACGACCTGCATACGACGCAATTTCAGGTAACGCGTTCCGGGGAGCACTGCGGTGGGCTGCGCAGGTACTCCCCTGGATGGACCGGCAGTCGGGTCAAAGCGTGCGGTTATTTCTTTTTCTTGTTCTTCTTGCTTCCCGGGGATTTCCCCTCAGCCTTGGTGGACTCCGCATCACGATCGCCGATCATGTGGAGACGCATGAAGTTGGTCGCTCCGGATTTGGTTCGGGTGCCGGCGACGATACCGACGACTTCGCGGCTTTTGACAACGCCGTGGCGCTCGAGGATGTCCTCGGCCATATTTACCAGCTTGTCGGTGTCGCGGAAGCGGGCGCAGAGGATGGGGAAGGTGCCCCAAAGCAGCATGGAGCGCTGGATGACCTCAGGAAAGGGGCTCAGCGCAAAGATTGGCGGCTCGGGGCGGTACTTGGAGAGGAGCCTCGCGGTGTGGCCTGTTTCGGTGAAGATTGCGATCGCAGAGAGTTCAAGATCTTCGGCCGCATGCGCCATACACTCGCAGATTGTTTCGGCGACACTGAGAGCCGCATCGTGCGCCCGTGTCTGCGGCGGAGTGGCGGATCCATGCGGATCTGCTGCTCGGTTTCGATGACGATCTTTGCCATCATCGCGACTGTCTCGACCGGGTACTTGCCGGCGGCGGTCTCTGCGGAGAGCATGACGGCATCGGTGCCGTCGTAGATGGCATTGGCGACGTCCGAGGCCTCGGCCCGTGTGGGCCGCGGGTTCTCGATCATGGATTCGAGCATCTGCGTCGCGGTGATTACCGGCTTGCGGTACTCGGCGGCGCGACGGATGATGTGCTTCTGGATGGCGGGCACCTTTTCCGGCGGGACCTCCACGCCCAGATCGCCGCGGGCTACCATGATTGCGTCGGCGACCTCGAGGATGGAGTCGAGGTGCTCGATCGCCTGGGGCTTTTCGAGCTTGGCGATGATCCAGGCGTCGGAGTTCAGCGCGTGCAGGCGTCCTTTTACGTGGCGCACGTCGTCGGCGGTTCGGACAAAGGATACGGCCACGGTGTCTACGCCTTCTCCGATTGCAAAGCGCAGATCTTCTTCGTCCTTCTCGGTGAGCGATGGTACTTTGACGGGGATGCCCGGCAGGTTGATGCCTTTGTTCTCGCCCAGCATGCCGCCATTGACGATCTCGCAGATCACGTCCTGCCCATCGACGCGGTCCACGAACAGCTCGATGAGGCCGTCGGAGAGCAGGATGCGGGAGCCGCGCTCGAGGTTCTCGGCGAGCGTCTTGAAGGTCGTGCCCGACCATCGCGGCGGTGCCTTCGATCTCCGTCGGCGTGATCGTGAGGCGCTTGCCGGCGGTCAACAGTACGGGCTTGTGACCCTTCAGCTTGCCGGTGCGGATTTTGGGTCCCTGCAGGTCGGCGAGGATGCAGATCGGCTTGCCCAGATCCGCGGAGACGCTGCGTACCATCCGGACCAGATCGGCCTTCTGCTCATGGCTTCCGTGTGAGAAGTTGAGCCTTGCGACATCCACGCCGGCCAGTACCAGTTCGCGGAACATCTTGGGCGTGCTGCATGCAGGGCCGAGCGTGGCCACGATCTTGGCGCGGCGGATCTGACCGTTTTCAGAAAGGCTCGGGCCGGCGAAGAAGGTATTCGAAGTCTCAGTCGTGGAAGGCGTCATGGATTGGTTTCGTTGTCCTCTTGGTCTGCCGTTCAGCGCGTGGGGTCACGCTCCGGACGAACCTGTTTCCTGTTTGCCGGATTGCCCGGTTTCCTGCTGCGCGACCACGGCTGGCCACCCCAGCCATTCTACCCGCCCTGCTACAAACCTGCCGGTTCGACGTCCAGATCGGTGGGGGCGGCTGCACTGGCGGCGGCGGATTTCTGCGGCACTCTGAACTGCAGGTGAAACTGCGTGTTGAACTCGGCCCCGGTCAGCACGCTGAGAGAGATGATGTACAGCCAGAAGAGCAGTGCGATGCCCACGCCGAGCGAGCCGTATACCTGGGAATAGTTGGCGAATCGCGTGACATACCAGCCGAAGGCGACGGTCGTCAGCAGCCACATCGCGGTGGCGACCATGGCGCCGGGCAACACGGGAAGCCATGCGCCGGGCAAGAGGATGCTGTGCTGCTTGCCGTTCTGCTCCACGTAGATGGCCCGCCTGCCCCCTACGCGAATGCTGCGCTCGGGCGTGCCGAGATGGTAGACCAGGGCCGTCAAGCCTACGCTTGCGGCGAGGGCGACGGTCCAGCGGACCACCGCTGCGACACCAAAGAACCACGGCCGAACTCCGGAGCCGAGATGGGATGCGATGATCATGGTCCCCGCATGACCGAACACGACGAGCAGGCTGGCGACGCCAAGGGGTACAAGCGAAAGTGGCACAAGTTCGAAGGCACGCAGCCTGCGCTGCCAGAAGCTCCAACAGTCCACGGGAAGATTTCGCGCGCGGCGGAGCCCTTCCATCAGCGTGATGACCACGTTCGAGGCGCCAAGGAACGACACCACGCCGGCGCCGATGAGCGCACGCAGAGAGTGGGTGTTGGTCGGGGTGTTCTGGAAGTAGGAATCGAGCACAGGACTGACACCCGGAGGCAGGATGCCGCTGAAGAAAAAAGCAATCTGGTAGCGCAGCGGAGCGGTGTCCGGCAGCAGATCGATCACGGCGGCTGCCACGATCAACGTGGGGAACAGCGCGACGATTGCGGAATATGCGCTGGACTGGGCGAGGTTCAGGCAGTCGTGCGCGGCTACGTTCGAGATGGTTCCGCGCGCTGTCCGCACAAGACGCGTGTAGATCGTTCGCGCCGCCTGCAGGAGGATGGGCACGTGGCGTCCAGCTGTCGGCATGCCCGCCTTTGCGGCAGGTACGGACGGTGTTGTTGCTTTCAGCTCTTCCACTTGTCGAGAAATTCGGTTACGGAGCGGGGATCCACGTTGGCCATTTTTTCGAACTCGCCGGAACGCTGCGCGTAGACTACGCCGGCCGCGGGATCGAGCACGGCCAGGGCGGGCACACCCTTCTGCACCGGAACTCCGTACTGTGCGGGTATGTCCATGTTTGCGTCCATGTGGCCAATCCACACGTGAACGACCAGATAGTGCTGAGCGAGCAGCTGGGCGTTTGGCGGGGCGTGGAAGTAGAGTTCGAGAACCTGGCAGTCTCCGCACCAGTCGCCGCCGAAGTCGAGGATCACGCGCTTGTGTTCGCGCTCTGCTCGGGCGAGCGCGGCGCTGATCTCCACCTTCGGATCTGCGGTCTCGGAGTAGATGTGCTGCCGAAGTGCAGGAGCGTCGCCGAGCGTGGTCGTGGTTTCGCCCGGCTCGGGCCCGGGTCCTGTGCCGCTCAGCAGATACCAGCCGAGACCGCCGAGCGCCACGGCCGCCAGCAAAGCCAGAATCACGAACAGGCTTCGATTGCTGGTGCGCGGTGTCGGTTTAGGGCGAGGCATGCGGTCTTCCTTCCTGCAGGTCGAAACTAATGATGCATCGGCGCGTGGCGCATCGCAAAGAACCTCCTCGAGTACGGGGTGAGGTGCTTATGCGGGCTGGTCCCGATCCTAATCGCTCGAGTAAAAGCCGGCCTGGACCTGCACTACGTGGTCCTTCGGGTCAGACCTGGCCAGGGCTAACCCGATCGTGTGAAACCCCTCTGCGGAGGCGGCTTTGCCGGGCGCGAACTCGAGCCGATACTGCGACCGCAGTTCTTCCTCAATCTGGCTGAAGACGGCGGGCAGGTTCTCTTTTCGGCTGAGGTCGAAGAACTGCCCACCGGTCTCGTGAGCGATATGCTCGAGGATTTTCTTGCCGTCGGGAGTTTTCGGCTCATTACGCGGCATGGGACCGCCCCCGCCAGGGTAGCCGCCGGGGTACCCACCTCCGGGATAGCCACCTCCGGGATAGCCACCGCCCGGGTATCCTCCGCCGGGATAGCCACCGCCCGGATAGCCGCCGCCGGGGTACCCGCCATCATCGACGCCGCCGTTTCGTTGGAATCTGCCGGTGTTGTCCTGTCTGCCTTTGAAGTAGATGGCGTAGATGGCGGTGCCGGCGCGTTGGGCAGCCTCGATTGCCGAGGTTACAGATTCCTTGCTGCCACGGTCATTCCCATCCGAGAGGATAATGAGGGCCCTGCGACTCTTCTGCCTGGCAATTACTTCGTCGCAGGAGAGGAAGACCGCGTCGTAGAGGGTGGTTCCGCCGCGCACCCCGCTGCTCCGGCCGTCGCCGGCGTCCACCCCCGAGGTGCTGTCCTTTGTGCCGCCCTTGCTGCCGGCCACGGTGTCCAGTTGCTGAATCGCGGCTGAGATCTTCTGGGTCGAGGCGGTCACGTCCTGCAGTAGGTCCGTTTGGCGCGCAAACTGGACTATAAAGGCCTTGTTCCGGTCGGCAGCTCCCTTCAGCATCTCGTCGAAGAACGCCTTGCCGGCCTTCCGCTCATCTTCCAACGCATCGCGTTGTCCCATGCTGGCATCCACCAGCAGCCCGAGGGTGAGCGGCAGGTCTTTGGCGGGGTCGAGGGCGCGGATCGTCTCCGGCTTGCCGTCGACCTGGAGTTCGAGGCTGTCTCTGGTGAGACCGGAGATGGGCGCGCCCTTTTTATCGTGCACGGCAACCGAGACGCTCACGACGGTTGCATCTGCGGCGGCAGGTGCAGGCTCGGATGCTTTTGGAGGCAGCCGGAGCGTAGGCGGCTGAGCGCGCGCTTGCCCGGTCTGGGTGGCTACGCCAAATGCCAGAACAACGGCCAACTTCGCTCCAGCTGTTCGAACAGTGGGTCTCATCGATTGCATCCTTATCTATATCAATAGACGAACGAATCGGACAATAGACCAAGGAGCCAAGGCACGAGAGACCAAGGAGCCAGGCACGAGAGACCAAGGAGCGCGGGGCAGGGTTTCGCCGGAGGTGGGCCTTGCTACAAGCCTGGGCGGGACCGGAGCAGGGATCGCAGCGTATGCTGGTGTCCCTATGCCCTTTAACCTGCTTCGCCGCTCACGGGTCTTCGGATTCGCTCTCCTCACGGCATCCGTCTGTGGTTTCGCTCAGACTCCGGCGCCGTCGCCTGCCGCATCGAAAGGCGATCCGCCACCCACCGGCTTTGCGCGGGTGATCACCCTCTGGCCTGACGCACCGCCCATGGCGAAAGGCTCGGGCCCGACGGACATACCCAAGCTCTACGTCTACCCAGCCGCCGGACCGGGCGTTCATTCGGGTGTCATCGTTCTGCCGGGAGGCGGCTATAACCACCTCGTGATGGAGAAGGAGGGTGGTGAAGAGGCGCGGTGGCTTGCCGCTCATGGGGTGAACGCCTTCGTTCTGCAGTACAGGCTCGCACCCTATCGGTTTCCTGTGCCTATGGTCGACGGACAGCGTGCGGTTCGGTACGTCCGCGCGCACGCCGCGGAGTTTGGCTTAGAACCGAACAAGCTCGGCGTTTGGGGCTTCTCGGCTGGCGGACACCTTGCGGGCTATCTGTCGGTCGCGCCGGACGAGTTCAGCGCCAACAGCCCCGATCCCGTGGAACGGGTCAGCCCGCGGCCGGACTTCGCGATCCTTTCCTACGCACGGCTGAGCATGGACCCGCTCATCCCCCGGGCAGGGAACATGGAGGCGCTCATCGGGGACAAGCCTTCCGCCGAGGCGCTGGACCAGGTTTCGGTTTCGCGGCACGTGACGGCGACAACTTCGCCGGCCTTTATCTACTCGACCACTGGCGATCAGACGGTCAACTCGTTGAACGCCACCGCTTACTACAACGCGCTGAAACGTGCCGGGGTGCCCGCCGAGATGCACATCTTTGAACTTGGCCCGCACGGTACTCACATGGGGCTTGGGAACAAGGGTATGCCGGAGTTGGAGGTGACCCCTGTCCTGCTCACACACTGGCTGCAACTCCATGGCTGGATGGCGGCGGACGTGCAGCAACCGTAGATGCAGCCCATGAACTTGCGGGCCGCAGAGGTATTTGATAGCGCAGATCGCCACATTTTCCGATACCGGAAAGTTGTAAGCCTCGGGCGTAATCCGTGGGAGCGGGGATCCCGGGTCCCGATGGTACGCTCAAACTCGGTCGCACCAGCGACATACCAGCCGGCCGAGAGCGAGCGCCCCACGTTGAATACCGCACCAGCAGAGCATCAAGGGCCAAGGTCCACCAGCTACCAGCGGAACCGCATCCTTCGACTGAGCGCGGGCTTTGCCGCACTTTTCCTGCTACTGGCGCGAATCGGGCAATCGCAACTGAACTCAGCTTCGTCGAAGACTGCCACCCTTGTGATCTGGACGACGACCCTGCTGGCCGTGGTCCTTCTGATCTGGCGCGAGCGTAACCAAGCTCTGCAGCATCGTGCCGTGTCCGCGGACTATTCGCGCTTCATCCTCGCAGCGGAGAACAGCCTCCACGCGTTTTTCGTGCTGGATAGCGTGCGTGACTCTTCCCAGGAGATCATCGATTTTTGTTTCAAGTACGTCAACACGCACGGAGAACAGCTTCTCGGGCTGCCCCGCAAAGAACTGCTTTCGCACAAGCTGACCAATGTTCTGCCGAACAGCACAGGCGCGGCGGGCGGGAACGAAGAGGAGGCCCTGACGTCGTCGCTGATCAACAAGTTCCGCAACGTAGTTCTTACGGGCGAAGAACTCAATGAGGACGTATTTGTGCCCACGCCAGCAGGCAAGAAGCGCTGGGTTCGGCACCGCGTGGTCAAGCTGGGTGACGGCATCGCCGTGACCGCCTCGGATGCGTCGGAGATCAAGGAGACCGAGGCTCGGTATCGCAGGGTCGCGAGCTTCAGCCATTCGGTATTCGAAACGGCGCCGTACAGCATCATCACGATGGACACGGAGGGGCTGATTCAGTCGCTGAATGCCGCGGCGGAGCGACTCACCGGCTACAGCCGCGCCGAACTGGCCGGGGTAAGCCCCATCACCTTTCTGCACGACGTGCGGGAGCTTAGCCGACGCACGGAGTCCGGGGAAGAAGAGCCCGCCCCCGAAGGCATCGCGCTGATCACCGCGAAGGCAGCACGCGGTGAGGTGGACGAACGGGAGTGGACCTATATCCGCCGTGATGGGACCAGCCTTCCGGTGCACGTTGCGATCTCCGCGTTACGCGATGGTGAGGGCGAACTTACCGGATTTGTGGCGATATCGTCCGACATCTCCGAACGCAGGCAGATGATGACGTACCTCACGCACATGGCGTCGCACGACCAGCTTACGGGGCTGCCAGGCCGCACGCTGCTGCGCGAGCGCATTGCGGAGGCCATCGAAAAAGCACTCCTGCATTCCCGGAAGGTAGCGGTCTTTGTGATCGACTTCGATCACTTCAAGCGGATCAATGATTCGCTCGGCCATCGCTCAGGGGATGAACTGCTCGTGGGTCTGGCTGCGCGCATGCGCGAGTCCCTGCGGCGCTCGGACACGCTTGGGCGGCTTGGCGGGGACGAGTTTGTCGTCGTGATGCCGCACTTCGCCAACATCGCCGACGTCCAGAAGTGCGCAAAACGTCTTGTGGATCGCATCTCCTCCACGGCTATGGTCGGCGACCTCGAAGTCAACCTCACGGCCAGCGTGGGTGTGTGCATCTACCCCGACTTTGCAGGGGACGTCGATAGCCTTCTCGAACGGGCGGACGCTGCGATGTATGCCGCCAAGGAGAACGGTCGCAACCAGTACCAGATCTTCACGGATGCCATGCTGCGTGCCTCGCAGGAACGTCTCTCGATGGATACGGCCCTGCGACATGCCATCGCTCGCGAGGAGATGTACCTCCACTACCAGCCGATCGTTTCGCTCAGTACGGGCCGCGTCGTGGGCATGGAGTCGCTGCTGCGCTGGCATCATCCCAAACTGGGACTCATCAACCCGGGCACGTTCGTTCCCCTGGCGGAGGAGACCGGACAGATCGTTCCGATCGGCGAGTGGGCGCTGAAGCAGTCCTGCATCCAGACGAAGCTGTTGAGCAAAGAGCTGGGAATTGACCTGTTCATCTCGGTCAACCTTTCGCCCCGGCAGTTTGAGCAGCCCAACCTGCTTGCGGTGATTGAAGAGTCATTGGCGGAGAGCGGCCTCTCTGCCAGCCAGCTCCAGGTGGAGCTCACGGAGAACACTCTAATGATCAACTCCGCCTCGAACCTCGAGAAGCTGCAGCATATCCGCGAACTTGGGGCGCGAGTTGCTATTGACGACTTCGGGACCGGCTTCTGCTCGTTCTCGTATCTGTTGCAGTATCCCGTAGACCGACTGAAGATCGATCAGAGTTTCGTTCTCCAATCGACCGACGATCCGAACGCGGCCACGGTGGTGCGCACGATTGTCGCGATGTCGCACAATCTGGGCATCAAGGTGATCGCGGAAGGTGTGGAGACGGTCGAGCACCTGAAGTTCCTGGTACAGCGCAGTTGCGACGAGGCGCAGGGCTTCTTCTTCTCTCGCCCGGTGGCGGCTTCGGGATTCGCAGACTGCGTCCGCAACATCCACCGCGGCTTCGAGGAGCGTAAGCTCACGGGCGAGCTGCGTCTTCCTGGAGACGTACCCGGGATGGAGGTGCGCGAGGACGACGTCGCCGAAGCACTCCGCCAGTTCGGTGCCCGGCAGGTTCTGATGTAGACCCGGACCGTCTCCGGCCCGAGCTTCAGCTGGCTTGACCCACACGTGATGACGGTGCCACCACCGTGATCGCGTGTGGGCAGCAAGTTCTACACCTGGAGCATTCGGTCGAGCGCGACCCGGGCCCAGTACTTCACGTCCTCGGCGACACGGATCGGGTTCACGACCCGGCCTTCAACGAGGTTCTCAAGTGCCCAGGCCAGATGCTGGGGCGAGATGCGGTACATGGTCGTGCACAGACACCCTGACTCGTCCAGGGTGATGACGCGCTTGCCCTCGCTGGCGAACCTCGTTGCCAGCCGGTTCACAAGGTGGATCTCTGTGCCAACGGCAAAGCTCGATCCGGCAGCGCCCGCCTCGATCCACTGAATGATCTGCTCGGTGGAGCCGACTGCGTCTGCCTTCTGGCAGACCTCCCAACGGCACTCGGGATGCACAACGACCTGCATTCCGGGCGATTCTCGCCGCACGCGGTCTACATGCTCTGGCAGAAAACGTTGATGGACGGAGCAGTGCCCCTTCCATAGGATCACCTTGGCCGCTTGCAGGCGGTCAGGAGAGGTGCCGCCGTTGATCTGGTAGGGATCCCACACGACCATCTCGCTCAGAGGGATACCCATTGCGAAGGCGGTGTTTCGGCCGAGGTGTTGATCGGGGAGAAACAGGATCCTCTCAGCCCGCTCAAAGGCCCACTCAAAGGCTCGGCGTGCATTGGAAGACGTGCACACCAGCCCGCCGCGCTCTCCGCAGAACGCTTTGATGTCGGCTGCGGAGTTCATGTACGTGAGCGGCATAAGGGTTTGGCGAGCGCCACTCACCCCGTCGGCGGTCGAACCGAGTCCCTGGCTTGTCAGTGCGTCCCAGCAGTTTTCGACCTGGCCGATCTCTGCCATGTCGGCCATCGAGCAGCCCGCGTTCAGGTCTGGGAGAATCACCTGCTGCCACGGCCTCGCGAGCACGTTTGCGGTTTCCGCCATGAAGTGCACGCCGCAGAAGATCATGTACCGCGCGTCGGACTCCGCTGCCACCTTGGAGAGCTTGTAGCTGTCGCCGGTAGCATCAGCGAAACGGATCACCTCGTCACGCTGGTAGTGATGCCCCAGCACGATGGCCTCGCCGGCAAGCTTCTCCTTCGCCGCGGCGATACGATCTGCTATCGATTCATCGGGTTCAACCAGGTAGTGGTCGAGCGCGCACACATCACCCTCAGCCTGAGCCGGGGCTTGTTCCAGTACAAGTCCGTTCACCGTTTTCTCGCCTTCAGTCCCGCCAAAACATGCCTCGAGAACGAGGCTTGCACCGCGGAACGGGGATGTTGAAAGCACCAGCTGCATGGGCTGCAGCGGACTCGCTATGCCGGCCAATGATGCGACCGTCATCCAATCCGCGGGGGTGTTGCCGCCCGACTGTGATGGCGCAGCCCATGAGAGCCGCACCTCTTCCATCTTAGATGAATTGGGAGGCCCAGGAGGTTCGAAGCTTCATCCCGCACACGCAGGTCACCGACTCGCTGCAGCACGCAACATCATTTGTTCCAACGCTCCCCAAGCCGTATCATGGCCTTACCTATGCCGGGATTCGGCGACACTACTTTCATCGTTTTGCTCGCCCTCCTCCTCTTCGGACCGAAGAAGCTGCCCGTGCTCGCGCGTCAACTCGGAAAGCTTATGGCGGACTTCCGTCGGGCGTCGAACGAGTTCCGGACCCAGATGGAAGAGGAGCTCCGGATCTCGGAGCAGGCCGATCGTCAGAAGCAGATCGCCGCGATCGAAGCCGCCGCGCCGAAGCCTGCCGAGATCATCCCCGAGCCCGAACATCCGCACCTGCCGCCCCCCATGTCCTCCGAGACAGAGGAGCCGTCGATCGCGTCTGTCCAGGAATACGCAGCAGCACCTGAGGAGACGGCGCCCGCTCCGCTCCCTATCGCGAGCTCTGGCAGTCTCAATCTCATGCCGCCCTCGACAGGGCTGCCCGTTGAATCGTCGGCGGCCAGCTCTGTCTCCGTTCTCGAGGAACCGGCACACGACACCGGTAGCTCTCACAATGGCACACACCATGAACCCGCCCCCGAACCCGCATCCGCTACCGAGGCTCGTCCATGGATGATCTAAACGCAATCGAGCGGGCCCGAAAAGCTGTTACTGACCGCGCCGAACTACCCGGCATGAGCCTCATGGAGCATCTTGAGGAGCTCCGCAAGCGACTCATGCACTCCGCCTTTTACCTGGTGATCGGCTTCGCGGTCGCGTACGTCTTCCACGAACGGCTTTATGGTGTGATCCAGGCTCCCCTTGATCAGCTCCATATCCCGCTGAACTTCACCCACCCGACCGACGGTTTGAATCTGTACCTGAAGACAGCTCTGGTTGGTGGCGCCATCCTTTCCGCGCCGTTCATCCTGTATCAGATCTGGCTCTTCATCTCCCCGGGCATGTATGCCAATGAGAAGAAGTACGTGGTCCCGTTCATGGGAGCAACCGTCGGCTTGTTCCTTGCCGGCGCGTGGTTTGGCTACCGCTGGGTTCTTCCGGGGGCGCTGAAGGTACTGGTCCTCGATTTCGGGAAGAAGTTCCACCCGATTCTCACGATCGACGACTACACCGGCTTCTTCCTGTCCGTCATCCTCGGCCTTGGCATCTGCTTCGAGCTTCCTATCCTCATCTTCTTCCTCTCGCTCTTCGGCATCGTGGATGCCAAGTTCCTGCTGCGTCACTTCCGCTACGCCATTCTGGGCATCTTCGTTGTGGCCGCCGTTATCTGCCCCATGCAGGATCCGCTCAGCATGTGCCTCTTCGCCAGTCCCATGCTGGTTCTCTACTTTTTGGGCGTGGCCATCGCGTTCTTTGTTCACCCAAGCCGGCGCAAGCCAGAAACGCCTGCCACCGCATGAAGTGCACTTTGCATCGGAGCATTCTTTGTGGGTTGATGGCGCTGGGCAGCCTTACGGCAGTCTCGCAGCCTGAGCGCCCGCCGCAGGCTTTGCGGGCGGCGGCTGCAAGTGGTGATCGGACCAAGGCCGCTGAAGAGTCCGGAGCGGACGCCCGCGCCACCAGCTCTACGATAAGCGCCGCATCAGGACAGGCAATCTACGCCCTGACCCAGCAGCTGCTGGCGGTTGCACCCAAACGCTTCAACGGCTCGCCCGGACATCTGGCCGCAGAAGCGTTCATTAAGGATCACTTCAAACCGGAAGCGGCCAAAGGCGACTTTGAGGTTGATGCGTTCACGGCAAGCACACCGGCGGGTCCGCAGACTCTTCGCAACCTGATCGTTAAATTTCCGGGTAAGGCAACACGAGCGGGGGAGCAGTCCGGGATCATCGTGCTCGCCTCGCACTACGAGACCAACTACCCCCTGCGCGACACGGCCTTTGTAGGCGCGAACGACGGCGCCTGCACTTCGGCCCTGCTGATCTGGATTGGCCAGTATCTTCGCACGCATCCGCCGACGGGCTACTCTGTCTGGCTGGTCTTTGATGACGGGGAAGAGGCTGTGCAGTCCTGGACGCAATCGGATTCCCTCTACGGGACCAGGCATCTGGCGGCCAAGTGGTACAGCGATGGCACACTCAAACGCATCAAGGCGTTCCTCGTGGCTGACATGATCGGCGATCGCGACCTGAATATCGATCATGTGGACAACTCGACGCCCTGGCTTCTGGACACTTTGAGGCAGGCTGCCAAAAACACCGGCCACGCTGGGAACATCTTCAAGTATTCCGAAGCGGAAGAAGACGACCATCTGCCGTTCGTCCAACGGGGTGTACCCTCGCTGGACGTCATCGACGCACATTATGGCCCTGCCACTTCGACTGAGCCGGACGGTTACCACCACACGCCCGCCGACACCCTGGACAAACTCAGCCCCCGCTCTCTACAGATCTCCGCCGATCTCTTTCTGGAGATGATCCGGCTCATCAATCAGAGATAAGTGTAAGAAGTTTTCAACGCTGGCCGGAACGAGTGCTCCGGAGCTCAAATCCCGAGCAGGCTTGTTGACGATAGCATTGAGCTGTGGCCGCTCCTCTAGCAACTCAGGGATCCGTAACGCTGGCGCAGTGGATGGGCTTTCACGTCGGCCTGCTTCTTCTGCTCGGCCTGGAGCTGATCTACGCCCGACGGCAGAACCGGCTCCACCGTTCTGTCCAGCGCACTGCCGTCGCCGCAACTACGCTCTGGATTGCCGCAGCTGTGGCTTTTTCCTTGTACGTGCGCCACACCCTGGGTTCCACGGCGTCGCTGCAGTATCTGGCCGGCTATGCCCTCGAAGAATCACTCTCGATCGACAACCTTTTCGTGTTCCTTCTCCTTTTCCGGTTGTTTGCCATCGAATCCGCGCGCCAGCCGAAGGTGCTCTTCTGGGGAGTTGCAGGCGCGATTGTGATGCGGGGTCTTTTCATCGCAGGAGGCCTGTCTCTCCTGAACCGCTTTCAGTCCGTGTCGTACGTCTTCGCGGCGATTTTGCTGGTGGCCGCGCGTCCGGCTGCTGATTCCGGAGAACAGCCAGCCGGACGCCCCGCGTCAGCCCCGCTGGATCGATTGGCTGAAGCGGTGGCACCCGATCAGCTCCCGCCAGGATGCGTTTGTGGTTCTTGAGCGCACCGGGGTTCAAGAGAAGGTGCGACCGACCGCGACCGTGCTCCTGCTTGCCCTGGTCGCGATCGAACTTACGGATGTAGTCTTCGCGCTGGATTCGATCCCCGCAGTCCTCTCCATCACGCGCCACCCGTTCCTCGCCTACACGTCGAACATCATGGCGGTGATGGGGCTCCGATCGCTTTACTTCCTGCTGATTGGGATGCTCTCGCGCCTTCGCTTCCTGCACCTGGGTTTGGCGGCGGTGCTTGGTTTCGCCGCGGCCAAGATGCTGTTGTCGCGATGGATCGAAGTGGGTCCGCTCACGTCGCTAGGGGTAATTGTCGGGGTGCTGGCCGTTACGGTTCTAAGTTCGGTCTGGCGCCCCTTGCCGCACCCCGGCACGCCTGCCCGCTGAAGTGGAATTCGCCTTCAGTCCGCGAGGGAAAACATTTTCACTTTTCCCCAAATGCTGTCTGCGCTGATGCACACCTCGCAGCCTCGATGCGGCCGACAGCCGCCCGGCAAGATGGGGAAACCCCTGTAAATGCTGAATTTTATGGAGATAGAGCCGGTCCTTTTGGTTTGGCACGGTTCTTGCAAGAAGGGAAGGCAAACAACAACCTGGCGTGCTCACACGCTGAGGAAAAATCAGGGGGTACCACCTTGTATATCTTATTCGCCGTTCCCGCCGTCTCCCTCGCAGCTATCTTCGTCATCTCGCTGCGCAACCAGTTTTCCGCAATTCACCAATATCTAGGCGCGCATCCGCAACCTCGCAAGGCTCCAACACGAGCCCGAGCCCGGCAACCCCCAGCTTGCCGGACCTCGGGCTTCGTCTGACCACCTGAAGCATCCTCCCCAAAGCACAGATCTGCAACGTACGTCGTTATGTGGACGCGGTCCCTTTGAGAGACCACTTTGGATGAGCCCTCTTCTTGTACTGCATCCGTCGCCTCTCCCAGGCGGGCACGGGGCCAAACCAGGCCCCCTTTGCTCGCTCTCGAACCGACGCCCGGGCTTACGTGGAACCAAGTGTTCCATGCGTCAGGATGGAGTGCCGGGCCTGCACATCGCGCTGCGGGAAGTCGCGCCGGAAATGTGCGCCCCGGCTTTCTTCTCTGGTGAGCGCACTTTGAACGATGGCCTCCGCTACAGTAAACAGGTTCCGTCCCTCGATGGCACGTCTCGAAGGGCCATCTGGAACCCCTTCACGAATTCTGTCGAGTTGTTGCAGCGCCCCACGCAAGCCTGCCCCGTCCCGCAATAGTCCAGCATCCTGCCACATCAAAGCGCGAAGTTCGCGAAGCCAAACCTCGGTCTCTACGGAGTTCGGCTTGCCTACTCCGGACGTCTGACCTGCCGGCATAGGGACAGGGGAAAGTGGATCGACCCCGTCCTCCGACTGCATCGCCTGTGCGGCCTTGGCCCCGAACACAAGCCCCTCCAGGAGAGAGTTACTGGCGAGCCTGTTTGCCCCGTGAACTCCGGTGCACGCTGCCTCACCGGCGGCGTAAAGCCCGGGAACTCCTGTCCGTCCATCCACGTCCGTCCGAACTCCTCCCATCAGGTAATGGGCTGCTGGGCCCACGGGGATGAGGTCGCGCTCGAGCCTCAGTTCGTACGTGGCAAGGAACCTGGATATGCCGGGGAATCGCTGCCCCAGATCCATCCGCGCTCCTGCCTCTCGCATGTCGAGCGAGACTGGGCCCTCGAGTGCCTCGCGGGCGATTGCCCTGGCCACCACGTCTCGAGGTGCAAGTTCGAGCCGCCTGTCGTAGCGCTCCATGAATCGGTCTCCGCGTGAGTTGACGAGCCATGCGCCCTCACCGCGTAGCGCCTCGCTCAGCAGGAAGCGCGGCGCTCCCGGCATCGCGAAGGCGGTCGGGTGGAACTGGTAGAACTCCATGTCCATCAGCTCCGCTCCCGCTCGGTAGGCCATTGCGATCCCGTCGCCGGTTGCGACCGGGGGATTGGTCGTGTCGCTGTAGACCTGCCCCGCGCCCCCGCTCGCCACTAGTACAGCCCGCGCACGTACCTCTACCAGATCTCCGCTCGTGTCCAGAATCGAGCAGCCTACTACCCGCCCGTCTGCGACCAGCAGGTCCACACACGTGGCCCACTCCATGAGGGACACATTCTTGAGTTGGCGAACATGGTGTAGCAGGGAGTGCGCGATGACTCTGCCCGTGGCATCGCCGTCGGCATGCAGAATGCGAGGCAAGCTATGGGCCCCCTCGCGCGTGCGCATCAGTTCGCCGGAGTGACTTCCCGTGCTATACCGGTCGAACGCCGTGCCCCAGGCCAGCAGCTCCTCGACCCGTCGCGGCCCTTCGCGCACCAACACCTCCGCAGCGGCGACGTCGACCAGTCCGTCGCCCGCTTCGATCGTGTCCGCGAGATGGAGAGCGACATCCCGCTCGCCACCCATCGCAACTGCGATGCCCCCCTGCGCGTAGGCGGTGTTCGATTCCGCCATACTTTCTTTCGTAACGATCAGGACACGGCCGGCCTGTGCCAGGCCGACCGCCGATCGTAAACCGGCAATCCCGCCCCCGATTACCAGAAAATCCACTGCCTGCATTGATTAAGGCTAGCACCGTAATTTCGTCGTCCCGGCCCGTCCGCCGAGCGGTGGCTTAGTCAATCGACGGGGTCTTCACATCCGTTCAGCTTGATCGCGAAACTTTGCTGTGGTGAAACGATGGTCCACTGTGGGGGCCAGGACGCAACCATATTGGGGTCCGGCGCGCGGACACAAAACAGCTTGAAGAGCAGATTGAGATTGTGTCGCCGAAGTCGGGCGAAGCGGAAGGGAAGTGATGGATCGGCGGACCGCCTACCCAGGCGCTCGAACCGGGTACGACTCTCAGGGCTGCGTAGGCAGGGCCGTGCGGCAGGGGACGGGCCTCGGTTCGAGGGAGCTCAGTTGGAAAACGGGTGGAGCTCTAGTTGAACCCGCGCCTCGTCCTGCTCCGCGCCGCCTCGTCCCGTTCCACTTCGCGCTCGCGCATCTTCTCGGCGTACTTGCTTGCGTCGTCGTTGCGCTGCTTCTTCTCCCCGGCGGAAAAGACGCGCTCCTCGGCACGGCTCAACCGTTTGTGGGCGTACATGCCCTCGAGGAGGAACTCCGCAGCCGAAACTGCGATCTCCGGCTTCGACTTCGAGTTGATCCCTACCGGCGACAACTTCTCGAACAGCCCCTGGATCTGCTGCAACTCCTTCTGCGATGCGGCTGAGGGCTGCGCATCATTGAGTTGCACCGTTCCGCCAAGGTTGAACCACTGCTCAATCTGCTGCGTGTTCGTCCCTGCGAAGTACTCGTCGAACACCTTGGCGACGGCGCTGCGGATGATCTCCCGAACGACCGTGTCCGCACCCCTCATCTCGCCCTCGTACTCGAGCTCAATTTTGCCGGTGATGCCCGGAAGCGCGGCGTAGATGTCCCCAACCCGGGGGACCACGAGCTCTTCGCCATGGACGAGCGCGCGCTGCTCCGCGTTCGATACGACGAGCTCCATGGTCGAGATGGGCAGCCGCTGTGACACGCCCGAACGCTTGTCTACCTTCTTGTCCTCGCGGGCCGTGAACGCAATCTGCTCGACCACCTGCCGCACATATCGTGGGATCTCAAGCCTGGTCGTTCCTGCGCCGGTCGTGTCCGAGCCATACGTGCGAGCGGTCCACGCCTCCTGCGGCGGTGATCGCGATGCCTTCCTCGACGCTCTCCGGATAGTGCGTGCGAATCTCCGAACCGATGCGATCCTTGAGCGGCGTCACAATCTTGCCGCGCGCCGTATAGTCCTCCGGGTTCGCCGAGAACACGATCGCCACATCGAGCGCCAGCCGCACCGGGTAGCCCTTGATCTGCACATCGCCTTCTTGCATGATGTTGAACAACGCGACCTGGATCTTGCCCGCGAGATCCGGTACCTCGTTGATCGCAAAGATCCCGCGATTCGCCCGCGGCAAAAGCCCGTAGTGCATCGTGAGTTCGGAGCCGAGATCCTGGTTCGAGCGCGCTGCCTTGATGGGATCGATATCGCCTACCAGGTCGGCCACCGTCACATCGGGCGTGGCAAGCTTCTCTACATAGCGATCGTTTGGCGTCATCCAGGCAATCGGCGTGTCGTCGCCCATGCGGGCAATCAGGTCACGCGCAAACTTGCTCAGCGGCTTGTAGGGATTGTCGCGAACCTCGGATCCCGCCACATACGGGGCCCACGGGTCCAAGAGCGTCGTCAATGCGCGGAGGATTCGCGTCTTGGCTTGTCCCCTGAGCCCCAGCAGGATGAAGTTATGCCGGGACAGGACCGCATTCACGATTTGCGGCACCACGGTGTCCTCGTACCCGACGATGCCCGGGAACAGCGTCGACTTGCCCGGCTCAGCGGCCTTGCGCGCAGCTTCGCGATCAGGTTCTCGCGCAGCTCGTCCTTTACCGAACGGCCTACTCGGGCTGGAGTGTATTCAGAAGCACGAAGCGCGCCAAGTGTGGTGGGGAGGGAGGTCGCCATAGTCAAAGTATAGATGTTGGACGTCCCGTTTACGGCTCAGGGAGCCGCTCATTCCTGTCTGCTGAACACATGGGTACGCCTGTACGGCCCAGCGGGGGTTTCGTCCTACAGCACAGCGGTTTTGGCGGGGCCTCCCTTTCAAGGCTTCACAAACGTTCCGTTCACGATATACACGTTCCCCTGTTTCGTCGTGGCCGTTCCATACGTATAGCTCACGCTGTTGAATGCGATTCCGTTTACCCCGCAGCGAATAAGGTGAACCGGATTGCCAAGCACGGACTTCATGGTCAGGATGTTGGAGGGTGTGAAGTGCGTCAGATCAAAGGATGTGAGCACGACCGAACCGGTCGATGGGCTGGTCGCGAAGAACGCGGAGTTCAGGTTTCCATCCGTCGTCATCGGTCCGGAGTTCGAGTAGCGTCCCACCGGAGAGCCGTTCGACGGATCGACCACAAAACCATTATCTCCGTAAACATATCCCGTTGCTTTTTCGTAGTGGATCCGGGTGTTATTGAACCCCGGCATGGCACCCCCGTAATCCTTGATCGTCCCCACTCCGCTCGCAGAGATCGGCAGGATATAAAGGTCGAACCCTGTGGACTCGTTGTTCGCGCCTGCAATGGTCGAGGCGTCCTTCACAAACGTAATGGTGCCCAGCAGCAGATCGAAGCCGCCATGGTTGCTGTTGCGGCCGGCCGATGTCGGACGAGGGGTGGCGTCGTCATACACCGTCACCCCCTTCTGTGCAGCCGGGCTCACACCCAGGTTGCCCGAGCTGACGGCCCATATGTGAGGCGAACCTGGCGCGACCTGCAGGTCGAGCGCCGTGTTCGGACCAAAGAAGGTGTCCGAACCGAGACTCACCTTGATGTCCAGTGCCATGCTTGGCAGCAAAATTCGTTGCACGGAGGACGACCCATCCAGCGCCACATACAGGAATTGCCCGTCGTCGGAGACCGCAATCCTGTTCGGTTCGCTCCCCGCAAAGACGCTGCCCAGAACCGTTCCAGTGGACGCGTCGATCGTCACAATCGAATTGCCGTAGGTCGCGGCCGTGCTGGGCACCGAGGCATAGATCACGTTCCGCACAGGATCTGCCGCAATATCGTTGGCCGTCACCGGCACTACAAACGAGCCAGCCGGTAGCGGGTTGATCGTGAATTGGACGGTGTTCGACGTGAGGGGGCCCGTACCGGATCCAGGAGTGAGGACGTTTACGGGGACCGACCCAGCCGTCATCACTGCGCTCGACGGAACAGTCGCGCTCAGGGAGGTGGTCCCCAAGAGAGTGGTCGGCAGCGCCACGCCATTGAACTGGATCGTCGCACCGGAAAGAAAGTTCGCGCCCGTGACTTGAAGCGTAAACGGCAGACCGCCGGCCGTGGTCTGCGTGGGATTGATTGATGAGATGGACGGGACAGGGGCACTTATGGTCAGAGTCATCGCCCCGGTGGTCCCATTGGTGTCCTGCACGGTTATGTTGGCGCTGCCCACCGCGCTCAGGTAGCTGGCCGGAACGACCGCCGCCAACTGGGTTGCCGACACAAACGTAGTCGTCAGCGCTTTGCCGTCCCAAAGGACCGTCGCGGCGGACGTGAAGTTAGCGCCAATGGCCGTAAGCTGCGCGCCCGCCGCGCCGACAGTTATCGATGTCGGGGTGACCGAGACAAGCGAAGGTGTGCCAGGGGTGCTCGGGGGCGTCGGTGTAGGGTTTACGGGTGAGCTGGACTTACCGCAACCAGAGAGGAAAACAATAACGACAAGGGTAGACAGCAACCAGCAGAACGAGCGGCGCAAGAGGTGCTCCGAAGTACATCAGGTATTCTTTACGAGTTCGCAGTTTACCCGTGTCTCAGCCGCGGGTCGAGATCTTTTTACGCCGCAACAGACCCACACCAGTTCAGCCGCGCAGTTCCTCGCGCAAGCCTTCCATCTCCGCCAGCGCATGCTGGTTGCCGGTACGGTTCGCTGCCCCAATTCCTGCATGCAGCCGCTCGAGTGCTTCGTGGTTCCGGCCCAGCTTCACCAGCGTCTGCGCCGACATCTGGTACGCCGGCACATAATCGGGGTTCTGCTCGATGCACGTCGCAAACTCAGCCAGCGCCGTGTCCATGTCGCCGCGGGTGACATACTCCATCGCCAACCCATACCGCGCAAATGCATTCGCCGGATCGAGCTGCAAAATCTCATTCAGTGCCGCGGTCTTGTCCATAGCGGGAATTGTAGTGCGTTGGCAGCCAGTGCGCCGCCGCGGTGATGGCAGGTGCGTCGGATTGCTCAGAACATCGGGCCGATCGGTGCCGTCGATGTTAAGCATCGCCGAAGCTTAGAATGGGTTTATGGGTGATACAAAGCTTCATTCCCGAACCGTCGCGGACTCGCAGGCCGAGCGCAGCGAAATCATCTTTCCCGCGGACGCCAACGCCGTCGGCAACCTATTCGGCGGACGCCTCATGCAGTTCATCGACCTTGTCGGCGCCGTCGCCGCCTGCCGCCACGCCCAGGCCATCACCGTCACGGCCAGCATGGACCACCTCGACTTCGTCGCCCCGTGCAAGATCGGCGACCTGCTCATCCTTCGCGCCAGCGTCAACCGCGCCTTCCGCACATCATGGAGGTCGGCGTGAAAGCCATGGTCGAAGACTTTCGCGAAGGCCGACTTCAAGCCACGTCTCTCGGCGTACCTGACCTATGTCGCCGTGGATCGCGAGGGCAAATCATCCCGGTTCCGCAGCATTACCCCGAAACCGATCACCAGAACCGCCGCTTTGAGGACGCCGGCCGCCGCCGCGAGATGCGCTCCGAAGAGACTCATCGCCGCCGCGAACTCGCGCGCCTCCCTGGGCGGGGACTGGCACATGTAGAGGTTCCTGCCAGCGCATCGTTGCCGGCAGCACCAGATCTCAGGAAGTACAACGCTCATATCCGTCACCGAAACAGGAGCAAAACCATGAGCACCACCACAGGAACCCGGCAAGCCCATGCCGCAAGCCCCCCAGACGCTCCCCGGCGTAGCCCACATCATCGCCGTAGGCAGCGGCAAGGGCGGAGTCGGCAAGACCACCGTCGCCGTCAACCTCGCCGTCGCGCTCGCCAAACTCGGCTACCAAGTCGGCCTCATCGACGCCGACATCTACGGCCCCAACGTCCCCACCATGATGGGCGCCACCCGCCAGCCCAACATCGTCGGCGAAAACAGGATCGAGCCCCTCGTCGCCCACGGCGTCAAGTTCATCTCCGTCGGCCTCATCTCCCCCGGCGACAAGCCCCTGGTCATGCGCGGCCCCATGCTCCACCAGATCATCCGCCAGTTCCTCCAGCAGGTGGAGTGGGGCACGCTCGACTTCCTCCTCATCGACCTCCCTCCCGGCACCGGCGACGTCGTCATCTCGCTCGTCCAGACCGTCCCGCTCACCGGCGCCGTCGTCGTCTCCACCGCCTCCGACGTCGCCCTGCAGGACGCCCGCAAAGCCCTCGAAATGTTCCACCAGGTCCACGTCGAAGTCCTCGGCATCGTCGAAAACATGAGCCACTTCACCTGCCCCCACTGCCAGCAGGTCATCGACATCTTCTCCTCCGGCGGCGCCGAGCGCACCGCCCAGCAGTTCGGCCTCGAGTTCCTGGGCTCCGTCGAACTCGACCCGGCCATCCGCTCCGGCGGCGACCGCGGCCTGCCCGTAGCCCTCGCGGGCCCCGACTCCACGGTAGCGGCCCCGTTCTACGAGGTGGCTCGCAAAGTTGCCGCCCGGGCTGCAGATATCGCTAATAACACCGAACCGGTTCTCGAAATCACCTAATCCGGTGGCAACGGTTTGGCTCCCGCATGCGGAGGCTCGCCGCTATCTCTTCTGGGTGGCGAGCTTCTTCTGCGCGTCGATAAAGCGGCGGACGCGGTCGAGCGTGCGGGCTTTGCCGAAGACGACCAGGCTCTCGAGCAGCGGCGGCGAGGTGGTGCTGCCGGTGAGGATCGCGCGCAGCAGCATGAAGTTTTCCTTCACGCGACCACTGCTTGTGGCTTCGCCGAGCTGCTTGAGCGCGGGCTCGAGGTCTTCGGCGGTGCACGGGGTGGCTTCGAGCACGGCGAGCTGTTCGGCGGCGAAGGCGAGGGTCTCTTCGAGGGTGCGCTTCTTGGGCAGGAAGACCTCGGGCGGGGGCAGGACGTTGTCCTGGAAGAGGAAGCCGGCGAGGTCGCCGAACTGGCCGAGCGTCTCGATGCGGGTCTGGACCAGCGGGGCGATCGACGCGCAGGTAGTCGTCCGAGAAGACGGTGCTGGCGCAGCGCTGCGAAGAAGTCCTCGGGCGAGAGGCGCGCGCAGGTACTCGCCGTTGAGCCACTTGAGCTTGTCGAGGTCGAAGACCGGGCCGCCGAGCGAGATGCGCTCGAAGTCGAAGCGCTCGAGCATCTGGGCGAGCGAGAAGATCTCGGCTGCCAGGTTGGCGGCGCGAGCCTCTGCTCCGGAGAGGTTCTGGTCGGCTCCGCCGGCGGGCATGCCGCCGCCCATCAGGCCGAGGAAGTTCAGCATCGCCTCGGGCAGGAAGCCGGACTCGCGGTAGTAGATGAGCGAGACGGGATTCTTGCGCTTGGAGATCTTGCTCTTGTCGAGGTTGCGCAGCAGCGGCATGTGCCAGAAGCGCGGGGCCTCCCAGCCGAAGGCCTTGTAGAGCAGCACGTGCTTGGGCGTGGAGGAGATCCACTCTTCGGCGCGGATGACGTCGGTGATGCGCATCAGGTGGTCGTCGACGACGTTGGCCAGGTGGTAGGTGGGGAAGCCGTCGGACTTCAGCAGCACCTGGTCGTCGACGTTGTTGTGCGAGAAGGTGATCGTCGCCGCGCAGCTCGTCGCGGAAGGTGGTCTCGCCTTCCAGCGGGGACCTTGAGCCGGACGACGTAAGGGCGGCCTTCGGCGAGGTACGCGTGCGATCTGCGTCTGCGGGAGCTCGCGGTGAGCGCCGTTGTAGCGCGGCGGGAGCTTGGCGGCGAGCTGCGACTTGCGCATGGCCTCGAGCTCTTCGGCGGTCTCGAAGCTGCGGTAGGCGTGGCCGCTGAGTCGAGCAGCAGCTGCACGTGCTCGCGGTAGATTTCGGTGCGCTCGGACTGGCGGTAGGGGCCGTAGCGGGCCGCCGACGTCGGGGCCTTCGTCCCAGGTGAGGCCGAGCCAGCGGAGGGCGTCGAAGATCATCTGCTCGGAGGTGGCGACGAAGCGGGTGCGGTCGGTGTCTTCGATGCGCAGGACGAACTGGCCGCCGCGCTGGCGGGCGAAGATGTAGTTGAGGAGGCCGATGTAGGCGGTGCCGACGTGGGGGTCGCCGGTGGGCGAGGGGGCGATGCGGACGCGGACGGGGGCGGAAGAAGGAGAGCTTTCGGTCATGGTGGGATCCCTTCGATGGTAACAGGGCAGCGATCGCGGGCACATGCCGGCGAGCTCGAGCGTCGTTGACAGAGTTGCGCTGGAGTGACTACGATGGGCGGTCGATCATTCCCGTATCGAAATAGTTTTTGAAAGGCCGCACGATGCCCAACGAAGTGTCTGTTAAGACCCGACGCAGTCGCCGGTTCCAAACGTTTGCCATGCAACTTTGCGTGATCGTCGCGTTTTGCTGGGTCGTGTCCACGCCCGGGTATGCGCAACTGTCGACCACAGCGACGATCACCGGCACCGTCACCGACGAGAGCAAGGCCCTGGTGCCGGACGCAGCCGTAGTGATTGTGAACGACGACACCAGGAACACGACCACCGTGAACTCGAATGCGGACGGCGCGTTCATTGCTCCGGGGCTGCCGGTGGGCAGCTACTCCGTGAGCATCAGCAAGACGGGTTTTCAGAGCTATTCGGAACGCGGCATCGTGCTTCATCCCGCGGTCACGGCGACAGTGAACGGCGTGCTGAAGGTGGGACGTGCAACTCCACGGTCGAGGTGTCCGCCGACCGTCCAGGTGGAGACTGCGACGATCGAGAACTCTGCCTGCGTGGAGGCGGCGCAAATTTCAACACTGCCGATGAATGGCCGCAACTACCAGGGTCTCGGCGTCGCTCATGCCTGGCGTGCAGAACACATCCGCCGGGCAACTCGCTGACCACCGGGGGCCGCTCCACCAACAATGCGCTCTCGGTCAACGGCCTCTCGCAGAGCAGACCTTCTATGCGCTGGACGGTATCTGGAACGAGAACACCGGCAACATGAACCAGACTTCGGTCGTCCCCAACCCGGACTCCCTCGAAGAGGTCCGCGTTCTTGCAGAACAACTACAGCGCTAAATACTAGCCTGATGGGCTCTTCCGTCGTTCTGCTGCAGACCAAGAGCGGCACGCAGCCAGCTTCCACGGCACCGCATGGGAGTTCCTGCGCAACGATGCCCTGAACTCCAAGCCCTACTTCGCGAACACGTCCTGCCCTACAAGCAGAACATCTTCGGCTACAACCATCGGCGGTCCCGTCTTCATCCCGAAGGTCTACAACACCAGCAAGCAGAAGACCTTCTTCTTCTGGAGCCAGCAGTTCGTCATCCTCCATCAGGTTCCCACCAACCTTACCGGGCACCACTCCCACGGCCAACCAGCGGCCGGAATCTTCAACTCGCCCATCGTCGACCCCAACACCGGGCAAACTCATCTCCCCGAACGCGCAGGGTCAATACGTCATTCCGTCGTCTGAGATCAACACCAACTCAACCGCCTTTCTCAACGCCGTCTATCCGCTGCCCAATTTTTCCAACGGCACCGTCACCAACTACATGAACCCCAAAGGCGCAGATCACCAACCAGCGCGACGACGAGATCAAGATCGACCACAACTTCAACTCGAAGTTCCACCTGCTTGGCGGAGTATCTCGACGAGTACCAGCAGTTCTCGCAGAACTCCCTGAACGGATCGCAGAGCGGGGAGATCTTTCCTATCAACTCGGAGACGGACTTCACGCATAACAAGCTTGCGCAGGTCTCGCTCACGTCGATCCTGACGCCCAACATGGTGAACACGACCAACATCGCGATGAACATCTTCGATCTGGACCTGAACCTGGTCGGGACGGCGTTCACGAACCAGATTCCCGGGTTCCAGGAGTCGCTGCCCGTACAACGGCTACCTCTCGAACCGGATTCCGCTGGTCACGTTCAGCGGTGGCACTGGCGCCGCAGGGCATCGCGGCGGCGCGTCCCCTGACTCATGCGGCCGATCTGGACGACACCGTGGGCGACGACTGGAGCTGGCTACATGGCCGGCACTATCTGCAGGCCGGCTTTTCGCTTGTCTTCAATACCAAGCGGCAGAATCGTGGGCACGGCAACCAACGGCCAGTTCACGTTTCCGGGAGTGAACACGGCGCCGGCCAGCGGCGGGCGTCACTCTGGACGACTCGATCGCTGACTTCCTTCTCGGCAGGGCCGCAACCTTCACCCAGGTGAGTGGCCAGCCCCGGGTCGCGGTGCACGGCGCGGAGTTTTCCCCGTACGTCGAGGATCGGATCAAGATGACCAAAGACCTGACGTTCACCGCGGGCGTCCGCCTGTACCACGCACCGCTGCCGTACGGACCCCCGCAGTCGGAGACCAACTTCTTTCCCACGGCCTACGTCGCTCGCTGCTGCGCCTGCGGTTAACGCCTAGCGGGACGATCACGACCACTCCTGGCTACAATCCGCTGAATGGCTTGATCACAACGGCACGGGTTCTGTGCCGCCGAACTTTTCCAACAACCACGTCTGGTACGTGGGGCCGCTGGCCGGTTTTGCCTGGGATGTGTTCGGGGACGGCAAGATGTCGATCCGCGGCGGGTATGGGCTGACCTACACGCGCATCTTCACCAACCAGGACTGCTCGTTCTCCTGCGCCAGCAATCCGCCGGCCTTCCAATCCACCAACCTGCAGAATCCCAGCTTTCCCGGGAGTGGTAGGTTCGGGTACCGCCAAGGCTGCGACCATCGCCGCTCTATCGGCTGCCGATAAAAACATTCGGCAGACCCAGGTGCATTCGTACAGCCTGAGTCTTCAGCGTGAGTTCGCGCGCAACTGGATTGTTTCTCTCGCGGGCGCGGGAACCGTCGCTCACCACATAGTGAATACATTGAACTACAACCAGCCGCTGCCGTACCAGAACTTCGACTTCAATCCCGCGATCAATGCGGGCGTGAACACGCCGTACTACTACAATCCCGCGACGGGCGATCAGTACGGCCCGTATCCCGGCTACGCGGCGATCAGCACGCTGGAGACAGGACAGAACCAGAACTGGCATGCCGGCGAGGTCAGCGTGCGACATCCTGTATCGAACAACCTGTTTCTCACGTTGGCGTACACCTTCTCGAAAGACCTTGGCGACAACCCTCTCGATCCGTACCATCCCTATCGGTATTACGGGCCGGTTGCCGGCTTGAACTTCCCCCACTCGTTTGCCGGCACGGCAATCTATACCTTGCCTGGCCAGCACCTCAAAGGGATCGAAGGTCTGGCGCTGGGCGGCTGGAAGCTCTCCGACATCACGACGATCCGCAGCGGGACATCGGTCTCTCCTGGCCTCAGCATCTCGAAGCAGGGAGTAGCGGTGCGCCCCGATCGCGTACCGGGGGCGGGCACGGCAGGCGCGAAGACACGGGCCCAGTGGTTCAACACCGGCGGCTTCGTGGCTCCTGCGCCAGGCTTCTACGGCAACGCGGGCACCGGCATCATCACGGGGCCCGGGCTGATCGTCTTCGACATGGCCATGTACAAGGACTTCCACATCACGGAAGGGAACTACTTCGAGTTCCGCGCCGAGGCGTTCAACATCTTCAACCATACGAACTTCAGTGGCTTGTCGACGAACTTCGGTGCGAGCAACTTCGGACAGGTGACGTCCGCCACCGATCCGCGCGTGCTGGAGATGGCGATGCGATTCCATTTCTAGCCAAAGAAACAAAAGGGGTGACCGTGTACCGCGCGCATAAAGGTTGCGTGCCCGATGCGGTCACTCCTGGCTTTGCAACGGCTTGGAGACATTCTCCAGCGACTGCCCTGCGGCCTCGACTCCGATGAAGAACTCGCAGACCGCTGCGGCAACCATAAGCACTGCTCCAAGTCCATAGCCCAGTGCAACCTTCGGTTTTGATCCTGTGTGGATCAGTATGCCGAAGAGCAGCGGCGCACCCACGCCACCAATCAGTGTTCCGAGCGCGTAGAAGATTGCGATAGCGAACGAGCGGATCTCGAGCGGGAAGATCTCGCTGACCGTTGAGATATGCGGCACTAGCGGCCGAGGACGCCACGAAGAAGATCACGCTGAAACTTATGGCCATTCCCCTGAGCCCGAGAGTTCCGTGCGCGAACGGTATGCAGATAGCACCAAGAAGACAGCCGGCAAGCGCGTAGGTTGCCGTGATCATCGGTTTCCGCCCGATCTTGTCGAACAGCTTGCCCAGCACCACGGGGCCAAGAAAGCTCGCAATCGCGAAGGGAAGAAGCTGTAGCGGAAGCTGCTTATCAGATAAGTGAAAGAATTTTTTCCCCACAAGCCCGTAGGTAAAGAAGACGGCGTTGAAGAAGAACGATTGCCCGATCATCAGTACCAGGCTCAGTATGGACCGGCTCCGGTTCGCGCCGGTCATGTTCTTGTAGATCTCACCCAACGGCGTGTGATCCCGCACGGTCAGCTTTAGCTTTTTGCCTTCGGGCGCGGGCAGCTCCTTTCCACCGCTGCTCACCTTCGCCTCGATATCACCGACGATCTTGTCTGCCTCTTCTTCCTTGCCGCGAAGCATAAGCCAGCGTGGGCTTTCGGGCACGGAAAGGCGCAGCAGGAAGACGCCTATCCCAAGCGAACCGCCCACTCCAAACGCATAGCGCCACCCGGTGTCCTGGCGAAAGGAAGTGACCGCCGAGCAGCCACAATGCGGCGAGAGAACCGACGGATGCACCGACCCAGAAGGTCGCGTTGACCACCAGATCCACCGTGCCGCGGACCTTGCCGGGGATCAGCTCGTCGACCGCGGAGTTGATCGCAGCGTACTCCCCTCCTATACCCATGCCCGTGAAGAAGCGGAAGATGGAGAAGGTCAGCAGGTTGAAGGAGAACGCAGTACAGATGGTGGCTATCGAATAGGTCGCGACAGTGACAAGGAAGAGCTTCTTGCGGCCGAGCCGGTCCGTCAGGTACCCGAAGACCAATGCTCCGATAACCGCTCCCGCGAGGTACGTCGTGGCTGCACCTGTCACCTGCGCGTCGCTCAGCGACAAGCCCTGCTTGGACTGGAGCACTCCGGAAAGGGACCCTACCAGGGTGACCTCAAGGCCATCCAGCAGCCAGGAGGTGCCAAGCGCCACCAGGATGCGTACGTGCCAGCTCGACCAGGGAAGGCGGTCCATTCTTTGGGGAACGTCACTCTCGACGACGCTGTCGTTGGCTATACCCTGTGGTTCCGACGTCTCAATTTGCATGCTCACCCTGTTCTCTGCAATGACGACTTAGCCCTGCTGTTTGCGGATGACGCTGATCGCCCCGTTCCGTTCGAGGATCGCGTAGTTGAGCTCGAAGACCGAATTGATCCCCTTGGTCCGTGCGGCAGCCATGACGTCTTCAGGATCGAGGTACATGCCTCGCATGACCTCCATCTGCCACTGTCCGTCCTTCAGAAGTACTAAGGGCGTGCCGTCCACAATGGCGCCAAGTCGCGGCGATCTGGACTTCGCCCATGAGACCGCCCTGTGCAGCATGCCGACCGTCAGAATGGCGCAAACGCAATTGGTGGAGGATCGGTCATTCGTTACGGTGGCAAGGATGATAACCCCACCTATCAGGAAAACGATGACAAACTCGAACATAGTCATCTGGGCGCCAGGGCGGCGCGAAAGCACGCGGACCGCCAGGAGCAGAAAAAAATAACCGAATGCTGCATGAATTATGGTGATCATCAGGGCCTCCTCATGGCATCACGATGACGCGCTTCTCTATCGGCTCCGTGCCCGGTACTTGCAGTGTGAAGTGCACATCGCCGATCTTTGCAGGCTCCAGCGCAAACTGTACGGCCGCTTTGCCAGGGAGAGCGGGAAACGTATACGTCAAGCCTCCGTTGCCGATCATTGTGGTCTGCGGGGATGGGATCACGCGTTGAGCGCCAAGCTCGTCGACAATGCTTTCGCTCACAAACAGTGTGTACTTGCCATCCTGGAATGCAGACGGATCGAACTTGACCTCAAGAACAGAAGGCGTGCCGAAGCGCGCAAACCGCTCATAGCGCAGTTGCATGGCGGGGTTCGACGCACGTGCGTGAGCCAGCGGTCCCCGGCCGAACAGGCCGGCGACGTCACACAGCAGGACCAACAGAAAGACGATCCAGACGACCCGCTCGAAGCGCCACCACTTTCGTTGGAACTCGAGATCTTCCCCTACCGCAACCTCGTCGTTTACCTTCCGGACGGAGTCTTCGACCGGCTTCTGAAAGGCCACAGGGCTCATCGTCAAAACTCCTTGCTTATGGTTCTATTTCGAAGGGATGATGCTTATTTCGCCGTTACGCTCGAGGATCGCAATTTGTATCCTCTCCAGGTTGTCTAACCCCTGGTCGCGGGCGGACGCCATAACGTCATCATCCTGGACACCCATCATGCTCAGCGTTCTGGAGCGCCACTGCCCACTCTCCAGCAGAAACAGCGGCGTTCCATCGATCAGGCGCGCGATGCGGCTCGATCGCGAGCGGAGCCACGCCACAAAGTAGTGCGCCCCGGCGATTGCGATGATCTCGCAAAACGCATTCGTCAGGGACACCTCGTTGGCGACCATGGCGGTAAGGGCGAGACCCCCCATGAAGAAGACAAGAACGAACTCGAAAGGCGTAAGTTGCTTGCCTGGCCTGCGGCCCACAACTCGCGTAATGAAGACAAGAAAGAAGTAGAAGAAGAAGGCGCGAATCACGGCGGTCATTGCTGTTCCCCACAAGGTCAACGCTGACGTGCAGGAAAGCGCAGTGCTATTCCTTCCCTCTCAGAGGCGCTCAAATCCTATTTGGTTTGCTTTCAAATCAGAGTGACCGGGCTTGTCGCGGACATAGTGCAGAATGGATGCATGATTGTGCAGCCGTTTGTTACAGCGTCAAATTTTTGTCGTCTGGTAGTATCAGCGGCTCTGCTCGCCGTGTCCTGCCACCCTGCCTTTGGCCAGGTCGACGTGCTCACACAGCACAACGACAACTTGCGTACCGGAGCAAATCTGAAAGAAACGGAACTGACTCCCCGGTCTGTAGACAAGGCCCATTTCGGCATGCTCTTCAAACGTGCTGTGGACGACCAGCTTTATACCCAACCACTGGTCGTAACAGGGATTCAGGCCGCGGGCGGCATGCGTGATCTGGTTTACGTGACAACTGTGAACAATAGCGTCTACGCCTTCGACGCGAATGACGCCGATGCAGTGTCTCCCGTGTGGCACGTGAATTTCGGCACGCCACCCAACGTACACAGCACGAACTTCGGCTGCATGGATATCAACGGTCAGATGGGTATCATCGGCACCCCGGTAGTGGATAAGGCGCGCGGCGTCTTGTATGTCGTCGCGCTGACACATGTCGGCACGGAGGCTACACGCAGCGACTTCATGCGCTGGATCTGGCGACCGGCGCCGACTTGCCGGAGAGTCCCGTCACCATCGCAGCCGAAGGCTTCGACCCTCTCATGGAGAATCAGCGGCCCGCCTTGCTGCTGACAAGCGGCATGGTATATGTCGGTTATGCGTCGCACTGCGACAAGGAGCCGTATCACGGTTTTCTGATCGCGTTCGACGCGCGCCACTCTCGAACGGTAAAGCGATCTTGAACACTTCGCCCAGCGGGTTCGGAGGCGAGCATCTGGCAATCCGGGCAGGGGCCTGCGGTGGACTCCGATGGCAACATCCATGTCGTGACGGGCAACGGAAGCTGGGACGGCGTGCGTAACTTCAGCGAAAGCTTTCTGAAGCTCTCTCCCGATCTGAAACTGCTGGACTGGTTTACACCCACTAATCATTTGCGATCTGGATAGGCGCGACAGTGATCTGGATTCATCCGGCGCAACGCTGATCCCGGGCACGCGGCTTGTGCTCGGCGGCGGCAAAGACGGCGTGCTGTACACCCTGGACCGAGGACCACTTCGGCCACCTTGGTGATGAGCATGCCATCCAGCACTTTCAGGCGACGGCTTCGCACCTGCACAGCCTCGTCTACTGGGATAGCGCAGCGAAAGGACGTCTGCTTTATGTGTGGGGCCAACGGGACAAAGCCAAGGTATATCGATTTGACGGGCAAGCGTCTGGGCGAGGTTCCGGTGATGATGCGTGACATCCCCAACGAAGGCCATCCCGGTGCCATGCTTTCGCTCTCTGCGAACGGTGCGCATGACGGCATCTTGTGGGCTGCGATTCACGCGACAGGAGACTCGTGGCATGAATCCCGACCAGGCGTGTTGCATGCGTACGATGCGGAGGACATCCGTCACGAGCTTTGGAACTCACTCGAACTGCCTGAGCGCGATGACTGCGGCGAGTACTCCAAGATGGCTCCGCCGACTATAGCGAACGGACGCGTCTACCTCGCGAGCTTTGGAACCGAGAACGTCGGCTCCGGACAATTGTGCGTCTACGGCTTGCTGCCGAAGAGTGGCTCGGCCCGGCCTGCTGCACCTGCGGGCGCGACAGCTACGCTGCAGCAGGGCAGCCTCACAATCGCGTGGAAGACTGTTTCGGGCGCCCGCGAATATCGAATCGAGCGAACGAGTTCACATGATCGGAGTGCCAGTCGTTGTGGCGCGGGGGCTGACTGCGCCGCCCTACATAGACGCTGCTCCTGCGCGCGGCGACGAGGTAACGTACCGCATCTTCGCTGTGGGCCGAGAAGGGGTAAGTGATGCGTCAGAACCGGTCAGTCCTCCAGCAGCATTCGTGCCGTCGAGCATGAGAGATCATCACTAGCGTTTGTCGCGCCGATGCTGACAAGACAATGTCATGCATGCGCGGAGTTAGAGCATGCACCGCCTAACTCCTGTTGATTGAAGCGTTGGTTCGTCAACAGCGCTGTGCAAACCCAGCACGGACGCGGCGAAACTGAGACAAAGCAGCGGTTTGCAACTGCCCCGCATCTAACTGCTTAGTGACTCCCATGATCCACATGCCGCAGACAGGTCATTGTTGGAGACCCGACGTCAACGTCGAAGCTCGTGCTTTGGCTGACCTCTCTAACATGATGTTTCGCAGCAGACGGAGATCGATTCGCGTAGAGGTTAGCTCGGCGCTAACGCTTCCGCGTGGCTTCGTGCCCTAGCGGCGCATCGATCCCAAACGGCCGGCATCTGCCCAGGTAATCCGGCGCGAAACAATTGATGGATGTGGAAGAGATTTTTGTGACCCAGTCGCAGGGGTCTGGCTCGTTCCGCAGCAGACACAGCAGCAGAGGGGGAGCAGAGCACATGTTTGATTACATGATTGTGGGAGCTGGATTCGCCGGTAGCGTCTTGGCTGAGCGTCTCGCGTCGCAACTGGACGCAAAGGTACTGATTGTCGACCGTCGCAACCACATAGGCGGGAACGCGTACGACTTCTACAACGACGCCGGCATTCTGGTCCACAAATATGGCCCGCACATCTTTCACACCAACTCAGAAAAGGTGTTCGAGTATCTCTCGCGCTTTACTGCGTGGCGGCCATACGAGCACCGTGTGCTCACCAGCGTCGATGGCCAGCTTGTCCCGATGCCGATCAATGCCGACACGCTGAACAAGCTGTATGGTCTGAATCTGAACTGTCATGAGGTAGAGGCATACCTGGCCAAGGTTGCCGAGCCGTGCGAGCAGATCAAGACCTCCGAAGATGTGGTTGTGAGCCGCGTCGGACGCGACTTGTACGAGAAGTTCTTCCGCAACTACACGCGCAAGCAGTGGGCGCTTGATCCGTCGGAGCTGGATGCCAGCGTGACGTCGCGCGTGCCGGTGCGCACCACACGCGATGACCGCTACTTCACCGATCGCTTCCAGGCGATGCCGCTGCACGGCTACACGCGCATGTTTGAGAAGATGCTGGATCATCCCAACATCCGCATCATGCTGAACACGGACTATGCCGACCTGAAAGAAGAAGTCAACTTCCGCGAGCTGATCTTCACCGGCCCGATCGATGAGTACTTCGACTACTGCTACGGCAAGCTGCCGTACCGTTCGCTTGCATTTCGAACACCAGACGCACGATAAGACGCAGTACCAGACCGCAGCGGTGGTGAACTATCCGAACGAGCACGCCTACACGCGCGTCACGGAGTTCAAGTACCTGACCGGGCAGGAGCACGCAAAGACGAGCATCGTGTTCGAATATCCGCGCAGCGAAGGCGATCCGTACTACCCGATCCCGCAGCCGCAGAATGCGGCCCTGTATGCGAAGTACAAGGCGATGGCGGAAGCCTTGCCAGACGTCCATTTCGCGGGCCGGCTTGCGCACATACAAGTACTACAACATGGACCAGGTGGTGGCGCAGGCGCTTGACGCTGTCTGACAAGCTGACTGGGCGACGTTCCGCGTCGCCAGGCAGCCAAGGGAGTGGTTGCCAGCATCCGTTCAGATGAGAAGGCCAGCACGCTCGATCAGGAAGACAGCGAGGCGGCCTAGGATACCCGATGCTGGATACGCGCTTTGGACGTGATCCCCACAGTGTCACGTCCTCGTGTCACGCCCCGCTGGAAGTCTGGGGGGGAGTCGAGTACACGTGCAATCGTGTGCGCAGCCGGTACTTCGACCAGATGGACATGTCGGGGCACGCGCTGCGGCCCGGGGACTACGAGCTCTTCGCGCGCTGGGTATCTCGCACGCTTCCGATTTGGACTTCTCTGGGAGCGCTACGAGCGCGACCGCTCCTGGATGTGGACGGACGAGCAGCTTGCGTCCGTCATGCGCTCCGGCATGCAAGCCGATCGCGGGGCTGATGCACCACGGCAGCGGGCCGCGTCACACCAGCCTGCTTGATCCGGAGTTTCCCCAGAAGCTGGCACGCTATGCATCGCTGGTTGCGGAGCGCTATCCGTGGCTGGACGCGTATACCCCGGTGAACGAGCCGAACACAACTGCGCGCTTCAGCGGTATGTACGGCGTCTGGTATCCGCATCACCTGTCCCGCACAAGCTATCTGCGCGCGCTGCTGAACCAGATGAAGGGAACAGTCCTGAGCATGGAGGCGATCCGCAGGGTACGCAGAGATGCGCAGCTCGTGCAGACTGACGATGTCGGGCGCGTCTGCGGTACGGAGGAGCTTCGCGGTACATGGGAGTTGCTCAACGAGCGCCAGTGGCTTACGTTCGATCTGCTGTGCGGCATGGTGGATCGCCAGCATCCCGTGTTTGCGTACATGCTCGGGGCAGGTGTAAACGAGCGACGAGATTCTCTGGTTTCGCGGACAATCCGTGTCCGCCCGAATCGTGATCGGCGTGAACTATTACGCCGACCAGCGACCGTTATCTCGATCATCGCGTGGAGCTTTATCCCAAGGACCGCAGGTCCGCAGAGGGCAGGTTCGTGGACGTTGAAACTGTGCGTGTGCGTGGTGAAGGCCTTGCCGGCGTTGAGCAGCCTGTTGTCGGAGGCCTGGCGGCGATACGGCATCCCGGTCGCGATTACGGAGGTGCACCTCGGCTGTTGCGTGGACGAGCAGATCCGCTGGGTGGCTGAACTCTGGCACGCGGCGCAACGGACTCGGCAGGAGGGAGTAGACTGCCGTGCTGTCACCGATGTGGGCGTTGCTGGGTTCGTTCTACTGGAACCAACTGGTCACGCGCGAGAATGGCCACTACGAGCCCGGGCGTCTTCGATCTGAGTTCGGGCGCCCCGGTAGCCACGGAACTTGCCACGGTTGTGGCGCAGCTCGCGCGCGGCGAAACGCCCAATCATCCCGCACTCAAGGACGTGGCTGGTGGCGCGGATGATCGCGCGTGCTTTCCTCCATGCGAAGAGTTAGTGGAAGAGGCGGCCTGACAGCCGCCTCTGCTCGACAGCTCAGATCTTCGCCTGCATGATGTGCTCCCGCCAGATCGTCTCCGTATAGGTGTCGTAGTCGGGCACCGCGCCGGAGGTCGCCTGCGCAATTTCTTCAAACGGCGCCTTCGGCGTGCGATCTGCGTAAAGCAGGCCATTCGCCTCCTGGTACGTGTCAGTGAACTGCGTGTAGCAGAAGCCGGCCAGCGCCGGCAGATTCCGGACCGTCTCGAGCAGTGCGCGGTAGCGTTCGAGCAGCTGTTCGGAGGTGTCCGTCCGCGAGTAGCCCCAGATGTCATCATCCTTCTTTCCGAACGCGATGCCGCCAAACTCGGTGAGGACGATGGGGTGCTTCCAGGCGCGGTCGTCGCCTACAAACAGCATGCGTCCGCCCGGCCGCTCGCGCTTGAAGAGCTGCGATTCGATATCGTCGATGCCATAGCGCTTGCCCAGCCGCTCGGGCTGATCGTCATAATCGTGGATGCCGATGATGTCCGTCGCGATGCTCTCCCAGCCGTCATTGCCGATAACCGGCCGAGTCGGGTCGAGGCACTTGGTCAGGTAGTACAGCGCCTGGACGTAATGCCGCTGGGCGGGACTGTCCGGCAGATCCGGCACTCCCCAGGATTCGTTGAACGGTACCCACGCGATGATGCATGGATGGCTGCGGTCCCGCTGGATCACCTGTGGCCACTCGCTGGTCAGGCGCTCGATGGAGCGCGTGGTATAGCGGTAGGCACTCGGCATCTCTTCCCACACCAGCAGGCCCACGCGGTCGGCCCAGTACAGGTAACGTTCGCATTCAATCTTCTGGTGCTTCCGAACGCCATTGAAGCCAAGCTTCTTCGCCAGCATGACATCTTCAAGCAGTGCCTGATCGTTTGGAGCGGTGGACCCCGACTCCGGCCAGTAGCCCTGGTCGAGCACAAGGCGCAGGTTCAGCGGCCGGCCATTCAGGATGAAGCGGTCGCCCTGTACGGCGACCGACCGGAGCGCCGTGTAGCTCTGCACCGCGTCGACGATCTGTCCCTGTGCGTCGCGCAGTTCGAGTTCGGCGTCAATCAGCGTGGGGGAAGATGGGCTCCACAGCAGCCCGTTGCGGTGATCGTCGATTCCCGGGTCCGACAGCGCGATTCGTCGGTGAACTTCGCCCGACACCACCTCGTAAGAGTCCAGGGCCAGCACCTGGTCTGCCACACGTCAGCTTTACGCCTAGCGTAAGCTTCTGCCCCGCCGGCGTCCGGATCGTGGCGTCGAGTCCGATGTCCCATCGCTCCAGGCTGGAAGACCATTGAATGGTGTCGATGCGCGTAGACGACACGTGCTCGATCCAGACCATCTGCCAGATACCTGTGGTTCTCGGGTACCAGATGGAGTGCGGCTCCAACTTCCAGTCCTGCTTGCCGCGAGGCTTGGCCAGGTCCGCGGGATCGTCTTCTGCCCGCACCACCAGCTCCTGGGTGCCCGGGCGAAGCACCTCCGTCACATCGGCGACGAAGGGCGTATACCCGCCCTGGTGTTCGCAGACCCGGGTTCCGTTCACCCAGACGGTCGCCTTGTAATCGACGGCCTCAAAGTGCAGCAGAAGACGCCCTCCGTGTCCAGCTGCGCCACCTCGAAGTCCCTGCGGTACCAGACGGCAGAGTAGAAGCCCGGCTCGCCGATCCCGCTCGCCCGCGTCTCCGGGCTGAAAGGAACAAGGATTGTGCGGTCCCACTTTACCTGCTCGGGGCGCGCCAGCTCCGCCCGTGGATCGATGTAGAAGTCCCACGTCCCGTTCAGAGATGTCCAGTTCTTTCGTTGCTGCTGTGGTCGGGGATGCTCCCCGCAGTTCGCAGCTGGGTTGCTGAGTGCTGATTCGGACACGCATTTCTCCTGAGTGAATTGGCCCTGGTCTCATCTTCACCACCACGAGACCTCACCTTCTAGTCTCCCATGCCGCGCCGCGTCCGCGTAAGCTAGCCACCTGCGGACCGATACGGGTGAACTCTGAACAGGCCACGGACCGCCTGGAGGGCTCTAAGCGCATCCAAGCAGCGGGTGCACGGGAGCGACCCCGTGCCCCACTCAGCACGGAATCCAAAGGAGATCACTATGGCAGTAGAAACGGTGAGCAGAGATCCGCTCGCAGCGGGCGCCGAGCAGCAGACCTGGATAACCAGCAGCACGCAGCAGACCGTTCAGTCCGCCATTCAGGATCTGTTCCATAACGCGGGGAAGCCGGGTGAAGTCGCTTTATCTATCCTGCATGGAGACTTCCTGCACCAGCCGCTGCACGCCGTCATTACAGACGTCCCGGTAGGTGCATGGACGGTGGCGGTCGCGTTTGATCTGCTCGGTGCCTTGGCGGGCAATCGCTCCTTCGACAAGGTGGCAGATGGGGCTCTGAAACTCGGGCATCGGCGGAGCAGTTCTGGCGGCAATTGCGGGTGCTGCCGACTGGTCGGAGATCAAGGAGGATGCGCCGCGGCGGATCGGCTCCGTACATGCCGTCCTGAATATTGCCGCGACTGGGTTGTTCGCATGGTCCTGGGCCGCTCGGTCCCGCCGAAGCACACGTGCCCGCGCGCGCTGGCTTGCGCTTGGAGCGTATGCGATCGCCGCGGCCTCCGCTCATCTTGGCGGCAATCTCGTCTACGAGCACGGCGTTGGCATGAGAACTCAGGATGCTGGTCAGGGCTGAACACGCCTTCGGAGTCGCTCTCAACGTAAACGGGAGCGACGGGCTTCGCATGCGAAGAGCCCGTCACTCCCGTTTGTCTAAATGCGTCCAACAATCGCAAGCCGCTGGTTTTCGGCCGCCCTGCCACGTTTCATCAGTGCTGTGGCGTGTTCTGAAGCGACCACCGCACCGACCAGGGAGCCAATCGGTTTCCCTCCTGTGGACCGCCTTCGAGCCAGATGACCTCACCCTCCTGGTCGGGCACATTATCGACGAGTTTGGTGCAGAGGTTGGCGTGCAATGTTAGTTCCTTACCGCCATCCATCTTCCATGCCGCTGTTACCGCGCCGGGGCCAAGCACGCGATACGTTCCAGCGTGTCCTTCAATCTGCGGGAGCAGGGGAAGGATCTTCTCGCGACGGACGAGCAGAATGCGCTTATACCAATCGAGCCATGCAGCGTGCTCGGGCTGCGCGGGCTCATGCCAATCCAACTTGCCTGAGAGGAAGGTCTTCTCAGCGCCAGGGTCAGGGATGCTGTCGCGATGCGCAGGATCCTGGAACTCGGGAAAGCTGGCGAACTCCGCCCGCCTGCCCTCGCGAACCAACTCGCGCAACTCGCCTTCGAAGTCGCTGAAGAAGGGGAAAGGTCGCTTGGTGCCCCACTCCTCGCCCATAAACAGCATGGGGGTCTGTGGCAGAAGGAGGTAAATCGCCGCGATGGCGTGGACGGCCTCGGAAGAAGCGATGGAATGAATGCGGTCTCCATAGGCGCGGTTCCCGATCTGGTCGTGGTTCTGCATAAACGCCACAAACGCGCCTGGCGGCAGGAACCCCGATGGCTCCCCGCGCTCACTACCGGTGCACTCCATCTGCTGCCCCTGGAAAGCGAATCCCTCTGCAAGGGCGCGGCCCAGCTTCTCTGTGTCCTTTACGTAATCGCCATAATACCCGTGTGACTCCGCCGTAGCAGCGACATGCAGGACGTGGTGCATATCGTCATTCCATTGGGCTGTATACGCCACCGGCATCCCACCTGCGCGAGCCAGGCGTCCGGCTTCATTCTTTTCGTTCTCAAGGATCAGGTGGACAGGCCGCCCCCAATCCCGCCCCCGAATCGTCTCGGCAATCTCGTCGAGCAGATGCTTCGCGCTGCTGTCTTTGATCTGGTGCACGGCGTCCAGCCGCAAGCCGTCAAGGTGAAACTCCTCCAGCCAGTAGAGAGTGTTTTCGATCACCATCCGGCGAACCGTCGCGCTGCCTTGGTCGTCGTAGTTGATCGCATCCCCCCACGGAGTTTTGTGGTGGCTTGTGAAGAACTGTGGCGCGTATTGGGAGATGTAGTTGCCGTCCGGCCCGAAGTGGTTATAAACCACATCGAGGATGACGCAGAGCCCACGCGCGTGTGCCGCGTCGATCAGCGCCTTGAAATCTTCCGGCCGCCCGTAGCTCGAGTCCGGCGCGAACAGCAGTACCCCGTCATAGCCCCAGTTGCGCTTGCCGGCAAAGTCCGCGACAGGCATGATCTGGATCGCCGTCACTCCAAGCTCGACCAGATGATCCAGCTTGGCAATAGCACCCCCAAACGTTCCGGCCTCGCTGAACGTGCCCACATGAAGCTCATACACCACGACTTCGGACCAGGGCCTGCCTCGCCACTCCGCATCCTTCCACGCGTAACCCGCGGCATCGATGACCTCGCTCGGCCCGTGGACGTCCTCTGGCTGAAACCGGGATGCGGGGTCGGGCACGCGCGTCCCGTCCGGCAACACGAACCGATACCGCGTTCCGGGTCCTGCTTTATCCGACGTAAGTGTGTACCAACCCTCCGCCTTGCGCTCCATCGATAGCGTTTCGGAGTCGCCGTTCTCAAGTGCAACCTGAAACGTCTCTACACCAGGCGCCCACACCGAAAAGCGCACTCCGCCCGGCTGCAACTCCGCCCCGAATGGCATGCGGTGCATGCGGCTCCTGCCGTCCTCTGCCGAGACAGCTACGCTCTCCGGTGTCTGCAACGATGTTCCCATTGCTATCCTCTCTTCTGTGTCAGGGGATCGCTCATAGTCTCCAACCCACCAATCACGCGGTGGGACGTTTCGCCCCCATACCCTTTTCTATTTAAGAACCATGGTAAGGCGAGGAGGTTGTCCTAATGGGGGACGCAGCAGCGCCCAGACGCCAATATGTGCCCTAATGTAGGCCAATTCGCGTGTGCCGAGTACGCAATCGTACACACAGGCCGCGCGCAAAGGCCCGAAACACGCTTCGCCCTGACTCATGCACGCGCGTCACCGCGGGCACAATCGGGCAGGGAAGAGGCCCCTCACCTCGCCGCAAGTTCGAAGTGGCCCGCGTGCCCCAGCTTCACAATCATCCGCGCACCATCTTCGCTAGCGGTTGCATCAGCCGCTTGACCATTCACCTGCACGCGCGCGCCACCTCGTGCCACTGGCACCGCCACGCTGGCGATGACGCCCTCGGGCACATCCACCACGACGCGCATTCCCGAGGCTTCCTTGCGAGCTTCCACCTTCAGCAGTCCATGGGGCGTCGGCTCCGCGCCGCGCGCCCACTCAAGATCCACCAGGTCAGGCCGGATGTCCACCGTGCTGAATCCCGCACCACGCGGCTGAATTCCCAGCACCTGCTCCATCATCCACGCCGTCGGCCCCGAGGACCACCCATGCGCCAGGCTGACAAAGTAGCCCGACCGGTTGTCCGACTGCAGCGAAGCATGAAAGTCATCTTTGTACCAGTCCGGGTCGTACGCCTCCCAGAAACTCGTCGCTCCCTGCTCGATCATCCCGCCCCAGTACTGCCGTATCCACGCGAGCGCCTCCTGCCGATGCCCCATCTCTCCCATCGCCCGGATAACGTAGTAGTTGTAATACGGCGAGATGATCCACCCGCGCGTGCTGCCTTTCCCGACCTGCGAGAGCACGTTCTTCCAGATCGCCGGATACTGCGCCGGCGAAGCCGCTCCCCCGACGACCGCAGCCGCATTCGTCTGCCAGCGTGGCCCAAACGAACCCGTCGCCGGGTCGAGCAGATACTGGTTGGCAGCCTTGCCGATCGCCTCCGCCCGCGCCTCGTATTTCGTCGCATTCGCAGTGTCGCCCAGCTCACGTAGCATCCACACCGCCTCACGATAAGCGCGGTAGAACTCAAGCGTCGTCGCCCGCCGCGTCTCCGCCGTATCTCCGTTCAGCGCTGGAGACCAATCCACGTACAGCCACACGTTGCTCTTGTTCGCATAGATGTCCCGCTGGTCGAACTCCTTATCCACCAGCGTAAGCAGCTGAAGCATGCGACCGTGTTCGCGCTCCAGGAACTCCCTCGAACCCGAATGCCGGTAGTAGTCCGCCGCACCCGTGAACCAGAAGGCCGAGTACCCCGGAATCCCATTCACCTGCTGGTCCACATTGTCCCCTGCATTGCCGCCGCGCGCACCCAGCAGGCGGTCCAGGGTGTCTTCCATCAGCGGCTTCTCGCCAAAGATGTCTTCGATCACGCGTCCACTTACATCGGTGTCGCCCATCCACCGCCCGCGATCCCGCTTGCTTGCGTCCCACACTCCATCCTGCATGCAGAGGTGCGCCGTATAGGCACCGGTCTCCCAGATGCGGTTGAGCAGCGGGTCCGATGATTCGAACGAACCGGCGTACGTCACGGGGTAGTACACGTGATCCACGCGAATCGCAGAGAACCGAAGCTCCGGGCCACCGCCCACAAATCGCACCTTGGCGAAGCGGAACGCCGTCTTCGAGCTGTGTCCCGTGCCGTGCGCCGCGATCGTCAGCTGATTCACGCCGAGGAACGGCACCTTAGACATCTCAGCCTCGGATTCGCCGAGCTGCATCGTCACCACTGCGGGCGTTGCCGAGGCCGATACAAGCTCCAGCCGTCCCGTCAGCTCGCGCCCGAAGTCGATCACCAGGCTGGGCGCCTCCTCGTCAGTGATCCGGCCGGGCGGCAGCTTGACGGAAAACACGCCCTTCCCATGCGTCAGGCTTTCCACCCCGCTCATGCTGCCGCGGCCCACGTACTCGGAATGCACTGCACTCGCGGTAACAGGCATGTGCGCCAGAAATTCCGAGATGCCGTCGTACCCCGGCCAGTCATAGAGCCCTGCATCGGCGTTCCACTGGAAGAGTTCAATCGAGCTCTCAATCCCGCCGAAGCTCTTTGCGTCCTTCCAGCCGCCATCGGCAAACTTCGCCTGCTCCCAACCCTTCGCCGCCTTTGCCGAGCTCTTCCAGGTTGCGTCGCTGAGCAGCAACGCTGGCGCAGTCGACCCCCTGTGCCCCGGGCACAATCTTCGCCACCAGCACCTCGCCCGAGGTCTGCTGATGGACCAGCTCCGAGTTCGCGTATCCAGTCACACCATGACCGCGCACCGCCTCGATGCGCCAGCGTGTTCGCCCCAGCGTGCAGCAGCTTCGCTACGTCCGTCGCATATACATGCATGCCCAGCGGAGAGGTACTGTCGCTCTCCACCTCATCGGCAAGCTGCCCATTCAGATATACGCGCACCCGGCGCGGACCCGCGATATACAGCGTCGCCTCCGCCGGAACCGCACCCACCTGGAAGTTCTTGCGGAAGTAGTGCGGCTCGATCTGCTCATCACCCTTCAGCCGCGCGTACACAGACCGGCTCTGCTCTTCGCCGGCAGTCCAGATGTACTCCTCCTTCAGGGGCTGGTGCAGGCGACTCTCAAGGGCCGGTGCCGAGGTCAGCGCGCGAGACAGGTCCAAAGGACCCGAAATCTGGGCAGCACCATGCGGCACATCGGCCGGCTGGCCCACCGCTCCCTTCGACGCGGCGAACACGCACGCCAATACCACTTCTTTCACATACCTCATCGCTATTCCCCTGGCGAAACCGTTCCCCCTTATACCCAACCCGTGTACAGTTGGCAATGTCCAAAGGCTGCGGAAAGGGATCGCCACGATGCGCATAACCGACCTTCGCGAGACTACACTCCCCATCGCGTCGCCAATCGCGAACGCCTACATCGACTTTTCCAGGATGACCTTATCCCTCGTCGCTGTGGTCACCGACGTGATTCGAGATGGCCATCCGGTGATCGGCTATGGCTTCAACTCCAACGGCCGCTACGGCCAGGGGGGACTCATCCGCGAGCGGTTCTTCCCGCGCCTGCGCGAGGCCGATCCTGCGTCCTTGCACAACGACGCTAGCGACAACCTGGATCCCGACCGCATCTGGGCCACACTCATGCGCAATGAAAAGCCCGGCGGCCACGGCGAGCGCTCCGTCGCCGTAGGCACCATCGACATGGCCGTGTGGGATGCCACCGCCAAGATCGCCGGACAGCCCCTGTTCCGGCTTCTCGCTGAGCGCTTCGGGTACACCGCCAACCCCCGCGTCTTTGTCTACGCCGCCGGCGGATACTACTACCCGGGTAAAGACCTCAGCGCCCTGCGAGCGGAGATGCGCTCGTATCTCGACCGTGGCTACACCGTCGTCAAGATGAAGATCGGTGGCAACGCGAACGCGACCGGCCGTGACAGCGCGCTGCAGGGCGATCGCCGCCGTATCGAGGCCGTGCTCGCAGAACTCAACAGCCACCCCAACGCGCAACTTGCCGTCGACGCGAACGGGCGTTTCGATCTCGAAACAGCCATTGCCTACGCGAAGATGCTGCGCGAGTATCCGCTCTTCTGGTACGAAGAAGCCGGCGACCCGCTCGACTTCTCCCTCCAGGCCGCACTTGCGGAGTTTTACCCCTGCGCCATGGCGACAGGTGAAAACCTCTTCTCCCACCAGGACGCACGCAACCTCCTCCGGCACGGCGGCATGCGCCCCGACCGCGACTGGCTTCAGTTCGACTGCGCCCTCTCGTACGGCTTATGCGAGTACCTCCGAACGCTCGATGTGATCCGCGCGGCGGGCTGGTCTCCGCAACGCTGCATTCCGCATGGCGGACACCAGATGTCCCTTAACATCGCGGCCGGCCTTGGCCTCGGTGGCAATGAGAGTTACCCCGACCTGTTTCAGCCCTTCGGCGGCTTTCCGGACGGCGTAGCCGTAGAGAACGGCCACGTCACCATGCCCGACCTGCCCGGCATCGGCTTCGAGGGCAAATCCGACCTCATCCGCGTCATGCGCGAGTTAGCCCAGTGATCCAGTAGCAGCCCACCCTCCACCCCACTCTTCGCTCCGGGCAAAACATTTCTGTATCAAGCCGTGCTTGTTCTACGCTGGTCACTCTTACTAGGACCAGTCAGTGCACGTCCCTCTGAGGTGCTCCAAGCCTAAGCATGAACTCCGATCAGCCCATCTCTCAACCGACCCGCTCGCGGGCTCTCCTCGGCCCGCTCTGGGTCCAGATCGTCATCGGAATCTTCCTCGGAATAGCGATCGGCGCCCTCTTCCCTCACGTCGGCATCACGCTCAAACCCCTCGGCGACGCGTTCATCAAGCTGATTCGCATGACGCTTGCGCCCATCATCTTCGCGACGGTCGTCGTCGGTATCGCCCGGATGGGAGACATCCGCGAGGTAGGCCGCGTCGGCATCAAGGCGCTCCTCTATTTCGAAGTCGTCTCCACGCTGGCACTGCTTACCGGACTCATCGCCGCCAACATCCTCCATCCCGGCCGTGGCATGAACATCAACGCGGCTGCGCTCGACTCCTCCGCACTTGCCACCTACAACGCAACCTCCGCGCCCACGGGGCTCCTCCCGTTCCTGCTCAACATCATCCCCGCATCCGCAGCCGAGCCGTTCGTCAGCGGCAACATGCTCCAGATCATCCTGATTGGCGTGCTGTTCGGCCTTGCCCTCACCCCGCTCCGTGCGGAAGCCCGTCCGCTCATCGACGCCCTGGATATCGCCCTGAAGGCACTCTTCGGCGTGGTGCGCTACATCATGCTCCTCGCCCCGCTCGCCGCCCTGGGCGCCATGGCCTACACGGTCGGTCAGTACGGGCTGGTCAGCCTGGTTCCGCTCGCACGCTTCACCGCGGAACTCTGGATCGTGTCGCTGCTCTTTGTGGTCATCGTCCTCGGGGCCATAGCCCGCCTCGCCGGGGTGCGTCTTACCCCGCTCTTGCGCTACCTGCGAGACGAACTGTTCATCACCGCCGGCACCTCCTCTTCGGAGGCGGTCCTCGCCCCGGTCATGCTCAAGCTCGAACGCATGGGCTGCGCTCCAGCCGTAGTCGGCCTCGTCATGCCCGCCGGGTACGCCTTCAACGCCGACGGAACCGCTATCTACCTCGGCATGGGCGCATTGTTCCTCGCGCAGGCCACCAACACGCCCCTCGGCTTGCGGGAGCAGGTCACCCTCTTATTTGTTCTGCTTCTCACCTCCAAGGGCTCGGGCGGAGTCGCCGGCGCCGGTTTCGTCGCACTCGCCGCCACCCTGGCCTCCATGCACCGCATTCCATTTGCCGGCCTGGTCATTCTGCTCGGGGTGGAGCGCCTCACCAACATCCCCCGCGCCGTCGTCAACGTGATCGGCTCAAGCCTCGCAACCGTTGCCATCGCGCGTTGGGAGCGAGCGTTTACCCCACCAACCTCACTTGACGACACGCAGGGAATCTGAGCCGACGCCCATTAATTGTTCCACGTGGAACAATTTTGGTTCAGCGCGAGGATAGTTCAGGAGCCGGCGCCGGTCTTTCCATCGCCTGCGTCCCGGAACCTCTTCGCCGCCCTTCAACACGGTCTTTCACCCGTAGGAACGGCTTCTCAATTGTGAAATACGAAAACAACGCTGCCGCTACTGCAAACAACAGGTTCTGCGGGAACGACGTCCACACGTTCTCCATATCCCCGAGCAGGAAGGGGTTCTGCCACAGGTAGAGCGAGTAGCTCAGCACGCCGATCGCAACCATCGGCTTCCAGTTGAGCATCCGTCCAAGCGAATGCTCAGAATTCCGGATGGCCCAATCGATCGCGAACACAGTACCGACGTTCGCGAGCGTCTGCCCAAAGACGTAGAAGATCCCGGGCCGTACCAGGAACAGCGCATTGCCGAACACGACCAGGCCCAGCGCCGCTCCGAGAAAAAGAAGCGTGTGCGATTGCAGACGGGCGTACCGCTCCGACTTGCCGAGCCGATTGTAGTAAGCCGCCAGCAGGCAACCGATTGCCAAAGCGTCCGCCACCGCTTCGAAATGCTTCGTCATGGACGTGTCGGTCGCGTGCAGCCCAAACCACATCCACGCGCGCAGCAGCGGCACCAGGAACACCACGATCCACGCCCCGCGGAACGCTCGGCGTGCGCCGGCCAGGAGCATCAGCCCAGGCCAAAGAAGATAGAACTGCTCCTCGACCGCCAGCGACCATAGCTGGCCCAGCCAAAGCGCCTTGTAGTCGTGATAGTTCATCGTGTACGTGGCCGCGTACAGCACCTCGTGCGGGATCATCTTGATCCAGTGCAGCCCCGCCATGGCCGCCATCACGGCGATGAAGAAGTACGCCGCGGGGAAGATGCGCAGCGTCCGGCGCAGGTAAAACTGGCGCAGCGAGATGGTGCCGGTCCGCGTACTTTCTTTCAGCAAAAGCGTCGTGATCAGGAACCCTGAGATGACGAAGAAGAACCGCACACCGATGTTCCCGACGTGAGAGAACGGCCCCATCAGATGGGGCGCGCCGTTGCTCATCGCGGCATGGCCGAGCAGCACCAGCAGTATCGAAATGGCACGCAAACCATCCAGCGAAGGAATCCGGCCTGCGAGGTTAGGAGGCGCAAATGCGGGCGCGGTTCCGGAGAGATTGGACTGAGATGCCATGCACAACGAGTATCGCACCGGACCGCCGCCGCGGGGATCACACCAGGGTTGCAGTCGAGAGGCTCGCAGGCAATCAGGTCTGTCGCCGAAGACAAGCGGCATCCGCCTACACGCTCCGAATCCGGTGCCTTCGACGATGCACCAATGCCATGGGACGGCAGCGTGGTGCGCGGACCAGGTATCCGCGCTTATCCCGCCCAGGCAAGCCGCAGCATCTCGCGCTGGCGCATCATCTGACTTCCCCTTGACTTTCGGATGAGCCCATTTGTCATCACATGCGGAGCTGACCCGCCCGCGGTCCGGGTTTGTCTCACGTTAAGAAGTTGCTGCACAGTAGCTACGAGACGCGCCGGGCCTTCCTTGACGCTCAGGATGTTCGGCCACCCCGGACTGGTGTCTTCGACCATAGGGTTCAACCTGAGAATGGCGATCTGCGGCCAGGCAATCCTGCAAAACGCCATGCCCTGGCAAATGTCGTTGGCTGTAAGCGTGTGACAGAAGACCACCACGTCGATGGAACGCTCGAATGCGAGACGCTCAATCTGCCACATGTCTGTGACCGCATACACCTCATGGCCTGCTCTCTGCAGCAACAGTCGCCGGCTGTTCAGCAGATTCTGATCCGTTCCGTAGAGAAGTATGGCGGCTGCGCAGGAAGTCAAAGGATTCACGCGTATACCCTCCAACTGAAGTTCAAGTCTAGAGGCGCAGATACCGGCGCGTCTGTTGCGTAAACAACAGGGACGGGGGAATTCAAGGACGCAGTGCACGCAGTCGAATTGTTCGGAGGAGGCTCGGCTAGCGGTTGGTAACGCGGGGGACGCTGGGACCGTGTCGCGTCTTTAGACGGAAGGGCAGGGATAGGGAAGCGGCAAAGGTTCCTGAGAGTACCCCAGGAACAAGCGTCCAGCTCACAGCAATGCTACGTGTACCCTGCGGTGGCCAGCGGCGAAGAAACACTCAGCAGCCGCGCTTGGCGGCCGCGCACTTCTTCATGATGGCGGTATGGAGCCGCTCGCGCAGTTCGGTGGGGAACTCGTAGACCTCATGCTCGCGATAGATGGCGATGGTCTGGCGCGTGGTGTCGAGCACGACCTCGCAGTGGTGGCACTCGCAGATGTGAGCCTGAACCTCGGCCAGCAGCTTGGGGTCGATCTGGCCGTCGAAGTAGTCGGTTAGCTGGGAGAGGAAATCGGTGCAGGTCACGGCTTGGGGCCCTCGTTCTTCTGCCGGAAGTAGCGGCTGAGGCGCTCGCGCAGTTGCAGGCGTGCGCGCAGCAGTCTGGATTTGACAGCGGGGACGCTCAAGCCGAGTGCCTCCGCGGTCTCTTCCGTCGAAAGTTTTCGACGTCGCGCAGGGTGAAGACGGTGCGGAAGCCTGGAGGCAGGCCCTGGATGGTCTTGCGGAGGATGTCGCCGAGTTCGCTCTGACCATAGAGCTGCTCCGGGTTGGGTCTCCACTCGGCGAAGTCGCGGGGGATGGAGCCTTCTTCCGTCTGGACATCTTCGTCCATGCTGACGGTCTTGCTGGTCTTACGCTTGCGCAGCCGCATGAGACTTTCGTTCACCGCGATGCGCACCAGCCAGGTGGAGAACTTCGAGTTGCCCTGGAACTGGTCGAGCTTCTCGTAGGCCTTGAGAAAGGCGTCCTGGGTGATGTCTTCTGCGTCTTCGCGGTTCTGCGTAATGTGTTGCGCGACCCGGAAGATCTGGCGCTCGTACTGCCGGACCAGCTGCTCGAAGGCGGCAGTGTCGCCCTGCTTTGCGCGCGCAACCAGCGCTACGTCGGGGTGAATCTCTTCCGTTTCGCTCAACGTTGCTGGAGATTGGATGGTGGCATAGGCGAAAGTTGCAGTTCACCTCGTCTAAAAACACGCTGCAACGAAGCTGCGGGTCTGGTAGAGGTAGCTACAGGGTTTGAGTGTAAACGGCCTGCAGCGGCGCCAGCAAACTCGGGCGGGTCGCCTGCGAGAGACGGATAGACGCCCGGATGTAGCGTCCCGGGATGTACCCGGAGTGGTTCGTGCTACAAGGCGCAATGCGCGAAATGGCTCGGCACAGCTTAGAGTTCTAGACGGCAGAAGATTCAGCAGTGGGCGCGGATCGTGGGCGCCTGGGGCAAAGCGGTGAACAAGGGAGCGAAGGCAGTCGAATCGGAGCAGCGGTGCTTGGGCTGACGCTTCTGCCGAGCCTGTGTGCGATGGCGTCGACGCCTTCAGGATCGTCGGTGAAGAAGGCTCACGCAGCGGTCAGCGCGTCCGGTAAGAAGGGCAGCGCCACGCTCAGCAAGTCAAAGGCGCGAGCGGGGCGTAAAGACAGTCTCGAGCAGGCGCGGGGCACAAGGGCAGACGCTCCGTAGCCTCCCGCACCAGGCTCGTGAGCAGGCCCACGCCGCAGAGCATCAAGCTGACCAGCGCGTTTCTGGCCTCCGCCCAGCTTCGGCCGATGGCGCAGCAACTGGCGTCGACGCGCTCTTCCGCCGCGTATGCAGGCGTACTGAACTACGGGAGAACGCACCCGGGGGAGGGCGCTGCCGCGGCGTACCTGGCGCTGGGCCATGCGTCCATGCTGGACCGCAAGTATGCGCGATGCAGCGAACTACTACCACCAGGCAAGTACCTCGGGCGACGCGCTGGACGACTACGCGGACTACCTGGCGGCGCAGGCGGCGATCCAGGCGGGACATCCGGCCGACGCCTACGCGCTGCTGGACAGTTTCGCGGAGCGGCATCCGGACAGCATCTTCGTCGCCACGGCGCCGGTGCTCCTGGCGAACGCGCACATGGCACAGGGCGATGCGCGCGGGCGCGTTGCATGTGCTGCAGCCGCTGCGACGGACACGCCCGGAGGCGCAGCACCTCGATTTCCGCTATGCGCTGGGCCGGGCCTACCAGCTGTCGGGCGATACGGCGCATGCAGCCGCGCTCTTCCGCGGCATCTACCAGAGCGCAGCCGCTTGTCGTACGAGGCGACACAGGCGGCGGCGCAGCTTGCAGGCGATGGGCATGCCGCTGACCGCGGCGGAGCGCAAGACCCACGCCGACCAGCTGTTCAACGCCAAGCGCTATGGCGAGGCGAGCGTGGAGTACAACGCGATCGGCAAGAACAATCCGCAGCTCGAGCCAGGCGGACCGCGACGCGCTGGCGATCTACGCCGCGGTGTGCGACTTCAAGCTGAAGCATCTGAGCCGGCGCGAGATCGAGAAGCTGCCCGAGACCAACGACGACACCGCGGCGCTGAAGCTGTACATGCTGGCGGAGATGTCGCGCAACGAGGACGACCGCGCCGGGCATGACGCGCTCATCGCGCAGATGGTCGAGAAGTACCCGACGAGCCGCTGGCTCGAGGAGGCGCTCTACTCCGGCGGCAACATGTACCTGCTGAAGCATGATGCGGCGCAGGCGATCTACCACTACACGCACGCTGGTCGACGCTGTTCCCGAACAGCACCTATGCGCCCTCGGCGCACTGGCGCGCGGCGTGGATGAACTACCGGACCGCGCAACTACCCCGAAGCGGCGCGGCTGATGGACGAGCAGATCGTGCGCTACACCGCCGGCATCGAGGTGCCGAGTGCGCTCTACTGGCGCGGGCGCATCTACGAGGAGGAAGAGCATAACTTGCCCCAGGCGGCGAACTACTACCGCGCGTCTCGACCGACACTACCCGGACTACTACTACGGCAATCTGGCCCGGCAGCGGCTTGCGGTATCTGGGCAAGCAGCCAGCTGCCGCCCCGCCGACGGCGCTGGCCTCGGTGCCAAAGCCGATCGCGCCGGAGCTGACGGGCGAGCTGCCGGAGAACGACATCCACCTGATCAAGGCCCGGCTGCTGGCCAACGCGGCGCTGAACGAGTACATCGGCCCGGAGATCCAGGCGAGCCCCACCTCCGCGCAGTGGGGCGCGCTGGCGCAGGCGGAGATCTACGCCTCCTACGGCGAGTACACCCGCGCGCTGCAGTCGATGAAGCACAGCGGGATCTCGTTCTTCACGCTGCCGGTCGACCAGGTGCCGCAGGTCTACTGGCAGCTGCTGTTCCCGCAGCCGTACTGGACGGAGCTGGTGGCGGACGCGGGCAAGAACGGGCTCGATCCTTACCTGGTGGCGTCGCTGATCCGGCAGGAGTCGGAGTTCAACGCGGGCGCGGTGAGCCGCGCGAATGCCTACGGGCTGATGCAGCTGCTGCCGTCGGTCGGGCAAGTCGATGCGCGAAGAAGCAGGGGATCAAGCGGCTTCGACGCGCAGGCAGCTGCTGAACCTCCATAAATCTGCAGCTCGGCACCGAGAACCTGAGGCAGGTGCTGGACCGCTTCGGCGGCCAGGTGGAGTACGCGCTGGCCGCCTACAACGCCGGCGACACGCCCGGTCCGCCAGTGGCTGGCGTCGAACGACTACAAGGATGTGCCGGAGTTCGTGGAGTCGATCCCCTACACCGAGACGCGCGAGTACGTGCAGGCGATCATGCGCAACCGCGAGATGTACCGCGCGCTGTACCCGGCCAGGTGAGCACGTGTCGACCTGAGTATAGCATGAGCTGGAGCCAGTAGCATCCGGCGCCCGGATGGTGAAATCGGCAGACACAGCGGACTTAAAATCCGCAGACCTTAACCGGTCGTGGGGGTTCAAGTCCCCCTCCGGGCACCACACCTTACGCCTCAGGCCCGCATGCCCTGACAGCACCCCATCGCCTGAACTAAGTTGGCCAGTTCGCCGCCCCGGATAGCTACAAGGAACCAGGCGTCAAGCAGGCCTGACATTCAGCGCGGGTAGACAACCACGCCAGTGCGACGACAAGCTCATCGACCAAAAAAAGGGGCTGCAAGCGTCTGCTTGCAGCCCCTCCAGGTAGATTCCGACCTAGAACGTCAGCTTTCCGCCTACTCGCATCGTGCGGCTGCCGCCGTTCAGGATCGACGTATTGAGGAAGTTCACACCGTTCGCCGTCGATACATTCAGGTTTTTAGATGGGGTATCGAAGTTCTGGTTATTGGTGATATTGAAGATCTCGCCGCGGAGCTGAAAGTGTACCCGCTCCGTGATCTTGAACTCCTTCAACACGGTTGTGTCGAGGTCCAGATACCGGGTGGTCCGATTGGAGTTGCGGCTCTCCAGGTTCGGGCTATACGGAGAGTAGGTCGTAACCTGAACGAAATGGACATCGTTCGGTGTGACGCAGCCATTATTGATTGAGGTAACAAGCACAGGATTCTGCAGGCCGGTGCTGCAGACGCTGGATGCCACGACCTGTCCCCGGGTATTGACCGGAGCCAGGATATTGCCGATGTCCGGGCGGGCGAAGGCCGTGGAGCCGTCCAGGTCACGATCCGCGCCGTTGATCACGGTGTATGGGGTACCACTTTCAATCGCAAGGATCGGTGCGATGCCCCAGCCGCCGAAGACCTCGTTCAGAAAGAAGTTATGCGGCGACCGGACGTTCAACAGGCCGGTGACCGTGAACACGTGGCGGCGGTCATCATCCGATGGGCCGTAATCCATCTGCCGCAGGGACCGACCCTGCGCAGGTGAACGGGAGGGATTTTGCGGCGAGGAGTTCGTCCCGAAGACCTCGCTGACCTCATCCAGATACTTCGACCACGTATACGAGGAGGCGAAATTCAGCTGACCGGCAAAGTTCGTTACCGGATGGCTGCGCACCTGCACCTGCAGGGAATGGTAGTTGGATGTGGCCCCGGAGACGCGCGGCTGAATCACGCCCCGATTCGGATGGATACGAAGGACCTGATTTCCGTAAAGGGCAGTCGCCTCCGTCGCCGTTGCCGTCAGCGTGGGATTTGGCACGGCAGGGTTCAGCGGATTGGTATACAGCAGCTGCCGGCCGAGCGAGCCAACGTATGCGATATCCAGTACGAGGCTGTTCGTCATCTGCTGCTGAATCCCAAGCGAGAAGTGGTGATAGTAAGGGTTGCGGATGTTCTGGTCGAATACGCTCGAGTCGGCCGTGAACGGCGTAATCGGAGTCGGTACAAGCGTCGGGAGCACGCCGGAAAGGTTCTGTAGCCCGCGGGGAGTGGTGGCGGTCGAGGTACTCGGGACCGGAACGTTGCCCAGCGCATTCGGTGTCGCGCCGGCGATATTTGAAAGCAGGTTGTTGAAGAAGGTGTCGTACGTGACCTGGTAGCCACCACGAATGACCAGCGGTTTGCTTCCCGGGGCCAGGCGCGGGCTGTAGGCAAATCCGAAGCTGGGGCCGAAGTTATTGTTGTCGGCATTTACCTTCTGGGTTGAGGTATTGTCCGTGTCGCCGTATCCCACGAAGGCCGGATATTTGAAGCTGTTGGCCGGCTGGCCGAAGTTCTCGTACCGAACGCCATAGGTGACAGTGAGCGAAGGATTGATCTGGAAGGTGTCCTGCACGTAGCCGGACTTGGCGAAGAGGCTCGGGTGGTATACGCCGCTGCCGAAGAGGATTGCCGCCGCGCCGTTAGGACCCGCATAGTTGTCGATGAAGTTGGCGAGACCAGTGATGGCGCCGCCAGTGAAGGCATTACTTACGCCGTTCGCGTAGGTCACTTGCCCTCGTCCGTTGAACGGAGCCGTCTGCGTCGCAATCTGCCGGAGGAAGTCGATCCCACCGCGGAATGTGTGCCGGCGGAACGAATAGGTGACCGAGTCCTGCAACTGGTAATTGTTGGAGATCCGCCCCTGTGGGAAGGTGGAGCTGAGGGCGAGGTTGGTTACACCGGGGATGCCGAGGTCGGGCGCGGACGCCGCTGCGGGGTTGGCCGAGAAGAAGCCGATGTTTGCCCGGGACGCACCGAGACGCAGCTCATTCACCACGCTGCTGGTGAAGTCATAGATGTGGTTGAGATTCAAGCTGTACGTCTTGTTCTGTGACGGGACGTCGAAGCGCGAATCCACTCCCATCACGCCGCCAAAGTTGTCCACACCGTTGTCATACAGGAAACGCAGCATCAGATTCTGTTTCTTCGATACGATGTAATCGAAACGGGCAAGGTAGTTGTCATCTTTGAACGTCTCAGGGGCTGTCCGCGTGTAGAGGCCGACCTCGACCGTCTGGCCGGTGCGGGTTCCGCCGGAGCAGGAGGTGCTGGCTACGGCGGAAGGCAGCGCAATGGAGATCAGGTTTGATCCCGCCGCGCCGTTTCCTGCACCGCGCGCCGCGCCGACGAGGGACAGGTAGGAGGCAATGTTCGGGCAGGCTGAGGCAAGTGCGTTCAGCGTCGCGTATCCGGCCGCCGAAGGAACGGTAAAGGTGGTTTGCAGGGAGGACGGAAACCGGTCGAACTGGCCCGCGCCGAAGAAGAACATCTTGTCGCGGCCGTCGTAGAGATGCGGGATGACGATCTGGGCCGCCGATCGTGAACGCGGGGATGTTCTCCTTGAACTTGGGCTTGAGAATAGGGAACGAACCGGCAGTCGAGGGGTTGGCGAGGAACGCGGCATTGTACGAAGTCACCGCGTTGTTGTACGCAATCCGCTGCGTGTTGTTGCTGGCATTGAAGAGCTGGCTGCGGTAGATCTCGGCCAGCGTGCCGTGAATCGAATTGGTACCCGACTTGGTGACCTGGTTGACGACAGCGCCGCCTGCACGCCCATACTCAGGCGTGAAGTTAGAGGTCTGGAAGCTGACTTCCTGGAGTTCGTCATTGTTGGTGATAGTGAACTGCGGACCGGTGACGGAGATGTCGTTGTTCTGAAGACCGTCAATCAAAAAGTTGTTGGACCGCGCGCGCCCGCCATTGACCGCACCGATGCCGCTATCCAGCGAACCACCCTGGTTTGAGCGGATCACGCCCGGCGCCGTAAGGATGAGGTTCAAAGAGTTCCCGCCGCCGGAGATCGGCAAATCGGAAAGCGCGACGGAGGAGATGACCTGGCTGCGCACCGCATCTTCGGTCTGCAGGTCCACACCGGACTGAGACGTAACTTCGACGGTAGAGCCGACCGCCCCCACCGCAAGGATGAAGTCGCGCCCTACAAGCGCACCGACGGTAACAGTGGCCGGCGCCTCGCTCTTGCCGAACCCGGACGACGTAGCAGCGACGATGTAGTCGCCCACGAGCACCGCTTCGAAGCGGTAGATGCCAGATCCATTGGTCACCGTCGTCGACGTAACGCCCGTCGAAGGAGAGGTGAGAGTGACCGTGGCGCCAGTGATGAGGCCGCCTGATTTGTCCGAAACTGTGCCGGTGATGGCACCGCGGGTGGATTGACCGTACGACGCCATGGAAAAGGCGGCCCCAAGACAAAGGATAAGTGCACAGACAAAGAAGGAACGTTGACACAGACGCACAAGCGTTAAGGATCCTCGGAAGATGAAGCGATGCCCAACAGTCTGGGCTATTTGTGGCTAATAGGTCGGTATTAGCACGCGGAGGGCCACTCAGAGAGAGGGGGTAACCCCTTTGTTTGCTGACTAGACACTATGAGAATCGGTAGCCTGACCACCCGGCTGACGACAACATCTGTAGAAGCGCGCACGGTGAGAGCCCCCTCGCGGCGCCCTGATTGCGTGTTCGGGGCGTGACGGCAGTTGCCGGGTGGGGAGAGCGGACATCGGGTCGACTTCCGTCTAGCGACACGGCGACGTTCAAGATACTCTGTCCGCTGGAGTATCGCCCTTGATCTGCAAACACAGGCTGGAGCTTCTGTCCGACGCGATCATTGCCATCGTGATCACCGTGATGCTGCTGGAGCTCCACCCCCCGGAAGAGCCGGGCTGGCTCGTCTGGTGGTCGAAGGTGCCCATGCTGCTGGCCTACCTGATGGGCTTCGTGCTCGTCGCGTTCTCCTGGGTTGTCCACCACCAGGTCTTTCAACGGACACGTGTTATCACCGGCGGGATGCTGGCAGCGAACTTTGCCTACCTGTTTCTCCTGAGCCTGATGCCTCTGCTGGTGCAAAGCATCGCACAGCATCCGCACGCGTCGGCGCCAGTGCTCCAGATGGCGATCTGCGCCTACCTGCAGATACAGATGATCACATTATTTCGCCTTCTAGGACGCAAGGAACACTGGAATGACGAGGGCTACCAGGCGTGGCACCACAGGCGCAACCGCGCTGGTCTGCTGGGAGTCGCACAGATGGCCCTTGTGCTGGCCGTCGCTGCGGTGTGGCCTGTCGCCGCGGACGTGATCATCGGCGGGTTCTCCCTGATCGCCGTCTTCGCCTGGGGATAGCTGCCCCGGGCCAAAGATAGCGGACTCAGGGCTTCAGGTGCGAAAAGACGGGGAGCTTGGTGATGTCGTTGAAGATCACCATCGCGGCGAACAGCACAAGGCAGACAAACGCAACCTGGTAGACCCGCTCCTTGATGTGCATCGGGAAGTCGCGCCGGATCACGCTCTCGACGAGCAGGAAGAAGATCATGCCGCCGTCCAGGATGGGGAAGGGAAGCAGGTTGAACATCCCCAGGTTGATGGAGATGCCCGCCATCGTCTGGATCAGCGGCATCCAGCCCGGCATCTCAGCGGCCTGGTGAACGACCTGGCCGATGCCGATCGGGCCCGAGAGGCTCTTCACCGAGATCTGCCGCTGGAACATCCCCTTCAGCACATCCTTGATCAGCAGCGCGCTCTTGCGGTTGAACGTTCCATGAGGCTGCCAGGGACTTCGCAAAGGAAAGCTGCTCCACCTTGACCGGCGGGCGGCATGCGGCTGGAACCCGAGCCGGTACGCCTTCGAGCCGTCGACGTCCGTCAACTGCGGGGTGACATGCAGCGTAAGCGTCTGGCCGTTGCGCAGAACCGTCAGCGTCGCGGGCTTGCCCTTCTGGTCCTGCATGTAGGCGAGCAGCGGTCGGCACGGAATGGATCTGCAAGCCGTCGATGCTGGCGATCTTGTCGCCCGGCTTGAGGCCGGCCTTGTCCGCGGGGCTGCCGCTCACCAGCGCTGAAACCTCGACCGGCGTGTGCTGCATCTTGGGGACAAAGCCAAGCGTGTCCGGCGAGAAGTCTTCGGGCTTTTCGCTTTCGAGAGCGATGAAGAAGATCGTGTCGACCCGCTGGCCGTCATGCAGGAAGGAGAACGGAACCGTCTGGTTCAGCTTGAGCGTGGAGCGGGTGAGCACGTCTTCCCACGTCGGGCTTCTCGACGGTGTCGTAGTGAACGATCGTGTCGCCCGAGCGCGATGCCGGTCTTGGCGACGGGCGAATCAGGCGAGATGTAGTCCGTCACCGCCGGCGCCGGACATGTACTCGTTCACCTCGTTGTGCAGCATGTACGCGCCGGTCATCAGCACGAACGCCAGGATGAAGTTCGCGATCGGCCCGGCCAGCGCGATCAGCATGCGCTGCCAGCGCGGGTGGTTGTTCAACTCGCCCGGATCGGCGGAGACGTTTTCGCCCGGGATCTCGCCGGCCATCTTGACGTAGCCGCCCAGCGGCAGCATGTTGATCTGGTAGTCGGTGCCGCCGCGGCGGAAGCCGATGAGCTTTTTGCCGAATCCGATCGCAAAGGCCTCAACCCGCACGCGGCAACAGCTTGGCGACGGCGAAATGGCCGAACTCATGCACCAGCACCATGAGCCCGAGGACGAGAAGCAGTTGAATGATCCACATAGAGGGTGTCTGGAGAGCCTTGTAGCCGTGTCCGACGCTGGTCTTAGACGGAAACGGAAGATTCGGTGTACCGCGCGATGATCGTCGCGCGCGGCGATCGCGGGCTGCCTGGTCGGCCGCGAGCACGTCCTGAATCGACGCGGCGCAGACGTGCTGGCGTTTGGGCCAGCACCTTCTCGATTGTACGCGGGATGCCGAGGAACGGTATGCGACCTTCGAGGAATTGGGCCACCGCAATCTCGTCTGCCGCGTTCAGCGCAATGCAGGCCGCAGGCCCGGCTTCCGCGGCCTCGTAGGCCAGCCGCAGGCAAGGGAAGCGCGCCGGGTCCGGCTGCGAGAAAGTCGAGGTGCGTCAGCGCCGCCAGGTCGAACGCCAGGCCCGGCGCCGGTGTCGCATCCGGCCGCTCCGGGTACGCCAGCGCGTACAGGATCGGCAGCCGCATGTCCGTGACGGAGATCTGCGCCAGGATCGAGCCGTCCACAAACTCCACCAGCGAGTGCACCGTCGACTGCGGATGGATCGTCACCCGCACCTGCGCCGGCGGCAGATCGAACAGGCGGCAGGCCTCGATGATCTCGAACCCCTTGTTCATCATCGTGGCCGAGTCGATCGTGATGCGCTGACCCATCACCCAGGTCGGGTGCTTCAGCGCCTGCGCCGGGCGTGATGTGTTCGAACTCCGCCAGCGGGCGTGTTGCGGAACGGGCCGCCCGGAAGCCGTCAGCCAGATCTGCCGCACCTCCGCCGGCGGTGCCTCCCGCGCATGCACTGGTGCACCGCGTTGTGCTCGGAGTCGATCGGCAGCAGCGCGACGTTGTGCTCGCGCGCGGCCGCCATGATCAGCTCCCCCGCGGCGACCATGCACTCCTTGTTGGCGAGCCCGATCGTCTTGCCCGCGCAGACCGCCGCGTAGGTCGCCTCCAGCCCCGCCACCCCCACGATGGCCGACACCACAAAGTCGACCTCGGGCAGCGTAGCAACCGCGACCGTGCCCGCCGATGCCGCAGACGACCTCGGTTCCCGTGACGCCTGCCTGCGTGCAGACGCGCTGCGCAGCTCGCCGGCCAGCTCTTCCGTCGCCAGCGAGACGAGCCGCGGCCGCCAGCGCAGCACACTGCGCGAACGCTTCGTCCACGTTGCGGCCCGCGGCCAGCGAGACCACCTCATAGCGGTCAGGAAACGATTCGCAGATGGAAAGGGTGCTCTGGCCGATGGAGCCGGTGGAGCCAAGAATGGCGAGCTTTTTCACTGGTCTATTTTCGCAGATCGGGTCTTGCAGATGGGTCGAGCGTCCTTGCAGCCTGCGTTCTTCAGAACCGGCCCACGCTGAACGCATCCTTCACAGCAGCGCCACCACAGCACCGGTGCCGCCAGCAGCAGCGCATCGATCCGGTCCAGAATGCCGCCATGCCCCGGCAGCATCGTCCCCGAGTCTTTCACTCCCGCACCGCGCTTGATCGCCGACTCCAGCAGGTCGCCCAGCTGCGCCGCCACGTTGATCACAATCGCCAGCAGCACCGACTGCCACACCGGCTGCGTGATATGCAGCACCGTGTTGCCCCGCGCCGAGAGCGCCTGCCCCGCATACACCACCGCCAGGCCGGCCAGCACACTCCCAGCCACAGACGCGATCGAGCCCTCCCACGTCTTATTCGGGCTCAGGCGCGAGAGTTTGTGCCGCCCGAGGTTCTTGCCGACATACAGCGCCGCGTGTCCCCGGCCCACACGCACACCATCAGGAACAGCAGCAGCGGCGCGTCCGTCGTCGCGGTTCCAGATCACCGGCAGCAGCGTCAGCGGATACCCGACGTACAGCAGCCCAAAGAGGCCCAGCGCGGCATCCGCGCAGCACTCGCTCCACCGGGTCCCGGAAGCCGACCACGCCAGCAGAATCAGCGCCAGGGCGCTCAAGCACCGGGAGCGCCGTGTCCGTGGGCCGGTAGAAGGTGACCAGAAACAGCAGCGCGATCCCGGGAACCATCCACCACAGCGGAACGCGGTTGCCCTGCGAGTTCGCGAGCACAAGGTACTCGTACGCGGCCAGCTCCGCGACCAGGGCGCAGGCCAGCGTCAGCATCCAGAGCTGTCCGAAGAAGATCAAGGCCAACAACAATGGCGATCAGAACGACTGCGGTCAGGATGCGTTTCATTCGTGTCGGGAACCTCACACTGAGAATACATGGACGGCCGTCCCTCCACCTCGCGTTCAGCCGGTCAGATCTCCGATCTGACGTGTGTCGGATATACGACAAGTGTGCAATTTCGCGGCGTAACTGGACCAGCCTGGAGAAAACGCGGCTGGTGGAATCAGCGTCGTAGTCTCACGAGCGGGCCCGGGGTCCGGCGACCTGTAGACAGTAAGGAGAACAACATTGGCGCAATACAAGGGAATCGTAAAGTGGTTCAACAATGCCAAAGGGTATGGCTTCCTCGGACGGGAGGGTGGGGCGGATGTGTTCGTGCACTACAGCTCGATCCAGATCGACGGCTACAAGAGTCTGAAAGAGGGTGACGAGGTGGAGTTCGACATCATCCAGGGAGCCAAGGGCCGCAGGCGGACCAGGTCGTCCGGGTTCGTGAAGTAGCGGCCGTAGGGCTGGACGCGCGCAGTGTTCTGCGTCGAAGACTCAGGTCTTCGGTCGCTTCGCCGCGCGTCCAGCGCAGCGCGCGTAGCCGGGCGAATGTGGGCAGCTGGACAGCAGGCGCCGGGTACTATGTAGGTCTGTGTCGCGCCGCTCTGCCATATTGCGTCACGGACCAAACACTTATGGACAACATTGCGATCGCCCGCCCGCTCGACGAGACAGCCGCGCTGCTGGAGATCGACTCCGCCGACCCGTTTCGCGTCCGGTCCTATCGCCGCGCCGCCGAGGCCGTCGAGCAGCAGACGACCCAGCTTGCGCCGACCTGGTCGCGACCGATCCCAAAGCCCTGCTCTGCCATCGCCGGCATCGGCAAGGGCATGGCCGCCAACATCGCCCAGCTGGTCGAAACCGGCGAGATCCCGTTGCGCGCCGAGCTGCTCACAGAAATACAGGCCAGCATGCTGGAGCTGCTGCGCCTCCCCGGCATGGGACCGAAGACGGTGGCGCTGGTCTGGTCCGCGCTCGGCGTCAGCGACATGGATGTCCTCGAAGCCGCCGCCCGCGAAGGCAAGCTCGCCGAGCTGCCGCGCATGGGCGACAAGTTCACCGCCAAGCTGCTGAAGGGCATCGAGGACTACCGCCGGAACTCCGGCCGCTTCCGCATCGACCAGGCGCTCGAGCAGGCCGAGCGCATCTCCGCGCTGATCCGTGAGTTTCCCGGGCATCGACGAGATCACGCCGGCGGGCTCGCTGCGCCGCGGCCGCGAGACCGTCGGCGACCTCGACCTGCTCGCCACCGGCCCGGCCTGCGAGCCGGACGTCGTGGCGCTCCGCCGTCGAGCACGTGGCCACGCTGCCGCTGATCGACAAGCTGCTGGCCCGCGGCCAGAACAAGGTCAGCTTCACGCTGCGCAACAACTTCCAGGTGGACGTGCGGCTGCTGCCGCGCGCCAGCTACGGCGCCGCGCTGCAGTACTTCACCGGCTCGAAGAACCACAACGTCGCGCTGCGCCAGCGCGCGATCAAGCGCGGCTTCACGCTCAGCGAGTACGCGCTGCTCCGGCTGGAAGACAACGCCATCGTCGCCGCCGCCACCGAAGAGGAGATCTACCGCGCGCTCGACCTGGACTACATTCCGCCGGAGCTGCGCGAGAACTGCGGCGAGATCGAAGCCGCCGCCGCAGCGCGACACTCTGCCCGACGCTGATCACCCGCGCCGACATCCGCGGCGACCTCCACATGCACACCCACGCGACCGACGGCCGCGACACCATCCGCAAGATGGCCGAGGCCGCGATGGCGCGCGGTCTCGACGTACATCGCCATCACCGACCACTCCAAGAATCTCGCCATGACCAACGGCCTCGACGATGCGCGCGCGCTCGCCCATGTCGCGCCGCATCCGCGAGGTCGACCGCGAGCTCGCAGGCCGAGCACGGCGGCCGCATCCGCGTCCTGCCCGGCATCGAGGTGGACATCCTGCTGGATGGCGCGATCGACCTCGAGGACTCCACCCTCGCGCAGATGGACATCGTCGTGGCCAGCGTGCACTCGCGCTTCAACCAGCCCGATCGAGGAGATGACGGCCCGCGTCCTCCGCGCCCTCGAGAACCCCCACGTCCGCATCCTGGGCCACCCACCGGCCGCAAGGTGCTCAGCCGCGATCCCTACGCCATCGACCTCGAGGCGGTGCTGCGCCGCGCCGCCGAGCTTGGCGTCGCCGTCGAGCACAACGCCTCGCCCGCCCGCGCCGACCTGAGCGACCTGCACCTCCGCCGCGCCAAAGAACTCGGCTGCAAGATCGTCGTCAACACCGACGCCCACGCCACCGAGGAGCTCGACCAGATGGCCTTCGGCATCACCCAGCTGCGCCGCGCCTGGCTCACCGCCGGCCGATGTGCTCAACACCCACCCCACCGCCGAAGCTCTGCTCGCGCAGCTCTGCGCCCCAGAGCCCTAGCTCCGCAGTTCGCCGGAAGCCCTGATCCTGCTGACGCTGCGAAGCTCCAGGCTTTGTCTGACTCGCGCATCAACGTCGTCTCCGTGAAACTCTGCGCGACCTCCGCACTGCGAGGACAACTTCCCCCGTTACGCCCGCCACCTAATAATTGTCAGGGAAAGGTGCAGGAGCACGGTTCTGCATCGGAGCTGCGAACGTCAGACCCATCCTCTGAGGAGACATCACTATGCCAAGCAGAGAACGATGCAGCAACCTCGCATGTCTTTCAGGCCCTGGCACTGTATGCGGCAGCCGGCTTTGCTCAGACACACCAGCGCTCGCCTCCGGCTCCATGGGCACGGCGCTCAGGGCAGCCGCCAGCGCCGCCGACAAGAAGTTCGTCATGAAGGCCATGCAGGGCGGTATGGCCGAGGTCCAACTCGGTCAGCTCGCCACCCAGAAAGGCATCCAGCCAGGACGTAAAGGACTTCGGTCAGAAGATGGTCGACGATCACACCAAGCTGAACGAGCAGATGAAGCCCGTTGCGTCGCAGCTCGGGATTACCGCGCCCGACCGCGCTTTCCGCCGAAGGACCAGGCGCTGATGACCAAGCTGCAGGGGCTCTCCGGTGCCGCCTTCGATAAGGCGTATATCACCGCCATGGTCGCCGACCACAAGGAAGACGATAAGGAGTTCAAGAGCGAAGAAACCAGCGCCAAGAACCCGCAGGTGAAGAGATGCCGCCACCCAGGGCGAGCCCGTCATCGCGCAGCACCTGCAGATGGCCCAGGACCTCAAGAAAAAGATGAAGTAGCTAGCACGGCAAGCTGCCGCTAGAGCGGTCGGCAGGGAGCGATTGGTCTTGCCGCCTCGCTTCGCCTCGCGTCGTCAGCAGCCCGATCAGCAGCAGCGCCCCAAAATACATATAGCTCTGCAGCACATTCAGCACCGGGATATCGGCCAGCGCATTCAACGGCGACAAGAAAGTCCGCGATCAGGACCCAGGCCAGCGCAAGCCACACCACGCCGCCCAAACCCGCGCCGATAGACCCCGAACCAAAGCCAGACGAAGATCGTCAGCATCACGCCGTAGTGGTGCTCCCACGCCATCGGCGTAGCGATCACGCACACCACGCCGATCGTCCCCAGGTCCGCCATCGACCCCGCGCGCTCCCGCCACGGATACGCCAGCGCAAACAGTCACCAGCACAGCTGTCGTCGCCAGCGTCACGTAGTAGACCCACGGCACAAACGGCGGATACACGTACGGGTGATAGGTGATGTTCTCGCCGTTGAAGATGGCCCGGTTCAGCAGGCCGAACATCGACTGGTTCCCGTAGTGCGACTGCGCCTTCCTGCTCAGCCCCGCCATCACTCCCGCGTAGTCCAGGTTGTTCCGCACCCCAAACGAAGCCACCGAAGCGCACCGCCCACGCGCCAGCGTCATCGCGCCCGCGAAGCAGCGCATTCCAACGCCTCCGCAGCGCCGCCCACAGCAGCAGCAGCCCAAACTGCGGCTTCACCATCGCCAGGCAGCGCCATCATCACGCCAGCCGGGCGCTCCTTCCTCTGCACCCAGAACAGCACCAGCAGCGCAAAGAAGAGGTCCAGAAAGATCTGCGCCTGCCCCAGCGAAAAGGCCAGCGTGATCGGCATGAAGAAGAACGCCCCAAACGCCGTGGCCACTCCCGCGCGCCAGCTCAGCCGCTCGCCCGCGCCCGTCGCTTCACCACCGGCGCCGCCACCGCGACCGCGACGCCGACGACCGCGCACACCGCGAGCCACGAAGCAAACATCAGCATCGCGAAAACACGGCGGCGTCGCTCATGCCCGCCTTCCTCATCCAAAGCAGCGGAAGGATCGAAGTCAGCGGATAGATCAGCGTGTCGTACAGCTTCGCCTGGTAGATCGGCAGAGCCGGATGGCTCGAGAAACGAATCGACCGAGCCCAGCATCGGAGTCCACGAGTCGGTGAACTGCCGGAAGTGGAGAAAGTCCAGGTAGCGGCCGCGCATCTCGTCCACGCCGGTGTGGAACACGAAGTGGGCGATCAGCTTGAACCCGGCGTTCGCCGCCAGGATGTTCAGCAGCACAAACCACAGGAGCGCGCGATCGCTCCTGCCCGGCGAGCGCAGAGCCTGCTCATAGTAAGGTGGCCACGCCTCATTTTCCCATGACGGCCCGGACCCGCCGGACGCGGTATCCTAGAAGCCGTGGCTTTGACCGCGACATCCGATCCCCGCACCCGTACCCTCGCCGGCTCCTGCGCGCTCTCCGCGCGCCGCGTCGCTGCTGGCCGACTACGCCGTGCTCTTCAAGCTGCGCGTCTCGCTCATGGTGATCATCACCGCCGCCGCCGGCTTCTACCTCGGCAGCCTGCGCTCCGGCATCAGCCCCTTTCAGCCGCAGATGTGGAAGGCCCTCGCCGGCATCGCCGTCGTCACCTGCGGCTCCAGCGCGCTCAACCAGGCGCTCGAGCGCACCACCGACCGCCTCATGCGCCGCACTCCAACCGTCCCATGGCCGCCGGCCGCATCGGCCTGGCCCATGGCCTTGTCGTCGGCTTTGTCGCCGTCTTCGCCGGCTCGCTCTATCTCGCCTGGGTCACCAACCCGCTCACCGGCATCCTCACCCTGCTCACCGCCGTCGGCTACGTCGCCATCTACACGCCGCTCAAGCGCGTCACCACCGTCAACACCTTCATCGGCGCCTTCCCCGGCGCGCTCCCTCCGCTCATCGGCTGGACCGCCATCCGCGGCGTCATCGAGTGGCCCGCCGTCGCGCTCTTCGCCATCCTCTTCGTCTGGCAGTTCCCCCACTTCATGGCCATCGGCTGGATGTACCGCGACGACTACGCCGCCGCCGGCATCCGCCTCACCCCGACGCTCGGCGACACGCCGCTACGCCGCCCTCTCCACCGTCGTCCAGTCGCTCTTCTACGCCGTCCTCATGATCCCCGTAAGCCTGTGGCCCTACGTTCCTCGGCGTCGTCGGAGCCCGCCTACGCGGTCGCCGCCACGCTGCTCTCGCTCGGCTACCTCTGGTACACCGTCCGCTTCGCCCGCATCACTCGCTACCAGCGACAGCCCGCGTCGACCCAGCGCGCACCCGCCCGCGATCTCCTGCGCGCCTCCGTCATCTATCTTCCGCTGCTGCTCGGGGCCATGATGCTCGACGCCCGCGGCCGGCTGCTGTTCTAACTCGTCCTTCGAAAGGGACACTCATGCCCAGCGTCGCAGTCACCCAATCCAGCGACTGTTACGCGCACCCCGCCCGCCGTCGTATCGCCGCCATCATCGGCGTCAGCGTCGTGGCCAGCGCCTTCATCTGCTGGCTCGTTTACGTCCATCCGCCGGTCGACGCCGCCGGCACCCGCTTCAACTTCCTGCCCGCCTCAACGCCGTCCTCAATGCCGCTGCCGCCATCGCGCTCCTCACCGGCTACCGCTTCATCCGTGCCGGCATGGTGGCGCTCACATCGCAACGCCATGTTTACGGCCTTCATCTTTTCGTCCGCATTCCTCGTCAGCTACCTCGCCACCTACTACCTCCACGGCGAGACGCGCCTACCCATCGCGCACACGGGGGCCGCTCTGGTACACCTACGCCATCGTCCTGTTTGCGACGCATATCCCGCTGGCCATCGTCGCCCTGCCGATGATCCTGATCACGTTCTTCCTCTCGCTCTCCGGCCGCTTCCCCGCAGCACCGCAAGCATCGCCCGCTGGACCTATCCCATCTGGCTCTATGTCTCCGTCAGCGGAGTCTTCGTCTACTTCCTGCAGGCAGTCGTCCGCCGCTGATGCACTCCGCCCCGAGTCCATTGCGCTCCGACACACGCCAGCTTCTGCGCACCGGCGCCGCCATCTTCGCTACCGGCGCCGTCGCCGCCGTGCTTGCGATCACCGCTTTCGGCGGCATCGGCCGGCAGGGCCCCCACACCAACTCGGGCTGGCTGGCGCTGATGGTCGCCATGGGCTGCCTTCCCACCGGCACCCTGACGCTCATCCTGGCACTCGCGAAGCTGATCGGCGACCGCCGGCGCTAGTCCACAACGCCGGCCGCAGCCCGCCTCCACACCGGCCAATCTGCTATCCTCAACCTTCTAATTCACCTGATTCCGGAGTTCAGCGAAATGGCAAAAGGCGTCAACAAAGTATTTCTTCTCGGCAACGTCGGCAAGGATCCCGAGATCCGCGCGACCGCCGGCGGCATGACCATCGCCAGCTTTACCGCTCGCCACCGCCGACCGCCAGAAGGGCCAGGACGGCAACTGGACCGACAAGACCGAGTGGCACAACCTCGTCGCCTTCCAGCGCACCGCCGAGATCGTGCGCGACTACGTCAAGAAAGGCACGCAGATCTTCGTCGAAGGCAAGATCCAGACCCGCTCCTGGGACGACAAGGAGTCCGGCCAGAAGAAGTACCGCACCGAGATCCTCGTCAACGAGCTGTCGCTGCTCGGCAAGCCGGGCGGCGGCGGCGGCGAGTCCGCCGGCGGCGGCTACTCGCAGCTCCAACACCGCGTCCTACGGCTCGGCCGCACCGCGCCGCCCAGCCCGACTACGCCGACCAGGGCATCACCGACGACGACATCCCCTTCTAGTTCGGACCGGACCGCATTTTGTAAACAATCTAGCCCGTTTTTGGGCGCGAGAATGCTTGTGTTTCCTCTGAAGGCGCCGGTTGGGACCTCAGTGCCCACCCGGTATCTCGGGCCGAGAAAATCCTGCATGACGGGCCAGAGCACTGGCGTGCCATGAGTCCGAAGAGCCTCCAACTTGATCTCACAAGGATGTAAACAAATGGTGCGCTCTGGTTGTGGCGAGGCGTGACCCAACTCAGGTGCGTAAACAGATGAGATATTCCCTCAAAATCCTGCTTCTGAAATCAGGTGAGCGTCTGCCGATTTTGGTGAATGAGTTCGGAATGCCGGTTCATGGGCCGACCGTTTTCGCCGTTGCCGAAGTCCGCAATCGTCATCGGGCTGCGAACACCATCGCAAACGTCCTCGCCGCCCTATCCGTGCTGCAAAGCTTCCTGGATTTCAGAAACATTGATCTGGCGGCTCGACTGAACGCGGGAACGTTGCTAGAGCTCGGAGAAATCGAGGATGTCGTGCGGACTTGCCGTGCGGATCTGTCGCACGGACACCTGAACAAGGTGGTTGTGAATGCCTAGGTGTGCAGTTTTAGGATCCGAACCATCCGGAGGTATCTCGACTGGCTGGTCAAGGGTAAAATTCTCGATCGCGCTTATCCGTACATAAGCGATCTGGAGCGAGCAGCACAGTTGACATTGAGCACTCTCATGGCCCGAATTCCGCCCGCATCAGAAATGACCGAGGCCCGGGAAGGATTGCCGCCGGACGTTGTAGAGCGCATCCCAAATTCCCTTGAGCCCTCGTCAACTGGTAACCCGTGGAAGTCTCCGCACTCCCGGTTCAGGAACCACCTGATATGGACCCTGCTGTACCACTTAGGAATCCGGGCCGGTGAACTACTCGGTATCAGAATCGCTCACCTTGACCTGCGGGCCGGCAGACTGACGATCGCGCGCCAAGCTGACTCTCGGTTCGACCCCCCAACGTCGCCAACCGAACACCAAAACCTTGGCTCGGCGATTGGATATCTCCGAGCAAACTGCAGCGACAGGTTTCTGACTATATACTGCAACACCGGCATGGTCGGCCCAAGGCTTGCAAGCACGACTTCCTGCTTGTCTCCGATTCGGGCGATCCCCTCTCAAGCGCGGGCTTAAACAAGGTCTTCAGAGTTATGCGCACGAAGCTTCCCGGTCTCCCCGAGAACTTGAGTCCTCATGCCCTGAGGCATACGTGGAACGATGCATTTTCTGAAGAGATGGATAGTCGGCGAGTGGATCCCGAGGTGGAGAAGCGGGTGCGTTCCTACCACATGGCTGGACGCCTACATCGCAATCAGCTGTTGTTTACACACGCCGTTTTGTGAGGAAGAAGGCGCAACAAGTCTCATTGTCGCTCCAACAACGGCTTATGGGAAAGGGAACCCAGCAATGAACGCTTCCTCTTTGCCGAACTTCACCAACGCGCGAACAAGGACGCGGAGCGGAATAGCACTCGATCCTTCCTTGGATGTATGGAGATACCGCGACGGTCTTAAGACGATGTACTTGAACTTTCAAGACGTCCGATCGACACCAAAGATTCGGGATGCACTCAAAGCAGTGCTCGTTTGGTACGCGGAGCACTACTCTCCGAGCCACCTGTCGAATCTCTTCGAGCGATTTAAGCACTTTAGTCACGCGGTGGAAGTTAATGCCGACTCGATTTCAGCTACCCACCTTATGAACTATAGAGCCGCGTTGAATTCGTCTACAGAGTGGTATCTCGGGTCTCGCGCCGGACTACTTAGGCGTTGGACGGCCATGGCAGTCCCCGGCATAGACCCAGATGCGATTGTTTTCCTCCAATCGGTAAGGATCAAGGGAAATATGAAAGGGATTGCCGTCCTAACGATGGACCCTGAACTCGGTAGATTCACAGACCTTGAATTTGAATCACTGCGAACCGCCATGCGTCGAGCGTACGAGGATGGCGAAATGGAGATTGGCGAGTACGTCCTTGCGTTGCTCTTTATGTCGTTGGGTCCTCGACCCATGCAGTACGCTGCTTTGAAAGTATGCGATATTGCCAGCATCGCCCAAGGCGGCACGTCCACCTGGGTCCTTTCCATACCCCGAGCAAAGCGAAGAGGGCAGCTCATTCGATCCAGCTTCCTCAAAAGGACCTTGACTGCTGAATTAGGCGAATTGGTGCAGGACCATGCGGCCACTGTCAGAGCACGTTTTTCAGGCTTGATACCAGATCCAGATCAAGCGCCAATGTTTCCATCCGTATGGGTTGAGGGTACTGAGCAACCAGGATTTGAGTTTCATCGCACCGGGATCTCGCTGGCTACGTGGTTCAAGAAGCATATGAACAAGCTCAACGTTTGCTCCGAACGCACTGGAAACCAGATCAATATCACTGCGACCCGGTTCCGCCGCACGGTGGCCTGTCGAGCAGCCGATGAGGGACATGGCGAACTTATAATTGCTGAACTGCTCGATCATACCGATACCCAGAATGTAGGAGTTTACGTGGAAGCGACGCCGGGCATGATGGATCGCATTGACAGGGCCGTCGCACTGAAGTTAGCACCGCTAGCCCAGGCGTTCGCCGGAACGATCATCACGAATGCGTCACATGCCACGCGGGCCGGAGATGCGACGAGCGTGCTCCGGGCCCCTGCAATGGCCGCTCCGACCCCGGTCGGAAACTGCGGCCAGTTCGGCTTTTGCGGCCTGCTCGCGCCGATTGCCTGTTACACGTGTCGCAGCTTCTAACCGTGGATAGACGGGCCACACGAGACCGTATTGAAGTCGCTCATCGCGGAGCGAGAACGGCTGTTGGTCGAAACCGACAAGCGCGTAGCCAGCATCAATGACCGCACGATCCTGGCTGTCGCAGAGGTCGTGCGAAAGTGCGCCGCGATGCACCAAGAAAGAAAGGAAAACTCAGATGCCTAATTCGGCGGTATTCATCCCCCGCCCCGACCTGTCTAGCAGTGAGAATCTCAAAGGACTCATTCATTCTGCGCGGACGGAGCTCCAAGTCTTCGGCCGGGACCTTAACTTTGAGGACGATGTCTGGATATCACCGATTATCTCGACATAAAAGGAAGAGGCAAAGCGCGGACTCGCGTCAACTTCTTCAGTTTCTCCGACGGAAGCAAAGACGAAGTTCCGCTCGTGAGCCATTCCTCTCCTTCTCCAAGGCATATCTCCGATACATGCACGGACTTCGACCTAAGAAATTCATCGCAGGTCGGCTGTATGCAGTAAAGGCTGTGGCTTCGTCTCTCCACCAAGAGTTCGGCAGCGCTGATGTGGGATGCGTCACTGGGCACGTATTCGATGTAGCTGCTGGGATCATAAAGCAGAGATACGTCGACGGACTTGCGTATCGGATCGGTGGAGAGCTCGAATTGTTGGCCAACTTCTTGTCGGAGAACGGCTTCACTGCTGTTCCGGTGCGTTGGCGAAACATCTTGCGGAGGCCGTCGGGTAACGATCGAGTTGGCAAGGAATTCGATGAACGCCGCGCATCGAAGCTGCCCTCCGCGGCTGTCCTCGAAGCTCTGCCGAAAGCCTTCCATGCAGCTAAGGAACCGGCAGACATCCTCGTCACTTCAGTTACGGCCATTCTCCTGGCTGCTCCTGGCCGGATCAGTGAAGTCTTGATGTTACCCGCGAACTGCGAGGTGACGAACAAGACCGCAATGGACACGCGAGTGCTCTTGCGTTGGTGGCCATCCAAGGGTGGTACCCCGATGCTGAAGCCGCTGTGCAGCGGGGTGTCGGACGTCGTTGTGAGTGCCGTAGCTAACTTGAAACGAGTCACGGAACCTGCCCGTGTGATTGCTGCGTGGTACGAAGCGTATCCGAAGCAACTGTTCTTGCCTCCCGGGACTGAGATGCTCAGAGGGAGAACGCATATCACCCTTGAACAGGTCTCCCTAATCGTCGGAGTACGTGCGGCCCACAACTGGTGTGAGCAGCAAGGGATTGGAAACTTCAAGATCGAAGGGCAGGGTTTGGTGTGCGTGAAGGGCGACCATGTTCGAAACGCGCCGGTGAAACGCCAACTTGAGGAGTCTCGTCGGCTGTTGCGATCGGCCGAAGCCGCAGATCTTGGCAGTAACTTTGGCGCCGATCGCTGGGCTGTCCATCACAGGGGGACAGCTGAGCGTCTGGAACAGCTTTGCTCGATTCTCGACGATCCCTTGATTCCGATCGGCAACTCGGCGGGGGTAGGGAACTGGCAAATGCATCCCAACTTCGCTTCGCCAACAGGAGAAGACTTGAACAGTAAGCGATCAAGGAACTTGAGAGAGGAGGATGTCCAGGCGATCGTCGGCTTGCTGGACGGATGGTCTGGACCCCTCACGTGGAATCTATTGATCGATGCCGTTCGATGCCGCCTTCACGCTAAATACACTCGTCAGGCCTTGCACAAGCGCGAACCCATCAAAACTGCCTTTGAAGTCCGAAAGCAGAACGTTGACTCAGCAGAGCCTAAGTATCGAGGATCCGCCCAAGTCCAAAAGGCGCTGGAACGGATTGCTCGGCTTGAAGCGGAGAACCAGCGGCTTACAGCCGAAAATGGTCGCTTGCTGGAGCAGTTCGCGCGCTGGGCTTTCAATGCATACGTTCGTGGGCTCGGTGAGGCGGAACTCAACCGATCGCTTCCGGAGATCGACCGCCGACAAACGCCGGTGCTGGTCCGCTCGGCCCCTCGTAACAAACGGATCTGATTTGCGGGGTAGGGGCGTACGCATTCCTGCTCGAGGAACTGCACCGCACCGATCGTGGTCGCGGTGCCGCTGGAAGCTAAACAGGTCGGGCCGGGCCTCGAATCGCAGAACTCACAAAGTCGTCAGTGCCCAGGGGCGGGATTGCCAGGAGGTTGCAACGCTTCCAGCAGATCGTGCCCGCAAGTCTGGATGTGCCGTCGATGCGCGATCCCCTCCCATATGCCAGTAGAGGAAGCCAATGTGCAGACTTTCACGATCAGAGACGCTGGATGTCCATTCTTGGCGAGCCAAACTCGCGGTCTATCGAGTCCCTGAACTCGTCCAGCCCTTTACCACCAGCAAACCAGCGTGAGGGAATGACCATGGACAGATAGCGCGGTTCGAGTGCTCGGGCTTGTTGCACAAATAACTGGTAGATCCCCTAGGGACAGCGCGGCCCTTGGGCGCTAGTCTCATTTCTGTGACAAGTTCGGATAAAGCGCTTGTTCCTGACCCGCTTATGCTCCAAGAACCCTCCACCAGCATTTGCCTCGTCCCGCAAAGTTTGGTCTGCCGTTGTGAACAATTCGGTGAGTCTTTGGGGGCTAACTGACCGAGTAGTTGACACTTGTATCGAAGTGAACAAGTAAGCGGAACATAAGTATCGCTGAATGAGATAGTTGGAACGTGTTGACAATTATGGTAAACACAACCTTTCTAGGATTCACCTACTCGCATCTCGTAAACAACTCGCATACATGGCCGTAGTCGTGCTGTGGAAAAGTGGGAAACGCGAAGCGTTTTCCAGATGGGGTGGGAAAGTCCGCTTTTGGACTTTTCCACCCCATCGCTTTTCCACGGCTGTCCAGATCCGCGCAATCGAGGGCGCGCCTTCGAGCACCCACCCAAAGCGCCACCGCCCTCACTGCTGTCGCGGTCCCTCCGATCGGGCGCAACGGACGTTTAGCCCTTCAAGCGTTGGCGCAACAGTCCTCCGGCCAACATCTGAGAAAATACCTCCGAGGCCCCCGCATTGCTCCGTTCCTTCTTCATCGCTCTCTCCGCCAACCGCCCCCTCCGTCGCTTCTCCGAGAACTCTCCCATCGGCCGCCGCCTCGCCAGCCGCTTCGTCGCGGGCACCTCCCTCCAGGACGCTCTCTCGGCTGCCGCCACCGTCACCAGCCATGGCATGTCCGTCTCACTCGATTCCCTCGGTGAAAGCTGCACCAGCGAAGCTGAAGCCCGCGCCGCCGCCGATCTCTACCACCAACTCCTGGACGCAATCGAAGCCCGCGGCCTTACCCCCACCACCAACGTCAGCCTCAAGCTCACCGCCAGGTGGGCATGGACATCTCGACCCCGCCCTGGCCGAGCGCATCGTCGGCGAATGGTCGCACACGCCGCCCGGCTCAACTCCTTCGTCCGCATCGACATGGAGGGCTCCGCCCTACACCGAAGCCACCATCGCCATGACCGAGCGCCTCCACGCCCGCTTCCCCGGCCGCGTCGGCACCGTCCTCCAGGCCTATCTCTTCCGCACCGCCGCCGACGCCGAACGCCTGCTCGCCCAGGGAATCCGCATCCGCCTCTGCAAGGGCGCCTACAAGGAAGCGCCCCGACGATCGCCTTTCCCGCCAAAGCAGACGTCGACGCGAACTACGTCAACCTCATGAAGCGCATGGTCACCTCACAGCCCGCCGTCTTCTGCGGCATCGCCACCCACGACGAGGCCATCGTCGACCAGATGCGTGCACTTCGTCCGCGAGAACAGAATCGCACAAGCACGCCTTCGAGTTCCAGATGCTCTACGGCGTCCGCCGCGACCTCCAGCGCCGCCTCGTCGCCGAGGGCTTCGGCGTCCGCGTCTACATCCCCTTCGGCACCGAGTGGTACCCCTACTTCATGCGCCGCCTCGCCGAACGCCCCGCCAACGTCCTCTTCCTGGTCCGCAACTTCTTCCGCTAACCTGCAACGCTGAGCGCACGCAAAAGCTGTCAAGTGGCAAAACGCCTTAAGCTATTCATTCCAAAGGAAATATAGTTGGCAGTTTGGTTTTCCCGGATCGCCTATAATAGAAGTAGGCGGCTCAAACGGCGGCTGTAAGATGAAGCCAGCCCCACAAATCCTTCGCCACGGCACCACCCCGTACGCAAAGCCGTTAACTAATCCGTCAATAAACTACGCTAACCCCATTTGGTATCAACCCTCAAAAACCTAGGGGGGAGGGGAGTCACCACACCGTCCCCAGCGAGGTCGGCGCCGGCTCCGCCAGCAACTGCTCCACCAGCTCCGTAACCTCTCGCACCAGCGCCGCATGACCCGGTGGATTTGCCGGCCCCGCAAAACCAGCATGAACCTCCCGCACCACGCCCATCCCGCCCCAGAAAGAACGACGTCGGCCACGAAGTCCAGGTTCACCGCCTGCGGAAGCTTTTCCTTCGCCTGCTCCGTCTCTCCGCCGACCAGCACGGTGATACGTGAATGCCGTACTCGCCTGATGAATGCCCGCAGTCGGGCCGGGTCTTTCAGCTGATCGCCTTCCTCGAAGTCCAGGCCCACGATCTCCAGTCCGCGCGCGTGAAACTGCTTGTAAAGACTCCACCAGGAACGGCGCCTCATCATGGCAGTTCGGGCACCACGCGCCGCCAGATGCAACGATCACCACCTTGCCGCGAAACTGCGGATCGGTGTTCGACACCACCTTGACCTTCAGGTCAGGAAACGAGAACGCAAACGGAACTGACGGATCCTTGACCCTCGTCTGGCCCGCTGCATCACTCGCCGCAAGTCCTCCAGCATTGTCCGCCCGCCGCGCAATGTACTCGCTCGGCGCCGAAACCGCGGCCACCTTCGGAGCCGCGCCAGCATGCGCTGGCATCGGAGTTGGCTCGATAAGGTTCTTCACCATCAGCGTCCCGTCAGACCGCGGAGTCACCGAGTAGAGTGCCGCGCCCGAATCGTTGTAGTGGCTGAACAGATACCGCGCCCCATCCCACACCCCAAACAGTGAACCAGTGTCTCCGTCCACCCTCTGAATCACCGCCTGAACCACTGGTGACCCAGCACTCACTGGAGCGATCCGCAGCTCCCAACTCGTGGAGCCCTTCGAATCCTTCGTGGAAATCTCCCACGCGCCGTGCAGGTCAGGCGCGTTCGGCGCAGCCGCTGGATCAGCCAGTCGGTCGACCCGAGCAGCCGTAAACGGTGTAGTAACGCCGTGACTCGCGCCAGGAGAAAGCGGTCCGTACGTGCCCGACAGCGTCCCGCCCGAGAGCGTAGCAACCAGGCCGCGGCCAATGGAGTCATAGTTCGCCACAAGGTGCGTGCCGTCGAAACGCACCGAGCTCGCGCGCGCCACCTCGGGATGCGCGGCCGGCCCGTTCAGCAAGGAAAGCTGCAGCGCTGAACCTGCCCCGGTGATTCGCAGCGTTACCGGCACATGAGCGCCACCGCGAACGGTCGCGGTACCCTCCCAGACCCCGTTGATCTGTACCGTCTTGCCGCTCTGACCAACAGCAGTTCCTGCAGCAAACAGCAGCAAAGACGACAGCGCAAACACGCCGACCCGAAGCTTCATAGTCGTACTCCATTCAGAGTTATGAGAGGAACTGGAAAGGCGTGCCCAACGGATCTATCTAACGGGCGCAGAACAACACTGTGGCGGCCAGCTCGCGGCGGCTACAACAACACAGTGCGGAGCCAAGGATCATGCGGATAGTCTAGTTCGAGCTGAGTAGCAGGTCAATCAACGCACAGCGAGGCCGCGACCCTGGTGAGCCGCCCGCTACTGGGAAGCTTGTGCGCCCACGTAAGGCTCGGCTGCCAGCAGACTTCCGAGTGTAGAGCGCTCCGAATCAGAGAATTGCCCCCGAAACCGATCGGAGTTCATCACCGCCTGCCGCTGCTCGGGCGGCATCGTCCGTAGGTCCACGACAGCGCGGGCAAGCAGTCGCCGTCGATCTGGAGCCATGGTGGCGAAGCTCTGCGCGGCAGTCCGATACTGCTGACGCTCGGGAACCGACATTCGCTCGAGGGCTTCCGTCCGTTGCAGGATTCGGTCGCGCTGCTGCGGAGACATCATGTCAGTTGGGCCAGGCGGTCCCGCATCTGCTGCTGCGTCTGAGGTGGAAGGTCGTGGAAGCCGGGTTCGTGCTCAAGGGCCTTCTGCTGCTCATTCACCGGCAAGTCGCGGTGATGCTCCATCCACTGCTGCAGATGCGGATTGGGCGCCTGCTTCGTGGGCGGCCGAGCTCCCGCTCGCGCAGACGGATGATTAGGCGGCCGCGGCACCAGGTTGTGGTTCGCCGGCCAGCGCGGCAGGTGCCGCAGAGCACCACAACCAGTGCAGCCGCAACACATACACGAATTGGAGATTCCAGCCTCATGAATTATGAACGTGCGGTGCTCTTGTAAATCGTCGGACCGCGAAAGCAGATCCGCGGCCGCTGCGGGATCTGTGTTCTTCTTCGAAGTGTACTGCGACCCGCTGCTGCCGGAACACCGTTCTACACCAGACGGGCCTTGAACCCTAACTCTGTGGTGGCGCCGGAGTTTCCTCGCTATCGCTCGCATCCTCCTGGAGGATCTGGTCCACCTGCTGAAGCGCCTGCGCATTGCGATCCAAAAGCTGCAAGTCGTTTACTGTCGCGGATGGTCGAAGGGGCGCAGAATGCCGTAACGTCGTGATGCCGACTCCACTGCCCGCCATGATCACCGCGACCGCCAGCGCTCCCGCCAGCACGGGTCGGAACTGTGCACCGGTGTTGAATTGGAAGCGGTCACGCAGGCGTTCAAACCATCCCGCGGGTTCCGCGTTCTGCTCTTCGCGGAGCTTGATCGCCAGCTTTTGATCGAAGTACGGCGAGATTTCAGGAGCTTCCCAGGTGTCCAGCAACGCGAATGTCGCCTGCAGCGAGGCATACTCCTGTGCGCACGCGGCGCACTCGCTCAGATGCTTCCGCGTGAGCGCGTTGCTCGCCACCTCTGGTTCGAGCAGAAGATCGGGGAGAACGTTTTGGCATGTCTTGCAGTTCATAACATCCCTTCCTTTCCAGCTTGGACGCGTCGAATATCTGCGTTGCGCGTCTTTGTTTGAACTATTACTTATCTTTGGTGATTACTGCTGCCCGCCTGAGGCGCTGTAGGACCAACAACCTGCTCCCGAATCTCGCCTCGCGTACCGCCGAACTTCATCAGATAAACTCCTTCAGCCGTTCACGCAACGTCTGGTACGCGCGGAACAGCAGACGATTTCGTGGCGGACTCGCTCAGTTTCAGCACGTCGCCGATCTGCTTGTAGTCCATGCCCTCATACTTGTGCATCAGCACGGCCATCTTCTGCCGCTCCGGCAGGGCCATCACGTGTTCGCGGATCGCGTTCATGCGCTCACCGCGCGAAGGATCTCGCTTCCGCGCCGGGCGTCGGATCGGCCACATCGGGCGTCGTTCCGGTCTCCGGATCCGGCTCGTCCAGATAGACGGTTGATGCGTCGCGCTCATGCCGCGTGTCGCGAGCATGGTTCACGCCCAGGTTGGTTGCAATCCGATAAAGCCAGGTGCTGAATCGGGCCTCCGCGCGGTACGTCTCTCGCGAGCGGTAAACCCGCAGAAACACCTCCTGCGCAAGTTCCTCGGCGACCGCCTGGTTGCGCACCATGCGGTACATAAAGTTGACGATCGGCTTCCGGTACTTCTGAATCAGGAAGTCGAAGCCCGCCATGTTGCCCGCGCGAAGCTCCAGCATGATCGCGGAGTCTTCCATGTCGCCAAAGTCTCCCCGAAGTGAGCCGCGTCCTGGCGGCACGCTGCCGGCGGAGCGACCTGTTCGAGCAGCGCCGGGATTGACGGCCAGCGTACGCCATATCTTCCGTAACCCCGTCTTCGTCGCCGGGTTGCGCGTGAATCGTCCAGGCTGTCACTCGACAGGTCGCCGTCGCGGACCGTCTCGGATGTCGCTGTGTGCAGGACCCTGCTCCGGTCGATGGACTCCGACGCTGCGGTTCGCGGTCGTTCAGGCCACCGCCAGAGCCATCGCGGCGGTGTTCACTGCGGCGCCTGGCCGGCGCGGACTCTGGGAGAGTTGTCATCTCGCTTCGAATATGCACTTGCGTTGCGGGGCGTCGGTTGCATCGCCAGGACCCGAAGGTTTCGCCCCATCGACGATGCCCTCGCTCATCGCCGTGCCATTCACATACGCTTAGACGCCGAGCTGGTGACACGGGCGACCAGGATGATATGCTGTTTCTGGATCCAACGCTCGTCGCCGGGTAGGCAGATGAGCTGGACGGGCGCATAACTCAGCGGTAGAGTGCCACCTTCACACGGTGGAAGTCGTAGGTTCGAATCCTGCTGTGCCCACCATAAACTGGAGCGAACGTTCGCGACCGCGGAACGTGCCACAGGCTCAAACCCTCTTGCCGCATATCAGGGTTCGAATGCCGTGTCGGTAAAGTCCGCGCTGGCGCCTATCGCTTGCCGGGGCGCCACAGCGAGACACTTCGACCCCTAGCCGAGTTTAGCTACAGCGCTAGCATTTCCGTTGCTCCCCACAGAAGCAGAGGATATTGTTCATCATGCAACCCGATTGAAGTAGAACGGTTACGTGGTGCGACCACTGCTGACGTCTAGCGACGCCATCCTGTAATCTTTGCAGGTTGGTTCATCCGGCCAGATGGCAGTCGCCAGCCTTCGTGCGGGAGGATAACGATGAACTCGCCGGAAACGGTGCGGATCCTAGACGCACCGGCGACAATTCGCCTGGAGCGCAAGCATCCTCTGGCCGTGCGCTGGATGCACTGGGTCAACTTCCCCGTGCTCTTCACCATGATCTGGAGCGGCCTGCTCATCTACTGGAACGACTCCGACAACGCGTACCAGCATCCGCATCGCGTGTACCGGATCGGCATCGGCAAGTTCACCCTGTTTCGTTTCTTTCCGGACTGGTTTTACGCGAAGCTGCACGTGCCGTACCACGTGACGCAGGGGCTTGGGTACCACTTCTTCTTTATGTGGATCTTTGCCCTGAACGGCATGGCCTACGTGCTCTACACGTGCTTTCTCCGGCGAGTGGCGCTTTCTGCTGCCGCAGCGCCGTAGTCTTGCGCGATGCGATCCAGGTGACGCTGGTGGACCTGCATCTTCGCAAGGGCTGCCGCCCCAAACCAAGTACAACGGCGCTCAGCGGATAGCCTATACCTCGGTCATCGTGATGGGCGCGGGCATGCTCGCTGACCGGCCTGGCCATCTACAAGCCGACGTCAGCGCATTGGCTGACTACGCTTTGGGCGGCTACGAGATGGCGCGCTGGCTGCACTTCTGGCTCACGATCGCGTTCCTGGGCTTCTTTGCTATACACGTGCTGCAGGTGGTTCTGGCCGGGTGGAACAACTTCCGATCGATGGTCAGCGGCCGTGAGGTCCAGCAGCGTGGACGCGCCCTCGATCGAGGCCGAACGGAGGCGATGGTGATGGACGACATCGACCTGCCGGGCGAACAAACCTCCTTCTCGAGCGAGAAGGCGGATGCGGAGATTCTGGCTGCATCACGCAGGCATACGCGTAGGTCGTTCGTCGCCGGGACGTTAGGGGCTGCGGCTGCATTCGGGCTGTACCGCTATCTGGATGACGGCCCGCAGAAAGACATGCAGCCTCGGGCGCTTGCCGAGGCCTATCAGCTCAACGCGGCGCTCTCGCGCAGCCTGTTCAGAGATCTGTCCTTGCGCCTACCTATCCGCTGGGTCGCGCAGAACCGCTGCGTGTTAACGGAATATATGGCTTGAAGACAGACCTGCTGCCGGAAAGCTGGCGCTTGCAAGTGGTGGGGATGCGAGGTGCGACGGATCATCCCCGCTTCGTGTCCGATGTGACAACCTGGGAGTATCGCTACGGGACCTCGGTCCCTGACCAGGACAAGGGTCACGAGACAAAGATCGACCCGAACAGTCTGACCGCGAGGAAGATGGCGCCTGAACTCATGATTGCGACGGCCGAGCGGGATGAGAACCAGACTGGCCGCAAATCGCGTGGGCGCGAAGAAGCCGGTAAGAGCAACTCGACCCTGCCGCAGGGAACATCTGGACTCCTGCTCACGATGGACGACCTGGCGCAGCTGCCCAGAAACCAGTTGGTGACGCAGTTCAAGTGCATTGAGGGTTGGAGCCAGATTGTGCATTGGGCCGGCATCCGCATGGCCGACTTCCTCGACGCTTACCCGCCCCAGCCGATACGCGGCGAAGAGCCCCGGTACGTCTATATGGAGACACCGGACGGTGACTACTACACGGGGTACGATCTTCGGGCGCTGCGTCACCCCCAGACTCTTCTTGTAACGGAGATGATGGGCGCGCCGCTCACTCAACCGCACGGCGCGCCGCTTCGGCTCCACATGCCCACCAAGTACGGCTACAAGCAGATCAAAGCGCATCGGACTGATTGCGTATACCAACGACAAGCCCGACGATTACTGGACCAAGCTCGGCTACGACTGGTACGCGGGCCTCTGAAGTACACTGCGTCATGCTGTAGCCGCTCGTTGCGAGAACCCAGCAGCATGCAGCCCTCCGACCGCACACAGCGGACGCCTTCACTGGCACGGCAAAAAGCTCCATAGACCCTTGTATAAGGCGGACGGTAGCGTGACATCGAACCAGAACCATGGAAAACGAGCTTTGGTGACCGGCGGCGCCGGCCTCATCGGTTCCCACATCGTGGACTTGTTGATTCGAGAGGGTTGGACGGTCCGCATTCTGGACAATCTCGAACCGCAGACTCATCGTTTCGGAAAGCCGGCATGGGTGAACCCAGCTGCCGAATTCAGTCAAGGCAATGTTCAGGATCACGACACAATGCGATCCGCTCTAGCGGATATCGACGTCGTGTTTCACGAGGCTGCCTACGGTGGTTACATGCCGGAGATGGCCAAGTATGTCCTGGTGAACAGCTTTGCCACAGCGCAGATGCTCGAGATTATTCGCGACGACAAACTCCCGATCAAGAAGGTTGTGGTCGCAAGCTCCCAGGCCGTCTACAGCGAAGGCGCGGCAATGTGTCCGGAGCATGACCAGGTCTTTCCGTTGCTGCGGTCGGTCGAGCAGCTTCGCGCAGCTGACTTCGGTGTGCGCTGCCCGATTTGCAGCAGTGTCACGTCGTCCATCCCGACACCTGAGATCGCACCCGGCGGCGGCGAAACAGTTTATGCCCTGACCAAAGTCGACCAGGAACGGCTTGTGTTGCTATGGGGAAAACAGACGGGAATTCCGACGGTTGCGCTCCGCTACTCGTGCACGTACGGGCCGCGGCAATCGCTCTTCAATCCGTACACTGGAGTGATCGCCATCTTTTGTACGCGGCTGCTCAATGACCTGCCGCCCATCCTTTATGAGGATGGCGGTCAGACGCGGGATTTCTGCTTTGTGGAAGATATTGCGCGTGCCAATCTTCTCGTGGCGACTACTGGGAAGCTAGATGGGCTGCCGGTCAACGTAGGCAGCGGGTGCGCTACCAGCGTGCGTGATCTTGCACTGATCATTGCTGACCGTCTGGGCGTGGCGGCGGAGCCACTTGCTCGGGGAGAGTTCAGGCCGGGAGAGATTCGGTCCCTCATCTCAGATATCAGTCGCATTCGTTCAATAGGCTACGAACCGCTGACGAAGCTGGAGCAGGGTATCGAGCGGTACATCGAATGGATTCGGAAGCAGGGTACGGTGAAGGATTACTTTTCGAGTGCTGAAGCTGGTCTGCGTGCAAAGGGCATCGTGCAGCAGGTGAGTCGGTAGGACGCCGGCTCGTGAATCCCGGCTGTTGTATTGCTCACAGCATCCGGCTGACTTGCAATGAAGTCTGCCGAAATAGTGGGGCCCTTGATCCCAGCGTGTTGATGGCTTAGAAGTCAGCCGTCAGAAGAACCGCAGAATACGCAGGAAGAACTGGTGCGACTGGAGCGGCAAACTCTGCGTGTTCTTTCAGCGTGACGCCCGATTTCGCGTCGAGAGCCGAGCCGCGCAGCAGTAGAGCGTTGTAGCTGTCCGGAATGAGTCCGATTTCTTTCAGCAGCAAGCGGACGTCGTGGTCGCCCTTGTTGATGATCGCCAGCTTTCTGTGCGCGGTGGCGACGCCAGCGTAGGCGGTGACGTTCTGGTTCGTCGTCAGCTCGCAGCGGGCGACGGTCGAGCCGGCGAGATGCTGGGCGAATTGCATTCCGTAGAAGACGGGCCGGGGTTCAGCCGCGGCTTGCTCGCTGCTTTCGATGGGTGTGTAAACACCTATGCCGCCGCCGTGCAGGTTGGCCCCGGCGAAGCCTTCACTGGCTGCGCGCAGCATGTAGTCGGCGGCCCACAGAGCCGAGGCGTAGGCGTCCGAGACACCGGGACGACCTCCGCCGAAGCATGAGTTGCCTTCGTCCATGCGGTACCTTGTTCCGCCGGCGGCGGCGATGGCGGCGTGGGCGCCGTGAATCTCGGCCTCGAGTCTTGGATTGGACTTCGCGAGGAGGCGGTCAGCGGTCATGGTGGGATCGCTTGCGGGACCCATGCCGTAGAAGTGGCTGGTGAGGAGGACGACGTCCTTGCCGGCGCGCTGTGCGAAGGGGAGCACCCAGTCGGTCATGTGTCCGTCGGTGTCCGGGCCAGCGAACGGTGCGTGCGGTACCTTGGTGCGGACGGCGGCGACCCAGGCTTGGTACTCCGTGAAGAACTGGTCGAAGGTGTAGTTGGGCGGGCGGAAGAACTTGTCCTGGCCGTAGCCATCGACTTCGTTGCCGATGAGGAAGGCGACGAGGCGGTCACCCATGATCTGCGAGACTGCGGCGGCTTCGTCGGCTGCCCGGGCTGGGCTTCCGGAGGCGAAGTTCAGGGTGTAGAGGAGGCGGTAGTTGGTGGCGTCGAGGAAGCCGCGGAGGTTCTGAAGGGCGCGGCGGGTGATCATGCCGTGCTTGTTCTTCTGGATGGACGGGTCGACGAGCGGCCACTCCCAGTAGTCTTCGATTCCGTGCTGGACGCCGCGCTGCTGCCTGGCTTCGTCCCGGCCGACACCCTCCCAGGGCGTTATGTTGCTGAGGTGTCCGCCGAGACGCAGGATGCCTTGCGGAGTCAGTTGGCGGAAGGTTTGTATGAGTGCGGCGTTCTGCGGGGAGAAGAAGTCCGGGTTGTAGAGTTGGCCTGCTTCATAGCTCAACCCGGTGAAATCCTCCGGCATCAGGACACCGGGGCGAGACGGGAAGCTGATCTCCACATCCACCGGAGGTTGGTTTGTAGCGGTCGACGGAGCAGATGCAGCGGGTACCTGATCGAGTGCATGCGCGGCGCGCAGCGCACGGGATGCGACCGTTCCTGCGGCGAGAGTAAGCAGCTTGCGGCGGTCCAATTGCACTTCCCGTTGTCGAGCTTGCGTTACAGGGTACCCCGGGGGTATCGAATTGCTATCTGTTGCAAATGAGGCGCTTACGGGAGGGGGGTGACGATTTGATAACTCCACTCGCGCAGTAAATAAAGAACTTAGGTGAGGGGAGTGACGCTTTGATAACCGTCCCCTTCTTTCCACCCCGGTGCTTCCGCGGCGCGGGCGCCACGTTTTTTACTCATACTTCCATTATAGCTGCTGCCGGAAACTAAACAGCCAACTTTATTTCCTTTGTTTTGTTTGCGATAGAGGGATTAGGGGCTTGACAGGATTTCGTACCTCGGTCGGTGCCCTAGGAGCGCATTCGCCGCCGGGCGGAGTCGTCCAGCTCCCGGTACCGTCCAGGACAGCGCAAGGTGTGGCCCGGCAGTTCTTTGACTCGCCTGGGGGGCCGAGTCTTGTGCCGCGTTCGGCGCGCGAGCACGAAGGGTTTGAAGTGCGTGTTGTGGCTTACGACCTGGCCTTCTTCGCGGGGGGCGGGCAGGTGGAGTCGCGCACGATGAGTTCGGGATCGACCACGAGCTGGCGCGATGGCGGGGCTCGTCGGGGGAGGCGATCTGGCGAGGATGGTCTCGGCGGCAAGGGTGCCCATGGTGCGCAGCGGCTGGCGGACGGTGGTGAGGGCGGGATTCTGGAAGGCGGCGGACTGGACGTCGTCGAAGCCGACGACGGAGACATCCTCGGGGACGCGGAGGCCGGCTTCGCGGAGGGCGCGGATGGCGCCGATGGCGGAGACGTCGTTGAAGGCGAAGAGGGCGGTGAAGTGCTGCTTGGCGGCGAGCAGGCGTTGGGTGGCGAAGTAGCCGGGTTCGTGCGAGGGGGAGTCGCCTTCGAGTTGCGCACTACGAGTTCGGGCTGGATCGCGGAGCCCTGCGCGTGCGGCCGCGTGCTGGATGGCCTGCCAGCGGGCGCTCGGTGTCGGAGGAGAAGCTTTGGCCTTTGATGACGGCGATCTGGCGGTGGCCGAGGTCCGACGAGGTGGTCGATGGCGAGTTCGGCGGCGCGGCGATGGTTGAGCATGATGTTGGTGATCCACTCATGCCGGTCGGGGCAGGAGACGGTGACGGTGGGCAGGGGAGGGTGGCGCTGCAGCGGGGTGTCGATGGCGACGATGCCATCGACGGCGCGTTCGAGCGAGCATGGCCTGCGACTGCTCGATTAGCTCTGGCGCGGTGGTGGTGCGAGATGAGGAAGTAGAAGTAGCCGGCCTGCATGAGGCCCTGCTCCAGCCCAGAGAGGACGAGCGTGGCGTAGCCCTCGGAGACCTCCGGCACCAGCACACCGACGGTGTGGGAGCGGCCCCGGCGCAGGGAGCGCGCGAGCAGGTTGGGCCTGTAGTTGAGCTGCCGGGCGGCAGCGAAGATGCGATCCTGCGTGGCCTGCGGGATGCTCCGGCGGCTGGGGATCCGTTGAGCACGCGCGAGACGGCGGCCGAGGAGAACCCGACGAGGTCGGCAACCATCTTGAGGCTGGTCGGCTTGCCTCCGGCTTTGCGGATGAACAGTTTTTTCCATTTGCAGCTAGCGCATCAGGCAACTGGGTCCGTCGCCACAGCACAGCGCTGGATTATCTACTTCTAAACAGATTATGCGAAAGCGCAACGGCGATTGCCTAATGACATTAGCTATTCGAGCTTCAACCTGGTCCGAGCGATTCCAGCCGAGAGTTGCGGGTTTTCATCGGGGTAAAAAGCCTGTCAGTTCGGCGGGTTGACAGTGAAAGCGGTGCCGGGAGCATAGTCCGCGTCCGGGTCAAACGTTTGCCCTATGGGCGTTCGTGGACATGCGGCGCGCCTACGCACCATCTTATGGAGGCAGTATGAGTTCAGTTCATCGAAATGGTCAAGCTGAGCGCAAAGGCGAAGCGGGTCGTGCTGGGTGTTTGTCGTCTTCGTCTGCTTGGCACATCGCCGCGCAGGCGCAGTTCCGCACCTCGATCCAGGGCGTTGTGACGGATACGACGGGTGCGGTGGTTCCCGGCGCGACGCTGACGCTCAAGAACAATGGCACAAACGAGACGATCGACGCGGAAGAGCGATCCCGCCGGCGTGTTTCAACTTCAACGCGTTGCCCGCCGCCGACTTCACGCTGACGGTCACGCAGACGGGCTTTCAGCCTAAGGTTCTGGATCACCTGCACCTGATCCCGGAGCAGTCGAACTCCGTGACCGTGCGAGCTGCAGGCTGGGGGCGGTACGACGGAGGTCACGGTGAACGCGGAGACAGTGGCCGCGGTCGATACCGAGACGCCGAACATTGGCGTGACGATCAGCGCGAACGACATCCAGCACATGCCGTCGTTCAATCGCGACGTGTTCACACTGACTCAGCTTGCGCCCGGGGCGATCAGCGATGGCTCGCAAGCATGCCGGCGGCGGCGTGTATGCGCTGCCTGGGAACCAGGGCCCGGGAGGGTCGGCGCCAGCGGTGAGCTCCGCCACGGAAAACCGGGCGCAGGCGAACGCGAACGGCAGCAGAATCAGAACAACGGCATCGCGATCGATGGGATCAGCACGGTAAGCGCGGTGTGGGGCGGCGCCGAGCGTGATCACGCCGAGTGAAGAGTCGATCGACAACGTCCGCATCGTGACCAACGACTACGACGCGGAGAATGCGCGGTTCGCCGGCGCGCAGACCATGGTGACCTCGAAGAGCGGCACGAACCAGTTCCACGGCAGCGCTTTTATCGCGATTCACCGGCCGGGCCTGAACGCCTACAACCGCGCTGTGCGCGACGCCACGGGTACGACGGGTGGCTGCACCGCAGCGCGATACGCAGCGGTTCAACCAGTACGGCGGCAGCCTGGGCGGGCCGATTATCAAGGACGGATCTTTGCCTTCTTTGCGTACGAGGCTTCGCCGAATAGTTCGACTGCGACCGAGCAGCGGCTGGTATGAGACGCCAGCGCTCCGCTGCCGCTGCACCTTCCGGCAGCATTGCTTCGACAGTTTCTGAACTTCGCCAGGCAGCGCTCCAGCGGGCACGATTGTGACCACGGGCGAAGACTGCGCGGCAGTCGGTCTGCAGGAAGGGGTGAACTGCCGGACGATTGCGGGCCAGGGGCTGGATATCGGCTCGCCGCTGAAGACAGGGCTGGGCAAGCAGGACCTTACGGCTCAGCTGCGACTAATGCCAACCCGGGCGTGGGCGGGGGTTTGGACGGCGTGGCGGATGTGGCCTTCTACACCACGAGCACGCCCAGTTCTGTCGTACTATCGCCAGTACGACGGCCGTATGGATGCGAACGTAACGCAGAAGGATCGCCTGTCGTTCGCGATCTACTGGGTTCCGCAGGGCTCGACTTCTTACAACGGCGGCGCGCGCGCCTACAACCTGTTCCACCATGACCAGATCAACGATGCGTTCTCCGTGATCTGGAACCACACGTTCTCCCCGAGCTTCCTGAACGAGGCGCGGGCCAACGCGTGCGGGCTGGCGGTGGAACGAAATCAACGGCAACTCGCAGCAGCCGGTTGGGCTTCCGCAGGACAACATCACATTCTTCGCGCCTTCGGCCACGCTGAGCCACTTCGGCACCTCGACTCGGCAGCGTTCTCAACCAGTGGACCTATGGGTACAAGGATGTGGCGACGAAGATCGTCGGGCTCGCACACGATCAAGTTCGGCGCGGACGACAGCTATCTCCACTACCTGAACAATCCGGTTGGTCGGCCGAGCTACAACTTCTACAACATCTGGGACTTCCTGAACGATGCGCCGTCGGCTAGAGAACGGCGGGTTTCAACAGCCTGACGGGGCTGCCCGGGGCAAGCTCGCTCCGACGAGCGCGAGAACATCTTCGGCGCGTTCGTGCAGGACGACTGGAAGGTCGGGCCAATCTCACGCTGCATGTTGGTCTGCGCTACGCCTACTACGGGTCGCTGTATGCGAAGCAGGGCAATCTGCCGTCGGCGCGGTTTGGGGCGGGCAGTGCCGCGTTTACCGGGTTGACGGTGGCGACGAATCGCCCACTGTGGAATCCGCAGAAGACGAACTTCGGGCCGCAGCTCGGCTTCAACTGGAGCCCGGGTTTCGCGAACAGCCGGCTGGTGGTACGCGGTGGGTACGGGTTGAACTTCCAGGATGAAGAGATCGCGATCTCGTGCCAACTCGGGCAACAATCCGCCGACGCAGAACTTTGTGAACTACGCAGTATGTGAGCCCGACGAATCCGGGCACCAACGGCGCGAACATTATCTATGGCATCTCCAGCAGCCCAACTTCGCTGGCTGGGTTTGCCTGCCAATCCGCATGCCGATTACGAGCTACAACAGCAATGGTCTTCCGACGGCGGGGGTCGCGAACGTGATGCTGCTCGGCAACGGAAACGGGCGGATGTCCACGATCTATCTGCGAGCACTTCTCGCTGGATACGGAATACCAGTTCGGGCGCGAGCTGGTGGCCTCGGTGGGCTACCAGGGCAGCCTGGGCCGGCACCTGATCAACCACGAGAATCCGAATGCCGCGGGCGTTGTGGCTGGGGCTTGCGTTGAACCCGCTGATCACGGGCGGTGACTACTGGACCAATGGCGGCAGCTCGAACAACAATGCGCTGCTGGTCGAGTTGAAGCATCCGATGCGTGCACCGCTTCTCGCTCGACGCGCAGTTCCAATGGGCCAAGAGCATGGATACGGACGGCTCGGGCCCGTACTACGAAGACCCATACTTCCCGGAGAACCCGCTTTACTCCTACGGCCGGTCGGAGTTCGACGTGGGCAAGTCGTTCAAGGTGTTTGGACTGTGGCAGCCGGTGATCTTCCACGGCGACGCTGAACTGGCTGGAGAAGATAGTCGGCGGCTGGTCGCTCAGCGGGATCTTCCAGTACCACACCGGTTTCCCGTTATTCGCCGAACTACGCAACCGGTGCGGGCGGCAACCTGTACTGCACGCAATGCGGCTACTCCAACCTGCGCCCGATCTATCTTGGGCGGAGGCAAGGGCAGCCACAGCAACGATGCCTTCATCAACCACAGCAACTTCTTCCCGGGCACAGCGGTGACCGGCCAGTCGCAGACCACGCAGACGATCAACGACGAACGACAGGGTCGCGTACGCGAACACGTTCTTCGCCGTGCCGAACTTCGCTCCCTCGGTGACGCCCGGTGGGCAGCGGGTTCCCGAATCCCAACCAGGCTCTGCCGCCGCGGCCGGGTGCGGACCGCAACTCGTTTACCGGGCCGTCGTACCGTGATGTGGATGCTTCGCTGGCGAAGAACTTCGGCTTGCCCAAGTCGGGTTTCTGGGGGAGGGTGCGGGGCTGGAGATTCGTGCGGATGCGTTCAACGTGTTCAACATCCTCAACCTGAACCCGGCAAGCGTGACGAACGACGTGACCTCTGCGACCTTCGGTCAGGACCGGACTGCTCTTGGCGGCCGGACGATCACGCTGCAGGCGCGGTTCAGCTTCTAGTCGGAGCCAGGACTCGAGATGAGGGCGCGCCGGCAGTGCGCGGGCACGCCTCCTCGTGCGAGTTTCGCCTCCGCACGATCGTCAGCTGTGCGACGTGGCCTGCAAGCTACAAGGACGCTGTCCATGTCGACGAGCGACGAGCCTTGTTCTTCCTGGCTGGTATTCTGGCGTGCTGTCTCCGCGGTGGCGCAGGAGCACGTTATGGTGGATGCGCGCGGGCACGACGACGCCGTTTCCGCACTTCTGGGAGCAGACGTTTGGCTCGGGGCGCGCGATTCTTTCGCTGCGCGAGAGTTATCGGCAGGACCTGCGGACGGTGAAAGCAGGCGACGCGATTTCGAGTCGGTGCGCTTCCACGGGATCTTGATGGACGAGGTGGGGCTGTACGATCCGGACCGGCGGATTCAGAACCCGGGGCTTGCGGCGCAGGCGGCGAATGATGCTTCGGTCTACAACTTCTCCTACATCGATCAGATCTACGACGGGCTGCTGGAGAACGGGGTGCGGCCGTTCGTGGAGCTGAGCTTTATGCCGAAGAAGATGGCGTCCGATCCGAATGCGCTGCATGCTTTCTGGTACAAGCAGAACGTCTCGCCGCCGAAGGACTACGCAGCTGTGGGATGCGATGATCCGCGCGTTCGCGCAGCACTGGTGGAGCGCTATGGGATCGAGGAGGTGGCGACGTGGAAGTTCGAGGTGTGGAACGAGCCGAACATCGATTTCTGGGTGGGCAATCCGAAGCAGGCGACTTACTTTGAGCTGTACGACCACACGGCGCGCGCGCTGAAGGCGCGTGTCGCCGCGGCTGCAGGTGGGTGGGCCATCGACCGCGCAGGCGGCGTGGGTGGCGCCGTTTCTGGCGCATGCAAAGGCGGAGAATGTGCCGGTGGACTTTGTGTCGACGCACGTGTATGCGAACGATACGGCGCACGATGTGCTGGGCACGAACGAGAATGTTCCGCGGGACACGATGGTGTGGCGCGCGGTGAAGAAGGTGCATGAGCAGATTGCGCAGTCGGCTTACCCGAAGATGCCGCTGATTTTTCGGAGTACAACGCGAGCTATGCGAACGAGCCGAATGTGACGGACTCGACTTACATGGGGCCATGGCTGGCGAACAAGATCCGGCTGTGCGACGGGCTGACGGAGAGCATGGCCTACTGGGCGTTTTCGGATGTGTTTGAAGAGCAGGGCGTGGTGCGGACGCCCTTTTATGGCGGCTTCGGGCTGATTGCGGCGGACCATATTCCGAAGCCAGCGCTGAATGTCTTCGCGGTGCTGCACAAGCTGGGAGACCGGCGGCTTGCGGTGGCTTCGGACTCGGCGCTGGCGACCGAGACGGCGGACGGCGCTGGCGGTGGCGCTGTGGGACTATGCGCCGCCCGTGGGCACGGGCGCGACGTACACGATGCCGCCGGGCTGGCGGGGCCGCCGCGAAGCGTTTGATCTGGAGTTCCGAAATGTGTGCCGCGAGCGCGGCTGTCGAGGTGTGGCGGGTGGATGACGACCATGGCAATGTGCTGAAGGCGTTTGACGCGATGGGGCGGCCGCCGGGCGACCTGACGCGGGAGCAGATGAAGCAGCTGCGAGGCCGCGGGCGAGCATGGCGCCGGCGGAGCATGTGCATCTGAACCATGGGCAGCTGCAGCTTAGCGGTTCCGCCGCATGGGCTGGCCGTTGTGTGGTTGGAAGGTAGCGGCGATGGATCGGCGCAGACTTTGCTCTGATGTTGCTTGCTGGCACAGATCGCGTGGCCTGCGTTGCGCGGCCCTCGGTACCGGTGCGCGCCTGCAGCCGAAGCGCGATCCGGCTTGACCGCCGGCGGACGAGGCGTTCCTCGACGACCTGCAGCGCGCGCGGCTGCCTGTTCTTTCGTGGAGCAGGCGAGCCCGAACACCGGTCAGGTGCTGGACCGCGCCAAGTGGGTCGACAGCGACGGGGAGCTGATGCGCGGCGGATGGCGAGCATCGCCGCGACGGGCTTCGGGCTGACGGCGCTTTGCATTGCGGAGCAGCGCGGGTATCAGCCGCGCGGCAGCAGGTGCTGGAGCAGGTGCGGCGCGACGCTGGCTTATCACGCCGAAAGCTGCCGCATCGAGCATGGCTTCTTCTCCCACTTCAACGATGTCGAGACCGGCGCGCCGTTTCGCGGCAGCGAGATCTCTTCGATCGACACGGCGCTGCTGCTGTGCGGGGTGCTGACGGCGCGCGCGCACTTCCATACGAGCCGGAGATTGTTCGGCTTGCGACGACGATTTATGAGCGCGTGGACTGGCCGTGGATGCTGAACGGCGGACGGACGTTCTCGATGGGTGTGCGCGACGGCAAGTTCCTCGATGTCGCGCTGGAACCATTACTGCGAGCTGATGATGATCTACCTGCTGGCGCTGGGCTCGCCGACGCATCCGGTGGATCCGGACATGCTGGGATGCGTGGACGCGGCCGGCGATCATATGACGGGTTCGACTACATCGGCTGCGGCGGACCCGCTGTTTGTGCACCAGTACAGCCATGCGTGGTTCGACTTTCGCGGCAAGCGCGACCGGTACGCCGATTACTTCGCGAATTCCGTTCTGGCGACACGGGCGCACCAGGCGTTCTGCCTGCGCTGGGCAAGCCTTATTCGGACGGACTACTGGGGCATCTCGGCGTCGGACTCGCAGCATGGCTATACGGCCTGGGGTGGGCCGGGCGAGCGCGGTGGTTCGGCCGGACGGTAGCCGTAGCGGGCTTTGGAGGCATCGACGGCTCCGTGGTGCCGTATGCGACGGCGGGCTCGCTGCCGTTTCTGCCGGCGGCGTGCCTGCGCGTTCAGCGTCGCTGAAGGAGCAGCTACGGGAGCGAAGGCGTGGGGCCGGTACGGATTTTGCGATGCGTTCCATCCGGAGGCGAACTGGTATGACCCGGATGTGCTTGGGATCGACCTGGGAATCGGTGTGTCTGATGGCGGAGAATCTGCGGACGGGATTTGTGTGGAAGACGTTTGCGCGTAACCCTGAGGTCGGTGTGGCGATGAAGCGGGCTGGCTTTCACGCGGCTTGAGAGGGCTTGCGGGCGTGTTGGGTGGGGGCCGCGGTCCACGCTTGCTTGGGGATAGTCCATAGCAGTGTGAGGATGACGAACGTTCCTGCGAGGGGGACGAGAAGCCCGGCGCGGAGGGAGCCCTGCATGGCGGCAGTGACGCCTGTGAGCCAGGGCAGGCAAGCGGAGCCGATGCCCGCGAGGAAGAAGATGTCTCCTGTTCGAGTGAAGCGCAGTACCGCGGCAAGGAGTAGCGGGTAGACGGGGCCGAGCCCGCAGCCAAGGGAGATTGCGGCGAGCAGGACGGTCCAGCCGGAGTCTCGGGCGAGGAGCAGGATTCCGGCGGCGGCCATGAGGCTGACGCTGCCGCGCAGGATGGTGTGGGCAGCGGCGCGGCGACTCCACCGTGTCCAGAGGAGGCGGCTGAGCAGCAGGCCGGCCCAGAGGCAGCTTGGGGCGGCGATGACCTGCGCCAGGCCAGCGCCCCCGCGACGGGAGTAAGTGGCGAGCCAACCGCCGAGAGCGGCTTCGATGCCTGTGATGAGCATGGTCATCGCAACGAGGGATGGCGGAACGGTGCGGAGGGTGCGCCATCTGTGCGGCACGGGCGTTTGCGCATGGAGCGTGCGTGCGGGATCTTGCGTGGTTACCCAGATTCCGAACCACGCGAAGACTGCGGCGAGGCCCAGCAGCATCGGGCGTGGGTCGGCTACACGCAGGGCGCGCTCTGCGAGTGCGGGGCAGAGGCAGGCGCCGAGGGCCCATGCGAAATTGAGGCGGATGAGTTCGGCTCCGGTGTGCTCTGCGGCGGTTTGTCGAAGCAGGGTGATGGAGGTCATGATGAGGCCGAGGCCGGCGCCGTAGAGTGCCATACAGAGGTCGGCCTGGGCGGAAGATCCAGCGGAGAAGGCGAGTCCGACCGCGCCGAGCGTGAGAGTTGTGCATCCGGCGAGAAGGGAGGGGCGGAGGGCTCCGCGGACCATGAGAGCTCCGAGCGAGGAGCCGATCCAGGCGAAGAGGAAGAGGCGGCCACCCTGCGCGTCGGTGAGGTGTCCGCGCAGCAGAAGCGCGGGTAGGATGGCGCCGGGAAGCGCTACCCCTACGCCGGTGGCGGCAAAGCCTACGTAGAGCGGCCAGACCGGCGCTTGCGGACGCGTGGGTGTGTCGGGTTTGCTCGGATTGCGCAGCTTGTGCCTGTTCCAGGTTCATCGCACTCCGCTGGATTGTTGCGGTACCAGCCGAAGTAAACCATACCGTTCGTGGCGAGTGGAAGGGTGGTGCGGAGTTGCGGGACGACGGATGCCATGCCGGCCTGAGGAGGGGACGTACGCGCTAGCATAGAGGCATGACTGGGTTGCGTATCGACAAGTGGCTTTGGGCTGCGCGGTTCTTCAAGACACGTGCGCTGGCCGCGAAGGCGTGCGAACTTGGCCGGGTGGAGTCGCGCAATCAGCCTCTGAAGCCTGCGCGCGAGGTGCGCGTGGGTGACCCGTTGGAATCCGCAACGAGGGCGGCATCTACGAGGTTGAGGTGCTCGCTCTGAGCGATATGCGGGGCCCGGCGCCGGTTGCGCAAACCCTTTACCAGGAGACTGAGGCCAGCCGGGCGGCGCGTGCGCTTGTGGCTGCGGCTCGCAAGGACGATCCGTTCTTTGTTGCACCGCGGACGCCGGGGCGTCCGACAAAGCGCGACCGTCGCCTGATCCACCGGTTCAGTACGGACGACTGATACCCCGCCGCGGGAACGCCTCTGCTAGCATGGGCTGTTCTCTGAAGGAGTAAGTCGATGCGTACGAAAGCTCAAGCACTTTGTCTGGCCGCACTGTTCACCCTGCTTCCTCTCTGTGCCGGTGCGCAGATGGAGATGGGACCAAATCCGGCTCCGCCGCAGGCACGATCGCTACACCGGCTGCCGCGTTCGATGCGCAGTTGACGATTCTCGAAGGCGAGATGATGGGCGTGGTGAAAGCGATGCCCGCGGACAAGTTTTCGTTTGCCCCGAGCGCGACAACGTTTGCCGCGGCCCAGGGGGCGCAGTTCACTGGCGTGCGCACCTTCGCGCAGCAGGCGACCCACGTGGCGCAGGCGAACTTCTTCTTCTACTTGTCGCTCAGCGGGATGAAGCCGGACACGGATGTTGCGAGCGATGGCGAAGCTGACGTCGAAGGACGACATCGTGCGGCGCTTGGCGACTCGTTCACGTTTGCGCACGGGCGATCGCGACGCTTACGCCGGCGAATGCGTTCGAGGTGATCAATCGAATGAGCCCGGGATGCAGACGCGCGGCACCCTGGCCAGCTTCGGCGTCTCGCATGGGTTCGACCATTATGGGCAGATGGTGGAGTACCTGCGGATGAACGGCATCGTGCCGCCGGGCAGCGCGAAGCCTTAACGTGCGCTGAGGCGCATCAGCAGCGGGTCTCGCGGGCGAAGGGTGATCTTGGCCTGCGGGACCGGCGGGCTGTTGCCGACGTAGCTCATCTGCCACTTCGAGGCGATGGTGGCTACGGTGAGCACGCCCTCCATCCAGGCGAAGGATTCGCCGATGCACTGGCGTGATCCTCCGCCGAATGGGAAGTAGGCAAACTTCGGGCGCGACAGCCTTGGCTTCGGGCGTGTGGCGAGCGGGGTCGAAGCGCAGCGGGTCAGGGAAGTACTCCGCGAGCGGTGCAGACGTATTGCGAGAAGAAGAAGTGCGCGCCGGCGGGGATGTTGTAGGGCCCGAGCGTGACGGGCGCGGGTGGACATGCGGCCCATGGCCCAGGCGGGCGGGTAGAGGCGCATCGCCTCGGCGAAGACCTGCTCCGTATACTTCAGGCGGGATAGTCGGCCAGCGTTGGCAGCCGCATGGCGGCCTTTCTGCGAGGACGGCGGCGCCGCGCGGAGTCCGTGTGAGCGGCAGGACTGCGTCGTCCGTCGCGAGCATGCCTGAGTTCCGCGAGCATGGTGGTCTCGGCCTCCGGATTCTGCGACAGGCAATACCAGGTCCAGGTCAGGGCGTTGGCGACTGTTTCGTAGCCGGCAAGGAAGATGGTCAGCACTTCGTCACGGACCTGCGGGTCGGTCATGCCCTCTGCGGTGATCGACGCGTCGTCGGTCTCGTAGCGGCTGGCGATCAGCATGGAGAGCAGGTCGCCGCGATCGCGCCGGGGCTGGCGGCCATCTCGGCGCGGCGGTGCCGGATCATGCCGTCGACGATGGCATTCAGGCGCTCGCGCGAACGGCGGAAGCGGTTGAGGAGCCGGGACCGGCCAGTGCAGCCAGCTTTCCAGCCGCGGCATGGCGATGAGGAAGTTATAGATGCCCATGATGGCGTTGACCTCGTCGTTGATGGATGCGGACGTCGGCGGTGACTTCGGTGGCGAAGAGGGTGCGCGCGACGATCTCGAGCGAGAGTTCCATCATGGCGGCGTTGACGTCGACGATCTCCCCGTCTTCCAGCGCGCGGCGTGGCTGTTGCGATCTCGACGATGGTGTCGCCATAGGCGGCGATGCGCTGGCGATGGAAGGCCGGCGCGGCAAGCTTGCGCTGCCGCATGTGGATGGGATCGTCGGAGGTGATCAGGCCTTCGCCCAGCAGGATCTTCATGCGCTGCAGGGTGCGTTCCTTGACGAAGGCGGGGCCTGGTTGATCAGGATCTCCCGGATGTATTCTGGATGGTTGACGAAGATGATGTCGGTGCCCATGAACCGGTAGCAGGCAATCTCGCCGTAGGTGCGATGCAGGTGCTCGAAGAGCCGGATGGGCTGCCCGAGCCGTGCCCAGGGCTTGTGGAAGTAGAAGGGAAGCGCGTGCGGCAGCCCGGGCGGCATGCGGTACTCGGCGGCTCATGAGCGAACCTCCGGGGCGGCACGCTGGGCTGCTGCGAGGCGCTCGGCGACGACGCCCCGGATGCGCCCGGCGATCGCCTCGATGGAAGCCTCTTCGCGGAAGGGACGACGCGGCGGGGCTCACGCGCGGCGATGGCCTCGTAGGCGCCGTAGATGCGGCGGTAGAAGTCGTCGCCTTCGGTTTCGAAGCGGTTTTCGTCGGGGCCGGAGGCGCTGGACGTGCCGCTGATTCCTGCGGCGGGCGCGGGCCAGAGAGCTTTCAAGCGGAGGCAGCAGCAGGACGGTGAGGTCGGGTTGCACGTCGTTGCAGACCGCGTGGTGCATGGCGAGGATGCGGGCGGTGCCGAGGCTGCGGCCTGCACCCTGGTAGGCCTCAGAGGAGTCGGTGAATCGGTCGCAGAGCACGATGGCTCCGCCTGCAGCGCGGGGGCGACGATGTGGTCGAGCGACTGGGCGCGGTCTGCAAACATCAGCGCCATCTCTGTGAGCGGACCGATCTTGCCGACGGCGCTTTCGACGCGTGAATCGAGCAGGATGGAGCGGATGCGATCGCCGAGCGGCGTGGAGCCCGGGTTGCGCAGGGTGACGACCCGATGGCCCTGCTCCTCCAGCCACGCGGCAAGTCGCTTCAACTGCGTGGTCTTGCCTGATCCGTCCAGCCCTTCAAACGTAATAAAGAAACCGCGCGCCATCTCCCCGAGTCTATCCCAGCGCTCCCGGGACGCATCGTACAGACCGAGTAGCGAGTGGATGTGGCCACCTGTGGCGCGTCCAAACTTTCGCAAGGAAGCAAACTCCGGCCTGGAGGCTGGCGCCATGATCACGTTTATGTTTCTCTTCTTTATTGTGGTCTGCGGCATAGCAGCGTACTTCATCGCCGTACAGGCGAAGAAGCAGCCGAATGGCCACGAGACGCGGCCCGAGACCTACTCAGGTGGACAGTCCAGCGTGGGACGGGCCAGCGGGCAGTGGGGATGACTGAGGACCGATCTTTGAGAGCACTTAGTGGCCGTTCAGCGAGTTGCTCCACACCGGCCCGTTCGCAGTAAAGGTCAGCGTGAGTTTGCCTTCGTCTCCCTCGCTCAGCGACGGTCCGCCGGCCTTATGGTCGTGGTGTGCGGCATCGGTCCACACGACGGACGTGGCCCCGGAACCGAGCACTTTGAAGCGGTAGTGGAAGTCTGCCGGGGGCCAGGTTCTGCGTGCCGAAGCTGGCGGAAGGGTAGTCCACTTCGATGAGTGCGATGGGCTCGTCGGTGCGGTTCGAAATCGTAGCCTGGATATAGGCGGAGTGGCAGCCACTGAGTGCAAGCACGGCACAGCTAACAGCAATTAGAGGGGCGACACGCATCTGTCTCAAGCGTATCAGGCGGCGCGTTTCCTCCTTCCGAGTGCACCGAGCCGTGTCGATAGACAGCGCGCGACCCACCAGCAACTATTAGGGCGAGCAGAGCGTGATGAGTCGATTGCGAGGATCGCTGCATCCATTGCTCCTGTTGCGAAGGGCAGGTACACGTGGAAATCGGGTTTGACAGTTTTGTAGCGTCGATGACGGATCTCGGGCACGCGCACGGCGCCAGAGGTTCGGATGCGCGATCTGCTGGACGAGATCGCATTGGCTGATGAGGTGGGGCTGGACGTCGTGGGGATCGGCGAGCACCACCGGGAGGAGTTCCTCGACTCCGCACCAGCGATGATCCTTGCGGCCGCGGCGGCGCGCACCAACCGTATCCGGCTCGCTTCTGCGGTGACAGTGCTCTCGGCGGCTGATCCGGTGCGGGTGTTCCAGGAGTTTGCGACGCTGGATCTGATCTCGAACGGTCGGGCGGAGATCGTCGCGGGCCGCGGCTCGTTTATCGAGTCATTTCCGCTGTTTGGTTTGAAGCTGGAGGACTATGACGATCTCTTCGCGGAGAAGCTGGAGCTGCTGCTGCAGCTTCGCGAAGAAAGCCACCCGCACTGGTCGGGCAAGCATAGGCCCGGCGCTGTCGGGCCAGGGTGTTTACCCGCGGCCGCTGCAGTCCAAACTTCCGGTTTGGCTTGGGGTAGGAGGCACTCCGGCCTCGTTTGTTCGGGCGGGTGAGATGGGCCTTCCCCTGATGGTTGCGATCATTGGTGGGGAGCCACACCGGTTTCGTTCGTTGGTTGATTTATACCGGGAGGCAGGGCGCCGTGCGGGTCATGCGCCGGACTCATTGAAGGTGGGCATCCACGCGCTGGGTTACATCGCCGATTCGGATCAGCGAGCGGCCGACGACTTCTTCCCGGGCTACGCGGCGACCTTTTCCAAGATTGGTCAGGAGCGTGGCTGGGGGCCGGTGACGAGGCGCCAGTTCGACTCGCTTCTTGGACCTTCGGGAGCGCTTATCGTTGGAGGTCGCGAGACGGTGCTGAAAAAGATTGCCCACTATAACGAGTCACTCGGCGGCATCTCGCGGCTCAGCTTCCAGATGTCCGTCGCGGGTCTGGGGCATGAGGGGCTGATGCGCGCGATTCGGCTGATGGGCGAGGAGGTTGCGCCGGCCGTTCGCCCGGCCTGACCGGATTCGGCGGGTCAGACAAACATGGTAGGCGTTTTGTCGAGGATGCGTGCGGTAAGGACTACGCCATGTCGACCGTCGTGGAGGGTGATGGGGAATGCAAGCACGCTCCACGTGAGGGTCTGGCCGGGTACGTCCGGCAGGAAGAAGAGGCCGCGCCGAGTGCGGTCGATGTAGGTTTCGCGCGTCTCAGCGACGGAGCGGATTACGTCGGCCCAGTCGCCGATGACGCCGGGGATACTCGACGAACAGGTTGCGATGGACGAACCAGTCGCGCGGGCGTCCGAGATACTCGGCGGCGGTGTCGTTGGAGTAGAGCCAGTTGCCGTCGGCATCGAGGATCTGCAGCAGAACGTCGGCGCCCATGGCAAGGGAGATGCGGGAGTAGAAGAAGTCGCGCGCATCGACAACGACGGGGGCGCCGCGACGGCGGGCTTCGAACGAGCGGAGGGCGGCAAGAAGATCCTCGTTGGAGCTGTAGCCCTTTAGCAGGTGCATGTCTTCCACCCCGCCGAAACGCCGCTCCAGGGTGGCGGAGAGGATGATGATCGGCACCTCAGGCCGGCGCTGGCGAAGGGCCGCTGCGACCTCGGTGCCGAACTTGCCGGCTCCCAGGTGGTAATCCAGAACGGCAATATCGGTGCGGTCGAGAAGCTGGTTCGCCTCTTCGACGGTGGAGGCGGGAAGGGTGTTGTAGCCGTTCTGACGAACGATGGCGGAGCGCAGGTGAAGTGTCACCGGATCGTCATCGAGCAGAAGGACGGTGACCCAGGGAGTGGGGACAAGCTCGGGGCCGGGGACTGAAGGCGGATCGGTCTGCACAGGCTTATAGATGCACGGACGGCGTCCTGCGCAAGCTCATACCCTTGCCTTTGTTCCAGATGGCTACTTATTCGGGCTTCTTGCGCTCTTCCGGAGCGGCGGCCCTGGGGGCTGTGGCCGGACTCGCGGCTTTCAAGCTGCGCATCAGGTCCGGTAGGCGGGCGAAGACCGCGGTAGAGCGGAGCCACTTGCGGTTTTCGATTGCGGGATAGCCGCTCACGGTCATGCCTGGCGCGACATCGGAGGGGATGCCGGACTGCGCGGTGGCTATGGCGCCGTCGCCGATTGTGCAGTGGCCGGCGACGCCTACCTGCCCGGCGAGAATTACGTTATTCCCGACTCGGGAGGAGCCGGCGAGGCCCACCTGCGCGCAGAGCAGGGTATTGCGGCCGACAGTGGATCCGTGTCCGACCTGAACGAGATTATCGATCTTCGCGCCCGCCTGAATTCGGGTTTCGCCTATCGATGCGCGATCGATGGTGGAGTTGGCCTGCACTTCCACGTGATCCTCGAGCACGGCGGGGCCGGTCTGGAGTATTTTGTGCCAGGCGGGGTGGCCTGGCTCCGGGGCTGCATGCCGGGCGAAGCCGAATCCGTCGGCGCCGACGATGACGCCATTCTGGAGGGTCACATGGTCGCCGAGCCGGCAGCCCTCGCGGACCACCGCGTGGGCGTGCGCGAAGAAGTGGCTGCCGATCTGCGCGCCGGGGTAGAGGACCACGTGGGGTAGAAGCGTCGCGTGGGGGCCAAGGTTCACGCCGCTCGCCGATGACGACGTATGCGCCGATGTGAGCGGACGGGCCGATTTGGGCCGACGGTGCGATGACGGCCGTTGGGTGGATGCCGGGTGGGTAGACGGCGGCGGGGTAGAGGAGCTCCAGCGCGCGGGCGAAGGCCAGGTAGGGGTTGGCTATGCGGAGGGTAGCGGCGGCTATGGTCTCGAACCCGGGCTCGACGACGACGGCGGAGGCTCTGGTGGTTCGGGCGAACGGAGTGTACCGGGGGTTAGCGAGGAATGCGAGTTGATCCGGTCCAGCGTCTTCGATGCCCGCGGCGGAGCCAATTTCGGTGTGAGGATCGCCATCCAGGGTGGCTCCGAGATGCGTCGCGAGGTCGCCAAGTTTCATGGAGCGATTGTAGAGGAGGTACGAAGTTGCCAGGTGCGGGTGCGGCTTGCGGCCAGGCTGAATGGGGCGAGGGGTTTAGTTGGGCGGCTGTCGGGATCAAAGGGGAGGTGGAAGAGCTCGTCCTGCAGAGTCTCCTTCGGCGCGGCGGGGGGAAGGGGCTGCTTGCGGGAGGGGCTGGTGATCACGGCGAGCAGTTGCAGTTCAGAGATCGCCGCACGCGGGATATACAGGCGCTGGGTGTTGGAGCGGGTATCCGGGGGGGTGAGGAACAGGCCAGCGTCGTCGGCCAGACCGTCGAGCAGAGTGCGGTCGGTCGGCGCAAGACCCTCCAACACCTCGCCGGAGCGAAAGGTGAGGCGTACCCAGAGCCCTTCTGTTCGGGGCCGAGCGAGAAAGGTCCGGCGACTCAGGCGCTCGGGGTTCTGGGTGTCGGACAGATTGAAGTCGCGGACGTAGCTGACGATCTTGATGTCGGGGAGAGGGAGCGGCACGACCCGGCCGGAGAGGTCCAGCAGGTCGAGCGACTCCGCACGGACAAATCCCGCATGCGGGAGATAGCCGGCGAGGGTATCGCCAGTGAACCGCCGCACGATGACCTTTTTCTGCGAGTGAAGACATAAGGGGAGTCCGAACGGATTATCGCGCGGGGGCGGGGGGCTGCGCCACAAAAAAGGTGCAGAGGAGGTAGTCAAACCCCGGCCCGCATGGTACGATGGACCTTTGCGCCGGGTCCCAGGCGCTGGTCTAAAGGCTTGATATTGCAAGGTTTATAGCTGCAGATGGATGGTTCGGCGTGCGGTGCGGAAGGGTGCATCGAGGAGCCGAACAGAGAGACGCGTAGCCTATGGCCGATTATATATACCTGCTGGAGAACCGCCTGTCCGGCGCCCAGCAGAATGCTCTTCGTGCGCTGCGCGAATTGCGCAGGCTAAGGGGCTAACGCTCTTCCTGGTGGGTGGAGCGGTGCGTGACATGACGAGCGGATCGCCTGTCCGGGACCTTGATCTCGCAGTTCAAGGAAACGCTCTCAAGTTGAAGAAAGATCTGGAGAAGACGGGCGCCCAGATTGCCGGCGAGAACGAACCGATGCAGGCGCTCTACCTCCGCTTCCCGGGTAATGTTCGGATCGAGCTTTCGAGCACGCTGTCGGTGCAATTTCCGAAGCCGGGAAGCCAGTGGTCAAGCCGGCCGCCATCCTGGAAGACCTCCGCCGACGCGACTTCACCGCGAACGCGATGGCGCTTTCGTTGAACGAAGGCTCCTACGGGCTGCTGATGGACCCGCTGAACGGCGTGGCTGACATTGAGAACCGTGAACTTCGTCTGGTCAGCAACTACGGTTTTATCGAAGATCCTGTGCGCATGGTTCGCGCCGCTCGCCTGAGCGCCCGGTTAGGTTGGCAGATGGAAGAGCGTACGCTTGCACGCTACGAGACGGGCAAGGCCGAAGAATACATCTCTGCCATGGGCGAGTTCCAACGCGGGTATGAGCTGGAAGAGATTGTGCATGAGGAAGATCCGCTCCGCGTGTTGACTCGGCTGGAGTCCGAGGGGTGGATGAAGGTGCTGTGTGCCTCATGGACGCCGGCAAAGGCGAACATCGTCGAACTGGAGAAACTCCGCGAGGCGCAGGCTCAATTGCAGATGCAGGGAATCCAGGCTGATCCCTCGGCGGCCCAGTTCCCGCTGCTGACGGCCAGGATGGCGCCGAAAGATATCGCCGCGCTGAAGCAGGCGTTCCCGCGACCGGGATTCGTCGCCGAGATTGACGCGCTGGAAACCGAGGCGAAGCAGTTTGCGGCGGAGCTTGGGTCCAAGCAGGCGGCGTCGCCCTCGGGCGCCTGGAAGACGATCTTTTCCGCTCCTGCCGGAGGTGGTCCTGTGGGTGGCCTACTCGACGCGCTCGGCTGCGCTGCAGGCGAAGTTTCGTTCCTTCTATACGGAATGGCCGACCGCCCGACAGCGCATCCCGTACGCGCTGATGCAGGAGATGCGGATCGTGCCGGAGCTTGCGGGATACGGCGAACTGGTGGACCGGCTCTTTTTCGAACTGATGGATGGACGGCTGGGCACGCCCGAGGAGATGAAGGCGTTCCTCGAGCCCTTCTCGCCGCCCGCCCCTCCACCTCCCATCAATCTGCGGCGCGCGCGCGCGGCAAAGACAGCGCGGCCCGCGAAGGGTAAAAAGAAGCCGGCCGAGGACGAATCCGCGGAGCTTGATGCTGCGATTCCGCTCGAAGTAGTTGAGGCGGCACTGGGCGTTAGCGATGCGGCGGCTGCAACTGCACCTGCACCTGTAGCTGATGTTGCCGCTGCGGAGCCTTCCGCGAGAGCAGCGGCTCCTGTGTCGAAGGGTGCCAAGGCGAACCCTGTGAAAGCGGCTCCTGTAGCTGCGCCGGCTCACGCGGCACCCGCGAAGAAGGCCGAGGCGCCGGTGAAGACGGTCGCGAAAGCTCCGGCGAAGGAAGCTAAGGTTCCGCATCCGCCGGCGAAGAAGGCAGTGCCGCTGAAGCAGGTGCCTGCTAAAGCTGCGCACAAGGCTGTGGCGAAGAAGGCTGCGCCCGCCAGGAATGTCGGCGGCAAGAGTGCGTCTGCCGCCAAGGGCTCGGCGAAGTCAGGCAAAGCGGCTCCATCGGCGAAGAAGGCTGTGAAGGCGGCGCCTGCGAAGGCGGTGAAATCAGCGGCGAAGACCCCAGCGAAAGCCGTACCGAAGTCCGCCGTCAAGTCTGCGCATAAAACCGCTGCAAAGGCGGCGGGCAAGGGCTCCGCAAAGGCGGCTACCAAAAAGCGCTAGCTGCCAAAGTTGCGCCCAAAGGATGTGGAGGTAGCCGGTGGTCGTAGCGGTGTTGCTTGGCTCGGTACGGAGTGAGCGGCTCGGTGACCGGGCGGCCGCTTGGGTTCTGAAAGAGCTGCGCCGGCGGGGGCACGAAGCGGTGCTCGTGGATGCAGCCGTACACGATCTGCCCCTACTCGACAAGATGTGGAAAGAGCTCAAAGGCAGGTTGACGCCCGAGCATGAGTCGTTGCGCGCGAAGCTCGCTCCGCTGGCGGACTTGTATGCGCGAGTCGATGGATTCTGCGTTGTCAGCGCGGAGTACAACCACAGTGTGCCCCCGGGGCTTTCCAACCTGATCGACTACTTCCTGGAAGAGTATTTCTGGCGTCCGTCCGCGATCGTCTGCTACTCCGGCGGATCTTTCGGGGGGGTGCGCGCCGCCATGCAGCTTCGCGCGATGTTGGCTGAGGTCGGCATGTCGTCGATCCCGTCACTGCTGCCGATCCCGTCGATCGGTAAGGTGCTCAGCAAAGAAGGCGACGCGAGCGACCCGCAGTTTGCCCGTGGGTCCGTAAAGTTCTTCGATGAGTTCGAGTGGTACATGCGCGCACTGCAGACCCAGCGCGCAGCCGGCGTTCCATACTAGGGGGCGTTACGGCTGACGCTTCATCATGACCACGGTCGCGACGAACAGGATTGCTGCAGCGCCCGTCATCAATTCGATGGCATGCCCGTAGGCCCGCTGCGTGGCTACTGGGGTTGCACCGGTGCTGTCGCGACATTGCGCGCAGCCTTGCGCATGGATGGACGGTGTATACACGGCGGCTGAGGCAAATAGCAGCGCCGTTGCCAGCCGCCGCGTCATTGCGCGAAGGCGAGCAGGCTGAAGAGCAGTACCCACAGGGCGCCCATCGAGTGCCAGTACCAGGCGACGCAGTCGACCACGATCTGCCGGTTTTCCATGGACCTGAAGGTGAAGAGGCCGAGGACCGCGCCGAAGAGGCCGGCTACGCCGATCGCGAGGTGAAATGCGTGCGCGTAGGTGATGATGTAGAACGAATGGCTGCTTGGATTGGAACGGAAGAAGACGCGCTCAAGCCCGAGCTGGTGCCAGGCAAGCATCTGCCCGACCAGGAAGAGGATGCCGAGAACAAGGGTGGCGGCGAGCCAGGGAAGGGCGCGTCGGGAGGTGGGCTTGCCCAAGCCGAACCACTCTTCCATGGCGCCGATCTGGTTGAACATCTGGCGGCGCGCTACCTCTACGGTAATGGAGCTCAGCAGCAGAACGAGCGTGTTCAGCCAGAGTACAGGCGGAATGGTAAGCGGGAGCCAGGAGTTGATATAGCGGTTGTATGCATCGATGTGGCCGCTGTTCTGCGCGACGAAGAAGACGCTGATGATGCCCACGAAGAACATGAACACGGCGCCCAGAGCGAAGAAGAGTCCAAGCCGGTAGGTCGCGAGGCGCTCCCGAGGACCGCGGCGGCCCGGCGCGCGGTCTCCCCAGTTTTCGTTGTCGCCGCCGCCGCCGGTACGCTTCAGGTCACGGTCGTTGGGCGGCCGCCGCCCGTGGCCGCCATCATTCTCCTCGACGCGGCGTGGCCGGCGTTCTATCTCGGGGGGTGTAAGGATGGCCGGCATGGGGAAAGCTCCTCTACTGGGCGCGGGTTGGATCGAGCTTACTAGGATTAGACTCCGGAAACCACTGGGGGTGGAAGCTGTTTTCGACAGCGTCGTAGTCGCAGGGCTGACGGTATACGGCAATGTGTTGGGGCGGCGGAGGGCCGGCTTGGGCTGAGACAGGGGCCACGGAAGTGGTTTGTGGCAGGTCGTGTTCAGCGGGTGCGGCAAGCGCCGGGTGCCACTCGAGCGTGGTGGCTTCCCAGGGATTGTCGGGGGCCAGCTCTCCGCGGAACCAGCTGCGGGCGAGGTTTACGAGAAACAGGATCTGCGTGGCCGCGAGGAGAATCGCGGAGGCGGTAATGTGCCGGTTGAGCGGCAGTGTGCCGGCCAGCAGGTTTGCTGCCGGGACGTTGGGAATTCCGGTGAGTTGCGCGTAGTGACGCGGCTCGCCCGCCAGGCCGATGAAGTGCATGGGCAGGAAGGTGTTGTAGGCGAAGAACAACGTCAGCCAGAAGTGCCACTTGCCGAGGCGCTCGCTCATCAGGCGACCGGGCCGGCTGGGGGTCGCCGTCAGGAGGGGGAACCAGAAGTAGGTCGCAGCGAAGATCCCAAAGGCTCCCGCCATGGCCATGATCAGATGGAAGTGGGCGACCACAAAGAAGGTGTTATGGAGGTACTCGTCCAGAATTGGTTGGGCGAGGATCGGGCCGGTTAGGCCTCCTGTGATGAAGAGGGAGACGAAGCCGAGGGCAAAGAGCATGGGCGTGGTGAGCCTCGGGCGCGAGCGCCAAACCGTTGCGATCCAGCTCAGGACCTTAGCCGAGGAGGGCAGTGCGATGGCCATCGTGGAGATGCTGAACGCGGTTCCGGCAAAGGGGTTGAGACCGGCGACAAACATGTGGTGTCCCCAGACGAGGATGCCCAGGAAGCCGATCAGGAGGGTCGTCGCGATCATGAGCCGGTAGGCGAAGACGCGTCGCCGCGCAAAGGTAGCGAGCAGGATGCTGGTCAGGCCCATGCCGGGGAGGATGGCGATGTACACCTCGGGGTGTCCGAAGAACCAGAACAGGTGCAGCCACAGCAGGGGTGAACCGTTGCCGCGCCCGGCGTGGAGGATGCCGTTGACCAGATCCCCTGCGGGGACGAAGAAGCTGGTGCCGGCGTGGCGATCGCAGAAGAGCAATAGCAGCGCGGCCAGGAGGACGGAGAAGGCGAGCACCGAGAGCAGTGCGGCGGTGAACCATCCCCAGACTGTGAGGGGGAGCCGCTCCCAGGTCATACCGTCGCAGCGCAGCCTCACGATGGTGGTCAGGGTGTTGACTGCGCCAAGCGTCGCCGCGATGGAGAACAGCGCGATGCTGGCCAGCCACAGGTCCATGCCGAGGCCTTGTCCCGGGCCGGCCGAGGCGACGGCGGAGAGGGGCGGGTAGGCTGTCCAGCCGGAGATGGCAGCGCCTGCGGGGGTAAGTATCGAATCGAGGAGGACGGCCAGAGCCGCCGCGGTAATCCAGAAGCTTGCGGCGTTGAGGAGGGGGAAGGCCATGCGCCGAGCGCCGATCTGCGCCGGGAGGATCAGGTTGCCGAACCCGGACTGGGGGGCGACGGTGAGCACGAAAAACACCATCAGCGTCCCATGCAGCGTGACCAGGGCGAGATAGTCCTCGGGCAGAATGTGGCGGAAGATCGTGACCTCGGGCCAGACCAGATGGATGCGCATGACGAGCGAGAGCGCGGTTCCGATCCCAACCGCCACGAGCGCAAGGGCCAGATACTGCCGGCCGACGGTGCGGTGGTCGGTCCACTGTATGCGACGTCTCATGGACGCATCCTGCGAGTTGGCGCGGCGGTTCTGTGTATCGGCGAGGCGTTCCAGAGCGGCAGGTAGAGATAGAGGCTTTGCACGAAGCCCAGGACCTTGCCGGCCTTTGGTCGCACAGGGATCATTGCGGCGCACCAGAGCGCCTGCCGGGAGAGATGCGCGTCGGTGTCGCACCAGTCCGACGTGACAAACCGATGCGTTGTGCCGGGGGCAGGGAAGGGGGTGATCGGGCTGTCTGCTTCGATACCCAGCACATCGCCAGCGCGGATGTCATCATCGGTCTGCAACGTGCTGCTGTAGAGGTACGTGACCCTGTGCGTGGCCGTGTCCCAGGCGACGGTGACGCGATCGCGCCCTGCGGTCAGCATTCCGCACGGATCCATGCGGCCTTCGCCCACATCGCACGGCTTGGCAGCAGGGTGCTTGAGCAACGTCTCCGGGACTTCATCGCCCAATTGGGGAAGCGTAGCCGTGGAGGTCGGCCTGTCGGGTGCGTACGGCCTGGGACGCGTGCGCGGCGCCTGGGCGGCGGTCAGGAGCGCTGTACCGAGAAGGCCGACGCCGATTAATAGAAAACTCTTCACCGCGGCACCGTGCCCGGCTTCTCTTTGCCCGCGAGCCAGGCCTTGAACTCGGGCGCGGGAAGCACTCGCAGGCTGGCGGCCATGCGGTAGTGGCCAAGGCCGCAGACTTGTGTGCAGAGGATCGGGTAGGTGCCAGGCGATGTGGGTGTGAAGTGGACGTGGACGGTCTCTCCGGGGACTGCGTTTTGCTTAAGGCGCATACCCGGCACGAAGAAGCCGTGGATTACATCCTGCGCGCGTATTCGCAGATCCACCTCACTGCCTGCGGGGAGCACAAGTTCGCTTGAGACGAAGTCGTCCGCGGCGTGCGGGTCGGTGCGATCGAGCCCGAGCGGATTGCCTTCTTCGGGGGCCACGAGCGCGGGCTGGACTACACCGAACATCGCGTCGTGACCGGGGTAGCGGAAGTACCAGGCAAATTGCACACCCGTCACCTCCACCTGCATGGCCGCGAGGTCCGCGCCGGTGTAGCGCGACGCTCCCCAAAGTCGCTCCGCACGGACGGCAAGGAAGCCGAAGAGTCCGGTAAGCGCGAGAAGCGGCAGCAGTTCAATTCGCCACAGCCTCTGACGGGTAGAGCGCCGGACCTCGTCGGACGGGGAGGCGGCACGCCTGATCAACCCTGCGAGCAGCAAAACGTGCGCGAGACCGAGGAGCGCGAGCCCAATCCAGAGATTCAAGAGCAGGTGGCTGTCGAGCGCGGTGCCGTGTAGGCTCCCGTCCAGCGGTAAGGGCGAGGCAAACACCAGGGCGGCAGGAGGTCCGAAGGGCACCCCTGCAGGATATCGCGTGCCTCGGACTGGCTGTCGCTTAAGCGATCCGGCCGGAGATGGTAGTCTCACGGACAGCGCACGAAAACTTCGGGCCGCCCGCAGGGCATCATCTCCTACGAAGGACGCCGTCCATGCTTCGCATGCTTTTGCACTGGTTTCTGAGTGCGCTCGCGCTGCTCCTGATCTCGCATTACGTCAAAGGATTCGTGGTGATCGATCTCATCTCGGCCTTGATCGCCGTTATCGTGATCGGGCTCTTCAATGCGACGTTCGGGCTTCTACTGAAGATCATTACGCTGCCGCTCGGAATCCTTACGTTTGGGCTCTTCTTCCTGGTCATCAATGCGGTTGTTCTGAAGTTTGCGAGCGAGTTCGTTCCGGGGTTCCGGGTGGAGACCCTGGACGCGGCCTTCCTCGGTGCACTTGGGCTTGCGGTGCTGCATCTGGTCTTCGGCTTCTTCCGCACGCGCCGTCCGCGGCGCCAGGCATGGAGCTGACCGCTTGTCCTCTGGCTTGACGATCGCCGCAATCCAATCCGGGACGGAGCCCAACGCGCCGCTGCCGGAGGGCTCCTTCCACCGCTGGCTGGAGACGACGCTGGGCTGCCCAAAGTGCAATGTCAGCTACAGCCTCGTGGTCCCGTGGGACCAGGCGACGAGCCGGTGGTTCGACGAGGAGTCCCGCGGGCCGATACGTATGCTGACAAAGGCGATCCAAATGGGACACGCTTCGGGGCACCGCGTGTCACACTTTGAGACTTCAGGGGTGATTGTGAAGAGCTTTGCAGCGACGGAGCCAAAGCTCTAAGCGTCGCGTTTGGCCTTGTGTTCGCGCACAAGGTCCAGAAACATCTGGTGAACGCGTGTGTCTCCCGATAGCTCAGGGTGGAAGGTCGCGGCCATCAGGTGGCCGGAACGCACAAGGGTAGCGTCGCCGTTTCTGCGAGCCAGCGTCTCTACCCCAGGCCCGGTGCTGCGGATGCGCGGTGCACGGATGAAGACCATCTCGAGCGGGCCGCCGGGAAGCGAGGTCTCTTCCTTCAGGATTGTGGAGTCGATCTGTCGCCCATAGGCGTTTCGTTCGACGACCATGTCGAGAGCTTCGAGCGATCGCTGCGCCGGGCTTTCTACGTGCTTTGCCAGCAGAATAGCTCCCGCGCAGGTCCCGAACGTCGGCGTGGCGCGGACAAAGTCTTTCAATAGGTCGAAGAAGCCGACCCTGTCAAGGAACTTCAACATGGTGGTAGACTCCCCGCCCGGCATGACCAGCCCGTCGAGACCGTCAAGGTCGGCAGGGACACGAACCAGGCGGGCGTCTGCACCGAGCGAAGCGAGCGTCTTCACGTGCGCATCGTAAGCGCCCTGGAGCGCAAGAACGCCGATGATCAGGGGCGCGCCTTGGGGGCGGTCACCACCGTTCACTTCGGCGTGCTCTTTGGGGTGGTCGAGGACGCGGGCGGGGTCGAGGGCGGCGACGACAATGTCGGAGGGCCGGCCGGCGGCAGGTTCTTCTGGAAGTCTTCGAACATCTGTCTCACCTGCGGCTGCAGGGCCTGCACGCGGGTTTGCAGCGTCTTGCCGACCTCCTGCTCCACACCCGGCAACTTCTCCATCAAGGCCTTACCGGCGGGCGACCGATAGAAGGCCAGGATCGTGTCCAGCTGCTCTTCCGGGAACTGCGCGGTAAAGAGCTTGACGTACTCAGGCTTGATGGCGGCCCAGCCGACCTGTGGCTCGAGCACCCCCGCCAGCTTCTTCTGGAAATCCGACAGCGAGGCCGCAGCGGCGGGCGGAATGCTTCCGTTGTAGCGCTGCGACACTAACGCCGTCGTCTGCTGCATCGCGTTCTGCATTACCCCGTTGACCATGCGGTCCAGGTGCAAGGTCGTCATCACCTCCTCGGCTTTGGCCTTGTGGGAGGCCTCATCCGCACGGGCGGCGAGAGGAAGACAAAGGAACGGGACGAGGAGCGCAACACAACATTTCATCGAGAACACCTTGGAGTCTTTCTGGACTGGTAGACGAGATTGGAAGCGGGGGCGCCCGCCCTTGGTCTCACTCCCATACTACCGCCTGTCGGCTGCCGAGGCCCAGCGAGCCCCAGAACGCGCGAAGACCCCAGCGCTGGATTCGCACTGAGGTCCGCGGCAAACGCCTGGCGTTCAGGCTTGAGTTAGTGGTTGGCACCGGAGTGGAAGAGTTCCGATACCGTCTTCACAAAGTGCTCCGCACTCGGGTGCACGGGCACATCACCGTGCAGCAGCTTTTCGTACGAGACGTCGTGGCCGTAATAGGTCTCGGTGTCTTCCTTGTTCTGGTTCACGACGTCGCCCGAAAGGTCGACCCCGGCGAAGAGGCCCTTGTTGCGGGAATACGACAGAAAAGCGGCGTTGGCGAGTTCGGTCGTGGAAGCAGTCGAGTTGCGGCCGACGGGACCAGCCGCTACCGCTGCATCTCCGCCCAGCTTCAACTTGTCTTTCAAGAGCCGCTCCCCGGCGTCGTGGCTTACGCCGATCAACACCAGGTCCGTCGACTCCCCGCCAATCTGCAGGCCGAAGCTCGCTCCAGTGAGCTGGATAAACGCCGGCGCACTCCAGCCCTGGGCTGTGCGGCAGGTCACAACTCCCTGCCCGTATTGCCCGCCTACGACGAAGGCGCCCTTCTTGAATCCAGGTACAACCGCAACGCAGGTGGCCTTGGCGGCGATATCTTCGGGAATTCCTTTGTCGGGGGTACCCATCAGCGCGTGCAGCACCTCGTGAGCCGCTTCGATCCGCGCGTCCAGCTTTTGGAGGTCGGCGGCCTGAGCGCTCATTGTCAGCACTGTGGCAAAACAAACACCTTGAGCGAATCTCTTCAGCATGGTGGTGTCTCCTATCGCATCGTGTCGCGTCACGTGGTCAGCCCCCACGCTCCCTGTGCGATGCCGTCCCCAGCCGGAGGAGTTGTGCGCGGGGGCGGGGGCGCTGCTCGCGTGGTTGCGACCTGCCCAAAACCGCCCGATCTCTAAGTCAGAAGCTCCAGAGCCCCACGGCGTTCGAGCAGGTGAGCGATATGCCGGCCCGCTGCGTGTGGGTTTACGCCCGGGCGGATCTCCTCCGTGAGCGCGATCACCTGCTCTCCATCGGGTGCTACAACCTGCGCGTCTACACGCCACGGGGCCTCTGGCGCGTAGAGTTCTGCGGCCGCTACAACTGGCGCGCAATGCACGCCGACGGGCAGAGAACAGCCGCCACCCAGGGCATCCAGGGCAGCGCGTTCGAGCGTCACCGCGAATCGTGTGCGCGCGTGATCGAGCGCTTGTACGGCGCGCAGCACGGCGGCGTCGCGCTCCGGCTCCGCAAAGACCGCATACTCCGGCGACCGCGTCTCCAGGGCGAGCGCGCCTTGTCCCGCGGCGGGGGTCAGCTCGTCGGGAGCAAAGCGCTGGTGCACCCACTCCGTGCGCCCAAGCCGCTCAAGGCCAGCGGCTGCGAGCACAAGAGCGTCGCAGTCGCCTCGCTCCAGCTTGCGCAGGCGTGTGTCAATGTTGCCCCGAAGCTCCACAAAACGAACGTCGGGCCGCAGCGCGAGTAGTTGCGCCTGGCGCCTGGGGCTGGTCGTTCCGATGCGGCCGCCCATCGGCAACGTATGCAGCGCCCAATATTCCTCGCAGACCCAGACATCGCGGGCATCGGCGCGCTCGGGAATCGCGGCCAGAAGGAAACGCGAGTCGATTGTGGTCGGCAAATCTTTGAGCGAGTGCACCGCAAGGTCAATCGTCCCGGCCGCAAGCGCCTCCTCAATCTCCTTGATGAAGATTCCCTTGCCGTCCGCTGCAGGCTCAACTGGCTCTGCGAGGCCCTGCGAGGCTTCCCCAGCGGGCGCCGACTCGCCGGGCTGCATGCGGTCGCCGGTGGTGCGGATGATTTGAATCTCGACCATGTGCCCCGCGGCGTGCAGCCGCTCGGCGATGTGATTGGCCTGCCACAGCGCCAGCTGGGAGCCGCGTGAGCCGATGCGTATCGGTGTGCTCATAGCTGTCCAGAATACGGGATGCGAACCGCGGCGGTTCCGCGGTCGCCGGCGATAACCCGCTACAATTAACTGACACATCACATTTGGACAGGCAGGGCAAATGATTCAGGTGAATCGCAAAGGAGTACGGATGGCAATGGCAGCAGGCGCAGTGGCAGCAGGGCTTACCGGAGCGGCAGGCGCGCAAGGCGGGGTCGCAGCACCCCAGGCGCAGTCCGCAGCCGCAGCGTTCGGCCCCGCAAATCCCTTCTTCACCGAGAGTTCGCTGCCGTTCCACGCGCCGCCCTTCGACCGCATCAAGGACACGGATTTCCAACCTGCCTTGAACGCGGGAATGGCTGAGCAGTTGAAGGAAGTCGATGCCATCGCCAACAACCCCGCGCCTCCGACGTTCGACAACACCATCGTCGCGTTCGAAAAGACGGGGCAGCTCTTCGAACGCGCCTTGTCCGCGTTCTCCGGCGTGACCGGCGCGAATACTAATCCCACGCTCGAAAAGATCCAGGCGGAGCAGGCGCCGAAGATGGCCGCGCACCGCGACGCCATCTATCTCAACGACAAGCTCTTCGCCCGGGTCAAAACCCTGCACGAGCAGATGGATCACCTCGCGATTGACGACCAAGCCAAGCGCACCCTGGACGTCTACTACCGCCGCTTTGTGCACGCCGGCGCGAACCTCTCGGCCGAGGACAAGACGAAGCTGCGCAAGCTCAACGAGGAAGAGTCCACGTTGTCGAACAGCTTTCGGACGAAGCTCCTGGCCGGCACGCGCGAGTCAGCGTTCTTCACCACCGACAAGGCCGCGCTGAAGGGAATGACGGACGCCCAGATCGCGGCTGCAGCGCTACCGCCGCAAAGGCGCGCGGCAAGGAAGGCTTCCTGATTCCGCTGCAGAACACGACGCAGCAGCCCGTGCTCTCCTCCCTTGCAGAACCGCGCAACCCGCGAGCAGATCTTCGACAACTCCTGGAACCGCACCGAGCACCCGGGGCGATAATGACACGCGCGAGATCGTCACCCGCCTGGTAGCTCTCCGCGCCGAGAAGGGTAAGCTCCTCGGCTATCCCGAACTACGCCGCCTGGAAGATCGAAGACCAGATGGCCAAAACGCCCGAAGCGGCGATCAAGTTCATGGATGCACTGGTGCCCGCCGCTACGGCACGCGCTACCGCGGAGGGCAAGGACATCCAGGCCGTCATCGACGCGCAGGCTGCACAGAACGGCGGCTTCAAGCTCCAGCCGTGGGACTGGGAGTTCTACGCCGAGCAGGTGCGCAAGGCCAAGTACGACCTCGATGAGGACGCAGGTAAAACCCTACTTCGAGATCAACAACGTGCTCGAGAACGGCGTCTTCTACGCCGCCACCCAGCTCTACGGCATCACGTTCAAGGAGCGCCACGACATCCCCGTCTGGCACCCGGACGTCCGCGTCTTCGAGGTCTTCGACGCCGACGGCAAACCCCTCGCGCTCTTCTACTGCGACTACTTCAAGCGCGACAACAAGCAGGGCGGCGCGTGGATGAGCTCCTTTGTTGAGCAGTCGAAGCTGATGGGCACGACCGCCCGTCGTCTACAACGTTGCCAACCTCGCCGAAGCCCGCCCCTGGCGAGCCCGCGCTGATCTCATTCGACGACGTACGCACCATGTTCCACGAGTTCGGTCACGCGCTCCACGGCATGTTCTCGGACGTCGAATACCCGCTGGTCGGCGGTACCTCCGTGCCGCGCGACTTCGTCGAGTTCCCCTCGCAGTTCAACGAGCACTGGGCCACCTACCCCGGCGTCTTCGCTCACTACGCGAAGCACTACAAGACCGGCGCACCGATGCCGGCCGAACTCGCCGCAAAGATCAAGAAGGCCGACCGATTCAACCAGGGCTACATCTTCACAGAGCTGCTCGCGGCCGCCGAACTCGACATGCAGTGGCACATCCTGCCGCCGCCTGCAGAAGTGGCTGACGCCGACGCCTTCGAGAAGGCCGCCCTCGGCCAACAAGAACATCGCGCTACCCACCGTTCCGCCGCGCTATCGCTCCAGCTACTTCCAGCACATCTTCTCGGGCGGCTACTCCGCCGGCTACTACGCCTACCTTTGGAGCGAGATGCTGGACGACGACGCCTACCAGTGGTTCGAGGACCACGGCGGCCTCACCCGCGCCAACGGCGATCGTTTCCGGAAGATGGTCCTGTCGCGCGGCAACACCGAAGACCTCGGCAAGATGTACAGCACATGGCTTGGAGGTGAACCAACAGCTACGCCGATGATCAAGTTCCGCGGGCTGTCGGAGGACACCCAGGCTAAGTAGCAGCGGTGCAGATAAATTCCAGATGGCCCCACATCTTCTGAGGTGTGGGGCTTTACCATGCGCCCACGATAGACTTCACTCGTATGTCCACCCGCGCTATCCCCTACGCCAAAGCTGTACTTCATCTCTTCTGCCTGGTGCCCTTCTTCGGCCTCCTGTGGCAGTACCGCTCCGGCGCGCTTGGGCTGATGGCCGATCCCGTGCGCTTCCTTACCCATGCGACGGGGGATTGGGCGCTCTACTTCCTGCTCGCTGGACTCGTCATCACGCCTCTTCGGCGGCTCCATCCGCGCCTCGCGAACCTTGTGCGCTTCCGCCGCATGCTTGGCCTCTACGCCTTCTTCTATGCGACGCTCCACCTTGCCACTTACGTATTCCTCTTCTCGGGATACGATGTTCCGGGCGTGGTCGCGGGCCTGCGGGCCGGTCACCCCCGTGTGGCGCTTGACGCGTGGAAGGCCGTTTGGCCGACGGTGCAAGGCGACCTCGGCAAGCGCCGTTTTGTCCAGGTAGGCCTCGTCGCCTGGCTGATCCTGCTCGCCCTTGCTGTTACCTCGCCCGCGTTCATCATGCGGCGCATGGGAGGCAAGCCGTGGCAGACGCTGCACCGGCTGGTCTATGGCGCGGCCGTTCTCGCGATGGTCCACTATTGGTGGCTGGTCAAGACGGGCAATCGCGAACCGCTCCCGCTCACCCTTGTGCTCGCCCTGCTGCTCGCCGCTAGATTCTGGAAGGCCAGCCTGCGCCGCGCGCCGTCTGCGGCAAAGCCGGCCGCTACCTGACCCACGCGGGCGGGTTCATGCCCGTGACCGATATACTGGACCTGCATGTCTGAGAAAATTCTGACCCTCTTCGTCGGCCTCATCGCCGCTGGCGGCTACTTCAGCGTCATCGTGCTCATGGCCATTCAATCGGCCTGCATCCCTATCCCGTCCGAGGTCATCATGCCTCTCGCCGGATACGCGCTCGCGCACAATCAGGCGCAACTCATCCTGCTCGCCACCGTGGCCTCGCTGGCCTCGAACCTCGGCTCGATCCCTGCATATTGGGTGGGTGCACGCGGGGGCCGGCCTATGGTGGAGCGCTACGGCTCCTACCTGCTGCTCTCGCGCCACGATCTCGATCGCGTGGACAGCTTCTTTGCCCGCTTCGGCTCTGTCGCGGTTCTTATTGGACGCATGCTGCCGATTGTCCGCACATTCATCGCGTTTCCGGCTGGCGTTGCAAAGATGAATCAGTGGAAGTTCCACATCTACACGTTTGTCGGCTCCTGGCCCTGGTGCTACGCGCTGGCTTACATCGGTATGCGGCTCGGCGCTTCGTTCAACTCGAACCCGCAGTTCCAGGCCGTCTTCCATCGCTTCCATCTGGTTGTTGAAGCAGTTATTGTCATCTGCTTCGTGTACTACGTCACCTCGCATTGGAAGAACCGCATCCGGACCGGCGAGTCCGCAGCCTAAGCTCTCACGGTTTAGCCCAGCTTGCGCAGCGACGCCTTGTCAGGCCCGGGAAAGTTTGCGGGGATCGGGATTGTCACGCGCCCCGTCGCCGCCCACTCTACTCCTCGCGCCAGGAGGGTCTGAAAGCCTACGCAGTCCAGATTTGGGCAAGGATCGCCCGCCCAGGTGTGCCCTAGCATCGTTGTGTACACCCGCCCCTTTCCGTAATCGCGGACCCAGTCCATCGGCTCGTTCTGCTTGGTTACGGGGGATGCCGCATAGGTCAGGATCGTCAGCCCCTCGGCGGGACCGTGCTGCCCATGCGTCAGTTGCTCGAACGGGTGCAGCCACACGCGCGGCATCCCGGCCGTGATCGGGTGCCCTGTCTGCCGCACGTGGATCTGGAAGTCCAACATATCCGGATGCCCCGGCCGATTGCCCTCACCCCGCGGGATCACAACGACGCTGTCATCGTCCGCAATCCGAATCCCCGGCCCGAACGCCGCGGGCCTCCACGCCAACCCAACCATCTCGTTGTAAGCCTTCCACGGCGCGAACGCGTTGTTGGCAGCGTGGTAGCTCACAAGTCCTCCCCCGCCCCGGACATACGCCTCCATGGAGGCCTCCACCTCGGCGGGCCACTGCACCGCGTTCATTGAATCTCCGCCGTTCCAATTCACAATCACAACGTCGTACTTCGCGAACGCCGGCCGCCACCCATCCCACGCAGCAGCGTCGGCGTCCCGCGGCGGAGTGGTGGATACATCCACGACGAACTTCCCCGCCTGTAGCCCAAGAATCGCCGTTATCCCATGCGTGGCCGTCTTCCAGTCGTGGTTGTTGATCCCGTCCACGATCAAGACCCGCAGCTTCGCCGCCCTCGCTTGTCCCGGAGCCCGGCCCGTCGCGAGCGCCGCCAAAGATCCAACCGCAAACTCCCGCCGTGTGATCGCCATTCCACTCTCCCCCGGTTCCTCCAACACTCTATATCTCGTCGCTCCGCGCCGAGTTCCTGAAGCAAGAAGAGCGCCGCTCCGGAACGGACATCCCGCCGAGACCAGCCTTGCCACCGGGCCGACTCCGCCGTCAGTCGCAGCGCCGCGCCGCGCCGATCTTCGGCGACTTGCTCCGCACCTACTGCGCGTATGATTCTCCCCTCCCCGAAGGATCCATTCGATTGAGGCTTCGGAAAGGCACGTGCTATGACAACGTATCTCATGCAGTACACCTACAAGCCTGAAACCTGGGCGACTCTCGTAAAAAATCCGCAGAATCGTCGTGAAGCTGTCAATAACGTCGTCGCTCAGATAGGCGGAAAGCTCATCGGCTGCTGGTTCGGTCTGGACGACCACGGTTTGTACGTCATCGCGGAAGCTCCTGAGCCGATCAATGTAGCGGCAGGCTCCATGCTTGTGGCCGCGTCTGGAGCCTTCAACACGGTCAGAACCACCGTGCTCCTCAGTATGGAGGAATGTTTCAGCGCCATGCAGAAGGCCGGCACCATGTCGTACAAGCCGCCTAGCTAATAAGGGCGATCCCGGACGATCTCTAGCCTATGGCGCTGCATGCACTTTGTCCCACGCGGCGGCGCCTCATTCTGCCATTTGCCCACGCTATCCGCCGTGAGCAATACTAGAGAGTCGGCCTGACCGCCCAACTTCACTCCATACCGCTTCACAGAAGGATTACACCAGCAATGTCTACACCCGAAGCCTCCTCCCCCGAGGCGGCCAGCATCAAGCCCCACACCGGAAAGCTCGGCATCATGATCCCCGGCATGGGAGCCGTCGCCACCACCCTCATCGCCGGCGTAGAAGCCGTACGCCGCGGATTTGCCAAGCCTATTGGCTCCCTCACGCAGATGGGAACTATTCGGCTCGGTAAACGCACGGACAACAATTCCCCGCTGATCAAGGACTTCGCCCCGATCGCCCCGCTCGACGACCTCGTGTTCACCGGGTGGGATATCTTCGGCGGCAATCTGTACGACGCTGCCAGGACAGCAGCGGTGCTTGACCGCGACCAGCTGGAGTCCATGAAGCCCTTCCTGCAGGGGATCGAGCCCATGCCCGCGGCGTTCAATCAGCACTACGTGAAACGCCTAACCGCAAAGAACCAGAAGACCGGCAAAAACAAGTGCGATCTCGCGAACCAGATTCGCAACGACATCGCCGAGTTCAAGACGAAGACTGACCGCCAGGTCATGATCTGGACGGGCTCGACGGAGATCTTCCTCGCGCCCTCCGCCGTCCACCACTCCCTCGCTGCCTTCGAAAAGGGCCTCGTCGACGACGACCCGGGCATCACGCCCTCCATGCTCTACGCCTGGGCTGCCCTGAAGGAAGGCATCCCCTTCGCGAACGGCGCTCCCAACCTTACCGTGGACATCCCAGCTCTCAACGAGCTCTCCCGCAAGATGAACGCACCCATCTGCGGCAAGGACTTCAAGACCGGCCAGACCTTCATCAAGTCCGTCCTCGCCCCTGCGTTCAAGACCCGCATGCTCGGCGTCTCCGGCTGGTACTCCACCAACATCCTCGGCAACCGCGACGGCGAGGTCCTCGATGACCCCGAGTCATTCAAGACCAAGGAAGAGTCCAAGCTCGGCCTGCTCGAGATGATCCTCCAGCCCGAGCTCTACCCGGACCTCTACAAGGACATCTACCACAAGGTCCGCATCAACTACTACCCACCGCGTGGCGACAACAAAGAGGGCTGGGACAACATCGACATCTTCGGCTGGCTGGGCTACCCCATGCAGCTCAAGGTTGACTTCCTCTGCCGCGACTCCATCCTTGCCGCACCGCTCGCGCTCGACCTTTGCCTCTTCATGGATCTCGCCTCGCGCACGCCGTCGCTACGTGGCCTCGGCATCCAGGAGTGGCTGAGCTTCTACTTCAAGGCCCCGGACTCCGCGCCTGGCGTCTACCCCGAGCACGATCTCTTTATCCAGTCCATGAAGCTCAAGAACACCCTCCGCCACATCATGGGCCAGGACCTCATCACCCACCTCGGCCTCGACTACTACGACTGATCGATCCACACACCCTAAAAGCGCGGCTGCGGTCCTACCATCGCAGCCGCGCTTTTTTGTGTCCTGGGCATGATCCGCGGCAGCCTGTTCGTGGCGTCCGGTGTGCATCCGGTAACCCGTGGAGTGACACCAACATTTAGCGATCAACCTGTTTCCGTCCGATTGACAAGCCCGTTCTGCCTCGCCTAACGTTCTCGGCGCAATAGAGACTCAAGTCTTCAGAATCGAGACGGTAATCCAATGAATGAAGCCGCATGCAAGACGAGAAGCTTTCTCCAGTTCCTCGGGACGCTCCTGCTCGGCATGAGTGTCACAGGCAACACCGCTGTTGCCGCCACGCCGGATTTTGGCCCAAACGTGCTGATCTTTGATCCCAGCATGTCGACCAGCCAGATCCAGACAGCCGTCAACGCCATCGCCGCCCAGCAGGTAAGCAATCAGTTCGGGACGCAGCGTTACAGCCTCTTCTTCAAGCCAGGCACGTACGGATCCGCTACCGCCCCACTCAACTTCCAGGTGGGCTTCTACACGGAGGTCGCGGGCCTTGGTGCCTCGCCCGATGACGTGGTCATCAACGGGTCCATCTACGTTCGCAACCAATGCGACAGCAACGGCTGCACTGCGCTCGACAACTTCTGGCGGTCGCTCTCGAACCTCTCGATCCACGTCACCACACCAGGCTTTGGCTGCTACTCCGGTGAGTTCTGGGCCGTGTCGCAGGCCGCGCCGCTGCGCCGTGTCCACATCATCGGCAACACGACGTTCATGGACTACTGCACGGGCCCGTCCTATGCGAGCGGCGGTTTTATGGCGGACTCCGTTGCGAGCACGATCACCAACGGGTCGCAGCAGCAGTTCTATGTCCGAAATAGCGTCATGACGAAATGGTCGAACGCAGTGTGGAACCAGGTCTTCAGCGGCGTCATCGGCGCGCCAGTGCAAAGCTATCCCACGCCGCCGTACACCACCCTGCCGACCACCCCCGTCAGCCGCGAGAAGCCATACCTCTACATCGACACCTCCGGCAACTACAACGTCTTCGCACCCTCAGCCCGGATGGCCTCCTCCGGTACAAGCTGGTCCACCGGCACCACTGCGGGCCGCTCCATACCCATCTCCAAGTTCCTGATCGCCAACCCCGCAACCTCGGTCAACGAGATCAACGACGCCCTGGAAGATGGCAGAAACCTGATTCTTACGCCCGGCATTTACAAGTACAGCCGTCCCATTGAGATACAAAGACCCAACACGGTCGTGCTCGCACTCGGCGACGCCACACTGGTCCCGCAGGAGGGCAACGCTGCCATAACCATCGCAGACGCACCGGGTGTGCAGGCTGCCGGCTTCATCGTGGACGCAGGCCCTGAGCGCTCGGCCGTGCTCTTCCAGATTGGCAGGCGGAGAGAAGGGGATGGCGACAACCGGGACAGGGATGACGAAGAACGAGACGGCTCCGATGCCCTCCAGCACACGGCCGTGCCGCCCAATCCCATCACGCTGAACGATGTCTTCTTCCGGATCGGCGGCGCGACGATTGGCTCGGCAACCACCAGCCTCGAGGTCAACAGCAACAACGTCCTCCTCGACGATCTCTGGGCCTGGCGCGCCGATCACGGGGCCGGTGCAGCCTGGACGGTGAACCAGGCAGATCATGGCCTCGTCGTCAACGGAGATAATGTAACCGCAACAGGACTTTTCGTAGAGCACTTCCAAAAGGAGCAGGTGCTATGGAACGGCAACGGCGGCGAAACCATCTTTTATCAGTCTGAGCTACCCTACGATCCGCCCAGCCAGAGCGCATGGATGGATGAGGGCGCGAATGGCTATCCCTCCTACGAGGTCACGCGGCATGTAAAAACGCATCAAGCCTACGGCCTGGGAATCTACTCGTTCTTCAATCAAGGCATCAACATCATCGAAGACAACGCCATGATCGTTCCTGACGTGAGCGGCGTGAGCATCCATGATGCAGGTACCGTATTCCTCAACGGCAGCGGGCAGATAACGCATGTCATCGATGGTGTGGGCGCCACGGTCAGCAAGGCCAACGCGGGCACGCTCAGCCCTGTCGTCGTCTACCCATAGGGCCGCTCAACTCCGCAAACGAATCGGCTGCGACCTTCACGGGCGCAGCCGATTCACTGTGTGCCCACAGCGCCGAAATCTATTGCCGCGCTCTGTCGCAGATGCTATAAGGGTCACCCATTGGGCCGAGTAACTTTGTGGAACCTTAGTGGAACTATGGAACCCATTCGCATCCTTCGCTGGGAAGGCCTTGGCTTTCTGCTGATCCTGAGTGCGCTGATCGCATATCGCATGCTCACGAGGCGGATCAACCTGGGCGGCCTGCTGGGTGATGGGACCAGGGACGGGGCCGTGAGCCCGGAGCGCGTGCAACTGCTGGTGACCACCATTGCGGTGAGTAGCAAGGTGCTGAGCGCCGCGCTGCACGGTACGACGAACGCTATGCCGGAGATCAGCCCCGCAACCCTGGGCATCTTCGGCGCAAGCAGTGGGGTGTATGCGGCGGTAAAGGCTTTCAAGATGCTGGGGCCAGGCAGTCGGGCGCGCAAAACGAGTTCCTGAGACGCATCGAAAGCGAGGACGAGAGTTGACCTATCAACGTGGGTTTGAGGTGTTGCTGCTGATCTGCGGGTACGGCGTGTGCCTGTTCCTGGGTTGGCTGTGCGTCATTCTGCTGCTCAAGATCGGGCGCGACGAGATCAACCTGAACAAGCTCGTCTCCGAGGCTAACGGCGATGCCAGCATGTCGCGCTTTCAACTGCTGATCTTCACCATGATTGTGGCGATCAGCCTCTTCATTATGGTCGTGAAGAACTGGACCTTCCCTTATGTCTCGGACGGCATTCTAACGCTGTTGGGAATAAGCGCCAGCACATACGCCGTGAGCAAAGGAATCCAGTTCAGCCGGCCCGAGACCCTGACCAAGCCCGAAGAACGGCAGCAGGCTCTGGATACTGCCCAAAGGATGTCCGACACAGGCGCGCCTGTCGTGATGACGCCGGGTGCAGTGATCTCCGGAGGCACACCCGCAGGTGAGCGAACGCAAGCGGCTCCGCAGACGGATAACGGTCAGGGCAGCTAAACCGCGGCTTCGGCAGAGGTGTGAGCAGCAAGGGCCGGGTACGCGGAGGCAAGACCCATGGCAGAGAGGACTCCACTCACGACGGCCGTGCAAACGAACGGTCAAGGCAGCGCAACGCGCAAGGTTGCGCCGCTCATCCCCGTAGCTCTGCCGTTGCTCGTCGGCCTGGCCCACGGCGTTGTTGGCAATGGTGGTCTTGGCACGCCGCTCGTCCCCGCCAATCCGCACGCCTCAATAACGCAGCAGGGAACAGCGGGTGTTGTTCCTCAGGGCACAGTGTCAGGGCTTCACTGCGGTGGCGGAACTGCCGACTCCCCGCCGTGCCCGGCGCCCTACCCGATGCTCGCGAAGGGCCATCCAGTAGATTGGTTCTTCGTGTTCAAGCTAAATGCGGCGGTGTTCCCCAAGTGCGGGGATGGCGCGGACACAAGGATCTGCACCTTCGACAGCGGCCTCCAGCCCGCGGACTATAAGCAGGGCTTCGGGCAGCGTTACCTCGTCTCCAGCAACGAAGCTCCCGCGCTTGCGGACGCCGGGCCGCAATGTCTGGGGACCTCAACCAGTGACCCGGTCGGCGCTACGTTCGACGAGGTCTACAACGGCTCCTACCACTACCTCATCTGGAACGACCAGTTCCACGACCAGCCACCCTCAGCCGTCCTGAACTGCGCGAACGGAGACTGCGGCACGCCCTGGGGCCACTCCAAAGGAATGCTCGCGTGGAATGATGCCGGCGAAGGCTTCGTCATGCAGGTGAGCACGCCCTCTTGGCCCGGTGCAGGAAGTCCGAAGGTCCAGCGAAAGATCGGCAACACCCTCGGTTGCATCGTAGGCGACGATGACGTCGGAGTCAGTCAGCACTTCTTCGCGCTGCATCTCGACAAAAGCGACCTGATCCAGGTCCTGACTGGCTTGAACGAAGCCAGCGTCGCAACGGATCCCAAAAATCCCCAGGTGGCAAGCAGCACCGACGGCAGCCCACCGGAGATTGTGAAGCTCGTAAGCACGCTGGGTGTGAAGTCCAACCAGAGCAGCCTGGATGGAAGCATGCCAGTGACCTTATCGAGTGGAGTCCGATTCATCGCCAAGCCATCGGGCCTTCATGTGCCACCGTGGCAGATGATATCGGCAGTCCTCGGCGGGGTTCCTCTGCGCGCCGCAACCTGGTGGGCCGAGCCCTACATCACTTCAACCACGGCGGAAACTCCGGAGCCCTGCTGGGACACCGCGCTCGCCGCCGGATTGGTGCGCGGCAGACCGGGAGCCGTAGACATCGCCACCATGGGAACCTGGGGTAATCCCGCGAAGACCTTCCGGCTCGAAAGCAGCCCCGGCACCAACGGCAATCACGCAAAGGTTGGGGTCTCGACCACAATCACAGATCACTACGCCATCTTTGGCGACGAAAATCAACAGGGAACACTCGGCGGTCCCAACGAGGATTGCGGCCGGAGCCAGAACGGACGTGGGGGCACGTTCTTCATCCTGCAGAACGAAGCCCTCTCAACCAGCCTCGGAGCCTTGATCCAAGTCGGAACGCCCGGTGCAATCGCGCCGCCCCGTAAGAACGTCACAAACCCTTGAAGCACTCCGGTTGGTCCGCAAATGCCGCCGAGTCCACAGCAGCGGGTCTTTATGCTGTCGCATCGAGAGCACAAGCATCCTGCGGATCGGCAGAGCCATAAACGGGGCCAGCAGAGCCGCCATAAACAGCCAGATCACCAGCGCATGCCACTTCCAGTGTCAAAGCAGGTGGATTTTACTGCAGCGGATGCCTCAGGACTCGGCCGCACGCTTCCTGACGTGATGCGCACGACTGCCCCACTTGCGACCCTATTCCGTAGCCTTCACCTTCGTATTCAGCTTGACCTGCCATGAGGCTCGGGCGTCCGCGTCCATCTGGTTGATCCGCTGCCGCACCCGCCCATACGCCTGCCTCGCCTCGACATTTCGACCCGATGCAGCGAGCGCGTCACCCAGCGCCATCTCCGGCTCAACCTCACCCGGCGCCGTCCCCTCCGCGGTCTCCGCCTCCCGCAAAGCCTGCACCTTGTTACCCTCTTTCAGAAGCAACTTCGAACGCACCACGTGCCCCAGGGCACTGGCCAGTGGGACTGCAAAGCTGCCCTGGTACACAAGAACGCCGTCTTGTATGGAGGCGATAGGCGCGCGTGCCCGGAATGCCTCATACGCGTTCAACACCGACGAGCCCAGTTCAAAGCTGTTCAGGTCGCCTGCGCTGATCAGCACCGTGCCGTCGATCACCGGTGGCACGTCGTACGCAACATCGCTGAACTCCGTGTCCGGCGTAGGCAGCGGATTGCACGGGATGCCGTAGTCCTTCGGCTCCACAAACGGATCGACGAAGTAAGCGAACCAGCACTTCGAAATGTGGTTGTCGCGCAGGTACTTCGACGTGGCGACCAGTTGCTGTCCCCAGTCCGTGTTCGAGTCGGAAAGGAAACGGTACGTCTGCGTGGGCCCTCCCCACGCCTCATTCGCATAGGCCATCCCGTTCGGATAGGCGTGCAGCGACGAGCCCACATGCGCAGCCAGCAGCACACCCGCTATCACCGCCCAGCCCCGCCTCCGCCGCAGAAGTGCCGCTGCAGTCGCGCCGGCCAGCGCGCAGCCAAACACAAACGTCGGCATGATGTGTCGCGCGCCGATATTCAGATGCGACGTCATCGCCACCGCGAAGTACAGCACTGGAGGCAGCACCAGGAACCAAAGAGCCCGGCCATTCGCACACCAACCCGCCACAATTGCGAACGGCGTCAGCAGAAGGAGCAGCACCAGCATACCCAGCGTCTGCTTAATCAAAAACAGAACAGGGAAGTAGAACCACACCCCATGCGCATAGACATGGCCCATAAAGAAGCTCGGCATGCCATTCGCCATCGACCGGACATCGGCGAGCCCGTACAGATAACTCTCCGGCAGCAGGTGGAACCGGGCCACCCAAAGAATCCCGCGCGCCTCGCGACCCGCCAAGGGCGCGACGTACTCTGCAAGGGAAGGCGAAAGGGACAGGCCGGCGGGCCGCCCGCTGTATCGAAACCCGTAGAAGCTCCAGAGCACCGTCGTCCCAATCACCACAATAGCCGCAATCGCAAGCAGGATCCGCACCAGCGCCGTACGCCGCACCTGCCGTCGCACCGCCCCTTCACTCGCGCGGCTCACCCACCACGCACGCGTCCACTCCCCGCACAGCAGCACCACAATCATCGGCGCAAGCAGTACGGTCGAGTGCTTGGCAGCAAGCGCCACACCGGCCGCGAGACCCACCACCACCAGCCGCAGCCCCGTAGGCCGAACCGCCCACCGCCAAAGCGCGTAGATGGCGCCAAAGATCGTGCAGGACGCCGCCATGTCCGTCGTCACGTATGCCCCATGTGCCACCAGCGTGGGCTCAAAGCAAAACAGCAGCAGCGCACACAGGCCGGCTTCGAGCGAGAACATCTCGGTCCCCGCCGCAAACACCAGCAGAGCTGCAGCCACGGCGAACACGATCTCCACGATCCGTGCGCGAAAGATCAGCTCCCGCGCCGGGTGCGCAGGCCCGTTGCCGTACAGCATTGCCTTGCCGTCGAGGTATGCCTCGGTCTTGAAGAACCGGCCCTGCGGCTCAGGCATGCGCAGATGCAGGCCAAGCAGAGGCAGCCCGCCCAGCATCTTCACCATCGGCGGATGCTCCGGGTTGTAGCCGTAATCGTGGACGCGCCAGATCTCCACCCCCGAGAAGATGTGGTCGCCCTCGTCCCAGGTCAGCGACTGTCCGCGAATCGCCACACTCACCTGCGCCACCAGGGCCGCTAGCAGGCAGACCACGGCAGCCGCCGCCAGATTTTTTTTGCCGGAACTGTAAGGCATCGGTCCCACTGTAGACGACGCGCTTACGTCCTAGCAACGCACATGCCGCCCGCCAGCAGCACCCCGCCGGCATCCGTCTGACCTCGCCACGCGATACCATGTGTCCTGACCCGCATGCTCACCGAGACCAAACTCGCTCCTGAACCATCCCCCGGGTCTCAGGCTGAAACCCGCCACACGCAGTCGCAGACTCTCCAGCACCAAACCCTTCGCGCCTACACTCTCATTCACGCCCTCACGCCGTCACCTCACGGCGACGGCTGGTCCGGCGCCCTGATACTCAACATCGATCTCGACCCACAAGGCGCAGCTCTCTCCCTCGCCGCCAACATCGCCGGCGCCGTCTGCCTCACCCTCGACCCGGACCCCGCCCGGACCCGCGCCGCCCTCCGCACCGGCGCCTGCGACTTCGTCGTCAACACCCTCGATGAAGCCCTGCGCGCCATAAAGAACGAGATTCGCCAACGCAGGCCGCTCTCCGTCGGCCTCGAAGGCCAGCCCGCTGCAATCCTCGACGAGATCATCGTCCGCGGCGTAGCGCCCCAGCTCTTCACCTCCGCCAGCGAACGCCCCGTCCAGAGCGCCCGTCTTGCCGCCTTCGGCACCCGCCTGCTCGACCTCCGCACCCCCGCGAAGCGCGAAACGATCTGCGGACGCCTCGTAGAAAGCGGTGCGGCAGTCCTCGAGACCTTCGTGTCCCACCACCTCTGGACCCCCGAAACCCGCGCGGGCACCACCCCGGCAGAACTCCGCACCTTTGACGCCCAAGCCCTGGCTCTTCTACGACCCGAGGACCACCTGCGTCGCAACTGGCTCACCTGCGCCCCGCGCCTCTTCCCCCGCGACCGTACACGGACCCTCTGGGTTACCCCAGCCGAAGTCGCCGGCCTCACTCACCCACACTAGCTTTCGGCAACGGCCATCATTCGCCCCCAAAGCGCCTTAATCCCGGCATCAGTCTTCGCGGACGCGGCAATGACATCCTCCACTCCATGCGCCTTGCGCAACGCAACCATGGACTTCGTCAGCCCATTGCCCGACAGCCGGTCGGACTTCGTCCCCACAACCACAAACGGCCTGCCCGTCTGCCGGAAAAAGTCGATCATCTGCGTATCGCTGGGCTGCGGCGGTATGTTCGTATCCACGAGGCAGATCCCCAGCGCCAGCGTCTCGCGCTCCTGCAAATACGGCTCAATGAACCCCGCCCACTCCGCGGAGATCGACTTCGACACCTTCGCGTACCCATACCCCGGAAGATCCGCCAGGATCAGCGAAGGCCGTACCTTCCGCCGCTCCCCCACGCCCTCGTACAAGGCAAAGAAATTGATCGCCCGCGTTCGTCCCGGCGTTGAGGACACCTTCGCCTCGCGCGACCCTAGCAGGGCATTGATCAGCGAGCTCTTTCCAACATTCGACCGCCCCAGGAACGCAATCTCCGGCGCACCCGCGGTCTTTGCCTCTCCAGGAAAGTGCGCGACATCGGTCGCAGACAACAGAAATACCGGTGTCAATTGCATCCGTACAGTCTAGCCGAAGCCGCACAGCGATCAGGCCCGTCCCATCTCGACCTGACTACCGCACCCTGACGGAATCCGTCAGGTTGAAGTGCACCAGCGACTCCGACGGGATAACGACGTCCTTGTTCCCGGTGTATGCTCCCGCGGCCGTCCCGCCGCCGGCTCCAGCCAGGCCGCCGATCAACGCACCTTTCCCGCCGCCCGCGAGTCCGCCGATCAACGCGCCCACACCCGCTCCGCCGCCCGCGAACTCCGCCGTCCGCTTGCCCTTACCCTTCGATACCACCTCGTACTCGGACGAACTCACGCGCTCGCCGTGGATAGACGTCAGCGCAATCGCGAGGTCGCCAGCGCCCTTGAACTTCCCGCGCCCCTTTGCCGCCACAACACTGCCCTCGACGGGTGTGCCACGCCGCAGCATGATTTCGCCGCGCGACGTGACATCTTCCGCAACCACTCCCGTAAAACGGTCGCCCACCTCGTTGTGGCTCGCGCTCAGCGTCTCGGTCACACGCACCGGAACCGAGGTTCCGGCGGGAAGCACGCGCTCGACCGGCACAGGCGCGACCCGCGGAGCCTGCGGGACATTGGTCGCCGCAGATCTCTGGGTGGCGCTCGCAGGTGCGGTCGGCTGCTGCCCTTGCGTGTACGGCGCATTCGCCGGTGCATTCGTCGGAGCCGCTGCCCCTTGCGGGGTCCCGGCAGGCGTTCCTGCCGCGGCGCCCTGATTTCCCGCCGGAACAGCCGGGGCTACGGCAGGAGCGGGAGTCTTGTTGCAACCCACCGCCAACCCAGCCGTCAACGCCGCAATCAACAGGGTCTTTGCTGCCGAACCATTGTGTGCCATCGCTCGCTCCTTCATCGTCCTCTGCCCGAAGCCTCACGGGTGTGATGAAACAATACCCCATCGCGATTCTTCGCGCATCCCTTTGCGTCGCGACGACACAAAGCCGCCAGCCTCACTCCGGTGTCGTGGCTGAACTTCGCTTGGGATGCGAGACGCCCCACAGCAGGGAGCGCTCATGGGTTCCCACCACAAAGAAGGCCGCGATGAATATCAGCACCAGTGCTATGCAAACCGAGATCATAAAGGTTCGTGTGTTCAGTCCCTTGTTTACGTCGTGGGGATTGCGATTGATTTGGCTCATGCGAACCTCGGATGCCAGATGCCACACTGGCGTTTGTTCCCTCCTCGTAGGTTCCGCAGAGACCAGGCCTGCTCAGAAATCCACGTGCATCCGGACGGACTCCACCAGTACTGGTCCGCGGTCCGCGTTGTACCCCGGGTGCGTCACGTACTGACCGTCCAGGCTGTAAAACACACCGCGCCACGTATGGAGCGTGTAGTACCCCTCGAGGATGTCCTCGCGCGCATACCGCAGGCGCCCGTCCCCCAGCAGGAAGCCCAGCCCTCCCAGGGCGAGGTACCTTTGGTGGTCACGCTTGATCGCATTCGAAACCAGCGTCAGCCCCACCCGGTCGTGTTCCCGCCCCCAGCGTTCCCCGGCCAAATCCGCGCCCCCCGCAAGCGTCTGGTCGACCTCAGTGTAGGCAAAGGATTCGTGCTGCCCTTCGTTCCACCCGAACCGCCCGTACACACGCAGCGCGGCAGTAAGTTCCTGCTCCGCATTCATCGCAAACCCGTACTTCACCGCCCCAAACGTCTCGTGCTTCGTAACGTCCGGAGTAGCGTCGCGCCCCGCGGCATACGCCTTATTCGCCTCCCGATACAAACCCATATGCGCGTGATTGGCGTACCCGAGCACACGAACGGCGCCCTTGCGCTCCACGGGTAGGCCGGGGAGAAGCCGCCTGCGCCACTCCGCCTCTACGTTTTGTCCGCTCGCCCGGCGCAGCGCAAAATCAAAGTCGATCCCGTTTGCCATCGCCGGCATCGCAGCCAGCGCATACCGGAGAGACACCGCATGGTCTACATACTCCACAACCGCAGCCCACGTATACCCGCGGGTGTCCGCCGCGTAATCCCATGCGCCGTTGTTGTCCGTCGTCCAGTTCAGAAACTGCAGGTGCGAGTCCGAACCCACGGAGTTCAGATCGAAGAAGTCCGGCAGCCCCATCTTCCCCACCCGGAGCTCCAGTCGCCGGACCGGCACCTCAGTGGCCAGGGCGAATGGTCCCCGCTGCGTTTCGACGGTGTCGTGCGAAAGCCCTATCGTCCCATGCACCTGCACCCGAGCCAGATAGGGAACTGGACCCAGCGTAGGGTTTCGCACCACGTCAAGATTGGTGAATCCCGCCAGCCCAAGCGCCTCCGAGATGCCCCGCCCACCGGCGGACTCCTCGTTGTAGATCACCTCAAGGTGGCTCTTTGGAGCCCGGCGCAGCTCATATCCGAGAAACAACGTCCCTACCAGGGAAGTCTTGTACTCTCCGCGCGTCAGAAGGCTGTTGGGCCCCGAATATTGAGCATGAAACGGCCCATGCGCCTGAAAGATTACATTTGCCTGTCCCAGTACGAGGTACCGCGCACCCTCAGGATGCGCAAACAGCGTCATTGGCGGGTCAACCGCTTTGGTGCCCTCGGCCGGATGCTCGCCCAGCGTGGCAGGCGTAGCGCCGCCCCCGGACTTCTGCGCCCGCCCAGTCCCAACCAAAACGCACAGCGCCAGCAGGATGACAGTCTTTTTGGAAGAATTCCGCATAGCCGGCAGACTAAAGTTTACAGGAGACCCATCACGGAGCCGTGAATCGCGGATCCAGCCCCCGGCCTGTCGGGTCGCAAACTCACGAGGCTCTGAGTCGGATGAGTCATTTCTCGCTCCCGCCGGGTACACCCGCAGAACCCTGGCCGGAGCCCCACAAGGGTGCCGCGCTGCAGCAGAAAGCACTTGATCTGAATTGCAGAGACCCGGGCGGGCTGCAGCCCGGATCGGCGAGCGCAGAATAGCCGCGACGCCCCACACAGGTTCGTCGTAGCCGTCCGCACCCGTCCCGCCTGCGCTGTCCAGACCAGAAGAATTGCGGGCAGACAGGAGAGTCCCCCTCGACAAAGCGGCGTGAGTCTCATGGCGACTACTCGCGTCCTTTGCCCGCTCTCGAGTTTCATCTTTGACAATCGTTTTCCATGGGCGATATAACCGTGCCGTTCGTCCAATTGGTCCGTTCCAACCGCAGAGGGGTGCGACATGTCGAATCGTGGTGGTCTGAGCTGGTTTCAAAGTGCATGTGCGGCAGTCCTTCTTGCGCTGGGCGGGGCGGCGGCAGCGGCTGGCCAGACATCTGCCGGAACCGTCACGGGGATCGTCGCGGACACGAGCGGAGCAGTGATCCCGGGGGCTAACGTCGATCTGGAGAACACCGAGACCAACGTCGTTCGGCAGACGCTCACAAACGGCGCCGGCAACTTCACGATTCTGAATGTTCAACCCGGCACCTACACACTGCGGGTTGCGATGAAGGGCTTCAAGACCAACGCGGCCCCTCCGTTTCCGGTTGATGTCAACCAGACCGTGACGCAAAATCAGACGCTGGTGGCAGGAGCGACAACGGAGACAATCGAGGTCACCAGCTCGCTGGCCGGTAATTTGACCCAGAGCTCTTCCTCAGAGCTTGGGACCGTGATCGAGACGAAGGAAGTGCAGCAACTTCCTTTGAATGGCAGAAACTTCACGCAGCTGCTGATTCTTACGCCGGGCGTCACGCCCGTCTCGACCGCACAGGGCTCTGGGGTGAGTACGACGGACTCGGGTGTGACCGGGATCCCCGGAACAACCTTCTACAAGCCTTCCATCTTCGGACAGCAGAACCGCTCGACCATGTACCTCCTGGATGGGATCAACAACACAGACTTCCGTACCTCCATCTACGGCTTCCTTCCCATCATCGATGCGACGAGTGAGTTCAAGGTGCAGTCTCACAACGACAAAGCGGAGTATGGCGGTGTCGTGGGCGGCGTGGTGAACATGGCAAGCCGCTCCGGCACAGATGCGTTCCATGGCTCAGCCTGGGAGTTTGTGCGGAACAACATCTTCGACGCCAGGAATCCATTTACGGACTTTTGCACGGTTGCGCGCTGCGGCGCTGGCTCGTTGACGACCACCCCTGCAGCACCGGGTCACTATACGCAGAATGAGTTTGGCGCCGCCGTGGGAGGGCCCATCATCCGCGGCAGGACCTTCTTCTTCGCAGCGTATGAAGGTTGGCGCTTCAAGAAGCCCACCCTCTCTACCACCCTTGTTCCCACAGCGGCCGAAATCAACGGCGACTTCTCCCAAAGCTTCTACACCCAGCAGATCTACAACCCGTATTCGACGTCGTGCACAGGGACCAACTGCACGGTACAACCGTTCCGCTGCGGAGCCACCGGAGCCCCGCTCCCGGTGACAGCGGGTTCACAAGGGGCGGGTGCCGCCTGCAACAAGCTGCCGGCCGCCCTGATCAGCCCGACAATGCAGAAGTACCTTGCGGCGTACTACCAGCCAAGCAACTCCGCCTCCGGACCGGCGAACAGCTTCAACTACATCGAACAGCGTCCGCAGATCGACAACAACAACAGTTGGCAGCTTCGCCTGGATCATCGCCTCGGCGACCGCGACTTCGGCTTCTTCCGCATCAGCCAGATGTGGGTCACCGATTCGCAGCCGGTGACGGGAACGATTGAACTGGCCACCAGCAGCTATCACGTCTACAACATCGGCGGTGGGTGGACTCACAGCTTTACCGACCATCTCACGCTGGATGCGCGCGGTGGTGTCATGTTCAAGCCGTACGTATTCCAGCAGAGTGCCGCACCGGACGGCTTTGCGTCCGCCACCGCTGCCGGCTTCACTGGGCTGGAGAGCTACGGTGGTGTAGTCGTCAACTTAGCCGGTCCGTACTCTGGCTCGGCAGCCGGCAATCAGGGTACTTCGTTCCGTCGGAACCCCGTGGTCAGTGCGGGCGCGGACGTGAGTTGGCTGAAAGGAAAGCACAGCCTCAAGGGCGGCGCTTCCTATCTCTACCAGAGCCGCTTCCAATCGAACCTGCAGCAACTCTTCGGGTTCTCGGACTCGATCACAAGCAACATCAACGCGTCGAAGACCGGAAACTCAGCGGCAAGCGCTTTGCTCGGCCTTCCTTCCAGCCTCAGCGCAGAGACTCCACAGTACGGCGCGGTAGCGTTTCACCTGGCCAACTGGTCTGGATACCTGCAGGACGAGTGGAAGCTGACCCAGAATTTCACGCTCAACCTGGGTGTTCGCTATGACTATGGGACGCCGGTCGTCATCGACAACCAGCGGCTCGCGAACCAGTTCGACTTCTTCAATCAGAAGTATGTGGTCGGAGCGACCACAGTGCCAGCCTGCTCGACGACGGCGTTTGCCGATCCATGTATCCCTGGCGGGCTGGGCAGCGTTCCGTTCAACAACAATATCGTGCTCGGCCCGGATAGCAAGCAGGCCATGGGCGCACTTACCGACAACGTAGGCCCGCGCCTTGGGTTTGCATGGCAGTTCCATCCCGGGGTGGTGCTGCGCGGCGGCTATGGGCTGGTGTATGACACGATTACGGGAAGGAGCCAGTACGCCCAGAACAACATTGAGGGTGCTGTCTGGCCGTACAGCAAAGGCGTGACGAATCAAGCCACAAACGTTCAGACCGGAGGCATTTGGCCGGGAGGAGCGGGCAATCCTTTGCTCAACATCACCTCTCTTGCCGGAACGTCCGCGAACCCGATCACGGCGGCCTCTCCCTGGCTAGCCTCGGCGTTTGTGGATTCGCCGGACTACAGCGATGCGCGCTCGCACCAGTACAACCTCCAGCTTCAGCATCAACTCACTCCGTCAGTTGTCTTCTCAATCGGCTATGCAGGATCGAAGGACACCCGTTTGAACTACACCGGAAAGGTCAACGCGGCGCGTCAGGCATCACCCGCCGGGACCCCCGCGGCGACGATCGACGCGCTCAAGCTGGTTCCGTGGGCCTCCCCGGCATGGACGTATTCCTCTTCCACTGGATACTCCAACTACAACGCGCTTCTTGCGCAGTTCCAGAAGCGCTTTTCGAACTCCCTGTCGACGATCGCGTCATACACCTGGTCCAAGTGTCTCGATAACAGCTCCGGATTCTTCGGCGTGGAGAACGGCACCGGCGGTGGGGCTGTGGTGCAGAACTACTTCGATCCCCGCAACGCGTATGGCGTCTGCGGATACGACATCCCCCACTATTTCACCTGGAGCGCGAACTATAGTCTGCCGTTCGGCCAGGGCCAGAGATGGCTCAAGTCCGGCGTGTCGTCCTTCGTTCTCGGCGGCATACGGATGAATTACGTGTTCCAGTTCCGTTCCGGACAAACCTACAACCTGACGGTCGGGGGAGACCCTGCAAACATCTCGGGCAACAACGGAAGCGTAACCGGATACAGCAGGCCCAACCTGGTCGGTGATCCATCCAACGGCGGGTGTGGGTCTGTAGCCTTCGGCCAAAAGAGTGCTGCCGGATATTGTGCGTTCAATGCGTCGGCGTTCGCAATCCCAACTGGAAGCTTCGGCAATCTCGGCCGAGGTGTTCTCAGAAGCCCCCGGTATAACAACCTGGACCTTTCATTGATCAAGGTCACACCCATTCATGACCAGGTTCAGCTTGAGCTTCGCGCCGAGGCCTTCAATGCCTACAACGCGCAGATTCTCGGCACCCCTGGTACCACGATAGGAACCTCGAACGCGGGATTCACGTCCGGCATTGCGAGCACCCCGCGCCAATTGCAGATGGGAGCAAAGCTTACCTTCTAATGACGATTCGACGCAGCCAACAAGAGGGCATCTTCCATTGTGTTCCGCCCGTCCAGGTTCGGCGTGCGAGCGCGACCCACAACGTTTCAACGAAGCACGTTTCTGAAGGGACAATGATGAGCCAAAGCTACCTAACCCGGCGTGGTCTGTTGGCAGGTGCCGGCGCTGCCGTCGCCGCCGCAGCTTCTTTTCCCAACGCATTTGGGCAGACGAGCGCAGCGCCTCCGCAGACAAGTTCAAATCAGCCCTTCACCGGCATGGCACAGCCCGGCGACGCCGATCGCGAGCGCCGCATGGCCTGGTGGCACGAAGCCCGCTTCGGCATGTTCATCCACTTCGGCGTCTACAGCGCCATTGGACGCCACGAATGGGAGATGGAGAACGAAGCCGTCCCCATCGCGGAGTACACGGCGCATGCGCATGGCTTCAAGCCTGCGCGCGGTAGCGCTCGTGCGTGGGCGAAGCTGGCACGGACCGCCGGGATGAAGTACATGGTACTCACCACGAAGCACCACGAGGGCTTCTGCAACTTCGATACGAAGCTGACAAACTACAACAGCGTCAAGCAGGGTCCCGGGTACGACATCGTGCGTGAATACGTGGATGCAGCGCGTGCAGAAGGCATGCACGTCGGCTTCTACTACTCCCTTATGGACTGGCACCATCCAGACGGAGCGCGCTGCGCCACCGACGAAGCTGCGCGAAAGCGGTTCGTCGATTACACCCACGGCCTCATCCGCGAACTCATGACTAACTACGGCAAGATCGACGTGCTTTGGTATGACGTCTCCTGGCCGCTTGATGCGAAAGGCTGGGAGTCAGTTCGCATGAATGAGATGGTGTACAAGCTCCAACCCGATATCATCATCAACAATCGCAACAAGCTGGATGGAGACTTCTCCACGCCGGAGCAGAAGATCGTGGCCGAGAACGGAGGTCGAGCGTGGGAATCCTGCATGACCTTGAACGACAGTTGGGGGTATCAGCGCGCCGATGATGACTGGAAGAGCTCACGCACCATCATCCGCAACCTCATCTCGTGTTCCCGGGATAAGGGAAACTACCTGCTCAACATCGGCCCCAAAGGGGATGGATCCATTCCGGCAGAGTCCGTGCGCATCCTGACCGAGGTCGGTAACTGGATGCAGACGAGTGGGCCCACCATCTATGGCTCTGACTTCTGCCAACCGCGCCGCTCTGCCTATGCGAGCTACACGCGCAAGGGCAACACCCTCTACATGCATGTCCACTTCTGGCCCGGCGAGTATGTCGCCATCACGGGATTGAAAAACAAAGTGGTGAGCGCCCATATTCTCAAGACTGGCCAAACCGTTAAGGTGACCCAGGATGGCTTTCAGACCAAACTGACAGGACTCGCAGCGGAAGCCCCGGACTTCCCGGTGGTGACGATCGCGCTCGAATGCGACGGAGAACCCAACCAGGACAACATCTACGTCCGCGCCAACAAACCACGTGGAAGCGTCTAGCATGCGGTCCACTGGAGGTGCCTCGCGTCTGGGCCACAACGCAGCGTCTACTCACGGTATCGCCGCCTGCATCTTCAACGGGACAGCTTCGCATGCACAGTCCCGGACTGATTGGTCTAGGCTCCAGTCAATCCTGGCGCGCATCCACGCCCCGAGCGTCAGGAACACCGAAGGAACGGGGTTTCTTCGAATCCGGAAATCATCCGATCCACGCGGAAGGAACCATATACCCGAGTGGAACTCCGCACTGGCAAAGGGCTCCACGTTGCACCCGGACGACCCAGCGCCTCCACTTGCCCACCCTCCCGGGGGGCGAGTATCACCTCTCATACCGCGGAGCTTTCTATGAGCAATAAAACTACGCCCCTCGCTCTCGTGTCTGCATTGTTGTTCGCCGCCCCGTGTGCCATGGTGTCGCAGTCTCCACCTCACGTCTTCCTCTATGACGCGACCCTGCTTGCGAAGGTCAAGAGGGCCCCGGATGATGTGCGCAGTCAGAAGATCCTCGCCGCTGCGCAGGCAGCAGCGGACAAAGCACTGCACGAGGGACCGTTCTCCGTCGTGCAGAAGGGCGTGACGCCACCAAGCGGCGACAAGCACGACTACATGAGTCAGGCTCCTTACTTCTGGCCTGATCCGACGAAACCCAACGGGCTGCCCTACATCCGGCGCGATGGCGAACGCAATCCTGAACTGAAGAAGATCTCCGATCACGATCAGTTCGGCAAACTGGGCGACGATGCCCGCGTGCTCGCGCTCGAATACTATCTGACCGGCAAGCAGCAGTATGGGAACCGCGCAGCTCTTCTACTCCGTACCTGGTTTCTCGATCCGGCCACCAGGATGAACCCCAACCTTGAATTCGGGCAGGGCATTCCCGGCATCAACACGGGGCGTGGCATCGGCATCATCGAGTCCCGATCTCTGCTCGGCGTGTGCGAGGCCGTCGGCCTGCTAAGCGGATTGAAGACCTGGACAGCTGCGGATCAAGCCGGCATGAGGGCCTGGCTGGCCGCCTACCTCGACTGGATGCGCACCAGCCAGAAGGGCAGGGATGAAGACGCGGCGAAGAATAATCACGGCACCTGGTACGACCTGCAGGTCATCGAACTGGCGTTATTCCTGGGCGACCGAAAGCTTGCCGTTGACACCCTGGAACGCGTAAAGACACGCCGCATCACGCAGATTGATCCCGACGGACGGCAGCCACTCGAGACAGCGCGCACCAACGGCTGGGGCTACAGCAATGGGAACCTCGACGGCCTGACTCAGCTTGCAGTTCTTGGTGACCGCGTCGGTGTGGATCTGTGGCACTTCAAGACCGCGGATGGCCGCTCCATTCGCGGCGCAATCGATTTTCTGCTGCCCTACGCAGTCGCCGGAAAGAAGTGGGAGTATCAACAGATAGGCGGCTTCAAGGCCGGCGAATTGGAGCACACCTTGGAACGTGCGGCCGCTGCCTATAGCGATCCCTCTTATGCCGCCGCAGCAAAGAAGATTCGGGAGAACGACGACCTTGCGACCGTCATGCTGGACATTGATTGAATGCGGTTAGCTTGCACGGATCCATGCGACGAAACTTTCAGTTCGCGAGAGCAGCAACACCTCGCCGAGCGAATGTAGTCCAAGCCCTTATCTTCCGCAACAATCCGGGAAGGCGTCCTCACACCCGATGTTTGATCGCGGCAGCCGTAGCCCCGCGCGAGTACGCAACGGGTGTCGACGCGCGCGAGATATCTCCTCCGTCCAGCGTGATATGCCCGCTTGCGCTCCCTTCCACCTGCACAAAAACCTCAGTATTTGTCAGCAGACGTGGCGAGCTGACGAGGACATCCGAGCAGTCGATCATGCGAAACGCCGACTCCGCCTGCTTGTCCGCCTGAACACTCAACAGACTCAGTGCGGCGTCTGTTACGCGGTCCAGAATCACTGCCGGGCGAAGATCAGCAGTGGCAGTCTGGAACCGCAGATTGGACGCTGTCAGCCCATGAACGTTGCGGGCGTAGAGTCCATATGCAGGAATCGAGCCCAGCATGAAGTATTCGCCTGCAATCTGCGGCAATTCACGCCGCGCGCCTTCTTCAGCCGTGCCTCCGCCGGCAAACGTCAGGTGGATGTTCGAAAGGGAGATGTTCTCCATCGTTGCATTGCCCGTGCAGTTCAACGTGATGGCCGAGTGCGCTTCGCCAGGCCGCAAGGTTTCCACACCTAAGGAGGACTCCGGAAGCTGGCCTCCGCGATCCGTGATCGTCCCGCTTATGTTGGAAAAGGAGATGTTGCGTGCGACAGCGGGCGGACGCGGTGCCCGCACCTCGGGCTGCAGGCCGGGATTCACGGTCTGCTGTGGGCGGGGGCCAACCCCAAGGTGAATCGGTCCAGTCACCTCCTGCAGCACGATGTCGGAAAAAGAGATGTTCTCAAAGCGCGACCCATCGTTGCCCTGGAACTTGATAGGGCATCCATACACCTTGTACAGAACACAGTTCGAGACGGTGATGTTTTCGCTCTCGCCGCCGCCGAAGCGGAACACCGACCATCGCGTGCTGAAGGTCGAATTCGTAACGTTGATGAACTTGCACGAGCCGAACATCGCACATCCGTCATCCTGTGACAGCACCGTACAGTTGGACACTGTGACATGCTCGGCCGAGATGAAGTGAAACCCATCGTTATTCCCATTCACGCGGTTGTGGATGTACACGCTGTCGATAAAGATCCGGCGGCTCTGGATGATGCGGATCGAATGATAGGCGCCGTCCACGAGAGACAGGTTGCGAATGCGGACGTCCTCGCACTTGTGGAGCAGCACATGATAGGGCCGATTGTTGCCGCTGAGTTTGCTCGCCGGCGCAGTCCCGCGCACTGCTGCGTGAAATTGGGCGCCTTGGCCATCGATCGTACCCGGACCTTCAATCACAACGTTCTTCTGCGCAACCGCGAAGAGCAGCGCCCAGTTGCCATCGTTCAAAGTGGAATCGCCCGTGAGCGGGATCGCATTCACGGCGTGGTAGTCGGCACCCGTGCCACTTCCGAGCAGGACCGCGGACGCTGCGAGGTGCAGTGTGATGTTACTGCGCAGCTCCACGGTGCCAATGCGAAAGACGCCAGCCGGAACCAGAACGGTGCCGCCGCCGTCCGCGTGGCAGGCGTCAATAGCAGCCTGCACAGCGGAGGTGTTCAACGTGGTGCGGTCACCCTTGGCGCCATAGGCTGTAATGTCGTAAACGCGTGCCCCAGGAGACAAAGGTGCAGCCTGCGCCGTCGCGGGGAGTGTCTGAGCCTGCGTGGCTGGTTCCGCGAACAGCGCCACCGCCGCAACTGCTGGCAGCGGCAACTTCTGTAGCCACTCACGGCGAGTCACGTGAGTGGTCTCCGGGGCATTCCTGGGATTAGACATTGTGATCAAGACTCCGACGAGAGATGGCGTCCAGCGGTCAGCACAGATTTCCGCGCAATGAGCAAGCCGGCAACCGGACGGCAAGAGTGTATGGAAACCGACTGAAAGGAGTCAATGGCAGTTCCGCTAACGTTCAGTAAGTGAAACAGTGCTTCAATTAGTGAAACAACGTGGCAAGCCGCTAGTGGAACAACCTGGCACGCGGCTGGTCCCCGGCCACACAACGGCAAAAGGTACTAGGCTGCGAGAGTGCCCGGAGAGGGTATCAGAGCCAGGATGTCGAGTTCCAGCGCTCGAATCAAGTGCCCCCCGAATCCAACCGCAAATTCAGGACCTAACTTTCTCAAGTTGCGTCGTGCAACGGATGCCGCGGTGTGGCGCCGAGACGGTCCACGGAGCGACCCAGGAGCGATATGCCTTGGGCGGGGGAGCCTACATCTCGATACATCACGAAAGAAATTGATCTGCCTGCTCTTCGCCCGCGCGGATCAGTCGCGGCCTGTCTGCTACTATTTGGCGCAGGGTTCGCCGCCCCGGCTCTGGGTGCTACAAAGGGTGACCAGATGCAGCTGTGAATGCCTGAATCTCAAAAGATCTGTGTTCCCAACGACCGTTATGCCACCGAAGCGCCTGAAGGGTAGCCGTAAGTCGGCTGTCAAAGTTACAAATTATGCCACGCCAGCCCTCGACAAAGGACTGGACATTCTTGAGCTGCTTGCACACCAGACAGAGGGCCTCACAAAGAGCCAGCTGGCGCGCGCCCTCGATCGCAGCGTCTCCGAAATCTTTCGGATGTTGCTTTGCCTAGAACGCCGCGGGTACATCGCACAGATCGCTGAGGACCGGTACTCCCTTACGTTGAAGCTGTTTCAACTTGTACTCGAACATCCGCCAACAGAACGCCTTGTCTCTGATGCCCTTCCGGTGATGAAGCAGCTCGCGTTCGACACCGAGCAGTCCTGCCACATCGGCGTACTAGACGGAGATCACGTGGTCATCATCGCCCAGGTCAACTCGCCGAACAGTGTGGGCTTCTATGTCAAACTCGGATCCACGGTCGACCTGATGGAGTCAGGGAGTGGCTACGTCATCCTCGCGCACCAGGGGGAAGCGGAACGGGAGCGAAGTATCGCGGAGTGGCGGCGGAGAACGAACAAGCGCGTTCCCTCAGATCTTGGCAGCCACCTCGATCGGATTCGCAAGATGGGCTTTGAAAAACGGGCCAGCTACCTTGCCCAAGGCGTAGTCAACATCAGTTTTCCAATCTGTGACGAACGAGGATCCGCGCTCGGTGCGCTTACGATCCCCTACATCCAGTACAGCTCCTCCTCCCGGGCCCAGAAGTCAGTTATCGAGGCCTTGCGCGTGGCAACGGCGGAGATCAACCGTGCCATAGGGGGACGCCCCCCAAAGTTCGAAGCGTGATACTACGCCCAGGCAACACTGCGCCGCTCGGCCATCGTACGATCCTGCGCCCGCCGGATCTTGCAAAACAGCCCATGCACTTGATATCCTCACTTCACACGGGAAAGGAGGATGGTCCAGCCTATGAAAATTGAAAGTAATAGTTGCACAACAGCACGTGAGGTGACTGAGGCTTAGAGCGCGTCCCGCTCTGGTCTGTTTCAAAGGTAAGTCCTGGCGTACAGACATTCCACGCCTAGGCCCGTCCCCAGTTTGAGGACGCCTCAGGTCAATCTCAACAGCTCACCGCCAGATGGCCCGCCATTCCATGATCCGCCAGGATCATGGAACAGCGGGCCTTCTGCTTTCTGCCGCGCCCTCTACATTGCCTGTGCCCCCAGTCTGCGCCCGCGCCCCATCACCATCAAAAAAAAATACTTTTGCGGAATTCCGCCCAAAACTTGCATGTCAAGCCCCCCTGTCCGGCACGAGCTTCATAAGGTCAGCAGTTTGAGTAAGTTAGCGAGAAATCGCCTTTGGCAATTTGCCCTGCCCAACCCGGTACAATAGAAGTAGGGAGAAAGATAAGGAACGCCTGGCAACTCAGTCCGGAAAGCACCAGACAGCATTAACTAGCCCGTCACTCCCCCTGACTAAGTAGAACGATATCTAGACTTTGGAATTTGACATGGGGGGGGACCCCCCGGGAGACACACCATGGAACCCCTGGTCATCGCCGGTCGCGCCTTTCAGTCCCGCCTCATCGTAGGCACCGGTAAGTACAAAGACGGTCCCCAGACCCAGGCTGCCGTCGAAGCTTCCGGCGCCGAGATGGTCACCGTCGCCGTCCGCCGCGTCAACCTCGACCGCACCTCCGCCTCGCTCCTCGACTTCCTCGACCCGCAGCGCTACTTCCTGCTGCCCAACACCGCCGGCTGCTACACCGCCGACGAAGCCATCCGTGCCGCCCGCCTCGCCCGCGAGGTCGGCCTCTCCGACTGGGTCAAGATCGAAGTCATCGGCGACCGCGCCACGCTCTACCCCGACGTCCAGGCCACGCTCGAAGCCACACGTGTGCTCGTCAAAGAAGGCTTCACCGTCCTCCCCTACACCTCCGACGACATCGTCTTCGCTCACCGCCTGATCGACGCCGGAGCGGCAGCCGTCATGCCTCTCGGCGCCCCCATCGGCTCCGGCCTCGGCCTGCAGAACACCGCAAACCTCCGCATCCTCCGCGAACTCATCAGCGCCGTCCCGCTCATCGTGGACGCTGGCGTGGGAACCGCGTCCGACGCCGCCCTCGCCATGGAGCTCGGATTCGACGCCGTCCTGATGAACACCGCCATCGCCGAAGCTCGCGACCCGATTCTCATGGCCGAAGCGATGCAGCACGCCGTCCTGAGCGGCCGCCAGGCCTTCCTCGCCGGCCGCATGGCGCGCCGCCTCTACGCAACGGCTAGCTCCCCGCTCGAGGGCATCTCGAAGTAGCTCCCGCGCTCCTGTTGACCTCTCAGGGCCTGTTCGAAGCAACATCGTAAACGCCGCCGGAAAACGTAGTACCGTGTCAGAATGCGCGTCTTCGGGATCGACTGCGGGACCGAGTTCACAGGTTGGGGCGTCGTCGAGCTCGACACCGCCGGCCGCAGCGGCTCCCTCCGCCACTGCGCCGCCGGAACCATCCGCCTGAACAAAAAAGAAAAGACGCCGCAGCGCCTCCTGCAGGTCTTCGCCGAACTTACCGCGCACATCACGCTGCACGCGCCGGACTGCGTCGCCATCGAGGACGTCTTCTTCTCCGCCAACGCAAAATCCGCCCTCAAGCTCGGCCAGGTCCGCGGTGTAGCTCTGCTCGCCGCCGCAACCTGCGGCGCGCCCGTAGCCGAATACGCACCGCTCACCGTCAAAAGTTCCGTCACCGGCTACGGCCTGGCCGCCAAGGAGCAGGTCCAGTTCATGGTCACCCGCCTTCTTTCGCTCGACGTTGCGCCCGATTCCGCCGACGCCGCCGATGCGCTCGCAGTGGCTATCTGCCACCTGCACACCGCCCAGACCGTCGCTGCTCACGGTGCTCCGCGGTGAAGTCTCTGCACGTCCGATTCCTCGCGGCCCTCTTGCTGCTCGCCGGCGGGATTAGCGCACCCGCGCACGGCGAAGCCCCGCCCACGTCCAGCCCCGCCGCAGAGGTCACCTTCGGCCTCGTTCGCGCTGGGATCCCGGTGCCGAAGTACCTGTTCACCGTGCACGAAGACGGCACCGGAACCTACGCAGGGGAAGAGCTCCCCCTCACCGCCATCCAGACCATCTCCGCCGAGTCCGCCTCTCAATCTGCACATGCAGCAAGGCAGGGCAGCGAAGCCTTCAGCCAGCCCATCACCCTGTCGCCTGCCACGGTCCACCGCATCTTTGCTCTCGCCCATGCACTCAAGGAGTTCAACACCACCTGTGCGTCGAAGGCCAAAAATGTAGCGGACACAGGCACAAAGACCCTTTCCTACCGTGACCGCTCCACGACCGGCTCCTGTACCTACAACTTCTCCGAGAATAAAAACGTCATCCAGCTCACCGACCTCTTCTACGGGATGGCCGAAACCATGGATGAAGGCCGCCGGCTCGAGCATCTCCACCGCTTCGACCGCCTCGGCCTTGACGCCGCAATGGCCTTCCTCGCCCAGGAGGTCACCGAAGGACGCGCTCTCGAACTCGGCAGCATCGCAGGAACGCTCCGCTCCCTGGCCGGAGATACAGACCTCATGCAGCGCGTCCGTGTCCGCGCCAGCCAGCTTCTCAGTCTTCTTCCCGCCGATCTTCAGACAGCCACGCCCTAGCAACACGCCTCACAGCGTCTCGTTGATCTGCAGCGTCTCGATCCGGTTCGCCAACTCATCCTTCGCGACCTTCAGGTTTCCCTCGGCTGCAGCGAGCTCCTTTTGAGCGACGGCGATCGCATCCTCCGTTACGCTCAACTCGCGCACAAATCGTTCCCGTGAAGCTTTGTCGGTGTTCGCCAGGGCCGTCACATTGGCCCGCTCACGCTCCTCGTCCGAACGTAACCGCGTCAGCGTCGCGTTCGCGGCATCCACAGCTGCCTGAGCACCGGACACCTTTCGCCGCGCCTCCAGGATTGGCTCAAGCGCCTGCTTGACCGCAGCGTTTCCGTTCGTCCGGTTCAAAATGAACGTGAGCTGGTTGTCGTCCGAGTTGGTCAGTTGGTAGTGCACCGTAGTCGCCCGCCGCTGTCCCACATGCAATCTCACCGTCTCGCCCGCTGCAGCAGCCACGCGGAAGCGGTACACCGTCGGCGTTGTCTCCTCCGGCTTCACCTCCCAGTCCAACGTATACCCGGGTAGCACCGGGTGTTCCACGATCACGGTGCGCGGTTCCGACGCCGCATTCCGCACCAGGTATTCGAACTCGGAGACCTGGCTCTCTCGCACCTGCAGCACGCCCTTCGCCGCCGTAATGCCAAGCACCCTGGACGTATTGGAACCAGCCTCGCTCGTTACCCGGACGGCCTGATCCACCGCATAAGAGAGCAACCGCTTCTCCGCCGGATGCACCGGGTCCAGCAACCCCTCACCACCGAAGTTCCCGCCCTCCACGATCGAAAACGAGCCCCGATCGAGCGTCAGGTTGGAGGTGTTCGTGATCCAGAGCGCACGCAGAGCCACCGGCTGCTTCGCCGACCACAGCGTTACGCGCTCGGCATCCACCTTTGTCTGCAGGATCGGAACAAGCGCCGACTCGTTCTTGCGAATCGTCACGGGCTCGCCGATCTTGTACTCGAAGTAGTCGTCGAAGCTGGTACCGACGGTGTTTATGGCAATCGAGCTAGCTCCCGCATCTTCGTACATCATTGACGCCGGCGCATTGGCGCTTCTTGCCGCTGTCGCAGGCCCCGATGCAAGGCCCCCCATCACGCCCCCCAATACACCACCAGCCGAGCCACCTGCCATGCCCGCGACGCCCGCCACCTGGGGCCGTGCTGCAGCCTTCGCAACAGGAGAGCCACTGTCTCCACTCTCATGAGTCTGCGGGCTCAACTGCGCCTCCTGCGGTAGCGGGATCTCCGGCCGCCGCGAGTAGTACGGCACACTCAGCGGTTGGATAAAACTCTGCGGTGCCCCCGCGATCAACGAAAGCTGCACATGATCCCAGTCCGCACCCGTTGTGTTGTCCACCACGGACCAGCCCTGCAGCGTAGCCGTCTGCTTCGCACCTGCCGCCCCGCCCTTGGCGGGCTCCGTAAACAAAATCCTATACGTCGACTTCCACACCGGCACCTCGGAGATATAGCTCACCCGCAACTCCCGCGTGCCGATGCCGTTATCTTCCAGCGTAAGGTGACGAAGGCCCTGGTTTCGTGTGCTTGCCAGCAGTTGCAAATACCGCGTCACATCCACGTGCAGGTCATTGTCCAGCAGCCGTACCGAGGTCGCCGGCGTAAGCTCCACCGTCCGTACCTCGCCCGCATCGCCAACCACCGTCAGCAGCCGTCGTTCCGCGCCCTGCTGTCCATCCTTCGCCGTCCCGTACACCACCTCCACGTTCATCAGCCGGCCCACGACCACGGCCCCCGCGCCACGCACCTCCACCCGCGCCCCGCGAATCGCATTGAAGAATCCAACCTCCGTCGGCTCCTCGCCCAGCCCCAATGGGAGAGCCTTCAACTGCTGCTCCACCGGCGTAGTCGAGTTGTAACCCGCACCTGCAATGCGTCCGCCGTTAAGATCGATAGCGGTCAGCGACTGGAGCACATCGTTCAACTGAGCGGTGGTAAAGTCGATCGTGACACGGCCATCGCCCGATACATGCCCCACATGTTCGAAGAAGCCCACCCCGTTCTTGTAAAGCGCCACACGCGTCACAGGCAGCTCCGGAGTGGCAGCTCCTTCCACGGCAGCGCGCCTCGCCGTCGACGACGCCACTTTCTGCGCCACGAGGCAACGCTGGTAGAGCGGGGAAAGAAGAAGAATGACAAAGAGCGGACGAACCACGTGCTGGCGGAGTGACACAGAAGAGCCTTTCGTGCGGCTGCAGTTTAGCTGCGGCTCCTACCATAGACTCCGCGCGCTCTTAAAAGTTCCCGTGGCACGCGCCGCCGCTAACTCCAGAGTCGCACCAGATGCCCACCCGCACCCGACACCGGATCCGATTTGGGGAAGGGAAGTTGCCGCATCCGGTCCATCGTCTCCGCCGAAGCCGCAGCGCGGCAGATGTCCCAGCTCTGTCCTGGCGGATACGCGCCCACCACCAGGAAGTCCTCGCTCGCCGCCAGCCTGCAGTGGCCTGTCCCGGCCGGGAGCACAGCCACGTCTCCCGCCTGAACCTCAACCTCATGTCCGCCCTCCCCGCCCAGCATCAGCCGCGCATGCCCGGCGGCAAACCCAAGCACCTCATGCGCAGTCGAGTGGTAGTGATGGAAGTCATACACCCCATTGCGCCACTCGGGAGGCCATCCATTCCGCCGAAATGTCTCCTCGAACATCGCCGCGGCATCGCCGCCCGCATGCTGGATTGCCCCGCGATACAACAGCACCGGCAGGCGCGCGTTGTTCGGCATCCACCCGTTCACCGTAAGGCGCAGCAACTCGGGCTGTTCTCCACGGCCCTTCTCGTCCGCAGGCACGCCGTCCGCGAACCCACCGCCCGCACCCGCAAGCCCCATGGCCCCGATTACAGCAGCAAAGCGTCGCCGATTCATCCCGCACCTCCGCACTCGTCCAGTTAAGATGCGCTTCGAGCCGTCGCCCCACCCACGGTATCGAATCCGAAGGGCCACACCCGCTGCACCGTCCGAAATAAAATCTCCTCGTGCTCTGCCGCCGACAGGAACGGCAGGTGAACTCGAAACAACCGCACCGCCTGCGCATACGACACCTGCTTCAACGACACCGGCCAGTCCGTGCCCGCCATCAACCGCTCGGCCCCAAAAGCCCCAACGAGCCTCCGCACCTGCGCCGCCGCATCCGCATACGGGAACACCTCGCGCGACACCGTCCACATGTGCGAGATCTTCACGTGCACCCGCGGATACCGCGCCAGCGCAAGCAATAGCTCCAGCTTCGCAGGCTCATTCGCAGGAGAATCCGCCATGTGATCGATCACCACCTGCACATCGGGATTGGCCTCGATCAACCCATAAATGTCCGGCAGTCGATCCACCGGAATCAGCAGCGTCATCGGCACCTTCAAATCCGCACATCTCCGCCACAGCGGCGCCATCCTGGGCCCGCGAATCCAGTCGCCCTGCCGCCCCCGCGGCCGGACTCAGCCGTACCCCGCGAAACCCATGCTCCTCGGTCAGCCTGCGCAGCTCATCCGGCGCGTTCGGGTCATCCGGATCGACGCGGCACACTCCATGGAACTTCTGCGGATACCGTCGCAGCACATCCGCCAGGTACGCATTGTCATAGCGATAGTGGATCACCTGGATCATCACCGGTGCGAGCACCTCATTCGCCTCCATCAGCGCAAGCAGCATCTCGACCGACGCATCCTCCGCGGGTACATGCGCTCCCGCCGCAAACGGAAACCTCGCATCGTGCTTCCAGACATGCACGTGGCTGTCGATGAATGGAAGCACCCTCTGCTGACCCCACCCGAAGCCCGTCGCCAGTCTGCTCCCAGCGGCGGCCGCTGTACTCGTTGCAACGAATTGCCGCCGCGTCCACATCGACCCGCACCCACTCAGAAGCTCCGCTCGCCCGTATGCCACGGTGCGATCAGTCCATCTTCTTTCGACACCGGACCCTCCATCAACACCACGCTCGCGCCTGTCACACCGGGAGCGCTCGCACGTCACAGTGACGTTGCCGGCCGCTCCAGTTCCACGCACGATCGCGCACACATTCCCGTCGTACAGCCGCCGCTCCGTCGCCTGGAAGGGCTCGTGATCCTGCATGTTGCCGTTGTCCACCGCGATCACGCTCCCCGCGCCCTTCGCCGCGAACTGCACCTCCGTCACCGAATCCGGAACCCGCGTCCCCGCCTCATCCACCAGCGTCGCCGTCACGTATCGCACATCGTTCCAGTCTGGCGTCAGCGGCACACTCGGCTTGTCCGCCACGAGCAGCAGCTTCGCCGGCTTACCCGCCGTCTTCAACGTCATCCGTCGCAACTTCCTTCCCGGCCTTCCGCGCCACAGCCTTCAGCGTTCCCGGCGCAAACGGTACGTCATAACTGATGGGGCTCGCGTCCGCATGCAGCTTCTGCGTGCCCAGCGACTTCCCATTCAGAAACAGCTCAACCTCCTCAGCATTCGTATAGACCTCCACCTTCTCGCTATGAGGCTCCGCACTCTTCGGAGTCCAGTCCGCAAGCAGTGGCTGCGAGAACCGCACCGAAGGGTCGAGCGGCGCCTGCGCTGCTCCCGGCACCTCGGTGTCACCGGGGGCCGCAGCCTGGCTGGTCGAAGTGGCATTCGCATAGCCCGGATCGACCGGCCCCTGCCGCGCCGCCTGCACCCGCCGCGCGATCGACACCATCGGCGCCGTCGTCCACCAACTCTCCCGCTCATAGCGCACGCGGCCGCGTCAGTCCAGTCGTCAGCAGCAGGCCAGAGCCCGACCCGATCCCCGGCCATCTACCCGACTCGCCGAGGTAGTCAATGCCGGCCCACAGAAACTGCCCCGAGTACTCCGGATGATCCCGCATCGCGACCCACTGGTTGCGATCGTGCGTGTTCTCCGTGCCGATGATCTTGCGCGTCGGCTTCTGCGCGTGCGCCGCAAGAATCTCCTGCTCGCGATAGTTCTGCCCCACCACATCCAGCAGATCGGCCAGCCCATCGTCATAGTCGTGGCTCGCATTCGGACGGAACAGCGCCTGCGTCACCGGCCGCGTCGGATCGTTCTTGTGGAACGTCTCCACCAGCGTCTTCAGGATCGGAATCGCAATCTCCGGGTTCGGCGTGTCGTGGATCTCATTGCCCGCCGACCACAGAATGATGCTCGGATGGTTGCGGTCGCGCATCACCGTGTCCGTCGTATCGCGTACGTTCCAGTCCTTGAAGTACAGATGGTAGTCGTACTGATTCTTCGCCACCGTCCAGCAGTCAAACATCTCGTCCATCACCAGGAAACCCATCCGATCGCACAGGTCCAGAAACTCCGGTGCGGGCGGATTATGCGCCGTGCGGATCGCATTTACGCCCAGCTTCCGCAACTCCGTCAGCCTGCGCTCCCACACCGCCAGCGGTACCGCGGTGCCCATCGCGCCACCGTCAGTGTGCAGCGCTACGCCGTACACCTTGTGGTGCACGCCGTTCAGAAAGAATCCCTTGTCCGCATCGAAGTGGAACTCGCGCATGCCGAACGGCACATCTTCATCATCGACAGCCTTGCCGTCCCGCAGCACCGTCGCATGCACCGTGTACAGCGCCGGATGGTCCATGTCCCACCGGTCCGGATGCGCGATCGTCGTCTCCGCCTCAAGATCCGCGCTCCCGCCCGGCACTCCACCGCTTGCGCCCCGCTCGATTCAAACGTCTTCACCACCTTGCCATCCGGCGCCACCAGCCGCACCTGCAGGCGGACAGTTCGCCGCGCTCGAAGCCTGATTTGTAACCGCACTCCGCACATGAATCGTCGCCGTATCCGCACTTACGCTCGGCGTCGTAACAAACGTCCCCCACGGCACAATGTGGATGTCGTCCGTCGTAATCAGTCGCACCTCGCGGTTGATACCCGCCCCCGGATACCAGCGGCTCGCCGGCTGCTTCGAGTCATCCACCCTCACCGCCAGCACATTTGCCCCGGGCTTCAAGTGCGGCGTCAGCTCATATACAAAACTCACATACCCATACGGCCGATGCCCCAGCAGTTCGCCGTTCAGGTACACATCGGAGTTCGCCATCACGCCATCAAACACCACAAACGACGCGCCGCGCCGACTCGCATCCGCGCGGGCCGGTAAACGTCTTGCGGTACCAGCCGATGCCCGCAGGGAAGAACCCGCCCGCTCCACGCGCCGGAGCATCCTCCTTCACCGGCCCAGCAATCGACCAGTCGTGCGGCAACGTCACATCCTTCCAGCCCGCGTCGTCGAAATCAGGCCGCTCTGCGCCGGCGGCGTCCGCCAGGTTGAACTTCCATCCCGTCGTGAACTGCACCACCTTCCGGGGCCCACCGCAGCGTCTGCTGAGCCGCCCTCGCACTTGCCGGAATAAACGCCACCAGGGCCATGCCAGATAAAAACGCCAACGCCATCGTACGCAGATTCATGACACTCCTGATGTGACACATTCAACATGGGGTGCGCTCAGCCGTCGAGCAGCAAAGCGGCACACTACTTCGCCGTAGTCGTGGGCGTAGGCATAATCGGGTTGTACTTCGTCGCGAGTTCCGGCGTCGACACCGCATCATGCGTGTCCGTAGCCTTCGCCACCTCAGCTGCGAACACGTAACTCGCGGCCAAACATGTTGCTGGTAAAGAACACGTACTTCTTGTCCGGCGAGAAGCGCGGATTCGGCTCCGCACGGTAGTTGTGGTGCGCCATATTCACCAGGTGCTCGGAGTGGAACACCCCGGGCTGGAAGAAGTCGGGGCTGTTCAGCGCACCCTCGGTCCCGCCCATCATCTGCGGCCGGAACAACTCGATCCACTCGCCATCCGGAGCCTGCGCCACCTGCCCCGGATCGCCGCCATCGCCGCAGAACATGTCCAGGTCCTGCGTCAGGTTGAAGTGAATCGACCACTCGTTGCGCTGCAGGTGATACGCCGTGCGCTTCTTTGTCGTCAGGTCGTAGCTCGCGACGAAAAAGTCCTCGCCCTTCGGATACTGCCAGTCGTACCAGATCGTCTTGCCGTCAAGTCCCCAGAACTCGTGGCCCGCAATCTCCATCACCATCGTGCGCTTGTGAATCAGCGTGTTCTGCGTGCCGTCGGTGTGGATCAGCCAGATGCGATCCACCTTCTGCCACATGCCCTCATGGCAATACATGATCAGCGTCGGATCGGTCGGCGAAAACAGCATGTGCCCGATCCAGTCCGTCGAATGAAACAGCGGCTTGATCGTCCCGGCCTTCTCGCCATTCGGCCCCGGCTCCAGCCGAATCGTAAACATCACCACCGGGATGCGCGCCGCCAGCCGCCGCTCCATCATCGTGCCCTTGTCGTCGGACTGCACATTCGCCGTGCCGAGCACCGCATTCTGAGCCGTCGCGAATCGGCGCCGTCGGAGCGCCACCCGATCCGCCGCGTCCGCCGAAGGCTCCCTGCTGCGCGGCGGTCCACAGGAGCGCCAAACGCATTCGGTGCATTGGGATCACTGCCCGTCAGATCAGACTCGTTATACGTCCCCGCGCCCAGCGTCTCATCCGCGTTCACGCTGGCCACGCTTACGTGTGGCGGCAGATCAATCAGCTTCCGCGACTCGCCCGTATGCGTGTCCGCCTTATAAACCGCGTTCACCCGAGTAGCCGGATCGTATCTTCGTATAGAAAATGCTGTTTGTCTTGTGCCCCACTACGATCGCGCGCGCACCCATGCCAAAGCCGCCGCGTCCGCCTGCTGCGGCGTCCGGCCGGCCGCGGCGGGTTCGCCACCAGCAGCTTGCTCTTCATCGTCGCCAGGTCCAGCGCCATAATGCCGCTCGGCGAGTTGTAGACCATCTGCTTGCCGTCGGGCGTAAACGCGTTCACGTTGAAGTAGAACGCCCCCGAGTTCGGCTCATCGGAGACCCGCCACACCCGGTGCCCGGTATCCTTGTCCACCCAGGTCTTCGGCGGCATCTCGCCCGTCACGGAAGGCAGTGACGGATCTCCCGGCGCAGGTCCTCCTTGCGCCAGGCTCGCGGCGGCGAGAGAGAAGGGAAGAGCAGCGGCCGCAGCAAGTAGTAAGCCGGTTCTGGACACCATGGCGTAAACTCCTGTGGAGAATTCGTGCGCCCAATGCGAAATGCGGTCGCCTTTCCAGACGACAGGACAACACCACACTGTTTGCGCCCCAGAGTTATACACCCGCCGCTATGCCATAGGGAAATGGTTTCACGACAGAAAACTAGGGATGACGAAAGCCCTCGGAATACCCGCGCAGATACGCATTCTGAAACGTATCCCGATACGGCGGATAAGGGCCCGCAGCCGGATCATAGCCTGGCGTCTCAGCGTACCTCCGGTCCCGCCGCGGATGATAGCCGAGGCCGCCGGCCGCATCCCGCGCACCATCTTCAGCCCCCGACCGGAAGCCCCGGTGATCGGCCTCCGCCAGCAGCGCACTGCCGTTGTAGGGCGCAAGCGGAGGGGGCGGCGGGCCATAAACCCGAGCCCCACAGCCAGAGATCTAAAGGCACGCCGCCATCACAGCGGGCGCAAGAAGCCGGGAAAAGCCAACAGAACGTGCAGCACGTGCAACCGTCAATAGAGGCATAGCAAACCGGCCTTCCTGCAGCCCTCTGGAAGCGGCGTGCTGCTAGTCAAAACGCAGACTCAGGAAGGTAGTTGCGAACTAAAAAGTTGCGGGGAATTTGCCGAAAATGCAGAAAAAACATCGTGCGGCCTGGCTCCACTCAGGCCAGACCGCCACGGGCCTTTACCTACTTTGCGAACATCAGCGACAGGTTCTCAAAGGCCTTGAACTCCAGCGCATTGCCCGTCGGATCAAGAAAGAACATCGTCGCCTGCTCCGCCGTCTGACCCTTGAAGCGCACATGCGGTTCGATCACGAACTCCACCCCAGCCGCTGTCATCCGCTCCGCCAGGGCATGCCACTCCTTCATCGGCAGCACCACGCCGAAGTGCGGTATCGGAACATCGTGCAGGTCTACCGTCGACCGATGTACCGGCTGAGACTTTGCACCCGGCTTCAGGTGTGCCACAATCTGATGCCCGTATAAGTCGAAGTCGATCCACGTGTCTGAGCTGCGTCCTTCCGGACACCCCAGCGTCCCCCCATAAAACGCCCGTGCCGTTTCCAGATCATCCACGGGAAACGCAATGTGAAAAGGTGCCAGTGCCATCGTACTCGTCCGCCTCCGCAGGCCAGTCTAACTCCGCTCCCGCGGAAGCCGCACCCGAAACTCAGTCCGCCCCGGCTCAGACGAAAACGTAATCGTGCCACGATATTGGTCCACGATTCGCTGCACGATCCCAAGCCCCAGGCCCGTCCCCACGCCCGCTGGCTTTGTCGTATAAAACGGATCAAAGATGTGCGACTGGCTTTCGAGCGGAATCCCGGCCCCGTCATCCTCAATGGCCACTGACAGGAACTGCTTGGCAGCCCCTGTCGCATCCCGCGTCTCCTCCGCCCACGTCCTCACGCGGATATGCCCGTTCTCCTTCGCTGCATCGATCGCGTTGTCCAGCAGATTCGTCCAGACCTGGTTCAGCCCGGAGCACTCGCTGACCAGCGCCGGCAGGTCCGCACCGAACTCCTTCTCGACCGCGATCTGCTTCTCCCGCATCTTGTGCGCCAGGATCACCAGCGTCGCCTGTATGCTTTCATTCACATCCACCGTCTGCTTCTGGCCCTTGCCCTCATACGCATAGCGTCTTCACAGCCTTCACCAGCCCCGAGATGCGCCCGATCGACTCTTCGATCGTGGACACCAGGTGCATGCTCGACACCAGCGCCTCCAGCCAGTTCAGCGCATCCGAGAAAAACGGCCCGGGGAACTCGCTGCGCGCACACGTCAAGCTCGTCCGAATCGATCCCAATCGACACCAGCGTAGGCGCGATCTTCCATGCATCTTCCACGTCCGCGCCCTCCATCCACTCCGCCAGCGACTCTTCGGCATCGCTCTGCTCGAGCGAATTCATCTGCACCGGCTTCGCCTTGGCCAGCGCGTACTCCTGCAGCTCAAACATGCAGGCCTTCTGCTCATCGCTCAGGTGTGCCTTGCTGAACTTCGCCGTCAGCCGGTGCATGCGCAGCAGGTTGTCGCGCAGCTGCGACGCCGCCCGCACCGCCGCCGCGCCAGGATTATTCAGCTCATGCATCAAGCCCGCGGCCAGCGTCCCCAGCGCCGCCATCTTCTCCTGCTGCACCATCGAGCTCTGGAACTTCTGAAACCGGTACGCCATGTTGCCCAGCACAGCCTTGCGAACGCCCGGGCAGGTCGTCATCAGGTTCCAGAACTGCTGCTCATCCAACTGCAGCAGCATCCGACTCCACCGTCGTCTGCACGTTCGACGAGTTCGGGCACGTTCGCCAGCAGAGGAAGCTCGCCCAGCGCAGTCCCTGCCGGCAGCGTTGCCCAGACCTGTTCGCCGCCGTCCGGCAGCGTCGGAAAAGATCCGCAACTCGCCCTCCAGCAGGATCCAGAAGAAGCGTCGCCATCTCCCCCTGGCGCGCCATGAACTCCCCGGCTCCGAGCGTCACCCGCTTGCGCATCCTGCAGGCACTGCAACTCGCTCTCCGGCAGCGTCTGCAGGATCTGCACCCGGCGCAGCTTCTGCATCAGGCCATCGTCCAGCCCCGCCACGCCGCTCTGCATCTCCGTCAACTCGCTCACAGCCAGCACCCCATCATCCTGCCCAACCTCCGTGCGACCCGTCCATCACCCGTTCGTGCAGCAGCCCCTCTAGATCAGACGCGCCACAAACCGCCGCGGGTTCAGAGATCTGCCCGCAGCGACCTACAACCAAAGCTCCATCTACAACGTCGCCAGGTACTGGTGCATGAACTGCACCGCGATCGATCCCTCGCCCACCGCGGACGCGCATCGCTTCACGGAGTTATACCGCACATCCCCCGCCACAAAGATTCCCGGCACACTGGTCTCCAGCAGGTACGGCTCGCGCCCCAGCTTCCACGCATCCGCCGCCTTCGCCTTCAAGTCCGGCCCCGCCAGGATGAAGCCCTTCCCATCCACCGCAATCGTCTTCGGCAGCCAGTCCGTCTTCGGCGCCGCGCCGATAAAGATGAACAGCGAGTTCGCCCCACGCCGTACCTCGCCCGTCGGAGTCTTCAGCGTCAGGCACTCCAGGTGCCCATCCCCGTCCAACCCCGAAACCTCCGTATTCGTCTCGACCACAATATTCGGCGTTGCCTCAATCTGGTCGATCAGATACTTCGACATGCTCCGCCCGCAGACCCTCCCCGCGCACCAGCATATGCACCTTCGCCGCATACCGCGAAAAGTGCATCGCCGCCTGCCCGGCCGAGTTCGCGCCGCCCACCAGGTAGATCTCCTCGTCCGCGCAGCTCATCGCCTCCGTCTTCGCCGCGCCATAATAGATGCCCGCGCCTGCAAACCGCTCCTCCCCGGAATCCCCAGCCGGCAATACGACACCCCCGTCGAGATCAGGCACACATGGCACGACAGCTCGCGCCCATCGCTCATCGACAGCAGGTGATACCCATTCTCTGAGCGGATACACGTCACCCGCTGCGTCAGAAACTCCGCGCCCAGCCGATTCGCCTGCAGAAACGCCCGCTTCGCCAGCTCATCCCCGCTCAATCCCTGCGGAAACCCAAGGTAGTTCTCGATCCGCGAGCTCGACCCGGCCTGCCCACCCACAGACTCCGCCTCAACGATCAGCGTCCGCAGCCCTTCGCTTGCTCCATACACCCCCGCCGCCAGGCCCGCCGGCCCCGCCCCCACGACGATCACGTCGTAGAACTCCTCCTTCGCCTGCGTCCGCAGCCCGATCTTCTCTGCCAGCTCCGTCGAACTCGGCTCTACTAAGCGCTGTCCCATCGCCGAACACGACCACCGGCAGCTTGGCGTCGTCCAGGCCCTTCTCCTTCAGCAGCGTCAGCGCCTCGTCGTTTGCCTGTGGATCCAGCCACTTGTACTCAATCCGGTTGCGCGACAGGAAATCCCGCACCGCATGATCGTTCGGCGACCACCGCGTCCCAATCACGCGGATCCCCTCATACGGCGCCTTGTACCCCTGCTTCCACGCCTCAAGCAGATCGTCCAGCACCGGGTACAGCTTCTCCTCCGGTGGATCCCAGGGCTTGTTCAGGTAGTAGTGGATCTTGGCCGAGTTGATCGCCCGGATCGCCGCCTCCGTATCCGCATATGCCGTCAGCAGAACCCGCTTCGCATCCGGATACAGCGCCATCGCCTGCTGCAGAAACTCGACGCCCGTCATTCCCGGCATCCGCTGATCGCTCAGAAACAGCGCAACCGTATCCTTCCGCTCTACAAGCTGCCGGCACATATCCAGCGCAGCCTGTCCGGAGGCCGCACGCAGAATTCTGTACTCCTGCCCATAATGCCGCCGCAGGTCTTCCACAACTGCGGCCAGTACACTGATATCGTCGTCGATCGCCAGAAGAATCGGTTTCGCCATGTCGTCCCCGCCGTCGCCGGCCCTTTCTGTTCCACTGCGCGTCCTTCAGTCCGGGCGGCGCTACGTCTATCCCGTCCCAAACGCCGACATGGATGCTGCAAGTCAGAGCGTCGGGGTTATCATGCTCCCATTCGATTCCGTCCCCGGAGCGCACGGTTCACAAACTCCCCCGACCCTGAACGCTGGGCCTCAGGCGCCGCACATCATCCCTGTACGAATTGTAGACAACACCTGTCCTTCCGCTCTCGCCGCCGATAAACCCTCTGAACGCGCAACCGCCGCGTCAGGAGACCAGACGGACTATGAACCGCATCATTCTTGCCGACAACCAGGCCATCTTTCGCGCCGGCGCCGCGCGCACTCTCGCCCTCGAAGACGATATGCGCATCGTTGCACAATGCGACGATCCCACCCGCCTCTCCACCGCCATCGATAGCTTCCGCGGCTGCTCCGTGCTTGTGTCCTCCTCGCTCACGCCCGATCTGATCACCGTCTGCCAGCGCGCCCGTGCCGCCGGCCACCGCATCATCCTTATCGCCGACAACGGCTTTGAGGTACCGGACCCACTCGCGCGCGCCATCGACGGCGTTCTCTTCCGTGGTGTCGACGGCCCCGCCTTGCTCGACCTCGTCCGTCGCGTCGGCCAGGGACAACGCTGCGTCCAGCCCACAAACATCACCTCCATCGCCGCCCAGGACGCCGTCGGCGCCCGCGTCCGTGATCGCCTTACCCCCAAGGAAATGCAGATCGTCGCGCTGATCGCCCAGGGCTGCAAAAACAAGGTCATCGCTACCCAGCTCAACACCAAGGAGCAGGTCATCAAAAATTACCTGCGCTCCATCTACGACAAGACCGGTGTCTCAGACCGCCTCGAACTCGCTCTCTTCACCATCCATCACCGCAACCTCGCAGAAGCCGCCTCCCGCGCTGCAGATCTCATCCACGCCCGCACCGCCTAGCCCCAAACTCCTCCACTCCGCCCCTCGGTTCACCCACAACGCTCGGGGTAGCTCATCCTTTGCAGCTTCACGGCAAAGGGTGGGACTCTCCAGGGTGGTTCTAGAGCAAGGCTCTTCCGCCGCACCCGCGAACCCAGTAATCGACAGAAAGCTCCCATCAATCGAGAGCAAGCCGCCCCCGGCTTAAACCGTGTTAACTCTTACGGTTCGCTCAAAAACAGCATCCAACCTTGAAGCGCGGACGGGCAACAAATCCGACACAACAAAAAAAGCAACAGCCCGGTTACCTGCTCCACCTCTGCTACAACTTCCTGCCTGCAAGCTCTACCCAAAGTGCAATTCTCGCCCTCCCCACCACATGGGGAAATACAGGTACGTGCCATGAAACACTTCTTCCTCAGGTCTCTCCTTGTTGCTCTTCTCCTGGCGGCGGCCACGTCTCCACAGGCGCAGGCCATCCGCGTCAGGCTGTCCCCCGGTCCCTCCTACGACGTCCGCATCACGCCCACAGCCCTTCCCGCCGGCACAACCTCGGTCGACATCGGACCTACCCTCTGGTGCGTCCAGGGCTTCGACCTCCGTGGCCTCCTCGCCCACGTCTACGGCATCGAGCCCGCCCGCATCGACCTTCGGCTGCCCGCAGCCTCCGCCGATCCGGCCCGCTTCGACATCAGCCTCCCGCTCGCCGGCGACGAGTCCGACCAAACCGTCCAGACCATCCTCGCCGCCGCCGTGCAAACGCGCTTCCACCTTGCCGCCGCACTTGAAACCCGCTCCGTCGATGTCTACGTGCTGTCTGCCCCCAACGGGCCCGGCCCCGGTCTCCACCCCGTCCGCGCCTCCGCAGCGCACGGTGCACCCGCCGCGCTTGCCTTTGTCGGCTATTCCGCCGCCGACTCGGACCACCAGCCCACCTTTGACTCCGCCGGCTCCGAAGCACCGCTCGCCGAGACCGTCACCCTCGCCGGACGCTCCTGCCCCGGCATCTCCACTGCCGGCCTCACCGCGCATGCGACTTCTCTTGCTTCGCTGGCCCGCACCCTCGAACAGGAACTCGAGCGGCCCATCGTCGACGAAACCCACCTTGCCGGCCTCTACAACTTCGAGCTGCCCGAGTACCGCACCCACGACCAACTCTTCGCACTGCTCCACAGCCAGCTCGGCCTCGACATCAAACCCGCCCGCCGGGAACTGGCCATCCTGACCATCCACCCCACCTCCAAGGCCACATCGGACCAGACGGCTATGCTTCTCTACCCGGCCGTGCTGGCCCGGTAGTCGGCTCAAACCGCGCAGACGGCGTACCATCGCTCGCCGCCTGCCGCTGCCCGGCTTTCAGCACGGAGGGCAGACCCTCCCGGCCCGAATCTCAGCCCCACACGCACCGTTTGGCGGGTGGCCAAACTATTTTTTGCGATTTTCCGGGCAAACTCGCGTGTCAAGCCCCAAAACAAGCTAAGTCATTCATTCCGGGGCGAATAAACTTGGTCGTTGAGATATGGGCAATCCGGTACAATTAAGACATACGAACAAATACATAAGAGGAACGTCATCGTGCTGCACGCTGGCGATCTGCTGCACGCTGGCGATCTGCTGCACGTTGGCGATTTTAAGTTCTGTGTACCAAAGCGTCACTCCCCCTGGCTAACTTCAATTGCCTCAAAGAAACGCTGACTGACTCCCGGGGGGGGAGGGTAGCAGGGAAGTCAACAGCCCGGCTCCTCAGTGCGCCAGGTACATGAACCGCGCCAGAAACAGCACCGCCAACAGATACAGCATCCAGTGCTGCCGCCGCCCCCGCCCGGTCGCCACCTCAAGTACCGCGAAGCTGATCAATCCGAACGACAGCCCGGTGGCGATCGAGTACGTCAACGGAATCGTCACCAGCGTAAGAAAGCTCGGAATCGCCACCCGCGGCTCCTCCCAGTCGATCCGCGCCGCTCCCGCAACCATCAACGCGCCAACCAGAATCAAAGCCGGAGCGGTCGCGAAGTCAGGGATCGCGCCCACCACCGGCGCCACAAAGATCGCCAGCAGAAACAAAACGCCAGTCGTAATCGCCGTCACGCCCGTCCGCCCGCCCGCTGCCACGCCCGCCGACGATTCGATATAACTCGTCACCGTAGACGTACCCGCCAGCGAACCCACCACCGTCGCCGTCGCGTCCGCAAAGAAGATCCGATCCAGCCGAGGAATCGTATGGTCCTCCGCGATCAGTCCCGCCCGCTCCGTCACGGCGACCAGCGTGCCAATGTTGTCGAACAGATCGACGAACAGAAACACGAAGATGATCTCCAGCGCGTTCATCCGCAGCGCGCCGCGAAGATCAAGATGAAACGCAGTGTCGCGAATCGCCATCGGATTGAACGTCGACGGCGCATACTTCACCTGGTGCAACGCAATCCCAAGCGCCAGCGTGCCCAGAACTCCAATCAGCATCGAAGCCTTCACGCGGTACGCCTGCAGCACCGCAATCAACACGATGCCAAAGATCGCAAGCTGCGTGTCATGCGCATGGAGATTGCCCAGCGTCACCGTGGTCGACGCGCTCGGAACGATAATGCCCGAGTTCCGCAGCCCGATGAACGCAATGAACAACCCTATCCCGCCCGCCACCGCCGCGTGAAGCTGGTAGGGAATCGCCGCCACCAGCCGCTGCCGGATGCCACCAAACGTCAGCAGCAGAAAGATAACGCCGGACAGAAACACCGCACCCAGGGCGGTCTGCCAAGGCACACCCATGCCCTTCACCACTGTGTAGGTGAAGTAAGCGTTCAATCCCATCCCCGGCGCCAGGGCGAGCGGATAGTTCGCCAGCGCCGCCCATCAGGAACGATCCCAGCGCCGCACACAAACACGTCGAAGTCGTCACCGCCGCCAGTGGCATCCCTGTCTGCGACAGGATCGCCGGATTCACGAAGATGATGTACGCCATCGTGACGAACGTGGTCAGACCGGCCAGCAGCTCCGTCCGCCACGTCGTCTCATGTTCCGCAAATCCGAAGTATCGTTCCAGTCGGCTGAGCATGTGGTCTCGCGGCTCCGGCACTGCGAAGGTAAAGTTGATTGGTATGGATTCCCTACAGCATAGCGCGCCCGCGTTGTCCGCCGAAGAGGTAAAGCAGATCCTCAACCTCACGCCACATCCACGCGAAGGCGGCTGGTTCACGCGCACCTACGAGTCCGGCGAGATGCTCCCCGCCGCCACCTTCGCCGACGGCCGCTACTCAGGCCCGCGACACACCGGGACCGCGATCTACTATCTGCTCGAACCCGACACCTTCAGCGAGATGCACCTGCTTGAGTCCGACGAACTCTTCCACTTCTACGCCGGCGACACGGTCGAGATGCTGCAGCTACTCCCCGATGGCCAAGGCTCAATCACGCGGATCGGCACTGATCTGCGCAGCGGAGAACGTCCGCAGGTGCTTGTTCCCCGCGGCATCTGGCAAGGGTCGCGGCTCGCGCCGGCCGGTCGCTGGGCGCTGCTGGGCTGCACCGTAGTTCCAGGATTCGACTTCGACGACTACCGCTCAGGTTCCCGCGCAGAGCTCATCGCCCAGTGGCCAGCTTTCACTGCGATCATCACCGCACTCACCCACGACGCGAGGTAACCGCGCCTTTGTCCGTAAATGACATCTAGAGTGTTGGATTATGGAGAGTACTGCAGAAGAACTGGAGGCGCGGGTCGGGATCGAACCGACGCATAAAGGTTTTGCAGACCTCTCCCTTACCACTTGGGTACCGCGCCTCATATTGGCCTGTCTGTGATGACACGCCCGGGCTCTGGAAGAGTCTATCGCAGTAGAGGACTTCTGGAGCGGGAGACCGGGGTCGAACCGGCGACATCTTCCTTGGCAAGGAAGCACTCTACCACTGAGCTACTCCCGCTCGTATTTCCAAAGTATAGCTGCGCATCCATCGTGGGTCAACGCGCCTTAAGCCTGGCTGACACTCCGCTGTGTACCCGCTAGTTTCCCGGTGGCACCGGTCCGCTCGCCGGCCCTTCCTCATGCACCCGCATGGGAATGCGTGGCCCTGCGAGCAGGTTCGAACGGCGCTTCACAATGTGCGGCGTGATCAGCACCACCAGCTGGCCGGTGTCGCGAATCACGTTCTTGTCCAATGGAACTTGAAATCCCGGAAGCTCACTAAGACCCGGGATCCCGCTCACCGCGGCGGTTTCAGATCGATTCGTGCTGCTCACCAGCATGGCGGTTTCGCCGTCGTTCACGCTGATTGTCGAAACAAACTGCCGATTCGCCAGGATCGGGTTGCCATCCAGCGACCCTCCGGCAAGCGCTTCGATCTTCATATCAAGCGCCAGGTTGATGCGCCCCGACTTCTCGATCGCCGGTGTAGCCTTCAACGTCACGCCAAGATCCTCGTAGGTCACCTGCGGAATCGTTGCACTGCTTCCACCCGCAAATTGCGAGAGCAGACTCGCTACGCTGACCCCGTTGATCGTCGCCGAGCTCAACGACGAAGCGGCAGTCGATAAGCCCGTCGTATACGTCGAAGTCGTGATTGGATACCGCGTGCCTGACCGGAATGTACCCGCCTGACCATCGCCAAGGTGCATCTCCACATCATCCAAAGTGCGCGTATCCGACTGGTTCAATCCAAGATTGAAGCCCACGGAACCAGTCTCCGTGATTCCCGCCAACGTAAGCCCTCCGCCGAAGTAGCCGACGGTGCTCGCGGCAAGGCTGCTCTGTACTAATCCAAGCCCGATGAGCGCCAACGCGATCTGTAGATTGCTCGTGCCCGGCTTGATGTATCCCTGGGCAATAGCCTGCTGCACCAAGGATTGATTCTGGCTCACGATCTGGTCGGCCGCCGCATTCACGCTGTAGACGCCAGCCTGCGTAGGAATCGTCGCCCCTATGTTCCGCGTGTGCGTCAGGTCGATCTCATAAAGTTTCACCTGCAGCATAATGTCGGTATCGGGATCGAGCAGGTCCTGAATCGTTCGATTCAGCGGACCCAAGACCTCCGCGGGCGCACGCACCACCATGGTCTGGCTTCCTGCCTGGACCGTCGTCTGTCGCACCCCGAACAAGCCGCGCACCAGGTTCCCAAGGTCATTCAACTGGTTCGGCGTCATCCCTGCCAGGTAGAGCGTCTCCTGCACCAGGGGCTCGAGGCGCGCTCGATTGGCCGGATCTTCCTTCGCGATCAGCACGGAAGTCTCGTCGATCGGGACCGCGAACACGTGCGCCATGTTCATGGCGATCTCCATTGCGCGGGCATACGGCTGGCCTTCAAGATCGAAGCGCAATGTCTTACGCTCGATCGAATCGTCAAAGGTCGTTCGAATTCCATACGCCGCCGCGACTTGCCGCAGCACCTCCTGCGAATCGCCACGGAGATGGAGGCTTGGTGTGGCAAGCGAAGGCTGCAGCTTGATCGGCTCTGCAATCGCCGGCGGCTGTTGCTCTCCTGTCTCGCCCTGCGGACTCGGCGCAGGTTCAAACGATGCTGCTACGCGTGGCTGCAGGGACGCTGCCGCCAGGCTGTGCTCGAGGACGAGCGGGTTCTCCGGATCGATCGCACGGGCTTCAGCTAGCAGTGTCTCCGCCCGAGCGCCGTCCCCAGCGAGCCGCGCCTTGCCGGCTTGCTGCACCAGCGCCGTCACGTGGTGCTCCTGCGCTAAGGCAAGCGCGATACCATACTCCTGGCGCGACGGATCGAGCTGCGTTGCGCGCGCAAATTCGCGCTGCGCGGCAGAAAAGTTGCTCCGTTCCAGCTCCTTCGCACCCGCAAGATAGGCCGTCCTTGCCCTCTCCGTCGCACTGCTGGCGTTTGAATATATCGGGAGCCTCGGTGCAAGGGGCTGCGTTGCACCCGCTGCACTGACTGGTGGCTGCTGCTGGGCCAAAAGGGAAGGGCCAAGGCTCATCAGGAGGCACAAGGTCGCGCACACGCCTTGGCGCATGCCGGCATCCGCGCGCGACTCGTATGGCCTGATCATCGGCTGGCTATTATCTTAGACGCGCGGCGTGCGCACTTGCGACCCGTGCGGTATCTCTCGACGGGAGCGGCGTTACACCCCACCGCGGGAGTCGCGGCTGTTCGCGGTCATCTGCATCCTCGGCCGCTCGCTCATCACCGGACGACGCATCCCGTTTCGGATTTGCGCCGTGTTCATGTCCAGTTCCGCCAGCGTCCGGCTCAACGTGTTGCGATGCATGCCCAACTCTTCCGCCGCCTTGCACTGATTGCCCCTGTGGTGTGCCAGAACCTCCAGAATGTACCGACGCTTGAATTGCCGGACAGCGTCAGCATAGGAGATCCCTGCGCCGTACATCTGGGTCACCACCGAGTCAAGTTCGCGCTTCAAAGGCTTACCTCATTTCGAGCCGCAACGGAATTCTCACTGTATCGCATCGCTAAGATTCCTCGCGATCGGCGCACCGCGCGGATCCCAAGTTCACCCCTTGAATCTAGTGGACCCTCAGCGAAGCGTGTGAGGTACAACGAAGGATACCGCATGACCGGCAGCAAGGAAATAGGAACTTAGTTGCGAGTTCCGAAGCCACTCTGCATTGGGCATAAGCGCCTTCACCATCACCACAAAGGCCACGCCGAGCAGCACTCCACGCACTGCGCCGACCAGGCCGCCAAGCAGCCGATCCACCATTCCGAGCCCCGCAGCGTGCGCTGTTCTCCGGGCCAATGCGCCGGCCAGTCCGGCGGCAACCATTACCCCGGACAGGATCGCCGTATAACAAACCACACGTGCGATCTGGGGCGAGGAGATCCATCCTTGTCGCACAACCCACACGGCCGCGGCGCCATCTTCCCACTGCGCGAGTGCGAAGCCGCACAGCAGACCCGCAATTCCAAAAAGCGCCTGCACGAACCCCCGCATCAAGGCACGCAAGGTGGACAGGAGGAGTACGCCCGCAAGCAGCCAGTCCAGTCCATTCCACTGAGCGACAACACCCGTCACGGCGTCGGACTTACTCACCTCTCAGTCGATCCCGCCTGGTGAGCAGGCGAAACGCCTCCATGTACTTCTCTCGCGTCCGCGCGACTACGTCGTCGGGAAGCTCCGGCGCCGGCGCCTGCTTGTTCCACCCGATCTGCTCCAGGTAATCGCGCACAAACTGCTTGTCGTAGCTGGGTTGCGTGCCTCCAGCTTTGTAGACGTCCGCTGGCCAATAGCGCGACGAGTCGGGCGTCAGCACCTCGTCCGCAAGGATAATCATTTCGCCGCCGTGCCCATCCGCAACGACACCGAACTCGAACTTTGTATCGGCAAGGATCAAACCCTGCGCTGCCGCATACTCCGAAGCCTTCCCATAGATCGCAAGCGACAGGCGCCGCAGTTCTGCCGCTGTCTGCTCGCCCACCACTGCCTCCATGTCCGCATACGTGATGTTTTCGTCGTGTCCACCTGTGTTCACCTTCGCTGCCGGGGTAAAGATAGGCTGCGCGAACCTATCCGACTCGACCAGGCCCGCAGGCAGCGGGATGCCGCACACCGCTCCCGTCCCGCGATACTCCTTCCACGCGGAACCCGAGATGTATCCGCGCACCACACACTCAACCGGAAACATCCGCGCGCTCTGCACGACCATGCTGCGCCCCTGCAACTGGTCGGCGAAACGCTCGATCACCGCCTCGGCCTCGGGCGGCACTGGAGTGAGTAGATGATTCGGCACCACATCCTTCAGAAACTCGAACCAGAACTCCGAGATCTGTGTCAGGATCTTTCCCTTCTCCGGGATCCCCGAACCGAGCACATGATCAAACGCAGAGATGCGGTCCGTCGCCACAAATAGCAGATCATGCCCCACCGCATACAGGTCCCGCACCTTGCCACGCGCCAGAAGCGGCACCCCCGGCAACTCCGTCCTCAGCAACGCCTCACGCATAACGGAAACGGTATCACCTCAGCGCCGAGCGAAATACCCCGAGAGTGCATCCACCAGTGCACCCACCGATGCCTCTGCCGATTCAATATGCGGCGGCAATCCAAGCTCCCGCAACGCGGCGGACGTGATCGGCCCAATCGACGCCCGCACCACGCCTTCCGGCAGCCGCACGCCAGCCTCTTCGAGCAGCGCCGTCAGGTTGCGCGCCGTCGATGCACTGGTAAACGTCACCGCATCTGGATACGTCTCCACCGCGGCAAACAGCGACCGCAGAGCCGCTACGGACTCCGCCGGCACCTCGTTACGATATGCCTCCGCAATCGTCACCGATCCGCCTGCCGCACGCAGCGCGTCGGGCACCACATCACGCGCCTCTTCCGCCCGCACCAGCAGAAAGCTCCGCCCGGCCGCGTCTGCCGCCAACACTTCCGCCAGCGACTCCGCCACGGCCTTCGCTGGCACCAGGTCGACAGTAAGGCCAGCGGCCTTCGCTGCCCGCTCCGTAGCCGGCCCGATCGCGGCAACCCGCTTCGGCATCTGCGTGACACGGTGGAACTGCGCCCTCCGGTGAAAGGCCTCCACGGCATTCGCACTGGTAAACACAATCCAGTCATAGGTTGCGAGACACGCCATCGCCCCATCCAGGACCGCCAGCGATCGCGGCGCCGCAATTTGAATCGTAGGCACCAGCAGAGCCTCAGCCCCAGCCGCCCGCAGTCTGTCCGCCAACTCGGAAGCCTGCCCGGCAGCCCGCGTCACCAGCACGCGCCGCCCCTCCAGCGGCGCCATGCTCAAGGCAGGTCCTTCAGCAGGATGCTTCGATACTCCACCTTCATAGGAGGCCCCACATGCACCTGCACCCCGATCAGTCCGGACATCTTCCTGTGCTCCGTGTCGTCATCGATCACCTCGCACATCACATGCCCATTCAAGATGTGGATCAGCACGTTGCCGCGCGCAATCACGTGGTACTCGTTCCAATCGCCAGGCTTCACAAACGCCTTCAACTCATCCGCGGAACCCAGCGAAGCTATTACCGCTGGCTTCTGACCGGTCGCGACGTATGTGATGGTCCCTCGCGGCGCCAGGAACGTCCGCCCCCGCTCCTCGTAATTTTGCCCCGTATACTTGCTCGCGCCGTCGATGTCCGCCTGATATCCACGCAGCAGGAACTTCGTCCCTGGGATCTCCTCCGAGCGGTAATTGATTCCGCTGTTTCCCTGCGCCGTAATCCGGAACTCCACCTTCAACTCGAAGTTTGCGGGCTTGCCACCCCGCCAAATCGCAAAGTTGTTCTGCTTCAGCAGCGTCGCCGGGGTCACCTCGCCGACAAGCATGCCGTCCTCGACGCGCCAGTAACGGGGGTCTGTCTCCCATCCATCCAGCGTCTTGCCATCGAACAGAGGCCGGAAGCCCGCAGTCGAGTCGTCCATCGGCGTCGGCTGAACCTGCGGCCCTGCGGGTGGCGCGAGAGGGAACGGTGCCTGTCCCGTCCCTTGCGCACCGAGACTACCTACGCCCACAAACAAGCCCATCACCACCACAGCAAGGGAAGGGAACCACAGGGTCCGCATCATCACTCATCATCCTCCACGCATCCACCTTGTTGTACGTCTCACACCGTAAGTGGAGCAACCCGCTCCCCCGAAACGCTGGCACCGTCCGCACTCTCTATCCCGTTGCCCGTCTTACCCACTTGACGCCTACCGTAAACTAGACACAGGGGTCAACCACCGATGGAGCCTGACCGAATCACGCCGCGCCAGCAAGCGATTCTCAGCGCCATCATCGAAAGCTATATCGAGACTGGCGAACCCATCGGCTCCTCCACCATCTCACGCCTCCACACCGCTCCGGGCCTTGCGCTCAGCTCCGCCACCATTCGCAACGAGATGGCCGAACTCGCGGCCCAGGGCCTCCTCGAACAGCCCCACACCTCTGCCGGCCGGGTGCCCACAGCGAGTGCCTTTCGCCTGTATGTCGAGCGGCTTACGGGCGCAGCCGGCGCCGGCAGCGTCTCCGAGTCCGCCCGCCTTCAGATCCGCTCCCAGATCGAATCCGGCCTCGCCGGCGTCTCCGGGACGCAGGCCCTGCTTGAACGCACCAGCCACATCCTGGCCTGCGTCTCCAGCGGAGTCGGCGTAGCCGTCGCGGCCTTTGAGGGCGCGGACCGCCTCGAGCACGTGCACTTCTCGCGCCTGACTCCGGGCCGTGTGCTCGCCGTGGTCGTCACCCAGTCAGGCCTCGTTCGGGACCGTGTCCTTGCGCTCGAAGGCTCATCCTCCCGCAACTTGAATTCCCGGGAACTCGAAGCCGCGGCAGCCTTCCTGAACGAGAACTTCCGCGGGTGGGAGATCGAGCGAGTCCGTGCCGAGATTGGCCGCGCCCTCGAACGCGAACGGGCCGAGTACCAGACCCTGCTCGCGTCCGTCGAATCCCTCTGGGCCGGGGCCATCCCTGACGCGGCACCGCCACAAAGCATCTACATCGAAGGCGTCTCTAATCTCCTCGGCCAGGGAGCCTCCTCCGCCGACCTCGGCCGCCTGCGGGAGGTCCTTGCCGCCCTTGAAGCCAAGGAGCGCCTCGTCCAGCTTCTGAACGCCTACATCGATGCCCGCCAGGCCTCCGTGCGCGTCGTGTTTGACCTCGAAGAGCACGCACCTGAACTCGCAGGACTGGTCCTCATTGCCGCCCCGGCGCGGATGCGCGGCGAAGGTCGCGGCACCGTCGGCGTCCTTGGCCCTAAACGCATGCACTATGGCAACACCCTGAACGCCGTCGCCTGCGCGGCGGAGGTCTTCGAACGCATGTTGCATCCAACCGCATAGCCGGCGCGTCCCATAGGTGGGTGGGCAACGCGTGCAGGCTCTAAGATCAGGAGAGGGTCACGATGGAAGACCATTGGCGCAAGGTCGCGCGTTGGACCGGAATCGGTAACAATAGAGAAGAAACCAGTACAGCAGGGAGCAAGGGGCAGATGGTAGAGGAAACAACGATGCAGGACCAGGAAAACTCCGCACACGACCCGCAGGTTGGCGTTGAAACGCTCGAAGCCGGGGTGGAGTCTACAGGCGATCCCAGCGCGAACCTTCGCGCCGAACTCGAACAGGCTCGCGGAGAGCGTGACCAACTCGTGGACCGCCTCGCGCGGCTCCAGGCCGAGTTCGACAACGCGCGCAAGCGCGAGGTCAAAGAGCGCGCTGACACCCGCGACTACGCCATCCAGGGTGCCGTCGAGCCCTTCCTCGGCGTCATGGATAACTTCCAGCTCGCGCTTAAATCCGACGGAACCGCCGAACAGCTTCGCTCGGGCGTTGAGCTCATCCTCAAGCAGATGGAGGAGGCCCTCCGCGGCCTGAACGTCCAGCCCGTTGAGACTGTGGGCGCCCAGTTCGACCCGCGCTTCCACGAGGCGCTTGGCAGCGTTGAATCCGCTGAATATCCAGATCATCAGGTACTCGAAGAGATTCGCCGTGGCTACAAGATCCGCGAAAAGCTGCTCCGTCCCGCGCTGGTCAAGATCGCCGTCAATCCGGCCCAGGTCTCGGAGTAACCAGCGCTCCTACCGCCGCCCTACCGAGAAGACTGCCAACCACTAAGTCCAAGCTGACAACCAGTAAGGCATCACCCAAAGTTCAAGGAACCAATGAGCGCCACCGCCAACATGAAGATGGATTTCTACGAGGTGTTGCAGGTCTCGCGTACCGCGAACGACCAGGAACTGAAGGCCAGCTACCGCAAGCTGGCTATGCAGTACCACCCGGACCGCAACCCCAACAATCCCCAGGCCGAAGAGAAGTTCAAAGCCTGCAGCGAGGCCTACCAGGTCCTCTCCGACCCCGAAAAGCGCGCCGCGTACGACCGCTACGGCCACGCTGCCTTCCAGGGCGGAGCTGCGCCCAACGGAAACCCCTTCGCCGGCAGGGCTTCCAGGTCGACCTGGGCGACATCTTTGGCGACTTATTCGGCGAGATGTTCAGCGGGCAGCAGGGCGGCGGTCGCAAGGCCTCCCGCCAGCAGCGCGGGCGCGACATCCGCTATGACCTCTCCCTCGAATTTGAAGAGGCCGTCTTCGGCGTCGAGAAGAACATCACGGTCCGCCGCCTCGAGCAGTGCGAGGATTGCCACGGCACCGGCGCGGCGAACGGCCACGCGCCCGCTACGTGCCCGCAGTGCGCCGGCCGCGGACAGGTGCGCTTCCAGCAGGGCTTCTTCTCCGTGGCGAAAACATGCGGCCGCTGCAACGGCACCGGAACGGTCATTACCGATCCGTGCCCGGGTTGCCGCGGCGAAGGCCTGCAACCCCACAAGCACGAGATCCTAGTCAAGGTACCCGCAGGCGTGGAGCAGGACACCCGCATCCGCTACGGCGGGGAGGGCGAAGCTGGCCGCCACGGCGGTCCCTCCGGCGACCTCTACGTGATCCTTGCGGTCAAATCGCACAAGTTCTTCGAGCGAGACGGCGACGATCTCCACTGCGTCATGCCGATCTCGTTCCCCCAGGCGGCCCTTGGCACCGAGCTCCAGATCGAAACCCTGGAAGGCGCGGCCACAATCAAGATCCCCGAAGGCACCCAGAGCGGACGCGAGTTCCGCCTCCGCAACAAGGGCGTCCCGCACCTGAATCAGAGCGGCAAGGGCGACCTCATCGTCGAAGTGCGGGTCGCTACCCCGACCAAACTCTCCAAACCCCAGAAGGATTTGCTGCGTCAGCTGTCAGAGACGATGTCGGTAGAAAATACCCCTACCAGCCGGGGTCTGTTCGACAAGGTGAAGGACATCTTCAGCTAGTCTCCGGTTCCATCTTCATGTGAAACTCGCGCAGGCTTGAGAGTCTTGGGCTATTTCCGACTTCGATCACTCGCGCTGACAAGCCATTTAGAGATACACCCCCCCGGGGGGGGTAGTACTGCTAAGTGGTTTCCTTTGAATCACTTGTAGAATCGGTTATCGTGTAAGTATTTGATTCTACAGCGCTTAGCGGTAAATAAAAGAAACCGAACGGTTTCTGGCCTGCAAACGATACCCTGCTCAACTTGTCGTTAAGCACCCTACTTCTATGGTAACAAATTGGAGGGGGTGAAACGGCCAAGTATTTTCTGAACCGAAGTGCAAGATATCAAACGGGTTCCGGGAAACCCGGGAGGCCGGGGGGCTTGATAAGATCTTGAGGCTTCGCTGGAGGCTCTCCAAGCAAGGCTGACACCACAGCCAGCCCAGCTATAGCCGCGGTCTCCGCCCTTAAGATCCGCGGTCCCAGCGTGACCCCCCGCCACCCGCGCTCCGCAAACATGGCCATCTCCTCAGCCGTCCAGCCACCCTCGGGGCCGATGGCGAGCGCAAGCTCCTGCGTCCCCACCCCGCGTACCACCGACGCGAGCGTCAACGCCTGCTCTGTCTCGCTTAGCAGGATGCGGACCCCGGCCTGAACTTCGTCCAGAGCCCTGCCCAGGGCCACGGGCTCGCCGATCTCCGGCACATCCGTCCGCCGCGACTGCTTCGCCGACTCCAGCGCAATCCTCCGCCACCGTTCCACTCGCTTCGCAGCGGCCAGCCCGAGATGCTTCTCTGTCCGCCGCGCCAGCACGGGTGTCACCCGGGCGACACCGAGTTCCGTCGCCTTCTCAATCGCCCACTCCAGCGGTTCGAAGCGAAAGACGGCGAGCAGCAGATGCACGGGAAGCGCGGCATCCGCCTCCAACTCCTCATGCAGCACAAACCGGACCTCCGGCGCACCCTCCCGCCGCACCTCCACCACTTCGGCGCGATGCAGAAAGCCATTGGCTACCACGTCGAAGACCTGCCCCACCTCAGCCCGCAGCACGCGCGCCAGATGCTCGGCCTGTTCCCCTGCGAGCGAGGCCTGCTCCGGCCGCCCACTCGCCGGCGTCCATGCATCTGCGATAAAGCGTCTGCGCGTCATTCCGGCACCTACTTTGGAACCGCCAGGGTGAGCGGTCCCTGATGATACGTGTCCACCGTCACCGTAGCCGCGCTGCGTCCGTCCCAGACACTCTGCGGAACGGGAAAGTGCAGCACCACTGTGCCCTCCGTGCTGGCGCCCGGGGGTATCTCCGTCTCACGCAGTAGCGGAGTTCCGCCCGGTCCCTTGAGCTTTGGGTATGTCTGGTACAGCGTATCCAGATCGCGTTTCTGTACCGCGCTGGTGGAGATCTGGCTGCCGTCTGCGGCGACAATCGTGCCCGTCAAATCCTTGATAAAGATGGGCAGCTTGAGGTCGTCCTTCACGCGCACTGTCACCAGAACGTACAGGTCGTCTTCACCTTGGTCACCGAGCACCTTCATATTGGTGGCTCCCAACGCCGCCCCTTTGAATACCGTGTGGATCGGTACCACCGCGGTTCGCACCACACTCAACTGGGCAATCCGATGCGGCGTAAAGAAATACATTGCCGCGCCCGCCAACGACGCGAGCACCACCACAATGAGTGCCGGGACAAGGTAGTTGCGCCCTCCCGCTTGAGAAAACTGAAGCTCAGCCATTCCTTCTTACGATAGCAGCGCAAGCGCCGCCTACGGCTACTGAACGGTTATCTGCTTCCGCATCTGCCCCTTGGAATCGAGCACGTGCACGATCACCGGCAGTCCGCCAACGGTCGGCGCGACCTTGCGCACCAGGTCCTGAAGTCCGCTCATCACTTTGGGATCATCCCAGGCGCCGTCGACCGTGAAGAGTGCCAGTTCGACGGGAGCCGCCTTGCTCTCCCTCCCCAGCACTACAATCGCTCCCCGGTCATGGAGGAACCCCTCTGACACCAGCGCCGCTCCCAACTGTGTCGCCTGCTCCCCGGTCGTCGCGCCCGAGTACACCACCCGGTCACGCGTCCCAACCACCACCTGGCCGGCCTTCACCACCAGCGTACGCTGCGGTTCTCCCTTGCTGTTGAGCAGACGGATTGCGAGTGGCGGCCCACCCGCGGCAGAGGCCATCTCAGGCCCCAGCACCTCGAACGAGACCAGCGTCGAGGGGTTGTTCCACGGCAGCATGGCGGCCGGGTCCGGCGCCCGCACCTTCACTGAACTCCCATCAGCGGGCTTGGCCGCCGCGGCCGGATTACCCGCCGCGGGCGTAGCATCCTCCCGCAGCGGGATCGAAAGCGTTGCCCCCGCAGCGTTCCGGTCGAGCAGTACCACGACATTCCCATGCAGGAAGCCGACTCTTTCGAGCACCTGCGCAAGCCGCTGCGCATCCGCTTGCGTCGCGGTGCCGCTGTAGACGACCCGGTCGTTGTGCCCCACGGTGATGGTCTTTCCGGTCATAATCTGCCGATACCACGCAGTCTGCCCGGCACTCTGCGCCGGAAGATGCCGCAGCGCAAGCACACCCAGCGCCGCCGCAACTGCAGTTACCACGAGCGCTCTGGCAGGCTGCAGGTGTCGGCGGCCCACGCCAAGTGGCCGTGCCAGCGCACACCCCGCAAGGAACCCTGTGACGATGCCGCCAATATGCGCCACCTGATCCGTCTCCGGTCGCGCAAAGCCCGCCACCAGGTTATAGAGCACAAATAGCCCGGCAGACTTCGCAATGCCCGATGCCGCTTTGCCCGGCACCACCCCGCGCTCGATCAGCAAAAACCCCAGCAAGCCTCCGTACACCCCGAAGATGGCTCCCGAAGCTCCCGCGCCCACTCCAAAGTTGTGCCAGAAGAGCCCCGCAATGTTCCCGCCAATCCCGGCCACCAGGTACAGGACGGCATAGCGGAGGTTGCCGAAGAGGCGCTCAGTGAACGGCCCCACCTGCCACAGGATGTACATATTGACGGCGATATGCATGATCCCAAAGTGCAGGAAGCACGCCGTCAGCAGGCGCCACCACTGCCCATCGCCTACCGTGAGCGGCCCGAAGTTCGCCCCCCAGGGAAGCACCTGCTGTGCGTTCGGCTGCAGAAAGGGCACGCCGCGCAGACACATCGCCAGGAACACGAGCACGTTCAGCGCAATCAACGCGGGCGTCACGAAAGCGATCGGCGTGGCATCCTCGAGCGCGTCCTGGAAGCTGGTCTTCCGCTCTCCGGCGGGTGAAACATCAGATTGGGTAAGCAGTTCGTCAGGCATGGGAGTCTTCTAGAAGCATACGGCTTATCGCACCCGCACGGCAGACCACGAACGTGGCAGTGTCAGACCGCTGCCCATATCGGTCCGGAAGCCACGAGGTCAGTGCGGCAGCTTTTCGCTGACCGTCTTCGCCGCCTGCGCCGTCTCGGGACTCGTCTGCGTCTGGACCACATACTCGTCCACCAGCACTGCGATCACGGCCGCCGTTGGAACGGCGACCAGCGCGCCCAAAACCCCGGCAAGCTCGGTGCCTGCGAGCAGGGCGATCAACACCGTCAGCCCCATCAGGTCGACACTCGACTTCATGATGCGTGGCGTCAACACTGCATTTTCGATGTTGACGTAGATCGCGTAAAAGATCAGAACGCCCGACATCTTGGCCCACGAATCGAGCGCCGCAACCGCCGCCGCAAGCACGATCGTGATGACGCCTCCGGCGATTGGGATCAGGTTCATCAGCCCCATCAGCACGCCCAGCAGGAAGAAGTACCGCACATGCAGAAAGCCGAACACCACGGTGCTTGAAACTCCCAGGATCAGCATCAGCAGACCCTGCCCGATCAGCCACTTGCTCACGCGAAGCTCGGCGCGCTGAAGCGTCGTGTCCAGCCGCCGCCGCTTCTCCGCCGGGACCAGCGCCAACAGCCATGCATAGGTCACATCGCCTTCCAACATGAAGTACACCAACAGGATCAGCCCGGTAATCAGGCTGAAGAGGCTGCCGAACAGCTTCGGTACGGATGCGACGACATACTCCGCCGTGGACGACAGCGCGCCCTCTGCCTTGGCCGCAATCTCGTCGAATCCGAGCTTGTCGGCGAGCGGAAAGCGCTTCAGCCGCGCCAGGATACCGGGCAGACGGCTCGGCAGGTCCGCCCCGAACTGGTGCATGTCGCGAATGACTGGAGGCAGCCCGACGATGAAGAACAGCGCCAGCGCCAGCAGGACGCAGGCAAACAGCAGACCTATAGCGAGGCTGCGGGAGATGCGCCGTCCGCCGCGGAGTTCGAAGTCCCTGATCGACTGCACGATCGGTGTCAGCACGACCGCAAACAGTGCGCTCACGTAGATCAACGTGAGCGTCTCTTTCAGACGCCACGCCAGGGCGAGCCCGAGCATCACAGCGAACGTAAAAAGGATGTACCCGCGCACAGCAGCGCGGCTCGGAGGTGCGTACAGTGTCTCTGAGGCGTCGGGCTGTGGCGGCAAACTTTGTCTCCCTGTGATCTCCATGGGATGCATACGGGGCCGCTCGCGTCGGGCTCGCGCGACACACGTATCAAACAGCTACCGGGAATGGACTACCCGAGCTCCCAAAACCCGCTACCTGCCGCGGCCCAGTCGGTCGAGGACGAGGGACACCGTCTGCTCCGGCGTCAACTCAGCCGTCGCCACAGTGACCCGCGCCAGGCGCCGGTAAAGCGGCTGGCGGGCCAGGAAGCGCGCCTCCGCAGCCGCTGGATCACCCAGCAGCGGGCGCAGGCCTTCCCCGTCAGGCACATTCAATGCCTGGAGCATGCACCGGTCGAAGAGGGCAGGGAACGGGGCATCGAGAAAAATCGTTGACGTCCCCGGCGTCTGCTCGAGCAACAGGCGGTTGGTCAGAACCTCAGGGGTCCCCCCGCCCAGCGCGAGGACGACGTTGGCCCGTCCCAGGGCCGAAGCGAGCGCGCCTGACTCCAGACGCCGGAAGTGTGGCTCACCATGCACGGCGAAGATCGCCGGCACCGTCAACCCTGTGCGTGCCTCCACATGCGCGTCCAGGTCGAGAAACTCCCACCCCAGCCGCTCCGCCAGCAAGCGCCCTACCGTCGTTTTGCCGGCGCCCATAAAACCGGCCAGCACGATGCGGCTCAGCCCGGCAGGCGCGGGAACGACTCCACCATCTGAGGCGGGAACGAACAGGGTTGGTGAGGGTTCAGCAATCTGGGCGCTCATGCAATCTCCTTGAAATACTTCATCGCTACTGAATCCTGCAACTGGTGGACCTTTGAAGTGACCGGCCAAACAAAAACCGCGACCTTTGCAGGTCGCGGTTCGGTGGATTTGTCGGATTCCCTGGATTCAGAGTTTACGCAAGTCCGGCCGAAACCGCTCCCCGCCACCAGTAGCGGGGATAGGTAAAGTAGCCGAACTCGGTCTGCGTCGTCATAATCCTGAACGTGAGAGTACACCGGAGGCCGGGAGGTTGCAACAGGCAACTTCTTCTTCGCCGTAGCGGCGGAGTGCCTAGTCAATCTCCTTGACATTGTCCGAGTCGTCGGCGTCGCCTCTGCCTGCGAAGTTAACCCCCGATTCCTCGCGCAACTTGGTCTGTATGTTGCTCCAGACCGCGTCGCTCGGGTCGTCAACCGGGTCAAACATGTTGCGCGCGTACTCCGCGATGGTCTCCAGATCCTTTACCAGCATCGCGCAATTGGGGTTGGCAGCCAGGAACTTCTGCAACCGCGGATCGCTGCTTACGTTTCCAGAGCCGCTGGCAAACAAGTCAGGGAGGACCGTCTCAAATTCCTCGGGCCTCATCGTGTCGAAATTGATGGCATTCAAGTCGTTCATTTCCCACCTTCCGGCAGGGCCTGCAGGCCGCCCGGTTCATTCTGACGCAGAAGCTCGCGCAGCTTGAGCCTCGCTTTGTGCAACTGCGATTTGCTGTTGCCGGTAGAGCAGGCAAGCATCGTGGCAATCTCGTTGTGCTCAAAGCCTTCCACGTCGTGCAGCACAAACACCATGCGATATCCCGGGGGCAGCGACGCCACCGCACGCTCCAGCGCAACCCGATCCACCGACCCGGTCAGCACAGGGTCACGGCTGCCAAAGTCCCGCTTCGGCGCGTCCTCCTCGGACGGGTTGATGGTCTCCTCAAGTGAGACCAGATTCAGCCCCTTTTTGCGCAGGTGCATCAGCACCAGATTGACGGTAAGTCGATGCAGCCATGTCGAGAACGCCGACTCACCCCGGAAGCTGCCCAGCTTGCGATAGAGGTGAAGAAAGGCCTCCTGGGTCATGTCTTCTGCTTCGGATACATTGCCGAGCATGCGCAGGCAAAGCGTATATACGCGCCGCTTGTGCAGCGCATACAGTCGCGAAAATGCCTCGGCGTCGCCGTTCTTTGCGGCTTCGATCGCCTCGGCCTCGCCGGCAATCGGCGGGTTGCGTTTGAATAAACCTGGATTCGGCTTGGTGGGTGCTGCCTGGGGCATCGTCTGGCCTTCGTAACTCATCAGGGTATGGGGCTCCGGGTTTACATTCTGCCCAGATTGCGGTGTCTTCCAGACTAACGCAGAGGGGCTTGGCGGTGTATGCAGTTTTGAGCGGAACCTCAAGCGGAAAGGTTGTGCGGACGCCACGCGAACCCACGCAGGCACGCACCTCGCGGCCTGACACGTACAACATTTTGCGATCGGCAGAAGCTCCTGATCAACACTGCGAGGACGCGGGAAGATCGAGTAGCTATTCTCCCACACCCGCGACAAAATTTGGGCTCATACGCCTACAAAGCGAGCATACAGGGTGCGCGCGACGGCAACATCGGTCGTGCCCTGCACAATGGCGCGGCCGTCTCCGAACACGGTCACGGTGTAGGGCCCGCGGCGGAATCGAAGCAGAAGATCGTTTGCGCGCAACTCCCGGATGTCGGTGTGACCCGCCAGTCTCTTCCGCATCCTCTCGAAATCGACGGGCCGGTGGTGCTCATGAATCTGCACGGAATCCCGGCCGCAGAGCGTAATGTGAGCCCGTCCCTCGCCAGCGAGGTGGGCAAACACCCGCCCCTCGCAGACCACACATCCGACCCGCGGACTTCCGGCGGAGATCTCCGACCGCTCGATGCCGCCCGACGCCCCTGGGGTCCACAAATCGAAGGACAGCAGTGTCCGCCGCATCAGGTGGGCCTGGCCCGTCAGATACTTCAGAGCTTCCGTTGCCTGGATCGACGCCGCAAGGTTCACCGCCGTGGACAAGATCCCCGCGGTATCGCAGGTCTCCACCGCTCCCCCCGGAGCCTTGGGAAAGATGCATGCGAGGCAAGCCGTCGGGCCCGTCGAACCATGGACTGCGCCCGCGTCAGCGCCACGCGCTGCGGCCGGCAGGATGTTCATCGTAGCCGCGTACCCGCCGATCGCGGCCGCGTAAATCCAGGGCTTTCCCTGTTGCAAGGAGTAGTCGTTCAGCAGATACCGCGTCTCGAAGTTATCCGTTCCATCAAGAACGAGTTCCGCGCCGGAGAGAAGCTCCTCCACATTGCCTGGCGTCAGGTCGGACACACGCGCATGCACCTCGATGCCCGAGTTGAACAGCCCAATGTGTCTCCGCGCCGCCTCCGCCTTTGGCAGACAGGCCAGCGCGTCGGCCTCGTCGTAGAGCATCTGCCGCTGCAGGTTCGATGGCTCCACGAAGTCGCGGTCGATGAGGGTGAGTGTGCCCACCCCCGCCCGCGCCAGCAGCGCGGCAACAGCAGCCCCCGTTGCACCGCACCCGACGATGGTTGCACGCGCTTTGGCCAGGCGACGTTGTCCGGTCGCCCCGATGCCGGCAAAGAGAACCTGTCGCGAGTAGCGCTCCGCATCGGCGATGCCGTCATTCGCAACGGGTTCAGGCGATCCGGCCCCCGCACCTGTATCTGGGGTGACCTCTTCGGCAGCAGACTCGTCCAATGGCATGCTCACTCCGTAGTATAGAGGTGTGCGCCTCCGCCCCGCTTTCTCACGCGATTCACTTGAATTCGCTCGGACCACCGAGCGTTTCTACCGGTAACGCACTATGAAAGGACGCCTTTAAGTTTTTTGGCATCCAAATGTGGAATCCATCGTTAGGGTCGTCGCGGGGCGAAGTGTTGCACCTATACAGGATGCGGGAGTAGACGTCGTTGCGAGTGCAGATCTTTAGAATTCGGGCCACGGGGACCACGGGTTTCGCTGGGTGGCGCATAGGTGGCGGGGATAAACCGTTAATGACGCAGCTTCGGCTAACCCCCGGCGCCATGCGGAACCATCTATTCGGACCCTCGCTTCGTTCCACCGCGCGAGCCGTGCTGGTGGGCGCCACTCTGGTGATGGCTGCCGCGTGCACAAGCCAGGCCACGGCACAATCTCTTCCCGGCTCACCCTCCTCACCCGCCCAGCCTGCGCAGACCAACTCCCCCGCAAGCTCCGGAACCGCGCCCGCCGGACCATCGACGACACCGGCAGGCACAAGCGGCGACCGCGATTCCCTCCGTAGCCCCCGCAGGCACCGCGCCAAGTCCAGAGAAGCAGGCTCAGCAGACGGAGCAGACCGCAGCCCAGGCAGCCTCGGTCGCGACGGCGCAGTGGAATATCTCCAAGTGGCAAGGCATGCGCATCAACGCCATCCAGTTCGAAGGCGTCACCTTTGACGCAGCCGACACGCTCCCTCAGCAACTGGCCGTCAAACAGGGCGAGCCGCTCGACCGCGTCAAGGTCACCGACAGCATCCGGCGGCTCTTTGCGAGCGGCCGCTACCGCGACCTCTCCGTTGCCGCCACTCGCGAAGGCGACGGCGTCACGTTGATCTTCGTCGGAACCCCGCGCTACTTCGTCGGCCGCGTCCAGATCGAAGGCGTGCCCAGTGAGCGGCTCACCGCGATGCTCGAATACGCGACCCAGCTACAGCCCGGCACCGCATTTTCTGAAGCGCAGATCGCCGCCGGAACAGAAGGCATCCGTCAGTCCCTCGCCACCAGCGGATACTTCCAGCCCACCATCACCCCGCGGACCACGGTCGATGAACTGAACGACCAGGTCAACGCCACCTACACCGTTGCAATCGGTCCGCAGGCCCGCATCGGCGAAATTGCCCTCACGGGTCAGGATCCGGGACTCACAGAGAAGCAGTTCCGCAAGAAGGGCAAGCTGAAGCGCGGCACAAAGGTCAATCGGCAGACCGTAAGCAGCGCCCTGTCGCGCCTTCGCACGCAGTATCAGGCCAAGGATCGACTCGAAGCGACCGCCACGCTCGAGAAGCAGACCTACAACGCGCCCCGTAAGCAGCTCGATTACAACTTCAACGCCAATCAGGGGCCGCTGGTCAAAGTCACAGTCGAAGGCGTCCGGCTCGCCAAATCGCGCATCAAGCTGCTCGTGCCCATCTACGAAGAGGGCACGATCGACAACGACCTCCTCAACGAGGGCACCTTCAACATCAAGGATTTCCTCTTCCGCGAGGGATACTTCGACGCCGCCGTCACGGTCAAAGTCATCGGCGAAGACACGCCCTCCGAACACGTGGTCTATGCGGTCGACAAAGGCATCAAGCACAAGGTCAACTCCGTCACCATCCGCGGCAACAACTACTTCGACTCCGACCTCCTGAAAGAGCGCATGCAGGTCCAAAAAGCCGACGCCCTGATCCGCAGCGGCCGCTACTCGCCTCAACTGATGAAGTCCGACGTCAGCTCGCTCGAAGCGCTGTACCGGGCAAACGGCTTCAACAAAGCAACCATCACCTCTGCGACCAAAGATGTCGACACCGATCCACAACGGCAAACCGCTAAAGGTGGCCGACATCGACGGTGACCCTGACCGTCGACGAGGGCCCGCAGCAGAAGTTCGGAGCGGTCACGGTCAGCGGCGTCGACCCCGCTCGCCAGGCCAGCATCAAGTGGAATCTCTGCTGAGCGCGCAGGAGGGCCAGCCCTTCTCGCTGATCACGCTCTCCGGAGATCGCGACGCCGTGCTCGGCTACTACGTCAGCCACGGCTTCGACCAGGCCCGCACGGAGATCAAGCAGCAGGTCGAGACGGCCGACCCCACACGCACCGACGTGACCATCACGGTCACAGAAGGCGAGCAGGTCTTCATCGACCGCGTGCTTCTCTCCGGGCATCAAGCACACCAAGCCGAAGCTGGTGCAGGACCAGGTGCGAGTTCATCCCGGCGACCCGCTCGATCAGAGCGCGCTGCTCGACACGCAGCGCCGGCTCTACGACCTCGCGCTGTTCAACGAGGTCGATCGCGGCCGTCCAGAACCCCGACGGCGACGCGCCCCGCAAGAATGTCGTTCTGCAGATCACCGAGGCCCGCCGCTGGGACGTGACCTACGGCTTCGGCTTCGAGGCCGAGACGGGCACGCCTGCAGACCGGCGTGATCAACGCGGCGTCTCGCGATCCTGCTGGGCCTTCCGCCCAACCAGCCCTACGCGCAGAACGGCAAGACGGGCGTCAGCCCGCGCGTCTCGCTCGACGTCAGCCGCATCAACCTCCGCGGAACCGACGAGTCGCTCACCTTGCACACCACCTACGGCCTGCTCGAAGAGGTCGCGCAGCTTACCTTTCAGAACCCGCACCTGTTCGGCAAGCGCCAATCTCTCGAACAGCATCTCCGGCGGCTACTCCAACGTGCAGAACATCACCACCTTCCAGGCCTCCACACTGCAGGGCGACTTCCGCGTCACGCAGAAGTACAAGCGCGACCGACACCTTCATCTACGACTTCCAGTACCGCCGCGTCGCGGTGAACCCGACCACGCTGGAGGTCTCCGCCAACCTCATCCCGCTGCTTTCGCAGCCCGTCCGCGTCGGCGGCCCCGGCATTCACCTGGTTCCACGACAAGCGGCAGCCCAGCCCGCTCGACGCCACCAAGGGCTCGTACATCTCCGTGCAGGAGTTCTTCGCCTCCGTCGAAGCTTCGGCTCGCAGATCGGCTTCAACCGCACCGACGTCACCAACTCCACCTACTACTCCTGGTCGGCAAGAACCACTACATCTTCGCCCGCAACACCCGCGTCGGCTTTGAAACTCCATTCGGCAGCCAACCCGAACGCATCACCAGCCACCGAGCTGCAAGCCTCGGCAGATCTGCTTGAAACCAACGCCAGCTGCAACGCCGTCCCGTTGCCCGAGCGGCTTTACGCCGGCGGCGCCACCTCGCATCGCGGCTTCGGCATCAACGACGCCGGCCCGCGCGACCTCCAGACCGGCTTCCCCGTCGGCGGAAACGCCGTGCTCGATCAACAGCTTCGAGCTGCGGCTCCCGCCTCCCGTCCTTCCCATCGTCGGCGACAGCGTCAGCTTCGTCGTCTTCCACGACATGGGCAACGTCTTCGCGCACGTCGTCGGACATGTTCCCCAGCATCGGCCGCTTTCACCAGCCCAACCAGCACACCTGCGCTAACGTTGCGGCCGCCACAGGTAAACCCGCTCCTATCCCTTCGGCACCTGCAACTTCAACTACTTCTCCCACGCCATCGGTCTGGGCGCACGCTACAAAACGCCCGTCGGCCCGATCCGTGTCGACTTCAGCTACAACCTCAATCCGCCCGTCTACCCGGTCATCTACGACTTCAACGGCAACACGCCGTACGAGGGGCAGGCTGGCCACTTCAACTTCTTCTTCAGCATCGGGCAGGCTTCTGAGCATGAAACTGCAATCCGCACATCTCGAGCAGGCTCTACCGCGCGTTCGGCTCCTGCGCCGCGATGCACTCGCCCGGCTCGCGTCCGCCGCTCACTCGCGCAGCGCAATCCGGCGCCCCGCAGTCCAAGCCAAAGACCCCTGCCGCCGATCGCGTTCGACCTGGACCGCATGGTCGCCGTCGTCAACGGCGACCTCATCCTCGAAAGCGACATCGACGCAGAGCAGCGCTTCGAAGCATTCCAGCCGCTGCGTGCCGAAGCCCCGGAATCCCGCGACAAGCTCATCGAACGCCTGATCGATCGCGCCCTGATCCTCCAGCAGATGAAGCTGCAGCCGCAGCCCCCGATCCCCGACGCCGAGGTGGACGCGCAACTCGCCATGGTGCGCAAAGATCTTCCCGAGTGCAGCACGTATCACTGCGAAACCGACGCCGGGTGGGCCAAGTTCGTCGCCGACCACGGCTTCACCATCGACGAGGTGCGCAGCGCTGGCGCACCCGCATGGAAGTTCTTCGCTTCATCGAAGAGCGATTCCGCATGGGCATCCGCATCTACGCAAGCCGAGATCGACAACTACTACAAGAACAAGCTCACCCCTGCCTACGCCAGAAAGACCACGCCACTCCTCCGGCTCAGGTCACCATCTCCGACCGCATCCAGGAGATCCTGCTGCAGCAGCAGGTCACCGGCCTGCTCGACGATTGGCTCAAAGCGCTGCGCGCGCAGGGCAGCGTGCGCATGATGGAGTGCGGGAGGATGCGGCGCGCATGAATCCGGCTAGAGAAGCAGGCGCGGTGAAGACGTGTCGCAAGCAGGCCGCACCACGGCAGCGCAGCCTGGCAGCACGCATAGGCCGCGGAATCGCGTGGACTCCTCGGCGGCGTGCTGCTTCTCCTGCTGATCCTGGTCGGCGGCATCGCGTGGTACTCCACCACCGCGGACTTCCAGCATCGGGTGGGCAAAGAGGTCGTCTCCGTCCTCGAGGACTCCACCGGCGGCAGCGTCGAACTCGGCGGCATCACCTTCAATCTTTGGCATCTCGCCATCGAAGCCGACAACCTCGTCATTCACGGACTCGAAGGCCCCGGCGAGGCCCCGTACCTTTCCGCGGACAAATCTGCAGGTCCGCGTCAAGATCATCAGCTTCTTCCAGCACACAACCGGCACCGGCGCGGCTTCGCACATCGGCCTCAGCCTGCTGCGCATCGAGCAGCCGCAGGTGCACCTCATCATCGACAAGGACGGCAAGACCAACCAGCCCGTTCCGAAGCACCCGTCCACCAGCACCGAGCCCATTCAGGACACGCTGCTCGACCTCCGGTCAACGACGTCGAACTCGTCAACGGCGTCGCCCTGCTCAACGACCGGGCCATCCCGTTCGACGCTGCTGCGCGCAATCTGAACGCCAACGTTCAGCTACCTCTCCGCGACCGATCACTACGGCCTCATCGATCGACCTGCGCGACCTGCGCACCAAGATGGAAGCGGAGCCCGAGGCGCAATCCCGGCCTCCACCTCGAAGGCGAACTCGGCCGCGACATGGCGGACCTGAAGACTTTCGAATTCGACTCAGGCGCATCCTCCGTCCTCAACGCCATCCGCCTCCATCAACCACTTCGCCAATCCGGAGTGGCAGGCCAAGGTCAACGGCACGCTGGAGCTCAAGCAGGTCGCCGTCCTCGGTGCCGTCGACGGGCTCGACGCCGGCTCGCTCGACCTCGACGTCGGCGGACACAACTGCTAAGTCTCGCCTGTCGTCGCCCAGAAGACATCCCCGCTTCTGGCAGCGCCGCAAGCCTGCCACGCCCGCCAAGCCGAACACCGTGCCGCTCCCGCCCGACCCCGACTGCAAGGCAGGATATCTCCTCGTCGGCACGACCAAGCTGCACAACGCCGGCTTCACCAATCCAGTACGTGCGCCTGCACGACATCAACGGCGGCGCCCAGCTCCACATCACCCCAGCGAACTGCTCTTCACCGCGCTGACCGGCTACCTGCCCGGCGGCGGCAGTGTCGAAGGCGAGCTGCGCATCGTGAACTGGCTGGGCGAAACCGCCCCCTCCGCCCCCGCAAAATCGCCCACTGCCAGTCGGCGCAGTCACCACCGCCAACAAGACCGCAGCAGCGGTCAGGCGCATGCCCCTGCCGTAACGCCAACCCGTGCCTGCCGTCGGCACAGCGCACGCCTATCTCATCGTCACCGTCAACTCGCATCCCGCTGCGCACCATCATGGATATCACCGCAGACCAAGGGCTATGGCGACCTCGGCTTCGACACCTCCATCACCGGCCCGGTCAAAGTGGAGTGGGGCGGCCCCGCCGCAAACATCGCCGACACCGTCGTCGTCGACGCCGACATCAAGCTCTCGCCACCGGGGTCCCCCGCCGCGGAGCCCGCGTCAACATTCCCGTCTCCGGCGAAGCCCTCGCCCACTACGATGGCAAGCGCGAAGTGGTGAACATCGAGCGCGTCGCGCTTGAACACGCCGCAGTCGACCACTCACGGCCAGCGGCGTCCTCGGCGTCAACCAGGGCGACCCCCTCACCAATCTCACGCGTCAATACGTCCGTCCGCGACCTCGGCGAGTTCGACCAGCTCCTCCAGACCCTCGGCTTCGAAGCCAACGGCAAGAAGGGCACCGCCGCCATCCCCGTGGTGCTGCACGGCGCAGCTCGGCTTCCACGGCACCGCCTCCGGCGCAATCGCGAACCTCGACGTCAAAGGCCACCTCCAGGCCGCACAACGTCGAGGTCAAGCTCGGCACCGAGCTCGACACCCAGATCGACTCCGTCGTCGCCGACGCCGAGTACTCCATCGCAGCCGGCCTCGCCGTGGCGAGCTCCACCATCCGCCGCGGCTACCGCCGTGCTCAACGTCTGCCGGAGCCGTTCAAGCCGCGCAAGGTTGTCGTCCGCGCCACGGCGCCGGCGAACTACGTCTGGGACAACGGCGCTACGGTCGACACATCGGTCCAGCTCGCCAACGCCGACGTCGCCGACGTGCTCCAGATCGCCGGCCAGCAGAACAAGCTGCCGCTCACCGGAACCATCGCCGTCAGACGCCAAGGCCCAGGGCACATTCGGCAATCTGAACGGGCAGGGCAACGATCTCGCTCACCAACGGCGTCGCCTACGGCGAGCCCTACGACTCCGCCGTCGTCGATCTCGCCGTGCAGGGCCAGGACAGTTCGAAGCCAGCAACATCGCGCTCGTCCTCCACGGCATGCAGCATCACCGGCAACGGCGGCTACAACCTCACCACCAAGCATCTCCACGCTCACATCCAGGGCAACAACCTGCTGCTCTCGAAGTTCCAGACCGTCGTCAAGTCCAACTGCCCAACGCCGACGCCACGCTCAGCTTCGTACGCCGACGCCAACGGCACGGTCGAAGAGCCCGGCCTCAAGGCCAACCTCAAGCTCGCGAACGTCATCGTCTCCGGCAAGCCGATCGGCGACGTGGCCGCCGATGTCCACAGCGAAGGCTCAACCGTCTTCTACACCGCCCAGTCCACCCTGATCGGCGCGAAGGTCGACGTGCCGGCCAGACCGAGCTCACCGGCAACTACCAGACCCAGGCCAAGCTCACCCTCGCCGGCCTCGACATCGGCAACGCCGTCGCGCTGTTCAGCCCCGGATCCATCAAGGCGCACCTCCTCCATCGGCGGCACCATCACCGTCAGCGGCCCCGCGAAGACCCCGCAGGCGCTCACCGGCGCCGCGGACTTCGACGACTTCGACGTCAAGCTCCAGGGCATCGAGCTGAAGAGCGCCGGCCCCATTCGCCTCAGCCTCAGGAACGGCATCGCCACCCTCGACGCGGTCCACATCACCGGCCAGGACACCGACCTGCAGGCCAGCGGCACCGCCCAGGTCTTCGGCGCCACCGGACCCCAACGGCGGGCAAGCTCGACATCACGCTCCAACGGCAGCGTCAGCATGGCGCATCGTCGCACACCCTCGATCCCGACATCATCTCCAGCGGCAAGGTCGACTTCCAGGTCGGCAGCCGGCGGCGCGCTCGAAGAAGCCCGCGCTCACCGGCAAGGTCCAGTTCGACAACGTCAACCTCGCCATGGACGGCATCCCCAACGGCCTGACCGACCTGAACGGCACGCTCGTCTTCAACGAGGATCGCCTCAACGTCGAAAGCCTCACCGCCACCACCGGCGGCGGCAAGCTCAAGATCGGCGGCTTCCTCACCTACAACAACGGCCTCTACGCCGACCTCACCGCCACCGGCGACGTCGTGCGCGTCCGCCTGTACGGCCTCAGCACCACGGCCAACGCCAACCTCCGCCTCCAGGGCGGACCGCAGAGCCTGCTGCTCAGCGGCAACATGCTGCATCACGCGCTTCGGCGTCGGGCCCGATGTCGACTTCGCCGCGTTCTCCTCCGCCGGCGGCGTGCAGGCGCCGCCCGATCCCACCTCCGCCACCAACAAGATCCGGCTCGACGTCCACGTCACCAGCTCGCCCCAGCTCGACTTCCAGAACTCCTACGCCAAGCTCGCCGGCACGGTCGACCTCACCATCCGCGGCACCGTCGCCGAGCCCACCGTCCTCGGCCGCATCCAGATCACCGACGGCAGCGCCACCTTCGCCGGCACCAAGTACCAGCTCCAGCGCGGCGACATCTACTTCACCAACCCCGTCCGCATCGACCCCATCATCGACCTCGACGCCACGGCCCGCGTCGAAACCTACGACATCACCGTCGGCCTGCACGGCACCGCCAGCAACCTGAAGCCCACCTACCGCTCCGAGCCGCCGCTCACCGAAGCCGACATCTTCAACCTGCTCGCGCTCGGCCGCACCCAGGAAGAAGCGCAGCTCTACCAGGAGCAGCAGGTCCAGGCCGGCACCGACCCCACCACCAGCTGCGCTGCTCGGCGGCGCGCTGAACGCCACCGTCTCCAACCGCGTCGGCAAGCTCTTCGGCGGCGGCAGCGTCAAGATCGACCCCGCCTTCGTCGGCACGCTCGGCAACTCGTCCGCCCGCATCACGGTGCAGCAGCAGCTCTCGCGGCAGCTCTCCGTCACCTATGCGACCAACGTGAACTCCACCGCCCAGCAGCTTATCCAGGGCCAGTACGACATCAGCCCGAACGCCTCCCTGGTCGTGACCCGCGACGAAACCGGCGTCTTCAGCATCGTCTACAAGATCCGCCGCCGCTACCGCTAAGCATCGACGTTCCCACGCGCGTCCGCACTCGCGGTATGCGCCACAGCTCAGCTGAATCCCGGCACGGGCATCTGCGTCTAATATTTAGGGCATCGCAACGATGTGACGCACGGCCTGGTGGGCCGACCCAGTGCCCTGGAGGACATGAATATGACCACAGTTTCGAACACGCCCGCTGCTTGCGGTGCTCTCACCTGTGCGCTGCTTTGCAGCCACAGCCGCAGCGCCCGCGCGCCTACGCCGCCACGACCGACGCGCAGGTCCAGGCCGACGTACAGAAGGCGCTGGACAACAAGCGATCTGAAAAACGTCTCCGGCTACCGTGCAGGACGGCACCGTCACGCCTCACCGGCACCGTCGATCTCTACTCCGACAAGGAGACGCCGACAGGCGCGTCCACCATGTCAAGGGCGTCAAGGGCGTCGACAACGAGATCCAGGTCAGCGGCCCCGCAGTCGATGACACCGCGCTGCGCAACAAGCTCGCCAAGCAGCTCGCGACCGATCGCGTCGGCTACGGCACCACGCCTTCAACTCCATCACCATCGGCGTGCAGAACGGCGTGGTCACGCTCGGCGGAACAGTCTACGGTCCGCCCGACAAGGACTCCGCCGCTCAGCCTGGTCGCGAACACCCCGGCGTCAAGGACGTCGTCGACAACCTCGAAGTCGCTCCTGTCTCGCCCATGGATGACCAGCTTGCGGCTGCAGCTCGCTCGCGTCATCTACGGCACTCCGCAGCTGCAGAAGTACGCGATCGATCCGGCCAAGCCGATCCGCATCACCGTCGTCAACGGCAACGTGACGCTGACGCGGTGTGGTCGATAACCAGGGCGACAAGGACGTCGCCAACATCCGGGCAAACGGCGTTCCCGGAGTCTTCAAGGTGACCAACAACCTCCAGGTCGCCAGGCTCCTCGAACGGCAGGTAATCTGCACCAAGCGGCACAGAGAGGGCTCCCACGCGGGGAGCCCTTCTTCTACTTCGCGACACTCGTCATGCTGAGAACGGTGCTTCCTAAGCGGAGCGCCGGATGTTCTCTGTCTTGTCCTTGATCGCATCCTTCACGTTTTCGGCGCGCGGAGACCACCTTCTGCGCGCACGTCGTGGCCGGCGCGGCCGTGTCGCGCGTCGCGTCCGGCGTAGGTGTCTTCGGCGCGGGTGCGCCGCTGTGTCGTCCGCGAACGTGCCCGGAACGGCGTCCTTGGTACGTTCCCCAAGCCTTCCTTCGCTGCGCCCTTGACCTGGTCTGCCGCGCCGGAGTTGGCCATGCGTTCGTTGCCGACTGCTTCGCCAACCGACTGCTTGACCTTGCCCTTGATCTGGTCGAATTTGCCTGCTGCCGTGTCTCGTTCATAGCGTGCTCCTGAGTAACGTTATCTGGTGCAGGGAAAAGGTCCCGGGCATAACCGGGACCTTCGGCGTGTCAGCTGAGAAGTGACGGTGTGATTCACTCCAGAGGGCGATACGCTGCTGGCTGGCATAAGCCTGACGGTTACAGACGGCGCGGCGGCCAGAGAGCAGGTTGAAGATCAGCACGATAATCGCAAGCACGAGCAGGATGTGGATCCAGCCGCCCATGGTGTAGCTGCTGACCAGACCAACCAGCCAGAGGATGAACAGAACAATCGTGATCGTCCAAAGCATATATTTCGTCTCCTAAGGCCCGCGCTCGTCTGAAATCTGGGAGATGTGCCCGGGCCCGGTGCGGCGCGTCCTTGTGGTAAGTTGCGGGGTAGTGGGGGGAGGTTGCCACGTTGAGGTACAGAAATGCATCCAGAGGAGTTACGGAACGCGATGCAAGGTGCCGCGAATGAGCGAAATAGCACAGCCATGCAGCGTCGCCATCCAGGGAGAACTGGGCTCAAACAGCCACATGGCCGCCCTCGCCATGCTTGACCGGCGAGCAGCTCGAGCATCGTCGCCTGCCCGACTTCGCTCGAGGTCTTCGACCACGTCGTCAGCGGCCGGGTCGACGCGCGCCGTGCTGCCCATTGAAAACAGCCTGCACGGCTCCGTCGCGGAGCACTACGACCTGCTGCTCGCGCAACCCGTCCGCATCGCGGCCGAAAGCCTCCTGCGCATCCGCCACAACGTCATCGCCCGGCCCGGAGCTCGCCTCGGCGATCTGCGCCGCGTCCTGTCTCACCCCGTCGCCCTCTCCCAATGCCGCCGCTGGCTGGCCGACCACCCGCAGATCGAAGCCGTCAACTTCTATGACACCGCAGGCAGCGTGAAGCACCTCATGGCCGCGGAGCTGAACGACGCCGGCGGCATCGCGCCCGCGCTGGCCGCCCAACAGTACGGGGCGGAGGTGCTGGTCGCAGGCATCGAAGACCACGCCGAGAACTACACGCGCTTCCATCTGCTCGTGCGCGAAGACGCCTCAGCGACTCCGCCGAGCCGGCCAGCCGCGGGACTGCCGAGGCACCCAACAAGGCCAGCCTCGCCTTCAGCGTCGTCCACCAGCCCGGCACCCTGGTCCGCGCGCTCGAGGAGTTCGCCCGGGCGGGCGTCAACCTGACCAAGATCGAATCCCGCCCCGTCCACGGCACCCCTGGGAGTACGTCTTCTTCGTCGACCTGCGCTTCGACTCCGAGCAGCAGATCGACAGCGCGATCGCCGCCGTCCAGCCGCACTGCCGCATGTTCAAGGAACTGGGCCGATACAGCGCCGCCTGAGTGCACCCTGCCGCCCGCCCGCTACACACGCAGTGCACGCAGGTCTGCACCGTCAGCCACGCTCGCGTGAACCAGGCCCGGTCGCTGAGGCCGCCGCATCCTAAAAGCTCATGCTGGCGGCAGGCAGCCGATCCAGAGGCGATCAGGGGAGTGAGCCGGCACTGGCGAGAGGCGACCCTGCGACTTTGGAATACCTGATGCATCGAATGAAGGTAATCTGATATAAGGACACTCAATGCCAAGCGATTTCGTAAGCGTCATCAAGCCGACCGCCGCACGCTCCGGCGAAGAGACCGGCGAGTCGACCCCGTCCAAGGGGCCCACGCCGGTTCTCCCGGTGCGCGACACCGTGCTGTTTCCCCATGCCGTGCTGCCCCTCACCGTCGGCCGCGAAAGCTCCATCCAGCTCATCCAGTCGCTGGGCGAAGAGAAGACCATTCTCGTCGTCGCCCAGCGCGACGCCCGCCTGGACACCCCGCAGGCCGCCGACCTCCACCACATCGGCACCCGCGCGACCGTCCACAAAGTCGTCAAGATGCCGAACCAGAGCCTCTTCGTCTTCACCGAAGGCAACGAGCGCGTGCGCCTCGGCGACTTCGCCCAGCTCACCCCCTTCATGACGGCCGAGTTCGAGCGCCGTCGAGAAGTCGAAGCCGCCAGTCACGCCCGGAGCTCGAGGCCCTGCAGCGCAACGTCGTCAGCCAGTTCCAGCAGATCGTCACCAGCTCGCCCACACTCTCCGACGACCTGCAGACCATCGCGATCAACATCGAAGAGCCCGGCCGCCTGGCGGACTTCATCGCCTCCTCCCTGCCCTTCCTCACCACGAACGACAAGCAGGAACTGCTCGAAACGCCCGACGTCGCCGTCCGCCTGGAGCGCATCAACAAGCACCTCGCCAAGGAGCTCGAGGTCCAGCAGCTCCGCAACAAGATCCAGAGCGAGGTGCAGGACTCCGTCCAGAGCTCGCAGCGCGACTACTACCTGCGCGAGCAGCTCAAGGCCATCCAGAAGGAACTCGGCGACCTCGACGACACCCAGAAGGACATCCAGGACCTCAAGGAGAAGATCGAAGACGCCGGCATGCCCGAGGACGTCAAGAAAGACGCCCTCAAGGAGCTCGGCCGCCTCAGCCGCATGAACCCCGCCGCCGCGGACTACGCCCTCACCCGCAACTACGTGGAGTGGCTGGCCGTGCTGCCGTGGTCCAAAACCAGCTCCGGCGAGGTCGACATCAAGAAGGCCAAGGAGATCCTCGACGCAGGATCACTACGGCCTCAAAAAGGTCAAGGACCGCATCCTCGACTACCTCTCCGTGCGCCGCCTCAAGCCCGACATGAAGGGCCCGATCCTCTGCTTCGTCGGACCTCCGGGCGTCGGCAAAACCTCGCTCGGCCGCTCCATCGCGCGCGCCCTCGGCCGCAAGTTCTCCCGCATCTCGCTCGGCGGCATGCACGACGAGGCCGAGATCCGCGGCCATCGCCGCACCTACATCGGCGCGCTGCCCGGCCAGATCATCCAGCACCTCAAGCGCGTCGAGGTGAAGGACCCCGTCTTCATGCTCGACGAGATCGACAAGCTCGGCCGCGACTTCCGTGGCGACCCCGCGTCCGCGCTGCTCGAAACGCTCGACCCCGAGCAGAACAACACCTTCCGCGACAACTACCTCGACCAGCCGTTCGATCTCTCGAAGGTGCTCTTCATCTGCACCGCCAACCAGCTCGACACCATCCCCGGCCCGCTGCTCGACCGCATGGAGATCATCGAACTCACCGGCTACACGGAGGAGGAAAAGGTCAACATCGCCGAGCGCTACCTCATCCCGCGCCAGATCAAGGAGAACGGCATCGAGCCGGACGCCGCGCAACAACCGCCGCAGACCGCCGCAGCAACGCCGAAGCCTGCCGGCAAACAGCTGCACAGCCACGGAAGCGAAGCCGCTGAAAGCCGCCGGCGAAACGCCGTGCCCGCATCCAACCTGCCCGAGCCCGCAACGCGGGCGACTCCGAGCATCGTGTTCCCGACGGAGAGCGTCGCGCATCATCGCGCGCCACTACACCCGCGAGGCCGGCGTCCGCAAACTCGAGCAGCTGATCGGCACCGTCTGCCGCAAGGTGGCCCGCAGCATCGCAGAGGGCGAAACCGGACCGCATCGTCGATCACCGCCGAAATCATCCACGAGTTCCTGGGCGGCATACAAGGTGCGCGTCGATACCGAGATCGCCGAGCGCACCAAGCGCGCCGGCGTCGCCGTAGGCCTCGCCTGGACACCCGCCGGCGGCGACGTCCTCTTCATCGAGGCCAACAAGATGAAGGGCAAGGGCGGCTTCACCATGACCGGCCAGATCGGCGACGTCATGAAGGAGTCCATGCAGGCCGCGCTCACCTGGGTCCGCTCCAACGCCGTCTCGCTCGGCCTCGATGAGGACGTCCTCAAGGACATCGACCTGCACATCCACGTGCCCGCCGGCGCCATCCCCAAGGACGGCCCCAGCGCCGGCGTCACCATGGCCACGGCGCTGGTCTCGCTGCTCACCGACACGCCGGTGCATCCGCTGCTCGCCATGACCGGCGAGATCACGCTCAGCGGCAACGTGCTCCCGGTCGGCGGCATCAAGGAGAAGTTCCTCGCCGCCAAGCGCGCCGGCGTCCGCGACGTCATCCTGCCCACCGAGTGCAAGCAGCAGGTGGACGAAGACCTCACCCCGGACCAGACCGACGGCGTCACCATCCACTACGCCAGCCGCATCGAAGACGTCCTCGCCGTCGCCCTGCCCAAGTCAGTCCGGGAAGCCGTCCAGGACGAAGACGTTCGCGAAGAGGTCCTCAGCGCCGCAAACTGACTCTCCGCACTACAAACATGAGACGGCCGCGCAACCACGCGGCCGTCTTCCGCGCTAAAGTTCTACTTCACCTTGTAAACAGTAGATCGGGTGAAGTCCGTGAAGTACCCCACCGCAGCGCCGATCACGCCAAACAGGACGCTGCCGATCGCAGCTACCTCCCGCGGCTCACAATATCGAAGCATCCAAATCCATGTGTTAGATTGGCTATTGCAGGACGAACCCTGCGCCGCTCCAATCAGCGCGCCCACACCAAACCCAATGGCGACGCCCGAAACCGTCGAACGCAGATGATGCGCCTGTTTGATCGACCGAATCTCCGAACGCTGGTACCCCGAGCCGCACCGCTCCCGCAGTGCAGCGTCTCCGCATCCACGCTCTGAAGGCGGCATGAAAGATGACCGGAAGCGGTCTTCAGGTATATCGAGGATCCGGGATGCAGGTTCTCCACTGGCTGCCATCCTGCAGAATCAGGAGCCGACGGCAAAACCTGCTGGCCACTCGCCGGTCCCACACGCAGCAAAACTACGCAAAGCGAAGCAGTCAACGCGCGCATCATCCATCCTCCGGAGCTCAATCCAACAATCGCGGGGCCCGGGGAGGGTCGTCGCACGAACTCCGCTGCTCACAGATACCTGAAGCGAGCGTCCAGGTGCAGAAAAACGCGCAACGTTGCAGATACTAATCAAAGCAGATTGGCAGCGCAAGATGGATCGGTTGTAATACCACCAACCGCCCCGCGCACTACTGAGCCCGATAGATCGTCGACCCCGCAAAGTCCGTCAGATACCCCGCCGGTGCCCCCACAAACGCCCCCGCAAACCCATAGATCATCGCGAACGCGCCCTTTACTGCGAAGTAGTTGCTCCGCGCGCCCTGTATGCCGCCCGCGAGCACTCCGGCCCCGCCCGCGATAGCCCCGCCCAGCAGCGCCGAACGCCCGCGCCGCCCCAGCTTGATCGTCTGCACCTCGCTCCGCTGGAAGCTCAGCGCCTTGTGCCCCACACCCGTATCGCGCGAGCAGGAGATCGTCTCCGCATCCACCGCCGTCACCGCGCACAGCGCATGTCCCGCCCGCCCCTGGATGTGCACTGAAGTCCCCACAGGCAGCGCCTGCACATGCCCCCAGTCCGATCCTGATGGTGCTACCGGCGGTGCAGAGGAAGCTGCCTGCTGTGCAGGAGCGGCAAACGAAGCGGCAAGCAAAACGGGGAGGAGAAGGCGCATACCTCCAGTGTATTTCGCCAAACAAAAATCCAGCCGCCGAACTTCACACAACGGGGGGTGTCCCGCATTGTTCTCCGCTGCACCGCACCCGCATCGCATCTCACTACGCCGGGGTACCGCACAGCATGGCTACAAAGAAAGCACCCACAACCAAAGCACGCAGCAGCAAATCCTCCACGGACAAATCCCCCGGCAAGCCATCCCCAAACAAGACCAAATCCATGCCCTCATCCGGCAAAGACCCGAAAGGCGGCCTCACTGCCGAAGGCCGCAAGTTCTTCGCCGAAACCCAAGGCTCGCATCTCAAGCCCGGCGTCAAGGGCGCTGCCAACACCCCCGAAAAGATGAAGCGCAAGGGCTCGTTCCTCACCCGCCATTACACCCACCCGCGCGGCCCCGTCGTCCGCGACGGCGAACCCACCCGCCAGGCCCTTCAGGCCGCCGCCTGGGGCGAGCCTATTCCCACCTCTGTAGCCGACGAGCACAAACTCGCCGCCAAGGGCCGCGCCCTCCTCGATCAATTCCACGAAGCCCGCGGAGACGCCCCCAAGCCAGCCCGCAAGTCCCCCAAAAAGTCAGCCACCAAAAAGTCAGCCGCCAAAAAGTCGCAAGCCAGATAGTCCTCCACCCGGTCCGCCCCGAGCGCGCAAAAAGCCTGGCCTGTACCTCCACCAGCCCTCGCGATATCCTGAGCCGATGCATGTCCGCGTCCTTTACTTTGGCATCCTGCGCGAACAAGCAGGCACTCCGGAACACCTCACCGATCTGCCCGACGGCGCCACCGTCGCCGACCTCCTCCGCATCCTCCGCTCCCAAACGTCTAACCCAAACATGGACGCCCTCTGGGACAGGCTCGCCGTCGCCGTAAACCGCGAATACTCCGCCGCGACCCACCGCCTGCGCGAAGACGACGAGGTAGCGCTGCTGCCACCCGTCAGCGGAGGCACCCAAGGATCCCAATGACCTCCCCGACCTCCAGCCCACCCGCATCGAGATACTCGACAGCCCCATCCCCGCCGAAGCAATCGTATCCGCCCTCAAGCACGGAAGTGACGGCGCCGTCTGCGTCTTCGACGGCATCGTGCGCGACAATACCCGTGGCCGCCGCACTCTATTCCTCGACTACGAGGCTTATCGCGACATGGCCCTCGACCAGATGCGCACCCTCGCCGCCGAAGCCATCACCCGCTTCAACGTCCGCGACGTCGCCCTCATCCATCGCCTCGGTCGCCTCCCGGTCGGCGAAACCTCCGTCCTCATCGCCGTCGCCTCAGCCCACCGCGGCGCCGCGTTCGACGCCTGCCGCTGGCTCATCGACACCCTCAAGAAGACCGTCCCCATCTGGAAGCGCGAAACCTTCGCCGACGGCGTAGTCTGGGCAGACGGCGAGCCCTTCCCCGAGGAGATTGCGGTGGTGTCGCGGGACTCCGCCGAATGAGGCCAGCGGTCGCACTTCTCGCCTTCACCCTGGCTGTTGCGCAAAGCTGCCTCCGCAGCCCCGCACAGGAGACGACCACCGTGCCCAGCCCGGTCACGCCCCCTCCGCCGCCCGCCGCCACCCAGCCCGCCGCCACCCAGCCGGCCGCCAACCCAAAGCCTGCACCCGTAGAACGCCGCAACCCCCATCCCAACGCGTCCTCACCCGAACCCATCGACGGCCCCCTTATCCCCGGCCGCCCGGCCGCGCAGACTCAAAGCCGCACTCCGCCACCGCCCGACGCCGGAACCCTCCGCGTCCAGACACGCCTAGTCAACATCCCGCTCAACGTGGTCGACCTGCAGGGCTCCCCCGTCGGCGGCTTCGAGCGCGCCGACTTCCGCGTCTTCGAAGATGGCAAGCCCCAGACCATCGCTGTCTTCGAGCGCGAGGCATCAAGCCCGCTCTCCATCGTTCTCGCCATCGACGCAAGCGAAACCGTGCTCACCAGCCAGCGCCTCGAGCGTGACGCCGCGCGCCGCTTCGTCAAAGCCATCCTGCGCGAGCAGGACGAACTCGACCTCATGGAGTTCTCCGACCAGGTCCGCGAGATCGTCCCCTTCACCAATCAGCCCAAACGCATCGAGCAGGGCCTCAGCGAAATCAGGCGCGGCGACGAGACCGCCCTCTACGACGCCGTCTTCCTCGCCGCCGACCGCCTTGCGCAGACGCGGGGCGACGCCGGCCGCCGGCGTGTCCTCGTCCTGATCTCAGACGGCGGCGACACCGCCAAACGTTCCGGCTACGTCCAGGCCATCGAAGAAGCCCAGCGTGCCGGCGCCATGATCTTTTCCATCATCATCGTCCCCGTCGCCGCAGACGCAGGCCGCAATACCGGCGGCGAACACGCGCTCATCCAGATGTCGGAGGATACCGGCGGAAAGTACTACTACGTCACGGATCCCGCAGACCTGGAGCCCGCCTTCCGCCACGTCTCAGACGATCTGCGCACGCAATATCTGCTCGGCTACTACGCCCCTCGAACCGGCGAATCCACCGGCTTTCGCAGGATTCAGGTCAAGCTCGCAGATCCCGGCGCCGCCGGAAAGTTCTCCGTCCGCCACCGCAGCGGCTACTACGCAGACGCGAAGTAAGGATCCATCCCCTCAGCCGTTGTGGGATCGATCATGCTGTGGATCGGGGAGATCACATCCGCCGGAAACCCGCCTGCAATCGCATGCCGGCGTATCGCCTCCGCGTTCGGCGCAATGTAAATGCAATACACCTTGTCGCGCGTCACATAGGACTGCACCCACTGAATCTCCGCGCCCATCTCACGCAGAACCGCACACGACGTCTGCGACAGTGCCGTGAGTTGATCGGGGGTCAGCAAGCCGACCCCGGGGAAATTTCGCTCGATCATAAACTTGGGCATTGAGGGTCTCCTTTCGGGAGCCGGACCCGTCTCCGTCACTTGTACGCTCGCGGGAACACCGGATTACAAGGCTCAGTGACTATACCATTGGTATGCGGCAGTGTTGCAGGGCCGCGGGGACCAGGAGAGTTAGACGTGGCAAAGTTTGAATATGCAGGTGCGGCAGAGCAGATCGCCCGCGAAGCTGGAGCCCTCTTGCGCGACTTCTATGCGCAGGGAGTCGAAACCGAATACAAAGGCGACGTCGATCTCGTCACCGCCGCCGACCGCGCCAGCGAGGACCTCATCCGCCAGCGGATCAATTCCGCCTTTCCCACCCACGGGATCTACGGCGAGGAGGGCACCCGCGAACAACTCGACAGCGAGTTCCGCTGGTATGTCGACCCCCTCGACGGCACCACCAACTTCGCCCACAGCTTTCCCGCCTTCTGCGTCGTCCTCGGTCTCGAACACCGGCCCCCCGGCCTCCGCCCACAAGACGATGGCCTTATGCTCGCCGGCGTCATCTACGACCCCCTGCGCGACGAATGTTTTGTCGCCGAACGCGGAAAAGGAGCCTGGCTCACCGCCTCTAGCGGCCCCGCGCGCGCCATCCACGTCTCCCGCACCTCCACCCTGCAGGAGGCGCTCACCGCCACCGGCTTCCCCTCGCACAAGCGCCACCGCTCGCCCAACGTCCACTTCTACAACGAGTTCACCCTGCGTTCGCACGGCGTTCGCCGCGCCGGATCCGCCGCTCTCGACCTCGCGTACGTGGCGTGTGGGAGACTGGACGGCTTCTGGGAGTTCAACCTCAACCCGTGGGATACCTCCGCGGGCTTCCTCCTCGTCGAAGAAGCGGGCGGCGCCATCACCCACTTCGACGGCAGCCGCTTCACCCTCGACTCCCGCGAAGTCCTCGCCACCAACGGTCTCATCGCGGGCGAGATGCAGGCCCTCTTCGCAGATATGTTCGCCGGCCGGAACCTCCAGGCCATCCCCACCCCCGCCGAGTTCGCCGCGCGCCGCGCCGCCGCAGGCAAGGTCTGACAGCCAGTCGGTACGGCGCCACCACGCAGAATCGTCAGAAATGGGCCAAAAACGCGTGTCAAGCCCCTAAATAGCCTAAACGCAACAAAACAAAGCGAATATAGTTGGCGGTTTAGTTCCACCCAATCTCGTACAATTAAAGAATAAGCAAAGAAAACACAAGCCCTGACCCGGAGAAGGACAGTCCACCCCACCCCCTGGGAACTGTGTACCAAAGCGTCACTCCCCTCCGCTAACCCAAGCAGATGCAACAAAGCTCCCGTTCAAGGGGGGAGGGGGGAGTGACACATATCTAACGCCGCTGGCTACCCCGGCACGGTGTCCGGGGCGTCCGAACTCCGACGCATCCTCGCACGTTGTCGTGCCCTGTTGTCCTGCTAGAATTGAGATCTAAGCGCAACGAGAAAGCAACACACAAGGCACGGCGCCCAACCCGAACGCCGCTGTCAAAGGGAGAGAAAAAGAGATGGCGTATGTAATCGCAGAACCCTGCATCGGAACCAAGGACGCAGCCTGCACCGATGCGTGCCCGGTGGACTGCATCCACCCCAAGAAGAACGAAGGCGAGTACGGCGAGGCCCAGCAGCTCTTCATCGATCCAGTCGAGTGCATCGACTGCGGCGCCTGCGTTCCCGTCTGCCCCGTCTCCGCAATCTACGCCGCCGACGACCTCCCGGAAAAGTGGGCTGACTACCAGACCAAGAACGCCGCCCACTTCGGTCGCTAAGCCAGCACAGGCGCGACGCTCCATAGTACCCAGTCACAAACGCGCGGCCACTCCGGCCGCGCGTTTCTTTGCCCCGTGAACCGCCACGCCACATCAGCTGTCGTTCCAAACACAACCCTCGTCATCCTGAGCGAAGCGAAGGACCTGCTTCTCCAACCGCGTCATCACACCACAGAACGATTGTCATCCTGAGCGAAGCGAAGGACCTGCTTCTCCAACCCCGTCATCACACCACGGAACCCTCGTCATCCTGAGCGAAGCGAAGGACCTGCTTCTCCAACCCACAACACAAGGAGGTCGAGCCATGATCCAGCACGTCGGTGAAGCGCTCGTCCTCCGCACCTGGCCCTTCCAGGAAGCCGACCTCCTGGTCAGCCTCTTCACCCGCGACCAGGGCCGCGTCAAAGGTGTCGCACGCCACGCCATGCGCAGCCGCCGCCGCTTCGGCGGAGCACTCGAACCCATGACCCACGTCCGCGCCTCCTACGCCGAAAAACCCCGGCAGGAACTGGTGCGCCTCGACGCCTTCGAGATCCTCTCGTCTCCACTCTCCAGGCCCGTCGACTACCTCCGTACCGCGGCCCTCGAACTCCTCGCCGAGGTACTCGAGGAACTTCCCGAGGGCGCCGTCGAAGACGCAGTCTTCCGCCTCACCGTCACCGTCCTAGACACGGTCGAGGTCGGCCGCGTCTGGCTTCCCATCACCTACTTCTGCCTCTGGATGAATCGGCTGATGGGCTGGATGCCGGAGCTCGGTCGCTGCGTCGTCTGCGGCGCCGACCTGCGCGGCGGTACAGTCTGGTACTCCGCCGCAGCCGACGGCGTCACCTGCGCCGACGATCGCGCTGGCCGCGCCACCCCCGTCGCCGCCGCCTCCATTGCAGAAGCCCTGCGCATGTTCCGAGGCACGGTCGCGCAACTCAGCGAGGAAAGCTGGCCGGTCGAGCGCTCGAGCGACCTGCGCCACTTCGCGATCGAGATGCTCGAACGCAACCTCGGCCGCAGACTCGTCAGCGCCGGCGCGCTGCGCCCAATCTAATGCTGCCGCACACCTGCGCTGCGAGCCCCGGAAGTCGCGGCTTAAGGTTGCGGCGCTGGTTCCTTCGTACGCTTCACCGTGAACTCGGCGCCCGGAAAGTCGCCGCTGTCAGTCTTCGACGAAAGCTTCATCTGGTCACCGACAACCGTTCCCTCGTGCTTGATCGTCATGCCGTTGTACATGACAACAAACGTTACCTTGTCATCCACAATCTTCCCGTCACTGATCGCCAGGGCATCCCCCTGCGGAGACGTCACCGTGCCCGTCACCTTTGCTCCATCCTGCTTGAAGGTAAAGGTAAGTGGAATGCTCGTGCCATCGGGAATCTGCATGTCACCGGACCACTTCCCGGTGATGTCTGCAGCCAGTGCTGTTGCGGCGGTGAGTGCAAGAACGATGCCGACAACAAACGAGAGAAGCTTCTTCATATCCGGATCACCTCTGGAAAGAGTGGCTGCGCCGCTGATCATACCCGAACCGCGCTCCGCATGGCTTCGGGTGCATGCAGCCCCGCGCTGACGTGCAACAGATTAGAATCATGGAAATGCCACAAACAAAGACATTGCATGACTGACACTGCTGCACGGACCAAAGCACTGACCTTCCAGGAGGTCGTATTCCGTCTCCAGCGCTTCTGGGCGGAGCGAGGCTGCGTGCTCCAGCAACCCTACGACGTTGAAGTCGGCGCGGGCACCATGTCGCCCGACACCTTCCTCCGCGTCCTCGGTCCGAAGCCGGTACGGATCGCCTACGCCCAGCCCTCGCGCCGCCCGGCCGACGGCCGCTACGGCGAGAATCCAAACCGCCTCTTCCGCCACACCCAACTGCAAGTCATCCTCAAACCGCCGCCCGAACGGATCCAGGAGATCTATCTCGAAGTCTCTCGAAGCCATCGGCATCGACCTCCGCGAGCACGACATCAAGTTCGAAGAAGACAACTGGGAGTGGCCCGTCGGCGGCGCCTGGGGCGTCGGCTGGCAGGTCATGCTCGACGGCCTCGAGATCACACAGTTCACCTACTTCCAGCAGTGCGGCGGCATGGACCTCGACCCCATCGCCGGCGAGATCACCTATGGCCTCGAGCGCATCGCCGGCTTCCTCCAGGACGTCGATTCCATCTACGACATCGTCTGGGCCGTCGAGCCACCGGAAGATGGCAAGCCCGGCAGGGAAGTCACCTACGGCGAGATCCGCCTGGCCGAAGAAGAACAATACTCCGCCTACTCCTTCGACTACGCCGATGTTCCACAAGCTCTGGGAGCATCTCCGCCTGTACGAGTCCGAGTGCCTGGATCTACTCGACCAGTCGAAACGGTTCGAGGAGATGGACACCCTCAAGCTGAAGCGCTTCCCGGTCCTCGGCGCGTACGAGCTGGCTCTCAAGTGCTCGCATCTGTTCAACCTTCTCGATGCCCGCGGAGCCATCTCAGTGACCGAGCGCGTCGGCGTCATGGCACGTATCCGCACGCTTGTCGTCGGCGTGGCAAAGACCTACGCCGCCCAGGGTGAAGCAGTCCCGGCCGTTCCCCACACCACCACTCAGGCTGAGGCGCAAGCCTGAAGTACGCTCGAATTCCCGGTTCCGCAACCTCTCGGAATCAACATTGGATGAGTGAAGGATAGATGGCAGAGTTCCTGTTTGAAATCGGTTTAGAAGAAGTCCCCGCACGCATGCTCGCGTCTGCTGAAGCGGAGCTCGCGCGTCGCACTTGTAGCTCTGCTCGAGCGCGAGCGCCTCACAGAGCCCGGCTGCAGCCTGCAGACCTTCTCCACACCCCGCCGCCTCGCGGTTCACATCGCGGACGTAGCCGCACGCCAGGCCGACCTGAGCGAAGATCTGCTCGGCCCGTCGGCCAGGATCGCCTTCAAGGACGGCATCCCCGAACCCGCAGCTATCGCCTTCGCGAAAAAAGCGGGGGTGGCCGTCGAGAGTCTCTGCGCACCGTCACCACGTCCAAGGGCGAGTACATCGCCGCGACCTCACCTAAGCCCGGCCGCAGCGCCGCTGAGGTGATCGCCGAAGAGCTACCCAAAGAACTCGCCGGCATCTACTGGGCCAAGAACATGTACTGGCGCCCCGGCAAACCCGAGCGCTTCGTCCGCCCCGTCCGCTGGCTGCTCTGCCTTCTCGGCACAGAGATCGTGCCGGTCACCTTCGGCGGCAAGACCGCAGCCAACCTCACCTACGGTCACCGCGTCCTCCACGGTCCAGCCCCGATTACCATCGGCGCACCCGCCGACTATCAGGCTGCACTCGAAGCCGCCAAAGTCCTGGCCGACGTCGAAGCCCGCCGCCACACCATCCGCAAGGCCCTCGATCGAGTCTGCCGCAGCCTCCCAGCCACACGCTGGCGCGAAGATCACGCCCTCGTCGACAAGCTCACCCACCTCACCGAATGGCCCACCGTGATCTGCGGCGGCTTCGAGCGCGAGTTCCTCACCCTCCCCGAAGAGGTCCTCGTCACGGTCATGCGCGACCACCAGAACTACTTCGCCGTCGAAGACCTTTCCGGCGCGCTCGCGCCCTACTTCCTCGCCGTCCTGAACACCGAATCGAACGCAGCCGGCGAGTCCGTCATCCGCCACGGCAACGAGCGCGTCCTCCGCGCCCGCTTCAACGACGCTCGCTTCTTCTGGGAGTTCGACCAGCGCGTGCCGCTCGTCGATCGCATCCCCCTGCTGGAAAAGGTCACCTTCCAGAAGGATCTCGGCAGCTACGCCGCCAAGACCGAGCGCGTCCGCGACAGTCGCTCGAGATACTTGGCTGACGCTGTGCAGGGTTATATCACGCACCTAAAACCAGATGTAGTTGTCCGCGCTGCTAGGCTGGCCAAGACCGACCTCACAACCGAGTTAGTCAAAGAATTCACCGAACTGCAGGGAGTGATAGGTGGCCTGTATGCGCGCACACAAGGTGAACACGAAGGTGTGGCGGCTGCAATCTACGATCAGTACAAGCCTGCAGGAGGGCACGACTCTCTGCCCACTACAATCGAAGGCGCAATATTGGGTGTGGCTGACCGGCTAGACACGATTGCGGGTATGTTCAAGCTCGGAATAGTTCCGACTGGTTCTAAGGACCCGTTTGCCTTACGAAGAGCGGCAAACGCAGTTGTGCGAATCATCGCCGAAACAGAGATCGGAAGTTATCCTCCGATTCTTGTTGCCGCCGTGCAACTTGCAAGGGCCCGCCATACTGTTCCAGATGAGCCCGGCGTTTCTATAGGGAGCCCTGACGAAATCCTCGAGTTCTTCCGTGAGCGAGTCCAATTTTATTTGTCCGACGTGCGGGGCCATGCCTACGATGTCGTGGCCGCAGTCCTCGCCGTCGGAGCCGAGGACGTTCGCGATGCTGTCGCGCGCGCTGAAGCTGTCACCAGCATGCGCCACAGTGAAGACTTCCGCGCCGTGTGCGCCGCCTTTAAGCGCATCAAGAACATTCTCGCCCAAGCTAACGAAAAGAACTTCAGCATCGGCGAGTTCAAATTCATGTTCGCGACTAGACCAGAGGCGGACTTCTGGACTCAGATCAATGATGCTGGAGCAGGATTTCTTGCCGACTGTAAAACAGGAGCGTATGTGACCGCATTAGGAAAGCTGGCCGCCCTGCGCCCCATTATTGACTCCTACTTCGAGCAAACCATGGTCATGGTCGATGACGAGGAGGTTCGTTCTCACCGCTTGGGAATGCTCAGATATCTTCGAGACACGTTCACACAAGTCGCCGATTTCTCCCAACTCGTCACAGCAGGCTGAATACGGTACAACAAAGTCGAGCGGCGCCCGTCGCCGAGTTCTAGCTGGAAACTCCCAGGCTGACACCTGAAAAAGCTCAAAGCTGTCAGCTGTCGAAACTCTAGTTCACCTTCTGTAGCCGCGCAATCAGCTTCTCGGCCAGCGGCTCACCGGACTCGGTCCACAGTAACCGGCTTGAGATCCCGCAATTCTTCTCCACCAGCAACGTGAACGCCAGCAGCTTCTCTATATTCTGCTGAATCCTGGCCTGCGCGACCTCATCCAGTGGCTCGTCCTCCGGAGCCTCTGCGCCGCTGTCGAAGACCCACGGCGTATCCAGCCCGAAGTCAATCAGGATGTGCCCGTTCTGCTCAAATCCCGCGGTGTCGAAGGCGGGTCCAAAGCCGAGCACACGCACCGCATGCGGCTGCAGTCGCCACGAGCTATCCAGATCGCCAAGCACAGAATAGCCACCCGGAACGTCCGGGTCTGCGTCAGGATCATCATCCGCGCCGTCCAGGTGGACGCCACCGCCTTCGGGCGCCCAGAGTTGCCACCTCATCTCGAACTCATATGCCATATCGTCGTGTAGCTGCTCGGTAGCCTCCGTCACTGCGGCTTCGAGCGCCTCGTCGGTATCGCTTGTGGGCGGTCCTGCGGGAATCTCTTCCGGCACAACATAGATGCGCTGGTACGTCGGCGACTCCGCGAAGCTGATGGGGTATGCAGAGGCGACGGACACGCGCTTACTTCCGATCACCGCGAACTGCCGCAGCACTCCCGTAAGAGCCGCGGGCAGTGACTCGAGGCGAAAGTTCGGAAACCAAAGACTGAGATAAAGGCGATCGGCCATTAAGCCATTCTAGTAGCGACAGCGACTTCCTCGCAGCAACCGCGCACAATCGGATTTCATCTTGCCAGGTGAGAAGATAAAAGCGGCGGCCGGATGCGCAATCGGATTGAGAGAATAAGAATCTACCTGCTCGCGGGCGCATGCCTCCTGCTCGGGGTTCTGGCGGTGTTCATCGGCTCTGCTCGATATCTGAAGCGTCACGCGTTGGCCCGGCTCACCTCCCGCCTCGGGATCGATATCAAAAGCGAAACCAACGGATTCACCTACTCGCAGTCGCTCCAGGGCCGAACTCTCTACACCATCCACGCCGCAAAAGAGATCGAGCACCGCGACGGAAAGATCACCCTCCACGACGTCTCCATGGTCCTGTATGGCCGCACCGGCGACCGCGCGGACATGGTTTACGGCAAGGACTTCGAGTACGACCAGAGCGCCGGCGTGCTGCGCGCCGTCGGTCTCGTGCACATCGATCTCGGCGCGGCCGGCTCCGGCAAGCCCGGCGCTCCCCCACTCAAGCCGCTCGCAGACGGAGAAGATGACCCCGGCGGCGGCCCACGGCTCTTGCACGCAACCACCAGCGGCCTCGTGTACCTCGACAAGCTCGGCGTCGCCGCAACCAGCGAAGCCATCGAATTCCAGACCGGCCAGATCAAGGGACACGCCGTTGGGGCAGACTACACCACCGACACTGGCCTCCTCATGCTGCACTCGGCCGTCACCATGTCCGGTACCACGAGAGGCCGGCCCGTCGCGCTCTGCGCCGCCTCCGCGCAGCTCGATCAGCGAAATCGCCGCACTCTTCTCAGCCACGCCCGGTACACGTCCGGCGCGCAAACCATGGAGGCCGCCCAGGCTACCCTCTATGCTCGGCCGGACAACTCCCTCGAACGCATCCAGGCCGAGGGCAACGTCACACTCACCTCGCCGTCCGGCACGGTGTCCGCCGCCCGCGCCGATGTCGACGTCGCGAGCGGAAATAAGCTGCACAACGTGCTCCTCAACGGCGCGGTTCGCTACGTTCAGGAGGCCGCGCTCCGGCAGACGCACGCCGACGCCGCCCAGGCAAACATCGCCTTCGATGCTCGCGGCGCTGCACAGCACGCCCTCTTTTCAGGAGGCGTTCGCCTGGCCGAGCGGACACGAACCACAGATGATTCGCGGCAGCCCTGGAGCACGCGCGATCTTTCTGCCGACACATTGAACGCGATGTTCGGCGCCTCCTCGACAGCCGATGCAAAAGCCCAATCCGTCCTGCGCGACGCCGAAGCCTCCGGACACGCACGTCTCACCATGGTCGACTCCTCCGCGTCCGCCCGGAGCGCCACCACGTTGCTCTCCGGTGACGATCTGACCGTGCACCTGCTCCCGCCGTCGTCCGCAAAGCAACACGCACGCGTGGAAAGCGTCGCCGCGCACGGGCACACGGTGTTGCGGCAAACCGCGGCAGACGGCACGGAGCAGACCACTGAGTCGGACACTTTGAACGCCGTCTTCAAGACCTCACCCTCTAAGGGCCCCACAGCCGGCCCAACTGCGCAGACGCCCGCCACAACTGCAGCCGAACAGCTCGCCTCTGCGGTTGAGGAAGGGCACGTCCGCATGGTGCGTCACGCCGCGCCGGGAAAGGACTCCTCCAACTCGACCGGCGAACCGGAGGAAGCGACCGCCCAGCATGCGGCCTTTGATGGCAACAGCAATCATGTGAACCTCTCCGGGAGCGTTCGCCTCTCCAACGCCGCAAGCCTGCTCTTCGCCGATCACGTCACACTGGACCGCACCAGTGGCAATGCGGAGGCCGAGGGAACCGTCAAGGTGAGCTACGTCCAGCAACCCGCTCCAAAGAACTCCTCCACCGGCGTCGCAACGCCCGCCGCGGAACGGGAACCCGTTCACATCGTCGCCGACCGTGCGCATCTAGATCACGCCTCTGACGTGACCACGTTCTTCGGGAGACCTGTACGTGCATGGCAAGGCAGCTCCCAGATCCAGGCGCCAGTGATCGAGCTCTCAAGAAAGCAACAGCAGCTAACCGCGCGCGCTGAGGTCGCTAGCGGCGCACGCGCTGTGCACGCCACCCTTTCCGGAACAGAACGACCGCTTGCTCCATCCGGTCTCGCCACCCCAGGCGGCTCCCGCAACAACTCGAGACCTCCCGGCGTACAACACACCCAAGGCCAGCCGGAGCAGGGAAGCGCCGCTCCCTTGCCCATCCATATCGAGAGCGGCGCGCTCGTCTACTCGGGCGTTACGCAACAGGCGCAGTTCACGGGAGGCGTTCGCATTACAAACGCCGCGCAAACCGTGCTCGCACACGAAGCCACGGCATTCCTGCAATCTCCTTCCAATTTCCCAGTAGCCCGGTCCAGTGGTTCCGCCGAGCCAAGGCCCGCCACATCCAGCACCCCCTTGTCGCTTGACGGCAGAATTGACCGCCTTGTCGCTTCGGGCGCCGTGGTGGTCGATCAACCCGGCCTTCACGCCACCGGCGACACGCTCGTCTACACCGCGGCCGACCGCCTCGTACTGCTTACCGGTTCATCGTCTGCTCCGCCGCGCGTGCTCGATACAGCCCGAGGCGCCACCGTAACTGCGCCCGCGTTCCGCTTCCATACCTCTGATCAAAGCATCGAAGCACTTGCGGCCTCCCCCGGAGCAGCGCCGGAGACCCAGCGAGTTCTTACTGACACCCCCGTCCGCCGCTGATCCGCGCATTCCACCCGTAGAATGATCCAAGGAATCTCGATACTTGATGCGCACGCTTGAAACCGACGAGATTGGAAAGGCCTACGGCGCACGCCAGGTCGTCCGCGGCGTCAGCATGAAGGTCGGCCAGGGAGAGGTCGTCGGCCTGCTCGGTCCCAACGGCGCCGGCAAGACAACCAGCTTCTACATGATCGTCGGCCTCGTCCGGCCGGACAGTCGGCCGCGTCTTCGCCGACGGCCAGGACATCACGCGCCTCCCCATGTACCTCCGCGCGCGCCAGTACGGCATCAGCTATCTGCCGCAGGAACCCTCCATCTTCCGCAAGCTATCCGTCGAAGAAAACATCCTCGCCGTCCTGGAAGCCCAGCAGCTCAACCAGGCCCAGCGCCGCACCCGTACAGAAAATCTTATCGAGCAGCTCAACCTCGGGCACGTCCGCAAAACTCGCGGCTACGCGCTTAGCGGAGGCGAGCGTCGCCGCGTCGAAATCGCTCGCTGCCTCGCCATCGAGCCCGCCTTCATCCTCTTGGACGAGCCCTTCTCCGGCATCGATCCCATCGCCGTGCTCGAGTTGCAGGAGATTATCTTCGGCCTCAAGAAGAACGGTATCGGCGTGCTGATCACAGACCACAACGTCCCCGAAACACTCACCGTCGCCGACCGCGCCTACATCATCAACGAGGGCAGGATCTTCCGCGCAGGCACACCGCGTGAACTCGGCCGTGACCCTGAGGTCAAGCGGCATCTACCTGGGCGAACGATTCTCGATGGTTTAGACAGCACGCGCCTCGACCTCGGCCTGTCGCGCGAAGGTGGTATTGCAGGCCCGGGGCCTTCAGAGTTGAATCGGCTCAAGGCGATAGTCTCACTCTGCCCGGCCCGGCGCCCACATCCTGCGCGACGCCGGAGCCCGCGTGTAGACTGGGCCTGTTGAAAGGTGCACGTCGAAAAGCCTAAGCTGCGACGTGCCTCTTTTGCGATAGCCGGCAGGACAAGGGGTCCAGGGACGTGTTGCAACCGAAGCTCAACCTTAAAGTCTCTCAGCGCCAGGTGCTTACGCCTGGGCTGGTTCAGATGGTCAGCGTTCTGGCTCTGAACAAGCTCGAGCTGAAAGAGATGATCAACACCGAGATGATCGAGAATCCGGTGCTCGAAGAGGTGGAGTACTCATCCCCAACCATCGAAGAGATCGCCGGCCGGGAAGGCGATCTCGAGCGCTCCGCGGCAGATCTCATCGCCGCCCCCGAGCGCACGCAAAAAGATCCCTTCGAGGAGATCGACTTCGGCAGCTACTTCCAGGATTATCTCGACCCAGGCTTCCGCACAGCCTCGAACTTCGAAGAGCTCGACCGCCCCTCCTTCGATAACTTCCTCTCCCAGCCAAGCACCTTGACCGACCATCTGCTGTGGCAGCTGGGCGCCCTTAATCTAAGCGACTCCGTGCGCCTCGCCGCAGAGCTCATCATCGGCAATCTCGACGAAGAGGGATACCTCACCACCACCGACGAGGAACTCGCCGACGCCCTCCTCGCAGCCCGCCTCCCGCTGCCTCCACCTCCTATTCCTTTTGAGCGTGGCATGCGTCATCCGACGGCTGTCGCCCAACTCCTCGCGTCCCGCGGTGTGGAGATCTCAGCCGCCGCTGCATCCAATCTGCCGGATGCGTCCTACACCAACGGCCGCACCACCGCTGCGGGCAACGGCCATGACGCCTCTGCCTCCCCACGCGAACCGGAAAGATTGCAAGCCCTAGCCGCAGTCGCCCACGCGCTCGACGTGGTCCGGCAGTTCGATCCCCTCGGCGTAAGCGCGCGCGACCTCCGCGAGTGCCTCAACATCCAGATCGACGGTCAACGACGCGAAGCCGAACTCGTGGCCAGGCGCCGCGCCGCCTGGCAAAAGGAGCAAGCCGCGAACCTCGAAACCGAGGGACTCGACCCTGACGCCGACTACGGGCCGGCACTGTCAGCCGCTGGCAGCGTCGCCCCCGCAGGCGTTCCCTCCACGCTCCGCACCCTGTTCCGGCGACACCTTCGAGATCGCCTCGCCACATCATCACCAACCACCTCGCCCTTCTCCAGAAGAAGGACATGCGCGAGCTCACCCGCAGCTGCGGCCGCAGCGCCGAAGATGTGCAGGCTGCCGTCGACTTCATCCGCACCCTCGATCCCCGCCCCGGCCGCCGCTACAACCAGAGCGAGACCCGCCTGATCGAGCCCGACGTTGCCTTCGTTAAGCGCGACGGCCAGTGGGTCGTCGTCATGAACGAAGAGGAGATGCCTACCCTTCGCCTCAGCCGCGCCTACCGCAAACTGCTGCGCGAAAAGCAGACCGAAAAGGACGTCCGCGAGTACGTCAAGGAGCGCTACAAGTCCGCCATCCAGCTCCTCCGCAACATCGAGCAGCGCAAGAACACCATCGTGCGCACCTGCGACGTCATCGTCCGTCGCCAGCCGGACTTCCTCGAGCGCGGCGAAGAAGGCCTGAAGCCCATGATGATCAAGGACGTCGCCGAAGAGATCGGCGTCCACCCCTCCACCGTCAGCCGCGCCGTCGCCAACAAATACGTCCACACCCCGCAGGGCGTCTACGAACTGCGCTTCTTCTTCACCGAAGCCGTCAACGGCCCCGAAGGTGGAGATCTCCCGCTGGTACTGCTCAAGCGCAAGGTCAAAAAGCTCATCGAAGACGAAAACCCGCGCAAGCCCTTTACCGACGACCAGCTTGCCGCCGAACTCCAGCGGCAGGGCATCCAGGTCACCCGCCGCACCGTCGCAAAGTACCGCGAAGACATGCAGATTCCCAGCACACACCAAAGACGTGTACGCTGAGGTGGCCCGGAGTTGACACGACCGTCCGGGACGAACGCTCGCAAACGCAGTGACCCAAGGGAGGGTGACTCATGGTTGTTGAGTACACAGGAAGACAATTCGTCGTTACAGAGAAGTACAAGGCTTTACGCCGCCGCCGCTCTCGACCGCATCGGACGGCTGGCCGATCGCGCAGCCAGCGCACACGTCATCCTGATCGTCGATAAGTACCGGAAGATCGCGGAAGTGACGCTCGTGTCGCCAGGTCAGAACATGGTCGCCATCTGCGAAGACGCCGAGATGATGACCGCACTCCACGACGCCCTCGCCAAAATCGAGCAGCAGGTCGTCCGCTCTCGCCAGCGAACAACGACCATCATGCGCCATCCGCGCACCTCCGGACTGCGCGCAGCAGAGCAAACCGGAACTCCCGCCTTACCGGCCTGACACCCGGACCGCCACTCCGAGGGTCAGAGACCAAACCCATCTGGCCCTCTCGTCACTCCTAGACCGCCGTCAGCCGACGTGCGCCCGTGTGGCTCATTTCGCCGCGTTCTTGACCGCGCAGCAACCCGTTTCGCCACCTTAGCCAGACCCACGCGCGGGTCAGCGTTCCCGTTTCGGTCCCATCCCGTTTGCAACGTTCCAACGTAGCCACAGCCGCGAGCCGGCGCAATGCTAGGATTCTGCAATGGCCCGCGCAAAGTCCGAGAAGAAGGCCTCCAACGTTCCACGGCAGGATTCACCCGCACCGCACGTTCAAACCGAACACGGCGAACTCGTCATCCTGACCGGCATGTCCGGCTCCGGCAAGCTCTCCGCGCTCAAAGCATTTGAAGATCTCGGCTTCTACTCCGTCGACAACCTTCCCCTCGAGCTGATCCCCCGCTTCGCTGACCTTGTTCGTCGGTCCACGCGAGATCCAGCGCGCCGCCCTCGTCATCGACGTGCGCGAGGGCATCCGTCTCGATCGGTTTCCCAGTATCCTCAAGAAGGTCCGCAAGGTCCTCCCCACTCGTGTGGTCTTCCTCGAAGCCAGCGAAGACGCGCTCGTGCGCCGCTTCTCTGAGACCCGCCGACCCCATCCCATGGGCCGCGGCGAAACCGTGGTCACACGGCATACGCGCTGAACGCAAGCGCCTCGACCCCATCCGCAACGTCGCCGACATCGTCCTGGACACCACCCGCTTCAATGTTCATGAACTCCGCGCCCACATCAACGCGCAGTTCGAGCGCGAAGCTGGCACCGGGGGCCTCACCATCACCACCACCAGCTTCGGCTTCAAGAACGGCGTCCCTACAGACGCGGACCTCGTCTTCGACGTGCGCTTCCTCCCCAACCCGCACTTCGTCCCCGAGTTCCGCAAGCTCACCGGCCGCCACCCCAAGGTCGCGAAGTATGTTCGTCAGTTCCCCCAGACACAAGAGTTCCTCGACAAAGCAACGGACATGCTCAAGTTCCTGCTCCCGCACTACATCGACGAGGGCAAGAGCTATCTCACCGTAGCCTTCGGCTGCACCGGCGGCCAGCATCGCTCCGTCTTCATCGCGGAAGAGATGAAGAAGCGTCTCGCCGTCGAAGGGACATCGCGTCAAAGCCACCCACCGCGACATGCCCCGCTGATCCTGGATAACGCGCGTCCTTTTCCTCCCCCTGGCATCTCATCTCTCCGTGAGCGCTCCGACCAGCGGTCACCGAGGAGAATGACATGTCAGCAGCCAGCGCCAGGTTTGTGCGCTTCCACCAGACCGGTGAGCCGGAAGTTCTGCAGCTCGAATCCCTACCGATCCCCGAGCCCGCGGCCGGAGAAGTTCGCATCCGCGTCAAGGCCATCGGCCTGAACCGCGCCGAGGTGATGTTCCGCCGCGGCCAATATCTCGACACTCCCAAGCTGCCCTCGCTGCTCGGGTATGAAGCCGCGGGCATCGTTGAAGCCGTAGGACCCGGCGGAGACGCCTCGCTCTTGGGGAAAACCGTAAGCACCGTCCCTGCCTTTCACGCCAGCCAGTACGGCGTCTACGGCGAGGTCGCCATCGTCCCGCAGCACGCCGTCGCAGAGTATCCCGCCACCTTCTCCTACGAGCAGGGAACTAGCATCTGGATGCAATACCTTACCGCTTACGGAGCCCTCGTCCACGTCGGCAAGATCACCGCCGGCGACTTCGTTCTTATCACCGCAGCCAGCAGCAGCGTCGGTCTGGCCGCCATCGAGATAACCCGCGCAGAAGGCGCGACCAGCATCGCAGTCACCCGCACCGCAGCCAAGAAAGCGGAGCTAATCGCACTCGGAGCCGACCACGTCATCGTGAGCGAAGACGAGGACCTCCCCGCTCGCGTGGCCGAGATCACCGGCGGCAAGGGCGCTCGCATCATCTTCGACCCCATAGCCGGCAGCGGCATCGAAAGGTTCGCCGCGGCTGCCGCCCACGGTGGCATCATCATCGAATACGGCGCGCTCTCCGGCGAACCCACGCCGTTTCCCCTCTTCGCGGGCATGCAGAAGGCACTCAGCGTGCGGGGCTACACACTGTTTGAAATCAACTCTGATCCCGCACTCTCTGGACCCGCCCGTCAGTACGTCCTGCGGCAACCTGGAGTCCGGCGCCTTCCTCCCCCGCATCGCTAAGACCTTCACTCTCGACCAGATCGTCGAAGCTCATCGCTACATGGAGTCGAACGCTCAGATCGGCAAGATCGTCGTGACTGTCTGAGCCTCCGTACTCGCGCGCCTGCCCACGGGCGCGCGAGTACACTAACCAACAGTGAAACCTCGCCGTAAAGCAGCCGTCCACGCGATCCTCCGTCAGATCCTCGACCGGAGCCCGTCTGCATGAGACGCATCTGGCGACTGTTGCACTATGCCCGCCCCTACGCGCTCTACTCCATCGGCTCCGTGGTCCTCATGGGCCTCGTCGGCCTGATGGCCGCCTTTCGCGTGCTGCTCGTCAAGCTCATCTTCGACGACGTCCTGCGCCCGGACGCCCCCTCCGATGTCGTCCTCCGCGCGAAGATTCCGTGGACCCACCACGTCCTCAACCTCAGCTTTCTCGTCCCCCATCACTTCCACAACGCCTGGACGGTCGTCGCCTACGCGCTGATCACCTCCGCCGTCCTCAAGTCCTCCTGCGACTACACCGGCACCTACCTCGTCAACTACGCCGGCTTCGGCATGGTCACGGACATCCGCAATGACCTCTACAACGCCGTCCTCCGCCGCTCCGTGTCCTTCTTCCAGAAACACACCACCGGCTCGCTGCTTTCCACGCTCATCAACGACATCGAACGCGTTCAGACCGCCATGTCGTCAGTCCTCGGCGACTTCATGCAGCAGTTCTTCACCTTTCTCTTCATGGCCGCCGTCGTCATTCACACTGGCGGCAAGCTTGCCTGGGTCCTGCTGCTCTTCGTTCCGGTCGTCATCTCGTCAGCCCGCCGGATCGGCCGCAGCGTTCGCTCCAGCACCCGCAAAGGCCAGGACAAGCTCGCCGAGATCCAGAACATCCTGCACGAGACCATCACCGGCAACGGCATCGTCAAAGCCTTCGGCATGGAACTCTGGGAGATGAACCGCTTCCGCCGCGCCGCCCGCCGCCTCTTCCGCGCCAACCTCCGCTCCGTCAGCGTGCAGGCCATCTCCTCCCCCCTCATGGACGCGATCGGCGCCGTCGGCATCGCGCTCCTCCTCCTACTCGGCCGCAATCTAATCAAATCGCACGCCATGACCGAAGGCGCCTTCATCGCCTTCCTCATCGCCACCTTTACCCTCTACGACCCCGTCCGTAAGTTCGCGCTCTTCTACAACTCCTTCCAGCAGGCCCTCGGTGCCAGCGAGGAGATCTTCCGCTTCATGGATGCGCAGGATGACGTCGTTGAAAAGAAGCGCGCCGTCGTCCTCAAGGACTTCAAGCAATCTATCCAGTTCGACCGGGTCGACTTTGCCTACAAGACCGAGGGAGAGACCAGCCCAGGTTCTCCACGGCATCAACCTCCACGTCGACCGCGGCGAGGTCATCGCATTCGTCGGCCCCAGCGGGGCAGGGAAGTCATCCCTCGTCAACCTTATCCCACGCTTCTTCGATGTCACTGGCGGCAGCATCCTGCATCGACGGCCACGACCTGCGCGACGTCACCATCGCATCCCTCCGCAAACAGATCGGCAAGGTCACGCAGGAGACCATCCTCTTCAACGACACCGTCCGCAACAACATCGCCTATGGCCAGCCCGACGTCCCACTCGCCCGCGTCGAAGATGCCGCGCGCATGGCCCTCGCCCACGACTTCATCCTCCGCATGCCCGAGGGCTACGACACGATCATCGGCGAAAAGGGCGCCCGGCTCTCCGGAGGCGAACGCCAGCGTCTCGCCATCGCCCGCGCCATCCTGAAGAACGCCCCCATCCTCATCCTTGACGAAGCCACCTCCGCCCTCGATCCCGAAAGCGAAGCCTACGTTCAGCAGGCACTCGCCAACCTCATGCAGGACCGCACCGTCTTCGTCATCGCCCACCGCATGTCGACCGTCCGTCGCGCCAGCCGCATCATCGTCCTCGAACGCGGACACATCACCGAAACCGGAACCCATGACGAACTGATGCGCAGCTCCGGAACCTACCGCCGCCTCTACGACCTCCAGTTCGACACCGACCGCCTCGAGCGCCGCTTCCGCCACGGAGGCCGCTGAGGCCGAAATCTTCGAAAGCACCCATGACCAAGCCAGCAGAAAGCCAGTCGCTCCATCTGGCGCCTCCACCGTGGCCTCCGCGCCGATCTATTCCATGACCGGATACGCAACCACGCAGTCTTCCACCGAGGAAGGCACAAGCTTCAACATCAGCTTCAAGAGCGTCAACCACCGCTTCCTCGACCTCAACATGCGGCTGCCCAACGACTACCGACGCGCTCGAGGTTGCGCTCCGCCGCCTGATCAAGGAACGCATCCGCCGCGGCCACGTGGACGTAACCATCTTCGTCGATCGCCGCAGCCGCGAATCGTCCCCCACGCTGCAGCTCAACCGCGAGCTCCTCGCCGCTCACATCGCAGTCTTCCGCGAAGCCGCCGAGGTCCACACCCTCGCCGCCGAACCCAACCTGCACGAAGTCCTCCGCATGCCAGGTGTCCTCACCTCCGAAGCGCCGCAATCCGGGCCCGACGCGAACCGTGCGGCCTCCCTCGAAGCCGCCGTACTTGCGCTCGCGCCTGCGCTTCTCGACCAGCTCAACCAGGTCCGCGCCTCCGAAGGCGCCGCCCTCGCGGCAGAACTCCACGCGTCCATGCTCCGCCTGCGCGCCCTCGCCAAGCACGCAACCGAGCTCCGCACCGGCGCCCGCGAAGCCCACCTCCTCCGCCTGCGCACCCGCGTCGCCGAACTCCTCGTCACCACCGATCCCACCGCGTCGCAACCAGCCGGGGTGCACCGTCCTGGCTCCCCAACCGTAGTTCCAGAATCCAGGGCGGGATCTCAACTTCCTCCCGAACTCGACCAGCGGCTCCTCGCCGAAGCAGCCCTCATCGCCGAGCGCTCCGACGTCGAAGAAGAACTGGTCCGCTTGCGCGCCCACATCGACAGCTTCCTCGACATGCTCGCTACCGGCGGCGAACTCGGCAAGCGCTTGGACTTCCTCCTCCAGGAACTCAACCGCGAAGCCAACACCATGCTCTCCAAAACCACCGCCGGCGACCCCGCCCTGGGCCTCCGCCTCACCACGCTCGGCCTCGAGATGAAGACCGAGATCGAACGCGCGCGCGAACAGGTTCAAAATCTGGAGTAGCTTCGCCGCAATCAATGCAGCACCACCGTCGGACCACCCCGCCCGACGTAGTCACGCCTCGCACAGCCCTGCAACCGACCAGCCCGTAACCCCACTCCACGTGCCCGTGACCCGCGGAAGCAACACCGCTGTCCTTCGGCGCCCTTTCCACCATCCGCTCACACGGCCCACTGCCGCCCGTCTAAACTAGACTTGGCAGCTCGCGCACGACTGCCTCCTCTGCCCCGGCTCACCCGCAGCCTCCCAGGACCACCTACCCATGCAGCAGCCCCTCACCACCGGAGCCCCCGTCCTCACCGCTCCGCGCTTCTATATCACCGGCCGCCAGCCACTCCGCCTCGGGGCCATCCTGCTCGCCACGCTGGCCGCCGTCGCCGCGCTCTCGTCCGTCCTGTACGGCCTCGGTCACGCCGGACATCCACAGCTCAGCTCCGCCAACTCCAGCGTCACCCTTACCCCCAACGCCACCACTCCGGCCCATCCGCCGGCCGACGATAAAGACGACCCATCGCAGGTCGACACCATTGTCCTCGGCGACCCCGCGGACGCGCCTTCCCCCGCCCGCGCAGGAGACCACGTCAGCCCCGTCCACCCCACCATCCTCGTCCACCTGCCCCGCTTCGGCGAGCAGGTCGGTCTGATCCCGGACACCCCGTCCGGCCGGCTCCTCTACGCCTGGCTCGCCGGCTTCAACCAGGCAAGCTACCCCGCCCTCTCCCACGCTCTCCCCGCTGACACGCCCGCCGCTATCGTTGCCGCCCAGATGGAGCTTCGGGAGCAGACCGGCGGCTTCAGCCTCCTCTCTGCCAAGGAGGTCCAGCCCGGCGTCCTGGTCTTCCGCCTGCGCGACCAGACCCCCGCCGCAACCGAGGCCCTCGGCACCCTGCAGATGCGCCCCAACTCGAATCCCGCCGCGATCGCGACCTTCAGCCTGCGCGCCGTTCCGTCACCTCACCCAGTAACCACCAGCGCCGCCGGGCCAACCCCGATCCCCGCCCCGCACTAACCCCCGCGCACCTTCTCGAAGGCGCGTCTCCCCATCTACCACTGAGTCAAAGCAGAGAGGCATTCCTTCTGGCCCTCCTGCTGCTCATCTTCGCCCTTGCCCGACAGATCATAAGCGGTCACCAACGGCAGAAACACTCGAAGGGTCGTACCGTGGTCCTCCGCATTGTGTCTGCTTTCGATCTCAATCCGTCCGCCGTGACCTTCAACAAACTGCTTCGAAACAAACAGGCCGATGCCAGTCCCAACCGTGCTCCGCGTGGTGAAAAAGGCCTCAAAAACCCGCGGAAGATCAGACTCGACAATGCCGCTCCCATTGTCCTGGATCGTCAAGACCACGCCGCTGTCAGGCTCCGCCGTATCATCCACAGAGATGCCCAGAACGCCCCCTCCCGACATGGCATAGATCGAGTTCATCATCAGGTTTGAGATCACCTGCATCATCTCGCCGCGACGCAGAACAATCTTCCTCGTCGAACGGATCGCATGTTCGATCCTGATGCCGCTCGCTATACAGCGCGACTCGTAGATAGCAATGGCATGAACAACCAGGTCCCCCAGTGAAGCACGGGTTGCTGCGGCATTGTCGCGGTAGTACCCAAGCGTCTGTTTGGCGATGTGCGACACACGGCCCAACTCCGTCTCCGCCGACTCAAAGTAACTGATCCCCTCCGGATCCGAAATCATCGGCCGCAGAAGATACAGCAGGTTCACCACTGCCTCCAGAGGGTTGTTGATCTCATGCGCGATCGTCGCTGCCATACGGCCCGTCGCTGCAATCTTCTCGGCCTGTACCAGGGCTTGTTCAATCCGCTTGCGACTGGAAACATCGCGCAGGATCTTCGACGCCCCAATAATCCCACCATGTGCGTCCTTAATGGGAGACACGGTGAGCGACACGTCGAGCAGTTGGTTGCTCTTGGTCCGACGCACGGTCTCAAAATGCTCCACTCGCCTGCCGTTCCGAATGTTGTCCAGGATCTTCTTTTCATCCGAGTGCAGTTCTTCCGGGATCAGCTTCAGAATCGACGAGCCGATCATCTCGTCCGCCGTGTAACCGAACACCCGTGTGGCCGCCGCATTCCAGCTGGTCACAATGCCATCCAGGTCTTTACTGACGATCACATCGTCCGAGGAGTCGACAATCGCTGCAAGTTGCGCAACGTGCTTGGAGCTCTCTTCCAGCAACCTTTCCCGTTCGAGAAGGCGATCCTCGATGCTTTGCCGCTGGGTGCCAAGCAGTGCAAAATCCTCTTCAAGACGCTGGTGTCGCCCTCGCAAATCGCGCAACGAAAGCAGCTCTTCGGAGACCCGGTGAGCCACCATGTCTTCCGGCACGGCAGCCGGCGCCGCCAGGACGTACTTCGCAAGCGCTTCATGGGTCGCCAGAAGATGATTCACATCGTCTTCAAACGCAAGTTCTGGATGGATTGCGCTCCAGTACTGCGCCGTCCGTATAAAGGCCAACAGGAGCTTGGTGTACTCCAGCGTCTTCCGATCCAATCCACACTCAAGTGCATGCAACGCCCTGGGGGCATCGAGAGTTCTCAGGAACACATGTGCTGCGCACGCAAAAAAGGCCTCTTCTTCAGGGCTGTCGGGCGCCGGGGGAAACGACCGCATGCCCGTTGCTTCAAACACGGCGAGCTGCTGATCAAGATCGGAATGCCGGGGAAGCTCTCCGCGGAGCAGCGGCAACACCGCATCGATGGACTGCGGCACGCATTGTGTATCGCCGGACGGACGCCCCAGACCCACCAAAAACCCAAGGTGTCTCGCGAGACAGTACCGGACCTCGCAGAAGAGGGACAGGTGGACAAATAACCTCTCCTTCAAGAGAGAAGGCAGCGGATTGTCCAGGTACGCAAACTGAGCGAATCCCCACAGGTTCTCAGTGACCCTCGGATCGTCAGTAGTCAAAAGAAAGAAGTTCGGGAGAACTCCAAGCCTTGCCGCGATACTGGACTCCAGTTCGGTTCTCATGTGCTCGTGTGCCGTGACCTTTCCCGCGTTTGACTCCGTGGGACCTGAGAGGTCAATTATCTACAATTTGGGCGCGCTCTGATACGTCGCTCGCACCCTGCAGTACGTCCTTGACGAAACCCCTCCCCGCTCGGATCGCGTAGCCCCTCTCCACTCACTCATTCGCCGGTCCCGCCGTTTACACTTGGCATAACCGCATGGCAGGAATCCTCTTCATCATCTCCGCCCCCTCAGGCTCAGGCAAATCCACCCTGGTCTCGCAACTCCGCACGCTGGTCGAAGGCCTCGACTTCTCCATCTCATGGACCACGCGTGCGCCCCGCGGCTCCGAAGCGGACGGCCGCGAATACCACTTCACCACCCGCGAAACCTTTCAGCACATGATCGCGGAAGACGACTTCCTCGAATGGGCCGAAGTCTTCGGCAACTTCTACGGCACCGCGCTCTCCGCGCTCGACCACGCCCGCGCAGCCGGCAAGGATCTGCTGCTCGACATAGACGTCCAGGGCGCCATGCAGATCATGCAAAAGCTCCCGCAGGCCGTCTCCATCTTCATCCTCCCGCCCTCGCCTCAGGTGCTCGAAAAGCGCCTCCGCAACCGCAGCGAGGCCGAACACATGACCGCCGAAGACGTTATCGAGCGCCGTCTCTCGCAGGCGCGCCAGGAGATCTCGCAGGTCTGGGACTACCGATACGCCCTCGTGAATGACGTCCTCGATGAAGCAGTAGCCGAGTTGCGCGCTATCGTCCTTGCCGAACGCGATACAGCCGCCAGCACCGCCGACATTACCGCACTCGCGCAAAGTTGCCGCACCGACGGCCACTCGCCGCGCCTGACCGCGGCCCTGGATAGCTTTCAGGTCTCCGCCCCGACCATCCCGGCCCACGCCCGCTGATCCTTGCTCCACCCCGTGATTTCTCTAGGTGTCCAGCGTCGGTTACGGTACATTGAGATCATCCCCCGAGGTGACCGTATGTCCGAGCAGGACCCTCTTCACAATAAGTACAGCCTTGTGCGAGGCGCCGCACGCCGCGCTCGTCAACTCCAGTCCGGAGCCCCTCCCCTCACCCCCAGCAAATCCATGAAGGCCTGCCGCGTCGCTCAGGACGAAATCCGCGAAGGCACTGTCACCTTCGTCGTTCTCCCGAAGCCCGGCGCACACCTCCACCCGCCCGCCGGGCAAGAGCTCTAACCAGCCGCCATGCCCGCAGCCGGAGCCTCTGGACCCTCACGCCCCGGCATGCCCCCCAACCCGGTAGCCGATTGGATCGCTTACTTCCGCGATCTCGGCATCCACGACTTCTACCGCGTCGGCGACATCCCGGCCTCAGCAGCCGCCGAGATCCCGACGTTTGCCGCCGGCGAATCCGTGCCTCACTCTCTCCCGGCAGATACCATCTCCGCAGGTCTCATACCGGAGACTCGCCCGACGCCTCCGCGGTCCGTCATTCACTCCCCCGCCCAACCGGGAGCCCCACCGCCGCCGAAACCAGCCGCCGCAGCGCGCGCCGAGCTTCCAACCCCGCAAGAGCCCGCTCTTCCGCAGGACTCCACCGTGCCGACGCCTGTCTCCTTCAACCTCCTGGCGCCGCTTCCCCCGGCAGCTATCCCCGCCCCGCAGCGCGCCGCCGCCCTTCGCGCCCTGCAGGAAGAGATCGGCGACTGCACTCGCTGCCCCCTCGCCTACGCCGGCCGGCGCACGATCGTCTTCGGCGACGGCTCCCCCGCTGCCCGCCTCATGTTCGTGGGCGAGGGTCCCGGCGCCGACGAGGACGTTCAGGGCCTTCCCTTTGTCGGTAAGGCCGGCCAACTCCTCAACAACATGATCACCGCGATGGGTCTGGCGCGCGGAGACGTCTACATCGCCAATATCGTCAAGTGCCGCCCTCCCGCCAACCGCGTCCCCGAACCCGTTGAAGCCAACACCTGCTCCCGCTTCCTCCTCCGCCAGATCGACATCATTCGCCCCGAAGTCATCGTCGCCCTCGGTTCGACCGCCGCAACCTACCTCCTTGGCGTCAAGCAATCCCTCAGCAGCCTTCGCGGATCATGGCACAGCTGCCGCGGCGCAAAACTCGCCGTCACCTACCACCCAGCCTTCCTCCTCCGCGACCCGCGGATGAAGGCAGAAGCCTGGAAAGACCTCCAGATGGTCATGAAAGAACTCGGCCTCAAGCCGCCTCCCCGAGGCTGACCCAGCGCCGCACAGCTCCTATCCCCGCAGCTCCGGAACGAAGCCGGGCTCCTTGATCTCTTCGGCAGAGATAGACCCTGCAACCTCCACAATCCGGTCGAGCGTAGGCCAGAGCGCACCCATCGACCCTCCCAGCCGTCGTTCCATATCCGCATGAGCCCCGCTCCAGCATCGCTGCGCCTCTGCTAAGACAGAGCCCCCAAGCGGAGTAAGCCCGTACACCCGCCGCCGGGCGTCTCCGCCGTCCCGCACACCTTCCACCCAACGCTCCCGCTCCAGCACCCGCAGGTTCCGCGAGAGTGTCGTCTGGTCCGTCGCCAGTAACCGCGCCAGCCTGGGCTGATCGGTCCTCCCCGCGTGCCGCAGCGTCATCATCAGCTCGAACTGGCTGGGACTCACCCCCGCCGGGCGCAAAGCCTCCTCATACCGCCTCGTCAGCAGTCGCGAAGCCCGACGCATCGTCGCGCACAGACACCGCATGCCCTCCGCCGGGCTACCGGGCTGCGCCACCGGCGCCCTCGCCCATCAAATATCGCAGCGGGCTGAGCGGACCCAGCGGCATCAGGTCGAACTCCAGCCGCTTCGCCTGAACCAGCGGCAGCTTGCTCAACATCCCTTGCGCCTCCTCCACCGACGAAGCGTTCAGCAGAAACACGACGCCTTTGCCATCCTGCCGCACAAACCACTGGTCCAGCTTCCCGTCGAGATACAGCACCACCGTGGCCTTCACCTCAGACGGCATAATCGCCCGAATCGCCTGCGGATCCGGCGCCCCCGCGCCAGGCACGCCCCCCGCACCAGCCCCGGAAACAACATGGCCGATCGCAAGCACCCTCGTCGTCGGCACTGGCGTCGTCACTGCGCCCGCCGGCGTCCCCGCAGCAGGCGTTGACGAGCCGCTCTGTGCACCCAGCAACCCGGAGGCAACAAACGGAAACACAAAAGCCACAAGCCTCAAGCAGCGCATAGGCATGAAGACCCTCCTGGATCAGATTCAATTTCACTCCATGTATATGCATATACATGGAGCCTGTCAACCCTCACCTGCCTTTTCTCTCCCGCGGCCTACCCGGGCAACGAGCGCTTAGGGCAGGGAACCGCCTGCACCCCGACCGCGTACTGCTCCATGGGGATATGGCACAATGGAATCCCCGGAGGCGACATCTATGTACTGCTCACAATGCGGCAAACCGATGGACCCCGGCACGAATTTTTGCTCGGCATGCGGAGCGGCCGCACCCGCCGTCAACGTGCCGCCCGGCGTCCCATTCGCCATGCCGCGGCCCTTAATGCGTCCGCGCGAGGGCCGTTTCATCGCCGGCATCTGCGCTGGCTTTGCCATCGCCTATGGATGGGATGTAACCCTCGTCCGTGTACTCACGGCCGCGCTCCTGTTCGTCTCGGCGGGCACGGTCGCGCTGGCGTACTTCGCGCTCTGGATCATCATCCCCGAAGCGCCGTACGCCCTGCCCGAACACGCCGCTACCCATACCGCTACCCACACCACGACTGGCACGGTGTCTTGAGCCCTCGAACCCCCGCCTCCCCCCGCCACAGCAAACGCAAACCCGCGCAAAGTTCCCCGTCCGCAAGACCCTTCCGCTACCAGGCCGGCGAACTCTTCTGCGACGATGTCCCCCTCGCCGAAATCGCCCGCGAGCACGGCACCCCCGTCTACGTCTACTCCGCCACGCAGATTGCTGCCCGCCTGCGCATGTTCACCACCGCATTCGCTTACCGCCCCCACACCATCTGCTACGCCGTAAAGGCAAATTCCTCCCTCGCCATACTCCGCATGCTCGCCTTCCAGGGTGCCGGCTTCGACATTGTCTCCGGCGGGGAACTCGAGCGCGTCCGCCTGGCCGACAAATCCGCCCTCCCCCGCGTCGTCTTCTCCGGAGTCGGCAAGCAGGTCTGGGAGATCGACGCCGCGCTCAAAGCCGGCATCCTCCTCTTCAACGTTGAATCCGAAGCCGAGATCGACCTGCTCGCCTCCCGCGCCGAAGCCCTCAGCATCCGCGCCCGGTTCGCCCTTCGCGTCAATCCCGACGTCTTCGCTGACACCCATCCCTACATCTCCACCGGCCTGCGGGAACACAAATTCGGCATCGATATCGCACTCGCCCGCGCCCTCTATCGCAAGGCCGCCCGCTCGCCCTGGCTGGATGCAGCCGGGGTCAGCGTCCACATCGGCTCCCAGATCCGATCCGTCGAACCCTTCGCCGCTGCCCTCACCCGCGTCGTCGCACTCATCCGTCAACTCCGGCAGGACGGCCACGACCTCCGCTACATCGACGCCGGCGGCGGCCTCGGCATCGACTACAACGAACCCCTCGAGGACGCCACCTTCGATCCCGGCCGCCAGGTCCAGGACTACGCCCAGGCCCTCACCGGACCCCTCGCCGATCTTCCACCCGAGGTCCATCTCCTCCTCGAACCCGGGCGCTTCCTCGTAGCCCAGGCCGGCGCCCTCCTCTCCACCGTCCTCGTCGTCAAGCGCAACGGCACCAAGACCTTCGTTATCGCAGATGCCGCCATGAACGACCTCATTCGCCCCGCGCTCTACAGCGCCCATCACGAGATCGTTCCCGTCCGCAGGCCCGCTCGCAAATCCCGCCAGCTCCGCTCCCCCGGAAGCCGACGTGGTCGGTCCGGTCTGCGAGTCCGGCGACTTCTTCGCCCGCGATCGCCCCCTGCCCGCCCCTCGAAACCGGTGACCTCGTCGTCCTGCTCGACGCCGGAGCCTACGGCATGAGCCTTAGCTCCAACTACAACACCCGTCCCCGCGCCGCCGAGGTCCTCGTCGAAGGCTCCACGCTCGCCTCATTCGTCGCCGCGAAACCTGGAAGGACCTCTTCGCCCCCGAACTCGACGGGCTTAAAGGTAAAACGCCGCGCGGTGTGAATCCCGCGCGGCAAACCCTGCTGCTGGTGCCGTACATGCCAGATTGCCGTGGCGGGGAACTTAAGCTTTCTTGACGCGGCGGCGTGTGAGCTCGGCGAAGAAGACTGCGCCGGTACCCATCAAAGCCAGGCTGGAGGGCTCAGGCGTAGGCGTATTCACCGTAACGTTGTCGAGATCGTAGTAGCTCGGGACGTTATCCATAGCAAACGCGATCGTGTCGGAACCCGTGCCCACAAATGAGAAGCTGTACGTGGTGTAGGCGTTGGTCTGCGGAATGCTCAACGGGTCCAAAGAGGTTCGTAACATTGCTGTTCGTATCGGTCACCGACACCGCAAACGAGTCCGCGCCGGTGATATGGGTTCCCGTTGCTGTCCACCGCTACTTCGTTCTGCATATCGAAGCTGAAGTTGTAGAACGTACCCGCAACGTCGCTGAGCGTCTGGCTCAGTGTACCAGGATCCGGCTCCCAGAGTAGCCGCGAAGGTGCCGGACGACGCGTTGTGGCTGTCGACCGTGGAGAAGTTCTGGGTGTCCACCAAAGTCCAACCGGTAAAGTCCCCGGTCTCAAAACCGCAGTTGGTGACCAGGTTACCCGCAACCGCGTCGCAGGCGGTGCTCGCAAAGGCAGTGGACGAAACGGCGAGAGGAAGGGCAAGCGAAGCAAAAAGTGCTACAGAACGGCTGAACAAACGCATTGGTATTGGGCCTCCGGGAATGATTCCCTGTGATGTTTCGACCTTAGGGGGTACCCAGGTACCTGTCAATCATCCGCGTCCCATTTTGGATACACATTTCGTGTGACCTAAGTCTTGATTCCTTAGTGGGATAGACCGATTGCACAATGTTGCTCTACAACAGCTGACCACCTGCTTGGACGCCTCTGCGGCACCTCCCAAACCTTCTCTTCAAACCCACCGTTCCCATCGCGCCACCCTCCCTGATACCCCCTCCGCCTCTGCTATACTCCGCAGTGGTACAGGCGCTTGTGCCGGCCCCCTTGCCAAGGCGAGCCAGCCATTTGCGTACGAGTTCAAGCCCCAAGAGGAACCCTATGTCCGGCCATTCAAAATGGGCGACAATCAAGCACAAGAAGGGCGCCGCCGACGCCAAGCGCGGCAAGATCTTCACCCGCCTGATCAAGGAAATCACCATCGCCGCCAAGGCCGGCGGCGGAGACCCCGACGGCAACCCCCGCCTGCGCACCGCCATCGTCGCCGCCAAAGCCGAAAACATGCCCGCCGACAACATCAAGCGCGCCATCCAGCGCGGCACCGGCGAACTCGAAGGCGTCAGCTACGAAGAGATCCTCTACGAGGGCTACGGCCCCGGCGGCGTCGCCGTCATGGTCCAGGTCCTCACCGACAACAAAAACCGCGCCGTCAGCGAAATTCGCCACGCCTTCTCCAAAAACAACGGCAACCTCGGCGAGTCCGGCTCCGTCGGCTACATGTTCACCAAGAAGGGCGTCATCACCGTCGCCCAAGTCCGCCGTCAGCCGAAGACAAGCTGACCGAAATCGCCCTCGAAGCCGGCGCCGAAGACCTCGCCGACGACGGCGACATCTGGGAGATCACCACCGACCCCAAGGACTTCGAGGCCGTCCTCGAAGCCGTCAAAGGCCGCCAAAATCACCCCCGAGCACGCCGAAGTCACCATGGTCCCTTCCACCTACCAGAAGCTCGAAGGCACCCAGGCCTCCGCCATGCTCCGCCTCCTCGACGTCCTCGAAGACCTCGACGACACCCAGAACGTCTACTCCAACTTCGACATGGACGAAGCCGCCGTGGCCGCCCACGCCGGCTAGTTCGAATCGGCAGTCCAGCGCATCCAAAGGCCGCCACCCGCTGGCGGCCTTTGCACTGTAAGGAGAAGGATGAAGCCTCTTGCACTCCTGTTCGCCGTCCTGCTCGGCTTTGGCGCGGTTCAGCCTCGCGCAATCACCCGCAAGCTCAATCGGAGGCGTCGCCCATCCCGCTGACGCGAACAACGGCGGCCCCATGGCAATCCTCAACCACACCCCTTGGAACTCGGCGTCCTCACCCAGGGCGGCGTCGGCCTCACCGAAGACCGCAACGCTTCAGTTCCTCATGGCCGGGGTCCACGCCGGCAAGGTCCTCACGGCCCCAATCGGCCACGGATCTCTCCGCGGCAACTTCGAGTACGCCGTCGAAGCCTTCCCCTTCTGGCAGTCCTACACCCCGACGTTCCAGCGCGCCAACTGCGTCGCCCTCGCCCGGCACACGCCGCCACGCGTCCGCTGCTCGCGTCCGTACACCGTCGGCGGCACATTCACCGGCGTCTCCGTCACCCCCATCATCCTGCGCTGGAACTTCAGCGGCACCCGCAACGTCTCCTTCTGGGCGCAGGCCGCCGGCGGCGTTCTCTGGACCAACCACAAGTACCCCGCCTTCGGCGGCCACCTGACCCGTCATCAACCTCACATCAGAACGACGGCCCCAACGCCGACGCCAGCGTCTGGAACTTCACCCCGCAGGGCGGCGTCGGCATGCACTACTTCCTCCAGCCCCGCCGCTCGCATCGACCTCGGCGCCAACGCCGTCCACATCTCCAGCGCCTCCCTCGGCGACCGCAACCCCGGCGTCAACGCCAGCCTCCAGTTCACCCTCGGATACACCTGGTGGAAGTAGCTCCATGGCTCCCCGACACTTCAGTCCCGACGCCGCTCGTCGAATGCGTGCCCAACTTCTCCGAAGGCACCGACGCCGCCGTCGTCCGCAAGATCGTCGCAGCCATGCGGGTCGACGGACGTCCGCCTGCTCGACTGGTCCCTCGACGCAGCCCACAACCGCTCCGTCGTCACCATCGCCGGCCCGCCCGCCGCCGTCGTCGAATCCGCCGTCCGCGGCGTGGCCGGGCCGCAAAGCTCATCGACCTCACCCGCCAGAGCGGCGTCCATCCCCGCATCGGCGCCGCCGACGTCGTCCCCTTCGTCCCCGTCAGCGGCATCTCCCTCGCGCGAGTGCGCCGCTCCTCGCCCGCCAGGCCGGCCTGGAGATCTGGCGCCGCTTCGGCGTCCCCGTCTACTTCTACGAAGCCGCCGCCGCCCGTCCCGACCGCGTCCGCCTCGAAGACGTCCGCCGCGGCCAGTTCGAAGGTCTCCGCGACGCCGTCCTACCGCGACCCCGCCCGCCGTCCTGACATCGGCGGCCCCGAACTCCACGCCACAGCCGGTGCCTCCGCCGTCGGCGCCCGCCGCTTCCTCATCGCCTACAACATCTACCTCGCACCCTCTCCCGAACTTCCGCAGGTGCCGGACATCGCCGCCGCCCGCGCCATCGCCCGGGCTATCCGCGCCGCCGACGGAGGCCTCCACGGAGTCAAGGCCATCGGCGTCACTCGTCAACGGCCGCGCCCAGGTCAGCATGAACATCACCGATTTCCAGGCCACGCCCGTGCGCCAGGTCCACGCCGCCGTCCGCGACCTCGCCCGCACCCACGGCGCACGCGCGGCCGAAGGCGAACTCATCGGCCTCATCCCCCAGCAGGCCTACGAACCCAACGCCGACTGGGTCGCCGAGATCCCCAACTTCGACCCCGAATCCCGCGTCCTCGAACGCAAACTCCAACACCCCATCCCATGGCCGGAAGCGTAAGCGTCCCGAACCTGACGCCCCCCGCCCCTGCATCAAACCCACAGTTTGCAATGCCTCTACCCGCACTCTTCCGAAGCCGTTTTACTCAAAGAGGTGACACCACGATGCCGACAAAGCTCAGCTGCCGCAAAGCCGCCGCTCTCCTAGCCCCCGCACTCCTGCTCGGTCACGCCCTCTCCGCGCAAGAGGCCGGCGTACTCGGCTTCTGGAAAGAGCCCGGCGGCTCCGTCATCCACATCGAAAACTGCGGCCCCAGCATCTGCGCCACCCTCGTCTCCCTCAGCCGCTCCGCCCCCGATCGCCTCGACACCAAAAATCCCGACCACACCCTGCAGTCCCGTTCCCTGTGCGGCTTGCGGATCGGCCAGGGCTTTCATCTCGCCTCCCCCGCCAAGGCCGAAGGCGGAACCATCTACGACCCCAAATCCGGCAAAACCTACCAGGGCACCCTGACAAACAACGGCGACCAGCTCAACCTTCGCGGCTTCATCGGGATCTCTCTCTTCGGTCGCAGCGAGAGATGGACCCGCACTCCCGCCGTGGAGACCTGCCGCACCTAACACCGCCCGCGTAAATCACACTCCCCCGGGAGGTTCCCCCACACCTTCTCCCACTTCGTCCGTCCAAGCCACCAGGTAGGCACTTGCACCGGCCTTCGTTTCACGAAACAATGAGCTGTTACCGGAAGTCCACTAGGCGGGTGACCACCAACCCCGCCGCCAGACGAATCCGCCTACAAGCCCCACTGGAGTCAAAGCAGCATGGTCTCAACCCGGTCCCTCCTTTACTCCGTCGCCGCAGTTCTCCTCGCCGGCGTCGCCTCCTCTGCTTCCGCCGCCCAGCTAAGCCTGGACGCCAAGGCCGCGATCCCGCGCGACGTGCAGCAGATCATCGTCGTCGACTACCGTGCCATGCAGAACTCCCCCGCCGCCATGAGCCTCAAGGACCGTGTCCTCCCGCCCGAACTCAAGCGCCTCGAAACCGCCCTCACCAACTCCGGCCTCAAGGTCGACTCAGGATGCCGAAGCCCTCGCCTTCGCCTCCTTCCGCGTCCCCGGTCCCGAGCCAACGAGCCCGATCAGAACCTGATCGTCGGCATCGCGCAGGGCCAGTTCCACACCCGCGACATCCTGGCCAACTTCGCCAAAAACAAGGTCAAGCCTCAGATGCTCCGCAACAACAGCATCTACCCCATGGGCTCCACCGGCATGAGCGTCGTCTTCCTCAACCAGACCACCATGGTCTTCGGCGACAAGGACGCCATCAACGCCGCGCTGGACGCCCGCGACGGCATGCGCGCCAACTTCCTCCCAACCCCGACATCGTCAACGAGATGACGGCCGTCGACTCACACGCCGTCTGGAGCCTGCTCGACGCCAAGGGCACCCAGATCCATGATGAAGAGCGTCCTCGGCCAGGCCTCACAACTCGCCGACTACGACACCGTCAAGAACCGCATGAAGGACGCCCGCTACACCATGGACTTCGGCAACGGCGTCAAGTTCGACATGGCCGTCGTCATGTCCGACACCCTCACCGCGGCCACCTGCGCCACCCTGATGAAGGGCGTAGTCATCCTCAAGAAGACCCAGGGCACCCCGCTCGAAAAGACCGCCCTCGACGAGACCACCATCGACTCCAACTCCGGCACGCTGACCGTGGCCTACTCCTCCTCCGACAGCCAGTTCTCGAGCCTCCTCACCTCGCCCCTGTTCCAGTCCGTAGTCCGCTAGCACACCCCGCGATCAAGTAACGGCTGGCCAGTAAATTTGCGCAGATGACGGTGCCTGCGGCGAGTCCTCAACTTTGACCCCACGACTCGTGCCGTTGCACCTGCCCGTAGCCGTCTCTCCTGCGCATACCCCCAACGAAGCGTCATCTCCACCGAAGGCGAAGCCGCAGTGGAGAGACCCCCGCATTTCGCTGTTGCTTTTGTCGTTGTGTCTGCCGTTGCACGCCAATCGTCCCTACTCTCCCCAACCAAAAAGCCCCACCTGCAGCATCCAGCCACCCACCCGGTAAAAGCGCCATACACCCGGAACAGCCGCATCCGACACCTCGCCCCGGCCGCGCCATACCTCCGGCAGTGAGATCCTGCACTCGCGTGACCAACGCCCAAGCCGCCCCTTCAGCCCGCCCGTCACCATGTTGCACAACTCGCCCACCGCATCGTCGATCATTTCGTCGTCCCAGTCAGCCGCCGATCCCATCAACGTATCCGTGAGCCAATCACCCCCAGGGATTGCCATCTCTACCAGGCACACGCCCTCACACACGCCGCCTACCCGTATCGCAGCCGACACGCGATCCTCCCCAAACCCCAGACGGTGCTCCGTAGGGACGCATTCGATCCCGAGCATCGACGTACAGATCGCCATCATCACCGCGTCCAGGTGCTCCGCCATCACCCCTCCCTGGTGTCCGGCCATTCCGGCGCCGGTCGCCAGCGCACCTGCGCGCATGTGTTCACCGCCGACGTTCGTCTCCTGGTCCATCTGGCCTTCCTCCCGTCGCGGCGTCAGTGACACACTCGCACTCTCAACTTACGTCACCCTACTGATGAGCCTCCGCCACCAGCAGTGGAGCCAGCCGCGCGCGCATCTGCTCCAGCGTGAACGGCTTCACCAGCCGCCGCAGACCCCCGCCTTCAACGCCAGTACCGACCTCATCTCCATCCCCTGTGATCATCACCACGGGAACACCTCGCGCCAAACCCCGTCGACTCGCCTCCGCCACAAGCTCCGGCCCACCCATCACCGGCATATGGACATCGCTCAGGATCAGGTCAAAGCCCGCCCCAGCTCCCAACCCCTCTGCCTGTTCCAGCTCGGCCAGGCCCTCCACGCCGTTCTTGGCATGCCGCACCTGCACGTGTCCAAATCCCCCGTGCCGCAGCCCTCGCTCCACAATCGTCCGCATCACCACAGAGTCGTCCACGATCAGAACCTTCATTGTCCTCCTCCAGTCACGGTCTTGAGGTCTTATCGACCGTCGGTGACCCTGGCATCAGTGGTGCTAGAGACACGCCCCGGATCACGACCACCCGGCCCCTCCGGCAAGCGGCCCTCTGGACCGGTTACACTTCATCTGCACCAGACGGGGACCGCGATCCACGCGATTCCCCCGCCGCGCCCGTCACGAAAGAGGTACACGTCCCCATGTTCGAAGCCGCGCGCTTTCTGTGGACGGCCACTCGAGGCCACCGCCTGCGTCCATGGCGCAGCCCCTACCTTCGCTGGCGCCTCGAAACGTACTCCGGCCTCCACGCCGAGCAGATCGGCCCACGCGACTTCTGGCACTTTCTCATCTCCGAACGCGGCCAACTCCTGCGCTTCACCCGCTGGCTGGCCGAAATGCGCACCTACAGCGCCGGTGACACCCACACGAACCCTGACTGAGCCCAACCCCAGCCCTAACCGCAAGCCCGAACCCTGACCCACACGTCACCCCAATCTCGGCGCCGCATTTTTCCAGCGGATCACACCGAATCGTCAGCTCCGCAAACGGCACCTGTTCGGCTCGCATACCATACCCAAAGGCAGACAAAACATGCAGCATAACGGAGGAAACATCGATGGGTGAGTGGACAAAACTGAAGACACAGGACGGGCATGAACTCGGCGCCTACATCGCAAAGCCGGAAGGCCCGGCAATCGGCGCCCTCGTCATCGTGCAGGAGATCTTCGGCGTTAACGACCACATCCGCTCCGTAGCCGACAGCTATGCCAGAGACGGCTTTCTCTGTGTAGCTCCAGCCCTGTTTGACCGCATCGAGCGCGACCTCCAGCTCTCCTACTCCCCCGATGACATGAAGAAGGCCTTCGCCCTCTACCCGCAGCTCAAGCCCGACCTGTCCCTCCTCGACGTCGCCGCCGCCTTCCAGCTTGCGGAAAAACTCTCCGGGAAGGGAACTGGCGTCATCGGCTTCTGCTACGGCGGCCTGGTCACCTGGCTCTCCGCCACCCGCGGCGAAAACGTGGAAATGCAGCCCGGCTGCTGCGTGTGCTTCTACCCCGGCGGCATCGGCAACGTCGCCACTGAAGAGCCCTCCTGCCCCGTCATGATTCACTTCGGCGCCGAAGATTCCCACATCGGCAAGGACCAGGTCACCGCCGTCCAGAACGCACACCCCGAAGTTGAAGTCTTTGTCTACGAAGGCGCCGGCCACGCCTTCAACCGCGACGCGGACCCGAACGCCTTCCACGCCGCCTCCGCCAAACTCGCCCGGGAGCGCACCCTCGCATTCCTCAAACAAAACCTCGCCTGAACCCCAAGCCGGACCACGGATCAAGACGGATGAACACGAACTGAACATGAAGAGGGACCAGCTGGTTCCACCGACCCGAGGGGTAGACACTAGGCCGATCTGCCCGGTCCCTGTGGTCTCTAATCTGTGTTCATCCGCGTGAATCCGTGGTCCGATCCTTGCACTTGAGGCCGTCCCGATTGCCGCCCACCGCCGCCGGATGCTATCCTTACAGGGACATTACAAGAGCCGTATCAGTTACAGATCAGGAGCATCAACCGCAGTGTTGGAATCGGTCAAAAAGACAGACATCATTCAGAAGTTCCGTACGCACGATTCGGATACCGGCAGCCCCGAGGTCCAGATCGCGATCCTCAGCGAGCGCATCGGCGAACTCACCGAGCATTTCAAGACCCACAAGAAGGATCACGGCTCCCGCCGCGGACTCCTCATGCTCGTCAGCAAGCGCCGCCGTCTGCTCGACTACCTCAAGACGTCCGACTCGGACCGCTACCGCGAGGTCATCGGCAAGCTGGGCATCCGCAAGTAAGCCACATCACCGCTGGGACACAACGCCTCATGGACAGCAAGCACGGCCCGCCACTTCGCGGTACTCCCTCAAACGCAAGGCAGCACGACGCCTTGTCGCCGGAGTTCGTAAGCATGGCACACGCGGTCTGCGCCATCTCATGGCCGCCCGCCCTGCGGCATGCCTGCCTCAACAACGGCGGCTCGCAAAGCGCAGCAAGTGTCCCCGCACCACAGCATCCTGACGCAGCCCGCCGCAAGGCCTCCAAGGCCCCTCCGCAGGGCTGCGTCTTCGCGCTGCGCGCTAAACCCGCGCCGGCGCACAAGTTTCCCAGTCGACCAAGAACAAAGAACAGAACACAAGAGAAGAGGCGCACCATGAAGCAGGACGTCACAGTAGAGCTTGCCGGCGGCAAGCACATCAAATTCGAGACCGGACGCATGGCCAAGCAGGCCCCCGGCGCCGCCCTCACCACCAGCGGCGACAACGCCATCCTCGCCACCGCCACCGCCTCGCCCGACCCCAAGGAAGGCATCGACTTCTTCCCCCTCACGGTCGAATACCGCGAGTTCACCTACGCCGGCGGACGCATCCCCGGCGGCTTCATCAAGCGCGAAGGCCGCCCCTCCGAAAAGGAGATCCTCACCTCCCGCCAGATCGACCGCCCCATCCGCCCCCTCTTCCCCGAGACCTTCCGCAACGAGACCCAGGTCGTCGCCTTCGTCTACTCCGCCGACAAGGAAAATGATCCCGACGTCCTCGGCATCAACGGCGCCTCCTGCGCCCTCGCCCTCTCCGATATCCCCTTCCACGGCCCCGTCGGCGCAGTCCGCATCGGCCTCGTCGACGGCCAGATGATCGTCAACCCCACCTATGCCGAGCGCGCCCAGTCCATCCTCAACATCATGGTCGTCGGCACCAAGGACGGCATCGTGATGGTCGAGTCCGGCGCCAAGGAGTGCTCCGAAGAGGACGTCGTCAACGCCATCGAGTTCGCCCACGCCGAGATCAAAAAGATCTGCGCCGGCATCGAAGACCTCGTCTCCCGCGCCGGCAAAACCAAGCGCAGTCCCGGGCGAAGTCGAGATCGACCAGCCCTACCTCGACGAGCTCTCGGGCAAGATCGGCGACCGCCTCAAGGACGCCCTCGACACCCAGAAGCACCCCAAGTTCGACTCCTACGCCCTCGTCAAGCAGATCAAGGACGAGCTCAAGAAAGAACTCCCCGCAGGACGACGCCGAACGCCGCGCAAGAAGCTCTCCAAGTACTACGAGCTTCTCCGCGAAAAGATCTTCCGCGACCAGGTCCTCAACGACCGCATCCGCCCCGACCACCGCGCCTTCGATCAGATCCGCGCCGTCACCGTCGAGGTCGGCGTCCTCCCCCGCGTCCACGGCTCCGCCCTCTTCACCCGCGGCGAAACCCAGGCCCTCGTCTCCGCCACCCTCGGCACCACCGACGACGCCCAGCGCATGGAAACCTACGAAGGCGAGCAGAAGCGCCGCTTCATGCTCCACTACAACTTCCCGCCGTTCTCCGTCGGTGAAGTCGGCCGCATGACCGGCGTCGGCCGCCGCGAGATCGGCCACGGCGCCCTCGCCTACCGCGCCATCGAAGCCGTCCTGCCGCGCCGAGGACGAGTCGCCCTACACCCTCCGCGTCGTCTCGGACATCCTCGAGTCCAACGGCTCCTCCTCGATGGCCACCGTCTGCGGCGCCTCGCTCGCCCTCATGCAGGCCGGCATCACGATCAAGGGCTCCGTCGCCGGCGTCGCCATGGGCCTCGTCAAGGAAGGCGACAACTACGCCGTCCTCTCCGACATCGCCGGCGCCGAAGATCACTACGGCGACATGGACTTCAAGGTCGCCGGAACCCGCAAGGGCATCACCGCCCTGCAGATGGACATCAAGATCATGGGCATCACGCCCCAGATCATGCGCGAAGCCCTCGAGCAGGCACGCCACGGCCGTCTCCACCTGCTCGACATCATGGACGCGACCATCGGCTCGCGCCTCGCGAAGAGAAGTCGAAGTTCGCGCCCCGCATCCACACCATCCAGATCCCCACCGACAAGATCCGCGACCTCATCGGACCCGGCGGCAAGGTCATCCGCGGCATCATCGACGCCACCGGCGTCAAGATCGATGTCGACGACACCGGCCGCGTCAACGTCGCCTCCTCCGACGCCGACGGCCTCGCCCGCGCCATCCAGATGATCTCCGACATCACCGCCGTCCCTGAGATCGGCAAGACCTACCTCGGCAAGGTCGTCCGCCTCGCCGAGTTCGGCGCCTTCGTCGAGATCTTCCCCGGCACCGACGGTCTCCTCCACGTCTCCGAGATCGCCGAGCACCGCGTCGAAGGAGGTCAAGGACGAGCTCCGCGAAGGCGACCAGATCCTCGTCAAGGTCCTCTCCATCGAAGGCAACCGCATCAAGCTCTCCCGCAAAGCCGTCCTCCGCGAGCAGCGCGCCAAGCTCGGCCTGCCCGAAGTGGGCCAGCCCGGACAAACCGGTTCCGGATCACAATCCACTCAGTCCGCTCCTCCGCCCCCACCTCCCGGCGCCTTCGATGACGATGACGACGACGAAGAAGGCGAAGTCCTCATCGAAGGAGGCGACGACTTCGAAGACGATGACGAATCCGCCGACGGTGTAGACGCCGAGCCGAACTTCAACCGCGCCGACGCCCCGGTGGCCTCGCTCGCAGGTGCCGGCGGCACCCCGCGCGGCCCACAGGGCGGAGGCCGAGGCCCCGGCGGTGGAGACCGCGGTCCCGGCGGACCCGGTGGCAGCAGCGACCGTCGTGGAGGTCGTCGCCGTCGTGGCGGACGTCGGCCCGGCGGACCCGGTGGTCCGGGCGGCTCCGGCGGCGGCGCCCCCCAAGGCGGCGGCGGAAACCGCTAAACCACTTCACCCCGCATCGCCAAAGCCCCATCTCAGGCAGACACAAGCCTGGCATGGGGCTTTTTTTCCCCCTCGCCCTCCCGCGCATGTAGCCGTTCGGCAGAGCCAGTCCAACCGGGGTGATACGCTTCCCCTACACTTGGACCCGAACCGGCCGCCGCCCGTGCAAACCACGCCCGTCCCAACCCGAGCACACGCGGCCCCGCCCGCCTCTGCGGCCCAGCCGCCTACCCCCCACGACTTCGCCCACTTCGACCTCAGCGGCATGATCCGCTGCGGGCGCGGCATCCGCGCCCTCGCCGAGCGAGCCGTCACCATGGAGCACGCCGCCCAACTCGTCGTCGGCTACCTCCGCACCTTCCTTAGCGACGCCGAAACGGGACGCAACGACTGCATTCTCGTCCGTTGCTTCAAAACCCATCGCCTCGGTGCTCTCCCCGCCCACCTCCGCGCCCGCGCGGAGGAGTCTCTCGTCTCTTCGCAAACCGCCGCGCCGCACGACGAACTCCGCTGCCTCACCCTGCTCGCCACCGCCGGCGATCTCGCAGAGTGGAACGATCGAGCCGCCTCCACCAGCCACGCCGTGATTCCGTTTGAAAGCGTCGAGATGGTCGAACGGGCTCCCATGATTGCCCAGCTCATATACCAGATGGGTCTGGAGATTGGCGCCATTCTCGATCCCTCCGCCGAACTCCTGATTGAAGCCGATGAGCGAGCCTGCGGGGTCTTTTACGTCCCCGATGCCGTGGATAGCCCGTGCATCCCCGCGCAGGACTTCGTCAAAGAGCACCACGTGCGCTCCGTCATCGGCTTCGGCGGACTCCTGCCCTCCGGCGATCTCTTCTCGCTCATCGTGTTCTCTCGCGCGCCCATCTCCCGCGACACCGCTATCCTCTTCCGTACCATCGCCCTCAGCGTCAAGCTTGTCCTGCTGCCCTTCACCCACGCCGCCATCTTTAATGGGGATTCGGAGCCCGAGCACCTCAACCGAACCGGACACACCGACGAGCAGGTTCGCTCCGAGATAGCCACCCTCAGGCTCCTCATTCCCGCCCTCGAGGACGCCGCGCTCTCCCAGACCCGCCGTCTCGAAGGCGCCGTGATCAATCTCGAACTCCGCGCCGAACAGGTGCAAAAGCTAGGAGCCCGCCTCAGTTCCGTCCTCGAGTCCACCACAGACGCCGTGTTTATGGTCGATCGCCACTGGAACTTCACATACCTCAACCGCCACGCCTTCAGTCTCCTCCGCAGCGAAGGAGGGCTGCTGGGCAAGAATCTTTGGGAAGAGTTTCCCGCAGCGGTCGACAGCTCCTTCTGGACCAACTATCACAAGGCGATGAGGGAAGCCGTTCCCGTCAGCTTCGAGGAGTACTACCCTGCGCCGCTCGAGCGCTGGTTTGACGTACACGTCTTCCCCACCGAGGACGGACTCGCCATCTTCTTCCACGATGTCACCGACATCCGCCTTACCAATCAGGCCCTTCTTCAGAACGAAAAGCTCACCGCCGTCGGCCGCCTGGCCGCATCCATCGCCCACGAGATCAACAACCCGCTCGAAGCCGTCACCAACCTTCTCTTCCTCGCTCAGGGCAGCGACAACCTCCAGCAGGTAAAGAACTACCTCTCCACAGCCGACCGCGAACTCCGGCGCATCGGCGCCATCACCACCCAGACCCTCCGCTTTCACAAGCAGTCTTCGAACCCAACCACCGTCTCCTGTGCACACCTCGTCGAAGGCGTTCTCTCCATGTATCAGGGCCGCATCGTCAACGCACACCTGGACGTCTCTGAGCGCAGCCGGTGCCACGCCCGTGTGCTGTGCTACGAAGGGGAGATCCGGCAGGTCCTCAACAATCTCGTCGCCAACGCCCTCGACGCCCTTCCGCCAGGAGGCCGGCTTCTGCTCAGGGATCGAGAGGGCACCGACTGGCGAACCGGCCGCCGCGGCGTCTTCCTCACCGTCGCGGACACAGGCTGCGGCATGCCCCCTCACGCCAAAGCAAAGCTCTTCGACGCGTTCTTCTCAACCAAAGGGGTAGGCGGCACAGGACTCGGACTCTGGATCTCAAAAGGCATCATGGAACGACACGCAGGCAAATTCCTCCTCCGCAGCAGTCAGCACCCTCGCCACCACGGCACCGTCTTCGCCATCTTCCTGCCCTTTGATGGCGTACAGACCAACCCCGCATAACCGAGCCCCGCCACAAGACCTGTCAAGCCCCTCCACGCCCTTCATTGATCACAACCACAGACAGAGCAACCACTTACGTCAAAAATTTAGTTGGCAGTTTAGTTATGCTCCGCCCCGTATAATTAAGACAGTCGCCCAAACCGCGACTTCCCCAAGCCGCTGCTGTGCACGAAGGTCTGGGATATGACGCCTCTGCCTTCGCTCACCCATGGCAAAGCACCGTCATCTCAAGCCAAGGCGAAGCCGAAGTGGAGAGACTCCTGCATCTGGCCTCGGCGCGCTCCAGGCGAAGTCCAACGGTAAGTCTTTACTGATCTGGACTTTACAAGCAAAAGTATGGGGGGGGGAGGGTGTACCCTCACCCGCGAAACAGTAGACCAGGCACGCGGAGGCGAACCTCCACCACACATCACAGGAGGATGTAAGAGTGAAACGCACCCGGCTCGTAGCACTCCTGGCAGCCATCCTCCTTACGATCCCCGCCGCACTCCGGGCCCAGAACTCCAACGCCCAAACGATCGCCCCGGGTGTCTGGTTCCTCACCGGCGACCGCAACGGCTACTCCAACACCGTCATCATCGAACTCCGCGACGCGCTCTTCGTTGTGGACGCCAACTACCCGGGTCGAGCCCACGAGCTCCTCGCCATCACGAAACAGCTCTCCCCGAAACCCGTCCGCTGGGTCTTCGACACGCACCACCACGGCGACCACGCCTACGGCAACTCCGTATGGACCGCGGCCGGCGCCACAACGATCGCCTTCGCCGGAGTCACCGACCAGATGAACCGCTGGGAGCCCGCCCGCTGGCAGGCCGCTCTCCCCAGGCGCCCCGACCTCCAGGCCACCGGCGAGGCCGACGTCCAGCGCCCGCAGATCTCCATCTCCGGCGACAAGCTCGTCCTCAACGACGGCTTCCGCGAGGTCGACCTGCTCTTCTTCGGCTGGGGCCACACACCCGGAGACGGTTACGTCTGGCTTCCCAAAGAGCGCATCCTCGCCACCGGGGACGCAGCCGTAAACGGCCCCCGCAACAAGCTTCTCGACGCGGACCTCGCGAACTGGCCTCGTGCCCTCGACCGCGCCATCGCCCTCAACCCCCAACACGTCCTGCCCGGCCACGGCGACGCCGGCGGTATAGAAGTCCTTCGTGGCCAGCGCCAGTTCCTGCTCGACCTCTACGCTGCCGTGAAAACCCAGGCGGACGCCGGCAAGAAGCCCGCGGAGATGCAGATCACCCTGCCCAAGCCCGACCAGTGGTGGTTTCCCCAATCACGCCCCGACCTCCGCCAGCAGGACATCGAGACCGTCTTCCTCGAACTCACCGCCCACGCACCCGCAGGCTCCGTCCCGCACGAATGGAAGTAAGCGCCCGCAGCGAAACCCGCATCTACGTCGCGCTGGCCGCGCTTGCAATCCTTCTCGGTCCCGCAAAGTTCTTCCTCGACCAGCAGGTGGGCGTAGCGACGGACGCGCAGACCACCGCGGCCCCAGCACTCGCCGGACTCTTCGCCGGCCTGTTACTTACTGGAATCGCGATTGCCCGCCGCGAACCCATGCTCCGCCGCGCCGAGCGCGTCGCCATCCTCGTCCCGCTCTTGCCGCAGCTCGCCGACCACTTGCTCCACGCAGCCGCACGCTCCGCGATCCCATGGTTGCGTCAGCCGGGCAGCGGAGACGCGCTGCTGCTTACGCTCGCCGCCCCGCTCTGGCTCGGGCTGCTCGCCGCCGCGCAAGCGATACAGTTCGAAGTCCCGCGAATCACCATCGGCGCGACGATCGTTGCCGTCGGCGCCGCCTGCCTGACGCTTCCGCTCAACGCCTACGCCGTAGCCGCAAATCAGCTCGTCATGCTGACGCTCCAACTCAGCCTGCTGATCCTTACCGTTTGGACGTGGGTCTTCGCAGCCACGCGCCTCTCGCGCCGCAACGTCATCCTCACAGCGGGAGCGTTTCTGCTGCTGCAGACCGCGCTCTCGGAGCTTCCGACCCTCTTCGTCCAGGGCAGCGCCCTCCAGCAAATCGATTGGCGTCGCGCCGCGGTTCCACTGCTGCTGCAGTCGCTCGCAAGCGCCGCAGCGATGCTTCTCTGGTTCTTCCTGCTGACTCGCATGCGACTCTCGGCCTTCACGCTCCACCCGCTCGCCGCGTGGCTCGCATCCACTCTCGCAGGGCTTGCGCTGTTCGGCATTGCAGACTGGCGCCAGGACGCGGCGTTTGCCATCGGTCTCGGCGCGCTTCTACTGGGGATACGCGCGCGCGCCGCCGAAGACCGGCCGATCGCCCTGGAACTCATCTAGGCACCTGCTTTCGCGGTGCAGCGGGGAGCGCCCGAACGCTATACTCTGCTCAATGGCTGCTTCCATGTACATCGTCGTCGAAGGCGAAGATCCAGGGTTCGACATCTTCGTCAATGGACGCGCTCTCGCACGGCATGAGGACGCACTGGAAAAGCTCGCGCTTCGCCTCGGCGTCAAGCCCTTGATCGAGTTCTTCTCCGCCGACGAGAATTCGATGTCTTTGCTGATCGAAGAAGGCGCTGGCAACGCCGAACTCATGCGCCGCCTTCCCCCGCCTCAGTGGTACGGCGGAGGTGACGGTCTGGCCACAGTACGTGCTCTTGCCGCTGCACTCGAAGACGATCCGCAGCAACTCGGCACCGAAGGCCCACAGGTGCTCGCCGAGCTTCGTGAATATATCCGCGTCCTCGAGAAGACTGTACGCTCCGGCCTCCGCTGGCATCTCGCGGTGAGCTGGCGCTAACCAAACGAGAAAGCTTGCGGTCGGACTACGTCCGGTTGCCTGCGCGGCTCATCGCGCGCCGCAATACAACCTCAAGCGCAGACCTTTGCTCCGCGTACTCGGCATCGTTCAGTCGCCCCGAAAGCCGGTCCGTCTCTAGCGCAAACAGCTCATCTTTCAGCGCCTCCAGCAGGCTGCCGGAGCTCTGCGGGTGAATTCCCGGAGCGGCCGAAGCCTGAGGCAGCAGCGGCTCCACAGTCCCGCTCGGCGAAACGCCCGCGGGCCTCGCGCCGCCCGTCTTCATCATGATTCCCGCACCCGCAGCCAGCGCAAGTCCGAGTCCGCCGAGGATCCACCACTTGTACTTGGCCCAGGGCTCCAGCGTGCCTTCGGAATCCAAGGGGTTGTTGAGCCCGACTCCAGGCTTGGTGTCCGCGCGCTGCCGCGCACTCGCCTCGGACGGGGATAGATCGCTCCCGGTGTTGCCAGCTGCAGCGCCACCCGCAGGCGCCGAGCCCTGCTGTGCCGCATCGCCCTGCGCTTGCGTATCACGAGGCAGCTGTCCCGTCCCCGCAACGGTGAACCCCAGCGGTTGAGAAGGCTGCACGTTCCGAGCTACAAACGCCTGTGCATTCAACTCGTCTGTCGCCTGCGTGTACTGCACGCCCGCTTCCGGGTGGAATGTCATGCTCTTCGGCAGCATCACCGCTACGGTGTCGGTAGGCATGGCCACCTTGGGCGCAAGGACGAGCTTGCCACTGTACGGCAGCCGATAGGAGACCTGAAACCGGGTCTCGCCGCAGCCCTGCTCCTGCGCCGCATCGCCGACGCACGGCCGAATGGGAAAGATCAGCGCGTAGTGGTCTGCATCGCCGAGCGGGACCGGAGGGCTCTTCACAGGCATGGACATCCGCCCCGGCCCAAGCGCAACCGATCCCTCGACCACCGCTCCCGGAGGGAGGTAGAACTCAAACGCACGCTCGCTGAACTGCGTCATGGGAGGAGACGAGGTGTTCTTCAGGAAGAAGCTCGCCACCACTGTCAGCGCATTTCCGCCCGGGTCGGACTGCACATGCAGCACCTCCGCCTCGCTGACGACGCCTTCGACCTTCGCCGCCGCAGTGAACACATCCACGTTCACGGTCGGCTGCCCCGTTTGGACCGGCTGGAAGTAGTTCGCCTTATCATGCGTGACGCGAACCAGGTGCACTCCGTCATCCGGCAACTCCAGGGTGAACCGCCCGCGCCCGTCCGTTTTGGAGTGACCCGCTTCCTGCATCCCCTGGGCGAGCCGGATAAGCGTCACGTCGTCACCGGCGGCAGGCTTGCCGGTTGTGCGGTTAGTGACGGTACCCGATACCGATGCGGCGAAGGCAGGCGAGGCCGCAAGCGCAACGTACAGCGGCAAAGTCAGGCACCAGTACGTGAGTGATCTCTTCAAAGTAGGCAAGTTCGGAGTGTCCAGTTCTTGTGGGTTGTATGCGGAAATCCGCTGAAGTTCCGCTGGGTGGTCATAAGCTATACCGCGACCCCCTAGTTGGTGCGGCGTGTTCGCATGCCGGCGGCCGCGAGGCGATCCATCTCGGCGAGCACCTGTGCTGCCTCATCCTCAAGGGCTCGGCGCTGCTCGTCATAATCTGTCTCCGGGTATTTCCCGGCGAGGTATTCGAAATTCAGATCGCGCAGGTTGTCGTAGATCGCATCCTTGCGCTCGCGCAGATAATCAAGCCGCGTCTTGTCCGCCTGCACAAACGGATTGCGCTCCGGCCAGAAGATGAAGGAGAGCAGGGAAGCGGTAAGGAGGAGGCAGGCGAGCAGGCTCATTGGTACTCCGTCTCGCGGCGTATCCGCTCGCGCATGGCGTCGGGTTCCGGGCTGAGCGCCCCGCTGTGCACCGCAACGTAGGTACCGTTCCGTGCGGCAGTGCCGCCTGAGGAGGGAGCGAGCCGCAACGTGCGCCGGCGCCAAACCCAGACCACGCCAGCCGTTCCGAATGTTGCGAGCACAAAGACGCTAATCGGCATGATCCAGGCTACGTTGTCGAATCCTCCACGGATCGGCGCCGCCAGTACGATCGAGCCGTACTTCGCTGCAAACCAGTTCAGCACAGCGGTATCGCCGCCACCTGCTGCAATTTGGCCGTCCAATTCCGCAAGCATCACCGGGGAGACGGGGCAGCCCACATGATTGCACTCCATCAGTATCTGCGAGCACCCACACGTGCAGATCATCTCGTGCCCGAGGCGCTCGGTTCGTGACTGCCCGGCACCAAGCATTACCACAATCAGCGGACCCAGCAAACAAACCTGGAGTGCCTTGCTGCGAAGAGCACCGCGCAGCACAGATGTGAGCGTCCTAACCATGACGCACCTTGGCCATGGCGCTAACCGGGCCAGACTGTGTCTCGCGAGCGAGACTGGCCGTGTCTTCCTGACGTGCCCGGACAGAGGAACGAGTCATGTTGGGCGCCAATGCAAATAGCGTGCCCACGACCACGATACCGACACCAATCCAGATCCAAGCGATTAGCGGATTTAGAAACGCCTTGATGATCGGGTTATCGGTGTCCGGGTTGCGACCTTCAAAGATCACATACAAATCGCCGATCAGCGTGGAATGCAGCGCCACCATCGTCGATGGCGTCTGGCTGGCAAGGTAGAACCGCTTCTCGGGCGCAAGCTGTGTGATTTTTTTGCCATCCTTGTAGACGTCGAGCAGGGCGTAGTCCGTGTCGTAATTCGCGTTCGAATCCTGCGTGATGCTCTGGCAGATCAGCTTGTATGGGCCCACCGACAGCGTGTCGCCGAAGCTCATCTCCTGCTCGTGGGACTGATTGAACGCTCCGCCAGCAATTCCGATAAACATCACCACAATTCCAAAGTGGACGATGTACCCGCCGTAACGCCGCGTATTCCGCCGCATCAGCAGAGCGGTGGCGCCGAACAGGTTCTTCCGGGTCTGTGTGCGTACCACATTGGCGCCGCGCAGAAACTCGGCGGAGATCGCCGTGATAACCCCCGCCGCAAGCGAGAAGGTCACGAGCGAAAAGATCGTCGCGTGCATGTCATCGCCATCCCGCCACGGGCGCACCCCTGAAATCATCAGCGCAATCGCTGTCGCGAAGAATGCGATGACCGGCAGCACGAAGTTTTTACGAATGGACCGCAGTGAGGTCGAACGCCACGCCAGCAACGGTCCTATGCCCGTTAGTAACAGAAGGAACAAACCAATCGGGATATTGACGCGGTTGTAGAACGGCGCGCCGACGGTCACCTTCGAGCCCTGCACGTATTCGCTGATCACGGGAAAAAGTGTGCCCCACAGCACCGTGAAGCACGCTGCCAAGAGGATCATATTGTTGAACAGGAAGCTGGACTCGCGGCTCACCAGAGACTCAAGCCGGTTCTCGCTGACCAGGTGGTCCTTCTGGCGAAAGAACGTGAACAGGCAAATCCCGAACACCAGCAGGATAAAGCCGTAAAACCAGTCGCCGATGGACGACTGCGCAAACGCGTGCACGGAACTCACGAGGCCGGACCGGGTCAGCAGCGTACCGAGAATAGTCAGCAAAAACGTCGAGAAGATGAGCCAAACATTCCAGCTCTTCATCATGCCGCGCTTCTCCTGCATCATCACGGAGTGCAGAAACGCGGTGCCGGTCAGCCAGGGCATCAGGCTGGCGTTCTCGACCGGGTCCCATCCCCAGTAGCCGCCCCAGCCGAGTACGCTATAGGCCCAGTGCGCGCCAAGAAAGATGCCGCACGTGAGAAACAGCCACGTCACCATGGTCCACCGACGTGTAATGTGGATCCACTTCTCGCCGGGGTAGCGCATCATCAGCGCGCCGAGTGCGAAGGCGAAGGGTACCGAGAACCCGACGTAGCCCAAATACAGCATCGGCGGGTGTATCACCATCTCCGGATACTGCAGCAGCGGATTCAGACCGAAACCATCCTGCGCGACCGGGCCGGGCTGAATCGCAAACGGCGGGGCAGCGAAGTTCAGCAGAGAGAGGAAGAAGACCTGGATGCCGGCAAGGATTGTCGAGGCGTAGGCGGTGAGCCGCACGTCCACCTTGTGACGGAGGCGGAGAACAAAGCCGTAACCCGACAGCAGGAGCGCCCACAGAAGCAGGGAGCCCTCCTGGCCGGACCAGATGGCCGACACCTTATACGGGGTGGCGAGATCGCGGTTGGTGTGGTGAAGGATGTAGGAGAGGGAGTAGTCGTCCGTGAATGCGGCCCAGATAAGTGCGAAGGCGGCGCAGGCGACCGCGATGAAGCTTGCGATACCGGCACGCCGGGCAGTCTCGCCCAGGCGCGACGCGGCCGGGTGGTGACTGCGCCACAGCGCAAGGGTCCCGGCTCCTACCGCGTAGACGCTTAGCGCGAGCGCAAGGAGCAGGCTGAAGCTGCCGAACGCCGGCATGGGGTGAGGTTGCATCGCACCTCTATTCTCGCAGGTCTGGCGGGCTGCGAGGAAGGCACGTTCGTTTACCGGCAGCAAACATTCACTGGCCTAACAAGCAGCGGCTGAACGGCGGCCGCAGGTTAACGAATGCGGCTGCCCAGCGGGATTTCGTCTGAAAAGCTGGCCAGGACCGGCTTGCCATTTGGCTCGGCCTCATCCGAGGCCGCCAGCAGCATCCCGTGGGAGTCCAGACCGCGCATCTTCCGCGGAGCGAGGTTCGCGATGACCGCAATTCGCCGCCCCAGCAACTCCTCCGGCGTGTACCACTGTGCGATCCCGGAGAGTATCTGCCGCTTCTCGTACCCGAGATCTACCTCCAGCCGCAGCAACTTGTCGGCCTTGGGAATACGCTCGGCAACCACTACCTTGGCTACCCGCAGATCTATCTTGATGAAGTCGTCGATGGTGATCTGTGCGGTGTCGGGTGTCTTCGCTGCGGCAGCGGCCGCTGCCGCGAAGACACCCGAGGGCTGCGCCTCCGTGTGCGACGGCGTCTCGCCGCGTTCAGTCGTCAGGGCCGCAGAGCCACCCACATGTGCCCCGGGATTCTGCGCCGAAATGCCCGACGTACGCGGCGGGGCGCCAGGGTCGGTGGAGGACGGCCCAGTCGATTTCTCAGTGACGGGCCTGACGTCTTCGAACTCATCCCCCAGGGGGGACGGCCCCGGCGGTACAGGCGAAGGCTTCTGCGGGGTGTTGGCGGATTCCATATCGGCCATAGTCTGGGCTAGCTCCTTGGGTACTCGTGGGAAGATTGGGGCAAGTGGACCAAGCTTCGTGCCCGGTTTGAGGCCGCCCCAGGTCAGATCCCTAAGCTTCCCCTGCTTGGATGCCTCTTCGATGTCGCCCAACCCAAGCTGCGCCCAAACCTTTGCAGTGGTATGTGGCAGCACCGGATAGAGCAGGGCAGTGATAATGCGAATTGCCTCGACGGCCGTGTAGAGGACGTCTTGTAGTTCAGCCCTCGCCTCGCCACTCTCTTCCTTCGCTAACTTCCATGGAGTTTTGGCTGTCAGTAGGCCGTCAGTCCGCATTACGAGGAACATAACGCAATCTAAAACTCCGGCCTTTGATCCTTTAGCAAGGTCTGGATCAAACGGCGATGCGAATCGAAGATCCTCGAAGGCTTCCGTGTAAAGGAGTTCTGCAGCTGCAGCGTCTCCAGCCAGTCGGGGTCCGTTGACTCGCAACTCGGGGAGACCTGTTGTCGGGTTGAGTGAGCCAGTCCAGGTCTTTAAACCGCCGAGGCTCATCGAGAGGCTCTCGAAGTGTTTGTGCGTCGGAACAGCCCTGTTGCAATTTTGTTCAACCAGCCTTAAGGTCCGACTGACCAGATTGCCGTAACCGTTCGCCAAATCAGCGTTGTACCGCGTAATCATCGCGTCGAAGCTGAACGACCCATCTTGCCCAAATGGTATCTCCCGCAGCAAGAAGTAGCGCAGCACATCGGCGGCCCAAAGGTCGCAGTCGCGCTTGTCGGGCTCTGCGCTGGCTTCCGGCGAGCCCGCTGAATTCGTGGCAAGCTTCTGATTCTGAGCAGCGACCGAAGACCGATAATGCTCGCCAAACGCGTCAAGAATCGTCTCCGTCCGTACCACGTTGCCGCGCGATTTCGACATCTTCGACTCTTCAAACAGCAGCCAGCCGTTCGCCACCACCGACCTCGGCGTCGGCAGCCCGGCCGCTATCAAAAAGGCGGGCCAATACACGCAATGGAAACGCGTAATCTCCTTGCCCACGAGATGGATATCCGCCGGCCAGTACCTCTCGAACTGTGACTCATCCTCGGACCCGTAGCCGAGGGCCGTGATGTAGTTCGCCAGCGCGTCCAGCCACACGTACACGACGTGCTTCGGATTGTTCGGAACCGGAATACCCCAATCAAATGTCGTTCGTGAAATCGAAAGATCCTTCAGCCCGCCACGCACAAAGCTGAGCACCTCGTTCTTCACGGCCTCTGGCTGAATGACTAGCCGCCCGCCTTCGATCAACTCGATCAGCTTCTCCCGGTACGCAGACAGGCGAAAAAAGTAGTTCTCCTCAGTTACCGTCTCTGTCGGCTTGCCGTCCGGTCCGATCGTGCCTGGAGGGCCCTCGACGAACATTTCTTCGCCGACCGAGTACTGGCCGGTGTAGGTACTGAGGTAAATGTCGCCACGCTCTTCAAGCACACGCCACAACTGCTGCACACCCCGCACATGTCGCGGCTCCGTGGTACGAATGAAATCCGTGTACGTAATGCCCATGCGGTACCAGAGCGCCCGAAAGGTCGCCGAAACCTCATCCGTGAACTGCTGGGGAGGCACGCCGGCGGCCTCCGCTGACCGCTGCACCTTCTGGCCGTGCTCATCGGTTCCCGTCAGGAAGAACACATCGTCCCCGAGCAGTCGGTGGCGGCGCGCGAGCACATCTGCCGCAATGGTGGAGTACGCGTGTCCGATGTGAGGACGCGCGTTGACGTAGTAGATCGGGGTGGTGAGGTAGAACTTTTTTGGTGACTCGGACATGGCGTAACGCCAAGTTTAGCAGGACGCTCCCGCCCAAAATTTCTGCTACAGCCTCACCCGCGACAGCGCAAAGTCACGAAGGCCGCGCGGCGGGCTGCGCCGGCGGTGCACCATTCACCGCAGGGATACGGGTGTCCGCCGCTGGGTCCGCCGGCGTATCTGTCAACGTCTGAGGGGTGTTCGCCTCCGACGCCTGAGCCATCCGCGCCAGGTTCAGATGGTGCTCCATCGAAAGTTTCGCCTGCCTCGGATTGTGCGAGCGAATCGACCGATAGATCTCGCGGTGCATCTCAGCCGACTCCTTCAGGTCCTGCGAGTTCGCGACCGTGAGCCGCCGGTTGTCGTAAAGGTTCGCCGTAATCGTCTCCATCAGCGCTGCCAGGATGGGATTTCCCGCGGCCCGCGCGATCGTGCGATGAAACCGCACATCGTGGATCAGGTACTCCTGCGGGTCGTCGAGCGCCGCGTACATCTCCGCGACCTCTTCCGCAAGCTCCGCAATGTGCTCGTCGGTCGCACGTTCTGCCGCGAGCGACGCCACCGAAGCCTCAATCACGAGGCGTGCTTCAAACATCTGCCACGGCAGGAAGTTGTGCAGGGCCCCCAGCACCGTCAGCGAACTGGAATCGAGCGCCGGCGGACCCGACGACACAAACGTCCCTGCACCGTGCCGGCTCTTGAGCACGCCCATGGCCGCGAGAAAGCCGATCCCCGCACGCAGCGATGAGCGAGAAATCTTCAGCTCCCGCGCCAACTCCCGTTCAGGGGGCAGCCGGTCTCCAGGCCGCAACTCACCCGAAGCGATCAGGCTCCGCACGTGGTCCACGACCTGCAACGTCAGCAGGCTGTGGCCTCCCGCATCTTCTTTGGTCTGCTTCCTTGCGCGTTCCTGCATAGGTCGTCCGTTCGAATGCAGAGCTGAGTGGGTACATCGGGGCCCTCTGATTCACGTCGCCACAATACCACTGTGCGCGGCTTTCGTCCTAGGCAGCGTCCTGCCGTTCGCGCTAGACCAAGCCTCGGCACGAGCAGTTGGAAGATCGCCAGCGACACCAGGTACGCTCCCGCCGCCATCGAGAACACCAGCAGCGGGATGAAGCGAAAGATTGCGCTTGACCACCCAGGTAAATGCCGCGCCGCCCGCCGCTCCGGCCGCTCCGCCGATGCCCACAACGGTCGAGACCGCAGTCGAAGGGAACATGTCGCTGGGCGTCGAGAACAGGTTGGCCGACCAGCCCTGGTGGGCCGCCGCGGCCAGCGCAATCAGCAAGCGTTGCCGGCCAGGGGTTCGCCGGAAAGATCGCACTCATGTGCGGAACAAAAACCAGCGGAAGCACACAGAATTGCCATCGCGAGCATCGCGAGCTTGCGCCCGCTGTTCGTCGAGTGGCCCCTGTTCATGCGCCAGCCCGGAAAGCGAACCGCCAAAGATCGATCCCACCGACGACACCACGTACACCGTCACGATGTACCAGTAAGCGTGCGCCAGATCAAGCCCGTAGTTCCGGTTCAGAAACTGCGGCAGATAGAACAGGTAGAACCACCAGACGCCATCGGTCAGCCCCTTGCCGATCGCAAAGGCGTAGGTCCCCGGGCGTCGAATCAGCACAGACAGCGGAATGTTACCGCCGTGCAGCGTCTGCGACGCAAAGTCCGCCCGCAGATTCGCCTGCGTCTGCGTCGAACCGCGCCGCAGCCGGTTGTAGGGAAACAGCAGCCAGCCGACCAGCCAGAGCATGCCCATCGAGCCCGTTGCCAGAAACGCCGCGCGCCATCCATAGTGCGCCGTCGCGAACGCGATCAGCAGCGGCGCTAGAAAGAACGAGACGTTCGAGCCCGAGTTGAACAGCCCCACCGCCTTCGCGCGCTCCTCGGTGGGGAACCACTCGCTGATCGCCTTGATAGCCGCTGGGAAGTTGCCGGACTCGCCCAGCCCAAGAAAGATGCGGGCGATGCAGAAGCCCACGACTGAAGCCACCAGCGAGTGGCTCATCGAGGCGAGTCCCCAGATCAGAATCGCTACCGCATACCCAGTCTTTGTGCCCAGCGATCGATAACCCGTCCGGCGAACAGGAAGCCCACTCCGTAGGCGATCTGGAAACAGATGATCACGTTGCCGAAGTTGTTGTCGAAGACCGGCTGGTGGAACTTGTCGCTCAGCGTGTTCCAGCCCATGAAGGGCACGTTATGCAGCAGCGGCTCGATGAAACGAGAAGACCGACGCGATCCATGTAGTTGATCGTCGTGGCCGCGAAAAAGCAGGAAGCAGACGAACCACCGGGTAGACGATTTGTCCGGCGCGGACGTGGTGAAGCTCCGGATCAGTAGTGGCTGGCGGCAGTATAAGTTGGCATGAACGGAACGCTCCAGGGCAGCTAAAAGCCCGCCGGCACGGGCCTTGCTGCGTCGAGCTTTGAGCATAGCGGTTCGCTATGGAGGGGTGTCAAGCGAATGTGGAACTGTCCTGTTTTGGGACAGCACTACGAATTGCATCGCGAAGACGATTGTATCCAGAGCGTGCGCAAAGCAAGATGGTTGTGAGGCGGACGGGTGTTAGGCACTTCTAATCCGCAACCGCTTCGAACGATACTGACCGAAAGGACGTTCCCCAATGGAGCAGAACCAGAACGTCAATCCCACCACTGGACTCAAGCAGCTCGGAGTCGCCCTTCACGACCTTTGCCAGCCCCTGACGACCCTGCAGTGCAGGCTGGAAATGGCTGAAATGATGAACACCGACCGGGATTACCGCGCTGCCGTATCCGTGGGCCTTACGGAGTGCGAGCGGCTCGCCCGATCAGTACGGAGCATGCGCCAGGTTCTGCGAAGCCTGCTCCCAACCATCGACTGAGGCCAACTCTCAACGTAATTGATGTAATCCGCAAGGCAAAACCCAACTTCGGGTGCACGCGGGCCTGTGCCTGCAAAGCCCATTCTGGGTTCGCGGAACGCTGAGGAAACTATCAGAGAAGTCTGAGAAAAGCCAAAGAAAGCAGTGTCCGCAAATGGCCCACTCCGTGCTTCTTCAGTAAGTACAGCCAAACAGAGCACACCGAAGTAACCAAGCAGTTGACACTACGCAGGCCAGACATAACGGGAGGCACTTCAGTCATGAACAACTACGCTACCAGCACAAACCAGGTAACCGCCGGCATCGGACTTCAAGAGATCGCCGTACAGCTTCCATTCGCCGAGCCCCAGGTTGCAGAGAGCGGCCTCCCGATCAACCGCGAGCAGATGTTGATCGAACACCTGCCAATGGTCCGGTACGTGGCTCGGCGCATCCACGAGCGGCTACCGCAGCACGTCGATCTTGAAGATCTCGTCTCGGCCGGCATCATCGGCCTGATCGATGCCTTCTCCAAGTTCGACCACACCAAACAAGTTCAGTTCAAGAGCTACGCCCAGTTTCGCATTCGCGGCGCCATCCTCGATTCGCTCCGGATGCTCGACTGGAGCCCGCGCGAGCTTCGCCGCAAGGGCAGGGCAGTTGAGGAGGCGATCCGCTCCATCACGCAGCGGGCTCGGTCGCGCCGCCTCGGAGGTCGAAATCGCGGCCGAACTCGGCGTCAGCCTCAATGACTATCAGCAACTCCTCGGGGAGTTGAAGGGCCTGGAGATCGGCAGCCTCAACATGGAACGCTCGGAGGACTCGGGCGACGATGAACTCGCCTACATCCCCGGCTCCCCTGAAGAAGACCCGCTGTTCCTCTTCATGCAGGGCGAAACAAAGCAGCGCCTGGTTGACGCACTCGACGAGCTCCCCGAGAAGGAGCGTCTCGTCCTTACCCTCTACTACTACGAGGAACTGACCATGAAGGAGATCGGCCTCACCCTCGGCGTGGTGGAGTCGCGCGTCTCACAGATTCATTCGTCCGCGGTAGTTCGGCTGCGTTCAGCTCTGGCCGGACTTCGGCCGGACAACTCACCGAAAAAGAAAAGTCCGACCGCGAAGCGTCGGCGTGAATTCGCAGCGTAGGCACCACATTCAGCATCGATGGACAAGCGATTTGGGCGGAGACCGAAAGGCCTCCGCCACTTTTTCGTCTGGCAAAGCTCGTGCCCCGCGGGCGTCGGCTGAGCTACGCGGCTACCGAACCGACATCAGACTGGAGCGCGCAGAGCTTACGGTACTGCCCGCGCCTCCGGCGGGAGCCAAAGAACTCGAACTTGGCCCGAGCCCCAGCTTGATGATCGCCCGGGAGTCTGGAACGAGCTTGGTCTGCCAGCCGTTATCCGCCTGCAATCTGCTCATAGCGGCCTCTGTGGCGGCGTCCCAGTGTCCGCTCGGCTCACCAGTCAGGTAGCCGGCCTTCACGAGAGCCGCCTGCAACTGAGCCGCCCGATCATCATCGATCTCGCGCTGGCCTACGAGCTTTGGCTTGGCAGCGTGCTTTGACGACGATCTACCGGTGGTCGCCTTATGGTGCCCACGTGTAACCGCAAGCGACGGCACCGTCGCAGCAACCAAGAAGCTCGAGAGAAGGAGATATCTCGCAATCCGCATCGTTTCAGAGTTCCTCGGTTGGCAGTTGCCGCCACCCTGTGGAGTCCCGGAAGGGGGTAGTGGGTTACGCGAGTAAGGTATACCGCACTGCTGCTGCACGCAACGACGATTTGGGGGTACGGATCTGCGAAGCTTCCCGCGCGGCTTGGTTCTTCCACGCAGCCGTTCTGCAGCGTAACCCCTAAGGAACAGAGCTTTCCACAGCCAAGACCCTGCGGCGCGACCGGCGCCGCAGGTGTCCACTAAGGCAGCGTGCCTCCCACTAAAGTATTACCTCCACCGCCGGGCGCACGAACCACGAACACGACGTCCTCGCCTGACTTGAGGCTGCTCACGATGGAGCGATAGCTCGCCTCGTCCGTAATGGCATGCTTGTTGATCTCCACGATCACCAGCCCCTTTGGCAAGATTGATCTCGTCGGCGAAAGAGCCAGGACGAACGCTCGCGATGACCACGCCGCCCTTGACGCCAAGCTTTGAAGCCAGGTTGGACGGGACGGGAGTTACCGTGATGCCAAGCTTGCCCTCGCCGGCATCCGACTCGGTCGGGTTCTGCGTATCCTCACCCGGCTTGCCGGCGTCCGCGAAGAGCTTCGCGCGGTCTGCGATACCTACACTCAGGTTCTGTTTGCTGCCGTTCCGGAGGATCCCGAGTTGCACGTTCGACCCCACTTTGCGCGACGAGATATCCGCCACCAGGGCATCGCCATCCTTCACCGGCTTGCCGTCGATAGAGACAATCACGTCCATCGGCTTCACGCCGGCCTTCGCCGCTGGACCGTCGGGGGTTACCGTGCTCACCAGCACCCCACCGCTCTGGAATCCGTACATCCGGCGCCACGCCGGCGGCTGGCGCCTTGGAAGCCGATTCCAATGGAGCCGCGAACAACCTTATGCTCCGGGCGAGATCAGCATGTTGTACACATTGGCCACGGTGTTGGAGGGCATCGCGAAGCCCACGCCCTGCGACCCCATGGATTGCGTGTAGATGGCCGTGTTGATCCCGATGACCTCGCCCGCCATATTCACCAGCGGGACCACCCGAGTTGCCGGGGTTGATGGCGGCATCCGTCTGGATGAACCGCTGAAACTGGTTCGGTGCGCCGTTCGGACCCGGCTCATCAATCGATCTATCCTTCGCCGAGACAATTCCTGCCGAGACCGTCTTCGAAAGGCCAAACGGGCTGCCGACCGCGAGCACCCAGTCTCCGACCTGTGCGCCTTCCGAGTTGCCGAGCTTGATCGTGGGTAGAGGCTGCGGGGCATCGATCTTGATCACCGCAATGTCTGTCTCTGGATCGACGCCGATCACCTTGGCCGGCCGTCCGTGGTCCGTCGGATTGTCCGGATCGGTCGATAACTTCACGTAGATCTTGTCGGCTTTGTCGACGACATGGTTGTTGGTGAGGATGTAGCCGCGCGAATCGACAATAAACCCCGAGCCCAGTGCCTGGCGAACGCTATTGCCGCCCTGTTCTTCGCCCTCACCATCCGCGCCCCCGCCCCCGCCGAAGAACCGATTGAAGAAGTCCTGCATGTCGTTCTGGTTCCCGGCGCCGCCATCCCCGTCGCCGTTCGGCGTGCGCTGGCCTGGACCGCGCTGCAATGGCGCCCCCCGCCTGCCGCGCGGGCTGGTAGGATGCCTTAGGTAGCGACTCGGTGTTGATGTTTACAACCGCCGGCCCTACGTCCTTGGCGATCTTGGCAAACCCATTGGACAAGATCGAGCGGCTTCGGGATCGTCAGTGGGCGTGCATCGGAGGAGTCGACCGTCTGTTCCTTGCCACTTACGGTGCGTGTCATCACAGATCCAGCAACAATGCCGGCAGAGAGCGTCGCTAAAAGAGCGAAACTGGTGGCCAGGCGATGGCCGCGAATGCGAGAAATCAGCTTGTCGTTCCCGGGTGTATCCATGGGTGGGTCAATCCTCATTCATTGCTGTGCGTGAGGCGGTCTCCGGGTAACCCAGGAATGCCTCGACAGTACTTGATCAGTATAGCTGCTGCCGTGCAGGCAGATATCCCGCTCCGGCACCATCCAGGCGATCCATGTTAGACGCGCATCGGCGGAAGAAGCGCCGTATCCTTCGGCGATGGCATCAACAAGGAAGTGCTGTTTGGTCAATGAGCGGTCTCATTATTTGGCAGCTTCGTACACCGACTCTCCGTTCACCACCGTTCGCAGCACACGCGTGCGCAAAAGTCGTTGCGGCGTGACCCCCGCCGTAGTAATGTCCTGGTCAAGCACGACCATATCCGCAAAGAAACCAGGCTGCAGCCGACCTTTCGGTCCCCTCACGGAACTCCGCATAGGCCGCGCCCTGCGTGTACGCATAAATGGCCTCCTGCAGCGAGATGCGCTCCTGCGGCTGGTACGTCTTCGTGCCCGCTTCGTTCTGCCGGGTACACCGCGGCATACAGCCCGCGAAACGGGATTCACCGATTCCACCGGGTAGTCCGTCCCGAACGCGAGCGGGATGCCATGGTCCAGCATCGATCGCCAGGCATACGAGTACTTGGCCCGCTCCTGTCCCAGGCGAGCAGCCGCCCAGTCCATGTCTGTCAGCAGGTGAGATGGCTGCATGGACGCGATCACACCAAGCTCGTGAAAGCGAGCAAAGTCTCCTGGTAGCAGCACCTGGGCATGCTCTACCCGCAAGCGCAGAACCGGCAGTCCCCGAATTACTCGAAGTCACAATCGCGGCGTCGGGATTGCGCGGTGTCCTTGGCTCATCTGCCGCCACACCCACCTGTTCCGCGCCCCCAAAAGCGGTCAAGGCCATGTGGTTCGCTTCGTCTCCAATCGCATGAAACCCAAGCTGAAATCCGGCCGCGGCACGCTCCGCAGCCATCGCATTCAGCTTGTCCTGTGTGTACCGCGGGATGCCGTAGTTCGCCGGCTCGTCGGAGTACGGCGCTGCCAGCGCCGCCGTCCGCGAACCCAGAGAGCCGTCCATAAACGCCTTCAGCATGCCCAGGTGCAAAAGCGGATCGTTGGCATCGTGGGACGCTCGACGCTGCTGCAGTACGGCAACCGGCTGGTTGAAGTCCATCCACTCCGATACTCGCAGCTTGAGCTTGCCGGTATGCTCCATGGATTCGAGCGCCAGCCAATCCTCCCAGTCCGAGAAATCCTGCACCGAGGTAACCCCATGCTGCAGCGCGTCGGCCATCGCAAGCTCAAGCGCCCGGCGCCGCGCGTCCGTGTCCGGCGGGGGGATATGAGGCGTGATCAGCGCAATTGCCGGCGACTCTCGCACGATGCCCGTCGCCTTTCCGGCCGCATCCCGGTCGATCTTTCCGCCGGCGGGGTCAGCCGTAGCCTCTGTGATCCCCGCGGCAGCCAGTGCGGCCGTGTTGACCACCACAATGTGACCGTCCGTTCGGTAGAACATCGCCGGATGCGCCCCGGTAACCCTGTCGAGGTCAGACCTGGTCGGCAGCGTCTTCGAAGCCCACTTCGTGTGGTCCCAACCCGCGCCTTCGATCCAAGCCGCCGGGTTCGAAGCCTGCGGTTCCGCGGCTGCAAATACCTTGATGCGTCCCAGCATCTCCGCCAGCGATGTCGTCCCATCGAGGTCCACCGTAAGCCGCTGCCGTCCCGCCGACGCAAGGTGCGTATGTGCATCGTTGAACCCAGGCATAGCAAACGCGCCATGGAGATCCACCATCTGCGTCGCCGATCCCTTATGCCTCAGGACCTCCGAGTCGGAGCCCACGGCAAGAACCCGCCCGTTAGCAACCGCGACAGCGGACACCCGCGCTGGAATCGACGGATCGTCTGGGTGTCCCGACCCGTCCAGCAGGTGCGCGCCCGTCAGGATCGTGCCGTCGAAGAAGATCACGTCAGCCGGCGACTGCGTCTGTTCGGCGTCGGATTGCTGGGCTCGTACAAGGGTGTTAGGCGTTATAGCGACCGCGGCGAGAAGAACAAGCGCTCGAAAGGATCTCACGCTTTGAAGTCTAACAATCTGTGGCGCGCGGGACTGCTGCTGTCGGTTGTCAGGGCCGATATTCCTCGGCCGTTCGTTCCACCGCATCCATCAGGATCAGCAGAATCCTGCGCAGCGCCACCTGCCGTCCGGTAGGGTCATACCACTCCTGCAGGGTATGGATTCCGCCACCAGTACCGCCGGCTCCGATTGCGATCGCCGGTACGCCGAGTGACAGCGGGATGTTAGCGTCGGTCGAACCCAGCCCGGGCTCCGTCCTCAAGCCAAGGTGTCGGTCCACCGCGCGCACCGACGCCAGCAGCGCGGAGTTCTCTGGGAGCCCGCCTCCAGGCCGATCGCCAATCTTTTCTATTGCGAAAGCATCGGGCTGTCCAAGTGCCTCCGCCACCGCAGCACGCATCGCTTGCTCTGCCGCCTCCAACTGCGCGGGTTCGGTCGAGCGCAGATCTACGTGGGCCGACGCCAGCTCTGGTATGGAGTTCACGGATGTTCCGCCCGAGATAAGCCCCACATTCAAGGTCGTCCTGGCGGCCCTCAAGCCGCCGGCCAATCCTCGCGCCCCGGCGAACTCCCCATCATGTCCAGTTACATCAAGAGCTCCCAGCGCTGTCACTGCCCGCGCCAGCTGCACAATAGGATTGATCGCGCCCGCATCGTTCCATGAGTGGCCTCCCGGCCCGCGCACGTCCACACGGAACCGCCGGCTGGCCAGTGCCCGCGTGATCACCGCATAAGATCCTCCCCCGTCGAGCGCGATCGCTGCGGCAATCCGGCCGGCGTAGCGCCCGGCCGTAAATAGATGGCGCATTCCACGAAGATCGCCCTCACCCTCCTCACCCACGTTTGCGGCGAATAACACAGAAACGCCCGGATTCCACTCAGCGTCACGCACCGCCGCCGCGAGCCCCAGGAGCCCGGAGAGCCCGGCGGCGTTGTCGCACGCCCCTGGAGCCTCTATCCGCCCGTCCACTTCGGTCGGCTCGGTATCCGTTCCCAGTGGAAAGACGGTATCCAGATGCGCCGAGACCAGCACCACCGGACCGCCGGTGCCGTTCTCCCCGGGGAACTCAGCCAACGCATTCCCGGCTTCATCCAGATGTGCATCTGCAAGACCCAGGCCGCGAAGGCGCTCGAGAAACCAACTCGCCCGCGCACTCTCCCCGAACGGCGGCGCGGGCGTGCGAATCACCTCCAACAACCACCCGCGCATCTGCGGCTGGTGCAAATGCAGCCAGCGGAAGGCGCGATGCACCACGGGGTCCGCCGCCAACCGCGCCACCCGAAGCTGCGCTGCCGCCGCGCTCATTCGATCTCCTCCGTGTGTCTCTCCGGGATACATCCCGCCGCGCGCTCGCCTACCTCCCCGTACTCCACACCCAACAGGAACAATCCACTGGCCGGAGCCGTAGGACCTGTCGCGGACCGGTTTCGCGCCGCCAACATCGCAGGAATGACATCCGGGGGGATCCTCCCTGCACCAGCCAGCGCGAATGTGCCCACCATGTTTCGCACCATGTGGTGCATAAATCCTGATCCGCGAACCCGGTACACCAGCAGCTCCCCCTCGCGCACCCACTCGGATTGCGAGAGCTGGCGGACGGGGGTCAGCACTGGGTTCGAACCCCGCGGATCGGAAGCAGCAAAGCTCGTAAAGTCGTGCTCCCCCAGCACGGCTTCCGACGCCCGGTTCAGCGCAGTCAAATTAAGGGCAAACGGGCAAGCCCAGCAGAAGGACGCCAAGATAGGCGGACAGACCCGCTCCTCTTCCCGTGCCGCCGTGCGCCTCACCCAACGGGAACACCCGGTACTCGTACATCTTCGCAACAGCGCTATGCCGCGCGTGGAACCCATCCGGCGCGTGATCCGCCCGAAGCACCCGTATGCTCGCCGGAAGCCGCCGGTTCAAGGCCCTTTGCAGGTTCGCTGGAGGTATCCGCGTCGGCAGCGCGAAGGAAGCCACCTGGCCCAGTGCGTGCACCCCGGTGTCCGTCCTGCCGGAACCCTGCGGCAACACCCGTTGCCGCGTCACCGCGTAGATTGCCTCAGCCAGCGCGCCTTGGACTGTGGGCAGATCGGGCTGTACCTGCCAGCCAAAATACGCCGTCCCGTCGTACGCAAGTGTGAGCTTCCAGGTTTGCATAGCCGTGCCTTGGACGGTATCACGCCCGAAACTAACGAGTTGGTAGTCTTCCACCCATTGATATACTCAGTTCCAATTGCACAATGACCACGAACCAGAAAGAACCGGGCTCGGGATGTCTAAGCGCCCTGAGCTGGAACTTGAGGGCCGTCCGATCCGTACTCAAGAGTGGTAAAGGTTTGCTCTCCGCCCCTTTCCGAAGACTAGAACGTACCAGCAAAGCAGCAGGTTCTTCACTGTTTCTGAATCGCTTACTCATCGGATGACGTCTTAATCTGGACGAAACCTTACAAACAAAGTGCGGCCCATCGAAGTAGTGGCCCGCACAGCATGTATGCACGCGTCGCATCTTGCGCCGCCGGGGAGATGGAGAATCAACGTGAGATTGAAGGACATGCAGGCGTCTGCGGCGATTGCGCTGCTTCTTTTGAGTGGAACTATCCAGCCCGTCATTGCACAGACCGCACCGGCTCCTCCGCCCGACAGCTCAACCGGCTCCCCGGCCGGGGGGCAGAACGGCACCCCAACGGGAACCCAGCTCGGCAACCCGACCGCTCCCGGCCAGCAGGCTGACCCCACGCGCTCGGCCGCTCCCCCCTCAGGAGCGGACCAGAGCAACCTCCCGCCCACACCGGAGCCCAAGCCCACAGAACCCCTCTACCTCCGGCCCACAGGAAAGGACTACAGCCATCTGAAGGGCGTCTTCCCGAATCCAGTTCGCCCTTACACGCCGACCGACTATCCAGCCCCCCGACTCGGCAACACCCCGCGTCTCGACTCCCTGGTGCGCGACGGCAAGATCTATCTCAGCCTCTCAGACGCTGTCATGCTTGCGCTCGAAAACAACTTCGACATCGAGATCGCCCGCGTCAACCTCGATATCGCCGACACCGACATCCTCCGCGCGCGCGCTGGCGCAACCCTGCGCGGCGTCTCGACAGGCCTTGTGTCGAACACGCTTGGTGGAACCACATCCACCATCACCGGTGGTGGTGGCCCGGGCGGCACCTCCAATGGCGCAGGTGGCGGCGGCACAGGCTCCTCAGGCCTCGTGCTCAGCACGAACGGCGGCGGCCCTCTGCCGGAGAACCTCGACCCAGCCCTCACTGGAAATCTCCAGTACGAGTCCACCACGACACAGCAGTCCAGCACCTTCCTCACCGGCACCAACCAGCTGCACACGAACACCAGCCTCTTCGACTTCGGCTATACCCAGGGCTTCCTGACCGGCACGGCCTTCTCCGCCACCTTCAACAATCAGCGTCAAACCTCCACAAGCTCGCGCGTCGGCTATAGCCCGCAGCTTTCCAGCACCTTCCGCCTCGAGGCCACGCAGCACCTGCTTCAAGGCTTTGGCCCGCGGATCAACGGTCGCTTCATCGTGCAGGCCAAAAACAATCGCCGCATCACCGACTCAGCGTTCCGGCAACAACTCCTTTACACCGTCAACCAGATCGAGAACATTTACTGGGGGCTGGTCAGCGCCTACGAGGATGAGCAGGCGAAGGAGCGCGCCCTCGCGCAGTCCACCCAGTTGACCGCAGATAACCGCCGGCAGTTGGAGATCGGCACCCTCGCCCCGCTCGATGTCGTCAACTCGGACGCCGCCGTCGCGACGGACAAGCAGTCGCTTGTCGCCTCCAAGTCAAACCTTGAATACCAGCAGCTCATCATCAAACAGGCTATCGCTCGCAATCTTGAGGACGCCGCCCTCACCAACGCACCGGTCATCCCCACGGATCGGGTCGGGCTCGACCCGCTGCCTGAAGAGGCCATGTCGCAGGAAGATCTCGTCCGCGAGGCGTACACCAACAGCCCACAGATTGAGCAGGCTACGCTCAATATGAAGAACAATGAGATCACCATCCGCGGCGAAAAGAACGGTCTGCTGCCCATCGTTGACGCCTACGCGTTCTACGGAGCCAGCACCATTGGCGGCGCTCAGAACTCGCTCGAGAACTGTTCTTCCTCGTTTACGGGGGGCACGTTCGTCCCCTGTACTCCGAGCACAGGAGGCATCAGCCCCACCGGCTATGGCTCTGTGTTCTCCAACCTGTTCAACAGTACCGCTCCAGACAAGGGCGTCGGCGTAAACATCACCATCCCCATCAGGAATCGCGGTCAGCAAGCTGACCAGGCCCGCTCTCAGATGGAGTACCGTCAGGCCCAGATGCGTCTGCAGCAGGTCTATACCCAAGTCCGCATCCAGGTCGTGAACGGCCGCTACGCGCTGACGAACGACCGTGCGCAGGTGGCAGCCGCCCAGGCTGGTCGCGACTACGCAGCCCAGTCGCTCGATGCAGAGCAGAAGAAGTACCGCCTCGGCGCGTCGACCAGCCTCCTTGTCCTGCAGCAGCAGCGCAACCTGGCGACTGCAGAGGACACCTTCATCTCCGCCCAGGCCGCTTACGCGCGCGACCGCGCCGCCCTTCGCGAGCTGCTTTCAAGCACACTCGACCAGTACGGCATCAACATCACGCAAGCCGCTTCCGGGGTCATCTCTACTCCTCCCGTCATCCCTGGCCTCACCGCTCCCACAGCGCCCGTCGTTCCGAAGCCCATCAGCGTCGGTGCGCCCCCCGCTCCGTAAACCGGAGTGATGATCCCTGGGGAGGAGATACGGCCCGCAGGTCATCGTCTTCGGCAAGCGTAGCTGGTTGAAAAACTTACCGGTTACCCCCGGGTGGCTCACTCGATGGAACTTGCGTTGTATTGGCTCACACCGCTCCCTGACACACAATCAGGAGGTCTGCAGAAGGATCTGCGACGGACCCCGGGGATCGTGGAAAATGGAACGGAACGTGTGGCGCAACTGGTCAGCGGCATCATCTCAAGAGGGAAGAACAAGAAGTGCGCATACAGGCCTCGAAGAGATGAACCTTCTGGATGAAGCATCCTCGGCATACCTCCGGTCCGCCCGGCATCAGCCCGTAGAGTGGATGGAGTGGGGCGAAACGGCATTCGCCAAAGCTGCCCGCGAAGACAAGCCGATTCTTCTCGACATCGGTGCCGTATGGTGCCACTGGTGCCACGTGATGGATCGCGAATCCTACGAGGACCCAACGCTCGCCGGCATCATCAATCATCACTTCGTGCCCATCAAGGTGGACCGCGACGAGCGCCCGGACGTCGACGCACGGTATCAAGCTGCAGTCTCCGCCATCTCCGGTCAGGGCGGTTGGCCCCTCACCGCCTTCCTCACGCCCGACGGCAAGCCGTACTTCGGCGGCACCTACTTCCCGCCAGACGACCGCCACGGCCGCCCGAGTTTCCAGCGCGTCCTCCTGACTATGGCGGAGGCCTTCGATGATCGCCGCAGCGAAGTCGAGGAGTCCGCAGCCTCAGTCATTCACGCGATCGAGCACAATGAGAGCTTTAGCGGCCGCGCTGGAAATCCTGGCGGTGAGTTGGTGGAAAAAATGGCCGTCGCCATCCTCCGCAACGCTGACATGCGCCATGGCGGCTTTGGCTCACAGCCCAAGTTCGCGCATTCCAGCGCCCTCGATCTGCTGATCGATGTCGCCTCTCGCCCCTCGCCGACCCCTGTGGGTCTCCAAAGCGTTGGTACCATTCCGCTCGCGGAGGCCGCGAAACGAGCGGTTCTCGTCACGCTGGACAAGATGTCCAAAGGCGGCATCTACGACCATCTGGCGGGCGGCTTTCATCGCTATTCCGTTGACGAGAACTGGATCGTTCCTCACTTCGAGAAGATGTCATACGACAACAGCGAGCTGCTGAAGAACTACGTGCACGCCTTCCAAACCTTTGGCCTGGCCGATCACGCGCGCGTCGCCCGCGACATCATGCGGTGGATGGACGAGTGGCTCTCCGACCGCGAACGCGGTGGTTTCTACGCCTCGCAGGATGCCGACGTTTCGCTCGAAGACGACGGCGACTACTTCACCTGGACGCGGGACGAAGCCGCCGAGGTTCTCACCCCCGACGAACTCGCCGTGGTCTCCGCCTTCTACGACATCGGTGAGATCGGGGACATGCACCACAACGTCTCCAAGAACGTTCTCCACATCAAGCACGGACTCGATCTCGTAGCCCGCAAAGCCGCCGTCTCGTTGGATATCGCGGCCGCGCTGCTAAACTCCGCCAGAGGCAAGCTCTACGCCGCTCGCCTGGAGCGCCCCGCCCCCTATATCGATCGCACGGTCTACACCGGGTGGAACGCGCTTTGTATCTCCGCCTACCTCTTGGCTTCCCGTGTACTCGACATGCCGGAAGCTCGGGCCTTCGCACTGAAATCACTGGATCGCGTCCTCTCCGCGGCCTGGGATCCAAGTGCCGGCCTCATCCGGGTCGTCGCCTACGGCGAGTCCGAAGCACCCTCCACCCGAATTGCTGCGGTTCTGGACGATTACGTCCTTCTCGGCCACGCTGCGGTGGACGCATGGGAAGCGACCGGAAAAATGCGCTACTTCGACGCTGCCACACAGCTGATGGACACCGCGATTGCAAGCTTCTACGACGCGCAAGAGTTCGGCTTTTTCGATACCGCCGCTCCCCGATCCGGCGAAATGCGTCTCGGTGCTCTCACCACACGCCGCAAGCCCCTGCAGGACTCCCCAACTCCTGCTGCCAATTCAATGGCAGCCGCTCTCCTTCTCCGCTTAGAGGCCCTGAACAACCGCCCGGACTACGCTGCACGTGCGCGCCAGACGCTTGAAGCCTTTAGCGGCGTTGTCGAGCACTTCGGTCTCTACGCCGCCAGCTATGCGCTTGCTCTCCAGCGTTCTCTCCGAACACCCACCCAGATCTGCGTCGTCGGAGACGATGAGGCGGCAGTCGCCATGGAGTCCGCGGCCCTCGCTCATTTCTCCGTCAATAAGAGCGTGGTGCGACTCAAACGGATCCAACTCGGATCCCAGCCGCCGGAACTCCTTCCGCCGGCCCTTCAGGAAACCCTGTCACATCTGCCGCAGGTCGCAGGCAGCTTCGCCGTGGTCTGCTCCGGAAATGCATGCCAGCCCCCTGTCGTCACATCCGAGGCTCTGGCTGAAACCCTGCGTCGCGCGGTGTGACCCGACCCCCTGGAGCGATCAGGGCGCCGTCAGGGGCTGCTGCGCCGGAGGCGCAGTGGGATCGGGTCGGTGCGCCAGAAACAGGTTTGCAGGATCATTCCCGAGAGGGATTGAATTCTCTTCGAAAGCCTGCAGGATCCTCTTCCGCAACTCCCGCAGGATCGCATCTTTCTGATTGATCCGGACCCGTATCCCTATGGGGTAAGTCACGGCCCGGCCCGAGATGCTGTCAATGCCCGGAATATCTGGATTCCCTAGAGCCACCTCCCGAAACGCGGGATCATTGCGAACTCCCGATGCAGTGGCCCGCAGGATGCCAAGCACGCGGTCCGGATCGGCCGACGCGTCCACCGTGATCGGCAGGGAAGCCACTGCGAAGTCCCTGGAGAAATTGGACACCGTCGCCACCTGGGAGTTCGGAATGAAGTACAGCGTCCCATCGCCGTCCCGCAGCGTGGTCAGCCGGAGTGTGAGGTCTTCTACCGTGCCGGACAGCGAAGCGATCTTCACCGTATCACCCACGTTGTACTGGTTCTCAATCAGGATGAAGATACCGTTCAGCATGTCCTTGAACAGGCTCTGCGCACCGAGGCCAATCCCCACGCCCACTACACCCGCGGAGGCCAGAAGGGAGGTCGTGTTGATGTTGAACAGTGACAGCGCATGCAGCAACACGATGAACCCGATCACACCGTAGGCCGTAGCCCGAAGCATCGACGCCACGGTACGGATCTGCGAGGCGCGTTGTGGGTTCGTCGCGGAGTGCCGATCCGCTAACCGGCGCATCCTGTTCACGAAGAAAAGCACAAGCCGAAGCAGAAGAAACGCGAGCACCAGAATCACGACCAGCTTCGGCAGGTCCTTCTGGACAAAGACCATCAGGTCGTGATGCCAATTGCCGAGAACGTCCTCAAACGTATTCTCCGGTTGCGCGGCAGGTGTCGCAAGGAACATGATATTGTTTCGACCCTCCTGATAGCCGTACCCGACGTTCAAGGATACGACGGTTTCTATTGGATGCGACCACCGCAACGATGTTGACGATGCCGGAAGTCGGACCATAAGGCACAGCGGCAGACCTACGAGTCACACGGTGTACGCGCGCGGCGGGCCGACGAACTGCAAGGAGGATAAGCCAATGCGCAGATCTAGGGCAGCCCGAGCGTTGAGTATAGCGGTCCTCGCATGTACGACCGCTTTGGCCGCGAAGGCGCAGAAGAATCCCGGCAATCCTGGGATCCCGGGAGGGATCCCATCCAACCTCCCGATGTCAGCGCCGAATCCGACGCTCGGCCCGCTGGGAGCCGACCCGTCGGTAGCCGAGCACACCGCCCGCATTGAGCGCGAGCAGGAAAAAGCGCGCAACAACGAGCGGCAGAAGAAGCTTGTAGCCGATACCCAGAAGCTGCTTGCTCTCGCCACGGAACTGAAGGAGAACGTGGACAAGACAAACAAGGACACGATGTCTGTCGACGTGATTCGTAAAGCCGACGAGATCGAAAAGTTGGCCCACAGCGTCAAGGAGAAGATGAAGGGAAGCTAAGCCCGCCCACGATTCCGACCGAGACTTACCGGAGCAGGTCGGGGTTGACCACCGGTGCGGCAGGCAGCGACGGCACTGTGGTCGCTCCCAGCTTCAAGGCAGCGACAATCTGCGCCGGCGTCCAGCCCGGGTTTGCCGCCCTCAGGAGCGCCGCGGCCCCCGCCAGCAGCGGCGCAGAAGCGCTTGTGCCAATCGCCTCGACATACGCGGAGTGGCCAAGCCCAAAGCAGCCAAAGGAGTGGCCCGAGTCCCCCGGCGTGCCGTCAGTGGTGTTTGTCAGCCCACTGCTGCACGCTCCACGGACCCATCCACTCACCGCGACGTCGGTGCCTGCCGAGGAAGTCACTTCGGGATAGCTGCCACCAGGCGCTGCCAGAGCATTCAACGACGTGCCGTGATTGGAGTAATACGGCATCGTCACGGGCCCAGGAACACAACCGGAGCCGGGCGTAAGGCTTTCCGCACACGCGGGGTTTGTGGAGGCCACAGCCACCAGTACATCGCGCGCCTGAGCCGGAAGCTCGACATACCGCGGGTCAGAAAGATCAAGCCCGTCGTTGCCCGCCGAAGCGATGATTACTGCGCCGGACGCGAACGCCGCGTGAGTTACCCGGTCAAAAATGAACTTAATTCCCGCGCCTTCGCCGGTGTTCACATCGATCAGCGCGCCAAGCGAGAGTGAGATCACGTCGGCCCGGTTCGCCACAGCATCCTGGATCCCCTGAACCACCCAGGAGAGCAGTCCACTGGCCTGACCACTTCGGCACTGGGTAGCAACATCGGACACGGTACTGGACCAGTCCGGCAGTCGCTCCAGAACCTTGATATTCAGCAGCGTGGCTTGTGGAGCGACCCCTATCACTTGACCTGTGCCGGGTCCCATCGCCGCGGCCGCGAGGGAAGCAGTCCACGTCCCATGGCCCTGCTGATCGGCCGGTGATCCGTCATCGCATGCGCTCGGGACGCCGGTGGCCGCGGTCTGGTCAACCTCTGAAAGGTTCAGAGCCAAATTCGGGGCGATGTCAGGATGACTCGCGTCGACCCCGCTGTCCAGAATGGCAATCCGCACGCCTGCACCCAAGGTGGTGTTCCATGGGCCACGTGTCGATCCGCCTGCGATTCCCGCGCCGAAGCCCCCGGACTCACGCACTGCCCAGCCCTGCGGGTTCCCCGTGTAAAAGGTGTCGAACGGGGCGGCGACAGATCCGGTTGCCACGCCGATCAAAGCAGGCACGATCTGCCGTGCAGCAAAAGCGTGGGCCGACACGATGCGGTCGTGTACGACCATCTGCACACCCGGCTGCGCGCAAAGCTGCGCCATGGCGGTTGCGTCGTCGACCGAATCATCTGTCTGCACGACAGCGATCCCAAACGCCGGATGCACATGCACGATGCGCGCCCCAGCCGTAACTCCCGCTCCGCTACGCACGCGCGCCTGCACATCGGAAGGTATCGAGTTGTCACGAAAGGCGATCAGGTAGCGATGTGGGACCGGCGGCCCCAGCGGGCTATCACCGCCCTGCGCGGAAAGGCAACCCGAGTGCATCAGGGCTCCAGCGCAGAACAGGACGCAGCGCGCGGTCTTGAGTCCGAGTACGAAGAGTTTGTGTTGCGTGCTTGGCATCATAGGCGTAAGCACCGGCCGCGGTAGGTACGGCAGCCCGTGTTGATACCTGCATCGGCCCTGCGCGCTGTCCCATCATGCCCCGCTTCGAGATCTCAAACTTTCGTGTTCCATTTTGGGTCTCCCGCTCCGCTGGACTTGGCTCTCAAGAAGCAAAGGGGAGAACCCCTCCGTATCAGTGCGTGGCGGTGCCACCTTCCCGGCCCGTTGCATCTACCTGAATTTCACCGCCGATTGACCGTGTCGTATGTGCATGGTGTAATGCGGCTTCTATAGAACGTTAATTTTTTTCCGAGCCGAAGGAGTGCGTTGCATGGTTGGTGTGGGCCTGTTAGGACTTGTGATTCAGGATGCAGCATTGAGCATGCCGGTAGCCGACACGGGCGATGGGCGTATGACACTCTGGATCGCTCTTGGGGTCGGTGTGCTCGCCCTCGTCGCGGCAGCCGCGCTCGCCAGGTCCGTCTTAGCAATGGATGCCGGAACTCCGGCGATGCGGGTGATCTCGGATGCGATCCGCGAGGGCGCAGAGGCCTTCCTCCGCCGCCAGTACACTACTATCGGTGCCATAGCCCTGGTGCTTGCGGTGATTGTGTTTGCCGGCTACAGCCTCTCTCCGCGCACACAGCCGGTAGCGGGGCGAACCGTACTCAGCTTCCTCGTCGGCGCGATCTGTTCTGCCCTGGCTGGCTACACGGGAATGTACGTGTCTATTCGGGCCAACATCCGTACCGCCTCCGCGGCTCGCGGAAGCCTCAATCGTGCGCTGCAGACCGCTCTGCGCGGTGGGGCCGTCACAGGCCTAGTCGTCGTAGCGCTGAGTCTGCTCGGAGTCGGCCTGCTCTTTCTCGTTTTTGGCGGACTCACTCATCCTCAGGCCGTCCCATATCAGCTCGTCGGCTTTGGGTTCGGCGCCTCGTTGGTTGCACTATTTGCGCAGCTCGGCGGCGGCATCTACACCAAAGCCGCCGACGTCGGCGCCGACCTGGTAGGCAAAGTCGAAGCCGGCATCCCCGAAGACGACCCGCGCAACCCCGCCGTCATTGCAGATCTCGTGGGCGATAACGTGGGCGACTGCGCCGGCCGCGGAGCCGATCTGTTCGAATCAACGGCCGCAGAAAACGTCGGCGCCATGATCCTCGGCGCCGCGCTCTACCCGGTCTTCGGCGTCAAAGGAATTCTCTTCCCGCTGATCGTTCACGCCATCAACCTCATTGCCAGCATGGCAGGCGTGGCGGTCGTCTCGTGCCGCGAAGAGGAAGACCCCATGCACGCGCTCAACAAGGGCTTTTACCTCACCAGTGCCATCGCCCTTGCCGGCTTCGCTGCGGCGGCGTATTTTATGCTCAACGGCCCCGGCGTTCAGTGGTTGTGGCTCCTCGCATGCGGCGTCGTCGGCCTCTTCACTGCGTTTCTCTTTGTCTGGATCACGGAGTACTACACTGAGTCGCGCTATCGGCCCGTCATGTCTATCGCCGAGGCGAGCCTGACCGGCCCCGCTACCAACATTATCAGCGGCCTGGCCGTTGGCATGGAGACCCCCGCCGTCCCCGTCATCGTGATCTCCGCGGCCTTGCTGCTCAGCTACTACTTCGGCGTCCGCGGACTGGCAGACGTACCCGGCATCAGCGACTACGCCAAAGGCATCTACGGCACAGCTATCGCCACCATGGGCATGTTGTCGTGCGCCGCGTACATCCTCGCAATGGACACCTTCGGGCCAATCACAGATAACGCCGGTGGCATCATCGAAATGTCCGAGCAGCCCGACTCCATCCGGGATCGCACCGACAAGCTGGACTCTGCCGGGAACACCACAAAAGCACTCACCAAGGGCTACGCTATAGGCTCTGCCTCGCTCGCCGCCTTTCTGCTGTTCTCCGCATATCTCGAGGAGATCAAGACGATTGTCACCGACAAGGTGACGAGCGCTGGCGGGTACATGCCGCAGGGCTGGAGCTTCACCACCGTCAACCTTGCACAGGTGCCCGTGTTCGTCGGCGCGCTGCTCGGCGCCATGCTCACCTACCTCTTCTCCTCGCTTGCCATCAAAGCCGTTGGCCGCACGGCGCAGATGGTCGTCAAGGATGTCCGTGCCCAATTCCAGGAGAACCCCGGAATCATGGCGGGCACCTCCAAGCCTGATTACGCCCGCTGCGTGCACATCGTGACCGGTGCCGCTCTCAAAGAGATGGTACTGCCCGGCGTGCTAGCGGTCGGCTTGCCAGTGGCCGTCGGACTTCTTTTCCGGAACTTCAGTGAAAGCTACCAGGCCGGTGCCGCGCTCAATCTTCCCGGTACGGTCCTCGCCGTCCCTGCGATTGCAGGGAAAGCGGTCAATCTCGCCGGGGCGGAAGCCGTCGCAGGACTACTGATGGTCGGCACCATCTCCGGCGTTCTATTAGCAATGTTGATGAACAATGGCGGAGGCGCCTGGGACAACGCGAAAAAGTACATCGAGACTGGCCAGTATGGCGGCAAGAAATCTGATGCCCACAAGGCAGCGGTAGTCGGCGACACCGTCGGCGATCCCTTCAAAGACACCGCGGGACCAAGCCTGCACGTCCTGATCAAGCTGCTTGCCACGATTACCCTGGTCCTTGCACCCTTGTTCGTGTAAGAGCATCGAGGCGGCCGAGCATGTGCGCGGCCGCCTCTCTTCCGCTACGCTCCTCCGCTGTGATCCTTGATTTATCTCGCGCGCAGGCTCCACGCCGCGGTATCCTCTGCGCCGGCGTCTGGGCGAGACTCGATACCCAAGAATAATCAGTCGAACGGGCAGTCGCGAACCCGTCTACTCCCGAACCATCCTGCAGGAAAAAGCCCACCTCCGACGGAGGTGGGCTTCTCGCATGACTCACGCCTGACTACGGATTAGGCAACGAATCATTCGCATGAAGGTTGCCGCTCGTGCTGGACGAGCTTACAAACTCGTAGTCGTTCCAGCCAGTTACCGATGGCGCAGCGCTGGTGTTCGTCAACTCCATGCGCAGGGCATCGTCCATCACTCCATAAGTCTGGCTGACGCCCAGTGTAAGCACGTTGTCCTGACCGGCCTGCTTCAGCGACGAAGCAGGGAACTGGAACGCGATCCACTGTGTGTATCCGGAGAGTCCGCTCCGAACCGCACAATCGCTCTCCGTAGACGAACTGTAGCTCCACGTCCGCGCCGTTCCGTTCAGGTTCAGTACATAGCTCCCGTAATCACAGGCGAGCGCAATCGAAAGCACCGCGTACCCTGAAGCGTAGTTGCTCACATCCGATGGCGTTGCGAAGTGGACCGTCCATGCAGGAGGCCGTGTGGTCACACCATTGGTTCCCGATGCTCCAGGCAGACTCGCCACGTATGCGGGGATAGCATACTTGTAGCCATCTGTCGTGTCATCGGAGGCGTTGTAGACCCCGCCAAACAGGCCGGGATCAAAGACGCCCCAGTGGTTGTAATTCCATTTGTTCAGGTCGTTCGTGGCCGGCCCGGCAGGCCCCGCGGTTGCGTTGTACACGACCGCGCCATTGTTCCCTGCGAAGTCCGCCCAGTAGTTCCAGGTCCCGGAGAACTCGCGATCATCGTGCCCTTGCGCATCGTGTCCATGCAGGAACTCGTGCGACGAGCGGTCCGGCGTGCCGATGGTGAAGACCGTCTCGGTTCCGAAGTTCTCCGGCACAAAATTTGTAGCCGGCACGGTGGTCGTCTGGTTCGCGCTCACCACCACGCCCTCCTGCCGCAGCTCGCCGAACTGACCCAGGACGTACACCGACAAGCGATACGTTCCCGGTACGACACCGTTGATCGTCGCCGATCCGGTGCTGCTGATGTCCGCCCAATACTGATAGCCCTGGCTCGTCAGCTCGTGGTTTTTGCCCGGATCGCTCAGCACCGCCCAGGCCGTCTTGGGTGCACCGCCCGTAAGTCCGGGGATGTTGCTGATCTGCACCGAGACGGCTCCGCGCTGTGCTGACGGTGTGTATCCCGAGGAGAGCAGTTGTGATTCGCTGTCATACTGGCTCTGGAAGTTTGCGCCAGCCTGTAAAGTGTCCTGATACATATCAGCGGGCGTGTTGATCGTCGTGCCAGCAGTGTTGTACGCCTGCCCGAACGTGTTGAAGTGAATGTAGTAAGGCCCGAACAGACGTGAGCTCGCTACCCCCGCCGGAGTCGCAAGTGAAAGTTCGTTGTCCAGATGGTTCGAATACGCTTCGATCATCAACAGGTTGCCGGTGAAGACCAGGTTCTGCTTCGTCGGTCCGCCTACCAGTGACTCGTTGCTCGGCAGGTAGGTCCACACGCCAAACGTATTGCCAAAGGTGCCGTGTGCCTGGTGCAGGTAGTTGCACTGCGAGTAGTCGTACTTCGTGTAAAACTGCCGCGTAAAACCAGCAGGCAATGTGAATCCATGCAGGTCCACCGTAGCATCCGACACGGCGCGTCCTGGGTCCGACGAGAAGCTCTCCGAAGCAGGAGGCAGCGGCACGATCACCGGACCGGGATTGCTTAGGTCCTGATTCACCGCGTAGGTGTTGGGGAAGTCATTCAGGTTGCTGCGATACACCCACTGCACCTGGCCGATACTGCCCGCTATATCGGTCGCCTTGTGTATTGCAACGAAGTAAGTGTGTATGCCGGGATCGTTCGGAAAGACCACGTAGTGCGTCGTGTACGTGTATGCGTTCGTACTGTTCGAAGCCACGGTCACCCACCAGTCGAGATAGGTGCCGGCGTTTACATAACCCGGTGTCGCCGTGCCGCTGCCAAACCCCGCATTGTCCATGTAAATGCCGGCGTTGCTATTAGTCGTATCCACCAGGTTGTCCGAGTACCCGGCAAGGTGAATGGCGAAGATCCTCTGCTTGCTGGGGTTGTAATCCAGCGAGAGTGCCCCGTTGTTGATCTTCCAGTCCGTCGGGTTTGTCGTGTCGATAGTCAGCGCCGCAGCGGTTGCGGAGCCCGCCAGGCTTACACTCTGGGGCGCCGAACTTGCATCGTCGGAGACGGTAATCGCGGCAGTGTATGCCCCGGAAACCTTTGGCGAAAAACCAACCGTTATCGTGCAATACGCACCCACCGTGAGCGCAGCCGGACAGTTATTGGACTCAGGAAACAGGTTCGCACCTGGGCCGCCCGCCGCGATCCCTGAGATGTTCATCGTGCTGCTGCCCGTGTTCGAAAGCGTCACCGTCTGCGTGGCGCTGGAACTCCCGGCCGGGAGGCTGGAGAAAGAAAGAGAAGTTGCACTCAGCGTAGCCACGGGCGCGGACCCCGTGACGCTCACCTCCGCGCAGTTGCTGCTGGTGAACGCGGCGCCGGTCGGCGATGTGCCGCTCAACGATACGAAGTACGTCCCTGTGCCGAGCGACGCCGGAACAACAAACTGCACGCGATCCGTCGTCCCGACCACATGTGTCACCGAGTTCACCTGAGCCGCAGCACCCGCAGCACCGCATGCCGGCGACAAAAGGACCGTGACATTGCCCGCAGGAATAGTCCCAGACGGAAACCCGGAACCCGAGACGTTCACCGCTGTCGCGCCCGCTGCTCCGGAACTAGGCGAAGTCCACGCACTCAAGGTCACCGCGCCGCCCGGGCGAGCGGCCCCGAGCGTTGCGACAAATCCAAGTCCCAGCGCCAGGTTCCTCGGCATCCCGGCTCGGGCAAGACCGGCAAGCGCCTTTCGTCGGAGCAGGATCAGACCACCCAGCCCCGTGCCGCAAAGCAGCCACGTGCTCGGCTCCGGTGTCTCTGTAATGTCGATCAGGGCAAGGTCGCCATCGCTGAACCCGTTAGGGTCGGAGAGGGTGGCGGAGAACCCCGCCAAAACCGGCGCCTGGCTCCCATCCGCCAGCACGATTGAGGAGGTGTTGATTTTTCCGGTCACCGTCGCGAAGACAGCATTCTTCAGGCCGCCCAGGTAACCGGCAAGCACGGAAAGGGGTGTTCCATCGAGCGACTGCCCATCTGCATCGAGCGAAAAGTACCCGGGCCCGAACACCGCGCTCTGCCCGCCGATGTAGTTCACGGTCAGGCTAACGTTCGAAAGCGACAGCATCGTCGTAACCGAAAAGTCAGGCGGCAGTGAATTGGCGCCGGTCAGGTTGAAGACATCGAACTGCGCCAGCAGCGGCGCTCCCATGGACGGAATAAGCGGTCACATCGTAGGAAATGTACCCAACGGGTACCAGATCCGCTAGAGCAGGGCGGGAGAAGATCGCCACGGCTAAAGAAGCCGCGAACAGAGGCAGGGACCATCGCTTCATGCATCACCTCAGGAATTCAGTAGACGTGCCGAGGGACCGCAACTTAGCCGTCCCCCTTGTGGGGGATTGCGAGGGAGAAATTGTTTCATGGATCGAGTTGCAAACTACCAGCCGTGCTTTGCGACTGTCAATGAGAGTTTCGCCCTTGGCGCCGGCCTCCGCCCGGAGACACACTGACCGCGGTTATACGACGAAACGGCCTCCCTCCATCTGGAGAAAGGCCGTTGCGATCTACTGTCCATCACCAGCGCCTACACACGCGGCTCCGACTGCCCCGATTACCGCCCGAACTTCTGCCGGCCCTGCATCTGGCTGAGCATCCGTTGCTGGGCCTTCATCCCACCGCCACCGCCAATGTTCTTGAACATCTTCCGCATCTGCGCATATTGCCGCAGCAGGTTATTCACCTCCTGCACGCTGGTGCCGGACCCCGTGGCAATCCTCTTCCGGCGGCTGCCGTTGATGATCTCGTGGTCCGCTCGCTCCTTCGCAGTCATCGAGTTGATGATCGACTCTACCCGCGTAAGCTGCCCTTCATCCACGTTCTCGGCAGCCTGCTGGATCCCCTGGAACGGCCCCACCGAAGGCAGCATCTTCAGGATCGACTTCATCGACCCCATCTTCTTGATCTGCCGAAGCTGATCCCGAAAATCCTCCAGCGTAAAGCCATCGCCCGACAGCGCCTTCTTCGCAAACTGCTCCGCCTTGTCGCGGTCAAGCTTCTCTTCCGCGCGCTCGAGCAGCGTGGCAATGTCGCCCATGCCCATGATCCGGCTGACGATCCGGTCGGGATGAAACGCCTCGAACGCATCCGGCTTCTCGCCCGTCCCGAGAAACTTGATCGGCGCCCCGGTCACATGCCGAATCGACAGCGCCGCACCGCCGCGCGCATCGCCGTCCATCTTCGTCAGCACCACGCCCGTCATAGCCAGCAGGTCATGGAAGGCCTTCGCGGACTTCACCGCGTCCTGGCCCAGTCATCGCATCCGCGACAAACAGAATCTCGCTCGGATTCAGCAGCTTCTTCAGCGCCGCCATCTCCTCCATCAAATCGGCGGCGATCTGGTTGCGCCCCGCGGTGTCGACTATAAGGATGTCGCAGCCGAAGTTCGCCGCATCCCGGCGAGCCTCTTTCGCCAGCCGCAACACATCATCCGTCCCGTGCTTCTGGTCCGGATCGAGCTTGCCCTCATAGATATTCGCCCCGATCGACTGCGCCACCAAGCGAAGCTGTTCACGAGCTGCCGGACGGTACACGTCGACCGAAACCAGCATCGGACGATGACCGGACTTCTTCAGCCACTGCCCCAGCTTGCCCGAGGTTGTCGTTTTGCCGGAGCCCTGCAAACCTGCCATCAGGATCACCGATGGCGGAGGCGACGACGTCTTGAACCGCGCCGTATCCTTTCCCAAAATGTTGATCAACTCGTCGTGAACGATCTTGACGATCTGCTCCGACGGGGAAAGTGCGGTCGTCACCTGCGATCCCAAGGCCCGTTCCCGGATGTGGTCGACCACCTCCGTCACCACGGGCAAACTCACGTCTGCCTCGAGCAGCGCAAGACGAATCTCCCGGAGCGCCTCCCCAATGTTTTCGTCCGTGATCGTACCCTGGCCCCGCAGGGTCTTAAAGGAGCGCTGCAGCTTGTCGCTTAGAGTTTCAAACATTCTTCCTTGAGTTTACCAGCGCGGACGCATCGATCTATTCCGCCATCTGCTCATCCACGTAGCACCACAGCCACCGCTCCTGCGGCTGCGCGGAAGCAATCACAGGGTGGCTGGTCGCCCGGTAGTGTCGCGTCGCATGCTTGTTCTTCGACGAGTCGCAGCAGCCAACGTGCCCGCACTCCAGGCACGTCCGCAGATGCACCCAGGTGTCTCCCAGCGCCACGCACTCCGCGCAAACATGAGCCTTCGGCTTCGCATATTTGCTGTGTGCCAGATGTTCGCAAACCGGCATACGAGTTCCTTTCGACTTGCCCTTGACCGCCAGATCGACTCTCTCCGCCCTGCGCGGCCCGTACAGGATACGCCAGAGTCAACGCCCCTCCGTCAAGGCCCCAGGGATGGAACGCCGAAGCTCCTCACCAAACTCGATACGAACCCGCCCGGCTACTCACCGCCCATCCTGCGCGGCGGGATAATCACTCCATGCAGGCGGCTCCAACCATACCGGACACCACCGCCGCCAAGTCCCCGGACCCCTTCGGCAACTCGCGCCTTCTGCGGGACTACATCGGCTACCTGCGGGTGGAGAAGGGCAGCCGCCCGGCCACGTGCGAAGCCTACACGCGTGATCTCCAGCAGTTCGCCGAATCCCTGGAAACCCGCAGTGCGCTCTTCCTCACCGCGTCCGAGGAAGACGTCCGAAGCTTTATGGCCCACCTCCGCGCCCACCATGTAGACCCCCGCAGTGTGGCGCGCAAGCTGAGCTGCCTCCGCGGGTTTTATCGCTGGCTCCTGCTCGATCGCCGCATCGCCCACGATCCCACCGTCGCGCTCGAAAGCCCCGCCGCGTGGAAGGTCCTCCCCAAGTCCCTTGCCGAATCCGAAGTGTCCGAGATGCTCGAGCGCAGCGCCATATCCGCCCGCACATGCTCCGGCCAACTCCAGTCGCCGCTCGCTCCTGCCCTCGCACTCCGCGACCACGCAATCCTCGAACTCCTCTACGCCGGAGGCCTCCGCGTCGGAGAAATCGTATCCCTGCGCGAAGAAGACATCCACCTCGATCAGGCACGTGCCCAGGTCCGCGGCAAAGGGGACAAGGAGCGCATCGTCCCTCTCGGAAGGCGAGCGATCGACGCGATCGACGCCTATATTCGGACAGGCCGCCCGCATCTCCTCCGTGCGGGCGTGCAGCGCATCCTCTTCCTCTCCGTACGCGGCCGCGCCCTTACCCGTCAGATCGTCTGGACGATGGTTCGCCGAAACGCCGCAGGCCCCGACCACACCGGCCCACACGCCAGCCCGCACATGCTCCGCCACAGCTGCGCCACCCACATGGTGGAGCGCGGCGCGGACCTCCGCAGCGTCCAGACGCTCCTCGGCCACGCCGACATCGCCACCACCCAGGTCTATACCCACGTCGCCATGGAGCACCTGAAGCGGGTCCACCGCCTGCATCATCCCCGCGGCCGGCGCGTCGCCGGGAAAGGCGGGGAAGCGCCCGCTGCTTTCCCGCGGACAGAAGAATGACCGCAGCGACCAGCCCTCTCACTCGCGATGCAGAAGACTTCCTGCGCGTGCTCGAAGTAGAGCGGAACGCCTCTGCCCACACCCTCCGCGCCTATCGCCGCGAACTCCAGAACTTCATAGCCTACCTCGCCGACTCCCTCGGCCCGGACATAACCCCGGCCACCGTCGAGCACCTCCACATCCGGGCGTACCTCGGCGTCCTGTACGAACGCCACCTCACCAAGGCCTCTGCCGCCCGTGCCCTCGCCGCAGTCCGTTCGTGGTTCCGCTGGCTCGCCCGCGAACATCGCATCGCCCAGAATCCTGCACTGCTCGTCAGCACGCCCAAGCTGCCCAAACATCTCCCGCGCGTCCCTAGCATGGAAGAGGTCAACGGCCTGCTCAACTCCATGGATCCATCCCCGGGCTCGCGCCCGAAGGATGAAGCCGCCGCGTGGCCCGAGCGCGACCGTATGATCTTCGAACTCCTCTATGGATGCGGCATCCGCAACTCCGAACTCGTCGGCATCGACCTCGCCGACATCCACTGGAAGAATGACGCCATCCTCGTCCGCGGCAAGGGTCGCAAGCAGCGCTTCGTTCCTCTCGGCGACGAAGCCGCCGCCGCCATCCGCGACTACCTCCCCCAGCGCGAAGCCCGCCTCCGCGCCGCGGGCAAGGCCGCACTGCATCCACGAGGGCCCCGTCGTCACCAACCTCCGGATGCGCGGCAGTGTCCGCCTCACAACCCGCAGCGTAGGCCGGCTGGTCAAGAGCATCGCCCTCTCTCGCGGACTACCCGCCGACGTCCATCCGCATACCCTGCGCCACGCGTTCGGCACCCACATGCTGGAAGAAGGGGCCGATCTCCGCGCCATCCAGGAGATGCTCGGTCACGAGCGCCTTTCCACCACGCAGCGCTACACCCAGCTCACCGTCACCCAGGTCCAGCGCGTCTACGACGCAACTCACCCTCGGGCCCGGTAGCCACTCCAGGCCCCGACTAATACCGCGGAACGTTCGGGTCCACCGTGCGCGACCAGCCATCGATCCCACCCGCAAGCGATTGCGCATACTCAAAGCCCTGCGCCCGCAGCCACATGGCCACCGAAAGCGAGCGCTGCCCGTGGTGGCAGAACACCACAATGTGCGCATCCGGGTCGAGTTCCGCATGCGCGCGCGACGTCACGTCTCCCATCGGCATCAGCACCGCCCCGGGCAGACTCGCCGCGGCCGCCTCCCACGGCTCGCGAACGTCCAGCAGCACCGGTGACTCATCGCCACCGTCTGGCATCCGGGCACGCATCTCGGCATATGCTTGTGGGGAGATTTCAGGATCGCTACACTGATACGAGGGAATATTCATGTCTTCAAGAATATCGTCCCGCGCGCGCACCGCAGCTGGAGGGCCCGCTATCCTGGGCAGGTTGCAGCGCCTAAAATGCGTTGACCCGGCTTGCCCCCATCCCACATAGCTGAAATGGACGGAACAGAATTGCTCGAAAAGGTGTTGATCGTCGAAGATGAACCGCACGCCCGCACCGGCCTGACGGAACTGGTCGCCTCCTGGGGATACCGCGCCGAGTGCGCGTCCGATGGCGTCGAGGGTCTCGAGCGCATCCTCCAGTGGTCGCCCGGAATCGTCGTCACTGACCTGAAGATGCCGCGCATGGACGGCATGGAGCTGCTTGATCGCATCCGGAGCTCCCGCAGCACGTCACCGTCGTCATGCTCACCGCCCAGGGCTCCATCGAGTCCGCCGTCGAAGCCATGCGCATGGGCGCGTATGACTACATCCCCAAGCCCGTCGATCCCGTCCGCCTCCGCACCATTCTCCAGAACGCGACCCGCCAGCGCGAGTCCGACGTCGAACTCGAAGCCACCCGACGCCAACTCCGCGACACCGGTGTTCTCGGTCCGCTCGTCGGCTCCTCTGCGCAGATGAAGTCGATCTTCCAGATGATCGAGCGCGTCGCCCCTTCGAACGTCTCGGTCCTCGTCACCGGCGAAAGCGGGACCGGTAAAGAGCTCGTAGCGCGCGCCCTGCACGACCTCAGCTCCCGCCGCCTCAAGCCATTCGTCGCCGTCAACTGTGCCGCCATTCCCGAGACCCTAATCGAATCCGAGATCTTCGGCCACGAGAAAGGCGCCTTCACTGGAGCCCTCGAGCGCCGCGCCGGCTGCTTCGAGCTGGCGGAAGAAGGCACTCTTCTGCTCGATGAAATCGGTGAGATGCCCATCGCGACCCAGGCCAAACTTCTCCGCGTCCTCGAGGACCGGAAGCTGCGCCGTCTCGGCAGCAAGGCCGAAACGCCCGTCGACGTCCGCGTCGTCGCCGCAACCAACAAGGACCCTCAGCAGGCAGTCTCCAGCGGACAGTTGCGCGGCGATCTTTTTTATCGCCTCAACGTCTTCAACATCCAGATGCCACCCCTGCGCGACCACATGTCAGACATCCCCGCCATCGCGCAGAAGATGATCGACGACATGAACGAGCGCCATCACTGCACCATCTCCGGCCTCTCCGCGTGAGTTGCTCGCCCGCCTCATGGCTTACGACTGGCCCGGCAACGCCCGCGAATTGCGCAACACCATCGAACGCGCCACGGTCCTGGCCGGCACCGGTCTCCTGGGTGCCGAACACCTTCCGCCCGGTTTCGGCGAGCCCGGCTACGGAACCCGGGTCCCGACCCAATCCGGCGCGGCCGAGCCCGCAGCAGCGGCACGCAGCGACGAGAATTCGGTCGTCGTCGAGGTAGGCACTACCGTCGACGAGGCCGAGCGTCAACTCATCCTCAAAACCCTGACCTCCACCAACAACAACAAGACACGTGCCGCAGAGATCCTCGGCATCACCACCAAGACTCTGCAGAACAAGTTGAAGGAATACGCGAGCGCCGCTGCCTCCGCTGCCGGCGCCGTCTCCCCAGATTCGGCCGTCATCGCGGCGGAGTAGGCCATGCGTCTTCGCACGAAGCTTGTGCTCCTTGCCACAGGCGTAACCTTCGCCATCGTCTTCATCATCTCCCTCGTCTTCCTCGGCCAGCTCACCCGCCAGCGCATCGAGCAGACGTCCAGCTCAAACGACGTGCTCGCCCACGAGGTCCTCCTGGTCACGCGTCAGGCTGTTGAAAGCGGACTCCGCGCCCACCCCGTCGCTCCGATAGTCCGCCAGGAACCCGCCTCCTCCTCCTCCGACGACGCCTTCCACGCTGCGGTCCTCGACGCGCTCAGGTCTTCCGAATCTCTCAAGCAGGTGATGAGCGCCATTATCCGCTACTCGCAAACGGCGCAGGACGTCAGCGTCACCGACGCGCACGGCTTCGTCCTGGTCTCCACCGACGAAGACGCGCTCAACCAGCCCGCCCCGTACCGGGCCAGTTTCACCGCCATCTCAAGTGGCAGCCTCTTCTACCAGCTTCGCGAGGTCTTTGGCCGGCCTCGCGTGCTCGATATCTCAGTTCCATTGGATCGCAACGGGCTGCCGTTTCTCGTCATCCATGTGGGCGTCCGCTCGACCTTTTTGCGAAACGCGTTTGAGCCCTGGTTCCGCGCGGCACTTCTGTTCGCCCTGGTAGCCGCAGTAGGGTCCATGGCGGCTGCGGCCTTGCTCTCCACAGTCGCACTCCGCCCCCTCGTGGCCATCGGGGAGCAACTCGAACGCCTCTCCCTCACTCCAGGGGAAATCCCTGCCGAGCCGCCCCTTCTGCTCGAAGGCAGGCGCGATCCGATCGGCATGGTAAACCGGTCTATCGACCGTTTGGGTCGCGAGATGCGCAGCCGCGAGGAGGGCTACACCGCCCTCCAGGCCAACCTCGCCCACGTGCTGGATACCCTGCGCGACGGTGTCCTGCTCTTCACCCCCGAACGCCGCGCCGCCATGGTCTCCGATGCCGTCGCCTACTTCATCGCTCCCACCCAGCCCGGAATGCAGCCGCTCCCCACCCTTGTTGGCCGAACCCTCGCCGAGATATTTCCGCCCGACACAGCCCTCGGCGAAGCCATCGAGGAAGCCTTCAACTCCGGGCGCGGCGTCACCGCCGAGACTGTGCTCCTGGAGGACGGCCGCCAGGTCCAGATCTCGCTCGATCGCATCGAAGACCATCCCACCAATGGCCAGCGCCCCCGCGGCGCACGCGACATGGGCACGCTCCTTACCCTCCGGGATACCGCCTCTGCCCGCGAGCTCGAGCAGGAACTCGAAGTCTCCCGCCGCCTCGCCTCTATCGGCCGCCTTACTGCCAACGTAGGCCACGAGGTCAAAAACCCGATCAACGCCATGGTCGTTCACCTGGAGTTGCTGCGCTCCAAACTGTCCGCCAACACGGTCGACCCCGAAAGCGCCCGCAGGCACGTCGACATCCTCGCCGACGAAATGCACCGCCTCGATCGCGTCGTTCAGACCCTCGCCGACTTTTCCCGCCCCATCACCCTCGAGCTTCGCGATCAGGATCTCCGCCGCATCGTTGATCGCGTGCTCGATCTCGCCGGGGCGGAGCTCAAACAGCACCACGTCGTCCTTGAAACGGTCGCGCCGCCCCAAGCTCTTCCCGTGCGTGTGGACTCGGAACTCATCCGCCAGGCGCTCCTCAATCTGGTCCTGAATGCCATGCAGGCCATGCCCGACGGCGGCACCCTCCGCGTCTCAGTCAAACGCGAGGGCCGCCTCGCCGTCGTTGAGGTCGCCGACACGGGCACAGGAATTCCGGCATCGGTCCTGCCCCGCATCTTCGACCTGTACTTCACGACCAAAGCCACCGGCAGTGGTATCGGTCTCGCCATGACCTACCGGATTCTCCAGCTCCACGGCGGTGCCCTTGACGTCCGTTCCAGCGTTGAACCCGCCGCAGGCGACCGCGGAAGCGTCTTCACGGTCCGCATCCCCATTGCTATAGCTCCCGCAGTCGATGGGCGGAAGCAGCCCTCCCGGATCTCGGATACGACGGAACCTGTATCGGTACCCACGAAAAGCACAATTGGGTCTACCATAGGGTCCGAGGAACATCTTTGAAGCCAGGGAAGAACTCCGCGCAGCAAGCCGGCGCAGGGGCGCACCGCGTGTGGTCCGCACTAATGTGGCCCGCCGGAGCCCTGCCGTCTTGTGCGTGTTCATCGCAACGCGGGCCGTCGCCGTGGCTTCTCGGCACCCTGCTGCTCTTCGTTGCTCTCTCCGGCTGCAAGCACAAACTCGTATGGTCTCCACCCTCCGCAGCTCTGAGCCCCGTCGAAGTTGACCCGCTTCCCGATGCGCCCGACCAGCCCAGCATCGCCTCCATCCCGCCGGTCGAGTGGGATCCTCCCGAGATTACCGAACCGATCCCCCGTCCGCCCCGTCGCCGCCCTCCGCCCCTGCCCGCCCCGGTCCGCGATTCTTCTGTACCGCAGCCGCCGCCGGTCTCCTCCGAGGCTGAAACCGCAGAGCTCGCCATTGGTTCGCTCTCAACCGGTGGCGATGCCACGCCTCAGGCGCAACAGCAGGCCCGCGATCTCATCGCAGCTATCCAGAAGCGCGTCACAGCGCTGCCGCACAGTACGGCCACTCAGCAGAGGACTTCGCTTCGCCAGGTCACCAGCTTCCTCAAGCAGGCCCAGCAGGCACTGAACTCAGGCGACGCGGAGGGTGCCGTTACCCTCGCTACCAAGGCACGCCTGCTCATGGACGACATCGACAAAAAATAACCCGCTGCCGAGGCAGCAGGTTACGTTTGAGGACAACGCGCAGCTGATCTAAGCCTGCGCGCCGTGGCACTTCTTGTACTTCTTCCCGGACCCGCAGGGGCAATCATCGTTGCGCCCAACCTTCTCCCCCGCGCGGCGCGGTGCACCGCCATTGGCGGAAGTATCCGAAGCGCCCGCAGACCGGGCCTGATCCAGCTCACGCTGCTTCTTCTGCTGGAACTCCCGCTCCAGTTTGTCGATCGTCGTCGAAGGCGGACGCATGGGCACTGGCACCGCCGGCTTCGGAGCTTGTGCCGGTTCCGCGCCGTTCAGCGGCAGTCGGGCCTGCTGTTCTGCCGGCCGCCGCTGCGGTGGCTGGATCTGCGGCTGCCCCTGCTGCACCCGCATCGCCTCGGCGGCGAGTGCCGCCTGTGCCTGCTGCTGAGCGGCGAGTGCCTGCTGCGTGTGCCGCCATGCGCCTGCTGCTGGGCCGCAATCGCCTGCTGCGCCTGCTTGCATCTGCTCCGCGGTCTCGATCGGCGTGCCGTCCGGCCCGATAATCTGCATCCGGAACAGGTGCCGCGCCGTGTCCTCCTGGAACCGCAGCATCATCGCTTCGAACATCTCGAAGCTCTCCTTCTTGTACGCCACCAGCGGATCCTGCTGCGCATACCCGCGCAGCCCGATGCCTTCCTTCAGGTGGTCCATCGCAAGAAGGTGATCCTTCCAAAGCCCGTCCAGCACGCTCAGCATCACAATGCGCTCGTGATACCGCATCGCCTCCGCGCCCAGGATCTGCTCCTTCACCTCGTACCGGTCGCTGCAGCTTCCCGAAGATCGCCTCGCCCAGCGCATGCCGATCCGTCTGTTCGGCATCGAGCTTGTCTGGCCCATCATTCAAGCGCAGCCCGAACACATCGAACACGCCCGAATAGATCGCCTCCATCTTCCACTGGTCCGGGTGCTCCTTCCGCCGGCGCATTCTCATCCAGCAGGTTCGACAGGATCGTCGAAACGTAGTCCTCCGTGATCAGCTGCCTTCTGGTCGACGCCTTCCATCAACTGCTTGCGCAGGCTATACACCGCCTCGCGCTGCTTGTTCATCACGTCGTCGTACTCAAGCACATGCTTGCGGCTCTCGAAGTTCTGCGTCTCCACAGCCTTCTGCGCCGCCTCGATACGCCGCGAGATCATGCCGCTTTCAATCGGCACGCCCTCTTCCATCCCCAGCCGCTGCAGCAGCGTCGACACCCACTCCCGCGCAAAGATGCGCATCAGGTCGTCTTCAAGCGAAAGGAAGAATCGGCTCGATCCCGGATCGCCCTGCCGTCCCGCACGTCCGCGCAGCTGGTTGTCCACGCGCCGTGATTCGTGCCGCTCCGTCCCCAGGATGTGCAGGCCGCCCGCCGCGATCACCGCCTCGTGCTCGCTTTGCGTCGCCGTCGCATGCGCCGACATCGCGCCGTCCCACGACTCCTGCGTCGTCTCAAACTCCTGCCCCGAATAGTAGAACCGCACCATCCCCGGTCCCGCATTCGGCGAGATCGCACCCTCGGCCGCCGACACCGCCCGTGCCTGGGACTTGCGCACCAGGTCCTGCCGCGCCATGAACTCCGCGTTGCCGCCCAGCAGGATGTCCGTACCGCGACCCGCCATATTGGTCGCGATCGTCACCATGCCCAGCCGTCCCGCCTGCGCCACAATCTCGGCTTCCTTCTCGTGGAACTTGGCGTTCAGCACCACGTGCCGCACGCCCTTGCGCTTCAGGATCTCGCTCAGCAGCTCCGACTTCTCAATCGATGTCGTGCCCACCAGCACCGGCTGCTTCTGTCTCGTGCAGCCGCGCAATCTCGTCCGCCACCGCGAAGTACTTCTCCTTCGCCGTCCGGTACACCACGTCCGGATTCTCGATCCGCAGCATCTGCCGGTTCGTCGGAATCACCACGATCTCGAGCTTGTAGATCTTGTCGAACTCCGCCGCTTCCGTCTCCGCGGTACCCGTCATGCCCGAAAGCTTCTTGTACATGCGGAAGTAGTTCTGGAACGTGATCGTCGCGAGCGTCTGGTCTTCCTTGCGAATCGCCACGCCTTCCTTCGCCTCCACCGCCTGGTGCAGTCCATCCGACCAGCGCCGACCCGGCATCAGGCGCCCGGTGAACTCATCGACGATGATCACCTCGCCTTCCTTCACCACGTACTCCACGTCGCGCTTGTACAGGTGGTGCGCCTTGATCGCTACCTCGACGTGGTGCTTCAGATCCCAGTTCTCCGGGTCCGCAATATTCCCGATCCCCAGCAGCCCTTCGATCTTCTCCCAGCCCTCGTCCGTCACCGTAATCGCGCGCGCCTTCTCATCCACCACAAAGTCGCCGGACCACGTCTTCGTCTCGAGCGTCTCAATCAGCTCGCCCATGCTCGAGCTCCGGGAATAATCAGGTTCACGCGCGCGTACTTGTCCGTCGTCTGGTCCGTCGGGCCGGAGATGATCAGCGGCGTCCGCGCCTCGTCGATCAGGATCGAGTCAACCTCGTCCACGATGCAGTAGTAGTGCCCACGCTGCACCATATCGTTCAGCTCGAACTTCATGTTGTCGCGCAGGTAGTCGAAGCCAAACTCGTTATTCGTTCCGTACGTGATGTCCGACCCGTACGCCGCGCGCCGCTGCTCGTCCGACAGGTCATGCACGATCACGCCGACGGACAGCCCGAGGAAGCCGTAGATCTTGCCCATCCACTCCGCATCGCGCTTGGCCAGGTAGTCGTTCACCGTCACCACATGCACGCCGCGCCCGGCCAGCGCATTCAGATAGCAGGGAAGCGTCGCCACCAGCGTCTTGCCTTCGCCGGTCTTCATCTCGGAGATCTTGCCCGAGTGCAGCACCATCCCGCCGATCAGCTGCACATCGAAGTGCCGCATCCCGACCGCGCGCATCGCCGGCTTCGCGCACAACCGCAAACGCCTCCGGCAGAATAGCGTCCAGAGCCGCCTTCTCCGCCGCCCGCGTGCGTTCCTCCGCGTCTTCGTCCTTCGGATCGATCTTCTCCGCCGCCACCGCATCCGCGATCCGACTTGCGGAACTCCACCGTCTTGCCGCGCAGCTCCTCATCCGACAGCGCCTTGATCGCCGGCTCCAGTGCGTTGATCTGCTGTACCGTCGGAAGCAGCCGCTTCACGGCGCGTTCGTTGCTTGTGCCAAAAACCTTCGCTAATACCTGATTGAACAAACCCGATGTCCTTCGTCTTCCGTGGGCCTATCACACTGCCCCATAGACAAGTTTACGCGAACTTTGCCGTCCCGCACCCCGGCGCATGGCCTCTCCCACGGATGTGGTAGTTCCGTCATAAATTCACACCGCCCCTGCATCTTCCGGGTGGCCGCCTCCGTCAACGCAGCAGCACATTCCCCGGCCTCATTCCCAGAACCTCTACCCCGGTCCCGAAACACACAAAAACGTTCCACCCGGAGGCCCTATGAGACCTACCTTGCTCGCATCCGTATCCCTCGCCGTCGCTCTCTTCGCAGCGGTCCCCGCGCACGCACAGGCTGTCTCGGCCGACTACGACCAGTCAGTCAACTTCCTCAAATACAAGACCTACACCGTGCAAAAAATCCATGCCACAGATCCCGGCGTAGAAAACCGGCTCGTCATCGCGCTTGATCGCGATCTCCAGGAACGCTATCTGCACTCCAACAGCGCCAACCCGGACCTCATCATAGCCGTAGTTGAATCCAATCGAGATCCCGCCGAATACACCAACTTTTACGCCGGCCTGGGAGGCCTAAGCTGGGAGCGCGGCTGGGGCTCAGGCTTTATGGACGGAACCAGCATGGTCGGCGACATCAAGCCCGGAACCCTCGTACTCGACATGTGGGATCACAAATCCGGCAAGCTCGTCTGGCGCGGCACCATCACCGAACCTGACTCTGTCACCTCCAGCAAAGAGGCCGACCAGAAGCTCGACAAGGCCGTTGGTCAGCTCCTGGCAAAGTTCCCGCCCAAGCCCGCCAAAGGTGCGAAGTAAGTACCGACGACCCTGCCACACGCAGAAGCGGGATGGAGGTGCCATGAGCACGCGTCCATCCCGTATCTGCTTACACTGCGTCGACCCCGCTGTGTTATTCGTTGACCGCGCGTCTGGTCTGATCATCAATGACCAGCTCCTCGTGCCGGACTTCGTCTGCCAGGTTGCTGACGCCCCCGACAGCCTTCTTTCCGACTGCGACTTCCTCACGTACGACCGTACCCTTATCCACGGACGCACGCTCCTCCGTCAGTGGAATCCGGATCTCCTGGCCTTCGCCAACCGTGCCGCTCGCCTGCGTCTCGCCCGTCACCGCACGCCGCTCGATCACAAGCTCTTCCCGCGTCACGGGAACCTCGATCGTCTGTGTCTCCGTGATCACATCCTTGCGGATCGACACCTCGCCGCGGCTTACGCGATCCTTGTGAACACGCAGCACCTCGCCCAGAAGCTGGATGTTCTGCATGCCCTCCGTCGTGCCCTTACCCGCGTACTCACCCTTATAGTCTGTGGCTTTGTCGCCCAGGTCGGCGCCATTCGCGCGCAGAATCTGTTCTGCCTCAGGCGCGCGTGCACCGGCATTCACTGTCACCACCGCACCGTTCTCGCTCGAGTTGAAGCGATCGCCAAAGTACTGCGACCGCTCCTTCGGAACAGACATCCCGCTCAAGGACTGGTGCAGCGAATCATGTCCGTAGCTGTAATCGTCAGCCGGGTTCGGCGTTACTTCGCGCGTCGCCATATCACCCTGCGTCCGCTCATCCGCGTAGGGCTCCGCTCCGCCTTCAAAGAAGTTCTTGACCTTGTCCCACATCCCGGGCTCATTGCCTCCGGATGTAGTGCTTCCGCTGCCTGCGCTGCTGCTTGTCCCCGTTGCCGCGCCACCGCGATGGGCCACGCCCAGGTGGGCCGAGGTAAAGCCCGCATTTCGCAGCTGCTCGACGGCCTGCTGCGCGTCACTGTGATCTTCGAAATACCCGGCAATCGTGCCGTTCTCTGCGTAATTCTCGGTCATATCAATCTTCCCTTTGCTGATCAACGAGTGAAGGGCGCACCGTACAACGCCGGAACTTGGAAGCTAATTGGCTGGTGGCATTCGGGTCGATACCTGCAACTCACCGCCGGCGAGAACAGCCATACGCGGCAATTCATCTGGGTCGTACGATGCCGGTTGTCAGCCGGGTGGGTCGCTGGCCCATTACATTTGTGTGAATATCCTCAACTTTCAACGGATGTAAACAGGTCCCGGCATCCACCTGCCGGATCACGCTCATCACGCATCCTAGGGCGCGTAGCAGAGCGGCCGACCTATGTGCCGACGCACGATCCAGTCAAACTCCAGGAGGATCAACGACGTCGCCCAACCGTGTCGTCACCCTCGCCGTGCTTTCGGCCGCACTCGCCGTCGCTGGCCTTTGCTCCCCCGGCAGCCCAGCACCGGCTTCGATCACCGCGTCTCCTTGAGCCAATTCCATACATACTCCTGGGGTAAGGTACACACCTCCAATCCGCTCTTCGTCGACCGGATCAAGCAACAGGTCGAGCGCGACCTCACCGATCTGCGGAGCCGTCCGGCTGGTTTGATTGCGTCTGCTGGTCCGGGCCAGGGCTCCCGGACCGCACACTGTCTGGACTACTGTTCTGTTCAGGCGTACTAAGGCCGTTGTACGAACCGTTGGAAGATCCCGGTCCCGTGGCATACCCCCCGTTCTTCCAGGTACCGTCCTTGATCTGTTGGGCCGTCAGGGCACGCTCCTGCATGGCCGCAGCATGGGCACGGCTGAACCCTGCAGAGGTCACCACGGCGTTCGTCCGTCTGGGTAGGGTACCGATCTCGGCGTTGACGTATTGTGTGCGGTTACCAGGGTTGGGATGGTCACTGAGGAACTGCGCCCCTCCGGCACCGTATTTGGCCTGGATCGCCTCGAAGAACTGCGGCAGGCCGCGGGGATCGTACCCGGCGTCGTACAAGATGTCGGTGCCTAGAAGATCGGCCTGCTGCTCATCTTCGCGGGACATGCTGAGGTACTCCATTCCCCGGATCCCGCTTAGCCCCGCTACAGCCACGCGCCCGGCCAGACCGTTGCCGAGAAGAATCTGGGACAGGATGCCGCCAACTCCGTAGGCAATGTCCTTGTTCTGCTGTTTGGAGATATTGCAGGTGGAGTGCCGAAGAACGACGTGCGAGGTCTCATGCGCGATCACACCGGCAAGCTGTGCCTCCGTCTGGGCAGTTTGGACCGTCCCGAGATTGACGAAGATGGCGCCGCCGGGGAGCGCGAACGCGTTAATGTCCGAGCTGGCCACGACGTGGTAACTGTACGGCCATTTGGCCCCCGGGGCGTGCTGCGCCAGATTAGCGCCAAGCTGCGCGACGTAGGCAGCGACGGGATCATTGTCCGGAAGCACGGGCATCTGTTGGTACACTTGCGCGGCGACTTTCTGCCCCTCGGTAAGCTCCTGCTCCGGTGAGAACCGGTTGTGGCATGCTGCGGGCGGCGTGTAACGCGCCCATGCTGTGGCGCACGCGCCGGCGAGCAGAAACAAAATGGTCACTGCCCGGCAGCGAGACATAGCTGCTGGACGGTCGGCGTCGAAGAGATCCCGGCTGGAGCTGCATTCACGCGACTGCATACGTTCTCCGAAGTACGTGATCCTGGGCTGCTTCGCCCGCCGCAAGTCTACCGCGTCCTATCCTCGTCTGCCATCAGACGCATTCTCAACGACTTCGAGCAGCATTGGAAGCCACCGATTTTCAGGAGATCCAGATTGGCCGCAAGCGCGCTTGGATGCGGAAAACTCGCGCTCGGGAACGGCATCCAAGCCTGCAGGTCGGTGAACGCCTGCGGGCGCGTACGTTCGGCACATATGGGGGCCGGCACCGGAAACCCGACACTTGAATACCAGGAGAGGTGTATGAAGATTTTTTCCGAGAATCTGCAGGACCTGCGCGAGCTGTATGTGAACTCGTTACAGAAGGCACTCGACATGGAGCAGCAGATCGTGAAGGTTCTGCCGACCATGATGGAGAAGGCGACGGACACACAACTGAAGGATGCCCTTCAGACTCATCTACAGGAGTCCGAAGTCCACGTCAGCAAGGTTGAAAGCATTCTCAGCCAGGCGAGCGGCGAGGCCAGCACGATCACATGCAAAGTGATGGCGGCGCTTGCGGTCGAAGGTTCCGGCATCATCAAGGACACCGTGGATCCTTCCGTGCGCGATGCCGGGATCATCGCGGCATGCCAGCAGGTCGAGCACCACGAGATGGCGGTTTACGGAACACTTCGCAGCTGGGCCGACGATGCTCGGCGATATGGCTTCGGCGGAGACGCTCGAGTCCATTCTGAAGGACGAGAAGCAGGCTGACATGCTGCTGACCGGAATTGCAGACAAGGTGAATATCGAGGCGGAAACCGGTTCGGGTACACGCGCCGCCTAGGCTTCACCCGAACGCGCCGCTTCGTTGATGTGAGGAAAAGAGAAGCCCTGGCGTGATGCCGGGGCTTCTTTCTGTCTGATGCCCGCAGGTTAGAATGTCACTATGCAGCGGTTTCCAACCAAGATCGTGGTTGCCACGGCGATCATCCTCGCTACCGTAGGCTGGCTCGCCTATACCGGTGTGCGCGATACCAAGAGCTACTACGTAACGATCTCTGAGTTGAACGCGATGGGTAAGCAGGCCTACAGCCGCAACCTGCGGGTTGCCGGGAATGTAGCGCCGGGTAGCATTCAGCGTTCCGGGACTGCCGTGAGGTTTGTCTTGAACGAGCAGGGACGGACGCTGGCGGTTACCTACCAGGGCATGGAACCGCCGCCCGACACGTTCAAGGACGATGCGCAGGCGCTCGCCGTGGGAACGTATGGGCGCGATGGCGTGTTTCACGCTACCCAGTTGCAGGCCAAGTGCGCGTCGAAGTATGCGCCCGCGCAGCAGGGTCAGCCCGCAGGTCAGCCGAAGGCTGACCTGGGCTCCGGTACGGCTGCGGTGGTGGCTCAGCGGTAGCTCCGCTCTGTGGTTCCTCGGCACCGGTTGTGCTCTTGTACTCTGGAATGATGGACGGCTTGGATCGACCGGCAGCGGTGCGACTGAACGGCGTAGCCAAAGTGTATGGCAGCTTTGCAGCGTTGCGCGGCGTCTCGGCGGAGTTGGCCGTGGGAACATCGACCGTTGTGCTGGGCGAGAACGGCGCGGGCAAATCCACGTTGCTCCGTGTCATCGCAGGGCTGATTGCACCAACTCACGGCACAATCGAGGTCTTCGGCGAAGGTCCAGTGGCGCAGCGGCGACGGATCGCGTACATGAGCCATGAGGCGATGCTGTACGACGAGATGTCCGCCATGGAGAATTTGAAGTACTTTGCACGACTGCATGCAGGCGACAAGGACTCCTGCGGGTGCAGCGGCTTCTCCCGAGATGGCGCTGCGTGCGGTAGGGCTCGATCCTGGGCTGACACGGCCTGTCGGGCAGTACTCGCAGGGTATGCGGCAGCGGGCTTCGCTTGCCCGCGTGCTGCAGAATGACCCGGAGCTGCTGTTGCTGGATGAGCCGTTCTCGAACCTGGATGTCGTCTCCGCGCAGCAGATGGTGGAGCTGCTGCTGGACTTCCGGACGTGGCCGGTGGCGGGCGGCGAAGGGCGCGGGCGAACAATTGTGCTTACGACGCACCAGGCACAGATGGCAGCGCCGCTGGCGGAGCGGACGCTGCGGATGCAGGCCGGGCGCGTGATCTCGTCCGATGTTCAGGTGAGTGCGTGAAGGCGAAGCCGGCCAAGACGAACGCTGCGCGTCTGCTGGACGGGCTTGGTGTCTCCTATGAGCTGCGGACGTACGAGGTCGATGCTGACGATCTGACTGCGGTTTCGGTGGCGCGGAAGATCGGTCTGCCTGCTGAGCAGGTGTTCAAAACGCTGGTCACTCGCGGGGCGGATGGTACACACTTCTTTGCTGTGATTCCGGGGGATGCGGAGCTGGACTTGAAGAAGCTGGCGTCTGCGGCTGGCGTGAAGAGGGTGGAGCTTGCGTCTTTGAAGGATGTGGAGCCGCTGACCGGCTATGTGCGCGGCGGCGTGACGGTGTTTGCGGCGAAGACCGAGTTCTCTGCTTTCGTGGACGAGACGGTGGAGCTGTTTGATGTGATCTCGGTTTCGGCGGGGCTGCGTGGGGTGCAGCTTGTGCTTTCGCCGGCGGAGTACCTGCGGGCGTCAGGCGCCGCGCTGGCCGACCTGACCAAGGACGTGCGCTCTGCGGGTGTGAGCGCGTGAGTTATGTGGCGCATGTGCTTGGGCATCTGCGGAAGGACCTTCAGTTGGAGTGGCGTTCGCGCGACTCGATCAACGGGATGCTGTTCTTTGCACTGCTGGTGGTCGTGGTGTTCGCGATGGCGTTCGATCCGACGGCTGCCGTGTCGCGGCAGATTGCGGGCGGGATTCTTTGGGTTGGGCTGCTGTTTGCCTCGGTAACCGCGTTGAATCAGGCGTGGACGCGGGAGCTACGGAACCGCGTGATGGATGCGCAGCGGATGTCTCCTGCTCCTCCTTCGGCGTTGTTTGTTGGCAAGGCGTTGGCGAACATGGTGTTCGTCGGGCTGGTGGAGTTGGTGTTGGCGCCGCTGTTTGCCGTGTTCTACAACCTCCATCCTTTGGGGCAGGCTGGTCTGCTTTGGCTGGTGATGCCGCTCGGAACGTGGGCGCTGGTGTGTAACGGGACGTTCTTTGCTGCGCTCGGTCTAAGGACTCGGAATCGAGAGTTGCTGCTGCCGCTGATTCTGTTCCCGATCTCTATCCCCGCGCTGCTGGGGATGGTTCAGGCTACGACTGCGATCCTGACGGGTGAGTTCGAGCCAGGTTCGTGGATTCGGCTGCTGCTGGGGTACGACATCGCCTTCACGGTGGTCTGCGTGCTGCTGTTCGAGACGGTGTTGAACGCGGAGTAGGTACCCCCTCCCCCCAGACTTATATCCCCAAAGTATCCAATCTAAAGCAGTTAGCTGTAGAGAACACGCAAAGTATTGAAAATAAAATGTTTAGCGCCAAAGTACCTAATCTGAAGGACTTAGTGGATAGCTGTGAGGGCGCGCCCCCACCGGATGGCTGCCACATTCTTCCTGTACTTCTATTGTATCGAAATGCGGGGGGTGAAACAGCCAACTATTTTCTCGGGCTAATCGGTTGAACCGTATAGGGTTACGGCTCTGTATGAGCCTTTTGGGGGGTTGACAGTGGGTTAAGAGCCTCTCGCCGCGGGGGCCTCAGGTGTCGAGGGCGTGGAGGTGGAGTTGAGCCTGGGCGAAGTCTTCGGGGGTGTTGAGGTTAGCGAACCATAGGGGCTGGGAGGCGTGCTGGGCGTCGGTCAGGATCTGCCAGGGCTGGAGGTTGGGAGGGAACGGGGGTTGCCAGCCTTCCAGACGGAGGTTGTGGTCGATGGGCAGGATGTACGGCACTGCTTCGTAGGGGTGTGAGGCCGGAGGGGCGAGCTGGCGGGCGGCTTCCTCAAGTGCGGGAAAGAGCTTGTACCGGTTCTGGCGGATGGCGTCGGTGAGGGTGGGTGCGGCGGTGCGGTGGATGAGGAGCAGGGTGGGCTGCGGGACGCCGTCGACACGGAACAGGGCCAGGCGGATGAAGGAGGAGCGGCGCTGGGTGATGGTGCGGATCCACCAGTCGAGGAGGGCGGTGGGAAGGAACGGGACGTCGACGGGCAGGATGAGGTTCCATTCGGTGGAAGTGTGGAGGAGGGCGGCTTCGATGCCGCCTATGGGGCCGGTGTTGGGGTGGATGTCGGGGACGAGGGGGGCATAGGGGGCGAGCGCGGGATTGCTGCTGAGGATATGGACGTTTGGGGTGAGGCGACGGAGTTTGGTGGCGGCGTGGGCGATCAGGGGTTTGCCGGCTAGTTCGAGGAGGGCTTTGTTGGTGCCCATGCGGGAGGAGCGGCCTCCGGCGAGGATGTAGGCGGAGATCATCGTTTGAGGATATGCGGTGTGGTCGGGGTAGAAGCGGATGATGGGGTTTGTGGTGAGGTAGGGGCCGGGAGAGGCAAGGCAAGGGGCGAAATACGGGGGTCTCTCCACTTCGCTTCGCTTCGGTCGAGATGACGAGATTTTGGTGGGGTGGGGGAAAGGCAAGTGCAAGGGCAAGGGCGAAATGCGGGGGTCTCTCCACTTCGCTTCGCTTGGGTCGAGATGACGAGATTTTGGTGGGGTGGGGGGAAAGGCAAGTGCAAAGGCAAGGGCGAACGCGGGGGTCTCTCCACTTCGCTTCGCTTCGGTCGAGATGACGAGATTTTGGTGGGGTGGGGAAAGGCAAGTGCAAGGGCAAGGGCGTAATGCGGGGGTCTCTCCACTCCGCTTCGCGTCGGTCGAGATGACGAATTTTGTAGGGACTGAAAGGCAAGTGCCGGGCCGGTAGCCTGCTTCAAGGTCGCGGGCGGACGTTAGCTGCTTGCGGGAAGCTCGCGGGCGGGCGTTAGCCGAGTACGGGTTAGGAGGTAAGGGCGGTGAGGAAGCGGAGGATGGTGGCTATGCCGGCGTGGAAGTTGGGGAGGTGGAATTTCTCGTTGGGCGCGTGGAGGTTGTCGTCGGGGAGGCCGAAGCCCATGAGCAGCGTGGGGATGCCGAGTTCGCGGATGAAGTCGCCGACGATCGGGATGGAGCCGCCGCCGCGAACGAAGACGGTGGGCTTGCCGAAGACCTCGTGCATGGCCTCGGTGGCGGCCTGGACGTAGGGGTTGTCGGTGGAGACGACGATGGGGTCGCCGGAGTGGATGAGGCGGACTTCGAGCGTTGATGCCGCGGGGGCAGAGCGATTCGACGAACGCCTTGTACTGGGCGAAGGCTTCGGCGGGGGTCTGGTCGGGGACGAGGCGCATGGAGACCTTGGCGACGGCTTTGGCGGGGATGACGGTTTTGGCGCCGGCGCCGATGAAGCCGCCGGGCATGCCGTGGACTTCGAGGGTGGGGCGGGACCAGGTGCGTTCGAGGACGGAGAAGCCGGGTTCGCCGGTGAGCTGCGGTGGAGCCGACTTCGGTCTCGCGGTAGTGTTCTTCGTCGAAGGGCAGGGACTTCCAGGCGGCGAGTTCGGCGGGGGTGGGGGTGGCGACGTTGTCGTAGAAGCCGGGGATGAGGATGCGGCCGTCGGCGTCTTTGAGCTGGGCGATGATCTGGCAGAGGGCGATGAACGGGTTGGGCGCGGCGCCGCCGTACATGCCGGAGTGGAGGTCGGTGCGGGCGCCGCGGGCTTCAATCTCGGTGTAGATCATGCCGCGCAGGCCGACGCAGAGGGTGGGGATGCCGGGGGCGAACATTTCGGTGTCGGAGACGAGGGCGACGTCGGCCTTGAGCTGGTCGGGGTGCTGGCGGACGAAGGCGGCGATGCCTTCTCCGCCGACCTCTTCTTCGCCTTCGAGGAGGACGCGGACGTTGACGGGGAGCTTGCCGTCGTCGGCGGCGAAGAGGGATTCGAGGGCTTTGACGTGCATCCACATCTGGCCTTTGTCGTCGACGGCGCCGCGGGCGTAGAGGTTGCCGTCGCGCTCGGTGGGCTCGAAGGGCGGGGTGGTCCACTCGTCGAGGGGCTCGGCGGGCTGGACGTCGTAGTGGCCGTAGAGGAGGACGGTTGGGGCGGGCTTTGATCCGCGGGCGTCACGGCGGGCGGCGTGGAGCCAGTCGGCGTAGACGAGCGGGTGGCCGTTGGGGTGTGTGGGGGTGGTTGTCTCGATGAGGCGGACGTTGTCCATGCCGATGCGGCGGAGATCGGCGGCGACGAATTCGGCGGCGCGGCGGACGTCGGCGGCGTGCTCGGGGTCGGTGGAGATGGAGGGGATGCGCAGGAGGGCTTTGAGCTCGTCGACGAAGCGGGTCTGGTTGGCGTGGGCGAAGGCGAGGGCTGCGCGGGATGGGAGCTGGTCGGCATAGGGGGCTCCGGGCGTGGTTTGGGATGACTTCGCGGTGATGCGCGGAGTCAAAACCAGAATTGAGTATAGAGGACTTGCGGACGGCTGCCGATAGGGGCGGGAAAGCATCCTAGCTTATAGAACCGTGGTGGCTCTGGGAACATCTACTGCTGTACGGAGAGTTAGAGCTACTACTTTATGAGGACAAAATTGTTGGTAAGACATGTTGCCGGAGCTTTGCTTGCGGCTTGTTTGTGGGCGCCGGGCTTGCGGGCGCAGGATGTGGCCTCGGGGCTGAGTTGCCGCCGTTGTTGCCGGATGCGCCGAGTGCGCTGCTGGCGCAGTCGAGTTCGGTTGTGGTGAATGGGGCGGAGAAGACTCCGGTGGAGCATCAGGATCCGCAGACGAAGCGGATTCTATACATCTTCCCGAACTTCCGGTCGGTCAGCTCAGTCGGAGCATCTGCCGCCGCAGACGGTGAAGGACAAGTTTGTAACGGCCAGCGAGGACAGCTTTGACTATTCGGCGTTCGTGCTGCCGGCGTTGCTTGCGGCTGAATGCCGAGGCGACGAAGTCGACCCCGGAGTTTGGCCATGGGGGCGGGGGTTACGGCCGCTATATGTGGCACACCTATACCGACCAGACGATCGAGAATTTCATGGTGGAGTTTATCGTTCCGACGATAACGCACGAGGACACGCGGTATTACACGCTGGGGCATGGCGGGTTTGTGAAGCGCGCCGGGTATGCGATGAGCCGGGTAGTAGTAACGCGCACCGACTCCGACAAACGTACGTTCAACTTCAGCGAGGTAGGTGGCGCGGGGACGGCCGCGGGGATCTCGAACTTGTACTACCCGCGGCCGGAGCGGACTGCTGTCAAACACGATGAGCAAGTGGGCGGTGAACGTGGGGATCGACGCGGGGACGTTTATGATCCGGGAGTTCTGGCCGGATGTGAACCATTACCTGTTCCACGGGAAGTCGACGCAGCAGGCTCGCTAGATGATGGTTGCAGGGAGGTACAGAGGCCGGCTCCGGTGAGCCGGCCTTTTGCTGTCTGGTGGATTGCGGGGCTGCTACGGGATGACGTGGTTGGCTTTGAGGAATTGGAGGCAGAGGAGCATGGCCTTCTGGTCCTCGGCGGGGCCGAAGTTGCCGTGACCTCCTCCGGCGACGAGGTCCTGGCCGTTGGGGACGTGGGCGGCATCGAGTGCGGCTTTCAACTCAGCGGATTGGGTAGGGTCGACGGTGTGATCGGAGTCGCCGTTGACGATGAAGGTTGGGGGCAGGCCGGGGTGGATGTAGGTCATGGGGGACATCTCGCGGGCGCGGGCGAGGGTTTTGGTGTCGGGCTGGGGCCAGCGGTTGGCGGGTCGGCGGGCGGGCATGCCGTCGGGGTTTGCGGTGTTTGTGTTGGTGGGGACAGAGGCTGAGGCTGCGGGGTCTGTTGCGGGGGTGGTGGGGAGGTCCATGTTGAGCCACTGGTGGGTGAAGTCTGAGGACCCGTGCTGGGTCAGGCCCTCGGCGAGGTTGGTGGGACCGTAAAAGTCGAGGACGGCGGCGACGTGGGGCTGATCGGTGCAGCCGGCGGGGTTGAAGGAGGCTGGGGCGTAGCCTCCCATGAGGGCGAGGTGACCTCCGGCTGAGCCTCCGTAGAGAATGACGCGGGTGGGGTCGAAGTTATACTTTGCGGCGTTAGCTTTGACCCAGGCCATGGCGCAGCGGGTGTCTTCGATGGCGGCTGGTGCGGGGGCGTCCTTGGCATTGCGGTATTCGACCGTGACGACGGAGATGCCCGCGGCGAGAAGGCCGGCAAAGGAGCGGTAGGAGTTTGGGCGGTCACCGCGGATCCAGCCTCCGCCGTGGACCTGAACCACGACGGGGGTGGGTTTGGCGGAGGGCACCTGGTAGACGTCAAGGTGGAGGTCCATGGTGCCGGGGGCGCCGGTGTTTGGGATGGGCTGGCGGATGCCGTTGGGGGTGCCGGGGTCCGGGGAGGCGGCAGCGGCGGCGTTGGGTATTCGGGGGACGTTACGGTAGACGATGTTGTCGGTTTCGGTGGGGTGGACGGCGGCCCAGGTGGTGGGGTCGGCCCAGGAATCGGGTGAGCTTTGGGCGGGGGCGGCGATGCAGGTGGAGAGGATGATAGTGAGGGCGTAGATGGAGCGCATTTGGGGGACCTCGCGGGGAAGGCGACCATCGTACCTTGGCCTGGCCTGAACTTTCAAACGAGGAATAGTTCCTGCTGACAGGTCTGGGGACGCGGTGGTAGGCTTGCGGCCATGTTCAAGAGCCTGCCGTTCTCGCTTCCTGTCCTGGCGCTTGCGGGCGCCTTTGCCGTGTCGGCTGTTCCTGCGTTGACGCAGACTGGCAATCCGCCTCCGCCGCCGACGGATCCGCAGCTAGCGGTGGCCCAGGACGCGGCGCTCGATCCGAAGCTGCCGACGGTGTTTATTGTGGGGGATTCGACGGCTCGGAACGGGCGCGATCTGGGCTGGGGCGATCACCTGGCGCACTACTTCGATACGACGAAGATTAACGTGGCGAACCGGTCGCGCGCGGGGCGCAGCAGCCGTAGCTATATGACCGAAGGTTTGTGGGATAAGACGCTGGCGGAGATCAAGCCGGGGGACTACGTGATGCTGCAGTGGGGGCATAACGATGGCGGCGATCTGGGCGGGGCCAAGCCGCGGGGTTCGATTCATGGGCTGGGCGAAGAGACGCAGGATGTACCGCAGACGACCGGCGTGATGGCGGGCAAGACGGAGACGGTGCACACGTACGGCTGGTACAACCGCAAGTACATTGCGGATACGCAGGCCAAGGGAGCGACTCCGATGATGCTTTCGCTGACGGAGCAGAACATATGGAAGCCGGATGCGAACGGTGTGCCGCAACTGGCGCACGGGATGGCTGGGTACGATGAGCAGGAGAAGCAGATCGCGGCGGCGGCGAAGATCCAGTATGTCGATATGGGTTCGGTGGAGTGGGACCGGTTAAGCAAGACGGGGCCGGAGGAGACGGCGAAGCTGTTTCCAATCGACCACACGCATACGAGTCCAGAGGGGGCGGAGCTGAATGCGCAGTCGGTGGTGATTGCATTAAGGCGGGCGAACTCGCCGCTGGTGAAGTATTTGAATGAGAAGGGTATGGGGTTGAAGCAGGATTGAGGGCGGCGGAGTTTCCAGATCGTAATTGCGTACAGAGAAACGCTGACCTGCGCCCAGGGTGGGCCAGGGGCCGTCGTGCTGACTGGTCGGCCGAAATGCCATTGGACTGCGGCGGCGTATACTTACGCCTTACGGAGTGCTGGTGAGCGACGCACACTCGGCTCGAATTTAGTAAGACCGCATGGGGGTACCACGGGTGAGTTCCAATGCACACGGCAGCAGCAACGGCAATGGTTACAAGGTTCCGGCACCGCGCACGGACTGGATCGTAAAGCGGCGCGAAGAGGCCGCCCGCACGGGCGACTCCAACATGAGCCAGATGCACTTTGCGCGCAAGGGCATGATCACTGAGGAGATGGCATACGTTGCCCAGTTGGAGAAGCTGGCTCCAGCGTTTATTCGGGACGAGATCGCCGCGGGCCGGATGATCATTCCTGCCAACATCAACCATCCTGAGCTGGAACCGATGGCGATTGGCGTTGGCTCACGGTGCAAGATCAACGCCAACATCGGCAACTCCGCGCTGGTCTCCAACGTGGATGAAGAGCTGCGCAAGCTGCACACGGCAGTACATTTCGGCGCCGACACGGTCATGGATCTTTCTACCGGCGGTGACATCCCGATGATTCGCGAACAGATCATCCGCCATTCGCCTGTGCCTATTGGCACTGTGCCGCTCTACGAGGCGCTGGCGCGGGTGAAGAAGCTCGAAGACCTGAATATCGATCTCTACCTGGAAGTCATCGAGGAGCAGGCGCAGCAGGGGGTGGATTACTTCACGATCCATGCGGGTGTGCTGATCCAGTACGTGCCCCTCGTCTCCAAACGTATCACCGGTATCGTGTCCCGCGGGGGCGCGATCCTGGCTCAATGGATGACCTCGCACCACAAGCAGAACTTCCTCTACGAAAATTTCGACCGCATCACGAAGATCATGGCGAAGTACGACGTCAGCTATTCGCTGGGGGATGGGCTGCGTCCGGGTTCAATCGCGGATGCCTCGGATGAGGCGCAGTTTGCCGAACTGAAGACCCTCGGCGAACTGACGCGTCAGGCATGGAAAGACGATGTGCAGGTGATGATCGAAGGCCCCGGCCATGTTCCGATGGACAAAATCAAGGAGCAGGTTGATAAAGAAGTTGAGCTGTGCGACGGCGCGCCGTTCTACGTCCTGGGACCTCTGGTCACCGACATCGCACCGGGTTACGACCACATCACCTCGGCCATTGGCGCGGCCATGATTGGCTGGCACGGCGCGGCGATGCTCTGCTATGTGACTCCCAAGGAGCACCTGGGACTGCCCAACGAAAAGGATGTGAAGGACGGCATCATCGCCTACAAGATCGCGGCCCACGCGGCGGACGTGGCACGGCACCGGCCCGGCGCACGGGATCGTGATGACGCCATCTCGCACGCTCGTTATACCTTTGACTGGGACAAGCAGTTCGCACTTTCGCTCGATCCGGAGACGGCGCGGGCGATGCACGATGAGACTTTGCCCGACGATTACTACAAAGAAGCTGCCTTCTGTTCCATGTGCGGCCCGAAGTTCTGCTCAATGAACTGGTCGAGCAAGGTGGATAAGTTCAACGAAGAGCAGTACGGCCTCAGGAAGCCGGACCTGACCCAGATCGTCACAGAGCAGATGGCGCTGCGCGGCTAACGCCGACGTTTGCGACGCTCTGATAAAGTGGCTGACAAGCGCGGCATTTCGCTCGACGAAGCGTCTTTTACAAGACGCCTGGCGTGCGGGTACGAAAGCCCGGCGCGCCCGAGGAATTAGAAGACTTCATGAACCCTACTGCACGCACCCGCCCGTTCTCAACCGCCGACGAAGGCTTCACGCTGATCGAACTCCTGATTGTGATGTCTATCATGTTGATCCTGATGGCGCTTATCGTGCCGCAGGTAACTCGTATGAAGAAGACGGCGAACCAGACGTCGGCGGTGCAAAGTATGCGGGCGATCGGCCAGGCGGAGATAGGCTTCAACTCCGCGTACCCCACGTCTGGATACGCATGTACGTTGCAGGCTCTCGGCGGAGATCCGAAGTCGGGCGCGCCGTCCCCACAGGGCGCACAACTGCTGGACCCCCAGCTTGCCTCGACGAGCCAGAAATCGGGCTACACGTTTGCCATCACCAATTGCACTAAGATCACCGTCAACAATCAGGACACCTACACCTCGTACCAGGTGACGGCAGTGCCGCAGGCTCCGGGCAAGACAGGCGATCTGGGCTACTGCTCGGACGAGAACAACATCATCAAGGCAGATCCTACGGGCGGCACAAACTGCACCCAGCCTATCCAGTAGCCGCGGTACCTGGACTGCGTGCGGGGCTGAGTTCCGCCAGCAGGGCTGCCAATGTCCGGGAAGCTGTGTGTGGCTTCGTCGGGCTTCTTGTCTGCTCGATGCTCTGGGTCATCTCGGCAGCCGCATACGGGCAGGGCCCCGCTGACGCAGGTCTTGTGCGGCGCGTGGATGAGCACTACAACCACCTCAAATCGCTCCGCGCTCGGTATGTTGAGCACTTTACCGGGATGGGGATCGATCGCACGGAAGCCGGAACGATGTTGCTGAAGAAGCCCGGCCTGATGCGTTGGTCGTACGAGAAGCCTTCGGGCAAGGTGTTTGTGCTGGATGGCCACTGGGCGTGGTTCTACACCCCGGGTGATGCTCAGGTCTCGCGGACCGCGGCGAAGCAGTTGGACGATATGCGGTCGCCGCTGCGATTTCTGCTGGGCCACACCGAGCTGGCGAAGGAGCTTGAAGGGCTTACCACAGTGCCTGAAGCTGACGGGTTCAAAATTTCCGGTGTTCCAAAAGGGATGGGCAACCGAGTCCGCCTGCTGAGCCTGGCGGTGACACCCAACGGCGCGATCCAAGGCATGAAGCTGGAAGAAACGGACGGGGCGACCACGGAATTTACGTTTTCCGAGCAGCAGGAAAACGTTCCAACCACGCCGGAAGATTTCCGGTTTGTGCCGCCTGCCGGGCTTCCGGTGGTGAACGCCCAGTCTCCGCTGTGAGTGCCCTTTCTTCCCCTGCGGGTGACTAGCAGGCGAGGTCCTCGCGAGTGACGGAAAGCTCGCCCAGATTGCCCAGCAGAGTCAGAGCGATGGCTTCGGAGCGGAAGAGGGAACACGCGAGTGCCTGGATCGACTCCGGTGTAACGCTCTCGATCTGCGCGGTGATGTCGTCCACGGAGAAGAAACGCCCGAAGTACATCTGCTGCCGGGCCAGGTTGGACATCCGCGACGAAGAGCTTTCCAAGCCCAGGACGATGTTGCTCTTCAGCTGATCCTTGGCACGCTTGAGTTCGGCGTCTGAGACAATCTCCTCCTTGATTCGGCGGAGCTCCGCGAGGGTAAGCCGGAGCACTTCAGGCGTCTTCTCAGCCGAGGCGCCGGCGTATACGGAGATCGCACCGGCGTCACGGAACGGGCTCACTTCGGAGTAGATGGAGTAGGCCAAGCCCTTTTCTTCACGGATGGCCTGGAACAGACGCGAACTCATGCCGCCGCCCAGAATTGAGTTGAGCAGGTAGACGGCGTAACGATCGGGGGAGTCGACCGGGGGCGCCGGTACGCCGAGGCAAAACTGCACCTGCTCCAGCGACTTTTTGCGCTTTAGCGTGATGTGCGGGTGCGCTACGGGGGTGGGGTGCTGCGGCAGGCCGGGGTCGCTCGCAGCTGTGAGCGTCGAGAAGTGCTCGGCGACCTGGGCCACGAACTCATCATGAGCAAGATTGCCCGCGGCCGAGAACACAAGGTTTCGCGGAGTGAAGCGGCTTGCGTAGTAGTCGAAGACGATGCGCTGGTCGAACGAGGAGACGGTCTTCACAGTGCCGAGGATGGGGCGACCGAGGGGATGGCCCTTCCAGAACTTCTGGGTAAAGGTCTCGTGGACGAGGTAGTCGGGGGAATCCTCGTCCATTTTGATTTCTTCCAGGATCACACCTTGTTCGCGGGCGATATCCTCCGCGGTGAAGGTGGGGTGGAGGACCAGGTCGGCCAGCAGGTCAAGTGCGGGTACAAGGTTTTCGTCTAACACCTTGATGGTGAAGCAGATGTTTTCCTTGCTGGTGAACGCGTCCAGATTCCCGCCGATGGCGTCTGCCTCGCGGGCGAACTGCTGTGCGGAGCGCGAAGTCGTGCCTTTGAACACCATGTGTTCGACAAAGTGGGAGATGCCGTTGAGCGCTTCGGGTTCATCCCGCGAACCAGATGCGACCCACAGGCCCATAGAGACGGAGCGGACGTGCGGGATACGCTCGGTCAGGACCAGCAAACCGTTGGGGAGAACTGTGCGGCGGATGTTCCGGGTCGAACTTGCACTGAGGGGGGTGGCGGTTGCGGACATGCGACTCCTGTTCCCTTATTCTTTCATGTTTGATGTGGGAGCGGGTCGGCTGGGCGGTCCCCGTGCTTCTCGGCTGCGAGGGTGCCCTGGTGGTAGAGAATCTGCCAGCCACGGGGGGTCTGGCGCCAAATGGTCGACCGGCGTGTGCGTCGGGCACCCTGGATGAGCACATAGGTGACCAGGTACGTGGCGTCCCCGAGTGCCTGGCAGAGGGGTTCCTGAACCTGCCACTGCGCCAGTCCGGCATCCACGGGTGGGTGAGCGGCGAGGAACTCCAGGAGGAAGGCGCGGGTATATCGCTGTCCGGAGGCCCCAACCTCCCAATAGTGTGGTGCCATCAACCTTTCGAAATCCTCAGCGGATGAGGCGAACTGGGGACGATGGAAGATCGGCTCTCGCTGCAGGAGTTCGGCCAGGACCGGGAGAAGGGAGGATTCTGTTTCGGGGACGAGAGGGGTCGGGTCCATGCGCAAGCATTATTCTAGAGAGATGGAGAGTGTTGCCCAATTGAAGCCGCAGGCGCTGTTCGGGCTGGACGCCGAGGATCTTGTCCGCCTGATGGGGGACTTAGGGCAAAAGCGGTATCGTGCGGAGCAGGTGGGGGACGCCCTGTACAGACAGCGGGTTGGGTCAGTACAGGAGATGACGACCTTGCCTGCGACCCTCCGAGACGCGTTGACGGAGAGAGGGATTGAGGTCGGGCTGCCGGAGATTGTGCAGGCGGCGACGTCGGTGGATGGGACGGAGCGCTACCTGATTCGGCTAGGCGACGGCGAGACGGTAGAAACCGTCTGGATGCCGGACGGCGACGGTGGGGAGCGCGGTGATGGGAGCGAAGCGGCAGCGGAGGAGGAGGGCGAAGCAGGGGATCCAGCCGACCCATTGGAAGGGGAAACAGCGGGTCAGAATGGTGTAGGCGTTCGGACCCGCGATGCAGATGGCAGCAGCGCAAGGTACAAGCGCGCCACCATCTGTATCTCCAGCCAGGTGGGGTGTGCGGTGAACTGCCAATTCTGTTTGACGGCGAAGCTGGGGATCAAGCGGAATCTAAGTGCGGGCGAGATTGCGGGGCAGGTCGCGGCGGTCCTAAACCGGCATGCGGTGCGGCTGGGAAGTGGCCGCGGGATCGATACGCCGGCAAGGATCAACCTGGTGTTCATGGGGATGGGCGAGCCCTTCTTGAACTACGAGGCGTTCATGCGGAGCGTGCACCTGCTGCGAAGGATGGGGATCCCGGAGTCGCGGATGACTGTATCCACCAGCGGAATTGAACCCTCGATCCGCAGATTTGCCGGGGAGACGGTTCGGCCCAAGCTGGCTCTGAGTCTCAACGCGTCGAATGATGCGGTGCGCAACGAGATCATGCCGATTACACGCAAGTGGAACATTGCGACACTGCTGGCTGCTGTCCGGGATCTGCCACTGGGCAAACGCGAGTACGTGACGTTCGAATATGTGCTGCTTGGCGGGGTCAACGATCAGCCGGAGCATGCGCGTGAGGTGTTGGCGCTGCTGGCAGGAATGAAGGCCAAGGTGAATCTGATCGTGTGGAATCCCGGGCCCGGGATCGACTACCACCAACCAAAGCCGGAAGACGTGGCGGTGTTTCACCGAATGCTGATCGATGGCGGCATCCCGACGTTTACGCGAAGACCGCGCGGACGCGACATCTATGCAGCCTGCGGACAGTTGAAGCGAACCGTTGAGCCGGCGCCGGAACTGGTAACAATCGCCGCGCGAACCGCTTAGACTGGCATCCATGGAGCGAAGCCGGTGTGTGGGTCTACTAGGCGGGGTAGGCGTGGGGGCCGCTGCGTTTTACTACAAGGAGCTTGCAACCCGTTGTGACGCGCGGGGCCTTGAACTCGACCTGGTGATGGTGCACGCGGAGACGCCCCGCGTGTTCGAGTATGTGCAAGCGGGGAACCGGCACGGCCTGGCAGCGTACCTGGCAGAGTTTGTGGCGCGGATGAAAGCTGCTGGCGCAGAGTATGCCGTTATCCCCTCGGTTACGACACACTTCGCCATGCGGGAGTTAGGGCTTGTGGCTCCGCTGCCTGTGCTGGACATCTTTACGCCGCTGGCAGAAGAGATTGCACGCCGCAGGATCAGGCGGTTGGCGGTTTTTGGCACACGCTTTGTGATGGAATCGGAGATGTACGGCTTTGTGCGTGGCGCAGAGTTTGTCCGCGCTCTTCCCAGCGAAGAGGCCTTCGTTCACGAGACCTATGTGCGTCTCGCCCTGGATGGCCATGGCACGCCGGCCCAGTTCGAGGGACTACGAGAGCTTGCGCATCGCCTGTGTAAACGGGAGGAACTCGATGCGGTCGTGATGGGAGGTACAGACCTCTCCCTGATCTTCAATCCTTCGAATACGGATTTTCCGCACCTCGACTGCGCCGCCTTGCACCTCGCTTCCGTCGAGGCCACTCTGTTTGGTGGCGCGTAGTGTCGATCGCCAGTGCGCATGGAAGAGCGGCCAGAGGAAAGAGAGGGCCGCCAGAATCCTCCACCCTGACTGCAGCTACGGTGCTACTCCCATACTCCCAGGAAGAGTTACTTTCCTGCATAATGACTTGGCCGATCACCGCAAAGTGATTGTTACGGGTTCAGAGGGCGTGGTGCGCAAAGGAGGAACATCGATGAGGGCTATCTCGCGCCGTCGGTTCATTGGGAGAGCCGCCCTGGCAGGTACAGCACTGGTGGCCCGACTGCATGCGGGCCCGCCCGAACTGCCCGCTGCCGCCGGGGTGCCGAGCGGGGTGCCCATCATCGATGCGCACATTCACCTGTTTGACGGCACGCGTCCCCTTGGGGCGGAGTACATGGGATCCCAGGCGTACCGCGCCATCTCGAAGACTTCACTCCCGTCGCTCTACAGTCCTCTTGCGAAGCCGACCGGGATCGTCGGGGCAATAGTGGTGGAATCAAGTGCCTGGATCGACGACAACCTTTGGTATCTGGAAGTCTGCCGGGCCGACCCGTTCATGGTCGGGGTTTGCGGCAGCCTCAATCCAACCTCGCCCGATTTCGGCCGCTACGTGACACGCTTCGCCAAGGACCCGCTGTATCGCGCCATCCGTTCCAGCCGCTTCTACACTACGGACGCACAGGGAAAGGTTTCCCTGCAGCCGGAGCAGGTTGCTAATCTGAAGCTGCTGGCGCAGGCAGACCTGGCACTGGACACTGCAAACCCCAGCATGGGGCTGATGCGCGCAAACGTGCTTCTCGCCGATGCAATCCCAAATCTCCGGGTCATCATGGACCACCTGCCGTCGTTCGATCCCACGCCGCAGGGACAGGTGGACTATGAGGCAGTGGTGAAGGAGATGGCGACTCGGCCGAACATCTTCGTGAAGCTGTCCGAGGTGTACCACCCGCGACTTTCGGACAACGGCATCGAACGGGAGTACGAGCCCCTGCGAGCACGCCTAGAATATCTGTACGAAGCGTTTGGTGAGGATCGCGTGATCTTTGGGTCGGACTACCCGAACAGCTATGGCGTGGCCACAATTCCTGAAGAAGTAGGTCTGATGCGCCGGTTCATGGCTACGAAGTCCCGGGCGGCGCAGGAGAAGTATTTCTGGCGCAACTCGGCTCGTGTCTATAAGTGGATACGTCGCAACGAGAGCCAGCCGAATCCGGTCTGAGCACGATCAGTAGGTCGCCCGGCCCCCGCTGCAGTCATAACACTGTGCCGTCACAAAAGATGCTTCGGGGCTGGCAAGGAAATGCACCACGTTTGCGATCTCTTCTGGCTTGCCGGGGCGCCGCATCGGAATCCGGTCGGTCATGTAGGACACCTGTTCGGGGGTGAGCTGGTCGAGTATCGCCGTGCGTACGACGGCGGGAGAGACCGCATTGACGCAGATACCCTCGGTGGCGACCTCCTTGCCGAGAGCCTTTGTCAGTCCGATGATTCCGGCCTTGGTTGCGGAGTAAGGCACCATTCTGGGGTTCCCCTCCTTGCCTGCAATCGACGCGATGTTGATGATCCGTCCGTATCCGCGTGTGCGCATGTGAGGCACGACGGCTCGGCAGCAATTGAACGTGCCGGTCAGGTTGATGGCAATATTCCGCTGCCAATCTTCGTCCGTCTGGTCCCAAAGAAACGCGGCCGGTCCGGCTATTCCGGCATTGTTCACCAGGATGTCGATCCGGCCTGTCTTCGCGATCACGCGCTCGACGGCGCGGCGGACGGACACAGCATCGGTGATGTCCACCTGCAGCGCGAATGCTTTGTTGGGCAGGGAAGCGGCCACCTTCTCGGCTCCGGTGAGATCGATATCCGCGACCGCGACGGTCGCGCCGGCAGAGGCAAGACGGGTTGCAATGGCCTGCCCGATCCCGGTAGCGGATCCAGTGACAATGGCGGTCTGTCCGTTGAGGTTGAAGTCAGAGCGCGACTCTTCGGGGGAGGCAGGGATCATCAGGTCTCTTTCGCGGAGAAACGGTGTTTGCCGTTCAAAGGCGTGGTTGGCTCAGGAAGTATATGGAGCACGCATCGCGGTCGTCAAAGCGTGAACGTCTCACTTATATTGACAGTGCTATCTGCTGAACTGTATGACGGTACCTCGAACCGTCAAGAGGAGAGATATGTCAGCTGTCCCGATTGATCGCAGGACGATGCTTTGCGCCATGGGGGCTGCGGCCGTAGGCTTGGCGATGCCGGCCCGGGCAGCTGAGGCAGCTGCGGGAGGCGGGCCCAAGCCCCTGAGGGGGCTGTTTCCAATCGGAGAGACGCCATTTACCGAAGCGGACACGATCGATCTGGACTGCCTCGCGAACCAGGTGCATTTTTGTAACCGGGGCGGTGTGCCCGGGATCGCGTGGCCCCAGATTGCGAGCGGATGGTCCATGCTTTCTCAGGAAGAGCGGCTCGTCGGTGCGGAGGCGATGCTGGCGGCTGCCAAGGGCGGCAAGACCGCAGTTGTAATCGGGGTACAAACCAAGGGGAATGATCTTCCCGGCGCAATCCGCTACGCGCAGCACGCGGCGGCCCATGGGGCAGATGCCATCATTTCGCTGCCGCCGGAGGGCGATAACTCTGCAGTGCTCGAGTACTACAAGGCGATCGGGAAGGCTACCGATCTGCCTCTCTTTGTGCAGACCATCGGCGAAGCGATGAGCACGGACTTTGTTGCATCGATGTATCGAGCCATTCCCACAATGCGGGTAGTGAAAGATGAGGCGGGTGATCCGTTGCAGCGCATTCGGGAGATACGCGAGAAGACAGATGGCAAGCTCGCGGTATTTGCGGGCAGAGGCGTGACGCTAATGGTGGACGAGATGCGCCTTGGATTTACGGGCTTCTGCCCCGTTGTAGGGCTTTCCGATGTCTTCCAACAGGCGTGGGAGTTATACGAGGCGGGTAAGAAGCGGGAATCGTTTGACATGTTCGGGCGGGTTCTGGCGTTCAACTCGATCCAGCATGCTAATCAGTACCTGATGGTTGCGCGCGGAATCTTCAAGGAGACAACCAGGTCCCGTCCCACCCCGGGTATGGGACCTGCGGTGAAAGCTTCCGCTCCGTCGGACGAAGACAAGAGGGTGATCCGCGAGGCCTTGAATACGTACCTGAAGCCGTACCTTCGAGCATGACTTTCCGCCAGGCGAGCTCTTCGTCAGGCTTATTTTGGTGAGATGTGCTCAGACGAAAAAGATCAAGCACTGACGGAACCGGAGAAAAGCCGACCAGTTACAGTGTGATTGAGGGTGCTAACGGTAGAGAGGTCATACTTGGGGTTCGTCGGACGAGTAACTATGGTGGTCGTAGTCGCGGCGGGGTGTTCCGCGGCTCGTGCGCAGGGAGCCATGCAGATCGATGGTGCCGAGCAGCCGGCCCACAGGCAGCAGAACGGGGACATGCCGCAGCCCCCGGGCATCTTTCTACAAAAGTGCTCTTTGTGCCATGGAGGGGACGCGCGGGGAACAGACCGTGGGTTGAACCTTGTGGGCTCCGCCGATTTGGGGAACATGTCCGACAGCGCTGTCACGGAGGTCATCCGAAAAGGAAGGGGAAGGATGCCTGCGTTTCCGTTGTCGACGTCGGAACTAGGCACGCTCACCCACTATCTTCGGCTTATGAATCCGGCGGAGCAAGCGTCAGGAGGTTCGTCAGCCGCGACCGTTTCAAGCTCTCAAGGAGAGGCTCTGTTCTTCGGGAGCGCGGGATGCTCCGGGTGCCACACGGTACGCGGACGTGGCGGGGTGAATGGCCCGGACCTTTCAGACATCGGGAGCCGACTGCACAGTCCCGAGCTGACGACTGCGCTGACGGACCCCGACGCACGGATTGCTCCGGGATACGCAACGATGAGCGTCACCCGGAAGGATGGCAGCACGGTACAAGGCTTCGCGCGTGCGCAACGAACGCATGACCTGGTGCTGCAAACTCGTGACGGAAAGCTGGTCTCGCTGCTGGACACTGAGTACACGAAGTTAGTCCCCGACACGGAATCGGCGATGCCTCCGTTCGACGGCACGCAGGAGCAGCAGAAAGAACTTGTCGAATACATGACAACCTTGCGGGGGGCCGGCTCGGGGCCTCTAAAAGGCACCTCTGCCACGATGCCAGCAGCGGCATTCGACCGCATCGCGCATCCCGCGCCCGGGGAATGGCCCACCTACAACGGAACGCTGGATGGGAATCGATACAGCACGTTGAGCGAGATCGACGCGATTACTGTAGGTAAGCTGCGGCCAGCGTGGATGTACAGCATGCAGTTCAACGGGCTGGAGACCACGCCTGTCGTCTCAGACGGGGTGATGTATGTAACGGGCAACAACCAGGTCTTCGCCCTGGACGCGCGTACCGGCAGCGAGATCTGGCGTTACGAGAGACCGAAGAGTGCCGCGTCCACCATCTCGTCGGACGCTGCGATCGGCGTCAATCGCGGTGTCGCACTGCTGGGCAACCGGGTGTTCTATCTCACGGACGATGCCCACTTGCTGGCGCTGAATCGCCTGACCGGCACGTTGATGTGGGATGTATACGCGCCGGAGGAGACGGAGCGGTACGGCGGCACGTCTGCGCCTCTGGTTGTGGGCGATCTGGTGGTCACAGGAGTCAGCGGCGCCGACGATGGGATCCGCGGATTCGTTGCCGCGTACAAGGCGACGACGGGGGAACTGGTCTGGCGCACCTGGACGGTGCCGAAGCCTGGCGAGCCCGGGTCAGGAGACCTGGAAGGGATCTGCGCTGACGCTCGGAGGCGGCAGCACGTGGATGAGCGGAAGCTACGACGTGGCGTCCGGCGTGTTGTTCTGGGCGTTGGCAATCCGCACCCTGATACGGACGGCGACGAGCGGATAGGAAGCAATCTATACACCAACAGCGATCTTGCACTGGACGCCAAGACGGGGAAGATCCTCTGGCACTACCAGTTCACGCCGCACGATCTCCATGACTGGGACGCGAACGAGCCCATCGTCCTCGTCGACACGATTTGGGAGGGGCAGCGCTCGCAAGCTGCTGCTGCATGCGAATCGGAATGGGTTCTTCTACGTCCTGGACCGCACGACCGGCAAGCCGCTGCTTGCGACGCAGATGGTAGACCGTATGACATGGGCAAGCGGCATCGACCCGAAGACGTGGACGCCGCTGCTGTTGCCTGCCAACGAGACGTCTGCGGAAGGAGTTGTTACCTGTCCTGCTGTGCGCGGTGCCACAAATTGGTATTCGACTGCTTACAATCCCGGTACGCGGCTCTATTACGTGATGACAGTGGAGGATTGCGGGAGGTACCGGAAGGCGCAGGATGGCGGGTTCGGCCGGTACAACGATCCCGCCCATCCCGCGCAGAAGATCCTGCGGGCCCTCGATATAGAAACCGGCAAGCCAACCTGGCAAGTCACGCTCCCGGGCAATGTGCAGGCAAACTACTCGGGTGTGTTGTCCACAGCGGGAGGCCTGGTCTTCTTCGGGGAGAACGATGGCGGCTTCGCCGCTGTGGACGCGAAGACGGGAGAGCCACTGTGGCACTTCAACGGGAATCGACCCATGAAATCGTCCCCGATGACGTACCTGGTTGCAGGGAAACAATACGTCTCCATTGCCGCCGGTTCCGAGATCATTACTTTTGCATTGCCTGACGATGCGCCATAACGGTAGAGTTCCACTGGCGTGGGTAGAAGCAGGTTTCCCATTGGACGACAGATCCGTGCGGGAGCCTCGGTGCACCAAGGCGCGGCCATTGGATCCAGATGGACACGTGGCAAATGGCACGCAGTGCCTCCAGCTACGAAGCCCGCACAATGGAACAACATTCATGGAGAACAGGTGAGACGAACCACATCGCGGAGGGATTTTCTCGGAGCTACAACGGCGGTAGCAGCGACCGGCGCGGCTGCCGGATTCAGCGTGCTGGCAAACCCTGGCTCCGCCGCGGCCCAGTCGGTCGGGGTCAAGCCTGGAGATCTGCCGGATCTCACGATCAAAGAAGTGAAGGTCTATGTCACCGATCTGGGAAGCTACAAGAGCCTGAATGGAGAGCGCGGCGAGATCATCTCTGTGGTCACGCATACTGGCATAGAGGGAAACTACACACTGGGCAACCGCAACCCGACAGCGCACTGGCTCGATTGGGCCAAGTCCGCGCTTGTAGGAAAGAGTGTCCTGGATGTGCTCCCGACTCTGACCTCCACGTCAGGCGCACGAGGGACGTTCGGCTTCAACGGTGACTTCTCAGGGGCTCGCGGCGGCGGCCCGAGGTACCTGGGCGCCGGCACGTTCCACAAAGCTCCGAGCCTGGGCAACGGGTCGGCGTTTGATACGGAAGGCGTGAACGGTGGCCTGAGTACGCACGGGGGCGGAGCGTGGCCGAACTAGTACACGGCAGCAGCGGACGTGTGTCTGTGGGACATTCTGGGCAAGGCGGTAAACCGGCCGATTTACAAGATGCTGACAGGCGGTGCGGTGACCAAGGATCGACTGATGGCGTACGCGAGCTCCAGCACCTGCCCACGGTCGAGGACTATGTGCCGGAGGCACTGAAGGCCAGGGCCGAGAACTTCAAGGCGTACAAGATCCATCCCGGCAGCGGGCGCCCATGCGAAGGGGACAGCGATCCCTGCCTACATCGGGCACATGGAGGAGATCCGCGAGGTACGCAAGGCGGTCGGCGAGAGTTCATCCTGATGCATGATCCCGTGCAGATGTACAACCGCTATGAGGCGATGAAGGTGGGGCGGCTGCTGGATGAGTTGAACTATGCATGGTTCGAGGACCCGATCCGCACGACGGATCAGGAAGGGCTGATCGAACTGTGCGCCGCGCTCACCCTGCCGATCCATGTCGGCGAGTTTATTTATTCGATCTCCGGATTTCGCAGAATACATCAGAAGGATGCGTTGGATGTCGTCCGCCTGATTGCGGACAACGTCGGCGGCATCAGCGGAGCGATGAGAGTAGGTCTGCTGGCGGATGCCTTCGGGTTGGAATGCACCCCACACAACTGGGGCAACCTCCCGATCTAGCCTGCACTTCCACCTTGAACTGGCCTTGCCGAACGCGTGCTGGTTCGAGATGCCGTATCCCCGCAACTGGCGGATCACCCGTTCATGAAGGTAAAGTTCCGACCTGATAAGGATGGTTTCATCAGGCGCCCACTGCGCCGGGGCTGGGATACCCGCTGGATCATGGACGCGATGGACAAAGCCATGAAACGAATCGACCGCTAGAACGCTCACCCAGGCAGGAGACCGTATGACGTTGCAATTGTGCGCTTCTTCGCCCTGGTGTTGCTCATCGTTCCTGCCAGAGCGCTTGAACGGCCCGACATCACATTCAAGATTTTCCAGTTTCCGCTGATCAGATCCCACGGATCGATGGCAACGACGAGGACTGGGCGATGGTGCCCGACAGCTATGCGATTGGAATGGACCAACTCGAGAATACTGAGGCTCCCGGCGGGCACGGCCGCAACTGCGACCTCAAAAGATCTGGACGTCAAGGTGAAGGTGGGCTGGGTGAAGGGCCTGAACCGTCTGTATTTCCTCTACGAGGCGTACGACAACTACTGGGACTTTTCGCGGCCGGATCTGCATAACGACATCTTCGAGGTAGTGGTCGATGGCGACCTGTCCGGAGGGCCGCTGATCGATATCTACCATCGCGATGTGTGGACAGCCGGAGGCGGTGGGCGCATGGCGAAGATGGATCCGCGAATCAGCAGCTCGGACGCATACTTCTCGCAGCAGGGCGCGCATGCGCAGAACTACCACATCTTCACGCCGCCCTGGGCAAGGACTGGGCGATGGACTGGGGATGCGCGCAGTATACGAAGGAACTGCCGTACGCGAACCACGCCATCGAGTACAACTTCAAGCCGGGAGAGCCGGGCAAGTTGATGCTCGAGTTCTGGATCACGCCATTCGACTATGCGGGGTGCGAAGGCCCGGAGCGGGCGGTCGGAAGCGTCGCTGCGCGAGGGTAAGCTGCTGGGCTGTCCTGGGCGGTGATCGACTACGACGACCCGAACTCCAGCAAGCGGAACTTCTGGAATCTTTCGCACAAGCAGACATTCTTCGGAAATGCGTCGGAGCTTGTGGGGTTTCGCCTGATGCCGCTTGAGCCGCAGTTCCGCAAGGCGATCAGTGCGCAGTGGACGTTCAAAGTAGTGGATGAGACGCGGAGGGTGGTAGCGTTTCGAGACACCTCGGAGGGCGAGGTGACCGGATGGAAGTGGGACTTCGGCGACGGCACAAGTTCGATCGAGCAGAATCCCAGTCATCGATACGAAGAACGCCCCGGCAGGCCCGGTATCTACACCGTGATTCTCGACGTGACGGGACCCGCCGGCACGTCGCGTATGGCCAAGGTCTGGGATGTTCATGTGCGCTAATGAAAGAATGCCTATATTGAAGCGAGTCCCGGACCAGAGCGGCGTGGGAGAGTTTGAAGCAGCGCCACGTCGGCCGAGGCAGCACCTTCGCCATGCCCTTGCTGGGTGCCTGTTTCTGTTGAGCGCGGTCGCTTTCCTCGACCGTACGAATATCTCTATCGCGGGCCTGCAGATCAGCCGCGAGTTTTCGCTCGACAATAGCGGGCTTAGCTGGGTGTTCACTGCGTTTCTCGTCGGGTACATCGTGTTTCAGATCCCAGCGGGACTGGTGGCCCGTCGCCTGGGATCACGTCGTGCGCTCGGCATCGCACTGGTCTGGTGGGCTGTCACCACCGCGTTGACCGCGATCGTTCCCCCAGGCATGCGCGGGGCGCTATTCACCTTTGCTCTCATCCGCTTCGCTTTAGGAGCCGGAGAAGCTGTCATGTATCCGGCTGCCAGCCAGTTTGTCGAGCGCTGGTTCCCGTTGCAGGAGCGAGGCAAGGTCAACGGCGTCATCTTCGCCGGAGTCGGCATCGGATCGGGCATCACTCCGCCGCTCGTCACCGCCATCATCCTGCATTCGGGATGGCGCGCATCGTTCTGGTTTAGCGCGGCGCTTGCCCTGCTCGTCGGTGCGGGATGGTACCTGTTCTCCCGCGATACGCCGGAGCAGCACCCCTGGATGGGCCCGGCTGAGCTCGAGCTAATCCGCTCAGGGCGCGACAGCACACCGGAGGCCGCTGCGGAGCGCGCCTCGGGCGGGAGCGGGCGGCATTCGGTACCCTGGGCGCGCATCTTCGCCAGCCGAGATGTGCTTGCCCTCACCGCAAGCTACTTCGCCTTTGGCTATGTCGCCTGGATTTTCTTTGCCTGGTTTTTCATCTACCTTGCCCAGGTGCGGGGTCTCAATCTGAAGGCCAGTGCACTGTATTCCACGCTACCCTTCCTCGGGATGACGGTCGGGTGCCTGCTTGGCGGGGCAGCGAGCGACTGGCTCGTCCGGCACCGCGGCCTTCGGGCTGGGCGTTGTCTCCTGCCTGCTGCAGCGATGGCTCTCACCGCCGTCTTCATGGTCCTTGGCTCCAGCGCAACGAAGGCAGAGACGGCGAGCATCGTCCTCGCGTGCGGCGCGGGCATCCTGTACATCTCGCAGAGTTGCTTCTGGGCGGTAAGTGCGGACTTCGCGGGGGAGTACACGGGCGTGGTCTCGGGGATCATGAACATGGGCGCCCAGACCGGGGGCGCCTGCACTGCGTCACTGACGCCGCTCATTGCGGCTCACTTCGGGTGGACGGTATCGTTCTTTGCCGCTGCGCTGCTGGCCTTACTCGGTGCCCTATCGTGGCTCGCAGTGGACCCTGGGCGCGCCCTGATCAGGCGGCAATCGGGTATATAGTCGCGGAAGATGACGTACCGGCCGGCGTTGTCTAGGTGGTCAGGCTAACCTGCCGTGCGTCGCGCTGGGCTTTCAACACCAACTCCGCCGCCAGGAGGCACTGCACCTGATCCTGTGCCACGTGGGTGCGGTGGAGGATGTCCTGGATAAACTGTGGGCCAAAGGGGAGTGGAACGTCGTTGCAGTCAAGGTAGCGGGATTCTTTGCGGTTGACCAGAAAGAGATTGTTTCCGCGTTTGTCCACTGCCACATTCGTGTATTTGCGGACTTCAATGTACCCCTCCGTGCCGAGGATGAAGAGACGACCGTCGCCCCAGGTTCCCAGACCGTCCGGCGTAAACCAGTCCAGGCGCACGTAGCCCAGACCGCGGTTGCCCCGAAGGACCATGTCGCCAAAATCCTGAAAGCGGGGGTGTGCCGGGTGTGCCACATTTGCGACCTGGCTTTCTACGACGTTGGCTTCCGTCGAGCCCGTGTAGAACAAAAACTGATCGACCTGGTGCGAGCCAATATCCGTAAGGATTCCGCCGTACAGGTCCGGATCCCAAAACCAGTCCGGGCGTTTGGAAGCGCCGCCCGCGTCCTTGCCGGAGGCGCCTTGCTCGATCTGGTGCGGTGCGATGTTGATCGTCTGAATCACCTTGCCGATCGCGCCGTCGTGGACCAGTTGGCCTGCCTTCACGGCGGCACGAACCTCAAGCCGCTCGGAGTACATGATCCCGTAGATTCTGCCCGTCTCGCTCAATGTTCTGCGTACTTCTGCGAGCTGGTCAAGCGTTGTAATGCCTGGCTTGTCGGACAGGAAGTCTTTGCCGTGGCGCATCACTCGGACGCCAAGAGGCGCACGCCGGCTTGCGACCGTGGATGAGAGGACCAGTTGAATCTTGGGGTCTGACAGAATCTCATCCTCGGAGCGTGCCTGGCGAACGCCGGGATATCGAGTGCGGAAGCCAGCGAGCTTGTCCGGCTCCTCGCCAAAATAGGCAACCATCGTGGCGCCGCCTCTTTGCATCGCGCCCACCATCCCATGGATATGATCGTGGCTCATCCCGCAGACCGCGAAGTTGACTGGTTGCGGCGGCGCAACCATATCCGATACAGCAGCGGCCTGCGCTAGCGGCGCTGCCTCCCCCGCGAAGGCGGACACGGGGAGAGCGGATAGCATACCGGCGGAGCCGAGAGTGCGCAGAAAGGAGCGGCGATCATGTGGTGATGTCATTCAGGGTATCCGGATTTGAGGGGTAGAGTGTTGTGCTGCAGCGACGCTATGAACCATGGCGCAACCCTGTTGCCAGGCTCGGTCACGGCCGCTCACCATCATAAACAAGCCCGCGGAGCAATGGGAAGTCCAGCGGGTCCGGAGGCGGGCAAGCCATGGTGGCGGCCGAGGACGCTATGCTGCGAACCCACCGCGCGAACTGCCCACGCTTGAATCTTCAAGAGCAGGTACCTCGGCCATTAGAAGCCCGTCGTCTTCGTGAGCGGCCGCCCTGGCTCCTATCAGATGTTGCTCAATAAGCAGCACAGAGGCCACCGCAGTGTACGTGCACAGCTCTCCGAAGATACGGCTCTCCAGAATGACGCCGCTGTAAAACATGACCGCAAGCCAGAGCGGAAAGATGTACAGGTAGTTGGCGAATCGCACCGGGAATAGACGACTTCGCAACACGATCACAACGGGCAGAACATAGCCGCATATGTTGAACAGCACTGGCCATAGCCTGGGCGTCAATCGACCAAGATTCTCCCTGATCCGCACAAAATCCTCAGAACGGTCGTTATGGGAGAAGTGCATGTGGATCGTGAGCTTCACGGCCATCCAAATCGCCAGCAGCAAAGCCACCCGCGGCCAGGGTACCTGCCGGAACGAAAAGCGCTCCATGAAGCGAATTGCGCGAACCGTTCGTGGACTTATGTCTCGCGAGGCAGCATCAAGGACGTAGATGCCGACCAGGAACAGCGTCGTCTCCCGATTCGCCGTCCCGATCAGCACGATCAGCAGCAACGGCAGGAATTTGCGAGTGTAGATCGCCAGAAGGCCGCCCGCAAAAAAGGCAAGAGACGGCATGTCATATGGGTAAGAGAAGTTCGCGTCGATGTGCACCATGTAGGCCCACATGGTCAAAACCATAAACATGGGAAAAACCAGTACACGGAGTCTTCCCTCCGGGTGCACCGCGCCGTAGAGCAACACCACCAGAAGGCCAGCCACTGAAAAGGAACACAGCGCGATGACGTAGAACGCGAACTGGTCTGGACTTGAAGCTGAAGCTGCGTCCCAACCCCGATTGGGATGGGAAAAATGGCGCATCAGAAATCCCGAATGATTGATTGGCCACATCAGGAAAATTGGCAGGATACGCTCCTGAAAAGGCAGGCGCTCCCGACCGCTCAGGTAACGCCGCGGGTCCAGATAAAACGTAGTAGAAACCACGTAGTACCGGATGAACTGAAGAGTAGCCAGGGCATAGACCCCCAGGGTTAGAAGCTTTGGGAATAAACTACGGCGCGCCATGGCAACTCTCCGAAACACGTTCTGGAGTTCAGGCGATTGCTCGCCACCTTCACCTCTGGCCCAGGTCGTAAATCAGCGTGCGCGTACCCTCATGCAAAAACGTGGCTACAGGTGGACCGCAGAACTCTGCTCGCATATGCGCAGAAGCCGGCCCGGCTTTTGCCGGTTCGTTCGCCTCGAAGCACCCGGTGAAAGGTTTGTAGGCGGTTGCGATGTAGTAATGAACTCCATAGTGAGCGAGGACATCACGAAGGGGGGTCTGCTGCCGAACGAAGCGGAGGTAATCCTTGTCCATCATCAGTCCTTCGGTCTGCACTACTGGGTCGTCCAGTAGGTATGCCACTCGACCGGCCCGGTCACCCATAGCGTATGTCCCATGATGTGCCTGTGCAAAGGCGGCAATTTCGACCGAGGCCGCTTGTATGTCCGCCTGCTGCCGTGTCCAGCGCATCAGCCCCACACCGCATACGACCGTCAAAACAAGCGCACCTGTGACCCAGGGCAGCGCCAGAATTCTGGATAGAGGAGGCCAGCTGCAAAGCAACACAAAACTGACGCAAACTGCGGCGCGCAGCGGATACATGTACCAGCCCCAAAGAGTCCAGTCGCTGACGCAACTTAGGATGAAGTAGTAGATGAATGGGAAGCTCAGAGTTGAAAGGAAGACAACCCGATCAATGGGCGATAGCCGCCGCCGGATCCGGTGAAAGATGCCCATCCCCCCGAGCAGAAGTAGCGTAAAGGCGCCCGCAAGCGGATGAAAGAATACGCGCCACGGCTCGAGCGAAGGTGCACGCCCGAACTTCAGTTCTTTCGCCATTCCTGAGACAGGAAGCCAGGTCTGGAACAAGAGGTGGTTGATGCCGAAATAGATCGCTATTGGGAGCAGGCCAAGAAGCAACCCAAGAACGAGGCGCGGGCGCACGAGGCACCTTAGAGAAGGGAAGAGCAGAATACCGGCAAGTAGAAGCCCGCCGAAGATGAGTGTGTCGATGCGTGACAGCACCATACCGCTTAACAAGAGCCCGAATACAAACGTGTGTCGTGCCGACCGTGTGAGCCAGGCAACGTCGCGCAGTAGACATATGACCCCAAGCATGAGCGGCACGGTCAGGGTGGTCTCCATGCCGTAGAAGAAGAGCGTCAGCGAATATAGCGTCGTCCAGGCGGCAAATGCGAAAACAACAAGTGGCCGGACTCCTGTAGATTCAACGAGCCTTCTGGCGAGGAGAAACGTTAACAGGGCAGCAAAAAAGTCTGTAAGTGCCAGAAATGTAAGAATCGCTGTTGGATTTCGAGTGGCACGACTGAGGACGGTGAGAACCAGAAACCAAAGGGGTTGGTATCCGTTGGTAGCAACCATCCCGTTGAAGGTAGAACCGTTTCCTTGTGCGAGATTTTGCGCTACCTTCAGGTAGTACAACAAGTCATCCTGCACAAATAAGAGCCATGATGATCCCGAAAGCAGTGGGCCTGCGAGGATAGCCGCTATGCCGCTGAACAGAACAAAACTGAGGCCCAGAGAGGCCTTGATCTCATGTCGATCAGCCGACGGGATGTCGGTTTGTACTGCAACCGGGATTTCGGCGTCTGACAGGACCAAGTTGAACCCCATAGCTGAAGTGTCGAACAATTGAACGCGTGCGCACGCGCCGAAAGGTTTGCAGTGTTCGCTTCTACCTGGAGTCCTGATTGTCTATAAGTCCCAAGATATAGCCACGCACATAGAAAGCACCAGTTTGGCCTTCAATTTGTTACTAAAGTTTTCCAAATTAATCTCCTGCGTAGGCTCCAAAACCCAAGGCACGCCTTAAAATCGCGCTATGAACCCGCGGGGGTTCAAGCAATACTGTCGAAAGGTTAGGTCCAGACAGGGCACGTCAGCGTATTAACTACGTCACGAGGCGAACGACTGAATGCCCAAGGCTTGCACATTGTTCACGCGCGCATCCGTCGTCTTTCTGACGATCGCAATGGCTGCGCCTGCACGTACCCAGCCCACGCTTCAGGCTCGCCCTTCGCCGCCTCCTGACTACGTGCTCGGGGTAGGGGACCAGCTCTCCATCCATGTGGTCGACCTTGAAGACATACCGGATCGGCCGCTCAAAATCGATCCAAACGGATATATCGATTTGCCGCTTGTCGGCACCATTCAAGCGAGCGGGAAGACGGTGGAGCAACTGCGGAAGGAGCTTACGGAGAAGCTCACGAAGTACATCAATCCTGCCCATGTCTCTCTCAACCTCACGGACGACAAGGGACATCCGGTATCCGTCGTGGGCGCGGTCAACAACCCGGGCGTACAGCAGCTCCAAGGTCCACGACGCCTGATTGAAGCGCTTTCTGTCGCCGGCGGGATCCGAACGGCGGACGCAGGGTCGACCGTCACCGTTACACGGGAGCTGCGGTGGGGGAAGCTGGAAGGCCCCGGGGCATACGTCGATCTTGCACAAGGAGTGAGCATACTGACCCTGCCATTGAGCGACTTGTTATCGTCCAGGAACCCCGCGTTGAACGTTCTGATTCAACCCAACGACATCATCTCTGTCCCCAAGGCAGACATAGTGTACGTGGTGGGGAACGTACGCAGGGCGGGCGGGTTTCCGCTTCCCATCAAGGGCAACATTTCGCTGCTTCAGGCCCTGTCGCTTGCTGAAGGCTTAGACCAGAACGCCGCTGCAAGTAGGGCAAGGATCCTTCGCCCTGCCCAGAACGGCGATGGAAAGCCGAAAAATATTGAAGTCAATATCTCCAAGATTTCGAAGGGCGAAGCGGAGGATGTTCCTTTATATGCCAACGACGTGCTCTATATTCCGAACAGCGCAATCAAGTCGTCCGCGAAGCGTGCGACCGATGCCATTCTGGCGGTTACCACAGGCATCATCATTTACCGGTAGCAATTCAGAGACACGTTCAAGAGATATGGACCGTTCCTATGGATGAGTGGCTGCCACAGTCCGATAGTTCGTTGGTACGCAGGCAGAAAGCTGCGGCTGCCCGATCGCGTCTTCCCCGACAGGGTACTCCAGCTCTGCCGGAGAGCTTTAGCGAGCAACCGAGCTCGAGTCTCTTCTTGGACTATCTCCGTACCATCGGCAGATATCGTTGGCTCATCGCGTTTAGTGCGGTGTTGGGATTGGTGCTAAGCGTCTTGTGGAACGTCAATGCGGTACCGGTCTACCAGGCGCGCACGTCCATTGATATTCAGAGCCTCAATAGCGACTTCATGAACATGAAGTCGGTGGCGCCGACCAGCGATGAAGGTACTACCTCGAACGACAGCTACGTACAGACGCAGATCAAGTTGCTGCAGAGCGACACGCTGCTGGAGAACACGGCTGCACGCCTGAAAGCGGAGCAGCACTCTGCCTTCATAGTTCGGAACGACCTCGTTTCGCGCTTCAAGCGAACACTCCACATAACTTCGGGTACCGAGATCCCATATGGCGACCTCGTAGACTACACGGCTCTGCATGTGAAGGCGAAGCCACTCGGGCTCACGCGCTTGATCGAACTGACGTGCGACTCCTGGAGCGCGGAGTTTTCGGCCAAGTTCTGCAACACGCTCACCACCGAGTTTCAGGTTGAAGACCAGCGCTCACGCGGATCAGAGGCTCGCAAGACCAGCGAATGGCTCGCCCAGCAGGCGGAGGATGTCCGCCTCAAAGCTCAGGAATTAGAGAAGAACCTCGAAGTCGCCGTAGGCGGCAACGGGCTGATCCTAAGCCAGGAGAGTAACAGCGTAGGCGAAGACCGGCTGCGGGATGTGCAGCAGGAGCTCGTACGTGCTCAGGCTGAGCGGATGGAAAGGGAAGCGCAAGCCGCCGTCGCGAGCAGTTCCTCCGCAGACACGGTTCCCGGTGTCGTAGATCGCCCGGCTTATCAGGCATACCAGCAGAAGCTGGCGGACCTGCGCGCCCAAGTCGCGCAGCTGGTTCCGCCGTTGACCGAGGAGAACCCAAAGGTCATTCATCTCCGCTCGCAGATACGCGAGGTAGAGGCAGGACTTGCCATCGAGCGAGGTGCCGACACCGACAGGATGCGCAATGAGTACGAAGCAGCTCGTCACCGGGAGGCGCTCCTCAGGGCGACGTACGAAGCCACGGCGGCAGGCGTCTCGTCTGATCTGGGCAAAGCGTCCCGGGTCAGATTGCTGCGCGGCGAAGTGGAGTCGGAGCAGCACCTCTATGAAACGCTGCTACAGCACGCCAAAGAGGCGGGTTTCGCCTCCGCGATGCATGCATCCACGCTCCACATCGTCGACGCAGCTCGCATCCCCAGGCTGCCCATAACGCCCCGCAGAGGGAGCGCGGCACTTGTTGGCGTTCTTCTTGGTACCTTCGCTGGTCTAGGCCTCGCCTTCTTCAAGGATCGCAACTTTGAGGTCCTGCGGCTGCCCGGTGACGCTTCGCGTCATCTTCATCTCCATGAACTTGGCGTGATTCCGTCTGCTACAGAATCAACCCTCACGGGCATATCGGCTGCCCGTAAGTTAACCAGCGCCATGGGATTGGGAATGGCAGCCAATCCTCCGTCCGATGCGCTGTCCTTGGCGAAGTGGGAGGATAACTTCTCCCTCGTCGCCGAAGCCTACCGGAGTGCCACGCTTTCCATCATGCTGTCGGAAGCAGCCTCAAAGACGTCCCGCATATACGTAGTAGCAAGCCCCAGCTCGAACGACGGAAAGACAAGCGTTACATCCAACCTGGGCGTTGCTCTGAGCAAGTCTCGTCTGCGTGTGCTCGTTGTGGATGGTGACCTCCGACGACCGACTCTGCATACCGCGCTCGGGGTTCCCAACAAAGTTGGGCTGCGTAACGCGCTGTCTAGCCAGGCGCCGCTGTCTAGCCTCCATACCGGCGAATTCTGTGTTCAGACCAGCATCCCGAATCTTTGGGTGCTTCCATCGGGTAGTGGGACCAGCAGCGCTCTCGATCTGCTGCACACCACACGTCTCAGGCAATTGTTGAACAAGCTGGCTGAATCATTCGACGTGATCTTGATCGATACACCCCCAATGCTGCATATGGCGGACGCGCGTCTATTTGCCGGCCACACGGACGGTGTGATTCTTGTCGTCCGCTCGGGAGTGACCATGCGAGAGGATGCGGTCAACGCGATCGAGCTGTTTGCGCGGGACGGCGTTCACATCGTGGGCACTATTCTTAACGACTTCGATCCCGCCAAGCAGGGCTTGCGGAGCTATTACAAGTCCTACTACGGCTATCGGGATCATCACGTCGAAGCTGAGGAAGTGGGCATACGGTGATGGTGCCGGCCGCCCCGACCGGACTGGACGAGCCGATTGCTGACGCTCCGGTGCCCCCAGCAGCCGGTGTTCCACGTCACGTCGCAAAGCATCTACTGAAGGGCAGTGCTGCCCTTGGGTTCGCAGTATCCGTGGAACGCGGGATGGGTTTCCTCGCAAACATCCTTGCAGCCCGCCTGGGGGGCGCTGGTACGTTTGGAGCGTATTCCCTCGCCATCAGCACAGCCAACAATATCTCCACGTATGCCGGAGGAGGCATTGGAGCAACCGCAGCTCGCTTTTCGGGCAAATACCGCCGGGGCGGACCCGGCTACTCTGCGCTCGCACGAGCTTTGGCCATTGTCTCTATCGTCTCGGCGCTTCTGGCCGCCGGGGGACTCTGGCTGGGTGCCTCTCCTTTAGCCCATCTCATGCAGAAAGCGAGTCTGGCTCGTCTTTTGCGGTGGACCGTCGTGTCGGCAGTCGGGATTATTTTGCTGGAGTGCGCGCGCGGGTTCTTCATCGGCCAAAGCCGCCTGCCTGCGCTGCTTCTACTTTCTGTGATGGTGGGCCTAGGAATGGTCTTTATCATTCCCTTTGCCGCTGCGGGCCATGATCCCGTCCGCATGATTATCCTGCAGGGCATCATTACGACCGCGGCCGTGATCACCTGCCTTACTCTTGCACGCCCTCTGGGTCTGCTTCCGTTGAGCACCGTTGAGCCGACGCTTCCGCTGCTTCCTATGCTGAGGGAAGTCTGGTCCTTTGGAATGGTGCAACTTGCGGGGCTGATTGGCGTCAACTTCGCCGGTTGGTGGCTTACCACTCTTCTGGCCCGGGCGGATAGCAGTCTTGCGCAGATGAGCTTCTTCGCCATAGCAAGCCAACTACGGAATATTGCAGGGCTTGCGCCGAGCATGCTCACCGAGAGTAGCTACGCCATGATGGCGGACCAAGCCGACCAGGCTGCAAACACCCCACAAAACGTAATGGCGCTCTGCACCTACGCTTCCACCATGGCCGCGTTTCTGCTGGCAGGAGCAGGAATCATCGTGGCGCCATGGGCCATACTCCTTGTATATGGGCGAGGGTACGTCGCCGCAAGTACCGCAGTGGTGCTTGCGCTGGTTGTATCGGTAATTCATATGGGCAACGCTCCGGCCGCCGCGCGCCTCTCGATTGTCTCTATTCGAGCAACCGCCGTTATCAATACGCTTTGGGCGGCTTTTGTCGCGCTGGCTGCCACTGTGCTGATGTTGCATCGTGGCAGCGCATGGAAAGCAATGGGGATCTACCTCACGGCACATTTCATCTCAGCGGTACTCGTTTTGTGTCTGCTATCGCGCAAGGACTACGTACCCAAAGGCATGGTTACAGTCTTTGCTTTAGGCTCCGGAACTGCCATAGCTTTGGCCGTTGCTTCCTGGGCGAGAGCGGCCAACCCCGCAAACGCCCTCGTACTCACAGCAGCCATGGCCGCGATATTCGGGACGGCAGCGGCCATTCTCCTCCGGGTAGGTCGCATACACCGCTGGGTTCCGAGTAGAGTAGTTATTGTCCAGCTGCTACGACGCGTGACGAAGTGGTCTGCCCAGGACGTACAGAATGGCGCTTAATTCGCCGGAGGTCTCGCTTGCGGCTCCACCCTGCGAGCGTCTCTCCGCGCAGCCTCTAAAGCTACTTGCCTTCGTACACCTTAGAAATATCCATGCGTCTACTGGCGCAGGTCGTGTTGCGAGACAGCTTACAGAGCATCTCGCACTAAGACCGGATGTCGAACTGCGAATCCTCGCCGATTCCGCGGATCAAGCCCGCATTCTGCCGCTCGTGGGCAAACCGTGGACAGATTTTCGATATCACACCTTTGCTTCAGATACCTCAAGACAACAGGCACGGTGGTTCGCCTTCGATAAGCCTCTGGCCGAGAGCTACTGGCCAAATGCGCAGGTTATATTCTGCACGGGCGAATCGTACGTACCGACCACAAAAGCACGCCTGGTGGTTACGCTTCACGACGCTGCATACTTCGAGCAAAGCGCACACAAGAGAGATAGGTCGTTCCTGACCCAACAAATCAAATGGAAGATTCTGTTTCATAAGCTCTCAAAACGCGCGGACATGTTCCACACCGTCTCTCACTTCTCGGCAGCGAGGTTGACCCACTTCTTTCCGCAGATAGCCTCCCGCATCAAGGTAGTTCCGAATGCTGTCACCCCAAGGTTCTTTTCTCCGGTTACTCCCGCGGGAGAGCTATATCTGGCCGAAGAAAACCTTGCCGGGCGGTCATACCTCCTGATACCAGGTGGACTGCACTTTCGTAAAAACGCGGACCTCATCCTTGAAGCCGCACCTCTATTGCTCAGCAAGTATCCCGAACTCGTCCTGGCAGTGGTCAATCACTCTGACCCTTGGTATGCCGCTCGCTTGCAGGCCCTCGGCAGAAATGTACGGATGCTGGGGTTTGTCAGCGATGATGCCTTGCATGCCTTGTATGCCTCGGCGGCACTGGTATGGTTTCCGTCCCGATATGAGGGCTTCGGAATGCCAATTCTAGAGGCGATGGCCTGTGGTGCCCCCGTCGTAGCAAGCAATGCCTCTTCGATTCCCGAAGTTGCAGGAGACGCAGCTTTCCTAGCAGATCCTGATGATCCTCGCGCTCACATCGACGCGATAGAGTACGTCCTAACTAACTCCCAGGCGGCGGCACAAATGGTGTTGGCAGGTAAGAACCGCGCTAGTGAATTTACCTGGGACAAAGCTGCCGCGCGGCTCAAACGGGCTATGGATAGCTTACTCTGACGGAAAACCGGAGCAACGGCGGTCGAATCGCTGCTAATTTGCAATGGATCAAGATAACCGAGCATCCCGATCGGAGCAACGAGCCGTCCAATATGTTACTCACCCAGGGTAGTACGAGAATCGATGCAAGGGAGATCTCAATGCTCCAAGCTACACGCGCACTCGTTGTTGGCCTTCTCGTTGTTTCTGCATCCGGGGATGCCTTGGGGCAGCGGAGCTACGCTGGATCAACTTCACAGTTTACGTTGACTGAAAAGACGGAAGTGCCAGGGGGAATACTAAAGCCTGGCCAGTACTCCATCCACATAGTGGATCAGTTATCCGATCGCATGATCGTGAGGATTGACAGCGCTTCGAGTACGGACCACACGATGTTCCTGGGTATTCCGCACAGTGATTTCGGCGACGCTGCCCAAGGCGCTATCCGTTGGAGTAGCGGTCTGGAAGGAACTGGGGTCTTGCGAGGATTCGAATTTACCAAGGGATCCACGGTAGAGTTCGTTTACCCGAAGACCGAGGCCGTTGCTCTGGCCAAGTTGAATGCCGCTAAAGTAGTGGCGGTTGATCCGGACTCCGAAGGACGCCCGGTCTTGTCAAAAATGTCTCAAGACGACCTGCAGGTCGTCACGTTGTGGACACTGTCCCTCACGGCGACCGGAACTGACGCGAAGACCCCGGCGATACAAGCACAGCGGTACGTGCCAACCCCGGTAGTGGCGGAAAATGCGCCCGCGGGTCCCGCGTCGCGTACTGTTGCGCCCCGTGAAGTATCGACATTGGACCAGCCACGCAGCCCAGAACATGTTGCGCAACCCGCTTCCCCTAAGAGCCATCATGTGATCGCTCGTCTTCCGCATACCGCCGGTTACATGCCTGTCATATGGGCAACGGGCCTTTGTTGTCTGCTTCTCGCGGGCATCCTACACATCAGTCGGGTAACGTTGCTGTCGCGCCGCTCCTAGCGGAGAGGTCGAAGGCTATATGTGGTCGCGTCGCACAGAAGCTGTGCTGCTGGGCATTGGGATCGTGTCGGCGCTGTTGTCAGGCGCCGTCGCCATTCTGTCCAGTGAGGCTGCGCGGGCGAGTCAAGGAGTCGGCCGCCGCCGCATGATGATGCAGGGAGCAGCGGGCTCGGCTGCATCTGCTACAGTCTCCTCTTCGGCAGACACGCACCTCGCCGGAGGCGCGTATGTCATCGGCAAGCTTGAAATCCCGGCACTTTCACTCTCGGTGCCGATCCTTTCGGACTACCAAGTCGAAAGCCTCCTCCAAGGAGTCGGCCACGTCCCTGGTACGGCAATGCCGGGCGGGCTCGGCACGCTGGGACTGGCAGGACACCGCGATACCTATTTTCGCCCTTTGAAGAACATCAGGCGCAACATGGACATTCGTGTGAGCGGCCCCGGCGGAACCTACCACTACATAGTCGACCGGACGGAAATCGTTGATCCGGACAACGTTTCAGTGCTGGACATCGGCGGAGAGCCGGAGCTAACACTCATTACCTGTTACCCGTTCTATTATGTGGGGGCTGCTCCAAAGCGTTTTATAGTGCATGCGCACTTATTGTCTGCCTCACCGGATGACGTGCCTAGTAGATAGCCCGTACATAGACTACTGATGTACCTAGTTACGATCTGGCAAACTAGCTAGCGTCGCGGGAAGGCTATGTGCCTTTCAAGCCGCGTCAGATAAGCCCCCTCTCGATTTGGAGAGTGTGCTCTCTCTTAGTACGGCGGCATCCTGCAGGTATTCGAGCACTGTCAGCATGAATGTCGGCGGACGGGCGTCAGCCGACTTGGTTACAATCAGCTCTCCCTCGTCGCCAAGTGCCAATGTCAGGGCCCACCTGGGCTGATCCAGTTGAGCCTGGAAGAGCTCCTCATACACTATTTGGCCAAAGTTCATGCGCACACTCGCGATCCCCAATTCCAGGCATGTTCCCCGGACTACACGCCAGAAGTCGTCTATGGTCTGCGCCTTGGCAAGTGCCCTGTCGAGATCCTGGAGGTAGATCTCTCCTCTCAGTAAAGCGAGCAGGCGCTTGCGCGAGAGTAATTGCCGAATTGCTTGTAGTTCTACATACCCCAAGAAATTGACGCCGAGCCAGATCAGCCCTCCGAATACGAGGAAGATGGGTGCTCGGTACCGAAGATCAATAAACGTCTGCAGCAGCGCGAGAGACGAGGCAATCGCGCAGAAGCCATACAGGATCAGGGCGGAGGTATGAGGTTTAAATCCACGCGCCATGACCATGTGGTGGATGTGCCCGCGGTCTCCCTTGAAAATGGGCACGCTACGAAGCGTGCGCCGGCAAATTGCGAGGACTACATCGAGCAATGGAAGGGAGAGGGCCATCAGGGGGAGAGCCATGCCGAACAGTGTCCCCCCGCCATGCTGGCTCCAGATCAGGGCAAATGATCCAAGTAGAAAACCGATGGTCAAGCTGCCACAGTCGCCTAGAAAGATTGAAGCTGGGCTGAAGTTATAGCGCAGAAAGGCTAAGAGGCATCCGGCTAAAGGAACGGTAGCCATGGCCAGCCCAGGATTACCTCCGATCAGAGCCGCACCAAGTGTTGCGAGCGTTGCGAAGAGCCCCACGCCCGACGCAAGCCCATCCAGACCATCGATGAGGTTCACTGCATTGGTGCAGCCTATCAGCCATGCGAGGCTGAAGGGAATTGTGACCCATAATGATGCAGGTAATCCGTTCAGGATCGACAGACGTGCCCCAAGCGAAACTGCCAGCACGGCTGCGATAAACTGGCCAGTCAACTTCTGCCAGGGCTTGAGCCCGATGATGTCATCGATCAGGCCGGTTACGAATACAATTCCCGCGGCGGGCAACAAAGAAAATAAGAGCCTCTGATGCTGAATGTAAATGCGCGCACCGTGTGGCGCGCAGAAGAACATTAGACCCATCGCTCCCGCGTAAGAAAGCACGATGGGAAGCCCGCCGATCCGCGGAATAGGACCGAGATGAAGCTTGCGGTCGCTGTCCGGAAGGTCAACGATCTTATAGTGCAGGAAGATATCTCTGCAGATCGGCGTGACCATGAGGCACAGCAAAAATGCAATGGTTCCTAAAGCGAGCAAAGCGGGCATACAGTCTCCCCTTCATCCGACAAGGTGCTTTCCAGGCTTTTGCTCGGCGTCTGTGGTCGTGTGGGGTACAAAGCAGCTCGGTCCGGACTCTTCGTCCTAACCGAGGGAACTTGGAACCGTTCTAAGATAGCGGCGATGTTAGCGACGCCGATCGTGATGTCATACCGCTCCACCAGCGTCTGCCGCGCGCGTTCGCCTGCTAGGACGACCTCATCTTTGTGCTCCGCTAGATGAAGAAGAAGTGCGGTAAGGGTTGCGACGTCACCGCAGTCCACTTGCCATCCGCAACCAGCGGCCTTAATGATGCGGGCTGGGGTGGCTTCCTTAGGGCCAATAAACAGTATGGGTCTGCCCGCAGCAAGGATGCCGTACACTTTGCTGGGCACCACAGAGCCGCAGCAAACATCCCGCTGCGTCACCAGCCCGATGTCGCCCAACGCGAGGCTGGCGCCGAGACTATGGCGCGGGGCATACGGTCGCAGCTCCACCGAGTCGAGATGACGGGTACTGCAAACATGCGCCAATTCTGCACGTCGTGCCCCCCCGCCCACGAAGAGAAACTGGAAGCGCTCGTCTTCCCGCAGGCAAGTGATTGACTCCACGATTGTGTCCAGATCATGCGCAAGGCCCAGGTTTCCCGAGTAAAGAACCACAAGTTGTCCCGCGCCGCCGGACTTTTCGCGCGGGCGAATAGCTGTGCTGTCCGCCCAATTCTCCGCAATAAAGATCTTGGACGATGGGACGCCTCTCGCGACTAGACGCCGCTTCATACATTCACCGAGCGCCAGAAGGCCATCAGCGTTTCGTCGGGAAAAATCGGCCAGGGCGCCGGTAAGCCTGTCTGGCAAACCGCCCGCAGAAAAGTGCTCCAGGTCCACCGCCACATCGGGGTATAGATCCATCTCCCAGATCAAATGGCGTGAGCCCTTCAGTGCTTTTACCCAGGAACCTAGCAGGCAGATGAGAGGAGGCGTAGTAAGAGACACGACTACATCCGCCCTCGGGGATATACAGCTGCGGAAAAATGCGCCGACATAGAAAGACAAATAAGACAGGACTCGTCCAAACCGTCCCCGGTTGAATCTGTGGGCTTTTACCCGTTCTATGCGCACAGCGGGCGGCTCTTCCGCGGCGGCAGAAGCGTAGCCGCCTTCGGCACAGATGACCGAAACCTGGTGGCCCCGTGCAGCTAGCCCGCGCGCCAGGTCGGTCAGAAGCTGACTAGTCGCAGATGAGTCAGGCCAGAAGAATTGGTTGAGAAATAAGATCTTCATGAGTGCACCTGCTCCTTCTCGCTTAGGGGAGAGGCGGTGCGCAGCACCCTGCGTTTGACAAAGGTGGCAGGATTGCCTTGGTACACTTCAAACCGTGGGATGCTTGTTGTGACGACGCTTCCAGCGGCTGCGACCGCACCTACTTCCAGGACTACGCCGGGTGTCAGCAAGCAATGCGCTCCCGCCCAGGACCCATCCTCTAGTCGGATAGGACCCACCCTAAGGCCGAAGTGAGGATCGCTCCAGTCGTGGTTGCCGGTACAAAGGTAAGCCCCCTGCGACAGGCAGACATTGTGCCCAATGGTGACGGTCGTGAGATTGTCGATCCAACATTCCTCGCCAAACCATGAATCGTCTCCAACTACGAGGTTCCAAGGGAATTTGACTCGAAACGGCTGGCGCATGACGACACGCTGGCCGATCTGCGCCCCAAACAATCGAAGCACGTTGATGCGTAACCAGGACGACGTGACCCAAGAACAGCGCAGCAAGGGAGAGCCAAAGAGAAGCCACGCAATCCTCCATGCACTGCTGCGTCCAGGGTAGTACCACGAATTGTCGTAGTCTCGAAGCTCTATAGCGTCCATAGCCTAGGCCACCATCAAATCGACTGCTTGAGGTAAAGCGCCACCCGCGAGCCATCCGTAGACAGTACTCATACGCGCTGCAACGGATTCCCAGCTATATCGCTCGGCCACCAGGAGTTTGCCGTTTTCTCCGCAACGTTGCCTGAACTCCGTGGGAGCATCCAGGCAATTCTCGAGTGAGGTGCTAAGCTCATCCACATTGCTGTCGATCTCCCACCCAGCGTCGTACCTGCTTACCTCCGGAATGTGGCACTCCTTTGTCACAATCACAGGAATTCCTATTGCCATCGCTTCGAGCACAGAAGTACTTAGGCCTTCTGAGTAAGAAGGCAAAACAAAGCAGGTGGCGGTAGCCAGGGCGCTCCATTTCAGGTCGCGCTCCAGCATTCCCGTGAAGGTCACCCGATCGGTGACGCCGAATTCCTTGATGCGATTCGCGACCCGTTGCCGCGTGCCGTCGAAGTCCGGCCCAGCCAGGACCAGGTGAGCTTCGGGCCACCGCTTCTCGACCGCAGCCCAAGCCTCGACGAGAATATCTAAACCCTTCTTTCGATGAAGTCTTGCCAGGAAGAGGACAATTGTCCTGCCTCGCAACTCTGGAAATCGATCTAGAAAGCGGTCTGGCCCAGTACCCTCAGGCACCCTAACCCCATTCGGAATGACAGCAATGGGGCCTCGGCCGCCGAACCTTCTATAGTCTTCAGCCTCTGCAACCGTTAGAGCGTGGAGGCATGCGGCGCCCCTAACGTTTGAGTGCTCGTAGAGGGCAGCATAGGCGCGCTTTTTCCAACGCTTGTTCCGCAAAGCCCAAGGGTCAAGCATCCCATGCGCAGAGAGCACATATGGTTTGCCTTGAGATCTCGCCATCTGAGCGCCAAGCTGAGTACTTTGCTCCCAGAGCCCATGAAGATGAAGTCCGTCAGCCTGGTCTACTTGCTGACTAAACCGACGTGGCAAGCTCCTATCCCGCCACCAATCGATCCTCCCCGCCGGCCAATAGCTTGTAGGGACGCCAGCGAAGGACCCCGATGTGAATGCCTCGTCCGCTCGGCAAAAAGCCGCAAGGCGCACTGCGACTGAGCTGTTCGTTGCGACTGCCCCGCATAGCTCGGGGACAACAGCGCTCAACCCGCCATATCTAGGATCGACGTGGGAGACCACGTTCAGCCAAGTGCTTGAGGGTTCCGCCGCGACAGGCAGCGGGGTTGCTATGTGCAACTTCCCCGGGGAAGCTGTAGAACGGTGAACCATTTCAACTCGCAGATTCTGGGGAGGAACTGCAGGTATTACAGCATGTGGTCAGAATTGTGGAGGCTGGTCGATAAATTTGAATCAGTGTAGATTCGTTCAACTTCCTTGCCGAACGCGGAGGGAGAGTACTCCCTGATGATTTCACGAGACGCCGTGCTCATTTGTGCCTGGTCTACTGCAGGTAATCTCTCAATCTCTTTCAGTAGATACGTGAGTTCCTCCGCTTTGGATGGATCAAACACAAAGCCATTCCGCCCAGAGGCGACCAGGTCCTCCGCACACCCACACCTATCGGAAACTAGAACGGGCAGGCCCGATGCCATGGCTTCGTTTACAACAAGGCCCCAGGGTTCACGGGTGCTGGGAAGTACAAAGCAGCGGGCAAATGCATAGTATGCAGGGAGATCTTTTGACCCGCGGTGGCCGACGAAATGCACCTCCGCCGCAAACCCACAGTCCGCTGCCATCCTCTGCAAGGCATTGGCACACGGGCCATCGCCGACCAGGACGAGCGACCACGTTCCGCCCTCCCTCCGATAGCTGATCCACGAATGGAGCAGGGTTTCCACATTCTTCTCGGGAGCAAGACGTCCTACGTAGAGGAAATACTTGTCTGGCAGGTTGTATTCACTAGGAGTGCGTTTACGGATCAATCCCGTTTGCCTCCGGAAACCATCGTTATCTACTACGTCGTAGAAATTGGCGATCCTATCCTCTGGAAACCCAAGATGACGTAAGTAGACCCGATGTGCCTTGCCTCCCGTGATTGCCCAGGAGAAGAGAGCTGAAATCAGCATGCCCTTCAGGCGCTCCTTCCACCAGACGCGGCCGTGATCCCAAGCCGTGCTCTCGGTCATCAGAACGCTCGTGGAATCGTGAATCCTGCACCAAACCGCAGCCGCGACGGCGGGGACGGTGTAATAGCCGGGCACCAGAAGCACTCGCGGCTTCAAGGTGGAAAGGTGACGCCACAGCTTGAATGCAAGCCTGAGTTGACCCGCATCGCGCCAACTTGCTGCGGGCATCAGCGTCTGGACCAATGACCCCTCCGGCAATTCCTCTCGAAACTGTAGACCCGCATGTACACCGACGCCGCCCACGAGTTCGATACCCGCAACCTCACCACCCAAACCTGCGGCAGAACGGATGCCCTCGAAACGTGCGATATGGTATGGGTACCAATCGATCCAGACGACAGCCACTCTGCACCCGCTGCCTGATGTTGCTCTCGCGGGTACCAATGTGCTGCTCATGACCTCGGTGTCAGGCACGTTCTGCACCTCTCATTGGAAAGGCTATCGATTCCGGTGCCTTGCTGCGGTACCTAGTTGGCGCAAGCGTAGCCCACCTCCATGTCGCCCAGCACGGAATTGAGAGCAGAATGGTACGAAAGATCACTGCTTCCATGGTCTGCATCACCAGGTAAATAGAGAGCGCCGACAAAATGACATACTGGCTGGACCAAGCCCCACCCAGGGTCACGCCTTTCCTCCAGGCCAGACCGTAGCATCCGCCTAGCACCGCCATAGCGGGAATCGCCAGCCACCACAGTTCGACCCATAGATCCGCAACGATACCCGGAGCCGAACCCGGAGCGCCCACCCAGCCGAACGCCGCCGTAATCCCTTCGCCTGTCCCCGCATTGTGCAAAATCTCGGGGACGCCAAAGTCCTCATACTTCGTCGGCCAAATCGCACTCGGAATTGGCCGCACCAGAATTTGCGCCAGATACCGGCGCATCCAGAAATAATGGCTCTGTTGTTCCGCTGCAATCACAGAAGCGGTGCCGTAAATAAATTCGTTGCCAGTGTCTGCCTTATCCGCAACCGCACTTACATCCGCAGACACGTCAAAGTCAGAGCCCAAGTAGATGCTAGCCCGATTTGTGACTAGAAACAGCACAAGCCATCCAAGACACAAGCCGGTGATGCCGGCGACTAACACGGGCGGCCGTTTGCCCCTGTTGATATACCAGCCCATCACCACGACGACTACCCACGCAAAGGTGGGGCCGCGACGTGCAAGAAGAAGCGCCTGCGAGAGCCACGGAAAGGTGAACAACGCGGCGAGAGAAAAACCGACCAAGCGCGATCCGCCCGCAGATACCGCGGATATCGAAAGCAGTATGCCCACCAGAAGAAGAAGGGTTCCGTCGCGAATATATCCGCTGTCGTCCCATCCGCCCGAGTACGACGAGCTATATGCATTTACAAATCCGCCCACGTTTACGATGGTGATGGACCAGCAAACCAGTCCCACCAAGCCGCAGATCGTCGCGCCGGCGAACAGGCGGCGACACGCCAGCGGCGTGAGAGCATCGGGCAGCCGGATGCCACCTCTCTTCAGGCGTACACCGCCAGCCAGGGCGGCTGCTGTAAATGCGAGGATGCCTAGAACATTCAGCCATTGCACAGATAACAGTTGGTCAACTTCGAAGTACCGAAGCAAACCACCTGAGGCCTGCAGCTTCCAAGGCATCCATCCATACAGGAAGATGAACATCGGACCGATAAAGACCAGAGGGTGAAAGACGTCGCGGCTACCATCGAGCGCTACAAGTACGCCCAACACCGCTATAGCAACACCAGCTATGAGCAAGCCCGCAAACAGTGCCATCAGCGGACCTCCCGGTAGATACTCTGGTTGGCCTGGACAACTGAAACTATCTGCGCACGGAAGCGCTCCCACGTGAACCGCTGCGCTCGAACTCTTGCTTTCACTCCCATTTCTTGCAGTTCACGGGGATGATCAAGCGCCCACTCAATTCGCTCAGCCAGTAACTCCGGACTGCGTGGCTCGACGACAAACCCCTGGACGCCGTCCTCTATTAGATCCGGAGCAGCGGTGTGAGTCGTCGCAAGGATCGGCAGTCCGGACGCAAGCGACTCCAGCAAAACTTGCCCAAAACCTTCGGCAACGGATGGGAACACAAATAGGTCTGCGGAGCGGTACGCGGCAAGCAACTCGGCCTCACTGACCGAAGGCCGAATCACCACCTGGGAAGCAAACGGTTCGAAAAGCTGCAGACCATCGACAACGCGGCCGCATACGGTAACTTCAACATTTCGCGTCTTCAGTAGCTTCAACGCTTCCAGCAGATACTTCACGCCCTTGCGCTGGTTTATCCTGCCGACGAACAGCAACCGAAGCTTGCCTCCATGGGTCGAAACCTTCTGCGAGTCAGGCACGAAACGCCGCGTGTCCACCCCGTATGGAATGACGGTGATTTTCGCGCGGTCTATTCCGTTTTCAACGAGAGTACTCCGCGTGAATGAGGATGCAGCCAAGATGTGCGACGGCATCGAGGTCTCTTGTACGAGGCGCTGAAAGTCCTCTTCCGGCAACGCAAGCTCCCACTCCTGTCGCAGCGACTCAGCGCAATCAGGATGCTTCGAAAGCTCTTCGCGCAGAATCCGCCGAACACTTAATGGGTGCGGATGGAGTTGGAACAGAATGCCGGGCCCCGGGTAGTGGGTAAACGCGTCGTAACCGTAGTAGCTGTAAGTCACCAGGTGGCTTTTCGTGCGAGCAGCACGCTGCCCCGCCACTCGCCCGAGTGTAGCGTCCGCATGCCGCGCGGCGCCGCGGCGCAGAGAAAAGGGAACTCGCTGCAACTTCCCCAGCATCAAGGCTGCAAGGCCTGAACCGGCACAGAGTCGAACACGTTCAAATCCGATATGCGGTTCACTTCTCTGTCCAAGAAGCTTTTGGATTCGCTTCGGCAGAAGGCGAGCCACAGCCCGCGCCCACCCCCGATCACCAGGCCAGAACAGGTCGGTGACGAGCGACTCCAGCATATCCGCTTCGGCGAGCGCACGCGCAACCTGGTACCCGTCCCGAGCTCCACTATGAACGACGACCGATCGCATCTGCGTCGGTGCAGCCCTCAAGGGAGCAGCACCTGATTTAGACACGGAAGAGACTTCAAGCGTGATCGTCATAGGCACCCGATACGTCCTCGCACACGCGCTGGATGCGTGTGGTACTCGCCCGCTTACGGTACAACGCCGAGGCGGAATGTACCCCGGAAAAGCTCAGGATTGGCAGGGCCGTCAACTGACTTAGTTCTATTGCCGGTTGATTGAAGCAAAGTTAAGAGACGGGGAGCCTCAGTGTATAAAACGCATCGCAGGGGAGGGTGGATGCAGTCTTAGGCAACTATAGGGTCGTCGCGTGTATAGTGTCAATCTACAATTCAGCTGTAAGTCGGTCGTCGTGCGGTAACAACCTCATCGGTTACATCGGTTACTACCTCCGAACCTCCGGACACGGCACATGGGTGTGTCAGGACTGTGGCAGAGTTCGCAACTCATCGAGTTACGAATTCGCACTTCTGCGAGTGATACACATCCCGGCCAGGTACCGTCGGGCAGCAATCCTTGTTTCTGCAGTCGGAGGTTTCGTATGTCTCTCACAAAACCGTCACTTACGTGGTTGCTACTGGTGGCAACGCTGGTTATCCCCCAGGCTGTAGCCCAGAATGACTTGCAGATCACGTATGGAAGCCAGGGTATCCAGACGCTGTCATACGGCGGAACAGTCCTCGAGAACCTCGGCACCAATGGGTCTGACGTGTTCCACATCTGGCACATGAAGATGACAGACCTTACCGGTAAACCCGCCACCTGCGCCCAGTGCGGATGGGGCGAAAACAACAACGGCCGAGTCTGGAATTCTTCGACACACACCTGGACCTACACCTTCGCCTGGGGGACGATCGCCGTTCAGTTGCAGCAGACCGGCAACACATTGGACATGAACGTCACAGAGGTCAACAATCCATCGTCTGGGCTGGTTTTCGATGGCGCTGCGATCTACCCGTTTGTGTTGAACTTCCCCCAACTGCCGGTGGGCTTCAACAATCCCTCCTATGCTCAGCTCGCATACGAGACCACCGGGCCCGGCGTAACGACCGCTGACTTCGGCACGGGTGAAGTTGTAGCCGTGGATCGGGATGCGTCAAAGCCCCTCTACACCGGCTTCCTCCCCACCGGCCGCGGCGTCTCGTACACGCCGCTGATCAGCGGAACCGCTCCGGATGGTCTCGCTCTCTTCCTGCCCCACAACGACCGCCCGCTCCAACCCGGGCAGACCGACAGCTTCACAGTCTCGCTCCGCTTCGCGCCTTCAGGTACCCCCGCCGGTACCCTCGCATCAGACGCTTACCAGAATTGGGCGAGCACCTGGCCCTCTCAACTGAACTGGACAGACCGTCGCGTCATAGCAACCTTGTACCTCGCGAGCTCTCCGCAAGGTAACGTAAACCAGCCAGGCGGATTCCCCAACAACCCGCGTCGCTATTTCAACGACTCCAACCCGTCCGACTTCGACGTCACCACACCTGCAGGGCTCGCCAAATTTCAGAAGCGAGTTCTGCAACAGGCAGCGTCCAACGTCGGAAACCTCACAGCCCTGAACGCCCAGGGAGGCATCACCTGGGATCTCGAAGGCCAGGAGTACCCTCAATCCACCAGCTATGTCTGCGAACCGAACCAGATCGCGCAGGTAGCTCCGGAGATGGAGAGCCTGATCTCTGACTCATCTTCCCCCTACTTCAACATGAAGCTGGACGACGCGTATTTTCAGATCATGCGCAGCGCCGGGTTCCGCGTTGGTCTTTGCGTACGTCCGCAGCACTTCACGCTGAACCCCGACCATACGGCTCAGCAGGTCTACCTGCCCAACTCGGCAGTCGAAGCGGAATTGCTCGGAAAGATGCAATACGCTCACGACCGGTGGGGCGTCACACTCTTCTACGTGGACTCCACCGTGGACCTCACAGGGGCACCCCTCGACGCATCGATATTCCAGCAACTCCACGCTGCCTTGCCGGACTCGCTCATTATCCCCGAGGAGAGTACGCCCAAGCACTACGCCTACACCGCGCCGTTTCAAACCTTCCTGTTCCACGGCGATACCGGCACAAACCCCACCGTCTACAACTACTATCCGCATGCGTTCAGCGTTGTGCTCGTGAACGATGTGGCAGCCTCTCTCCTCGCCGCCGCGCGGCCGCAACTTACGGCCTCAGTAAAGAACGGCGATGTGTTGATGGCCCACGGCGACTACTGGCAGGCAAACAATCCCACGATCGTGCAGATATACAAAGACGCCGGAGTGGGCCAGAACCCGCCATCTCCGCCGCCCCCCCCTCCTCCGCCCCCTCCTCCGCCCCCGCCATCGCCACCTCCATCAAGTGGGGCAGTGATCATCACCTCGCCGGCGTCCAACGCGAGCGTCTCGGGAGCCATCCTTGTGACCGCTCAGGTGAATGTAACGCTCGACGCTGCGGGGTCGTACCTGATGGTGGACGGCCAGGAGATAGGCACCCGCAGAGTCAGTCAGTCACCGTTCAGCTATCCGTTGGACACCACGTTGCTGTCGGACGGGTCACATACGCTCCAGATCTGGGCACACGACACCGGCAACAACACCGACCTTTCCGATCCCCTCCCTCTTGCCGTCGCTAATGGAGCCGCTCCCCCGCCGCCACCCCCTTCCACTCCGCCGCCTACGCCACCACCCACGCCGCCGCCCACTCCACCACCGTCTGCATATCCCATCACACTTACCTATCCCGTCAGTGGTCAGGGACTCGCAGGCATCGTCACCGCCACCGCGTCCATCTCACAGACTCTTGACGCAGCTGGATCCTACCTGATGGTCGACGGAGCCGAAGTTGGTACGCGACGGATTGGCGCGGCACCGTATGTCTATCCACTGGACACGGCAAGTCTGGCCGCCGGCGAACATGTCCTTCAGGTCTGGGCGCACGACACCAACAACGACACGCTGCTATCCAACACGGTCACGGTCACCGTCACCCACTGACCGCCACGGAGGTAAGCAACTTGTCTGAACCGTTGATCACCTACCTGAACGATCACCTGGGTGGCGCGCAGGTCGCGCTCGAGGTTCTTATCAGCATGCGAGATCACAACGACAACCCCAGGTTCCGCGACCTGGCTGCGCGGCTAGTGCCCGAGGTACAGTCCGACGACCACACGTTGCAGACCATAGTTGACAAGGTTGGCTCTCACCCGAGCGTCGTGAAAAAGGCAGGCGGGTGGCTCCTGGAAAGACTGACGCGCTTGAAACTGGAGCACACCGGCTCCGTTGAATTCGGGCTATTTGAATCCCTGGAACTGCTCGTCAACGGTATCCACGGCAAGATCTGCCTCTGGAAGGCCCTTCAAGCCGCCTCGGAGCACGACCCCCGACTGCAAGGCTACGACTTCGCTGACCTCATCGCCCGCGGGCAGAGTCAATACGACGAGGTTGAGAGCCACAGAATCGACCTGGCTCGAACTCTCCTGTAGAGAGGAGCACACGGTGCTGCCTCCATCCCCGACACGCGCGGCGTCCGGAGAGACGAGGCCAGTGATCCCGCAGGGCAAGCATCGGGCATTTTTTGAATCGAAATTGAGTGGTGGAGGCGGGGAGAATCGAACTCCCGTCCGAAGAAACCGACAACAGAGAGCATTCATGCTTTTCCACGTTCATCTTTGTCTCGTCAGCGTCGCTTAGAACGGGCGAAGACGCGAAACCGACCAGCCTGATTGATCTCGCCCTTGGCGTCCAGACGGAACTCCTTGGGCCAGCCTACTGTGCGACGATCGGTATCCGCCCGTAGGCGAAGCGGAAGCGATCGGCTACTTAATAATTAAGCAGCAAGCGCGAATTGAGGTTCGGCACTTATAGTTTTGTGAGCGATTACGGGTGTCCACACCCCGGCATGCCTCTCTGCCACAAGCAACCCCGTCGAAACCATGACGCCCCCACTTGGTGGGACAGCTTCGAGCGTTGCATACTGCAGCGCTATCAAAGAACTGCTTATAGTATAGCTCCCTTCCGACCAAGGAGCGCATTCGTAAGCTCGTTCGGTCGCCCCACGCATAAAGTACCAGCATCCATAGTTCAAGCACCCTCTCCATACTCCAGGCCGGATAGAATAGACCTGACTTCGATATCGGGCCTAGGTTCGGACGGTCCAAGTCTGTGGGGCGCAGCCCCGAGCGACAGTCGAGCCGAGATCAGGTGAAGAAAAAAAGGGATGGCAGGGAACCGAAGGGGATTAGGTTTTTTGATGAAGAATGACATAGCGGCTATATCGCGCGGGGCGTTCAAAGTACTAAGCGCATGCACCGTACTTGCGCTGGCGACGACAGCGGTCTCTCTTGGCCAACTCACGGCACCTCGCTATCGCAGCCCGATCGATGCTCCCACACCACAGCTGAAGCTTCCTCTTCCGGCGCCCGTATCGTCGCCGAACGCGGCGGTGGTGGAGGACGTGATCGTCCGCGTGAATGATCAGATCATCGATCGGAGCGACGTCGAGCGGCAACAACTGCGTCTGCAGGAAGGCGTCAAGCAGGGCAAAGTCCCCCCATCGGACATTCCGCAAATGCAGCGCGACATGCTGCGAGACATGATTGATGAGCAACTCCTCATCTCGCGTGGCAAAGAGATGGACCTGAACGTCGACCCAGAGGTCGTGCGCCAGATGGATGAGATCCGCAAGCAGAACCACCTGGACACGATGGAGGCCTTGGAGAAAGCGGTGCGCGAGTCCGGGATCTCCTATGAGGATTGGCGAACGGAGATCAAGAATCAGCTCGTACGACAGACCGTCGTGCGCGATGAGGTAGGGCGCACGTTACACCGGCCCACCCCGAAAGAAGAGCAGGTCTTCTACGACCAGCACAAGCAGGAGTTCGAGCAGCCGGAGCAGGTCAGGCTGAGCGAGATCCTTATTCCGACTCCGGATAACGCTACGGACGCTCAGGTCGCCGCGGCCCAGGCGAAGGCGGAAGAGGTTGCTTCCAAGCTGAAGGGTGGCGGGAAGTTTGACGATCTCGCCAAGCAGTACTCGGGCGGGCAGACTGCGAGCAAGGGTGGCGATCTCGGATTGTTCAAGCGTGGCCAGCTGGCAAAAGTGCTCGAAGACCAGACGTTTCAGCTCAAGCCCGGCGAGTGGACGTCGCCCATTCGTACCAGACAGGGCTTCGTAGTGCTTGAGGCCACTGAGCATGTGGTCGCCGGCGTTCCGCCGCTCAAGGATGTCGAAGAGCAGGTGCAGGAGGGCATGTTCAACGAACAGATGCAGCCGGCGTTGCGCAAGTACCTGACGGATCTCCGGGAGAAAGCGTACATCGACATAGCTCCCGGATTCGTCGATTCTGGTGCCTCGCCGAACGAAGTGAAGCCGGTCTTTGCCGCGAACACACCTCCTCCGTTGAAGAAGAAGGCGGCGACGCAGAAGCAGCGTTTGATCACAGGAAGGGGTGGGGCCGGTTCTGTTCCGGCATCGAGTGAGACCGCATCTGCGAAACCTGCCGGTGTTGGTGAGTCGATGCCCGCGACTCCACCGGCCACATCGTCTACCTCGACGAGCACGGCGCCAATGGCAGCCGTAAAGAACGTAAGTGCTACCTCCACAAAGAGGCGGAAGAAGATCAAGCGGGAGAAGATCCGCTTCGGACAGGCTCCCCAGAATTCACTGCCGACCGCAGCCGAAGAGACGGCCACATCCGGTGTAGATCAAGGCGCTGGTGCCACGGCGACGGAGATCCGGTCGACGACCACGGCCAGCGGGGAGTCTAGCAATGTCGCCTCTGCGGCCGATGTCGATCCGCTCGCTCCGGCTGCGCCAGTGGCTCGTAAGACGCGCTACAGCGATCGTGCGGCCACTGAGTCGGCGACCAAGGCCGCAACGAAAGCCGCCAAGGTGAAGCAGAAGTCGCTAGAAACACCAACGGCGATGGCGTCCGACGAGAAGGTCACTCAGAACGTGCAAAACTCCGCCCTTGGGCTCGGCGGCGACAATAGCAAGAAGAAGAAGACCAAGGTACAGGGTGCACCCAAGGAGCGTCTCCAGGATCAGGCCCCCACGCCGGCTGCTCCCAAACCGACCGCCACGCCAATACCTCCAAAGAGCGTCCGCGATAACGGTGAGTCCACCACTACACCCGCAGCGGACAGGACCACGCTTCCTCCCGCAACGGCACCTGCGCCTGGCGCGCCGGTGGACACACAACCGTCCACACCGGCGAACCCTGCTCCTTCAGCGATGCCGCCGAACTAGGATCGTCGGGCGGTATGCTTGCCATCATGAAAGAATTTTTCGTCGAGGACGCTCCGCGGTTTGAGGGCGTGCTCGTCACGTCATACTTTCTGCTCTCATCCATCTCGCTGCGGGACAAACGCGGGACTGGCGAGCAGTACCTTGCCTTGATGCTGAGCGACAAAAGCGGGACCCTTGAGGCTCGCATGTGGGAGGAGTTCGCCTTCGCCGCGGCCACTTGTGCAGATGGCTGTTACGTAAAGGTCCAGGGCCAGATCTCCAAGTACAACGGACGGTTTCAGATGACGCTTACCAGGATGCGGCTGGCGGAGCGGACAGAGATCGATCCGGCCGACTTTGTGCCGGCAACGAAGTTCAACATCGAAGAGATGTGGGGGGAGTTGCGCGAGCTATGTGGAAGGCTTTGGAAACGGTGATCTTCGGCGACTCGTCTTCAGTTTCCTCGACGACCCGGAACTGGCTGACGCCTTTCGATCCGCACCTGCCGCGAAGATGCTGCACCACGCCTGGATTGGAGGCCTCCTGGAGCACGTACTCGCCTTCGTACGAGTCTGTCGTGCCACCGCGCCGTTCTATCCCGAGGTTGATCCGGACCTGCTGATTACCGGTGCAATTCTGCATGACATCGGCAAGGTGCATGAGCTCAGTTGGAATTCAAGTTTCCGCTACACCCTGGAAGGCCAGATGATCGGACATATCTCGATCGCGCAAGGCATGCTGCGCGATCGGTTGGCGACTCTGCCGGGATTTCCGGACAAGCTGCGCATTCTGGTCGAGCACATGATCCTGAGCCATCATGGCCGCTATGAGTTCGGCTCACCAAAGCTGCCCATGACGCCGGAAGCGCTCCTGCTGCACGCTCTCGATGAGCTCGAGGCAAAAATGCAGGCGGTTCGAAATGAGTTTGGGCGGGAGGCAGCAGCGGGGAAGTCCGGTAAGGAGATGACGGAGTGGGTTCGCAGCATGGAGCGACCGCTGTTGAACACTCGCGCATACCTTTCCGAGATGCCTCCGGAGTAGTGCCGCGTTGCGGGCGGCTTTCGACCTGGGCGTGGGAGGAATTGCCCTAACGCGCCCGATGGCGCTCGTCGCTAAGTTGCTACAATCTCCCCTGGGGCGAGAGACAAGCAATGTTGCGATTTTCGACTGCGGGAGAGAGCCATGGCGAGAGCCTTGTCGCCCTGGTGAGCGGGCTCCCGGCGGGTGTAACTGTAGATCAGGAGTTCCTCAACCGTGAACTCTGGAGACGCCAGAAGGGCTATGGGCGCGGGGGACGTATGCGGATCGAGCGCGACACCGCGCACATACTCAGCGGCGTTCGGCACGGCAAGACGATCGGCTCCCCGGTGGCCATGACGATCGCGAATAACGATTGGAAGAACTGGACGGAGATCCTACCCGTTGAGGTGGGCGAGCCCGAAAAGCATAAGGCGGTGGCGAGTCCAAGGCCAGGACATGCGGATCTGGCCGGCAGCCTGAAGTACGACTTTCCCGACGCCCGCTACATTCTGGAACGCGCGAGTGCACGAGAGAGCGCGGCACGGGTCGCGTGTGGCGCCATGGCGAAGATGTTGCTGCGCGCTTTAGGGGTCGAAGTGGCGAGCCATGTAGTCCGGGTGGGAAAGGCAGAGCTGAACCGGCCAGCTGCCTGGGAAGAGATCTTCGCCCTGCAAGCGAAAGACGATGTGATGCTCAGCTGCGTGGACTCCGATGATGAGCAGCGCATGAAAGCCGAAGTCGACGCAGTGTTGCGCACCGGGGACACAGTAGGCGGCGTATTTGAAGTGGTAGTACATGGGCTGCCGCCAGGCATTGGAACGCACGTGAATTGGGACGAGCGTTTGGACGGCCTGCTCGCTCAGGCCGTGATGAGTCTCCAGGCGGTGAAGGCGGTGGAGATTGGCTGCGGGGTCACCTCCGCAGAATCCTTCGGCAGCGCTGTGCATGATGCGATTGCATACGAGGGTGAGAGCTTCACCAAGTTTTCTCGTGAGCACAATAACGCGGGCGGGTTGGAGGGAGGCATCTCGAACGGTGAGGATGTTGTCGTACGCGGGTATCTGAAGCCTATCTCTACACTTCGCCGTCCCCTTGGTTCCGTAAGTTTTGCCGGACGTGAACCTGTGAAGGCTGCCTATGAGCGCAGTGACGTATGCGTGGTCCCTGCGGCGGGTGTTGCAGCGGAGGCTATGGTTGCGCTGACCATAGCGCGCCTGGCAATCGAAAAATTCGGCGGCGACTCGCTGCGCGAGATGGAGCGAAACTTCCAGGGATACTGCGAGCAGATACGAACGTACTGAGGCCAAATGGGAGAGCTGGAGTAAAGGAACGGCATACGATGGCAGAGAATCAACCAGTCAAGATCCACCCGATCGTGAAGTATCCGGACGCGGTGCTGGCCAGGCGCGGTGCGCCTGTGACAACGTTCGATGCCGCGTTGCGCAGGCTGGTCCAGGAGATGTTCGAGAGTATGTACGCTGCGCAGGGAATCGGCCTGGCCGCCCCACAGATCGGCTTGTCGCGGAGGATCACGGTGGTGGACATCAGCTTCAAGAAGGATCCGGAAGACAAGTTGGTGCTGATCAATCCCGAGGTAGTCGAAACCCGCGGCAAACAACTCGAAGAAGAAGGCTGCCTTAGCCTGCCAGAGATTCGCGAAAAAGTGCAACGTGCCGAGTGGGTCAAAGTGAAAGCGCAGAATGAGCGGGGGGAGTGGTTCGAAGTTGAAGGCGAGGAGTTGCTGGCGCGGGCCCTGTTGCACGAGATCGATCACCTGGATGGCGTGCTGTTCATCGACCGCATCAGCCGTCTGAAGCGCGAACTGGTTCTACGCAAGATCAAAAAGCTGCAGAAGAACGGCGAATGGTAGGACGCTCCGACTGAAATGAGACTTATCGTTTGCGGCACACCAGAGTTCGCAGTCCCGACGTTGGAAGCGGTTCTGGCGGCGGGCCATGACGTCGCACTTGCGGTCACTCAACCGGACAGGCCCTCCGGCCGGGGGATGGAGTTGCAGGCTCCACCCGTGAAGCGAAGCGCCCAGGCCTCCGGCATACCCGTGGTACAACCGGAGAAGATCAAAAACAATCTAGAGTTTCGTGAACGAGTCGAAGCGCTTCGACCGGATGCAATCGTGGTTGTAGCCTACGGTCGAATTATTCCGGGGTGGATGCTGGATCTGCCCCCGATGGGCAACATCAACCTGCACGGTTCGCTTCTGCCGAAGTATCGAGGAGCCGCGCCCGTTCAATGGGCGGTTGCGCGGGGTGAGACAGTCACCGGCGTGACGACGATGCGGCTCGATCCAGGACTCGACACCGGCGACATGCTCCTCGCGCGAGCCGTGCCGATCGCCCCGGACGAAACCGCGACGGATGTGCTGTCAGCGCTGGCAGCCCTCGGCGCCGAACTCATGGTTGAGACACTTGCTGGCCTCGCCTCGGGTAGCATCACTCCGCAGCCCCAAGACCATAGCCTGGCCAGTCTGGCGCCGATCCTCACACGGGAAGACGGTCGCATTGATTTCACGCGCTGCGCCAAGGAGACCTATGACCGATGGCGAGGTTTTCAGCCCTGGCCTGGCGCGCATACCGCTTTTCGCGGAAAGAAGCTCATCGTCCACCGCATGCACATCGGCTTGGAGGGAGAAGAGTCTGGTGAAGTTGCGGCTATCCAGATCGTAGGAGACGAGATAAAGGTACGCTGCGGTGCGGGGTCGTTCCTAGTTTTCGACGAGGTGCAGCTAGAGGGCAAGCGGCGCGTTACCGCGGCCGAGTTCCTGCACGGATTCCAAATACGCTCCGGCGAAAGGTTGGGTGCGTGATGCCCAGGACGCCCCAGAAACCAAAACGTCAGGCATTAGCCCGGCTCGTTCCAGCCGTGACGCCGGCCCGCAAAGCTGCGTTCGACATCCTGAGCCTCATTTCCTCCGGGAAGGGCCACAGCGATGACCTGCTTCACTCCTCGCACACGGCTGCGCTCTCGCCCGAAGACCGGAACCTTACAACCGCAATCGTCATGGGGGTTTTGCGCTGGCAGATCGCGTTGGACGCTCAACTGGCCAGTCTCCTCACCCGCCCGGATGAAAAGCTCTCGCAGCCGATAGCGATAGCGCTTCGGATCGGCGCGTTTCAACTCGTCCACATGGACCGCATTCCTGCCCACGCGGCGCTTAGCGAGAGCGTGGAACTGTGCCGCACTGTAGGTCAGCCACACGCCGCAGGTATGGTGAACGCAGTCCTGCGCAAGGTGGCGACTAGCAAGCCGCCCAGCAAGCTGCTATTTGAGTCCACTGCAGCCTTGGCCCAGCGCTTTGCGCATCCGCTGTGGCTGGTCGAGCGCTGGGCGTCCCACTTTGGACGGGGAGCCGCACTGCGCGTGTGTGAGTACGACCAGCAAATTCCGCAAGCAGGCGAATTGTTCGTTTCAAAGCCGGGGCGCGACGGCCCGGACGTGCAGGCGTCGGATAGGTACGATGCGGTGCCGCAGATGGACGACGGTTCCCGGCTCGTTGCGGAACTCGCCGCTGCAGCCGTCCCGGACACGAGCACTCGCGTGCGCGTCTGGGACTGTTGTGCGGCTCCAGGTGGAAAGACACTGATCCTCGCTGCGCGCCTTCCTGAGGCAGAGATTCTCGCGAGCGACGTCAGCGCTCGCCGACTTCAGCAGATGCAAAGCCGCTTTCAGACCGGGACCCGACCGGCACAGGTTCGGACGGCGGTCCTGGACGCAGCCGCATTGGCTCCGAGCGACACCTTGGGCAAATTCGATCTCATCCTTTGTGACGTGCCATGTAGTGGAACTGGCACCCTGGCCCGCAACCCTGAAATTCGGCATCGTCTCAGGGCAGAAGATCTGCCTCGTCAGGCTCAACGGCAGCGCGCCATCCTGACAAACGCGTTGCAGCACCTTGCACCGGGAGGGCGCCTTGTGTACTCCACCTGCTCGCTGGAGCCCGAGGAGAACGAGGCGGTCTTGGACGCTGCCATTCCGGAAGATCTGTACCGCAGACTCCCTATCGATTTGTTGTTTACGTTGATGGTGGACCGCGGGCTTTTGCCATCCGCTGCACGCGACCTGCTGGCCTCAGCGGTGCGCGGGGATACCTTGCGGACATTGCCCGGCACCCATCCGTGTGATGGCTTCTTCGCCGCAGTGCTTGAGCGGCTCTGAATCCAACGCGCAGCACCGCTGAGTAGCAGCAAACGCGTGCTGGGCCTTCGCGACCTTTTCGCCCCTGATACATCTAAAGAGAAGAGGTAATAATCGAGATGCCGAGGACGAAATTGTTTGCGACACTTTCCCTGGCCACGACTCTCTTCGTGCCTTCCGCGTTTGCGCAGAACACGATCTCAGCACGCCCAGGAACTATCAATTACATCGAGGGGCAGGCCACTTTAAATGGCGAGCCGCTGGTAACAAACTCCACCAGCCACTTGGAAATGGCGCAGGGTCAGACTCTCGCTACGACTAGCGGCAAGGTAGAAGTGCTGCTTACGCCCGGGGTATTTCTCAGGCTTGGCACCGACAGTTCGGTCAACATGGTCTCCCCTGATCTAACCAAGACTGAAGTGCAGTTAATCCAAGGCCGCGCCGAAGTCGAGGTTGACCAGATCTACAAACAGAACGATCTTCTGGTTGATGACGGCTCCGCCCAGGCAAAGCTCCTTGAGCATGGTCTGTACGAGTTCGACGCCTCGAATGGCAACCTGCGTGTCTTTGAAGGAAAGGCCGCCGTTTCGCCGAGTCAGACTGCAGAGAAGTGGATTACCGTGAAGGGTGGCCACGAGCTCACGATGAACAGCAGCGCACAGAAGGCGAACGGCTTTGACCGTGAACAAGCTGCGAGGCAGGATCCGCTTTATGCCTGGAGCAACCTGAGGGCACAGTATCTGAACCAGGCGAACAAGAGCCTGGCGCAGGAGGAAGGTTCTCGGAGAGATGACTCTGGCTGGTTCTGGAACCCGGCGGCATTTTCTTACACGTGGCTGCCGGGTGAGGGTCTTTTCTGGAGCCCGTTCGGGTATGGCTTCTACTCGCCCTATTACCTTTCACGCGGGGGCTTCTATCCCGGATACGGCTTTGGTTACGGTGGCTTCCGTTACGGTGGCGGCGGGATCTACCGTGGCGGCTACACTGGTGGAAGCCAGATATACCGCGGCGGCATGGCCGGTGGTGGGTTCCATGGCGGAGGCGGCTTTCATAGTGGAGGCGGGCGGCGCTAATCGGCCCTCCCTCCCCAACAATCAGGCCTCACTCACAGACCTCAAGTCAGGCGAGCTTCCAGCGCGCCGTGACTTGGGATTTGTGGCGTTTGGCTGCCGCTCAGCCGTGCCGGGAGTCGTGAGCCTACAAATCACTCACGATGCCATTCGTTATTGCGTAGCGCGTCAGTTCGGCCGTGGTGCGCAAGCCCAGCTGATCCATCAGAATGCCTTTGTGAAAGTCCACGGTCTTCACTGAGATGTTCAGCGCGGTAGCGATCTCCTTCGCAGCCTTGCCTTGCGCAACCAGTTGCAGCACCTCGCGCTGTCTCGGAGTGAGGGCGTCGGCAAACAGCTCCGCCGGATTATTGTCCATCGCCCCGCCTACTGCTTTCACGGCCTCCTTGGGAGCAGCCAACGAAGTAAGGTAGTAGCGACCGAGCAGAACCGTGCGAGCTGCTTCAAGCAGCTCCGTAGCGGCAGCTTGTTTGGCGACATAGCCTCTTGCCCCTGCACGGAAGGCGGCATTTACATGTGTGCTGCTGAGTTGCTGGGTCAGTACGATGATTTTGGTGCTCGGCAGAAAAGCCAAGATTTGCCGGGTCGCTTCTACACCGTTCAACTCGGGCATGCCTAGATCGAGCACAATGATGTCGGGCGAGAGCCGTTTCGCTTGCGCGAGCAAGGTGCGGCCGTCCCCTGCCTTCCCGACGATGTCGAACTCCGAAGTGAGTATCTGCGAGATTCCTGCCAGCATCAGCTCGTGATCGTCAGCAATCAGCAGGCGCTTACGCATGTTCCCGGTATGGGATGTCCGCGATCACGGTCGTCCCTTCTCCCAGAGCAGAATGAACAGTAACGGTGCCATGCGCCAACCGTGCGCGTTCCCTCATGGTGATCATGCCCAACCCCGACCCCGACACTTCGGTCTGGCCGTTCAGATCGAACCCTACACCAAGGTCTCTGACTTCGAGGTGCAAGTGGCCGTCCCTGGGCTCGAGGATCACCTTCACATGGGTCGTTCCAGCGTGCTTGGCAACATTGCGCAGAGCCTCCTGCGTGATGCGGTACACGGCTGTGACCGCCGGCTGCGCGGGCAGATCGGGGAGGTTGCGGCTTACGTACGTGGCCGGCATGCCTTCGCGCTTGCCAAACTCCGCGATCAAGCTCTTCAGAGCCGCTGACAGACCGAGGTCGTCGAGGACAGCCGGGTGCAACTGATGCGAGAGGGAGCGGACGTCCGTACTCAACGATTGCAGGTGTTTCCGGGCATCCTCTACGATGTGGGCCGCGTCCGCGGACGGCTCCGTGGAGGGGATGCCGCTGAGAATCATGTCGAGCAGGCTGAGTCTCTGGCTGACGTCGTCGTGCAGCTCACGTGCGATCCGCTGACGCTCCTCCTCTTGTACCGTGAAGAGGTGGGCCGTCAGGGCCCAAAGCTCCAGCTGGGTCCGGTCGAGTTCGATCGCCGCGGATTTTACCTCGCCTTCGAGTGATTCATTCTTGTTACTAAGGACTTGTTCCGCCTGGCGTCGCAGAGTGACGTCCTCAACCACCAGGAGCAGCACACGGCGACCGTCGGTGAACAGGCACTGCCCTCGGACCAGCAAGTACTTGTCATCCGGCGAGACCGGTTTGTGATCGAACACGAAGCCGTCGCGTTCGTTCGCGGCCAGCAGGTCACTCAACCACTGACCGAGGCCTTCCATTCCCCAAAGGTGATTCGCAAGGTCCGGCAGAGACCGCCCGGTCAACTCGGCGAGCCGCATCCCGGTGAGACTGCGAAAGGCAGTGTTCACGGCTTCTATGTTGCAGTGTTCGTCCAGTACAACGACAGGTATAGGGACGCTTTCCACAAGAGACCGTGAGAAGTCGCGAGCTTCAATGAGGCCTTGTTGACTACCGCGAAGCTGGTCGATGTCCACCAGAACCACGACCAGACCTTCTATTTTGTTATCTGATGTTCGGTAGGGACGAATGCGCAGCAGGTACCATCGGCCGTCTGCGTCCTGGACCTCTGACTCGTGCATGATCAGGGTCTCCGAGACGTTCCGAAGCACCGCCTCAAAGTTGTCGATCCGCAGGTGAAGGCGGATGTCGCTAATGGGGCGGCCTATGTCTGTGGGCACTACCCTCATCAGCTTCTGCATCGGCGGGGTGAACTGGCGGATATGAAGCTCGCTGGTGAGCATCAGCAGCGGTATGCTGACGCTGTTCAGCAGGTTCCTCAGGTCGTTGCCCGTCTGCTCGAGGGTGGCGTTTCGCTGCTGCAGCTCGTCGTTGACGGTCTGCAGCTCCTCATTGGTGCTTTGCAGCTCTTCCTTGGTGGTCTCCAGCTCCTCGTTTGTGCTCTGCAACTCCTCGTTGGCGGACTGGATCTCCTCGCCCGCGGAGACAAGTTCCTGGTTTCGCGCGTCGCGTTCGTCCAGGACGGTCTGCAGGTGGAAGCGGCTGGCATTCAGATCCTGCCTGAGTTGCTGAAGGAGCCTGTCCTTCTCGTCGTGGTCGAGTTCCGCAGCACCACCGGCCAGGGCGGTGCCCGACTTCGGTGCCGCCCCCTGCTGAAGTTGAAAAAGGACCAGAAAGCAGCGTGGCGTTGGCGCCGCGTTCGCGATCGGTAGAACATCCACTTGCAAATGTTGGCGGCCCTTATCTTCGTCAAAGGTTTCCACCGCGATTGAGACCGCGATGTTTTCCTGAATCGACCGCTGCACGGCCTCGCGAACCTCGTTCACTATGTCAAGACGCAGGACACGGCTCAGGTTCCAGCTCACGGCTCCGAGAGAGAGACGGATGAGAGGCGATGTCTGTCCCCGCGCCTGGACGATGTTCATTCGATCATCGACTACGAGGGCCGGGGGGCCGAAGCGGGCCAGCACGATGCGGTCCGCGGCACGCTGCAGGTCGGCCTCGCGCCAAAGCTCGCCGTTGTCGTGCAACGTTGAGCGGCCCGGCGGATTCGCTGGGGACTGCCTATACTCGCGTGGGATCGGGAATTCCAAGTGGAATGCCCCCTCCCGACTTCGTGTAAATCTTGTGCTTGCGGTCAACGGGGTAGAAGGCGTCGCCGTACTCGCGGAGCCCTTCAGACATGCCGAGCAGCATGAAGCCGCCGGGTTCCAGCGCATAGTGAAATGTCGACATGATGTGGCGTTGCAGCGCCTGGTTGAAATAGATCATCACGTTTCGGCAGCTCACAATGTCCATGTGCGAGAACGGGGGGTCGTTGCAGAGGTTTTGCCGGGCAAAGATGCAGGTATCGCGCACACGCTTCGAAACCTGGTACCCGTTGTCGACCTTCAGAAAGTACCTCCGAAGGCGCTCAGGGCCGGTATCCGCGCCGATTGTGTCCGGGTAAACGGCCGTGCGCGCCTGTTCGATGGAACGTTCGCTGGCGTCTGTCCCGAAGATTTGTATCTGGATATCGAGGGCGTTATTTGTAATGTATTCCAGCACCGTGATCGCCAGGGAATACGCTTCCTCCCCTGTCGAGCAACCGGCGCACCAGATGCGGACCGGCCTACCCCCGGTGCGGTCCAGAAATAGGGTGGGAAGCACCTGGCTCTTCAGGGCTTCCCAGAACTCGGGGTCCCTGAAGAAGCGCGTCACGTTGATCAGAATGTCTTCCTGCAAGGCGCGGATCTCGTCGGGGCGGCTCTGGAGGAACCGGTAATAATCCGTCAGAGTCTCCATCTGCATAAGGACCATGCGCCTCGCCATGCGGCGCCGGATGGTCTCCGGCTTGTATTGCCGGATCTCCAGCCCCGACTGATTGCGAAGCAGTTGAAGGATGCGCTGGAAGGCCTGGTCTTCACCTTCCGGAGCCTTGCCCTGCTCCAGAAGCCGGAGCTCCGGCCGGCCGAACTGCTGAGCGATTCGCTCCAACTCCACCGCCAGGGCAGGCGGAGGCAGGACCACGTCGACGTGGTCCGCTGCGATGGAGCTTCGAGGCATGGTGGGCTGGACGGCCGAACCCGGGCTTTGCACCAGTGCGAAGCCGCCTTCACCCTTGATGCTCTTTAGCCCCTCCGCCCCGTCTCCATCTGCCCCCGGATAAAACGACGCCGATCGAGTAATTCTTCTGGTCTTCAGCGAGCGAGCGAAAGAAGCGATTGATCGTCGCCGGATTGCGGTTGTGCGCTGGCCGTTGCTGCACGCGGAAGGCGCCGCCTGTAATCCTGACGACCTCGTTCGGCATCAGGACATAAATATGGTTGGGCATGGGCCGAACGCCTTCCTCAATGGGCGCAACGGGCATCGTTGTATGCCGCCGCAGCAGGTCGAGGATTTGCGTGTCGTGGTGCGGAGCCAGATGCGAGATAAAGACGAAGGCCATCCCGGTCTGGGGAGAAAGCTGCTCCAACAGGTCCCGGAAGGCCTGGAGGCCCCCGGCAGAGGCACCAATCGCTACGATGGGGTAGAGCAGGGAAGGGCCGTGCAGCTCACTGGCGTCAGTCTCTACTGTGAGCGCGTCATCCTGATCTGGGTCGGGGAGGGCTGAATCCAAACCGGACGGATCGAGGTCGAGAACGCTTTCAGGGGTGCTGGCACCGTCGCTGTGAGCGCCCGCCGCGCCTGCAGGCAATTTGGCCGAACTCGTCTGATCGTCGTCCATGGGGGTGCTCTCACTGCGGTCTGCCGAACGGCTGGGACTGCGCCTAGGGCCCCTCATACCAGAGCCGCTTCCTGCTTCGGAAGGTCTAGAGGCATCCTCGGCGTCGATGCCCGGCGAAACCCAGAGTATACTCTCACACTATCCTTGGGGTCGTTGCATATCAAAGGGATCTATCGAATGGGTGTCCCGTGATCGCGTTCACGCGGAGATGAGCTTCCGGAGCGTTTTCCGAGCGTCTCGTCACCGTCAAGAAGGTTGGAAGGAGGTCCTCAATGAAGAGCTTCGATCAGCTCCAACGAGAGACAACCGCCCTCCACCTGGATTTTCTGTTCACCGACCTGGGCGCCTGCTCGACCTTCGTCGGCATCGCTGAGACCACTCAGAACAGCGCCACTCGAGCGCGTAACTTGCGAAACGCAAGCCTCGCTCACGCTGCGGCAACCCGTTTCCTTCCGCGGGTCTTCATGTCAGGGCAGCAGAATCAGGACCTTCTGAAACGACTGGACGTACTAGAGGAACGGAATCAGTCCTTTGAAGGGCGCTTGCGCGGAGAGGAAGATATTTCCGGGAATGAGACCCGCGTGCTGCATCAAAGCGGACATGATCGCGCGTGATCGAATCGTTATCGGTGCGTCGGCGGGCGGCATCGCAGCCCTCCAGGATCTGGTGGCGGGCTTCGCCGCCGATCTTCCCGCCGCAATTTTCATTACGCTCCATATGTCTGAGCGTACGGGAGCGTACCTGCCGCAACTGCTGAATGCGGTGAGTGCCCTGCCTGCCTCCCCTGCGCTGGACGGAGAGGCGATTCAGCACGGACGCATCTATGTAGCGCCTCCTGATTATCATCTTCTGTTCACCCCTGAGGCGCTCCATCTTGGGCACGGGCCCAAAGAGGGCCTTCAGCGTCCCAGCATCAACGTCATGTTTCGTTCCGCAGCCGCGGTCTTCGGCGCGCGGACCGCGGGAGTGGTACTCACTGGCATGCTGGACGACGGCGCAGCGGGACTCTGGGAGATCCTCGAGCACGGCGGGGCTACGATCGTGCAGGATCCGGAAGAAGCTGCGTACCACTCCATGCCGGAATGTGCGGTTCGGGGCCTCAACGTGCAGTACATCCTCCGATTGAAAGAGATGGCACCGTTGCTGACGAGGTTGAGCACGGGCGAGAGACGTGATACGACGCCGCAAGAGGATCATCCGCAGCTAGGTATGGAGCCGACCAGGGCCATACTCACCCGGCAGGCTTGTCCTGAGTGCGGCGGCGTAATGAGAGTGGAGCAGCGCGGCGGGACCAAAGAGTACGTCTGCCACGTCGGGCATCGACTTGGATTGCAATCCATGATCGCCGACAAGACCGACGTAGTAGAACGCAGGATGTGGGCGGCATTGTCGCAGTCAGAGGAACTGGTGGAATTGCTGCAGCAGTCCGTTGAAGGCCTGGATGCGTCTGAGCTGGACGCTCTGAAAAACGAGATAACGGCACGCCGAGAAGACATCGAGACGCTCCGCGGTGTTATCGAGCGAAGCAGGCCTGACACATCGGAAAAATGACGGTTGCGCCGCCTCGCGCGGCGGCATCAGGAGGCCGGCGCCGACCAGAACTGCGGTGGGCAGGCGCGGCGGACGGCTGGAATTCCTTTCGCGCTTCATTCTGGAAGACGTAGCCATGCGGACCGCGGCGGAAAGCCTCTTCCACATACTCCGCCCCCGTGTGGTTCGTGAACATCACTGCGGCGGTATGCGGCAGTGAGGAAGAAACATCGGGGAGAAGCGTCATTCCGCTGATCCCCCTTAGCGAGATATTCAGAACGATCGCGTGAGGATGCTGGGTAAGTGCAACCAACAAGGCAGTGCGCCCGTCATCTGCGGCCGACAAGATCACGTTCCTGCGTAAGGATGCGACTTACTTCCTTGCGGATAAGAGCGGAATCATCTAACAGGAATCCCGGAGATCGCATCTTGATCGGACCCCTCTGTGGACTGCAAAAAACTGCGCCGCAGGGCACATCGCATGCCCTAGTGTACGCCCCCATACCTTCGAATTGAAGCTCGCATACCTAGGTAACTACCTAGTTGTTATATCGATAGCAGGCACATACTGTTAGCTTATGACTTCCCCACAGCCCCAGGTCTTCCAGAACGCAGTTCTAAGAAGCTTACCGACGGATTGCATCCAACGGCTGCGGCTGAAGCCAGTCAAGCTGGATCCAGACCGGCGGATAGCTGGACCGGCCGATCCTGTCCGGTGGCTACTCTTCGTTGAGTCGGGCAGTGTCGGTCTAGGCGTGCCGCTCAAGGATGGCAGTGTCATTGATACAGGCATCGCGGGGAACAAGTCTCTGGTTTGCGCGACCGCGCTCATGGGCAGTCGTGAGGCGCTGCATCAGGCAACGGTCCGCTCTCCAGGGCACGGCTTCGTCTGCTCGATTGAACATGGACTGCAGGAGTTCTCGCTGGGCGGCCAGTTCCATGATCAGGCGCTCGCCTGCTTGTACGCACAATTTATGCAGGCAAGCCAGATTGCAGCTTGCAACCGACGGCATGATGTAGAACAGCGCCTTTGCCGATGGATGCTGCATTGCGAGAGCGAATCGGGTGCACAGTACATCCACGCAACCCACGAGAGCCTCGCAGACGCTCTTGGTGTCCGTCGCACGACGGTTACGGTCACGATGCACCTGCTCCGCACGCAGGGCCTCATCGGATACAGCCGCGGTCGCATTAGCTTGATTGACAGGTCGGCGCTGGAAGCACGCAGCTGCGAGTGCTTCGAGGCGCTCCGCAGGCGATCGGTGACCGGAGAATTTAGCAACCGTGGCCTGGGAAACAAACTGGCTCCGCAAGTTGTGCCGGCGTTGAATGAAGGCATCCACCCAAGCGCCCCCTACGAGCGGCCCAGAGCGGCTGAGTACCTGCCGCACTACCAGATGCAGTGAAAACCAGAGTGGATGTTGCCAGATCGACGGCAGTGGCGGATTCTCCGTACGTCATAGCTGCGACTTATAGGAACCCACCTGAGCGCGCGCGAGAAGCAAAACGCCATCCCTGTCGCGACGTTCGGGGCACCGCAGCCGTCAGGCCGAACAACTCACGCACCCTTTCGTCAGGCCCACCTCGATCCTCCTGAATCCGCTAGCAAACGTGCCCGGAAATTCCGCAGTCGCGGGAGTCGCAGTCGCTCCTCGCTCCGCCGCACGGCTTCTTCGCCCCGGGCTCTCTCCATAGCCGACCACGAGGAGTCGCCCTATGCTCCGCAACCGCGATCTCGGCTGGGATCCATGTGAGAGGCTCTGTGTGGGTTGCATAGAGTGCCCCAATAAGTATCCCTTCTTGAGCAAAGGCACGGCGAGATGCTCGGTGACACCTGCCACGAATGCGCTCCGTAATCACTCTCTTGGCCGCCCGTGGATATCGGCAGGCTCGTTCAGCGTGCGCGAGGTGTCGCTAAGCTCCAGCAGACCCGCTGCTGCTCATCAGCGGTTACAAGCCCGTTGGTTTACGGTCCGTCCTGAAGGTATTCTGGAGCATCCATGCGGACCTTCTCTCCGTAGTGCGGCCGGCATGACACGGGCCAGCAATCAACTTATCGTTAAACCCAATGGGATGTTCACTCCACGGACGCAAGGGAAGCGCCGCAGTTCAACCCAAACTGGTGAGACGAATTTCAGCGTCGCCATTCAAGCAGACTAACTGCGGTGCAACCCGGAAAAACGCGGAGTGCACGGCGTGCAGCCTCCTTTGCACCACGGTTGTGTTTCGCTTCCGCCCTCCAATCCATCCGAGATGCGGTAGGCCAAAGCACGCTTTTCTGATAAACTCCAGTTGTCGTCACGTTGCTGAAGTTGCTGTCACGTTGGCGCCGAGACCTCGAGATCGAGCCTGCAGCAGCGGAAGTAATAGACCGATGAACAGCGAGACTGACAACTCGCTTAGTTCTAGTCGATGCATAATCCAAGTTGTTGCAAAACAACCTGGGGACGTAGCTCAGTTGGTTAGAGCGCTGCCCTGTCACGGCAGAGGTCGCGGGTTCGAGCCCCGTCGTCCCCGCCATTGATTCCAAAGATCTTAGAATCAATTGGCGACCTACAGTGACAATCAAATCAGGGTCCGATAAAGGTCCAATAAGCCCGCTACTGCCTTGTTTGCGGGTATTTTTCTTCTACCTTCTGACCCACGTTTGACACGATCATTCTTACAACCTTGCTCTGTGCTGCCCGCTTGTTCGAGTTCACTGCCTGTGTGTAAACATCCAGCGTGATCCGGCTGTTTGCGTGTCGCAAGAGCTCCTGAACGGTTTTGACATCCTCTCCGTTTGCCTTCAGCAACGTGCCGAATGAGTGCCGGAAAGTGTGCCATCCGATTTTCTTGTGAATGCCAATTGCTTTCGCAACTGGCTGAATATGCCGCTTCATGAGGTTGTCCGGGAGAGCTAACTACCACCAACCGTCCCGCAGTACCGCTACGCCAGGCGTGATTTATGATCCGCACAGCCAGAGTCGTCGAGAATGAGTCGCGATCAGCGGCAGGAGCGGCTACAGGAGCTTGCCCACGTGTTCGCGGCCATCTTTTATGGCGGAAGAGGAGCTGACAGCGATCTCGTTTGTGCGGCTAGGCGATGAAGGGCACCAACTGCGTAATCAAATCAATCAGGCGCTGGCGGTTATTACCGACATGGGGTTCGCTGAGACGTGTCCCTTGACCTGCACGTCGCGGCCACCGAGGGAGAGCAACATGGTCAGTGTCAACAGTTCGCGCGTGGGTATGTCGATGCCTCCGCGGGAGATGTGGTCGTCAAAGGAATTGGCCGAGAGATAGCGCTGGACAACGATACGATTGCGAGCAGGTGGTAGATGTGCAGGCGGGAGGAGGTGCGACAGGCGGACACGCGTTCGCCGCTATATCATCGTGAGCTAGACCTGCTGCTTACGGCTAGCATGACTCAGTACCAGATTATCGAGGTTGAATCCAGTAGGCGTTCCGGCCCGCGCGGCACATGACGCTGACGCCGCGGATCGAGTACCTAGAGCCCGAACCACAGGGCTGCGTTACGCCATCCTTAGCGATCTGAGGGACAGTGTTGAAGTCGGAGAGCGCTGATGGGCGGGTCTCGTTACGTGCCGAGGGGCAGGCTGCTTACCGCGTCACATGGAGGCGTGCCGGAGGGAGAGGTTCGGCATCAGCTCGCGTACGTGCTTCGGGCTGAGTCGGTCGAGATATCGGCGCGGGTGGGAGGTTCCCACGAAGTTCGGCGGGCCGATTCGGTTCATCCTGCCGGTGATCTCGCTGTCCGGCGAGACGGTAGAGCAGCCGGCGTCCGGGCGGGCGCATCACCAAGCCGAAGGAGATTGTGATTTGTCGACCGAGGTTCCGAAGGTTTCGCTCCCGTGGCGCGAGCGCACATTCAACTGGTACCGGGGTTCGAGTGTGTTCAGCTGGAGGTGAACAGGGAGCCCGCCCCGAAGGTACGCATCAGGATCGAACGGGCCTAACGCTAATGACTTCGAGGAGGCAGGTCTGCTAGAAGATGCGGCGGACGAGGTTTCGGGTGAGTTCCAGGGTCATGCCGTAGACGACGTGCGCGGCCAGATGTTCGAGTTGGTCCGTCGCTGGCGTTTGGGTAGGCGGCGGTGCGAGGCGGAAGGCGGGAACGGCGACCTCGTCGGCAGCGAGGAAGAGGGCGGTGCCGAAGGCCGCTCCAGAGCCGGTGGTGGCCTCGGGTAGCAGTTCGACGGTGCAGGCGTAGACGATTCCGACGAGAGTGCCGAACGTGTAATGAACGGCCTGTGCCGCGGTCTTTTTGTCGCCAGGGGAGAGGTGGTGGCCTGCGGTTTCGGCGAGCTTCCGGGCTACCTTTTCGGTGGAGCCCTCCTGTTGTGCGGCGTGCTGCTCTTCGAGCACCTGTTCGTGCGCGACGAGCCACGGGGACTCGCCTTCCGCCAGTTTCTTCTGTTTGGCCGCTCGCTTGAGCCCGGAGGAGGCGAGCTTGAGGAACTGGTCCATGACCAGGGTGGCGGCAAGTCCGGCAAAGAGGCCGGTGGCTACGGCGGGCAGGGCTGCGGCGGGTTTCCGGGTGGACATGAGCGTGTTGGATGCGGGAAGTCCGACTCGCAACCCGCCAATTCTGCATGGGTTGAAGGGAGACCAGGAGTTTCGAGCAGTTCCAAGCGGCGCCGCAACTTGCAGGGGCTCGTGCGGGTTCCTAGAGGTGGCCATTTTTTAGAGTAGCCGGTCGTGCTGTCGGCAGCTTAAACTGGGATGTCGTGGAGGCAGTAATGAATTGGTATGGCCGAATGCTGGCCGCGGTCGCGGGTGCGTTGTTGCGCGGCGGAGTCGTGGGGCTGCTGTGTACGTTGCTGGTTGGGGAGCCTTTGCTGGCACAGATCGGGCAGCGCCGGGGGCCAACGGCGGCGGGCAACCCGCAGCAGGGGGATGCGCGTATTCTCCATGCGCTGAATCGGCTGACGTTTGGGCCCCGGCCAGGAGACATTGCGGCGGTAAGATCCGTGGGACTGAATCAGTGGTTTGAGACGCAGTTGAATCCCGGCCATATTGATGACTCCGCATTCGAGGCTCGCCTCGCGAACTACCCAGCGATGAAGCTGCCGCAGTCGGAGTTGATCGCCCGGTACCCGACACAGCAGATGATTCGGCAGATGACGGAACGCAGCCTCGCATTACCGGCCGACCCGGTGGAGCATGCTATTTATGGCGATCAGATTGCGGCGTACAGAGTTCAACTGGAGAAGAAGCAGGAGCAGACCACCGCGGCCTCTACCGGCGGGGCGATGGAAGCGATGGCCGGGGATTCCGGCCGGCCCGCCAAGAAGGTGTCCGACGGGACGGCGGCTGTTGCAGTGCCCGGGGACGGTCTGATGGGGGAGGATGGAACGAAGCCGCTGGCGAAATCAGCGATCATAGACGGCGGGCAGGCTCAGCCCCCGGCCGAGCATGTCGAGGCGCTGTTCAAGGACCTCGAGGCGGTAAAGATTCTGAACCTCCCGCCGGAAGAGCGTATGCGGCGGGTGCTAGGGATGAGCGGGAAGGACTTCATCGGGTTCCGCGACAGCCTAAGTGGCGCCGAACTGGCGCAGTTCAATGAGGGCCTGACGCCCGAACAGCGCGAGGTCTTTGCCGCGATGCAGAACTCCACCCGAGTTGTAGGAGCCGAAGTCCTCCAGACGAGGATGCTCCGTGACGTGTACAGCGACCGCCAGCTTGAAGCGGTGATGACCGACTTCTGGCTGAACCATTTCAACGTCTACATTCGAAAGAATGGCAACGAGCCGTATCTTTTACCGGCGTATGAGCGGGACGTGATCCGGCCAAATGCGCTGGGCAAGATTTGAGGACCTGCTGGTCGCGACGGCGAAGAGTCCGGCGATGCTGATGTACCTGGACAATTGGCAGAGCGTGGGGCCGGACTCCAAGGCCGCGAAACAAGGCGCGGGACTTGCGGCCAATCTGATGAATCCGCAGGTCCGAGCGGCGCTGAAGGATCGCGGGTTGAATGAGAACTACGGGCGCGAGCTGATGGAGTTGCATACGCTCGGCGTCAATGGCGGATACACGCAGAAGGATGTGACGGAGGTCGCGAAGGTCTTTACCGGGTGGACAATTACGCAGCCGCAACGCGGCGCCGAGTTCCAGTTTGAGGAGCGACGGCATGAGCCGGGCGCGAAGACTGTGCTGGGGCAGACGATCCAGGAGAACGGCATGAACGAGGGGCTGGAGGTGCTGCACATGCTGGCGACCAGCCCCGCGACGGCGAAGTTTGTCTGCCGCAAGCTGGCGGTGCGGTTTGTGAGCGATGATCCGCCGCAGCCTCTGGTGGACCGGATGGCGAGGTCCTGGACGGACTCGGAGGGGATATCAAGACCGTGCTGCGCACGATGTTCAACTCGGCGGAGTTCTGGGCGCCGGAGGTGCAGCGGGCCAAGGTGAAGACGCCGCGAAGAGTTTGTGATTTCCGCGGTGCGGGCGAGCGGGGCGCAGGTGAACAATCCGCAGGGACTGGTGGGCGCGCTGGATAAGCTGGGCATGCCGCTGTTCGGGATGCAGACGCCGAACGGCTACTCCTGGGTGAGCGAGCCGTGGGTGTCCACGGGCGCGCTGGTGACGCGGATGAACTTCGCGCTGGTGCTGGCTGGCGACCGCGTAGCCGGGACGCGGACGGACTGGACGAAGCTGCTCGCCTCGGTACCAACCCCGCGTAGCTGTGTCGGTGAGATGGGCGAAGACGCAGGATCCGGAAATGGCCGCGAAGGAGCGCAAGCTCGAGTTGCTGCTGCTGGGAGCGCCGGTGAGTGAACGGACTCGGGCGGCGGTGATTGCGCAGTCGGGAGACTCAACTGCGGCGATCCAGGCGCAGAGAGAGTTTCAGGGCGGGGGTGGGGCGCGGGCACAGATCCCGTTGGCGATCGGCGGCGAGTACAACCCGACGTTACCGACCGGGGGAGTTCAGGCTGGGGGACGGCCTGGCGCGTTCGCGGGACGGAGCGGCATTCCTGAGGATCGGCAGGCGGCGATTATGGCGGGTCTGCTTCTGGGGTCGCCGGAGTTTCAGCGGCGGTAGACGTTACTGGATGCGCCAGCCGCTCGCAGACTCTGGTGAAGGGATGCGGGTTAACGCTACGACACGGCTGCGCAGAAGCCAGTCGCAACTGCGCGTGGCGGCATTCGGCCGGCCGCGAGGCAACTTTACACTGCAGGGCGCGTTTGAGTGAGCAGGTGATATGAGCTGGGCGTGGTGGGCCAGGCTCCGAGGAGTACCGCAATGTCGAACATCTGGAAGGCGACCACAGACGAAAGCGACTGGGGATGCGACATCCACGGGCGCGACTCGGCACGACGTACGATCTCGCGCCGCGGGATTCATGAAGGGTGGCGCGCTGGCGCTGTTCGGCACGCCGACGATCCCTGCCTTTCTGACGCGTTCGGTGATGGCGGAGATGACGCACGGCGGCCGCGAAAGGAAGAAGCTGGTTGTGCTGTTCCAGCGGGGTGCGGTGGACGGGCTGAACGTGGTGGTGCCGTACCAGGAGAAGAATTACTACGCCATGCGGCCGACGATCGCGATCAAGCAGAACGAGGTGATCGACCTGAACGGGTTCTTCGGGCTGCACCCGCAGATGGCGGCTTTCAAGCCGCTGTATGACGCTGGGGCATCTGGCGATTGTGCATGCGGCGGGTTCGCCGGATCCGACGCGATCGCATTTCGATGCGCAGGATTATATGGAGAGCGGAACGCCGGGCGTGAAGGCGACGGAGGATGGCTGGCTGAACCGCGCGCTGCTGGCGTCGCCTGCTCCGGCACAACCTTCGGCGTTCCGCGCGGTTGCGTTGGGTACGCAGGTTCCGCGGACGCTGCAGGGCAAGCTTCCGGCGATTGCGCTCAATAATCTGCAGGACTTCTCGGTCGGAGGGCGCGGGCCGCAGGTGTCCGGCGATCTCGAATGCGTTCCAGGCGATGTACGACGAGAGCTCGGACGCAGTGCTGCACGGTACCGGGCAGGAGACGTTCGAGGCGGTGAAGATGCTGAAGGCGGCTGATCCGGCGAAGTACCAGCCGGCGGCGGGCGTGATGTATCCCGGGACGCCCTTCGGCAACAGCTTGAAGCAGATCGCGCAGCTGATGAAGGCGAACCTTGGGGTGGAGGCGGCGTTCTCCGACATCGGCGGGTGGGATACCCACCAGAATCAGGGCGCGGCGAATGGGCAGTTGGCGAATCGGCTGAAGGAGTTCTCGGAGGCCATTGCGGCGTTCTGGCGGGACATGGGTGACGACGCGGAGAACATTACGCTGGTGACGATGTCCGAGTTCGGCCGGACGGCGCGGCAGAACGGCACGGGCGGTACCGACCACGGGCATGCCAACGTGATGTTTGTGCTCGGTGGCGGCGTGAAGGGCGGCAAGGTCTACGGCCGGTGGCCCGGGCTTGGCGAACGAGCAGCTGAACGAGGGTCGAGACCTGGCGGTGACCACAGACTTCCGCAGTGTGCTTGGGGAGGCGACAGTGCGGATGCTCGGATCACGGAATCTTGAAGCTGTCTTTCCGAATTCCAGGCTCAACCCCTCCTCTTTTCTGAATCTGCTTGGGTAGTTACCCGTTTGGGTGATTTGCGGGTTTCCTGCGGCTAACTACATTCGTTTCAGCAGAGCGGGAATCGGCAGTCCGGGCTGGATAGACCTGATTCTCTCGTTTTTAGAATTCTGGTGAGTTCTCAATATGTTTTGCAGAAGAAAAGACAACTTTCTCTCTGCGGTTGCGTCTTACTGGATGTACCAAGAAATACGCCGGGCCAGCAGTCCCCACGGCATCCGGCTTCCCCCATCCGCAAGTGCATTGCCCACCTTCTAGTAAGGCCCCCAGAGTACAGGGGGCCTTCACTCCTTAACCACAGGTTGTTGGATTACACCTCCCGAAGAATGAGTTCGCCGCAGCGCCGAAAAAGCTCTCAGCCGAGCCCCAACCGACGATCCACGCCCGCTTTGCCGCATCCGGTGAGGATCAGCAGGAAGGCCATCGCCGCGAGGGCGAGCGAGTATGCCGAACCCGTGTAGCCGTGGTGAATGTTCACGGTGGCGATGGCCACCACCATATTGATGGTAACGAGTAGCGCGCAGAAGCGAGTGAGGAAGCCCAGGATCAGAAAGATGCCTCCGACGCATTCGGTCAGCGCCGACACGTATCCAAGCCAACGGGGCAGCCCGAGGCTTTGGACGAACTGGGCGTGGTGATCGAGCGCAGCCAGGTGATTGCCGTGGATCCCTGTGGCGGGAACGACCTTAGGCCAGCCGTGATACAGCATCGCTACGCCGAGCACGATGCGAATGAGGAAGATGCCCCAGGGTTGCAGCTGATTGAGCCAGCGTGTCATAGAGATGGCTTCAGGTTATCGCGCCGGACCCGCTGGAGCAGCGTCTGTGTGGGGGAGGTATTGATCGAGGAAACGTCCCAGGGCGACGTGGTAAGCAGTGTCTGGATTCTGCTCGCCAAGAGTTACGGAGAACTTTGGGCTCGCGGCGGAGCGGAAGAGAGCGTTCACCATGGCTGGCGTTTGACCGTTGCCTTGCCCATTTGCGCCCGCGACGATCAGTAGCTTCGGGGTGCGGAGCGCGGCAAGCGGGGCGGAGATCTCGAAGTTTTCGTGGTACAGCAGCCGAATGGGGACGAGGTGAGACGGGTGGGCACGGACGGCGGTGGCTACAGGGTCTGGGTCGGGGTTGTCGAGGATGACGGCCGGCAGATCCGGGTGGCTTTTAGCGAGTTCGACGGCGAGCGAGGCGCCGAGACCTTGTCCGTAAGGAATGATCGCGCCGGCCGGGATGTGGCGTGTCGCGAGAAGATACTGGAGGGCCGAGGAAGAGTCGCCGGACATCGTGGAGGAAGTAGGATGTCCAGGGCCTTCGCTGCGGCCAAACCCTCGGTAATCGATGGCGAAGATGTTGATGCCAACGGCGTGGATGAGGGCGAGGGTCGGGAGGGAAGAGGCGAGCGAGCCGCTTCCATCGTGAAGATACAGGATGGTGTCTGCCGCGTATTTGCCAGTGGGCTGAGGGCTGGGAGCGCTGGGCGTAGCCGGGATCCACCAGCCGGTGAGGCGCGGTTGGCCCGTCTCCGTGGCATCGAACTGTATCTCCTCATAGGGGAGATCGAGGGATGCGGGACTGCGGTCTACGGTCCGACTTGGGTGCAGCACAAGCCGCCACGAACCGAGGTAGTACAGGAGGCAGAGCGCGAGCCAGGCGCAGATGACGGCAGCGACCGCGGCGAGGCCGAGCGCTTTGAGGAGCCACACGGGATCGACGATCTCGTGTGGCGAGGCCTGTGGAGGGAGCGCGGCAGGCCGGTTTGTAAGTGGTGGGCGGTTCGGGTAGCGTCTGGGCTGCTGCGGCGGCATCTAGAACTGAGGGTAGCACCGCCCCGGTGGCTCGGAGCCGGGGTTCGTCGATACGATGGAAGGGGTGAAAGAGGCTTAGCGATGCCGCAGTGGGTTCGAGTATGCAGTCTAACGGAGGCGCCGGCGGAGGGTAAGGTGGCGGAGGCCGAGGGCGGTGGGATAGCGATTTGCCTTGCAAATGTAGGTGGGAGGCTTTCGGCTTTGGATAATTGGTGTCCTCACCGGCGGGGTCCATTGGGGCAGGGATGGCTGGAAGGCGAGGCAGTAGTGTGTCCCTGGCACTCCTGGGCGTTCGACGTGAAGACCGGCAAGGCGGAGTATCCGGTGCACGAGAAGGTTGCGGTCTTTCCGGTTCGCATTGACGGGGATGACGTTCTGGTGGATGTGGAGTAGCGAGGGAGAATCAAACGCGGTACATCCTGCCCGGGCGCAAAGAAAATTATGTCCCGATGCTGTGGCCGCGGTAAGCTCCTACTTACCGCGGTCCGCTCGAACGAAGGAGCGAACGCGTCTCAAAAGGGGTTCTGCCATGAAGATCCGTCATATGTTGCTCGCCGTTGTTGCGTTTGCTGTTTTTGCCGGTTCCGTGACGCCTGCTCACGCTGCAGGCCGTCATCACCGACGCCATCACGCTCGTCATCACCACGCTCGTTAGTCGATTTGAACCAAGGTGTAGATGTTTGGAGCATGGCCCGGAGGGTGAACCGGGCCATCTTCTTTGCGCTTCGGGATTTTTGCGCTTTGCCGTGAGCGGGGCCGCTGTCTCTTGCCTGATAGAATCGATTGAATCCACTCCTTTTGGGATTCCGCAGGAGTAGACACATGCAGGCAATTGAGGCGATGCTGGCGCTGGAAGACGGCAGGGTCTTTCGCGGCAGGGGCTTTGGCGCTCGTACCGAGGGCAAGGGCGAAGTTGTGTTCAACACTTCGCTCACGGGCTACCAGGAGATCTTTACGGATCCGTCGTACGCGGGCCAGATCGTGGTTTTGACGAATCCTCATATTGGGAACTATGGGACGACGCCGAGCGATGCGGAGGCCTCCCGGCCGTACATCGAGGGCCTGGTAACGCGCGAGTTTAGCGAGATGAGCTCGAACTGGCGGGCTACAGAGGTGGCGGACGAGTACCTGGAACGCAGCGGCATTCCAGTGATTGCGGAGGTGGATACGCGCGCGGTGGTGCGGCATCTTCGGCAACACGGCGTAATGCGCGGCGTGATGGCTTCGGGTGAGCGGCTGGACGCCGAGGCGCTGGTTGCGAAAGCGCGTGCGATCCCAAAGATGGAAGGAACGGACTTGGCTAGCGTAGTGAGCACAAAGGTCCCGTACACCTGGGACTCGAGCGAGCCAAGGAACGAGACGGGCGACCCGATGCTGAAGGCTGAGGATGTCGGTGCCGGAGGTGGCGCCGAGCGGCTGCATGTGGTGGCGTATGACTTTGGAATCAAGCAGAACATCCTGCGTATGCTGGCGCGGGAGAACTGCCGCGTGACGGTGGTGCCGGCGAAGACTTCAGCTGAGGACGTGCTGGCGATGGAGCCGGACGGTGTGTTCTTTTCGAACGGCCCAGGGGATCCGGAACCGCTGGAGTATGCCGTAGAGACAGTGCGGAAACTGAAAGGACGGAAGCCGTTGTTCGGCATCTGCCTGGGCCACCAGATCTTCGGGCTTGCGCTCGGAGGCAAGACCTACAAGCTCAAGTTTGGGCACCACGGCGGAAATCACCCGATCCTAAACCATCAAACGGGCAAAGTCGAGATCACAGCCCAAAATCATAACTTCAATGTGGACCCCACTTCGTTGCCGAGTGATGTAGAGCAGACGCACACCAATCTGAACGACGACACGATGGCAGGGTTGAAGCATACCAAGGACCCGATGTTCAGCGTGCAATATCATCCCGAGGCGAGCCCCGGGCCGCACGATTCGCACTATCTGTTCCGCGACTTCCGTACTTCCATGGAGCGGTGGAAGAAGTAGGACGAATCTCTTGGCGACTAACTACAGCGCAATCTCTGTACGTGATGGTGATCAAGATGCACCAGGACATGAAAGCACGAGGATGAATCAATAGATGCCGCGCAGGAATGATATCGAAAAGATTCTGGTGATCGGGTCGGGGCCGATCGTGATCGGCCAGTCGGCGGAGTTCGACTACTCGGGGACGCAAGCGTGCAAGGCGCTGAAGGCCGAGGGATACGAGGTGGTGCTGGTGAACTCTAACCCGGCGTCCATCATGACTGACCCTGAGGTTGCTGACCGCACGTATATTGAACCGCTGACCGCGGCCTATGTGGAAGAGATCATTCGCGTGGAGGTCGAACGCATGGATCAGCGCTCGGCGGTTCGCTCCACCTCAGGTGGCACTGGTTCCGGCGAAGGCAAGTTTGCATTGCTGCCGACTGTAGGCGGCCAAACGGCGTTGAATCTTGCGGTGGATCTTGCCGATTCAGGGGTGCTGGAGAGGTATGGCGTCGAGTTGATAGGGGCGAAACTCGAAGCCATTAAGAAGGCAGAAGACCGGCTGCTGTTCAAGGACGCGATGAACAAGATCGGTCTGGATATGCCGAAGTCGCAGTTGGTCCGCAGCGTCAGCGATGGACTGGCGTTTGCAGCCAAGATTGGATTCCCGGTAGTTATCCGGCCGAGCTTCACGCTGGGCGGGTCGGGTGGGGGTATTGCTTACAACCGTGAAGAGATGACGGAGATCCTGGCGCGGGGCATCGATCTTTCTCCGGTGCATGAATGCCTGATTGAAGAGAGCGTGCTGGGCTGGAAAGAGTACGAGCTTGAGGTGGTGCGCGATCTTAAGGACAACGTGATCATCGTGTGCTCGATCGAGAACTTCGATCCGATGGGCGTGCATACTGGCGATTCCATCACGGTAGCTCCAGCGCAGACTCTGACGGACCGCGAGTACCAACGCATGCGCGACGCGGCGATTGCCTGTATTCGCGAGATTGGTGTCGAGACGGGGGGGAGCAATGTACAGTTCGCGGTGAATCCGCAGAACGGGCGGATGACGGTGATTGAGATGAACCCGCGTGTGTCGCGCTCATCGGCCCTCGCGTCAAAGGCGACGGGCTTTCCAATCGCCAAGATAGCGGCGAGGCTGGCCGTGGGCTATACGCTCGACGAGATTCAAAACGACATCACGAAGGCTACTCCCGCGTGCTTCGAGCCCACGATCGACTACGTGGTGGTCAAGATCCCGAAATGGCAGTTCGAGAAATTCCCCGGAGCCGAGGAGACGCTGGGGCCGCAGATGAAGTCGGTTGGCGAGGTCATGGCAATCGGCCGAACCTTCAAGGAAGCGATGATGAAGGCAGTGCGGTCGCTCGAGACGGGCAAGAAGGCGACGGCCGCTGATATCGAGCCCCGCCGGCTGACGCAGCGGCTTGTGACGCCGCATCCGGAGCGCCTCGCGTATGTTCGGTACGCGTTTGAACGCGGGATGACGGTCCGCGAAGTATCGCGGCTGACCACGATGGATCCATGGTTTCTGAATCAGATGAAGCAGATCACAGACCAGATTAAGGCGGTAAGCGGCGCCGGGATGGAGAGTGTAACGGAAGCGGATCTGCGACGCGCCAAGCGCATGGGTGTGTCCGACGAGCGGCTGGCTTCCGTTTGGGAACTTGACAGTACCGGAGCAGCGGAGGTCCGTGCGCTGCGCGAGCGGCTTGGTGTAAAGCCGGTCTACAAGATGGTGGACACCTGCGCCGGCGAGTTCGAGAGCTACACGCCGTATCTGTATAGCTGCTACGACGAGGAGGATGAAGCCGCACCGACCGCGCGCAAGAAGATCATCATCCTGGGCAGTGGACCGAATCGGATCGGGCAGGGAATTGAGTTTGATTATTGCTGCTGCCATGCGGCGTTCGCCTTACGGGACGACGGTTACGAGACCATCATGGTGAACTGCAATCCAGAGACGGTGTCCACCGATTACGATACAAGTGATCGGCTTTACTTTGAGCCGCTGACTCTGGAAGACGTGCTGTCGGTGTATGACCATGAGGCTGCATCGGGCGCGGACATCGGGATGATTGTGCAGTTCGGCGGTCAGACTCCGCTCAACCTGTCGCTACCGCTGAAGCGTGCCGGCGTGCCGATCATCGGGACTTCGCCGGAGTCGATCGACCTGGCAGAGGATCGTAAGCGTTTCGGCAAGTTGATTACCGAACTGGAGATTCCTCAGCCTGATGGTGCGATGGCGATCTCGGTGGAGGAGGCTGTTGCAGGCGCGAATCGGGTGGGCTATCCCGTGCTGGTGCGCCCGAGCTATGTGCTGGGCGGCCGCGCGATGGTGATCGCGTATGACGACGAGGCGGTCGTGAAGTACATGAGCACTGCGATCGAGTATTCGCAGGAGCGGCCGGTGCTGATCGATCACTTTCTGGAAGACGCGGTGGAGTGCGATGTGGATGCACTCTGCGACGGGACGGATGTGGTGATCGCGGGCATCATGCAGCACATCGAAGAGGCCGGGATCCACTCGGGGGATTCGTCGTGCGTGTTGCCGTCGGTCGACCTGAGCGAGGATGTGCTGCGCACGATTAGGGAGTACACGCGCAAGCTTGCGAGGGCACTCCATGTGATCGGGCTTGTCAATATTCAGTTTGCGATTCAGCGCGGCAAGGTGTTCGTCATCGAGGTGAATCCGCGCGCATCGCGAACGGTGCCCTATGTTTCAAAAGCGACGGGTGTGCCATTGGCCAAGATAGCGTCACGGTTGATGGTTGGCGGCAAGCTAAAGCACTTGCTGCCGGGGCAGGTGGAGAGCGGCAAGGATCTCGAAACGGGCTCACATTACTTTGTAAAGTCGCCTGTATTTCCGTGGGGGAAATTCCCCGGGGTCGATACCGTGCTCGGGCCGGAGATGAAGTCGACCGGGGAGGTGATGGGTGTGGCGGACAACTTCGGCGAGGCGTTTGCCAAGGCGCAGATGGCTGCGGGTCAAGGACTGCCGCTGGGCGGGACAGTATTCATGAGCGTCAACGATCATGACAAGGATGGCGTGCTGTCTCTGGCCAAGACGTTTGTGGAGATGGGATTCCATCTCGCGGCAACCCACGGCACCGCGGCGGTGCTTGAAGCAGGCGGGTTGCAGCCGGAACGCGTGTACAAGGTCAAGGAAGGGCGGCCGAACGTGGTCGACCTGATCAAGGGCGATCGCATTCAGTTGATCATCAACACGCCGCGCGGGCAGGACACGTTCTTTGATGAGAAGGCTATTCGGCGAGCGGCGGTGCTGGCGAGGATCCCGACGATTACGACGTTGGCTGCGGCACGTGCGGCAGCGGAGGGGATTGCAGCGCTGCAGCGTGGCACGCTGAGTGTCTTTGTGCTGCAGGAGTTGCACGCGGCTAGCGAAGCAACTGTAGCTTAGGTGTGGGTTGCGGCCATGAGTTGCTGAAGCTTTGTGCGCTCGTCGGCGTCCGGGGAGAGATGCGGAAGGCGTGCCCGTCCTCCGTAATAGCCGTTCAGGTCGCAGCCTAACTTGAGGCCGGCTGGGCCGAGTGACTCTGCCCAGCGCGCAGGCTGAAGGATCCGCTGCTGCTTCTCAAACGCGAGAGGCTGATCTGAGTCTTTCCAGGCTGCGAAGACCTCGTAGCAGGCTTGCGGCGCGCAGGCTGCGAAGGCAGGCGCGATTGCCGAGGCTCCGGTGTTGAGGGACTCCAGCAATGTGCGGGAGTCTGCCGAGATGATCTGAAAGCCTACATTCTTGCTGCGTGTGCGGAGGGCTGGCGCAGGCGGCGGCGGTGGCGCTGCTGCGGTCGCGGCGGCTGCCGGATTGCGGGCCAGGGAGGCCGCCGGGAGGAGCGCGGCCTGGGGGACAGGAGGGGCGGATGCGGCCGCTCGAAGCATGCGGCTGGTGACGGGTGCGAACGTAGGGGTCACCGTTACGTTGCGGCGCACCGCGGCAGGTTGCGATGTGCGAGAGTCGGCCGCGGTGATGTTAAGGATGCCCAGGATGTTAGGGTGCGCGGCGAGTTCGACGAGCAGTGTGTCGAGGATTGCGAGCTCGTCCGTCGACAGGAGAATGAGGGGGAGAGGAGAGCGGTCGGCGGTGGCCTGGAAGAACAGGCGCACTTCGCGTGAGTTGGAGGTATTTGCGGGGAAGCGAAGGAACGTTGGCGGACCGACTAGAACCGCGTCGAAGGCGAGCTTCGCGGCGTGGTCGGCGAGGTCAGGGTGGCGTGGACGCTATCCCGGGAGATGTTCGCGAGTAGGACCTTTTCCGGTGTGGCGGCTTCGGCGACGGTGTGGAGAACTTCGCGAGTCTCTTCGTCCGTGAGCAGGGTTGGCTCGCCGGCTTGCGGCGCGAGGGCGATGAGACCGGAGGCTGGGCTCTTGCTGTAGCGGATGACGTTTGCTGCGAGCTTGTGCGGGTTGAGGCGGCCGTCCGGGTGGAAGGGCGTGGTGAGCGGAATGTGGAGGCCTTCGAGGAGCATAGGGTTGCGTGTGGTTCGCGGACGATACGTGAAGCAGGTCCTTCGCTTTGCTCAGGATGACAGCGCTTGAGTGCCGCACTTGTGTCAGATTGAGTGCGGCGCTTGTGTCAGGTTGAGGACAGCGCTGGGTCGGGTTCCGGACGGCGCTTGTGTCGAGTCTGCAGGCGCATTGGTCAGGTTGTGGCGGCTTTTCGTGCTGCGGGCTGGACGGAGGCTGGGTAGAAGACCGGCCAGTTCTGTTGCGCGGCGCGTTCGCTCAGGGTTGGGCTGGGGTTTACGGGGAAGGCGCGCCGGGCGATGGATAGCATGGCGGCATCGTGAATAGAGTTTCCGAATACGGCGTCGGGAGCGGTAACGCCGGCGCGGAGGAGCGAGGCGACCTTACCTTCGTCGGTCGGGACGTCGAGAAGGATGTCGGTGACCAGGCCTTCGTGCACCGAGACGCGGGCGGAAAGGACGCGGTTCGCGGTGAGGCCAAAGCGGCGGACGCCTTCCTCGATGACCCAGTTGCAGGTGGAGGAGACGGCCCAGATATCGGTTCCGCGGGACTGGAGTTCACGGACGACGGTGAGGAGTTCGGGGAAGATGTGGGGCTCGATGCGGGTGCGGAAGAACTCGGCTGCGGCGGCGCGCATTTCGATCTCGCGGAGACCGTGGTAGACCTGGACCATTTCACCGCAGATGGCGAGTTCCGAGACTTCTCCGCGTTTGTAGGCGCGGTAGCGGCGGTCGAGCCAGTCGGTCGCCTCGCGGGAGAGGAGGCCCTGATCGATGGACCAGAACATGAATCCTGAACCTGCGTCGCCGGACCAGAGGGTGCCGTCGCAGTCGAAGACTGCCGTCCTTGGGGAGAGGGCTAGGACTGCGGTTTGGAAGTCTTCGGTGGAGAGGACCGCCGGCGCGGCGTCTGAGGAGGCTGTTCCGGTGATCGTTGGCGTCTCTGGCATTGGGTGACTTCGGGTGCGGTTTGGTATTCGTTGCCCCCCTGGGGGGTATCAACGGCGTTTTGACTGATTCTACTTGACTTAGGGGAGGGGAGTGACGGCTTGGTACACAGGCATCGTGTCACACTGGTTAATGGCTTCGGCCCGGCGGGTTAGGCCGGGCCGGCTTTTTTGCTTCTGATTAAAGTATAGCGGATTGAACAAAACTAAACGGCCATAAATCTGCGGCTATTTTGCTGTTTGTTTTGTTCGAGTTGGCGTGAGTTGGGGCAATTTGGGGGCTTGACAGGTTTTTGCGGGCCGGTTGCGCGGGTGGTGGCTTTCGGGAGAGATTTTGGGGGGCTAGGGCTAGAGCTCCGGGTAGAGGAGTTCGGTGAAGCGGGGGTCGTCTGCCATGTCCTGGAAGTCGGAGTCGGAGCGGGCCTGGATGCGGTTACGTGGGTTGAGGCGGATGGCTTCGGTGAGGTGTTCGAGGCATTGGTGCGGGTTGCCGGTCATGCTGGCGAGCACGGCGAGGCCGTAGAAGGCGAAGTCGGCCCGGTCGTTGTCGTGGATGATGGCGCGGAGTTCGGTGCGGGCGTCTTCGTAGTGGCCGTCGTTGAGCAGGAAGATGGCGTAGTCGTATCGCTCTTCATCGGAGGCGAAGTCGGCTTTGGACTTGGAGACCTGCTGGATGCAGGCCGCGATGTACATGCGGACGCGCTCGGCGAACTCGGGTGGCGCGGAGGGGAGCATGGCGCTGAAGGCCTCTTGGGCCTTCGCGTATTTGCCCTCCTGCATGAGGCGGAGGGCACCTTCATACAGCGAGAGAGAGTGTGCGCGAGCCCCGTCCACCGGAGGGACGAGGGTACCGGCGATGGTGCGGGGGCGTTTGGCCGAAGCTTGCGTGGAGGTCTTCATGGAGTCCTGATCGTTCGCGGGTCGTGCATCGAGTTGAGGCGTCGTATTGGCGATGGACTCGGAAGAGTGGCTTCCGGTCCGCAGGAGTACAGGGTGTTGGAGCGCAGGCTCGATCGCAGAAGGATGCATGGTTGTCTTATCGGCTGCACATGTTCCGGATTTATACCCAGACTCGAAGCGAAGGTCAACTTCTGCGTGTTCTGAGGTGGGACAAGCGGGTCCTTCGCGGGCTCAGGATGACAATGCTGCTGACCATGACGATGCCGCTTGAGTGATGCTTTGGGTGGGTTGAGGGGCTGAGGTGGGAGAAGCGGGTCCGTCGCTGCGCTCAGGATGACAATGCTATGGGGTCCTTCGCGGCCCTGAGGATGACAATGCTGAGACGGATGAGATATTCGGTTCAGGGGGCTTTGCGGGTGTAGACGGCGGGGTTGAGGTCGGGGTCGTTGTACATCTTTAGCTGGCGGTAGAGTTTGAAGCGGCGGCGGCCGGCGTGTACGTCGGCCCAGAGGGCGTCGAGGCAGGCGGCGAGGTCGTTGCGTTGTTCGGTGAGGAGGGCGAGGCGGCTGCGGTTCTTATCGCGGTGGGCGTCGGTGGCGGAGGCGCGGTGGGCTTCTTCGGCGGTGTGGTAGGCCTTGAGTTCGAGGATGGAGAGGCGGTCGAGGATGAGGCCGGGGGATTCGGAGTGGAGGGGCGCGGAGGGATTCTGGTCGCCGGCGGCGGCGAGGAGCATGCGGTCGAGGGACTCCATGAGGTCGTTGCGGCGCTGGTTGATGCGGTCGATGGCGTGCTTGAGGTGGGCGAGGTCGGCGTCGGAGGCGAGGGGGTCGCGGGCTTTGTCTTCTTCGTGCCAGAGGTCGAAGTTGGCGCGGTGCTGGGCGAGGGCGACCTGAAGGAAGATTTCGGGTGTGGCTGCGGTGGGGGTCGGGTCTCCGGGGAGGGGTGCGGTGGGTCCGGCGGGGGCTTCGGGCTGGGTGGGGGACTGGTGCCAGCGGAGGGTGGCGTCGTCTTGCAGGCGGAGGATGTGTGTGGCGTCTAGCATACGGGAATTTGGCCCATCCAAATGTAGCAGGTGGGTGGGTGTGTCCAATGGTGGCGGGTGTTGGAACGAAAGCGCCGCGGGAGCGACGGCTCGGCTAGTGCAACGGCGGTCTTTCCACATTCCGACGCTTCGACGGTTGCTTGTTCCTAATGTGGTAAGTGCAGAGCGCTAATCGACTCAGGCAATCACGAACTTGCCGATAACGTGACTTTCACGGGCATTAGCACGGACCGATTCGTAAGCTGATCCGTAAATCAGTTCTCCCGAGTTTACGAACGCTAGCGGCCTTAAGTCGCGATTGGGCACAGGTGCCCGCCGGACAATCCATGCCGACCAGACACGCAATTTGAGCGCGACTTGCGGGATAACCGGGCATGACGGGTGGATCTTCTCCGAGCGGTGGACGCAAGGCGCTTCGCTATCCAGCTCCTCGACAGTGAACGAGGAGGGCTATCGGAAAACGTTTGGTCTGGAGTGTTAGAATACCTGTTCAACTCCGAAGGGCTGCCGATGTTGGGTAACTTTTTGCCATTTCGTCGCGACCTCGGAACCGTCTGCGGGCCTTTACTGTGGGAGAACATCTATGCTGGTCGATGGTTGAGTGTCGCCCGCGACGTACCTAGCGCGAAGGCACGCCTATGCACTTGTGGCACCCGGCGCTCATCCCGGGCAGAACAGGGAACTGTATCTTCCGGTGCTGAGATTGCCGAAAAGCGGACTCCGCGGGCGTATGTGGCTGACAAGCGCAGGGCCGTAAGCCAATGACCCACGCTCAGGAATTCAAGCGCCAGATGTGGTAACTGCAAATTTTTCGGGTTTCAGGCCCAAGGTCGAGATCAGGAGAAGGTCTCTTTCGCGCACTTCTTGGAAGCCATTCGCCAAGCTCTATGGCTAGCAGGTCCTTCAATCGGTTGGTCGCTTTTACTGTCAAAGGCTAGAGCCTCCAGAAATCCGCAGACTCTTGTCACGTTCGCTATGTCGCTAGCTACAAGGCATGACGCAAGCCACGGGTTGAGGAACACAACCGAACGCTACATACGCTAATGGCTCATCGTTATCCATGTAGGTCGAGCACTCAGCCCGGAGGGACTGGGAATCTAGCCAGCATTTCCTCTACGAACGTCTCGAACGTCATGAGAGAAGTAACTCGCGAAACCTAACCTCGCGGAAAACGGCGTTTTCGGCAACTACAGGTGTGGCGCTCGCGAATCATGCGTCACGAGGGTGAGGGCGGAGGTGTCGGGAGCAAGGTAGGGGAGAGGTTCTGTTCTCGTAGGGGGACGCTCAGCGGGTGGAGATGGGTCTTGTGTGGGGAGTGGGTGGGTGGGGCGTGGGTGTGTCGTAGACTTGGGGGATAGGGCGGACGAGTGGGGGAAGGATGGGCCGTACAACGCGCGTGCTGATCTACCGCCTGGGAAGTCTGGGCGATACGGTGGTGGCGCTGCCGGGCTTTCATCTTGTGGCGCGGGCGTTTCCGGATGCGGAGCGGCGGCTGCTGACGAACTTTCCTGTGGCGGGGAAGGCGCCTCCGGCTGCGGCGGTGCTGGAGGGTACGGGGACGGTGCAGGGGTACTTCCGGTACTCGGCGGGGACGCGGAGCTGGGGGGAGCTGCTGCGGGTGTGGTGGGAGATTGCCCGGTGGCGGCCGGAGGTGTTGGTGTACCTGGGACCGGCACGGGGGGTGGAGTCGGCGAAGCGGGATGCGCGGTTTTTCCGGATGTGCGGGATTGGGCGGCTGGTGGGTGTTCCCGTAACGGAGAACATGCAGCGGAACCGGTTGCGGGCGGACGCGGAGCTGGGCTATGAGGTTGAGGAGTATGAGGCTGAGCGGCTGGCGCGGAATCTTGCGGAGCTGGGGGATGCGCGGCTGGGGGATGCGGCGAGCTGGGATCTGCGGCTGACGGAGGCGGAGCGGGCGCGGGCGGATGAGGTGTTGCGGGTGGCGGGCGGGCGGCCGGTGATGGCGATGAGTCTGGGGACGAAGGCGCAGGCGAACGACTGGGGTGAGGCGAACTGGAGTGCGCTGCTGGGGCGAGCTGGCGGAGCGGTTTCCGGAGTATGCGCTGGTGTTGACGGGGGCGAAGGACGATCGGGAGGCCAGTGAGCGGGTGTCGGCGGGTGGCGGGCGCGGGCGGAGGCGGGGCTGAGTGGGCCAGTGATGAATGTGTGTGGGGAGCTGACGCCGCGGGAGAGTGCGGCGGTATTTGCTCGGGCGCGGGTTTACCTGGGGCATGACAGCGGGCCGATGCACCTGGCGGCGGCGGTGGGGACGACGTGCGTGGCGGTGTTTTCGGCGCGGGGGAAGCCGCGGCGGTGGTTTCCGTATGGGCGCGGGCACAGGGTGGTGTATCACCGGGTGAGCTGCTGGGGGTGCGGGCTGACAACGTGTGTGGTGGAGGGCAAGCGGTGCATTCTGTCGATCGGGGTGGGGGAGGTTCTGCGGGAGGTGGAGGGGGTGTTGGGGGATGGAGCACGCGCGGGTTTGTAGGGTCGCGTGGGGTCGATGGGCTGCGTGCGGCGTGTTGGGGACCTGGGGTGCGGGGCGGCAAACGCGGGACTGCGAAAGAGTTAGGCTAGAGGCAGAATGGCGGGGTGTAAGGGATAGATATGGTTCCGGAGCTGCATGCGGTACTGGGTTTGCTTGAGGGCGGCTTTGGCCGGCTGAAGGTGCTGGTGGTGGGCGACATTATGCTTGACCGGTACATTGTGGGGGATGTGGAGCGAATCTCGCCGGAGGCTCCGGTGCCGGTGCTGAGGCATGTGCATCGGTATGAGCGGCCGGGCGGCGCGGCGAATGTGGCGATGAACCTGGCGGGGCTGGGCTGCCGGGTGATGCTGGCGGGGTTCTGGGGGGATGATGCGGAGGGGCGTGAGTTGGCGCGGCTGATGCAGACGGGCGGTATCGACACGCGCGGGGTGGTGGTGGGGTCGCTGCCCACGATTTCGAAGACACGGATTGTGGGGCGGACGCAGCAGATGATGCGGCTGGATGTGGAGAGTCGCGAGGCGGTGCCTGCGGCGGAGATGTCGCGGCTGCTGGAGCGGGCGCTCGGGCTGGTGGGCGAGGCGGATGCGGTGGTGTTGTCGGATTATGCAAAGGGGGCGCTGGGGGAGGAGCTTTGCGGGGCGGTGATCCGGGCAGCGCGGGCGGCGGGGAGACCGGTGCTGGCGGATCCGAAGAGCCGGGATTTCGGGAAGTATCGCGGGGCGACTGCGGTGTGTCCGAACCTGGGAGAGCTGGCGGCGGCTACAGGGGTGGAGGCGTTCCGGACAGAGGCGTTGCTTGAGGCGGGGCGCGAGCTGGTGAAGTCGGCGGGGCTTGCGTACCTGGTGGTGACGATGAGTGAGAAGGGCATCACTGTTCTGCGGGGGGATGGGGCGAAGAATTTTTATTCACCGGCGCGGGCGCGTGAGGTGTTTGATGTTTCTGGCGCGGGGGATACGGTGATTGCGACGCTGGCCGCGGGGTTGGCGGGCGGGCTGGGGATTGAGACCGCGGTGGAACTGGCGAACGTGGCTGCGGGGATCGTGGTGGGGAAGGTGGGGACGGTGCCGATCGCGCATCACGAGTTGATCAACGAGCTGACGCCGAGTTCGGGATATAGTACGGCGGAGAAGATTCTAGGGTGGGACCAGTTGAAGGTGCGGGTGAAGAACTGGCGAGATGCCGGTGAGACAATTGTGTTTACGAATGGCTGCTTCGATATTCTGCATGTGGGGCATATCTCGCTTCTGGAGGAGTGCCGGAGGTTTGGGTCGAAGCTGGTGCTGGGGTTGAACGCGGACGCTTCGATCTCCCGGCTGAAGGGACCGGAGCGGCCGATCGTGAAGGAGATGGAGCGAGCGCGGGTGATGGCAGCGTTGGGGGCGATCGACGCGGTGGTGCTGTTCGGCGAGGACACGCCGCTGGAACTGATACGGGCGATCCGGCCGGATGTGCTGGTGAAGGGCGGAGACTATTCGGTGGAGACGGTGGTGGGGCACGAGGGTGTGATCGCCGCGGGTGGGCGAGTGGAGATTGTGCCCACGGTGGAGGGCTTCTCGACGACGAATATCGTGAAGAAGATGAAGGGGTAATGGTGAGAGCGCTGGGGCTCGAACCCAGGACCAACGCCTTAAAAGGGCGATGCTCTACCAACTGAGCTACGCTCTCAATGCCACTTGTTCCAAGGTAGCACGGGTGAGGTTTGGCGTGGCGTTGGGCGAGAGGCGGGGCGGCGTCTGGATGGTTGGCGGGGGGAGCGATTCAGGGCGTCTTTTTCGCTTGCGGATTGTGCAACAAAAGTCGCAGCGGGATGGGTGTTTGGTTGATTGACTGCGATAGGGGAGGCCCGTAGGCTCAGAGAACCCGCAGGGTCCAGGTGTTAAGAGCTATGCGGCAAGGGATTGGGCGTTCGGGCCAATGGACATGCGAGACAGTTCGGCAGCGGGAAGAGAGGACGAGGCGGACTCGCGTCGGTCCGGATCGGGGCCGGGGCGGTTTGCGGCGGGGACGCCGGAGGATGTGGCAGCGCTGTACACCTGGGCGAACATCCAGGGGGCGCGGTACCGGGACTTTTCGGGGTCGCGGGTGCGCTATCGGGAACAGGTACGGGCTCGGGCTGCGGAGGTCCTCAGGGACCGGACGGCGAGCGGACGGGAAGAGGAGTTGGCCGCGCGGGCCAGGTCGACAGATTTGGCCGACTGGGTTCACGGCCCGGGCGCGGATCTGCAGCAGCCTGCGGTGCCGGCTGGAGGGCCAGCGGATGGGTTGCGAGACTCCGTGTCGCGCGCTATTCCGGTGGTGCAGGTGGACAGGGCAGAAGAAGAGCAAGTATCGCGCCAGGCGCGGATCTTTCGCGAGGAGTTGGAGATGCGGCTGCGACGGTCTGCGCGGCAGGAGGCTGGCGACTCCGATAGCTGGAAGGGAGCCGATCCGACTGACCGTAATCCTTCGAAGGAGAGTTCCGGGGCGACATATGTTGCGGGATCTGGACTGCACGACGTTCGGCGGTTTCGGGAGTCTGCTGCAGTTGAGGCTGCGGTGTCGGGGAGGAGCGCAGGACGGGGAGTTTGGGATTCAGGGTCTACCGCGGTGCTCGCAGCTGGTCGGACCGTGCGGAGCGAATCCGGTTACGTTGACGTGGCGCAGCAGGCGATGTCGCCAGCGGACGAGGTATGCGACGGCCAACGCTGGGAGCGGGTAGAAGATGAGTTGTTGCTGCCCCCGGTGGACGAGGTGCAGCGCCGGTCGCTGGCTCCGCTCGCTACTGGACCGGATGAAGGGCGAGTAGGGTATGGAGCGGCGGGTGTGGCTGGAGGCTGGGGCGAGCCTCGAGGCGGGTACGAAGAGGAAGCTGGAACGCAAGAGGACTATGACTGCCCGGCATGGTTGTATGGCGGCGAAGGCGGTGTGCAGCGAGTGGGCACGCAGCGGATCATCCGGCAGGGTACGCAAACGGAGGCAATCGTCGAGTCAGCGGCCCCGATCGCGGGGCGTTGGTCGGCGTTGCGGAGTCTGACGCAGCACGGCGATGGAACGCGAACGTCGGAACCGGTCGATTCGGGGGACAGGCGGGCTCCTCTGCTGGTGGTGTTTTCACTTGCGGGGGGTGTCGGAAAGACGAGCCTGGTGGCAACTCTGGGGCGTGTGCTGTCTGCGAGCGGAGAACGCGTCGCACTGGGAGACACCGCGGCCTGCTCGCTGCTGCCGTTCTATTTCGGCGCACGCGACGTGCGTCCGGGCGCGACGCGGATGTTCGCTCCGCCCGAGGGGAGCGAGGACAAGCCCATCTTTGTAGCGAACTACGAGGTGGCCAGCTATGAGCTATCCCGCAGGCTGAAGGACATGGGCGAGCAACGGCAGCTTGTGGGGGACATCCTGCGCAATGGCTCGGGGTGCAGCCGTACTCTGCTGGACCTGGGTCCGGACGCGGAGTGGCTGGTGCGGAGGATGGTGACGCTGGGCTCCACGGTGCTGGTGCCACTGTCGCCGGACATGAACTCCGTTGTTGGACTGGATACGGTGGAGCGTTACTTCGAGAGGATGGCGGATTCGGAGGGTCGACCGATGTTGCCCCTGTATCTGCTGAATCGCTTTGACGAGGAACTGGACCTGCACCGGGACGTTCGCGATGTGCTGCGGCGACGCCTGGGCGCTCGGTTGCTGCGGTGCGTGATTCGGCACTCGCCGGCTGTGTGCGAGGCTGTGGCGGAGGGGATGACGGTGGTGGATTATGCGCCGGAGAGCCCCGTGGCGAGGGATTACGCCGATCTGGCGGCCTGGTTGAGGAGCGTGTCGCCGGCTGCTGTGACGGGGATGCAGACCCTGCGGAGCGGTGCGCGCTGATGGTTTCTCCGCTTTGGCGCGAATGGGAGTCGGGCGACAGCATACCGGTCTCGATTCTGCGCGTGTTTGTGCTGCTGGGCGGACTTTTGTTTTTATGCCTGACGGGAGTGATGGGGCTGCCGTGGCCGCAGCAGATGGTGGTTGGGCTGCTGACTATCGGTGTGGCGCTGTGGCTGGATCGGAGCTCAAGCTCCTACCTGGTGACGCTGACGCTGATGCTGCTTTCGGTGTACTCCACGTTTCGGTATGGATTCTGGCGAGTAGCCACAACGGCCGGGATGTTTCGGCTGGCGGGACCGCACCGGCACTGGCCGGCGATGATTGCGATGGCGCTGCTGCTGTCGGCGGAGTGTTATGCATTTGTTGCTCTGCTGCTTGGGTACATGCAGATGGTCTGGCCGCTGCGGCGTATGCCGGTGCCGCTGCCGGATGCGACGTATGAATGGCCGGCTGTCGATGTGTTGATCCCCACGTTGAATGAGCCGCTTGAGGTGGTGCGGTTTACGGCACTGGCGGCGTTGAACATGGATTGGCCGGTGGAGAAGCTGAACGTTTTCATCCTGGACGATGGCTGGGCGGGATGAGTTCCGTGAATTTGCCGAGGAGGCCTGCGTGGGCTATATGACGCGTGGGGATACCGCATCCGGGAAGGCCGGGAATTTGAATGCGGCGCTGGCGCGGACAGAGTCGCCGTTTGTGGTCGTTTTCGACGCTGACCACGTGCCGACGCGGAGCTTTCTGCAGGTGACTATCGGTTGGTTTCTGCGCGATGCGCAGCTTGGACTTCTGCAGACGCCGCACCACTTTTATTCGCCGGACCCGTTTGAGCGGAACCTGGGCCAGAACCGTGCTGTGCCCGCCGAGGACGAGTTGTTTTATGGCGTCGTTCAGGATGGCAACGATTTTTGGAACGCCACGTATTTCTGCGGATCGTGCGCAGTGCTGCGACGGCGGGCGCTGAACGAAGTTGGCGGGATGGCGGCGGAGACGGTCACTGAGGACGCACACACGTCGATGCGTATGCAGCGGCTCGGGTGGAACTCGGCGTACATCAACATTCCGCAGGCGGCGGGGCTGGCGACGGAGAGGCTAAGCGCGCATGTGCGGCAGAGAATCCGGTGGGCGCGCGGCATGGTGCAGATCCTGCGGGTGGAAAATCCGCTGTTCGGACCGGGGCTGACGTTTGCGCAGCGGCTTTGTTATTTCAACTCCATGTCGCACTTCCTGTATGCGCTCCCGCGGCTGATTTTTCTTACTGCGCCGCTGATGTTTCTCATCTTTGGTTACACAATCCTTCCGGGCTACTGGGCGGCGATTCTGGCGTATGCGGCGCCACACCTGGTGTTGTCGAGCGTGGCGCGATCGCGGATGCAGGGGTCGCACCGGCACTCCTTCTGGACGGAGATCTACGAGACGGTGCTGGCCCCTTACCTGCTGGGGCCGACGCTGGCCGCGCTGATTCGGCCGAGAGGCGCGGCGTCGAAGGGCTCGACGGCTGACGAGACCGTGAACGAGGAGCACTTCGATGCCCGCATTGCGCGGCCTACGCTGGTGCTGCTCGTTCTGAACTGGTGCGGGCTGTTTTGCGGCGCGGCGCGGCTGATGCAGTTTCCTTCGTGGGATGTCCCACGGTGGGCACGTTTTGTGAACTGGCCTGCGACGCTGTATGAACGCGGACACAGCGGCACGGTAGCGCTGTACGGGGTTTGGACTGTGTTCAACGTGGTGCTGCTGGGTGTCGCCGCGGCCGTAGCCTGGGAGAGCCTGCAGCGCCGGCGTTCGGTGCGGGTGGAGACGACAGTGCCATCCGAGGTGGTTCTGGCGGATGGATCGAAGGTGCGGGGCATCACGGCGGATCTTTCGAGCGGAGGTGTCCGCACCAGGATGGAGTACGACGTGCCCGCGAAGGCTGGCGATGCGGTGCAGTTCGTCTTCCCGGTGCCGAATGGGACGGCGGTCTTACCGGCGATTGTGGTGGCGCTGGATGGGCGTGTGCTTCGGGCGAAGTTCGACCAGTTGACACTGCCGGAGCTGGAGGCGTTGACGATGATCCTGTACGCGCGGGCGGATCGGTGGCTGGGGTGGAGCGAAGGGCGTGAGCCGGACCGGCCGTTTCATAGCTTCCTGCGGATACTGCGGCTGGCCGGTCGTGGGCTGCGCCAGGCGTTCTTCGGCGGCCCAGGGTGGCGGAAGAGAGAGGGTCCGCAGGGACGATGGGAGACCAGCGTAGTGCCGCTGGTGGCTTTGGCCTTGTTGTTTGGGGGCCAGGCCCGTGGAGTTCAGATCTTGGGGGACAGTAGTACGGCTGGCAATACTGCGGCTTTGAAGACTTCCGGAGCTGCTGCAAAGGATAAGCCCGGGGACATCCACACGGCTGTGACACTGGGGGAGCTGCGGACGGGGGAGGCGATCCGGCTGGGCGGGCCGGGGGCCCGCGAGGTGGTACAGTTTGCTGTTCCGCAGAGCCTGCTCGTGCGGTTGGGTACGTTGCGGCTGCGGTATCGGTTTGCGCCCGGGTTGCGCCCGGAGATGGGTCAGCTGAAGGCGACCCTGAATGGCACAGTCATCGCGACGATGCAGGTCGCAGGAGCCGGAGAGCAGGGGAAGATTTCGGAGTCTGCAATCCCGTTGCCAGTGGGTTTGCTGGCGCGCTCGAACTCCCTGGGCTTCGAATTTGTAGGGCCCGTGTCCACGGAGTGTGACGATCGGAGGAATACGTCTCAGTGGAGCGAGGTGGATGCAAACTCCGCAATTGAACTAACGGGGACGGCGGTTGCGCTGGATAACGAACTTAGCCTGCTGCCGGTGCCGTTCTACCAGGAGGGCGTGACCGGGAAGGCCGTGGTTCCGGTCGTGTTTCTGGGAACGCCATCCGCAAAGGGGATGCAGGCTGCGGGAATTGTGGCGTCCTGGATTGGCGGGCTGGCAGGTGTGGGTGCAGTCCGATTTCCGGTCACGGTGGGGCGGATCCCGCCGGGGAATGTTGTGGTGATCGGGGAGGCTGGGGCGCTGCCGGCGTCGCTCGGTGTAGGGCAGGGTCCGGGCGGAATCGTGGCGCTGCGGACGAATCCGGCGGACGCCTTTGGGAAGGTGCTGCTGCTGACAGGCGCGAGCGGCGACGACCTAGTGACCGCGGCGACGGCGGTAGCGGTGCAGCGGAACCGGCTGCATGGAGCGCAGGTGAGGCTGCAGCAAGATGAGATGCCTGAGGCGCGAGCGGTGGACGATGCGCCGCGCTGGCTGAGTACGGATCGTGTGGTGAACTTTGGGGAAATTGAGAGGGCGAAGCTGAATGGGGACGGGACGATGTCTTCCGTTGTGTCCCTGCGGCTTCCCCCGGATCTGTTTTATGGCGATGGAGCCGGCGTGGCCTATGCGGAGGGCGTCCGTACGATGCCGCTGCATCTGCGGTACCGATACAACGGAACCGTGGCGGGGGAGGGAAGCGCGCTGGAGGTATGGGTGAATGGAGCCAGGCTCAGCGAGGTGGCTCTCCCGCATGCGAATGGCATAGCTACGATCGGCGAGGCTGAGGTGGGAGTTCCTGTCGATCGGTTGCGGCCGTCCTTGAACAAGCTGGAAGTACGATTCGTGGCGCAAGGGAAGAAGGTTGGAGGCTGCTCTGCGGGGGCGCCTTCGAATCTTTCAGGGACAGTCCTGAAGGACTCCTATCTGGATGTTCAGGGGGTTCCTCACTGGACGGCGCTGCCGAATCTGGAGCTGTTCGCGGCTGCGGGATTTCCGTTCACACGGCGAGCCGACCTGGCCGAGACTGCGGTGGTGCTGCCTGCGGAGCCGACCGCGGAAGAGTTGGAGCTGTTCCTGACGATCATGGGGCGGTTCGGGACGCAGACAGGTTTTCCGGTGCTGCGCGTGACGGTGAGTGGGCCGGACGGGATGACGCGCGACGGAGGCAAGGACTACCTCGTGCTGGGCTCCAGCGAGGATCAGCCGGCTTTACGGATGCTGGAGGGCGAGATGCCCGTGCCGATCGACGAGAGCGGGATGCACCAGCGCGAGGCTGCCGGCTTCTTTGGGCGGAGTGCGTGGTGGAAGATGCCCGGGTCTGGCGAGGGTGGGGCGGCGGAACTCGAGAAGGTGGGGGCGATGCCGGATGGCCTGATTGAGGGGCTGGAGTGGCCGCGGCGATCGAGGCGCTCGGTGGTGACGGTTACAATCCGGCAGGGCGCGGCAATGCCGGGGGTTTTGGACGCCTTCGCCCGGGCCGCAGAGTCCTCGGAGATCGGGCAGACAGTGAGTGCGCTCCGCGGCGGACGATGGACCTCGTACTCAATAGGGGGCGGTGTTTACATGGTTGGGCATCTTCCGGCGGCGATGCGGGCGAGATTGCTGCTGACGGAGTTTCCGTGGTTGATCGTTCTCGTGACGGTGATGGTGTGTCTCCTGGTGGCATCGCTGCTGCGGGGAATTTTGCGGCGGGGCGCCAGAATGCGGTTGCAGGGCAGCGCCTGACAAGAGCTAAGGGTGTTTGGGTGGCCGACTTAGAGGCTGTACCATTAAGCTTTTCTGAATGGCAGTGAGTGCAAGTCCAGCAGAGCCGCCGGGGGCGTTCTGCGGGCGTTTGGGAAAGGTCTGTGGTGGAGACGGTTTCGGAGATCAGGTTTGGCAGATCCGCTGTGCACGAGCACTCCGCACCGCACGACTGCTTTGTAGAGGTGCAGGGCCTGCGGGTGCACTATGTGCGGTCGGGCGCCGGCCCGCCCCTGGTGCTCATTCCGGGACTGATCGGCTCGACAACCAACTGGCGGAACACCGTGTCTGGACTTGTGGAGCATGCGGCGGTGTACTCCGTGGATCTGGCGAACATGGGGCGGTCGGATCGCAGGCCGGGGCTCGACACCGGGCTGGCGGCGACTGCGGATCGGGTGGCGGCGTGGATGGACGCGGTCGGCATCCCGCAGGCCGATATAGCGGGTCACTCGCATGGCGGGGCCGTCGTGATGATGCTTGCGACGCGACGACCGGACCTGGTGCGAAGCATTATCTTGTTTGCGCCGGCGAATCCGTACAGCACATCAAGCGACTGGCTGATCTGGCTGTACGGCACGGGAGCCGGAAGGCTTCTGGCGCGAACGGCACCATATATGCCGCGGTGGGTTCAGCTGATTGGACTGGGACGCATGTATGGTGACCCGAAGCGGATCCGGCCGGGGGCACTGGAGGGCTACATGTCCGGGCTGCGTGTGCCGGGCAGCATGACCCACGTTCTGGAGATTGTGCGCCGCTGGTCTGCGGAGATGCAGGTACTAAAGGCAGCGCTGCCGATGCTGGCGAAGACACCGGTGCTGCTGGTGTGGGGCGACAGGGATCGTGCTGTGAGCCTGGAGTCCGGCGTGCGGCTGCACGGGGAACTGCCGCGGTCGGAGTGGGTCGTGATCGAGGGGGCGGGACATGTGGCGTTTGAGGAGATGCCTGAGAGGTGCAATCTCCTGCTGGTTGGGTGGATGGAGCGTATGCGCGAGATTGGGGCAGCGAGAGAGGCTATTTCAGGAGAATGGAAGGGTCTCGCCGAGCCAGCGGCGGATCTCCGCCTGCATGATGTCGAGCTTCGGGCCGGGTGAGGTCGGGGTTCCCTGGAAGAAGTGCTCGGCTCCTTCGATGAAGACGACGCGCTTGGGCTCGGCGGCGTTGGTTAGAACGGATTCCAGCTGGGTGTGCGGGGCGAACTGATCGCGATCTCCGCTGATGAAGAGTTTGGGTATCGTGCAGGCTCGGAGGAAAGGGTAGGTGTAGTCCCGGCCCGCCGCGTGGACGGGAAGACCGAGGCCGATGAGGCCCGGGACGGGCCGGCCGGAGGCGCAGCAGGCGCGAAGGGCGACGCTTGCGCCAAACGAGAATCCTGCGACGAGTACGGGGCGGTGGAAGGTGCTTTCGAGCCAGTCCATCGCGGCGCGCACGTCCTCCTGTTCGCCCTGGCCGTCGTCGTGCTGCCCTTCGCTGAGACCAACGCCGCGGAAGTTGAAGCGCAGCACAGGGAGGCCAAACGAGGCGAGTGCCTTCATGGCGTGAAAGACGACCTTGTTGTGCATGGTTCCGCCGCCGGCGGGGTGCGGATGGCAGACCAGTGCGGAGTAGGGAGCGTCGTCGGACGCGGAGTTCAGGAGAGCTTCGAGGCGGCCGGCGGGGCCGTGAAGATCTTCGACGGAGCGGACATGCGAGGCGGGAAGAACGGTCACGGTTCGAGTGTACGGCCAGCAACGTCAGGGTTGTCGCGGACGGCGGGTTATCCTTGTAGAGCATGCCGATCGACCCGATTGAACTCACGCGCAGACTGGTAGATATCGAATCCACCACGTACCACGAGGGGGAGGTGGGCGCGTTTCTGGCGGAGTTTCTGGCCGACGAGGGGTATGGAGTTGAGCGGATGCCGGTGGAGCAGCCGGAGGCAGCACTGACCCCGGGAGGCGGCGGCGCGGAGCGCTTCAACGTGTATGCGGCCATGGCGGGGGTGACGCCGGATGTGGTGCTTTCGACGCATATGGATACGGTGCCGCCGTTCTTCGGGTGCACGGAGGATGACGAGTTTCTGTACGGGCGCGGGACGTGCGACGCGAAGGGGATCATCGCGGCGCAGGTGGCGGCGGCGGAGCGGCTGCGCGAGGCGGGGGTGAAGGTCGGGCTGCTGTTTGTGGTGGGCGAGGAGCGGGACTCGGCGGGCGCCAAGGTGGCGAATGCGAACCCGCGGGGATCGCGATTCCTGATCAACGGGGAGCCGACGGATAACCGGCTGGCGCTGGCGACCAAGGGTGCATTGCGGGTGGAGCTGCGGGCGCATGGGAGGATGGCGCATTCGGCGTATCCGGAGCTGGGGGAGTCGGCGATCGATAAGCTGGTGGAGGCGCTGCACGACATGCTGAAGATGGAGCTGCCGGTGGAGCCGGAGATTGGGCCTTCGACGCTGAATATTGGGCTGATCTCGGGCGGGCGCGCGCCGAATGTGATCGCGGACAAGGCGGAGGCGCATCTGCTGGTGCGGACGGTGGGGCCTTCGGATGCGGTGATGGAGGACGATACGCGCGGGTTGTCGGCGGCCGCTGCGAGGTGACGTTCGTCGCTGGATCTGGCGTTTGTGCGGATGCGGCGGGTGGGAACGCTGCCGACCATGGTTGCGAAGTTTGCGACGGATATTCCGTCGCTGACGAACTGGGGAGAGCCGTTTCTGCTGGGGCCGGGGTCGATCCATGTGGCGCACACGCCGGATGAGAAGATTCGGAAAAGGAGTTGCTGGAGTGCGTCGAGCTGTATGTGGATCTGGCGACGGGCCTGGTGCATGCGTAGCGACTGCCTGCGAGCGCTTGCTGGTGGCCTAAACGGGCCCGTGATACAGAAGGGGATTCAACCGGAGATTACGTCGAAAGGGAACTTGCCGGCGTTGTCTTCGGCGAGGACGCAGAGTTCGTCGGGGTCGCTTGGGTTGTAGCGGACGATGAGCGTAGCCTCGCCGATGCAAGGCGGGCGGCTTCGCGTTCGACCATGGGTATGCTGCGGACGTAGCCGCCGCAGATGTCGTCGTTGAGCATGAAGTAGAAGGTGGCCTCGATCTGGCGCTGGATCGGCTGAGCCGCCGGAGGCTGGGTCGGCTTCGACGATCTTCCAGTGTGTGATCTTCGCTCCGGCCTGCGGCCAACCGTGGGCCGTGCCGATGCGCTTGCGGCGCGCTCCTTCGCGGAAGGGCCGCAGTATGCGTTCGAATGGCGATGGGGCGGACATAGGGCAGCCATTCTAGCGCGTACCTGGCTGGATGCTCCGGAAGGATTGGTACCGCGTTTTCCGATGGGGCCGCAGCCTTAAACTAGAACCATGGCCGCTGAGTTTACCCATCTGCATCTGCATACGGATTACTCCCTTCTGGACGGCGCGTGCGACGTCGACAAGCTGGTGGAGCACGTCGAAGTCGATGGGGCAGACCTCCGCCGCGATGACGGACCACGGCAACATCTATGGGGCGGTGCACTTCTTCAACGCGGCGAAGGAGAAGGGGATCAAGCCGATCCTGGGGTGCGAGCTGTACATCTGCAAGGAGGACGGACCATCGGGCGAAGCCGAATCCGGACCTGAAGTACAACCACCTGCTGGTGCTGGCGGAGAACGAGGAGGGGTACCGGAACCTGGTGCGGCTGACGAGCGAGGCGGCGCTGCATGGGTTCTATCGCAAGCCGCGGGTATCGAAGGAGTTTCTGGCGAAGCATGCGCAGGGGCTGATCGGATTTTCGGGCTGCCTGGCGGGCGAGGTCTCGCAGCAGATTGATGGACGGGAAGTATGAGGCGGCGAAGGCGACGGCGGGGCAGTTCCAGGACATCTTCGGGCGCGGGAACTTCTTTCTGGAGATCCAGGACCACGGGCTGGGGCCGGACAAGCAGGTGTGCGATGCGATGTTCCGGATGGAGAAGGACCTCGAGATTCCGCTGATCGCGACGAACGACTCGCACTACATCGCGGCGGACGACAGCCGGGCGCACGAGATTCTGCTGTGCGTGCAGACGGCGGCATCGATGAACGATCCGAAGCGGTTCAAGTTCGATACGAACGAGTTCTACATCAAGACGCGCGGAGGAGATGGCGCGGCTGTTTGCGCATGCGCCGCACGTGGTCTCGGGGACGATGCAGTTTCCGGAGCGCTGCAACCTGAAGCTGAACAAGGTGGACAATCCGTTTCCGGCGTTTCCGGTGCCGGAGGGCGAGACGCTCGACAGCTACTTCGAGCAGGTGTGCCGGGAAGGGTTGCAGAAGCGGCTGGAGACGACGGTGGAGCATCTGCGGGCCAGCGGGCTGCTGAAGAAGACGATTCCGGAGTACCACGCGCGGCTGGACCGCGAGATCGAGTGCATCAAGCAGATGAAGTTTCCCGGCTACTTCATGATCGTGTGGGACTTCATCCGGTATGCGCGGGAGCAGGACATTCCGGTGGGGCCGGGGCGTGGGTCGGCGGCGGGGTCGCTGGTGGCGTACTGCATGGAGATTACGGACGTCGATCCGCTGCAGAATGAGCTGCTGTTTGAGCGGTTTCTGAATCCGGAGCGCGTGTCGATGCCGGATATCGATATCGACTTCTGCATGAACCGGCGCGGCGAGGTGATCGAGTACGTGCAGCGGAAGTACGGCGACGACCAGGTCGCGCAGATCATCACGTTCAACACGATGGCGGCGAAGGCGGCGATCAAGGACGTGGGCCGCGCGCTGGACATGCCGTACGGCGAGGTGGACCGGATCGCGAAGCTGATTCCGGCGACGATCGGGATCACGATCGAGCAGGCGCTGAAGGATTCGCCTCCGCTGGCGCACGGCGTATGAGCGACCCGAAGATCCGCGAGCTGATCGATACGGCGATGCGGCTGGAGGGGCTGGTGCGCGGGGCGGGTGTGCATGCGGCGGGCGTGGTGATTGCGCCGAAGCCGCTGACGGAACTGGTGCCGGTGACGCGCACAAAGGATGAGGCGATCGTCACGTCGTACGACATGAAGTCCGTCGAGAAGATGGGCCTGCTGAAGATGGACTTCCTGGGCCTGACGACGCTGACCGTGATCGACGATGCGCTGAAGCTGATCAAGTACGACCAAGGGCGTCGACGATCGATCTGGCGACGATTCCGCTGGACGACGCGAAGACGTATGAGCAGGTGTTTCATCGGGCGCTGACGTCCGGCGTGTTTCAGTTTGAATCGGGCGGGATGCGGGACGTGCTGCGGCGCTACAAGCCGACCACGGTTGAGGATCTGACGGCGTTGAATGCGCTGTATCGGCCGGGGCCGATCCAGGGCGGCATGATCGACGACTTCATCGAGCGCAAGTGGGGCCGGCGCGCGGTGGAGTACATGTTTGCCGGAGCTGGAGCCGATCCTGCGCGAGACGCTGGGCGTGATCGTGTACCAGGAACAGGTGATGCAGATCTCGAACGGCGATTGGCGGGTACTCGCTGGGCGGGGCGGACCTGCTGCGGCGCGCGATGGGCAAGAAGGACCCGGCGGAGATGGCGAAGCAGCGCGAGCATCTTTATGGCGGGCGCGGCGGAGAAGAAGTTCCCGAAGGATAAGGCGGGCGCGCTCTTCGACCTGATGGAGCAGTTCGCGGGGTACGGCTTCAACAAGTCGCACTCGGCGGCGTATGCGCTGCTGGCGTATCACACGGCGTGGCTGAAGACGCACTATCCGGTGGAGTTCATGGCGGCGCTGCTGACGAGCGAAACGTCGAAGCCGGAGAATGTCGTGAAGTACATCCAGGAGTGCCGGGAGATGAACATCCCGGTGGTGCCGCCGGATGTGCAGCGTTCGGATGCGAACTTTACGCCGGTGCGGACGGACAAGGGCGAGGCGATCGGGTTTGGGCTGGCGGCGATCAAGAACGTGGGGCACAACGCGATTGTGTCGATCATGGCAGCGCGGGAGGCGTTGCAGGCGGAAGGGAAGGCGGGGTTCGCGAGCCTGTGGGAGTTCTGCGAGAAGGTGGATCTGCGGCTGCTGAACAAGCGGGTGCTGGAGTCGCTGATCAAGGCCGGGGCGATGGACTGCGTTTGGGCCGCGCGGGCAGGTGTTTGCGGCGCTGGATAAGGCGATGGAGCGGGCGCAGAAGACGCAGAAGGATGCGGCGGCGGGGCAGCATGGACTGTTTGGCGGGATCTTCGATGCGGATGCTGCGCCAGCGGGCGGAGCGCAGGCGGATCCGCTGCCGCAGGCTCCGGAGTGGGATGAGCACACGCGGCTGCAGAACGAGAAGGAGGTGCTCGGCTTCTTTGTGTCGCGGGCATCCGCTGGATAAGTATCGGGAGAAGCTACGCAATCATGAAGGTGGTGGACACGGCGGCGGCGTGCGAGATGAAGCCGGAGCCGCAGGTCTTCCGGCGCGGCGGCAGCAACGAGCCGCAGAACGAGATCCAGATTGCGGGCGTGATCACCGGGCTGAAGGTGGCGAAGTCGAAGCGCTCGGGCGAGATGTACGCGCAGGCGACGCTCGAGGATACGGTGGGGAAGATCGAGCTGATTGCGTTTTCGCAGCGCTACGAGAAGCTGGCGGAGAAGCTGAAGATCGATGTGCCGGTGCTGGTGCGGGGCGTGCTGCGCGGCGAGGAGGACTCGGCGCCGAAGCTTTCGCTGTCGAACATCCAGGCGCTGGAGGATGTGAAGCTGAAGCTGCCGGAGGCGCTGCGGATCAAGGTGCCGCTGCATCATCCGGATGCGGCGCTGCTGGAGAAGCTGCAGGCGGTGTTTGCGGGTGCGCCGGGCAAGGGCAAGCTGCTGCTGGATATGGAGGAGCCGGGTGAGTTCTGCGCGGTGCTGGAGCCGCAGGGGTGCAGGTGCGCGGCGGACCGGCTGTTTATCGACCGGGTGGAGGAGTTGGTGGGGCGCGGTGGGGTGCGGGTGATCGATTAGTGTGACGGGCATTCACCAGGCAGGCGCCACGTCGCTCTTTTTGTTCTTCGGGGGCGGCAGCATGTGGATGTTTGCGGGCGTGTTGCGGTCGACGGTGAGTATGCCGTTGGATTCGTGCAGTTCGGTGACGTGGAGGACTGAGCGGCGCTTCCAATTGGGGTCGTGGCCATCTGCGTCGGCTCCGCTCTGTTGCGTGAAGTAGAAGAGCCATGCGTGGCCGGTGGCATCGACGACGACGTCGGGATGCTGGCCCTGGGCGCGGTCCGTGGCGGCGGTGCCTTTGTCGGCCAGGAGGTTGGTGGGTTGCTGTGTCCATTGTTCGAGATCAGCGGAGCGGTAGGCGCCGAGGCCGGCCCATTTATCTTCGATGAGCCAGTAGGAGTTGTGCCATTGGAAGACCACCGGCCCTTCGCCGTGGGTGGTGATGGCGGTTCCCTTTGCCGTCCAGCGGAGGAGGTCGGGCGAGTCGCTGTATTCGATGTGTGAGCCGGCGCGCTCGTCCTTGTACCAGAGGCGCCAGATGCCGTTAGGAAGCTTGAAGACACAGGCGTCGATCGTGCGGTCGCTGGGCAGGTCGACATTGCCCAGCGAGGTCCAATGCGTGAGGTCTTTACTGGTGAGGTGTTCGATGTGGCGCTCGGCATTCCAGTCGGAGAAGGTGCCGGGCACGACGGTGAGGAACATGTGGTAGGTGCCGGCGACGTCGATCACCTCGGGCGCCCAGAGGGTGTAGTCGGGCTTGGCCAGCGGGAGGTCGGCTTCGCTGACGTAGTGCCAGTGGGCTCCACCGTCGTTGGATTCAGCGATGCCGATGTGCGTTCCGTGAACCCAGCGGACGCCTGTGGTGTCTTCAATGTCTGCGCGGCGATTTGTGTAGAACATCCACCAGACTTTCTTCGCGCGATTCCAGATGACGACGGAGTCGGCCGCGCCGTCATGGACGGGGTCGCGGAAGAGGGGGACGGATGCGGCGCTGTTCTGGCTGAGGGCCTGGTGCGGAGCAGGGGATTGAGATAACCCGAGCGGCACGACGATCAGGGCGCAGAGCAAGGCAACAGCGGCGCGGGTAGATGGCAAGGATGGGCCTCCTGATTTCACTCCTACTGTATCGGAGTGCTGTGTGGGTTGAAGGGCTACTGGTCGGGCCTAGGCGTTGCGGGCGGAGACGAGGGTTGGGTGCCCTTCCGGCCAACATGCAGGGGAAGTTCCAGCGTCCCGTACTTGTTGGTGGCGGGATCGAGCACGCCGACGCGCAGGAAGAGCTGGTCCTGCGGCAGATCGATTGCCTGGAAGAAGCGGACGGGCGAGTGCTTTGCGATCATCTGCTGATAGGTGGCATCGCTTAGCGGGAGGTTCAAGGTCTGGCTGAGGCCGGTGAGCAGCTTGTCGGTGCTGTCGTAGGCTGCGATATCGAACTCGATGCGCCCGCGATGGGTTTTGCCGGGACCATCGAGGAACCTGATCTGCTCGGATGGGACAACGTACTGGAAGCCGTACCGGACGAGCCGTTTGCCCTTGAACTTCGGGTCAAGGGTGCCGAGGATTGGCGGGTCTTCGGGTTTGTGCGGCTCGGTACTTGGCTGGACACCTACGTCGAAGAGCAGATCGCTCGCGACCGGCATGCCGCGGCTCATGGGCGCCTTCATGTTGCCGCTCGGGGCGGGTGGAGCGGAGAGGTCGAGAGTGAGCCCGGGTTTGACCACGAATTTGGTGGTGTCTTCGGCGTAGTAGCCTTTGCGGAAGACGAGGTGGATGCCGGGACGATCGACTTTGACGTCGATGGTGTGGAGTGAGCCGTCGAACTTCGGGTTGGGCGGTATGTAGGCGAGAGAATAGTAGTTAGATCCGTTCTCGACAGCTTCGAGGACGCCCTGAGCAAGGCCGTTGTTGTTATAGAAGGCGATGCCGCCGGTGGCCTGAGCAATTGCATCCTCGGAGAGCTGTGCGCGCGACTCCTGCGCGAGACCGCGGGCGTCTACGCCTGCGACATCGACGGGATAGATGGAGACCTGGGCGGCCATAACTTCGGCGTAGGCCTTGTATAGGGCGGTTGTGTAGTTGGGGATGTTTGCGGGGTGGTTCGGATCCGTGAGATCTGGATTGCCCATGGCAAACCAGATGAGGTTCTTACGAACTTTCATTGCGCTGGTATCGGCGGCAATCTGCTCGAAGGCTTCAATCAGCATGCGATTGCGCTCGTCGCGCTGGACGCCCTGGCGATTGCCGTTGCCGTCGAGGTCGTAGGGGGCGGCGTTGATTGCGGCTTTCAGGATGGACCGGTCGGAGGTGAAGCTCTGCAGGATGTGCAGGTTGTTTGTCATGGAGATGACGGCTACGCGTGTGCCTGAGGGGAGCGAGTCGATGGCCTCCATGGCACCTTGCTTGACGAGGTTCTGTCGCCGCGTGGAGATGGAGAGTTCTTCGAGGTTGGTGGAGTCTTCGGGCGCTTCGTTGGCGAAATCCAGCAAGAGAATGTTGACCGCACGGCTGGGCGGAACTGGCTGGAGGTTGGTGTAGACGTCCGCCGGGAGCTGGCGGGGCGCCTCACGCCATTCCGAGCGGATCTCATCGAAGTTGCGGATTGGCTGGGGCTTGCCGTCTTCAAACAGCGCGAAGTCACTCTGTCGGAGATTGTGGACTGGCGCGCCGGAGTCGTCGGTCGCGGTCACATCGACGACGGAGAGGCGGGAGAAGACCTGGAGGGTAGGCGTCGGCTCATTCTGGGCCGCGAAGGCACTCCGCAAAAGTCCTCCGGGCATTCCGGAGGTGATCAGCGCGAGAAGAATGGCGTTGCCTAAACGCATGGTCGTCGTCCTCTTTCAGTAGTCGGTTAGAACACCGAACGTCTGACCATCCACTCGCAGGATCTGACGAATCTTGATGTTACGCAGAAGCTTACCTGCAGAGCTGCGGTTTGTGAGAGGTACTTCGATACAATGATGTCGATGGCAGAACACGAAGCAGGCCGGCCCGCGCATGCGCACCCTCCAGCACCCCCTGTCCCGGAAGCATGGCGCAGGACAGAGCTGGCACGACATCCCGAGCGCCCGTACCCGATGGATTTTATCCAAGCTTTGTTTACGGACTTCAGCGAGATCCACGGCGATCGCGCCTTTGCGGATGATGCCGCGATGGCGTGCGGAATGGCGCGGTTTCACGGGCGTCCGGTGATGGTGATGGGCAACCTGAAGGGGCGCACACTCAAGGAGAGGGTCGAACGCAAATTCGGCTCCCCCGACCCGGAAGGATACCGGAAGGCGCTGCGTGCGATGAAGATCGCGCAGAAGTTTGGCCACCCTGTGTTTACATTTCTGGACCTGGCCGGGGCGAATCCAGGCATAGGCGCAGAGGAGCGAGGCCAGGGAGAGGCCATTGCGAGGAACCTGATCGAGATGTCCCGCCTGCGTGTGCCGACTATCGCGACGATCACGGGTGAAGGTGGTTCGGGCGGCGCGCTGGCGTTGGCGGTCGCGGATCGGGTGCTGATGCTGGAGAACGCGATCTACTCGGTGATATCGCCCGAGGGATGCGCCTCCATCATGTGGAAAGACGCCACCAAGAAGCAGCAGGCCGCAACTGCTCTCAAGTACACGGCGTCCAGCGTCAAAGATCTCGGGTGCGTGGACGACGTGTTGAGCGAACCGGCGGGGGGGACACATGCCGATCCGGCCTGCGCCATGTCGATGATTGACGATCGGCTGCAGTTTCACCTTGCGCAGATTGACGGCATTCCGGTGGAGCAGTTGCTCGAGGAACGCTACCGCAAATTCCGAAATATCGCGCAGTTCTACACCGCTGCGGGGTAGCTTAGCTCCGCCTGCCGCAGGACGGGCAGCGGGAAGAAAGAGCCGAATTGCAGGCATCGCTATCAGGCACCACCGCAGTTCCGCCGCCGCCCCTGCCTGTGCCGTCGGGGAGAGTGGTGCGCCCGCGGCATATGCAGTTTGCGGGGTTTGTCGCGGCGGTCGCGTGGTACTTCTGCGCCAAAGCCATCGCGGCGAGCGCGGCGAACGGGATCGGCTCCCGATTTTCGCTCGGCGACCTGCAGCCTCTGGTTGAGGCGATGTTCCTGGTGTTTCTCGTAATTCTGGGAGTACGTCTGCTGGCCGGCATCGAGCGTAGAAAGGCGCCGCTTCGGCTCACGCTTGGGCTGCCCAGGCGCAGGTCGGCGGCTAAGGAATGGGCAGAGGGTGCGGCGCTCGGATGGGCGCTGGCGGTGCTCTGCGTTCTGCCAATGCTGGTTGGACGAGCCCTGGATGCGCGGCTATGGATGGCTTCTCGCGCCTGGGAGCTTGTGGGACTGAATCTACTCACGCTCGCGCTTCTTACGCTTGCCCAGGCGCTGGGGATCTATGGGTACGGGTTGCAACGCCTCATTGAATCCAGTGGACCAGTTCGCGCAACGATCCTGCTGGCACTCTTTGCGGCCGTTTACGCCGGGTCTGGCCTGGGCGCGGCCGGCCCTCCCGGAATTCGGGTGCTGGTCGCGGTGCTGGGAACAGTTCTGCTTTGCCTGTGCTGGATTCGCACCCACGGACTGTGGCTGCTGTGGGGTCTTCAGTTTGCCTGGGTGGCGGTGACATCTGTGGTCTTCGGGCTACCTGCTGCAGGATCCAGGGCGTACACGTCCGTGGTCGAGACGCGGGCGTTCGGGCCAGAGTGGCTGACGGGCGGGGAGTTCGGACCGGGGGCGGCGCTGTTGTCCGCTCTGTTTGTGTTGGTTGCGATCGGCGCGCTTGTCCGTATGACGAGCGACTATGCCTGGGACTACACGCGAAGGCCGCTTATTCCCGGCGGGGTGGAGGTGGATGTGCCGCCACCCGCCGCCCACGGTGCCATGGAAACGGCGGCTCCACCGGCTGCGGCGCCTCCGCCGCTGGTTCAAATACTTCCGGTCACATCACGTTCTCCGGCGACCGCTCCAGATTCCGAATAACGGGATTTTCAGGGCATCACCACACGGAGCCGCTTTGCATCACAGTGCGCGACGGCGCAAGATTCAACGCTCGTCTACTTGTAAAAGGGGAGAAGAAGGCGCAAGATTTCCTGTACACGAGGTGCCTCCATGGCCTTTCGTCCGGCCCCATTATTTTCAGTCGCCCTTCTTGCTGCCTCTGTCCTCGCAGGGCTGACCCCATCTGCGCGTGCCCAGGTCTTTGTTGTGGGTGAAAAGACTGCAACGGCAGATGTAGATGCGGACTTCCGGCCAACGCGCGTTGAGTTGCCGAGCAGCCCGATGAACGAGCTAGGCCGCAGGGAACTCATCCGGGATCTCCAGGCGGAGCAGGGGTTTGCTCATCGTGCGTTGCCTGTCGGAAATACGGTGACGCTGATGGCCAACGGCAGAATGACGCCTGCGGGCGAGGCGTATAAGCAGATCCTTTATAAGAAAGGTCAGTGTGCCGCGCCCGGCGATCGGGTCGCGATTACGGCAATCAGCTTCAACAAGGACAGGATCGTCCTGGATGTGAATGGTGGACCATACCTGAAACACAGGTTCCTGCGGCACATCGAACTGAACGACGTGCCTATGGTGGCAGACACGGGGGAGCAGGTAACCGGGTTCAGGATCGCGCTTGTGTTTGAGGGCGGGATCCCGGACGTTTCGGCCCCGGAAGTAAAGGCGCTTCTGGACCCTATCATCGACTTTGGGGCGAAGACGGCCGGCGAAGCGTATGCATCCACGATGCCGGCCTTCTTGAAGTCGGCGATTGAGCATCATGACATCCTGGTCGGGATGAATCGCCGGATGGTATTGGCTTCTGCGGGCGCACCCGCCTCCAAGGTGCGTGAACTCGCTCCGGGATCGGACAACAAACACTACGAAGAGTGGATTTACGGCCAGGTGCCCCAGACTGTTCGCTTCATCAGGATTGAAAACGACCGCGTGACGCAGGTGCGGACGGCTGCGTTGGGGCAACCGATTGCGATCAAGACGGACAACGAGCTTGATGGCTATCTGGACCCGTTGGATCGGCACGAAATCGCGATGGGTGACGGGGCGGTCGGGCACGATGAAGATGCGCGTCCGGCGGGGGCTCCGCCTACCCTGCGCAAGCCTGGTGACCCTGTTCCCGCAGGTGCGTCGCAGCGGGTGCAGTACCCCGTCGCGCACAAAGAACAGCCGCTACCGGCTGCACCGGGATCGCCGGCCGATACGAACGCACAGCCGGATCTGCCTATGGCGTCTCCCCAGCTCTCTGGACACGGCAAGGCCGGTGTTGACACCCCCCTGCCAGGTGCAGGGACGGCAGGACAGGGGAGTGGCCCGCCTGCGAGTCGTGTAAGATAACGACAGGTTTCTGCCCGCTCAACCCCTCTCCTGACAGACACAATGTGAGGGTGCTTTGACCCCGGAATGCATTCCGGCGGTACAGCGCGGCCGTGCCGGAACCAACCCATCGATATATAGGAGACTCATCCAATGGCGAAGATTGCCAAGACCGGCGACCGCAAGAAAGCAATGGACACCACCAAGAGCACCGACTGCCCGCGCTGCTCGAAGCCCACGAGGATCGTGAAGCGGGTGAAGGACCGAGAGCGTGGGGTACCCGGCGGCGTGTACATCTCCTGCTCGGCCTGCGAATTCTTCGAAAAGCTCTAAGCAAGAAGCACGGTATCAGGCCACCGCATCCCGGCAGTGGAGTTTGGGTGGCGTGGCACCCTCTAGGTTCGGTAAATAGGCCCTGCGGAAGCCATGTCGCTCAGGATGGCTTCCGCGGCCGCAGCCGGGTCAGTGGCCTGGGTGATGGGTCTGCCTACGACAAGCATTGAGGCGCCACGCTCGAGAGCTTCAGCGGGTGTGGCGATCCTTTGTTGATCGCCAGCGCCGGCTCCGCGGGGCCGGATCCCAGGTACAACCAGCAGGGCATCGGGGCCCAGGGCCTTCCGAAGTTCAAGTACCTCTTCAGCCGAGCAGACTAACCCGTTGATGCCACTGGACCTAGCGAGTTCGCCGAGTCGCATCACCTGTTCAGCTGGCGTATCCCGAACCCCCACTCCGGCGAGCTGAGTGCCGTCCATGCTTGTAAGGACAGTCACCGCGAGCAAGGTGGGTGCATCCGTCCCCCGAGCTGCGGCGGACGCAGCTCGCATCATGGTCTCGCCGCCACCGGCATGGACTGTAAGCAGGGAAGCGCCTCTGCCGCACACGGAATGGACCGCGCCGGCGACCGTATTCGGGATGTCGTGGAGCTTAAGGTCCAGAAACACCTCGAACCCGCGTTCGCGCAAGCTGGAGACTACCCCATTGCCAGCAGCGCAGTAGAGTTCCAGGCCGACCTTGAACCACTTGCAGGTTCCCTCGAGGCGGTTCACAAATGCGAGAGCTTCGTCGGCGGAGGGCAGATCTAGCGCCACGATCAGGCGATCCTCCGGGGCCGGCACGGCCTCATGCTCCGTTGGTTCGGAATCGCTCATCAGCATGGCTACAGTGTACGTGGTGACGGGTTTAGCGGCGCAATGTGTCGAAGATTGCGGGGAACTGGACATGGGCCATCAGGTCCGCCGCGAGTGCGGGATCGGTGGCGGGCACAGTTTCGAGTTTCACCTTACCAAGGCCTGTCAGGCCGACCGCGTGCGCGGCAGCGAATGACAGGTCGACAATTCGGCCTTCGAATAGCGGCCCTCGGTCGTTTACCCGAACGAACGCTGTCCGCCGGCTCTTCAGATTGGTCACTTTGAGCCAGGTTCCCAGTGGCAGCGTGGGGTGGGCGCACGTCATCCTGTTCATGTCGTAACGCTCGCCGGTGGCCGTCTTCCTGCCCTGAAACTGCTGGCCATACCACGACGCTACACCGATCTCATACCAGTGGCGGCGGGGCTTCTGAGCCTTTTGAGCCTGCAGCGGGCTCGGTGATGCCGACGCGAACGCGGGCACATCCCGTGCGGACGCCGAGGCTGCCAAACCCAGAATCACACCAAGGGAGACGATAGCCTGGACCAGGCTCCCCGTCCCTCGCACGTCTTCAGATTTGGCATCTGTGAGAAGTTTTCGATTCATAGGCACGCTCCTCCTACTATTGTCCCGGCTTAGTGGATGCAAGTCAAACAAGGGAAAGGAGTTCTGCTGTTCTGCGGGTTGATGGTACATCCCGACTGTGGTATAGACGAACAGGGCGGCTCCCGGCCCAGACCGGGAGGAATTGGGTGTATCTGGGCCAGAATCGCGCACCATGGAGACAAGGACCGTCTTCGAAGCAATTTTGGGTATTTTTTCGCGAGCGACAATTCCCGCCTGATCTGACCATTTACAGGGCAAGGAGAGGTCATGAAATCAGTCCTAACGATCGCCGGGTTCGACCCGTCGTCGGGCGCCGGCATAACGGCGGACCTTATGGTCTTCGCGGCACACGGACTGTTCGGGACATCAGCCATCACGGCACTCACGGTGCAGTCCACCGTGGGTGTGCGCTCTGTTCATCCCGTTGACGCTGCGGTGTTGCGTTCGACGCTCGATTGCCTCCAGGAAGACGTGCCGCCGGATGGGATCAAAATTGGGATGCTTGGCACGGCAGGTACTGTCGCGGTTGTGTGCGACTACCTGGACTATGTACGGGCAACGCCGCAAGGCGTGAATGTTCCCGTGGTGCTGGACCCGGTGCTCCGCTCGTCTTCGGGCAGGGAACTGCTCGAGGAGACGGGATTGAGGCTGTTAGAGACTCGCTTGCTGCCGTTGGTGGATTGGGTCACGCCGAATATCGAGGAACTCTCGTTGCTGGTCCCAACCGTTGTGGAACAACGCGCGGATGTTGCCCCGGCGGCAAGGGCTCTTCAGGAGAGCATGCGTTTGGGATCGCACAGGCGAGGCTTGGGCGTATTCGCCACCGGAGGTCACCTGGAGCCTCCAGATGACTTTCTGGTTGAACCGGAGGGGGACGAGACATGGTTTCCCGGTGTGCGTCTCGCGACTCGCGCGACGCACGGCACAGGGTGCGCCCTGTCGAGCGCTTTTCTAAGCCAACTTGTTATCGGACGTCGCCCGCGATTGGCTGCGGCGCAGGCAAAAGAATATGTCAACGGAGCAATGCGTACGGCGCACCCAATCGGTAGGGGCCGGGGCCCCATGAACCATCTCTGGGATTCTTCTCGAAGTGACCTATGACCAACGGCTTGGGAGTAGGACTGTCTTTTTCTGGGACATGGGTATTCTGCTGGGCGAGAGCGCCGATGAATGGGTCACGAGGTGCTCTACTATGCCGTTTGTACCGCTCACCCTTGTTGACTCCACCGCGAACTCTTTTACCCAACGCCAGGCTTACCGCCGTCCGCACATGATCTCAAGCCGTACACTCCGCCGCCGCCCCAACCCTGAACAGGGGCGAGCGCTGGAGATCCTGGGTCACGCGATCGAATACCTTATGGACTCCGAGCTGCACGCGACCGACAAGGCATTCTCGCCGGACATTACGGAGGCGGCCCAGACACTGATGCATCAAAGCCGTAGAGTGTTTGCAGATTGCGACGAGGTTGTCCCGTTTCGGGAGAGCCTTCGCGAAGGCTTGATCCGGATGTTTGGCCGGCCTGTGCTCATGCTGCCCCCGGCGCGGATAGGGCACCTGCAGGCTGATACTCTTACAAGGTAATGGCGCTTACCCTGATTTTGAACGGACAGTCACGGCAGTTTGTGAATCTGGCGGAGCCGGTCACGATCGCAGATCTGGTCGCTGAACTCGCTCTCAAGAGCGACCGGATCGCGATCGAACGGAACGGAGACATTGCTGAGCGGAGCCGTTGGGATCAAATCGCCTTGGCGCCCGGAGATCGGCTGGAGCTGGTTCACTTTGTTGGCGGGGGGCTGTGAGGGAAGCCTAGCTCAATGGTGGAAATGAGTTGAACTGTCTCTACTTTGCCAAGTAGAAGTATGAGTATAGAGCCGTCGCTTATGGGCAGCTCAACCGAAGTACGGCGGCCATCCGGTCCTTGATCGAGGTCATCTCGATGCGCCCCAGGTCTTGGTGCGTCACTCCCGGGCCATACAGCACGTACACACTTCCGTAGTCATGCCGCGCCGGCCAGAAGCCGTGGTTCCCCTTTTCGGCGGGCGCGGACAGGTACGCCGGAGTCTCGCGCCTGGCGCTGCCCGGACGGTCGTTCCCAGGGGCACCGTACCCGAACTTAGTGTGCTCAGCCGGCTCCACGGCGAGCAACGAGCTAGCCAATCCCGGCGCGTGTTTCTGCAACTCACTGTTCGGGATGACCCGCCCGATGCTGTCTTTCGCGCCAGCGGACTCGCTGCGCAGAAACTCCGCCACCGCCGGGTCCTTCGTCGTGGCGATTCCACCCATCAACTCCACCTGCCCAGTAATGCCATGCTGGGCCAGCAGCACGTTAAGGTTGGCTATCTGGTCCACGCGCTCGAAGCCGTGGTCCGCGGTAACGACCAGGTCGTACCCCGCCGGAAGAGCGGCCATCATCTCGCCGATCAGCTCGTCGGTGCGCTCCAGAGTCGCTCGGCTCGTCGCGTTGAAGGGCCCCAGATCGTGCTGGTCGGAGTCCAGGTCAACCAGGTGCACGAGTACCAGGTCCGGCTGCTTGTGCTGCAGCAGCCACACCACTGCCTGCGTGCGCGTCCGGTCGTCCATCCACTGCTGCGGGAAGGACGGCATGTCGCGGGCGATCTGAGTCACGAGATCGGGCGGCGTCGCTCTGGAGGCGACGGACTCCATGTCCATCGAGCCGCCGTTGCGCCGGACAAAATACTCCGGCAGGTTGTACGTCAGCGGCGCTTCCACCGTCACCGGCCAGGTCACCGCGGCTGTGGTCAAGCCGTGCTCGGCCGCGCAGTTCAACAGGCTCGGCACGCGCAGAAGGTGCGCGGACCAGTAATAATCTCCGCCGTCCGAACGTGGCCGCCGGTTCCCGAGGATGCCGTGCTGGTCCGGCCGAACGCCCGTCAGCAGCGTCGTGTGCGAGGGCCACGTGATCGTCGGCCACACACCGGTTACGCCATCCGCTACCTGCCCTGCGGCCAGCAGCTTGCGGAGGTTAGGAATCCGTTCGCCCATGGCGTCGCGATCGCGAAGATAGCGCCAGTCGAAGCCGTCCACTGAGATAACCAGCAGCTTGTGGTTGACGGGCGCGGTGACCGCCGCCACGGGGCTGGCTGCGGTCTGCGCCTGACACACGCACGCAAACCCCAACCCAAGAAGAGCAATGACACCGCGGACTAGAAGCGTAAGCGGCCTCCCAACTGAACTTGCCGTGAGTTGAACGCGGCGGCCGGCGTGCCGAACGTGCTGCTCGTCGGCGGACCATGCACGCCCAGCGGCGTCGTCCCTGTGATCGCGCCGTAGGTGTTGTTCACGGCCCCCAGCACACCCTCCCGCATTGCAGGCCGCGTTCGTGGAATTCAAGAGATTCTCCGCCTCGGCAATAATCTCCAGCGAGACCCGCTCCCGATACAGCGAAAACACGCGACTTCCGCGCAGGTTCCACTCCCGGAACTTCGGTCCACGGAAGGTGTTGCGTGACGCGAAGTACGTGTAGTCGTTGGTCACGCCGTCATTGTTGAGGTCCGACCCGGCCAGCGCGGAGTACGGAAACCCGGAGGTGACCGTCGCATTCGTCGCAAAGTTAAAACCATTCACGATTGCTCGCAGAGGTCCTTCGAGCTCGAACCGCGGCTGATACACACCCTGGAGGACGAACCGATGCCGTTGATCGCTCGAAGACCACCCATAATCCGCGTTCAGATTGGTGGAGTTAGTCACGTTGTTCCCGTTGTCGCCCACCGAATCGTTGTTGTTCAGCGCCCAGCCTACCGTGTACGAGGTGTCGAACTGGAAGCTGTGGCTCAGCCGCTTCTTCAACTGCACAAACCCGCCGTAATACGTATCGCTGCCCTCAGAGCTCAGCGCGTAGATAGGCCCATACGCCGCGTTCGGCCGCGTACTCGAAAAGATCGGCCGGCCATCAACCGGGCTCAGACTCGCCACCGGGCCGAGGTTGGTATCGAACAGCACCGGCGCGCGCCGGCCCAGGTATAGCTGCGTGCCTACCGTCACGGAGTAGTTTGTCCCGACCTGCTGCTCGAGCGCCAGATCCATCTGCTGAGCAGACTGAGTTTTGAAATTCGGGTGGAATCCAGACACCGTCGTCTTCACCGCAAACTGGTTTGCTGGCCCGGTGAAGGCCGAGGGATACTGCGGAGCCCCCGTCGCCGTGCCGCTCACCGTGAATGTCTGCACCTGCTGCCCGTTCGAACGATCCACGAGCGAGATCAGCCGCAGGTTGGGCGTGTCATAGTTGATCCCATATCCGCCCCGCACTACCGTCGCCGGTGCCGCCCGATACGTAAACCCAAGCCGAGGCGCGAAATCCTCGTAATCGTCCGGCAGCGTACGCGAGATTGCAAGCGGCGCGTTCTGGTTCAGCGTGGGATAGATCCTGCCCTCCCAACGCAGCCCGTAGTTCAGGCTGAGCCGGTCGCTCACGCGCCAGTGGTCCTGCGTGTGGAAGTTGATCGGTGTCGTGCGGTGCTCAGCGGTATTGGATCCGAACGCCTCCGTCAGGGACGTGTAGTTGTACGGCTTCTGCGTCGCCGGATTGATCGCGCCCGAAAGGGTCCCCAGGTACGTCGCCAGATTAGCGAAGCTGAACGTAAGCGTAAGCCTGTCTTGCGAAAGCACATGGATCGTATCAATGTCCGTCCCGAAGCGCAGTTGATGTGCACCGATACTGTAGGAAAAGTCGTCGATGCCGTTGTACTGGTCCTCCTCATACCGCTGACCTGCAGCTGTATTGGAGCCCAGAGTAGCGACGCCGCTGATGTTGATCACCGGACCCACCACGCCGCTGACCGGTGGCCTGTCAAAGATCCGTCGCAGATAGCCAGCACGCAGCTCGTTCAGTGCTCGCGGCGAAACAATTCGCGACCACTGAGCAGCGCCCGTCTGGTCCTTGTCATTGAAGTTGTTCGACGACGAAATCGTCTGCAGGCCGCCCGACGTATTGAACTGCGACGGTGTCTGGTACGCGGAGGCGCGCAGATAAAAATCGTTTTGCGGGTTCCATTGGAAATCCAGCCGCCCCAGGTATGACTGAAAGCGCTGTTTGAATGGCGCACTGCCCAGTTCCGACGCGGGCAGCCCCAGAGCCGCTGCATTCGCCGGCGTAATCGTGATCGGCCGCGCTCCGTCCTCCGGTCCATACTCCCCGCTTATGAAGTAGAACAGCTTGTCGTGGATGATTGGGCCGCCCAGATTCACCGAAAACGTCGCCCACTGCTGAAACGGCTTCGGCCCCACGGCCAGAGACGGCTTGGAGATCAGGCCTGGCCGACGCTCCAGCACCAGACCCTCGCCATGTATCTCGTTCGTGCCACCGCGAGTTACAAAATTGATGATGCCGCCCACCGTGCGTCCATACTGCGCGTCCATTGCGCCCGAGATCACTCGGATCTCCTTCACGTCTTCGGGTGAAAAGATCCCCAGCCGTCCCGGACCGCCACGCTGTGTGTTGTCGATCCCGTCGATGAGAAACGCCTTGCGTTGCAGTCCGCCAAAGGCAAACGTTGGATTGCCGAACTCGTCGTCCCGCGTGCCGTTCAATCCGGGCACCAGCAGCGCCAGGTTGAATGTGTTGCGCGAGGTGATAGGCATGTTCTCCACCGACCTCTGGTTTAGCCCATCCGACAGGTCGAAGGTCTCAGTATTCAGAATGCTCGCATCGGCGTTCACCGTTACTGTCTGCGAGTCGGCTCCCGGCTGCAGTGTAACCGTGACAGGAGTTCCGTATCCCAGGGGCGCCTCGACGGCCTTTTGCACAAACCGCTCAAACCCCGTCGCAGTTACGAGCAGGTTGTACCGGCCCACTGTCAACAGAGGGAGAGTAAAGGTGCCGTCTGGGGCAGTATTCGCTGTCCGCGTAAATCCGGTATCCACGGCTGAAGCCTGCACCAAAGCCCCCGACACCACCGCTCCAATCGTATCCTGCACCTTGCCCGAGATGCTGCTGGTTACATCGCTTGCCTGCGCCCATGCCAGCGTGCAGCCCATCGAAGAGCAGCAGGCCAAACCGGCCAGCACCAGAGACCGGGCGTCAAAACGCCACCACAAAGAAAGAAAACGCATATGTGCCACGCTCCACCTTTCCCGAGAACGGAGTGTGTACGTGGTGTCGCAGCGAAGTTAAGAGCCGTTCTTGGCTTTTTTCAATCACTCAGGTCCGGGCGGAGCCGCGGTTCTATTTGGGCACCTGAGCGGATGCCGCCACTGCTCCCAGGCCCAGATACGGGGCGAGATTTCTCTCCCTTTCACATCCTGTTCGCATTTCAGGCTTAGCGTTGATCTCGCCCGAATTTTCTCAATCCTCAGCAAGGTGGGTCAATGGCCACGCCTTCAACGCTTTCCCATACTTCGGCGCTGCACGAGAAACTCAACAGGTCGCCAGGTAAGGTCGGTCTCGTTGCCTTTGCTGTCGTCCTGCTCGGTGGCCTGGCTTACATCGTGAGGCAGATCTGGGCAGACATCTCTCCTGTGCACAGCTCCAGCGTCTTCCCCTATTTCCTGCTGGGCATCGCACTCCTCATCGCGCTCGGCTTTGACTTCGTCAACGGCTTCCACGACACAGCCAACGCCGTCGCCACAGTCATCTATACGCACTCGCTAGAGCCCCACGTTGCGGTGGTCTACTCCGGTATCTTGAACTTTATCGGGGTGCTCTTCAGCTCGGGCGCGGTTGCGTATTCCGTCATCACGCTGCTTCCGGTGGAGCTGATCTTGAAAGTCAGCGCGGGGGCGGGGTTTGCGATGGTGTTCGCGCTGCTCATCGCGGCGATCCTCTGGAACCTCGCGACCTGGTGGCGTGGCTTGCCGGCTTCCAGCTCCCACACGATGATCGGTTCGATCATCGGCGTCGGCATTGCCAACCAGATGATGCAGGGGAACTCCGGAACCTCGGGTGTGGAATGGGCTCAGGTCACGAAGGTGTTCACAACCCTCGCGCTGTCACCGGTGGTAGGTTTCATCGGGGCAGCGATTCTGTTTCTTCTGTTCAAGCTGCTTGCTCAGGATCCGCGGCTCTATACGGCGCCTGAGGGCCCGGAACCGCCGCCGTTTACATTCGGCTGTTTCTGATTGGAACATGCGGGGGAGTGAGCTACTTCCACGGATCCAACGACGGGCAAAAAGGCATGGGGCTGATCATGCTGATTCTAGTCGGCACCGTGCCGACAGCCTATGCACTGAATCACGCGGTAACCGCCAACGAGGTGCAGAACTTCATTGCCTCCTCCGACCAGGTGGCATTGACCTTTGAACATTACTTGACTCCAAACGTGGTGATGCAAGACGCTGCGCCCGAACTGGAACACTTCGTAAGCACAAAAAAGTATGAGCCAGGTGTGATGCTTGCCCTCCGCCAGATGGTGATCGATATGCGCAATGAGGTGGCCCTCTACGGCTCGCTCAAAGCCGTCCCGCAAAACATGCAGGCTAACGTCCGGAATCAGATGTACCTCACCAGTGAGACGATGCGCCTGCTGCCGAAGACCAGCGCGCCCAAGCTCTCCGAGCCAGACAAAAAGGTACTTGCCAACTATAAGGTCTTCCTGGACACCTCGACCAAGTTCATTCCGACGTGGGTCAAGGTTGCGGTGGCGCTCGCTCTTGGCATGGGTACCATGATCGGCTGGAAACGTATTGTCATCACAGTCGGCGAGAAGATCGGTAAGACCCATCTCACCTACGCCCAGGGGGCCTCAGCCTAGATCATGGCTATGATCACCATCGGCCTGGCCGATGGGCTCGGTCTTCCCGTCAGTACGACTCACGTCCTTAGCTCCGGCGTAGCGGGCACAATGGCCGCCAACCGCAGTGGACTGCAGATGTCTACTGTTCGGGATATTGCCCTTGCATGGGTATTCACATTGCCCGCAGCCGCGCTGCTTTCCGGTTGCCTGTTTTGGCTGTTCACTCATCTGGTCCGATGAGGTCTGCGAGGGAAGACGACGCGCTACATTCCACCTTGAGATGCCACTTGCCGCGTGCATCGTCTATGGTGTTTGAGAATATGGCTCGCTAATATACGGTGGTCGTGACGGTCCCACTAGACGGAGTTCAGTCGCCGCCGGTGCTCAATTGCACTGAGGAAGCCGAGCCTTACCTGACCTAGACCGGCCTTCAAGTTCCCGAGTTCCAAGGCGCCAACGGTACGACGGCCGCGCCGAGCTACAAAGAAATAGTGCGGAACTAGCCTGAATAGTTGAAAGCCACAGACTGCTCTGCGTTTGGGCTATTGTCTCGGACGACGATTGCGCGGCTGCGGTGATACCAGTGTCTTCGCATCAGGACTGTGCGAACGAGGACTGCGAAGACAAACTGAGCTGTTCACAGCGCTGCAAATCTCCTGACAATCTGCAACGAATTTCGTCCCAAAGATCACTTACTTAGGGACAATTCGGGGTTTGACGTAATTGGACTCTCAGAAGGATCTCCGGACGCGTTCCGACTCATTGGGAGCTTAGCTTGCCCTCTAGTGAGCAACGTTGCGGTGCTTTAAGGCATGTAAAGCCAAGTGATAGTAGATGAGTATCCAGTCTTCGCTGGCGCGCTAGTACAGGAGCTTCAAGCCGAACTGGATGACTCGCGGAGTGAAGGTGCTGGTGATGATGCCTCCAGTGCTTCCATTAGCGCCGTTCGTGCCGCCGATGGTGGACGGCAGGTACAGATTGGTGTGGTTCAGGAGGTTGTAGCATTCGGTGCGGAACTCGACCTTCAGGCCTTCGACGGGGGTTGAGAACTTCTTGTTGAGGGCAAGATCGGTCTGGTAGAAAGCGGTGTTGCGCAGGGGATTGCGGCGGCGTTGCCAAATGGACTCTGGGTGACGCCGCCCACTGTTGTCGCAGGCAGAGCGAAGGCGGCGGGGTTGACGTACTGGATGAAGCCGAGGAGGCAATCTGGGTGTTCAGGATGGGTTTGACGCCGGGGTTGACGTTAGGCCGGTAGAGGTTGGCTCCACGGAAGCTGTTGGAAATGGTAGGCGAGACCTGGTTGGCGGCGGATGGGGAGTAGGTGAGATTGAAGGGCGTTCCGGACTGCATGGTGTTGATCACCGAAAGCTGCCAGCCGCCGACGGCTGCGTCGACAAAGCCGTTAGCGTTGGAGAGCAGACGGCGGCCGCGCCCGACGGGCAGCTCATAAACCAGGCTGGCGACGTCCTGGATAGGTAGGTTGTAGTCCGACTGGGCATAATCCGCGCGCGATGTTGTTGCCGTCCTGGACGGAGGGCGTGTTGCCTTCCAGCGAGGCGCTGGTCATATCGAGCGCGTGCGACCAGGTGAAGGAATTCAGCATAGTGACGCCAGCCAGTGGCGCGCTGCTCGTAGCGCACCTGGAGAGAGTTGTAGTTTGACGAGAACTCGTTGAGCGCTTCAGTGATATCTGAGAAGCGCGTGAACGGACGATTGTTTTGCCCGAAGCCCACGGCCGGGTTCAGCTGGTTGGCGTTGACGAAGCCCTGCAGCTTCAGGCCGTGGTTGCCAACGTACGCAATATCAAGCAGGGTATTCTTCGCAAGCTGTCGTTGGACGGAGAGGAAGTAGCTTTCGACGTAGCTGTCGCGAGTATTCTTCGGTACGTACGTGACGTTGTCAGTCAGCGGATTGAAGGTGGTGGTGAGTCCGGTGGGGAAGCCTTGTTCTTCGGAGACGTAGCAGGTGCCGATCTGGGCTACGGTGGGAGTGCCGACGCAGTGGTTCGTCGGGGTGGGCCGAAGATTGTTCTGATTCACGGCGACGAACAGGGCTTGAGGCGCGTTGATAGCCAGGATGTCGCCGGAACCGGCCCGGGTGTAGTGGACGAAGATGGTGCCGAAACCTCCGCGGAGGGCGGTCTTACCATCGGGAGTAAAGGCGAAGCCAACACGCGGAGCGAAGTCGGTGTAGTCCGGGTTGATGAGGGTTTTACCGTAGATGCCGCTCGCGTTCTGGAACTTGGTGACATTGGCGCTCGAGTTGGCACCTGGGTTGATAGTCAGGACCGTCTGCGACGTGGGGTCGAAGTTCGAGATGTAGTCCTTGTCTTCGGAGTAGGGCGAGCCATACTCCCAGCGCAGTCCAAGGTTGAGGGTTAGGTCGGGGGGCAGCCTTCCAGTCGTCCTGGGCGTAGGCGCTGTTGAAGGTCTGGCGCAAGTGCGCAGTGAAGACGTTGGCGGCGGAGTAGGCGCTGGTAGTGCCGAAAAGGAAGTCGGCGAAGTAGGTGTCGGAAACGATGCCGGAGGAGTACCCAGGAGCGGTTCCGGCGGCTGAGGAGCAGGTGCCGCCGCCCGGAATTGTGGTTCCACTCGGGCAGGCACTATAACCGCCCCCATAGGTGAACGACCCGTAGAGTGGATTGTTGTCACTGACAGCCATCCAGACGTGCTCGTACTCGTATCCGAACTTCATGCGAGTGGCGGCCTTTGACGTAGGTGAAGTTCACCTTGGGATCGAGCAGAGCGGGGTTCTGGAACTGGGGGTTGGTGCTCTGGCGGCCGAAACCGGTGAAGCCGTTGATAGTGGTGGTGGGCAGGCCGCCGGCGACGCTGGGATCGGTGGGGAGGCCGGGGATAGCGAACGCGGTGCTGCCGATGGAGGTGGAGAACTTGCCGGCCTTCGTGCGGGCTAAGCCGAGCGCGGATGTCGAGCACTTGTTGGAACCAAACAGACGCGTGTAGCCGAGCGACGATCTGCTGATCAAGCACGCGGATTTTGCCGTTGGTCTGGCCGTCGAGCGGCAGCGGAAGCGCAGGGGAGTTGAGAGCGTTTTCCTTGCGGTCGGAGACCCGCAGAAACCAGGAGGCGGCGGGATTCTGCTGGAAGTCGAAGCGCAGGTCGCCTTTGTCGGAGTTATCGGTGAAGGGAACCTGCACGGCATAGTCGAACTGCGCCAGGCCGGTGCTGGCTGCGCCCGCTGCGGGCAGACCGGGGACCTGGCGGAAGGCGTTGATGATCTGCAGTGAGACCGGATTGATGGCAGCACTCGGGATGGCTGTGTTGGCAGGGTAGACCGTGCCGGTAAGCGGATTGCGCACGGGAACGACGAGAACGCCGTTCAACTCATTCTGGGTCGGGAGGGTGAGGACCGAGAGCGGCTTCAGTACCTGGCGGAAGCCTTCGTAGTCCAGGAAGAAGAAAAGCTTGTTCCGGGTCAGGGAGCGACGTTGAGGGGTCCGCCCAGGTTAGCTCCGTACTGGTTACGATTGAAGGTAGGCTTCTTGAAGGGGACGACGATGCCGGAGCTGCCGGTCTGAGTAGGCTTGAAAAAGCCGGTGGCATTGAGAGCAGTGTTGCGGAAGAACTCGTAAGCAGTCGCGTGAAAGCGGTTGGTCCCCGAGAGCGACGCCACATTGATGGTGGCGCCAGAGGAGCGGCCGTACTCAGCGGATTCATTGTTGGTGACGACTTGGAACTGCGCGACAGAGTCCGGCGGGACCGCAATGATCTGGTTGTCGAAGCCCTGGTTCGATTCCCCGTAGGCGATTGTTGTCGAGCCCATCGAGCAGGAAGTTGTTGAACATGCTCCGTTGCCCATTGATGTTGTAGGAGCCGGCGCGGGTGAGCGAGTTGATGGAAGCTGTGGTGGCGGCAGATGGGGCCTGGCGGGAGCCGGTGACGAGACCGAGGAGGTCGGAGTAGTTTCGACTCACGAGGGGGAGTGCCTCGGACTGGTAGTTGGTGATCGTCTGATCGCGTTGCGAGGTCTCCGTTTCGACCTGGAGCGCAAGGCCGGATACCTCCACAGTTGTCGCGGTGCCAGCGACCTCTAGGTCGAGGTCGATACGCTGACGGCCACCAACAGAAATGGTGATGTTGTCCGCGATGGCGTCAGCAAAGCCGGGAGAGCCGGCGCCCACCTTGTAGACACCTACGTGGACATTGGGAAATTCATAATCACCAGAGTTGCTCGTCTCGGCCTCGGTCGTGATGCCCGTCGCGGTGTTCGTGAGTCTTATATGGGCGTTCGCAATGGGAACATGGGTACTGTCGTGAATCGTGCCTACAAGGGAGCCATTGTCGTACTGCGCAATGGCGGGGAAAGCGAGCAGGCAGGGGAAAGCCAGAGCGGCTAAGCAACAAATTGAACGCATGACGCAAGGGTAGGCGCACACTTGTTGCGGCAAAGTTACGATTATGTGACTCGGAGATGAAGCTTCGCAATTCGGCCTCCCGCGTGAAAAGTTTGCAATCCGGCAGGAACAACTCAGGCATCGAAGCGGTTTTCGTCCGTTTGCTGACCGGCCCTAATTTGAAGTTTTCTATGCCACAAACGGAATTGAAGGAACGGTCCTGGGTTTAGGGGTTCCAAAAGAGCTCATCGACCGTCACCATGGCGTGGGCAAAGTTCGCCCACGTGAAACGGAAGGCTCTTCAGGAACAAGTCAAAGATACGTAATATACGTTATCGGACGTAGAGTGTCTGGCGCTATTGTAGTCACTGGCTCGCTCGTCCGACGTGCTCAGCTCAGTGACCAGCCGTTCTGTGCCGCGCGGGTGCTCTGTCGCCCTGGCATGGTCCACACGGCTGTGTATGGTAAAGTCGAAAAGTTGGGTCCTGTGCGGAGAGATGGCCGAGTGGCTGAAGGCGCACGCTTGGAAAGCGTGTATACCGCAAGGTATCCAGGGTTCGAATCCCTGTCTCTCCGCCATCAACTTCTCAGCCACTCTGGATCTGGGGATTAATCTGAACTTGCGGGTGCTAGGTGGCCGCCTGTGCACGGCGCCTCCCCAGTTCTGGATACGCACTCTGCAAGCGTAGGTTCCTCTCGCGTGGAAGGGTCTACGTCGCGTATCTGCACGGCCTCAAAATCCACAAGAAGATCGGCTGGCATACTCTCCGTCACCCCTCCAGCACATTGCCGAGGGTGAACGGAGACGACGTCAAGAGGTTTCAGGAGTTCTTACGACAGGCGAACGGCAGAATAACGCCGGATGGTTACACGCAAGCGGTGAACTCGAACAAGCCAGCCGCACCGAGCAGATCATAAAGATGATGGGCTCCAGCGAAGGGATCAATGCGGCTGGCATGGGCACACCTGACTCGATGAAGCAGGCTTAGAATGCCAGCGCAACAGCGCGGAAGACCGTGATGGCAGACAACGAACTCAGCACCCAGTTCACCCAGCTCCGGTCCGGGCTGACTCACCTGCCGTTCGGACCGCTCGTGCATCAGCCACCGTGGGCCGAAGGAATCTCAACCTTCCGAATGTGGCTTCCTCACGACCTTTACTCCATCCCCGCTGGCTGAGCCCGCCTGCCTAGCCCATCCAATGCACTACTTCACAGCAACGGGCTGAAGCCAGGCGCCATCTCCAGCAGAGTCCCACACCGCCAGCCGAACCCACTTCTTTCCTGTCGCATCGAACGGTACCCGCAGGCTCTTCGTCCCAAACGCACCCGTATCGGTCAGCGGAACGATCTTCCGGTCCACCTTCCCGGCGCCCTCGCTCCACACCAATTCCGCAAACTCCAGCGGAAACGTGTACTCGAACTCCGCCGTGTACACGCTCTTCGCGCCCGCGCCTTCAATTCCCCACGTGTGGAACAGAATCTCCCCCGTAGTCCCGAAGAAGTTCCCCTCATGCAGGCCCTCCACAATCGGCGACCAGCTCTCGTTGTACGCCGGCACCTTGTCCAGCTTCAGGTAGTTGATCGCCAGAAACGGATACGTATCGTCGTCCGGACGCTTCATATACGTATCCCCCTCGGCCAGCATGAACTTCGGCTTCGGAGCCCAGTCGCTCATCTCATCGTTCAGCCCGAAGCACCGCACCTCGCACAGCCGCTTCTGCGACAGATCCACCGGCAGCGACTCCCACGAGCCCCCGATAAACCTGTCGTTCAGGAAATAATCCTTGTCCTTGTACATGTCCGGAAACAGCGCCGAGCTCTTCGTCCGCGGATGCGCCACCCACATAATGCTCTTCGTCTCATCCACAAACCGCCGCACGTCCTCCTCGTTCTTCAGGTGATACACCTGCCCGTACGTCGGGTCGTTCTCCACAAACGGCGCACCCTCCCCGCCCGTCTCCGCATGCGTAAAGTAGATCGGCTTCGGCGTCATCACATACCAGTGTCCGTCGAGAAACGAGTTCGCCTCCTCCTGCGGCATCACCAGGAAGTTCCGGTCCGAAAGCTTCCGCGCGCCCTCAAAGTACAGCTTCTGCTCCGGCAGTCGCTTCGGTCCCGGATCGTGCCCGTCCGAGTCGTCGTGGAAATCTCCCAGGTAGACAATGTTGATCCCCATCCCCCGGAACACCGGCACCCAGCTCGGCTGAAAATCCGACGTCCCGCGATCCCGGATCGCCTCGTTCAGCTCCAGGTGGAAGTGCCCCGTCACCGTCTTGAAGCCCGGGACCGGCTTGTACACATCGTCGTGGGTATATGCGAGCACCGCGGAATCGGTATCGTGGCTTCCTGTGGGGCTCAGGTAGTAGTACACCGCCATCCGCTGCATGGTCCCCGGAGGCGCGTTGTACAGCGCATAGTTCAACTCCTGGTGCCGCGCAGTCGACTCCCGACGCCCCCATACCTCATCGCTCACGCCCCACGGCCAATAGCCCGATCCCCGCTCCGGCTGCATCACCCCCAGCGAGAACGCCCCCGCCGAATCCTTGCGGTAGTACACATAACCAAGATTCACCTCGTTCTCCCGCGCAAAGAAGAACTTGTGCGGCGGAGGCAGCACGGCCAGCGACCCCGCGCCCGCCTCCAGGACCTCCACCCGGTTCCGAGCCTGAACATTTACCGGCGACGTATTCACATCTCCGCCAAACTCCTGCTCCTGCCACACCTGCGACGTGTCCTTCCACACCACCTTCGTTCCGTCGCCGATCGCAAAGCCCTTCAGTCCGGCCTTGTAGATAAACGCGACATCCTTCGCCTGCGTGCTCGCCACCGCCTCCTGCCGCAGCAGGTTTGAACCCTTGTACGCCGTGAACTGGAGGTCGCCGCTAAACAGTCCAAGCGTCAGCCCGTTGAACACCACGCTCACCCGCTGCCCATCCGACTTAACGGAGCACATGTCCGACTTGTACCCCACCGTCGCCCGCTTGATCTCGTCCGCGGTCCGCCCCGGCCCCAGCAGGTGGCTCGAGTCATGCCCCGGTACCGCCAGCGGCGCGTCCCAGAAGACGTTCCACTTGTACCGCTCCTGGTTCTCAGGCGTCTCCGCATGCAGCCTCTTCAGGATGTCGTCTTCCGTCTTCGACATCCGGCGCCGCCCCGTCGTCACCTGGAACTCCGGCTGCAGCCCCTTCCCAAGCTCCACCCACGCTTCCCCAGCCTTGCGCGCCGCCAGCTCTTCCACGACCGGCTGCCCGTCCCGCAGCCCAAAGCTCGCCCGCAACTCCTGGCGACCTTGACCGGCCCACGTCAAAGTCACGCCTCCACTGCGCGGCTCCGCGCGCAGCCCATCTATGGCCTTGTACCCGCTCATGTCGCAGCGAACTCCCTGCGCCACGGCCGCACCGGAAAGACAGCACAATATCCCGAACCACACGCTCTGCCGCATCCCTCTGCCCATTACTCAAACTCCTTCATGCCCAGCCGTGAAACGCCCTACCACCCTAACCCATCGCATCGTCACGTCACCGGGGACGTCCACTTCCGGCCTCTGCCTGGGCAGCAAACGCCCGCATGCCGCAAAATGGACCCATATGCCTGACGAGCCGAAGACGCCCGAGTTCCCCCAAGCTCCCCTGATGTTCTCCGCCCCGCAAGCCTCGCCGAACGAACCCGGTGCCCGCCTGCGAGTCATGTGTGTCGTCGCGCACCCCGACGACGAGTGCTTTGCCTTCGGCGGAGCACTGGCCATGGCGTCCGATGCCGGTGCTGAAACATACGTGGTCTGCATGACGGACGGACAAGCGGCGACAAACCGCGGAACTTCCGGCACTCCGGAAGAGCTTGGCCGCATGCGCCGCGAAGAGTTTGTCACCTCCTGCAGAGTGCTCGGCGTAACTCACCACGAGCTACTTGACTATCAAGACGCCCAGTTGGAGTTCGCCGATTTTTCGGCCGCGGCCGCAAAGCTGGTAGAGCGCATGCGGCGCTTCCGCCCGGACGTCGTGCTCACCTTCGGCGGAGACGGCGGCATGAACACGCACGCGGACCACACCATGGTCTCTGCCTTTACTACCGCGGCCTTCCACTGGGCAGCCGCACCCCGGCGCTTCCCTGCCCTGGGCTCCGTGCATTCGGCGAAGCGCCTCTTCTACGTCACCACCGACTTCTTCTTTCCAGAGCGCCATGCCCCGCTTCCCGCTCCGTGGACCGTCACCCTTGATATCCGCCCCGTACGGGCGCGGAAGTACGAGGCCTTCCGCGCGCACACCTCGCAACTCCCGCTCATGGAAAAGTTCCAAAGCTTCTTTGAACAGCACGGGTGCGTCGAGCGGTACCTGCTGGTGGCCTCCCCAGATCCCATGCCTGCAGTGCAGACTACGGGCTTATCCGCCGGCCTGTAGCCGATCGCGATGTAACAATGCACCCCCTGGTGCGCACAGGACACTCTCCTCACCGCGAGCACCAAGCGCGCCGATATACTTCGCTCATGCGTCCCCGGCTGCTTGCTCTTTTGGTCTCTGCCATCTCGTTTTTTCCGGCCCGTGCTCAGCAGGAGTTTGGCAGCCACCCCTACATGGGTTGGAGCTCGTGGAGTCTGATCCGCGGTAAACCCACAGAAGCAAACATCAAGGCGCAGGCGGATGCCTTGCTCGCCAACCATCTTGATGCCGCGGGCTATCGCTACATCAACATCGACGACGGTTGGTCCGACGGCTTCGACGAGCACGGAATCCCCAGAGCGAATCTGGCATCTTTTCCCGAAGGCATGGCAGAGATGGCGCGCCACATGCACCTACACGCCCTGCTCTTCGGGATCTACCTTAACCCGGGAATTCGCGAGTCGCTGCTCAAGCAGAACCCTGAGATCGCAGGCACCAAGGCCCATATCTCAGACATAACCGACACCACACAGGCCGGCAGCACACGCCGCGGTGCCTACCGGATCGACTTCTCCAAGCCTGCCGCCGCAGCCTACATCCGCTCGCAGGTTGCGCAATTCGACAAGTGGGGCGTCGACTTCATTAAAATTCGACTTCGTCGGCCCTGGCGGAGGCAATGTTCCCTCCGACAATCGCGAGGAGCTGCGCCAATGGCACGCCGCGATCGCGCATGCCTCCCACCCGATCTGGCTTGAGCTGTCCAACTACCTCTCCATCGACCAGGCGTCGCTCTGGCGCGCAACCTCCAACGGCTGGCGCATCGAGAACGACATCGAGTGCTACGGCCCCTGCGACAAATCAGCCGATCCCGCGCTCAAGGGTAATCTCACCGTCTGGTCCAAGGTGGCAGTGCGATTCACCGATCTGCCACGCTGGACAGAGTGGGCTGGCATCGGAAGCGCTGCGAGACCTGCAGCAGGATGGGGCAAAGCCCCGGGTGGCGGCTGGAACGATCTCGATACCCTCGAGCTTGGAAACGGTGACCGCGACGGCATCACGCCCGTCGAGCGCCGTACCATGTTCACCTTGTGGGCGATCTCCTGTGCCCCCCTCTACCTCGGCAGCGACCTGACAAAGATGGACGCCGACGACCTGAAGCTGATCACAAACCGCGAGCTGATCGCTGTCGATCAAGCCGGCGTTCCCGCCCATCTCCTCGATGTCCAGCATCTGCGCAACAAGCCGCAGCAGGCCTGGATTACCCGGTATCCAGACGGGGCTCTCGTGCTCGCCGTCTTCAACCTGGATCCAGCTGCCGCCACAGTGAAACTCTCATGGAGCGAGATCGATGCCCTCGCCGATACGACGCTCGTCCCCCGCCTGGCCGGGGGAACACCCGTTGTACTGCACGAACTCCTGTCCGGCAGCGACAGCAGCGCATCCCTCGACGGACTCTCCGTGGACCTCGAAGCCCACGGCAGTCGCGTGTGGCGCATACCCGCGCGCTGAAGCGTATCGGGGGCAAGGAAACGCCGCGCGTATCACCACCCCGCTAATGCACCTGGAACTCCGGCGACCCAAGAAGCAGCCCTGTCATCAGGTTTAGAAGCTCGCTCTCCGAACTCCCCTGCGCAGCCGTCTTCGCAAGCTGCGTACGGATCAGCGCGGTAGTCTGCTTGGACACCTCGCCTCCCGTCATCGTCGACTCCGAAACGCGAAGCGCCAGGTCCGAAGAGCCCGCGGGACCGTCCACGGCTCCGCCCATCACCGCCAACCCAATCCCGTGCGCAGCGTCAAAGCGCTGACCTCCGAACCTGCCACTCGTAAGCTGGTCCGCGAAGTTCAACCGATCCACGAGCGCCGTCGAGTTCATCCAATGATCCGCCGTAATGCTGTACCCCGTCGGCGGAAGCGCATGGTAAAGCTCCATGCCCATGGACCGCATCGCATTCACCAGGGCCCCCGGATTGCTCGGCTCCGTAGCGGTGGCCCGGTACGCGGAAACCAGGAACTCGAGCGGCGTCTTCACCTTGGTCCGAAAATACCTGCGCGAGTTGAACTCAGGACTCTGCGCCAGCGCCCGCAGCAAGGCCCGGATATCCCCATCTGAAGCAAGAAAGATCCGGGACATCCTATCCACAAGTGCCGCGGGCGGGTCGTCGGCCACAAACCGCTGCGCCAGCTTCCAGCAGATGAAGTGAGCCGTCTCCGGCCTGTGCGCCAGCAGGTTCAGCGCCTCCAACCCCTCCCGCATTCCCCCGGGCGACGAGCCGTCCCCCGCCACCTCGCCGGCCCCGCCGATCACATGGCCCATCCACATCTTGCTCCCAGGCTCATGCTTCTTCGGATCGTACTGAAAGCCCCCGGCCGCACCCGGATTGGCCACCGTCCACCCCGTCAGGATCGCAGCCAGGCTGGTCACATCAGCCTGCGTATACCCGCCATTCACGCCTACAGTGTGAAGCTCCATGACCTCCCTGCCGTAGTTTTCGTTCAGGCCTTTGTTCCCGGCCTTCGACTTCGGATTCGCCGGGTTGACTCCGTTTGCCACCGAGTCCGGTCCGATCGACAGCCAATTGTCCAGGTACACCAGCATCGCAGGATGCTGCGCCGTCGCCAGCAGCAACTCCGAAAACTTCCCGAGGGCATTCTTCCGGATAGCGTCGCGCTCATACGCGGTCGTGTACCACTGGTCTGAATCCTTCGGCGCGTACACGTTGAAATGATTGAACCAGAAGTCCGTCATCACATCCTGTAACTGGCGCTCCGTCAGGACCGCACGGACCATCTTGGCTTGGGCAAGCTCCTCGCCGATCCGGTAGGGCGCCCCGATGTCGCTCGCCATCTCATTGAAGGCCTCGCGCTGCCTTGGGTTGAAGTCGTTGAACAGCACCGCACGTTGATCGCCCGCAAGATACTGCGTAAATGCGATCCGATCCTCGACCGGCATCTTCAATAGCGCTGCCATCCTGTCCTTCTTCGCCAGCGAGAACAGCTGGCCCGCAACCCGGACCGCACTCGCCTGACCGGCCTCTTTTGCGCTTTGCTTGTCACCCTCCGTCAGGTCCAGCGGAAGCTTCCCGGACGCATCCGGCCTGCGCCGTTCCTCCTCGGCGTGCAGCTTCGCGACCTGCACCTCGTAGACTCCTGCGAGCAACGGGTCGGCAGGCAGCGCCCGCTTCCCGTCCGCAACCTGCTGGATCATCCCCCGATCCGCATACACCGCCAGCGCCTGCTCAGAGGACATGCTCAACGTGGGAAAATCACCCTGCCGCCGGGACCACGCGGGGTCTTTGATCCCCTCGGGCTTGAGCTGCTGTTCGAACCACACATCCGGACCCAAGGCGAGCACCTCGTCCACCTGCCCTGGTCGTGCTCCAAACGTGAACCGATTCAGCATCTGCTCTGCGCGCTCCCGACCGGTCAGCGGCACCAGCGCCCCAGCCTTGCTCGCAGCCCTCGCCTTCTCCGCCACAGCCTTCGCCGCACCAGCCGCCGTACGCCCCGGCTGCGCGCAGGCACAGGCGGGGACACTCGCGGCCATCAAGCCCGCAATCATACAGGCAAATCCGCGAACCGCGCGCCGCCGTTCTCGCATGGGGACTGCCTCCACCCTCCGTTGAACGGCAGGCCGCACCGCAAAGTTGCGGACAAGCGAAAACACACACCCTTGTGCCGCCCCATCACACGGGGCTGGCCCGCATCTTTGCAAACAGGGTGCCGTTTGGAGACAATCGATTCATGGCAGATGAACCGGCAGGAACACAGGGCAACAAGAACAACGCGGCGGCGAGCGGCGCGGCGACAGCTGTAATCGATTCGCCGCAAACCGCACGCCCACCGGCCGCCGGCAGGCCTGCGGGCAGCTACGGCACAGCCCCGCATGATCCTTCCAAGCCGCCCGTCAAGCGGCAGATCGTCTGCTTCAGCTTCTACAAGGTCATGCCCGAGTGGCGCCGCCTACACCAAGGACGAGCGCGCCGCCCACAAGTCCGAGTTCCTCGACGTACTCACCCGCTGGAACAAGCCCGGCGAGTTCCTCTCCCTCACCTACTCCACTATCGGCACCCGCGGCGACGTCGACATGTGCGTCTGGTCCATCGGCTACGCCATCGACGAGCTCAACCGGATGCGCAGCGAACTGATGCGGACCCCGCTCGGCGGCATACCTCACCTCGCCGCACAACTTCCTCGCCATGACCAAGCGCTCCGTCTACCAGATCGATCGCGTCGATGAGAGCGAAGGCGAAGGACGCGGCGCCATCCGCCCCGGCGGCCAGAAGTACATCTTCATCTATCCCTTCTGGAAGACCCGCGCCTGGTACCTGCTCTCCATGCAAGAGCGCAAGCGCCTCATGGACGAGCACATCCGCATCGGCCTCGCCTACCCGCGCGTCAAGCTCAACACCACCTACTCCTTCGGCATCGACGACCAGGAGTTCGTCGTCGCCTTCGAGACCAACTTCCCCGAAGACTTCCTCGACCTCGTCCAGCAGCTTCGCGAGACTGAGATCAGCATGTACACGCTTAAGGATTACCCCATCTTCTCCTGCGTGCGACTCACCGCGCTCGAGATGTTGGAACGGCTGGGGTGAAGACTCCGCGCTCGTCCCGCCCGCTTTCGGGCCAGTCACACAACCTTGTCCTCGGGCCTGTGATCAAGCCTGCAAAGAAGGTCGGCGGGAAGCGGATGGCCGAGGCCCTGGCGCACACCTCCGTATCCCCCACGGGAGACGTGGCGCGTGCCATTGCGGCCACGGAGCCGGTGTTCCCACGTACGCGCGACGGACGCACCAGAAAGCCACTCGCACCCGAGCGGATCGCCGCGATCCTCGACGGGCTGAACAAGGCCTACCCGGAAGCCGTCTGTGCCCTCAACCACCGCAACGCGTGGGAGCTCATGGTCGCCACGATCCTGTCCGCGCAGTGTACGGACGCCCGCGTCAACCTGGTCACGCCGGAACTATTCGCCCAGTTCCCCGGCCCGAAAGCCATGGCCGAAGCCTCTCCCGCTGTGCTCGAAGAGATGATCAAGCCCACCGGCTTCTTCCGGAACAAGACAAAATCCATCATCGGTGCGGGCCGCGTCGTGATGGAAGAGTTCGGCGGTGAAGTCCCCCACACCATGGACGAGCTGTTGCGCATCCCCGGCGTTGCGCGGAAGACCGCCAACGTGGTTCTTGGAAGCTGGTTCCGGATCGCCGTCGGCGTTGTCGTCGACACCCACGTCCTACGCCTCTCCCGCCGCCTTGAACTCACTACAAACGACGGCCCCGGCAAGGTCGAGCAGGACCTGATGCGCGTTATTCCCAAGGGCCGCTGGATCGACTTCTCGCACGAAGTAATCTTCCACGGACGCCAGATCTGCGCCGCCCGCACCCCGCGCTGTGCCGATTGCACCCTCGAGCGCGTCTGCAACTCAACCGACAAGACCTGGAACTCGCACTAAGCGGAACCGCAGCGGCCGGCTCTAAACCCGGTCCCCCGCCGCTTGCCCCTTCACGGTCGTTTGTTTACGATTCGGAATCGTTTCCGGGTAGTTCCACGACACACCGAATGAGAGTCCGAGCATGAGTTTCGACAGATGGACAAGACGCCGGTTTCTCGCAGTATCAGGCGGTGCCGCGGCAGCCGGGCTGAACGTCCTCGCCGAAGCGCAGAGCGACGGTATACCCCGTGATGCGGCAGCGGCCCAAGCCGCCAACGCCCGCGAGGCTGCCGCCGTCATGCCCCCGCCCGGCGTCATCACGGGCGGAACGCGTCCCCTCATGGAAGGAATGACCGCTCGACCGCTGCGCTACACCCCCGAACGCGGTGAGTTTGTCATCCGCAACGGCAAGGAGTTCTTCAACCGGCCGCTCTACGGCGTCAGCTCGCCGACCCAGAGCGGCGACTTCCGAGTGGACGCGGGCGACCTCCCCGAGTTCTCAATTTACCTGCCCGGACACGGCGGGAACCTGAAGCTGGGCTTTATCGCAGGTACCGGTGCAGGATCCAAATGGGCCGCCGATGCGGACGAAGTAGTCGCTCGATACCGGCCTGGGCGGATGATCTACGAAATTCGCGATGCTCTCCTCGGCGGCGGCATGCTCCGCGCAGAGCTGCTCACCACCAGCATAGGACAGGGCTTTCTCTTAAAGGTGGAAGGCCACGGACTGCCTCCTGGCACCCGCCTTGCCTGGGCCTTCGGCGCAGTCAGCGGCAAGAAGGGCAAGCGCAACGGAGACATCGGCTGCGAGTCCGAGCCCGTCAGCCAGTTCTTCCAGCTCCGCGCCGAAGAGTGTGAAGCCAACAAATACGTCCTCCAGAACGGCGGTTGGCAGGGCCGGTCGTATGTCTTCGTCCAATCTCCCACAGCGGAGATTGAGCTAAGCATCCCCGCCCGGTCGGAATGCTCTATAAATGACTTCACAGCCTGGGCTTCGCCTCCGCCTTTCAAGCTCGCGCCCAGGGCCCCCGGGTTGCCCGGCAGCCACCCCATCGTTCTCGGTTCGGCGGAATTCGAGCAGCAGCCGCTGTACCTCACGCTGGACCGTGTCGCCCGGGCCGGAAGCGCGCCCGTCATCCAGGACCCTGCACCGCTCTTCGCCGTCCGAAGCGCCGCCGTCGAGACAATCGTTACGGCACTAACGATCGACACGCCGGATGAATACGTCAACGCCGCGGGCGGTGCGATCTCCATCGCGGCCGAAACAATCTGGGATCAAAAGCAGCAGTGCGTGCTGCACGGCGGCGTCGCCTGGCGCGTAGCACTCGCGGGATGGCGGGGGCCATACTGCCTGGACGCGCTCGGGCACCATGACCGCGCCAAGTTGCAATTCCGCCACTGGATCGCTCGCCAGAATGTAACCCCCGTCACCACCGTGGACCCCGCGGTTGGGCCCTGGGACAAGGACATGCACCTCGCACGCAAGGAGGGCATGCTCCACTCCAACGGCGACCTGTCCAACAACCACTACGACATGAACATGGTCTTCTTCGATGTGCTCCTGCGGCACCTCATGTGGACCGGCGACCTGGACTTCGCCCGAGAGATCTGGCCCGCCTTCCAGCGTCATCTCGCCTGGGAGCACCGGCTCTTCCGTCGCACCTACAAGTCCCCCAGCGGCGCGGAGCTGCCCTTGTACGAGGCTTACGCCGCCATCTGGGCCAGCGACAATCTCCAGTACAACGGCGGCGGCGCAGCCCACTCCTCCGCCTACATGGTCTTCGCGCTCCGCAAGGCTGCCCAGATTGCAACCCTGCTGGGCGAGGACGGCTCCCCCTACGCGGCGGAAGCTACCCTTATCGAAGCCGCGATGATGGAACTCCTCTGGGTCCCCGACCGCGGCCTCTTCGCCGAATCCAAGGACCTACTCGGGCCGCAAACTGTCTACACCAACCCCGCAGTCTGGACCGTCTACCACACCTGGACTCCGAGGTCCCAAACACTCGCCAAGCCTGGCAGATGTGCGCCGAGCGCCTCGCGGCTCTCAAGCCCGTGCCGGTGCACGGCCCCGGCGTCGTACAGCCTCCGGGCGGCGCCCCGTGGTACATGCTCTCCTGCTCCGACTGGCTCCCTTACGTCTGGAGCCTCAACCTCCTCGTGCTCGCCGAAAACATGCACATGGCGCTCGCCCTTTGGCAGGCGGGTATGCACGAACAGGCATGGCGGCTCTTCAAAGGCAACATGCTCGACTCGATGTACATGGGTCTCTGCCCCGGAGACTTCCACATGAGCTCCGCCCTCGACGTCCACCGCCAGGAGGCCCAGCGGGACTTCGGCGATCCAATCGGTATCTCCTCCCGCGCTCTGCTCGAAGGGCTCTTCGGCATCCAGCCTGACCTCCTCGCCGGCCGCGTCCGCATCCGCCCGGGCTTCCCCAAAGAGTGGAACCACGCCGCCCTCAAGCACAAGGACTTTGACTTCACCTGGAAGCGGGAAGGTCTGCGCGAGACCTATACCTTCTCAAGCCGACTCCCCAAACCCGTAGAGTTGTCCCTCACCCTACCCGCTCTGACGTCTACCCTGCCGACAGCCACAAGCGCCGGCCGCCGCATAGATTGCACCTTCGACCCCGAAGCCGTGGGTGCGCCCACCCTGCGTCTGACGCTCCCGGCCGCGCAAACCTTCGCGGTGGACATCACCTGGAACGGCCGCCCCCCCATGGCCTCACCAACTCCGCGGCACTATCGCCTTGGCGATCGACTCGACCTGCCCGCCGCAATCAAACCCGCCCAAATCGAGGACCCGCAGTCCTGCCTCACTGCGGGCCACATCGCAGCCGGTGGCTTCCACACCGTCTTTGCCCGCATGCACGAGGCCGACTGCACCTGGCACATGCCCATCTCCTTCACCGCAACCGCCGAGCGCCCGCAGTTCGCGCAGATTCCCAGGCTGCGCGCGGGGCACTCCACCGATCCCGTCGATCTCTCCCCTATCCTGACCCACCGCATCACCGACACATTCACTCGGAACTACGCCGACCCGCGCTCTCCCTTCTGCTCGCTCTCTTTCCCCGACACCCTCCTCGGCGGCTGGGCCAATCTCGACGGCATGGCCCGCATCGATGACGCTGGTCTCCGGGCCGCCCGCGGAATCCTCCACACCGCCATAGGTGTCGACTTCCGCACACCCGCCGCAAACGCGCCCAACTGCCGCTTCCTCTCCCACTGGAAGCAGGATCAGCCCAGCCTAAGACTTCCGCTCACCGGTCGCGCTTCGGCGCTCTACCTTCTCGTCACCGGGACCACCCTGCCACAGTGCAGCCGCATGCGCCACGCCACGGTCACCGTCTCGTACAGCGACGACACCGCCGCGACGCTCGAACTTCGCAACCCCGAAAACTGGTGGCCCATCGAGCAGGATTACCTCCTCGACGACTATCTCTTCGTCAACGAAGCCCCGCTTCCACCCCGGGTCGATCTCCTTACTGGCCAGACCCGCTTGCTCGACCACACCACCTTCAAAGGCAAGGGACGCATGGTGCCGGGGGGCGCAGCCACTATCCTGCATCTCCCGCTCGATCCCGCAAAGCAGCTGCGCGAACTCAAAGTAGAAGCTGAACTCTACGGGATCGTCGTAGCGCTGCTGGCAGCGACGCTGGTGCGCCCCCAGGCCTCCACCTAGGGCGCGGTAGCCTCGGCCAGTTCAGCCTCACTTTGATCCTCAAACGACGCCGCAGCCCCCGGCACCTCGAGCACCGCGCGAATCTGCGCCAGCCCCCAATCCAGGTCTTCCTTGGAGATCGTAAGCGCCGGAGCCAGCCGGATCACGCGCTCATGGGTCTCCTTGCACAACACCCCGCGTGCCTTCAACGCCTCGCAGAATGGCCGTGCGGCCGTATTCAGCTCAATTCCGATCCACAAACCCTTGCCACGAATCTCAACCACGTGCGGGCTCGTCAGACCTAGTAGAAACCGCATCGCATGCGCCCCCAGCTCCGACGACCGGCGGGGCAGATCCTCGTCCACAATCACCCGCAGCGCCGCCCGCGCAATCGCGCACGCCAACGGGTTTCCACCGAAGGTGCTGCCGTGGTCTCCCGGCTGAAACACACCCAGCACCTCGCGCGAGCTTAGAACGGCTGACACCGGATAGAACCCGCCAGCCAATGCCTTCCCCACGATCAAAACGTCCGGCGCAATCTGCTCATGCTGGTACGCAAACAGCTTGCCCGTCCGCCCCAGCCCGGACTGGATCTCATCCACCATAAGCAGCACGTTGTGCTCACGGCAGATAGCCGCCACCTCGCGCAGGTAGCCGTCCGGCGGCACGATGATCCCCGCCTCTCCCTGGATGGGCTCCACCAGGAACGCGCAGGTGTCGGGCGTGATCGCCCGACGCAACGCCTCGGCATCCCCAAACCGGACGGTACGGAACCCCGAGGGAAACGGCCCGAAGCCGTGCCGGTACTGCTCGTCCGAAGAAAAGCCAACAATTGAAATTGTCCGGCCATGAAAGTTGTTCGAGGCCACAAGGATCTCCGGCCGCCCCTCTGGAATCCCCTTCACCAACGTTGCCCACTTACGCGCTGCCTTCAGCGCAGTCTCCACGGCTTCTGCGCCGGAGTTCATCGGCAAGGTCATCTCGAACCCGGTCAGCTCGTGCAGATCGCGGTACAGCAGCGGCAGCTGGTCGTTGCGGAACGCGCGCGACGTCAGCGTCACCTTCTCGGCCTGCCTGCACATTGCCTGAAAGATCGCGGGATGGCAGTGACCCTGGTTCACGGCCGAATACGCCGCGAGAAAGTCCAGGTACCGACGCCCCTCGGTGTCATACACCCATGCTCCTTGCGCACGTGCGATCACCACATCGAGAGGGTGGTAGTTATGGGCTCCGTAGCGATCTTCGAGCGCAATCAGATCATTCGAATCGTCGGGGGCTTGCATCGTTGGCACCTTGGTGGGGCAGATTTCAAGAGCGGCTTGCTGCGGGATACACACGCGGCTAACATCAGCGCGTGCGGATCCCGCTCATTGGTGCCATAGTACAAGTTTGCATATCTATGCACGAGTTCTCTGTAACTATATGCAGATCACCGCGGTAGCTCAGGCTCACCCGCACGAGGAGTGCAGAACGTGCCAACCCGCGACCAACCCCGTCTTCCCTGGACCCGCAGGCACTTCGGCGCACGTGCCGCCTGCGCCTTCGCCGCATGCCACGCCGCGCAAGTCCAGAAGCTTCTGGCCCAGTCGCCGGCCAGTCAACCGGCATCCACACCGCCCGCCCTGGGCAGCACCGCGAACGCGCTCCGACCGGACGTAGCCGCCATTGACCGCGAGCGCATTCTGCAGGCAGCGCAACGCGTCCTGTCCGACCAACCCACACCAGTCACCGAGCTCACAACCAACGACTCACCCGGCGGGGCGAATGAATACTTCTCCGAAGAAGAGGCCGAACCCGGCGCCGGCGGCGCAGCCCAGCCCGCCCCGTACACCGCTCACCGCGATGCACTCTTCGCCCTCGGCGATCGCGTCGCGGCTCTCACGGCTGCACAATTACTTTCCGGGGACCAAAAGTACGGGAACGCGGCCGCAGCCCACCTGCGCGCTTGGTTCGTGGATCCGCGTACGCGCATGCTCCCCAGTCTCTTGTATGGGCAGACTCCGCAGGCCGCGCCCCAGGCGCCATCACACGCCCCGGCAGCAGGGCCTGCCGCAAAGAATGCAGGCACTCGTTCCGGCACCTTCCAAGGCATACTCGAGACCCTGCCGCTCGTCGAAGTGGTCCAGGCGATCCCCTTCCTCTCCGCCGCCGGGTCGCTTAGCCGGTCCGACGGCAACGCCCTTACAACCTGGTTCCGTGACTACCTCCACTGGCTCACCGCGCCCGAGGACACTGGGCCTCGCCTGCCGGCCCTTGCGCGCGATCACGGCGATCACCACGCCACCTCCTGGATGCTTCAGGTCGCGGCGTACACCCTCTTCACCCTTCCCAGCACGGGCGCGCCTAAATCCGAAGATCGGGCCATGACCGAGTTGCGTCACCGTTTCCATTCCGTGACGCTCCGGACGCAGATCTCGCAGGAAGGCGTCTTCCGCAAGGAGATCTCTTCGCCGAATCCGTATCGCAATTCCCTTTTCAATCTGGATATGCTGGCGTGCCTTTGTGTCCTTCTGTCTACCCGCTTTGACAACGTCTGGGAGTATCAGCTCGAAGATGGACCTGGGATGCGGGTAGCCGTTGCGTTCCACTTCCCGTTCATCGCCAATCGGGCCAAGTGGCCTTATCGAGCGGACGCGCACTTCTTCAACCAGCTTCCGAGTCGCCGGGCGAACCTTCTCTTCGCAGCGCGCGCATACCAGCGCCCGGAATACGCCACCCTTTGGAAGACCCTCGATCCAGATCCTCACGCGGTGGAGGTGCTGCGAACGATGCCGGCCCGGCAGCCGCTGCTTTGGGTTCGGCAGCCGCCGCGGCAAGTCTCGGAGTGACCGGGCACCTCGCGGGGCGCCCACGCCCTAGGCAGGCGGCTTGATCGCTCTGCGTAGCAGCGGCGACTCGTTGCGCCCTGGGGAAGAATCGATTTTTGCGCTGTCCGCCCCGGTACGACTGTCGGTACTGCTACGTGGGCGCACTCCCTTGCCGCGGCTGGGAAACAGGAAGGCCGACCCGCAGGCACCGCACTTCCATGGATAGATGCCGAGGCGGCTCAACACTTTACGCTGGAGAAATCCGACCCGGCTTATTCTCATTGCCACCGCTGCTCCACAACGGCGACAGATCACGTGCTTCGCTTCCATGGCGTCCTGTTCAGGAATTCCCGAGCGCACCAATCTTAGACCGGACTTGAGGAAGCTGGAAGCGTAGGTGAACGTCACTTTGGTGTATCTTTCCGGGTTACCAGGTCGGCCGGCGACACATGCTTGCGCGCGCCTTTACAGAGTGACGGATTCGGGGACGATATGGATGGATCCGGGACACCTTTTCCTGCCGAAGGTAATGAATGCGTCAGGCAGCAGGCTGGCCGCTCCGGAAGGTTTGAACGATCGCCAGATACTTTCGCGCATTCTCCGTGATGGTTTCGGGCGTTCCCTTGGAGATCATCTTCGGGTCGACCAGGTCGGCTCCGACCCCGAGGGCAAAGGCACCGGCTTCGAGGAACTCCTGCGCGGAGGCGAGCGAGACGCCGCCGGTGGGGATCATTTCAACCTGGGGGAGCGGGGCTTTGAGGCCTTTGAGGTACCTGGCGCCACCCATGGCGGATGCCGGGAAGATCTTGACGACGTCCGCGCCAGCCTGCCAAGCCGTGACCACCTCGGTGGGAGTGAGCGCGCCGGGGAGGACGGCGATGCCATAGCGGTGACACATTTCGATCGTCGCGAGGTTCAGCGCAGGCGAGACGACGTACTGCGCGCCTTCGAGGATGCACATGCGCGCCGTTTCAGGGTCGAGTACGGTGCCCGCGCCTACCAGGATGTCGGGGCGCTTTTCGGCGAGGGTGCGCATCACCTTCATCGCGCCCGGGACGGTCATGGTGACTTCGAGAGTCGTCACGCCGCCGGCGGCGATGGCGTCGGCGAGTGCGAGGGCTTGTGCTTCCGATTCGGCGCGAAGTACCGGAACGAGACCGAGGGTGCGGAGGGTGGCGAGGACGGCGGCTTTCTGCATGGGTTCAGATCATCCCGTTCGTAGTGGTGACGCCGAGCCTGGCGCGCGGTGGGGTAGCCCCCCGGGGGTATCAAGTGAGTTTTGGTTGCAAATGCAGGGCTTAGTCCGGGGGAGTGACGCTTTGATATATAGGCTTGGTTATGTTGTAGTACACAGTTGGACGTGGGGGCGGGTCCCGGACGAGTCGCGGCCCTCCGTGTCTTTTCTGTTTTGTCCTTATACCTTAAGTATAGCGAATCGCACATAACTCATGGCCACATTTCTCAAACTATCTTTGCTTTGTTTTGTTGGAGTTGTGGCGATTCCCACAGGGCTGGGGCTTGACAGTTTTTGCGGAGGCCTGGCGGCGGGAATGCCGGGGTGTGATCGTGGCCGGGGAAAGCAGGTCCTTGGCTTCGCTCAGGATGACAATTTCACCGCGTGGCCGGGGAAGGGGTCCTTGGCTCGCTCAGGATGACAATTTCACTGCGGGGCCGGGGAAAGCAGGTCCTTCGCTTCGCTCAGGATGACAATTTCACCTCGCGGCCGGGGAAAGCAGGTCCTTCGCTTCGCTCAGGATGACAATTTCACCTCGTGGCCTCAGATCCGCAGGTCCTTCGCTTCGCTCAGGATGACAATTTCACCGCTGGGCCGGGGAAAGCAGGTGCTTCGCTTCGCTCAGGATGACAATTTCGCCTCGTGGTTATCGCTGGACGCGGGCTCCGGCTCCTTTCATGACGCGCTGGACTTCGTCGAAGGTGGCCATGGTGGTGTCGCCGGGGGTGGTCATGGCGAGGGCTCCGTGGGCGCAGCCGCAGTTGACGGCCCAGTCGGGGCCTTTATCGGTGAGGAAGCCGTAGATGAGGCCGGAGGCGAAGGAGTCGCCGCCGCCTACGCGGTCGAAGATTTCGAGGTCGGGCATGGGGCGGGCTTCGTGGAACTCGCCCTCGTAGAAGCAGACGGCGCCCCAGTCGTTGACGCTGGCCGTTTTGGCGTGGCGGAGGGTGGTGGCTACGGCCTTGAAGTTGGGGTAGGTCGGAGACCGCAGTGCGAATCATCTTGCGGAAGGAGGCCGATTCGAGCTCGCCGAGGTCTTCGCCTGACGCCTTCGATCTTGAAGCCGAGGGCGGCGGTGAAGTCTTCTTCGTTGCCGATCATGACGTCGACCATGGGAGGCGAGCTCGCGGTTGACTTCGGTGGCCTTGGCCTTGCCGCCGATGGACTTCCAGAGGGAGTCGCGGTAGTTGAGGTCGTAGGAGATGATGGTGCCGTGCTTGCGGGCGGCGACCATGGCTTCCTTGCAGACGTCGGGGGTGGTTTCGGAGAGCGCGCAGAAGATGCCGCCGGTGTGGAACCAGCGGGCGCCTTCTTTGCCGAAGATCTCGTCCCAGTCGATGTCGCCGGGCTTGAGCTGGGAGACGGCGGTGTTGCCGCGGTCGGAGCAGCCGAGGGCTGCGCGGACGCCGAAGCCGCGCTCGGTGAAGTTGAGGCCGTTGCGAGTGGTGCGGCCTACGCCGTCGTATTTGGTCCAGCGTGAGGTGGGACAGGTCGACTCCGCCCTGGAGCATGAGGTCTTCGACGAGGCGGCCGACGGGGTTGTCGGCGAGCGCGGTGACGATGGCTGTCTTGAGGCCGAAGCAGCGGCGGAGTCCGCGGGCTACGTTGTACTCGCCGCCGCCTTCGGAGGCGACGAACTGGCGTGCGGTGGCGATGCGGTAGTCGCCGGGATCGAGGCGGAGCATGACTTCGCCGAGGGAGACGAGGTCCCACTTGCATTCGGCGGCGGGGCGGAGGGTGAGGGCGTTATTTGTGGTCATGGGGCGGCTCCGGATTTGTGTGTGCGGGTACAAGGGTACCTCAGCGGCTAAAGCCACGCGCTCTGAGGCGGCGAACAGCAGAGCCCTCGCTTCGCTGCGGGATGGCGGGCATTGAGGGCGGGCCAGGGCAGCGGCAAAGGCAAGGGCAGAAACGGGTCCCTCCGCTTTGCTGCGGGATGACAAACAATAAGTGCGGGCAACGGCAAGGGCAATGACAACCGCAGCGGCAAGGGCAAGGCAACCGCAGCGGCAGGGGCAATGACAACCGCAGCAGCAGGGGCAATGACAACCGCAGCGGCAGGGCAATGACAACGGCAGCGGCAGGGGCATCTGCGTGTTGGGGGCGCCGCTTGTTCGTTCCGTCGTTTGCTGCAGCTTAGCGGAGGTTGGCGATGGTTACAGGGTCCATGTCGTCGTAGGCCTGGTTTTCTCCGCCCATGCCCCAGCACGAAGCCGTAGTTCTTTGTGCCTACGCCGGCGTGGATGGACCAGCCCGGGGAGACGACGACCTGGCTTGTCGGTCATGATGAGGTGCTCGGTGGCGTCGGGCGGTCCCATGAGGTGGACGACGCGGTGTGCGGGGTCGACGTCGAAGTAGAAGTAGACCTCGCTGCGGCGCATGTGGGTGTGCGGGGGCATGGTGTTCCAGTTCGAGCCGGGTTCGAGCAGGGTGAAGCCCATGACAAGCTGGCAGCTCTTGATGCCGTCGCGGAAGATGGCTTTGTAGATGGTGCGCTTGTTGCAGGTTTCGACCGAGCCGAGGGCGAGGCGGTTCGAGGTCAGCGAACTTGACCATGGCGGTGGGATGGGACGTGTGTGCGGGGTAGCTGAGGAGGTAGAAGGCGGCGGGGTCGGCTGGGTCAGTGCAGGAGAAGGTGACGTCTTTGACGCCGCGGCCTGCGTAGAGGCAATCCATCTTGGCGAGGTCGAAGGGCGTGCCGTCGACGATCACGGTGCCCGGGCCGCCGACGTTGAACACGCCGAGTTCACGGCGCTCGAGGAAGTAGTCCGCGCGCAGCTCGGGCTGGTGTTTCGAGCGTGAGCGGGGCGGAGGTGGGGACGGCAGAGCCAATGACCGTGCGCTCAAGATCGACGTAGGCAAGGTCGATCTGGCCGGGGGTGAAGAGCGATTCGAGGAGAAACGTTTCGCGCAGCTCGGCGGTAGGTCATTCGGGCGTAGCGGACGGGGTCCGCCATCTGGTAGAGCTTCATGGGTCTCCTTCAGGTACGGTTACGACGCAAGGATCCTGAACAGTGTAGACGTGCGGGGGGTGAACCGTCGTGGGGTTCTGTCTTACGGATGGCGCGGTCTAGGGCCGGGCTTCGAAGACGAGGTTGAACGGCGTCTCGGTGGCGCGACGGAAGCGAGTGAACCCGCCGGAAGTGACGACCTCCCGGATGCGCTTCTCACCAGCCTGTGCGCCGAGCGCTGTGCCGACCTCCTGCGAGATGGAGGCGGGTACGCAGAGCAAGGTGGACGCCGAGTAGAAGACGCGGCCGACGGGGTTGAAGTTTGCTTCGGTGGCGTCCTGGGCGAAGGGTTCGACGATCATCCAGGTGCCATCGGGGTTGAGCGTGGAGCGGACATAGGCGGAGGCGCCGACGGGGTCGCCCATGTCGTGGAGGCAATCGAAGAATGCGATGAGGTCGTAGTTCTTCCCGGGGTATGCCTTGGCGGAGGCTACTGCGAAGGTAACGCGGTCGGATAGGCCTTGCGCTTCCGCCGCCTTGCGGGCGAGGTCGATGGAGCCGCCGTGGTAGTCGAAGCCGAAGAACTCGGACTTTGGGTACTCCTTCGCCATGAGAAGGGTGGAGGCGCCAAGTCCGCAGCCGATGTCGGCCACTTTGGCGCCCGCGCGGAGTCTGGCTTCTACTCCTTCGAGCGCGGGGATCCACTGCGTGGTGAGATTGGCGATGTAGCCGGGGCGGAAGAAGCGCTCGGTGCCGTGGAAGAGGTCGTGGTGGTGCTCGTGCCAGCCGACGCCTGCGCCGGTGCGGAAGGCCTGCTCGATTTTGGCGGCGTCGTGGAAGCAGGAGGAGATGATCTGGAAGGCGCCGGGGACGAAGGCAGGGCTGTTCTCGACGCCGAGTGCGAGGGCCTGCTCCGGCGGGAGTGTGTAGGTGCCAGTGGCGGGATCGTAGGTGATGTATCCGGAGGCGGCGTTCGCATTGAGCCACTCGCGGACGTAGCGCTCGGAGGTGTGGGTGGTGGCGGCGAGGGCGGCGGGGGTTGTGGGGGCGGAGTCGGCCATGGCCTTGTAGAGGCCGAGGCGGTCACCGAGGAGGATGAGGACGGCGTGCATGGCCGCGCCCATGTCTCCGACGGCGCGGCCCATGAAGGCCTGGAGCTTCTCCATGTTGACTTGGTCGATCTGGTTGACTTGCTGGGGGGATGAGGTGGGTGCCGGGGTGCCCATGGGTGTTACCTCCAGGCGCGGCTTAGAGAGTCGCGGGAATGGTAGACCCTGGGGGCGTGGAGGGCAAACGGTGTTCTCGCGGGCTGATTCTGGGGGGAGGCGCGGCGGGTGGTTGGCAGGGGTTACCAGACGTCGGTGCGGAAGGGGGAGGCTGGCAGGTTGGCGTCGTTTTTGCCGTAGAGGTTGGCGGGTGGGTTGTCGGCGTAGGCGTAGCGGACGGCTACGGGCGTCGTAGAGCGGGCCGGCAGCGATGACGTCTTCTCCGTAGGCGAGGTGGCTAGCCATGAGGCCGAGGCGGCGGCCCAGCTCCTGCTTGTTCTTGGGGTGGACGTTGGCGGGGTCGCCGATGTCGATGGTGACGGCGATGGCGGATCGGGGTATGTCGAGGTTGAGGCGCTGCTGCTCGCGGAGGAGGGCGATGTCGGCGTGGTCGGGCGGGCTGATGGCGAGCTGGTATCTGTTCTGAAGTGCTGCCGTCAAGGTTTGGGAAAGCAGGTCCTTCGCTTCGCTCAGGATGACAATTCGGAGGGGGGAGGTTGATGCGGGAAGCAGGAAGGCGATGCTGGGGCTGACGATGACGATCCTGAGAGCGCGTGTTCCAGCGGAGGGCTTATGGCGGGTCGGCCATGGGTTAGAGTGTAGGGCTATGGCGAATGTTTTAGATCTGTTTCGGTTGGATGGGAAGGTGGCGCTGGTGACGGGCGCGGCAAGCGGGCTGGGTGCGGCGATTGCGTTCGCGTTAGGCGAGGCGGGGGCGACGGTGGCTTGCCACGGAAATCGGCGGGCAGCTACGCAGACGGCAGAGACGATCGGCGGGGATGCGGCTGCGTTTCAAGCGGACCTCTCGTCCACCACGGGAGCGGCGGAGTTGTTTGCTGCGGTGAAGGGGCGGTTGGGGAGGGTGGACATCCTGGTGAACAATGCGGGCACGATTCACCGTGATGCGGCGGAAGAGTTCAAGCTGGAGGACTGGCAGCAGGTGATGCAGGTGAACCTGACGAGTGTCTTTCAACTTTCGCAGCTGGCGGCGAAGGATATGTTTCCGCGGGGGCGGGGGAAGATTGTGAATACCGCTTCCCTGCTTAGCTTTCAGGGTGGGATACGGGTGCCGGCGTATGCGGCGTCGAAGGGTGGGGTGGCGCAGTTGACGAAGGCGCTGGCGAACGAGTGGGCACCGAAGGGTATCCAGGTGAATGCGATTGCGCCGGGGTATTTTGCCACGAGCAACACCGAAGCATTGCAGGCGGATGAGACGCGCAATCGGCAGATACTGGAGAGGATTCCGGCGGGACGCTGGGGGCAGCCTCAGGATCTTGGGGGTGCTGCGCTCTTCCTGTGTTCTGCGGCAAGCGATTATGTAACCGGAACGGTTCTGACTGTGGATGGCGGTTGGATGGGCCGGTAGACTGGGCACGATGAAGAGCCTGTCGCATCGCGACGATCTGTCCGCCCTGCTCGAACGGGTGGGGCGGCTCACGCCCGAAGACAAGGGGTTGTGGGGCATGATGACAGTCCACGAGATGGTGTGCCATCTGCGGGACGCCTATGAGGGAGCTTTGGGGCTGCGCGTGGTTGCTGACGCGCCAGCGCCTCCTGTGCCCCGCCCCTTGTTCAAGTGGTTCGCGCTGCATGTGCCGGTGAGGTGGCCGCCTGGCGTGAAGACGCCGCCTGAGGTTGACCAGAAGATCGGGGGCACACGGCCGGGCGAGTTTGCGTCGGATGTGGAGTCGCTGCTCACGAGGATGGAAGAGTTTGCGAGGTGTGAGAGTGCGATCCCAAAGCATCCAATCTTCGGCCGGATGAGCGGCAGGGAGTGGATGCGCTGGGGGTATCTGCACGCAGATCATCACCTGCGGCAGTTTGGGCGTTAGTTTCAGGTCCGGCGTGCGAACACGAGGGCGGCGCCGACGAGGAGGCACGCGGCGGCGACAACCTTCGGCAGTTCCCTGCTTTCGTCAGCGATGGTTTGTGGGCTTACGGGGTGGAAGATGTCGAATTCCTGCTTGAGCAGATCTTCCCTGGCCTGCTGGTGTAACTCCGGCCCGTTCGAGGCGGTGAGTTTGACGAGGTTATCGAGCTTCAGATTTCTAGGCGTGTACCTGTGTTGCGGGGGGCAATGAGGTTTTTCGCTGAGTTGAAGTCTGCGCCTGACTTCGGGGTGCATCAGCGAATGTTGCGGGATCTCGCGATCGTGCGGCCAGGGCTCGACTTGCCAGCGGCGTTTGCCGGTGTAATCGAAGTACTTGTGGGGGAAAACCTCCAAGATCCACCAGAACCGGCGTAGCGACTTGTGAAATTTTGAGTCTACCTCGGGCGGCTTGCTGTGCCATTTGTGGAGGACGCGGAAGGTGGAAGGCTCGCCGAGAACCGCATTTTTCTTTCCGGAGATGATTTGCAGTCCGTCCGGCAGAGGACCGTCTTCGACAGGCGGGGTGGGGTCTACCTCGTTCAGCATCCACTTGAAGGTTTGCAGGGCCGGGCCGGACTCATCGAGACAGTAGCTGCCGCCGATGTCGGAGTGAACACCGGGAAACCAGGCCTGCACGATGTCCTGCATCTGCCAGTCGCTTTGTTTCAGTGCGTTCGCCAGCTTCTCGCGATCTTCAGCCTGGAGCTTCGGGTCGTGCATGTGCATGGGGCCGGCCCACGGCATGGCCTGGAAGAAGCAGCGCCGCTCGTCGACGGAGATGGCATGACGGGCTTTGCGAATGATCGGGTTCTGCCCATCGTGCAGCAGCTTGACGGGGTCCCAGATCCAGCCTACGGAGGAGACGGTGTCCCATACACCCATGAAGTGGATGGAGACGTCACGACAGAAGGTTTCGCGAAATGCATCGGATTCGTCGGTCGCTACAAGGCGCCGCCCGCCGTCCCTGTTTTGTTTTGCGGCCTTCTTGCTGGAGGCGGCATACATGCTGAGGAGGTAGTTGAGATGCCCCTCGTTGCCGGGGCAGAGCAGGCCATACATGCTGAGCGCGCCTGCCAAGGCACGGACGGTATAGGCTCCGCGGGAGAAGCCGAACATGTAGATGTGGTCGCCGTCGGCGTAGTTTTGCATGAGAAAACGGTAGGCGTCCGCGACGTTATCCATGAAGCCGGCGCCGAACGCAAGGCCTTCTACTTTGGACCACCAGCGTTCCACTGCACTGGTGCTATTCGGAGCGCCCATCGTACCCACGCCGGGGTGGTAGTACACCAACTGGCGCTTTCCGACGTGGAGGCATGTATAGAGCCGCACTACGTTGGAGTTGTTGTTTTCCGGCTTGAGTGTGCCGTCTTTGTGCTTCTTGAGCTTCGACCCGAACTGGTTGCCGGTTCCGTCGCAGCAGATAACCAGGTTCTTCGATGTTTCCGGGTTTGGGGTAACGCACTGGTGCTGATTGTTCTCTGGCACACGAACCTCCTTGTACTTCTCGGGGCGAAGGGGAGGAGAGACTTGTATCGCACAGAAGACTTCGTGTGTCTAGTAGTCGCCTGAAAGGCCTCCCGTCTCGCCTTTGCAGATCGCGACAAATTGAGTTAGCCTTGCTCCCGGTTGAGCGACACAGGTATGCTGGGACGGCTGGAAATTGGTTAGACCACTCTTGCGCGAAGAGCATTGGAAACGGGGAGAAAGTAGATGGCTGTGACATCTGAGAATTTGACGTTTCCGAAGATTTTCCATCGGCGTTGGCGACCGATTTGCGCACCAGGCGAAGGCGCAGCTTGCGGCTTGCATGAGGGCTGCCGAAGCGGGCGTCGAGGTGGCGCCGGTGTGGAACAAGTCCAACCGCGAACACACGATCATCGGCTCGGAGCCGACGCAGACGCGGGCGGCGGCGGATGCAGCGGTAAAGGAGCTTGGGTACAAGGGGTACTACTTCCTGGATGCCGACCACATCAACCTGAAGACGGTGCAGCGCTTTCTTGATCCGTGCGACTTCTTCACGCTGGACGTGGCGGACCTGATCGGACAGCCGGCAGAAGGAAGAGGCGGTGACGGCGTTTATCGCGGCGCATCCGGAGCTGGTGGGGACGGTCACGATTCCGGACATTGCCGAGCCGTTCCAGACGGACAAGAAGTTTGTCGAGGGCGTGGCGCACAAGTTTCTGGCGGCGGTGAAGCATGCGGGCGAGATCTACCGGCTGCTGCTGGAGAACAAGGGCGCAGGGGCGGTTTGTGCCCGAGGTCTCGATGGATGAGACGGACTTACCCGCAGACGCCGGTGGAGCTGCTGATCATTCTGGCGATGATTGCGGATGAGAAGATTCCGATCCAGACGATTGCGCCGAAGTTCACCGGCCGCTTCAACAAGGGCGTGGACTACGTGGGCGATGTGGCGCAGTTCACCAAGGAGTTCGAAGAGGACCTGGCGGCGATTGCGTTTGCGATCAAGAAGTATGGGCTGCCGGCGAATCTGAAGCTGAGCGTGCACTCGGGGTCGGACAAGTTTTCGATCTATAAGGCGATTCACGACGGCGTGAAGAAGTTCGACGCGGGCGTTCACCTGAAGACGGCGGGCACGAACTGGCTGGAAGAGTTGATCGGGCTGGCGGAGGCGGGCGGCGAGGGGCTGGCGATCGCCAAGGAGGTCTATGCCGAGGCGCTGGCGCACAAGGATGAGCTGACCGGGCCGTATGCGACGGTGATCGACATCGACGACGCGCAAGCTGCCGACGCGCCGAGGAAGTGAACGGCTGGACGAGCGAGCAGTACACCGCGGCGCTGCGGCATGACCAGAAGAATCCGGCTTACAATCCGAGCTTCCGCCAACTGCTGCATGTGGGGTTCAAGATCGCGGCGAAGATGGGGCCGCAGGTATCTCGACGCGCTGGAGGCGAACGAGGAGGTGATTGCGAAGAACGTGACGGCGAACCTGTTCGAGCGGCACATCAAGCCGGTGTTTCTGGGGCGTAATTCGGAAGGCGTACCGGGCTAACCGGACGCTTTGGCGTGATTGCCTAGCGATCAGCTGCAGATGTGCGCAAGGCTTCTAGAGACCGATCAGTATTGCCGGGAGAGCCGGCGACGTTTCAAGGAGGATGACGTGAATCTTGGTTTCAAGATCCCCGAAGAGGGATCGCTCGATCTGCTGTCGCTCGGTGCGCTGGTGCACCGGCTGGATCCGGGCATCATTCCGTTTCGCAAGGCGACGAACTTTGCGGTGCACGTGTCGTGGCGGCGAGTTCAACGTGGCGGCGAATCTGTCGGACGCTTCGGGCATGCGCACGGGCATTGCGACGGCGATGGTGGACTATCCGATCGGCGACCTGATCCCGAGCGTGTGCGCGGCGATGGGCGTGAAGCCGTTCTACAAGAAGTTCGAGCACGACGGCGTGCGCGGGCCGAATATGGCGACGGTGTACAGCGACCAGGGGTTTGGCGTGCGCGCGCCGGTGGTGTTCTACAACCGCTGCCAACGAGGCGGCGGCGATGCTGAAGCCGGGCGACTTCGACTGGAAGGCGATCTTTGCTTCGGGCGTGCGCTGGTTCCACTCGGGCGGCATCTTCTCTTCGCTTTCGGAGACGACTTCGGAGCTGGTGATCGAGGCGATGAAGGCGGCGCGCGAGGCGGGCGTGGTGACGTCGTTCGATCTGAACTATCGCGAGAAGATGTGGAAGCCGCAGGGCGGCGCGGAAGCGCGCGCACAAGGTGCTGGGCGCGATCGTCGAGAACGTGGACGTGCTGGTCGGCAACGAAGAGGACCTGCAGAAGGGGCTTGGATTCGCAGGGCCCGGATGTGGCGGCGAGCGCGAAGACGGCGAGTTCGAAGCTGGACACGGGCGCGTTCCTCGGCGATGATGGAGCAGGTTGGTGAAGCGCTTCCCGAAGACCAAGGTTGTGGCGACTACGCTGCGCGAGGTGCACACGACCAACCAGCATAGCTGGAGCGCGGTGGCGTGGGTGAACGGCGAGGCGGTGTACTGCGCCGACGGCGGAGCTGCAGGTGCTGGATCGCGTGGGCGGCGGCGATGGATTTGCGTCGGGCTTCATCTACGGGCTGCTGAGCGGCGAGACGCCGCAGGAGGCGATCAAGCTGGGCTGGGCGCACGGCGCGCTGATGACGACCTTCCCGGGCGACACGACGATGGCGACGCTGGACCAGGTGAAGGCGTTTGCGGCGGGCGGGTCGGCGCGCATCCAGCGGTAGAACGAAGGAGGCCGCGCGCTGACAGCTGCTCGCGCGGCCTCATGTACCGAGGCGATTTGCTGCTGTACGTCTGGAGGGTACGACGATGATCGTGGTCCTGATGGGCGTAAGCGGATCGGGCAAGACGACGATCGGCAGGCTGCTGGCGGAACGCACGGTTGGACGTTTGCGGATGCCGACGATTATTTTCCGACGGCTGTTGAAGCAGAAGATGGCAGCGGGGCAGCCGCTGACGGATGAGGACGCGCATTCCGTGGCTCAGGCTGCTGAATCGGCTGCTGCACGAAGTGGGACCGGGAAGCATATCGATGGGGTGCTCGCGTGCTCGGCGCTGAAGGAGACATACCACGATATTCTGAAAAGCGGGGTCGCCGCGCAGCTTGAATTTGTGTTTCTGGATGGATCCAGGGAGTTGATTGCGGAGCGGCTGGCGAGCACGGACCATGAGTACATGAACCCGAAGCTGCTGGATAGCCAGTTGGCGACGCTGGAGATCCCCCGGATGCGATTTCGCATTGTGAACGACCGGCCGCCGGATGAGATTGTGCATCGCATTCTGGCGAAGCTCGAGCGGGCAGGACTGCGGCCGCGGCACAGTCTAAATGCACAACAGAGAGGAAGTAATGCGATGGGACATCCGTTGTTTGATCTGACGGGCAAGACGGCAGTCGTCGTCGGTGGAACGTCGGGAATCGGCCTGGCGATGGCGGTGGGACTGGCCGAGGCGGGCGCCGATGTGGTGGCAAGCTCGCGGCGGCAGGAGCAGGTGGATGAGGCCGCAGGGCTGATCGAGAGCCGCGGACGGAAGGCGCTGCGGCTGACCTCGGACGTGGCAGACCGCGCGACGTTGCAGGCTCTGCTGGATGAGACGCTGAAGGCGTGGGGCAAGGTGGACATCCTGATCAACTGCGCGGGCAAGATCAAGCGTGCGCCGACGGTCGACTTTCCCGGAAGACGTCTGGGACGACATCATGGACACAAACGTGAATGGGACGCTGCGGGCGTGCCAGATCTTCGGTAAGCACATGCTGGCGAACGGCTACGGACGGATCATCAACATCGCGTCGCTGAATACGTTTGTGTCGCTGAAGGAAGTGACGGCGTATGCGTGCAGCAAGGCTGCTGTAGGCGCGTTGACCAAGTCGCTTGCGGTGGAGTGGAGTTCGCAGGGCGTGACCGTGAATGCGATCGCGCCGGGGGTGTTCCGCACAGCGCTGAATGCGGAGCTGCTGGACAAGAGCGAACGCGGGAAGGAACTGCGCATGCGGACGCCTATGGGGCGCTTTGGCAAAACGGAAGAGCTGATGGGGGCGGCAGTGTTCCTGGCTTCTGACGCGGCGGCATTTATCACGGGCGAGATTCTCGTTGTGGATGGCGGCTTTCTGGCCAGTGGGGTGAACCAATAGGCTGCCTCTCCGCCCCTGCATACGGGTAGGGAGCAGGCCATGCTGGCGTCGTCCGGGTCGCCTAACGACCGGAGGGGCGGGACACGTAAGCGGTGTGGCTGTCGTGCGCGGGCCGGTGGTTGTCCGGATTTGGGGTGTCGCGTCGGCGCAAGATGAGCAGGTTGGGCGGGACGATTGCCAGTACAAGAAGCACAATTAGAACCGCCATCGGGGGATCCATGTGCCTGATGTGGCGCAGGTAGAACGGTGCGAGTACGGCGGCAATAATCGTGATTACAATCACGGTGGCTGCTAGTGGTTTGGCCCACGGCCTGTTGTCGAATGGGAGCATCTTCTGGCTCTCTCTTGCTAAGTGCCCGCAGATGAATGCAGGAGGCTGTTCTGTGTGGACCACCCGCGTCAGCACGTTGCGAGCAGACTTTAGGCGTATGGAGAGATGATTGTCAATGAGGCTACAGTGCCGGGTAGGGCAGATTGGAATTGCCGGGGAGTGTAGTTAGGATCAGCACGGCAATTCGCGCCGAAACCGGCTTTGCCAAAGCTTGCATTGCCGGTCCCATTACCAATGTAGAAGTTCGTGAAGGTGCTCTTCCAGGCTTGGTTTCGGAGCGAGTCTGTTATGGGCTCGCCCCGGAATCGACGGTACACTTACCGGGGCGACTTAGTCGGTCGACCCACGCTGGTCTTGTTCAAGAAGAGAGGTCACGATGTCAGAATCCTTTTCCAGACGGACGCTTGCTCGCCTACTAGCCGGTGCGTCTGCGGGGTTGGCTCTTCCGATCGGGTCTTCCGCATCGTCGCCTGGCCAGGCTGCCACAGTGGGAACGCCTCCGCGGAGTGGATTTCCGGCAGGTTTCCTCTGGGGTTCTGCTACGGCCTCGTACCAGGTTGAGGGCGGCGTCCATGAAGCCGGTCGAGGCGCGTCCGTTTGGGACACCTTTTCTCACACCCCGGGCAAGGTACACCTAGGGGACACCGGTGACATCGCAGATGACTTCTTCCACCGGTACCGAGATGACATAGCCATGATGCGGGACCTGGGATTGAAGAGCTTCCGGTTTTCGGTAGCATGGTCGCGCGTGTTCCCTACTGGGACCGGAAAACCCAATCCGCAAGGACTCGTCTTTTACCAGCGGATGGTGGATGCGTTGCTGGAGGCGGGCATACAGCCTTTCTGCACGCTGTACCACTGGGATCTTCCTCAAGCTTTGCAGGACAAAGGTGGATGGGAGAACCGTGATACGGCTTCGGCTTTCGCCGACTACGCGGGATACACTGCGGGACAACTCTCGGATAAGGTGCAGCACTTCATGACGATGAACGAGATGCGCACGTTTGTCGAACTCGGTTACGGAGACGGCACCCATGCTCCGGGCCTAAAGGTGGGGGCCAAGCGATTAGCTCAATTGAACCACTATGTTGTTCTCGCACATGGCCTCGCCGTACGCGCCATTCGCTCGTCCGCGAAGGCTGGGACAAAGGTGGGCATTGCCGACAACGTGCAGGCCACTACTCCCGTCTTTGATGCACCGGAGCACATTGAGGCGGCGCGGAAGGCTATGCGCGAACAGAACGCGATGTTCCTTACGGTTGTCGAGGAGGGTCGCTACACGGATCTGTACCTGAAGCGTCTTGGCGCCGCCGCCCCGACCTTCACCAGCGAAGAGATGAAGATTATCAGTTCCCCGATGGACTTTGTGGGAATCAATGTGTATCAGCCTACGTATGTGCGTGCCGACGCCTCGGAGCAGGGCTATACGCTGGTACCGCAGCCAGCTTCCTACCCCCACATGCTTAGTCCGTGGCTCTACGTTGGACCCGAGGCGCTCTACTGGGCTCCCAGGCTCGTTTCGGAACTCTGGAGCGTGAAGAGCTTGTACATAACTGAGAACGGTGCGTCCTCCGCAGATCAGATCGCGCCAGACGGAGCGGTCTACGATACGGACCGAGTCATGTTTCTGCGAAACTATATCCTGCACCTGCAGCGGGCCGTCTCCGAGGGAGTGCCGGTTATGGGTTATTTTCTTTGGAGCTTGCTCGACAATTACGAGTGGGCGGATGGTTATGAGAAAAGATTTGGAATTACTTACGTCGACTTCAAAACGCAGAAGCGCACGCCAAAGCTGAGCGCGCAGTTCTATAAGAACCTGATTGCGACGAACGCGGTCGCTTAGAGATCCGAAGCTCAGACCGCCCATGAGGCAGTGGATGAGACCGGCCCTTCTTCTCCGTGTTAGTTTTGGTGGCGTTCCAAGAGTGCGCTACGCAGTCCCTGTGTCCCGGTCGGGGTCCCAGCTCCCCTGCGGCACGGCAGCCGGGCTGCCCTGACCGCGGCCACGACTGCGCGGTTATCAAGAAAAGCTTCTAAGTTCCCAACCAAGGTTGATGTTGCGCAAGTCACCCCCGAGCGCGCCGACCACGCGCTTGTCGGGGACCATGAATCGCGGTCCTAGGCCTGACCGGTATCGCTACGGTTCGAGCTTCTTGCCGCGAGCCTGATTATCATCAGCAATCTTTGACAGATTCTCAGAGCTCTGGTCGGTGTTTTCCCCTAGACCATCTTCTTCAGCGCTCAAGGACGAGTCAGCCAGCTGTGAGTCAGAACCGTCGTCGGGAAATTGGATGCTCTTCATTTTGGTGCTCCTTAGGGTAAGAGATGTGAAGGCCGGTGAAGGGTACAAATCGGATAACATAACGCACCCCGCGAGCGACTAACCTGCGGGTGGAACTTTGGGACCGCGGAAGTGTGGGTCGGTAAGTACGTCTCGAAGATAGGGGTCCGTCTTAAGATACGCAGGAGCCATACCGTTGGCCAGTGCCTTGTGCAGATACTGGATTGCGAGCCGGCGCTCACCCAGTGATTCATAGGTATCTGCTATTGTCCACAGGATTGAATGGTCGCTTGGTTCAAGCGCGAGCGCAATCTGGATTCGTGCGGTAGCTTCGGCAGAAAGTTTGTCTCTGGCGTCCAAAAGCGCGAGGGTAGCCTGTGCTTCAGCATTCTGAGAATCCAGCTTTACTAGGGGCACGAGTAGTTCTCGGGCTCGTCGTCTGGCGTCTTGCGCGCCTCTCTCATCTCCAAGCCACTCATAGCACTCCGCCAAATTGCTCCAAACTTGATAGTCCTGGCTGTTGAACGCGAGCGCTCGCCGGTTGGCGTTGATGGAATCAGTAAAGCGGTGTTCTGCGCTGAATGCGATCCCGAGGTTAGCGTAAGCTTTGTAATTTGGGCTGAGCGCTATCGACTTGTTGAACGCGCGTTCGGCTTCAGGGAGCATACTCGGGTCGCCTGTATCCAAATAAAAACTGCCCAGGTTTGCATAGAGACCCGAGTTATCAGGCGATAACTCGATGGCTCGTTTGATTTGCCGGATTGCGTCTGCCGTCCTGCCGACGCGCTTGTAGAACAAACCCAAATTGTTGTAGCCGTTCCAGTCGTCGGGACGTAGATTGGCTGCTCGAATGAAAATTGCTTCTGCCTCCGAGTTACGGCCAAGATCACGGACCGAACTGGCCAGTCCTGTTAGCGCCTCCGGATCCTTGGGGTTGAGGTCAACCGCACGCTGGAACTCCTGGGCGGCCAAGTCGTGGTGGCCGGTGTATTGCTCCACCTGCCCGAGTGCTACATGGGCCAGCGGGACACGGGCGTCTGATGCCAACGCCTGCTCAGCATATCGTTTCGCATCGTCCAACAGTGCCGGATCCTTATCCATCCTGAACTTCATCACGTAGACCTGGGCGAGACGAGCGGCGCCAAGCGTGAAAGTAGGGTCCGTCAGCAGGGCTCTCTGGAGAGACTCGATGGCCCTGTCGAGGTTGCCGGGGCGATCGAGCCGTTGTGCGTAACCCAGGGCGATGAGATAGTCCTCGTACGCGCCGTGGGATATCGGAGCGTCCGCTTTGACGGATGGATCAGCGCGCACGGAGATGTTCATCAATCTGCCGAGACGAGTCACAGCCTGGTCCTGAAGCGCGCTCATATCTCCCGTCTGGTTCTGGACATCTACGAAGCCGATATCCCTGAGCTTCTTCGGATCAATCAACGTGAGCCTGAGGTGGGCGACGTCGTTCTCGCGCTCGAACCTCCCTTCAACGACAAGGGTCGCACCGAATGTGTGCATAGCAGCGGAAGCATTGCTGACCCTCTGAGACCGCACTTCGCTGGTTGGTACGACCCAAAGCGAGCGGTTGGCGCTATCGAGGTTTGCCAGCTTTCCCGCGAGCGAATCCATCAATCCATCCCCGAGTGCTTGAATTTCCGGGGTATTGCCAACGAGTTCGAATGGAAGGACGACTATGTGCTTCTCCCGACTTGCAAAAAGAACACCCCGTGCCCGCTCGCCGACCGCCGGAACCAGCAGAAGGCTGACGAGAAGAACGAGCAGGCAGACAACAGTTGCGAGGACGCGCAATTTCGTCCTGGAGCGCTTCGTCTGGAGTGAATAGTTCAGTTCCAGCTCTGAGCCGATACTCTCGGCCATCTTGCAGCGCCGCTGCGGGTCGGACGACAAGAAGGCACAGACAGCTCGAATGTAGAAGGGAGGAACGTCCGCCTCGCTTAGGGGAGAGGACGCTTTGGAACGATCGGTCAGAGTGCTGAAGTCCGGCCGCTTGCCGGTCGCTAACTCATGAAGCAGGACACCAAGAGCGAATAAATCAGCGGCTTGAGACGGGCCCTGCCCGTTAAGCACCTCCGGCGCCATGTATCCCGGCGTGCCCGCGATCAGGCTATTGGCGGGCATGGTGGTGTCGGGATCGTGCAGGCGGGCGAGCCCGAAGTCCATGATCGAAACGCAGACTTCCGGCCCTGAGTAGTCGAGCATCACGTTGTTGGGCTTGATGTCCCGGTGAATAATTCCGGCAGCGTGAATATGCGAGAGGCCGGCCATCAATTGTCGGAAGATGGCAATCTTCTCCTCGCGGGGAACGGGGTCCTGGCGCCGCAGCCTGGCAGAAAGCGTCTCGCCAGCAAGAAGCTTCATGGTGAGAAACATGTACGGCGGAGGTGGATCTGAGCAGCGCGCTATGTCGTATATCGGGCAAAGGTTCGGATGGACGACCTTGCGAGCGAGAAGGACTTCCTGCTCGAAGCGCTGCGACGACCCGGCGTTCTCTGCGATCTCGGGAAGAATCACCTTGAGCGCTACGCGGACGCCTTGCAGAAAGTTGTCTTCCACTTCGTACACTTCGCCCATCCCTCCACGGGCGATGTAGCGGATGACGGTGAAACGTTGGGCAATGAGCTGCCCTGGACAGAAGTGTCCCTGCGGTGACATGCTCGTGGCGCCCCGAGAGCGAGACTCAGCGGAGGAGATAGATTGGTCGAGAGTAAGTTCGTCTCCCTCGTCGGCGGAGAGTCGACTTCGAAGGATTTGCCTCAGGCCGGGTGAGTCTTTGCACACCTCGTCGAGAAAGGCCTCAAGGTCCGGTGGGTCACGGGTGCGCGCGGCCGCAAGTAGCTGCTCCACGGATTGCGCCTGGCTGATCATATGTACCACTCAGCAATAAAGGTAGAAAACCTAGATTTTGCTTGGGGGACCTAGCTACAAGGGGGCCGAAACGCGAGGGTCAGACGGTCGTAAACGGAAGAAACTGGGATACATGGGAGCCGCAGTCGCCGCTAAACCCTGCAGAATGATTACACACATCCATCTGTAAAGCCAGTGCGGTCTCTCTTCGATTACTTAGACGGTCTCGCGAGTGTTATACAAGTCGGCGGATCGCGAGAACAGTCTGATCATCCGCCGGCCTCGCTCCACTGCAAAAAGTATCGATGGCCGAGAACAGCGCATTGACCGGGTCGCTTCCGCCGAGGTGACGTTCAAGCCGGTTGAGGCCGAACTGGTTTCCTTCGGCATCTTCCGCTTCTGTGATTCCGTCGCTTACCAAGATGAGTTGGTCGCCGATCCCGATTTGTATCTGCATTGCATGGAAGCACGCAGATTCAAGCAAACCCACCGGAAGGTCCCCGCCCCGTACCACCTCCAGCGTTCCGTTGGCACGGGCGATGACCGGCGCGACATGCCCCCCGTTAACCAACTCGACCGTCGCGCCACCCTCTTGAGAGTGGAGATAGCGAAGCACTGCAAGGGTGAGGTATTTTTCCCGAGGTGCGCGCGAGCAGACGAATGCGTTGAGAGTGGCGACGACATCAGCCAGGGAGGCCTCTGGGGTCCATTGCGCGCCTACTTGACCGTGGAGCATACCTTGCACCATGGAGGCGAGCAAGGCCGCAGGGACACCTTTGCCGCAAACGTCTGCCACGATCGCGATGAAGCCGTCCGCGAGCGGAATCACATCGTAGAAGTCTCCCCCGACCCCGGTGCACGGTACGGTGCGGGCGGAAATGTGGGCGAATGCAAATTCGGGCAGTGTGCCAGGGATGATCTGTTGCTGGATGGATGCTGCGATCTCCAGTTCTTTCCGCAGCAGAGCTGATTCGCGTTCCATTTGGAGCAGTTGTACGTTTTCGATTAACGTCGCTGCTTGCCGGGCGATCGCATGAAGGATGTCGTTATCGGTTCTATTGAAGCCGTGGCTTCGCGTTCGGCTATCCAGATAGAGTAGACCAAGCAAGCGGGAAGAACCCTCGCTGCGGAGCGGGATCGCAACAAAGCTGCGGATCGCGTTCAGAATCAGGCTGTCGCGCCCCCGCGCGACTTCGTCGGTTACATCGGAGACAACGAAATCCAGTTGCGAGTGGATCGCATCTCTGACTACAGAATGAGAGATTGACGGTTGCTCCAGGATTGGTACTCCGTCGTAGGTTTGGCCGCACTCAAGGCGTAGAGTCTCAGCATTGTCGCCAAGGAAGACGAAGCCCCGCTCTGCTCCTGTAAGCCGGATAGTAAATTCCAGCATCGTGCAGAGCACATCATTGATGGCACCGAGGCTCCCAAGGCTTTGAGCAGCTTTCAGGAAGAGCGAAAGTCGCTCGAGGTCGCTCTGACCTGAAGGATTGTGGGCTGTTTGTGACACCTTCTCGAGCAAAGTCCGGGTCGTTGTATCTTCGGTACTTTCGAAGACGACGACGTCGCGGCTGAGGCCGAAGCGGATGGAGTCAGCCGAATGTAGACGAGAGGTGGTGATCCTTCTTCCGTTCACAAACGTCCCGTGGCGGCTGCCGCGGTCATGAATCAGGTAACCTTCGGAGTCTCGCTCGATACAGGCGTGTTCGCGCGATATGTGCGCATAGGCAAGTGGAAGGCTCCGGTCAGAACCGCGACCAATCGTGAATGGAAGGTCCCTGATTGGAACGACGGAACGCCCATCGGGTCCCTTAACTACGAGTCTTGCGTTCGACTGTGCAATATATTCCATGTGGAAACCGCCATCAGTTGTAAAGAACGGCTACAAATCCGGACCATTATCCCACCTTATGACGTATGGACGATCTCGGCCACGGCTAACTTTGACTAACCAGGGTTCGGTCCGGGAAGTGGAAAAACAAATGAAACCTGGAGACTACAGCTCCAGGTTTCTACATAACCTGCGAACAAAGGTTCTAGCGAAGCGCAACAAGGATCGGGTCGGCCGCGAAGAGTCCGGCCTCTTCGACCTCAGCTTTCGCACGTTTCTCGGCTTTGCTGGTCGGGAAGTGCACGTTCATCGCGGAATCGGATGATCGGATATCGCTGAGGAAGTACTGGTTTCCGTACCGATGGAATACGAGCGCATTCTGTGAACGAGCAGGCTCCTGGTACGGACGCGCGAGCGACAATACGTGGGCCTGCTTCTCCCAACTGCTGATATGGATCACATCCGGCGAGCTAACACTGGACGTGAGCCGATAAGTCCCCGCCGGCATGTTCGTCCTGCCGACGTTGAAGTTGAACGGAATCGTTGCTTTCTCCAAGTGATCCTGTGCCATTGCGCTAGTAGACGGGATCAACGTGGCGACTACCAAGAGGGCAATTGCGGGTATGCGGGTCATGACGGTCTCCTTTTTGGCACTTTGTGCGCTTGAGCGGATCTCGAAGACTGTATCGAGCCGCTACGCCCGTACCTAATGCATTCGTGTGACCAAACCCGAGGAAGAATCCCGCACCCAACCCTGGTAGTCCCAAAAGCCCATTGTTTGCCATTGGATGAGTTCTTGTTCCGGGGCCTTCCTCGCGACATGTTCATACGTTAGGTGGCGCGCTGAGTATCCATTCGGATACTCGGCGGTATCCAGGTTGTTCCAGACGGCAGAGTACGGGGCGCTGCTTCTGCGCTCCGGTACACTGAGAATCGACCGGAGGCCTTGATGCAGCCGCGGCTCCTCGCCATCTCTGGATCGCTTACGGGTACAACCTACGTCCTTACGGGAGACCACGTCGGTATTGGGCGTGAGGAGGCCAATGAGCTGCGTTTGAGGGAATCTGCTGTATCGCGGCGCCATTGCACCGTGGAGGCCTCAGGGTCGCAGTATCAAGTGTCCGACCTAGACAGCCGTAACGGCACGTTTGTGAACGGGATTCCGGTAAAACGCAAGATTCTGGAACATGGAGATACTATTCAGATTGGTAAGGCCGAGTTTGTCTTTTTGATACATGAAGGCGAGCCACTATCTACATCGACAGCCAGTCGACGCAGTCACCCGGCCACAACCGACCTGAGCACAATACGGGTTCTGAGTCCGGCAGCACAGCCGGGTTTCGGGGTTGAAATCGGCCGTATGGCGCGTGACCTCTCGGCGCTGTTCAAGATCAGCAACGCCATCAATTCGATCCGGGACCTAGAGCTGCTGCAGAAAAGCCTTCTGCAACTCATTCTTGAAGTAGTTCCCGCGGATGAGGCGGCCGTAATTCTAGGTCCAGACGCAGACGACGGAACGGAAGCAATCTGCGCTTGGAGTCGAAACGGGCAGCCCGCGCCCGATATGAAGATCGAAGAGGAGTTAGTGGGTCGGGCCCGCTGGGACGGTGCTCCGGTCATCACGGAAGCGTCCACCGAGTCGAACGCAAGCCTAAACGCGATCTGTGTACCCCTGACAGGCGTCGAACAAACCATCGGTGTCCTTTATCTGACATCGGCCGGTGAAGGTTCGTCCTTCCGCGAAGATCATGTTCATTTCCTCGGAATGGTGTCCAGAGTTGCTGCGGTCACCCTAGAGAACGTGCTCGCACTGGATGCGCTCCGCTCCGAGAACCGGCGCTTGCATGACCAATTGAATCCGAGGAGAACTCTGATCGGAGAGAGCGTACCGATAAGGCGCCTGGAGGAATTCATCTCTCGTGTCGCAAATACAGATGCCACTATCTTGAATTCGCGGAGAGAGCGGCACGGGGAAAGAGGTCGTCGCGACTGCTGTTCACCAGCAAAGCCAACGGCGTGATCGGCCTTTTGTCGCGATCAACTGCGCAGCTATACCGGAGACTCTCATCGAGACAGAACTGTTTGGTCACGAGAAGGGAGCGTTTACAGGCGCGGCAGGTGCAAGGAAGGGAAGGTTCGAAATTGCTCAGGATGGAACATTGTTCCTGGACGAGATTGGGGAGCTTGCCCCTGCCATGCAGGCGAAATTACTGCGAGTCTTACAACAGAGGGAGTTTGAACGTGTCGGAGGAACCCAGTCTGTGCCGTTCAAAGCTCGGGTCTTGGCGGCAACCAATAAGAATCTGGAAGAGGCGATAAAGTCGGGTCAGTTCCGTCAAGATTTGTATTATCGGCTCAACGTGGTCACGGTGACGGTTCCCCCTCTTCGTGAGCACCGGGAAGACATTCCGCTTTTGGCGTTGTATTTCGCCGCGAAGCATGCGCAGAGAAGCAATCGGCCCTTCAAGGGGATTTCGCGTGCCGCGAGAACTCTGCTGACGGGCTACATCTGGCCCGGCAATGTGCGCGAGTTGGAGAATGCCATCGAGCACGCGATCGTGCTGGGGCTCACCGAAGAAATCCTGCCGGAAGATCTCCCCCAGAGCGTGTTCGGGGACCCGTCGGGTGGCACGTCCGGGTCGCGATATCAGGATGCACTCACCGAGCACGAGAAAGGAACTCATCAGAACCGCCCTGCTCGCTGCGAACGGCAGTGTTCCTGCCGCGGCTGAATCGCTGGGAATACACCCCAAGTACCTGCACCGATTAATCCGCAGTCTTGCATTGAGATCAGGTTGAGAATGTGGCGGGCGGCGACGAGTCGCGTGAGTGAAAACTGATTCAGTTCAGGTGGCGCGACGGCTTGGCAATCGAAGTGGAGATATCCTGTGGGGCTCGCGTCAGAAGCGATCGAGGGCCTGTGGCCAGTCGCTCATCGATGGATTGATGCTTGCAGTGCCCTGGTCGGGATCAAAAACTTCCATCGCGTACGACTGAGCCAACCGCACACAGCTTCGATCAGCATCAAAGAAGCAGATATGCAGTCCGACCTCTCGTCGCCCCCCGAAGAGCTTAAGCAAGCGCTCCAGCGCATGCTTAGGAGCCCGCTCCGGACCCTTGTCCCTCCGTGGAGTTGGAAGGCGGCAGCATTCACCAGCGTCCTGCGCGGGATAGCTTTCTTTGCCACTAACCTGAAGTCAGGAGGGCGAGAAGCAACCAAGGCGCTGCTTGTGGAAGCGCTTTTCGCTATCTTCGCGGGCGGCTTGATTGGCGCAATCTCCCAATACCTGCGAAAAGCCAGGGCCTCTGTGGGCCACCGCTCTGGTGGTGTGGGCAGGTTTGCCCGGGATTATGCTGCTTGCCCAGATTGGGATTCATCATCTCGCACATACGCCACATCTCTCCGGCGGCCTTGTCTCCTCATTCCTGCTTTCGGCAGTCGCTGCCGCATTTACCTGGTATGCCATGCGGCATGGAGCATTGCTGGGCGGTGTCGACGAGACGACGGTGGGTCACGACCTCAAGTGCCTTCCAGCTGTTTCGCTGGATTTCCTTCTTGCGCTGCCGCGATTGAGCCGCCAAGCGCTCTCGAACCGTAAATAGGATGGGTTTGTGGTCATCTGAGGCGTGGAGCGGACGGATAGCGGCGGTGGATGGCGGCCAAAGTTTGGGGCATGCGGGGGTCGATTCGAACGAGCAACTGCCGCTGAGGCCAGCATGTTGCGCAGTCCGACTTGCCCGTTTGCCGTTGTTGTCTCCATAATCTTGGTCGCACCACTGTGTGCATCCGAGGGGCTGTCAATGATGAGCAACAAGTGGAAACATTCGCAGACGGGGAGGCCCGCAGGTGTGTTCGTGTTGGGCCTGCTGCTTAGCTTTGCCTTTAGCTGCTGCGTGTGGGCGCAAACTCTCACTGGCGGTATCAGCGGGGTAGTTGGTGATCCGAGTGGGGCCCAAGTAGCTGGGGCCAAGGTGTCCACTCGCAATCTCTCCACGAACGAGGTCCGGCAAGTCGCTGCAGACGCTGCCGGCGCATTCAGTGTGAGCTCTCTTTCGCCGGGGAGCTACGAGGTGATCGTTGAGGTGGCCGGCTTCCAGAAGGCCACGGTGACGGGAATCGAGGTCTCGCCCGGTGCTACGAATCGTGTCGACGTCAGGCTGAAGCTGGGTTCTACGGAGACCATCAACGTCAGCACGGACACTGCCAGCGTGCAGACGGATTCAGCCGAAGTTCGCGGCGAACTGAGCCAGACACAGCTAGCGTCGCTACCCGTGCCGGCTAACAGGAATTACCAGAGCGCCTTATTCTCATTCCCGGGTATCAACCCTCCCGCCAACCAACACTCGGTTGCGGCAAACCCTGGCCGTGGTCTTCGTTTCAGAGCAACGGGACTTCGGCAACACGAACAACATCCGAATTGACGGCGCAACAGCCAACAACGTCTGGCTCCCACACGTTGCCGCATACAGTCCCAGGTCTGGAGGCGATCCAGTCGGTCTCGGTCGTCACAAACAGCTTCGACGCGCAGCAAGGCCTGGCGGGGGGTGCCAGCGTCAACGTGCACGTCAAGACTGGCACAAACAGCTTCCACGGCTCCGCATTCTGGTACCACACGGACAACAATCTCACCACGAAACCTTTCTTCCTGCCGGCCGGGTTTACCCGCAATCCCAAGAACGTCGACAACTTCTATGGCGGAACAATCGGTGGCCCGGTGCACAAAGACCGCCTGTTCTTTTTCTTCAGCTACGACGGACACTATGTCTCGCAACTGGCGAACGTGCTGACGACCGTTCCTACGGATGCGATGCGCTCGGTGACTTCAGCGGCAGCAGCAATCCGATCTACGACCCTGCACAGGAACGGCAACCGGGGCGGGCAAAGATAGCCTTGGCCAACAAGGCCGTGCCGGGATTTCGACAAAGCACCGATCGTCTGGCCATTCAGTCCACATACCGCACGCGAACCTCCCGGCATATCGAACAACTACTTCGCCACGGGTCGTTATCACTCTGAATACCTCGAAGTTCGACGCGAATACTGACGTGGAAGGCCACCTCCGCGCTCACGTTCAACGCCCGGCTGGGTGCGTTGACTTCAACAACTACGACGCTCCCGCCTATGGGGACAATGGTGTGCCCGTCAGTTCTGCAGGAGGCCGCCAAGGCATCAGCTACGGCAAGGTCTGGAATGGCACCTTCAGTGCCGTCTATGTATCACGTCCCGACTTCGTCTTCGACGGCTACTTCGGCGCGACGGTCCTTCCTACGTTCGGCAACCCGTCGGCGTGGACACCAATGTCGGCGAGCAACTTGGGCATTCCGGGCACAAACGGGCCGACTCGCCTTTACGGCGGCTGGCCGAACTTCGCGATATCCAATTTTTCCACCATTGGTAACTCCAGCTCGCCCCTTTCGTACAACGATCAGGAGTACCAACTCCAGCCGAACTTCACCTGGTCGCACGCGGCGCACTACCATCCGTTTCGGCGCGAACGTCAGTCGCCAGATCATCCGCCACAGTCAGCCGCAAAACGCCAGTGCAGGAAACTTCACCATCAATGGAGCGGCAACTACGGTTGCCGGTGGACCCGGCGCCAACGCCTACAACGCCTATGCCGACTTCTTGCTCGGCCGCTTTTCGTCTGGACTGGCGGAACGGCTTGCCGTACGGCGAACTGGTGGGCAAGACCTTCATCTACAGCGCATTCGCGCAGGACCAGTGGATCGCCTCACCCCGTGTCACTCTCTCCTACGGGTTCGCTGGGATTACTTCCCGGTCGGCGGACGGGACGGCCGCGGCTTCGCGCGATATGACCCAACCAATAACACCGTAAAGGTGTGCGGTCTGGAAACATTCCCCACGATTGCGGCTACAACATGGCAAGTTAGTCGTTTTCGCCCTCTGCTGGCATTTCGGTCAAGCTGACGGATTCCCTCGTCATGCGGGCGGGCGCCGGCATCAACCGTGATCCTTACCCTCTTGCCTTTATGCGTGATCTCGTTCAGAACTACCCGGATGACATTCAGTCCTCGATTGTTTCTCCCAACGGGACCGTCGCAAGCTACAACTTCGCGCAGGGCCTGCCGGCGGTGCCGGTCTGGATACCAGCACCGGCGTCGTCAACCTACCCAACACATACACAATCAATTCCCTGCCCGATAAGCCCACGGCGTGACTATGTCGAGAGCTGGAACCTTTCGCTTGAGAATCAGTGGAAGGGCGGCATTCTCACGGAAGCGCGCTACGTGGGATCGCGCCAACTGCAGATCTCGAGCGTACTGAATCTAAATGCCGGCACGGTCGGCGGCGGCACGGCGAGCGAGCCATACAACGTGCTTTTCGGCAGAACCGCAGCGACGAACCTCATCACGCCCGTAGGCCGTAACCAGTACGATGCCCTGCAGTCACGGCTGAGCAAACAGTTCCACAGCAACTATTCGCTCAGTGTTGGCTACACCTTCTCGAAGACCTTTGCCTACTGCTGCGATACAACCGCGGGCGAAACGGTCGGTATCCAGGCACCTGGCTTCCTTGGCCTAAATCGCGCTCTTGCGGGCTTCGATCGTCCCTACATCCTCACTGTGAGCGGCACCGCGCAGCTTCCCTTCGGCAAAGGCCAGGCGTTTCTACACCAGGGCATCGGCTCGGTCCTCGCTGGAGGCTGGCGCCTCAACGGGGTTTTCGAGTCTTACTCGGGTACCCCCTTTACGATCTCCGCCTCCGGTACATCGCTGAACGCGCCAGGCAGTTCGCAGAACGCAGACCGCGTGCGTGGCGGAAGCTGCAACTTCGGCGGGGGATGGAAGGGGGCAACCTCACCCTACGTGGATGCGACGTGCTTCGCTCCTGTGACAGCCGCCCGCTTCGGAACCGCCGGTTTCAACAGTGTGCGCGGTCCCGGCGTGAACGTGCTCAATGCGTCAATCTTTCGCCGCTTTCCCATCTATGAGTCTGTGCACCTGGAGTTTCGCGGCGAAGCTTTTAACGTTTCGAATACTCCCCACTTTGCGAATCCGTCCAATACAAATATTTCCAACGTGACATTCAATCCTGACCACACCGTGGCGAACCTGAACGGCTTTGGTCTGCTGACTTCCAACAATTCGCGGGATCAGGAGGGAGTAGATCAACGCTACTTCCGGCTTGGTGCTCGTCTGGAGTTTTAGGGCGGGTACTGCGGCTATGTAAGTTCGGCGGGCGGCACTGCATCGGGAGAAGTGGCGGTCCGGCGCCTACTTTCCTAGCGGGTTCTTCTCGCCTCCTCGTGGCGAGCAGGGGTCGTAACGGGGGTGTGGATGCACGCACCCCGGCGTGGCTGATTACTGCAGTTCGCAACCGTCTGGTTGGATTTGCTATCTCACTGGATGGTGGAGCAGACTCGTCATGCAGACGCCCGCCAGCACTCGGTGCCTATCGTCGAAACACTACTCGGGGGTGATGAGACAGCATGACTGAGACTCGCGGCAGGCCAGATCACCGGCGATGACGTCATATCGGAGCTGCTCCGCAATGCCGAGGTGGGGCTCTTCAAGGTCCGCTACACGGTCCTGGTGCCTTGCCGCTTCAACGTGTACCTGCAACAGCGCGACTTCGAGCTGATCGCTCCCGTGGCCGATGTTGTTCGCCGCGAGGCGAAGCAGGCGTTGAGCGAATATCTTGAGCGCTTGAACAAGGTGCGAGCGCAAGCCAAGCTGGTCCGGCGGCTGGGGCTCGGCAAGCCGGGCGAGAAGCCGAAGTACAAGATGCTCGAGCCCGACTGGAGCATCGAGTTCCATCCTGGAGAGGAGGACCGGCTGCGTCCGGGAGAAATTGAGATCTACTCGGATCTGGGGACGGCGCAGGCTGTGGATCTCGGATCGGGCGCGAAGACGACGTTTGTGACTCGCCATTCTGCAGGGGAGCCTTCCGTCCAGCCTGAGAACGAGCGGAAGGACAACCTGGTACGGCTGTCTTGGCCACGCTGCGGTATACCGATGCGTGCAGGAGAGAAGGTGTTCGCCATGACCAAGGAAGAGATCGTTGTGGGGCGGGGCGGACAGGGCGGTGTGGGTCGACCTGAAGCTGGAGGGGCCGCCCGACATCTCGCGGGAGCATTGCCGCATCCGGCGCGACGCCAGCGGGACGCTTCTTCGTCAAGGATCTCAGCCAATATGGAACCGCGGTGAACGGGACCGCGGTTCCCGCCAGCATCGACCGCAGCGGAGGAGGGGCGGTTGATCGCAATGTCGAGGCGCCTCTTCCAGCGAGAGCGAAGATCGTGCTGGCGGACGTGCTGGTGATGCAGTTCGAGGCGAAACAGCCGGAATGACCACAACGCTGTTTTATCTTCGGATCCCGTTCCTGGTGGGATTGGTGTTCGTCGTTCTTTGTCTTGCGTGGGCCTTGTTGCGGCGGAGCGAATAGGACATGCCTGTGACCTTGCGATTGATTGCGGCGGGCCATTCCGATCGAGGGCGCATGAGAGCCCAGAACGAGGACCGGGTTGTTGGTCGATGTGCCGCGGGGCATTTATCTTGTCGTCGACGGACTGGGTGGCCAGGTTGCGGGGGAACGGGCGGCGGACGCGGCGGTAAACATCATCGGGATGCGGCTCGCTCGCCAAACAGGCACCCCGGAGGGGCGAGTTCGCGAGGCGTTTGCACTCGCCAGCACCGAGATTTTTGAGCTTCAGGCGCGCGACCCGGAGCTGAAGGGAATGGCATGCGTGGCCACGCTTGCACTTATCGAAAAGTACCGGGTGGTCGTCGGACATGTGGGGGATTCGCGCCTCTATCTGCTGGAGCCGGGAAGCATGCGGAAGGTGACTCGCGACCACTCCCCCGTGGGGGAAATGGAGGACTCCGGGGAACTCGGCGAAGCGGCAGCGATGCGGTCATCCGCGTAGGAACGAGGTGTACCGTGACCTTGGAAGCGCACGGCGCACCCCGGACGATCCGAGTTTCGTGGAGATCCAAACGTTGGTTCTCCCTGAGTCCTCCGCGCTGCTTTTGTGTTCGGATGGGCTAACGGACCAGGTTCCTGCCGAGGAGATTCGCCGGATCGTGGAGCAGCATGCGGGAGACCCGGAGGCCGGCAGTGCGGCCCTCATAGCGGCCGCCAATGACGCAGGTGGGAAGGACAATGTCTCGGTGATTCTGATCGAGACACCTGGTTATGCGGCAGGTGCCAGAACCAGCCGTTGCGCGGACAGGCAGCGGCTTTCGTTGGGCGTGGTTTCTGGTCGGTCTGCTTGCCGCGACCATCCTGTTTGGTGTTTTACGGCCTTATCTGGAGGAGACTACGAAGGGCTCGAAGCTGCGCTTCGGAACCGTCAGGCCCGCGCACACTTGGGTGGTGGGCACGAATGGATTCACAACTATTTCAGAGGCGCTGGAGAAAGCCCACGCGGGTGACACGATCTCGGTTGCCCCTGGCGATTACCACGAGACGGTGCGTCTGCGCAGCGGAGTCTCACTGGAGAGCGCGGAGATGTATGGTGCCACGATTTCGGCGCCGGAAACGGTTGTGGTGGGCGACGGGGTCCACGAGGCGCGGTTCTACGGATTCCAGGTTGTGGGTCCAGCCGAGGTAGGGATCCGCCTGTCAAACTCGGACGTTGCGGTGACCGGTGTGCGAGTGAGCGGAATGCGGAAGTCCGGGATCGAGATCGAGGGTGGGACATCATCGCTACAGGCGTCCACGGTGGAGGGGAACGGAGGTATTGGGGTGTACGTGCACGGCGTGACATCGCCGCGAATCGACCACAATACGATCAGGAGGAACGGTCTAGGTCCGGAGCTATCTCCGGGATTGTTTATTGCTGGTTCTGCGACGCCCGAGGTATCGGGCAACGTGATTGCGAACAACGGCGCGGAACAGGTTTGGATTTCGCCGTTCTTCAACAAGGCAGACCTTGTTAAAGACAACGAGATTGCCCCGAAGGCTAACGGGGGAGAGGTCAACGTGAAGGTAGTAACACGATGAACGTCCAGACGGCAGGCCGATTTACGCTTCTGCGCAAACTTCCCGCCGGGGGTATGGGCCGGGTGTTTGAGGCGGACGATCCGGCGACGGGCCGCCGCGTGGCTCTGAAGCTGATCGACCTTGGAGCGGATGCCGACAGCCAGCAGATCATCCAGGCAGAGCGGCTCGGCGCGGAGCTTCAGAGGCAGCTTTGCGCCCAGGACAGCCGTGTGACGCAGATCTACGAGTTCGGCGAGATGCCGGGCTACTTCTACATCGTGATGGAGTACGTGGAAGGAGAGGACATCGCGGAGCTGGCGACGGGCAAGGGGCTGCCGATCGCGGTCGCGACCCGGATCGCGCAGGATGTGCTGGAGGTGCTGGAGCTCGCTCATCAGTTTGCGACTACGATCGAAGGCCGTGCCGACGCAGGGCATCGTGCATGGAGACGTGAAGCCGCGGAACATCCGGGTAACGCCCGGACGGCGTGAGTGAAGGTGCTCGATTTCGGAATCGCGAAGGCACTCTCGATGACACGTAACTTCACGCAGAATGTGTTTGCGAGTGTGCAGTATTCGTCGCCCGAGCGCCTGAGGACGGGGGAGGTCGATGTCAGCTCCGATCTTTGGGGCGTTGCGGCGGTGTTGTACGAGATCCTTGCGGGCTATCCGTACTTCGAGGCGGAGAACGGATCCAAGCTGGAGCACACGATCCGCAACTACGATCGGCTTCGCGTGCTGCCACTCGCCTGGCCGGAACCTCTGCGCCAGGTTGTAGCGCGTGCGCTAAGCCCTGATCCACGGGTGCGCTTTCCTACCGCGCGGGATTTGCGCAGGCGCTGGCACACTTCCGCAGTGGAGCCGGATGGTGGAGGATGCGACGTGGCGGGCCCAACCGGATGTGGATGCTGATGCCACGCGCAGGGTGTTCCAAGAGCAGGAGGCTACCGCGAAGACGCAGAGCGGTGGCGGCCCGGGACCCCGCTCCCCAATGACGCCCGAACCAGAGGCTACACGGAGGACGTCGGCACCTCGCCGCCGTATGCTGCGGCCCAGAACGGAGGCTTTCGGCCGGTGCCGCCGTTTTCTATATCGCCTGGTTCGGGTCGGCCGCTTCCGATAGTAGCAAGGAGAAGCGCATTCGCGGGGGCGCTGCGGATTGTTGGCCTGGCTCTTCTTTGCTGTTTCTGGTGCCCGGTCTTCTTCATCGCGAGGGAGTACATGGTGTGGCGAAAGGCGGACCAACTCGCAAGTGACCTGTCCAGCGAAAAGCAGCAGGACCTGGATGCGGCCTGGCGACAGTACAACCAACTGGCGACGAGTTCGCATGTGGGCGTAAGTCTGTGGTCTGCGAAGGACGCGCTGCGGAACCGCCTGATGAGCGACGCCGACCATGTGATTGCGAAGTATGACGAATCCGATCGACGGTGGTGTCGGAATCGGATTGGGCGCGGGCGCGGGGCGAGGCGGCTCGTGCGCTGCAGCTTGAGCCGAACGATAAGACGATTCATGGCAAGCTGCGCCTCATCGACGGGCATCTGGCGAGGATACGGGGAAGTGCCAAACACGACAGCCGCATGCTCGATGAGTCGCGGCAGGACTTTGAGGATGCGGCGAACTACATGAAGAAGTCGCCGGACCCATGGCTGGGGCTGGCGCGGCTATACGTGTATTCGCTGCACGACCTGGAGCACGGAGAGGCAGCGATCCGGGAGGCGGAGCGGAGGGGGCATGACATTGGAAAGCGGGAAACGGCGGAACTCGCAGACGGGTATCGCTACCAGGGCGAACGCGCCATCGATCTTGGAGATCGGGCCACGCCGGGTCCGGACGCGGAACGTTACTACGAACTCGCCGGGCGAAGCCTGGATCATGCGCGTGAGCTGTACGAAAGCATCCTACCGTGGGCCGGCGCAACCGCAAGCCTGAAGAGAGTGAACGACTCGCAGGCACGTCTGGCGAGTCGCAGATAGGCAGTCAGGAAACCGCATGCCTGTGACCCGCAGCACGATTCGAGAGCGAGCAAGGAACCCGGAGCAGACTCACATTCGGCGGCAGACCGGCAGAGGGATGGAGCGCCTGCTGCTCGTGCTGACTGCGATCGTGGTGGTGTGCGCGTTGAGTCTGCACGGCCGCGGCGCGACTGGCACGCGTAACGAAGGGACAGCCAGCGCCTCTGAACCTTTCCGCGGTGGACAGGCGCGAGCAGCTGCTTCCTTTCTGCAGACCATCGCTTCACCAGTTGAGCGGCAATACACGGCGGGCAAGATCTTTCTGCACCTGCCCGGGAACGGCGAAGCGGAATGTCGCATGTCGGGCGAGATCGGCCAGATCCATGTGCCGATTCCGCGAGGTGCTCTCGACCCGCGGGCTTACGGAGCTGCAGGCGCGAGCGAGACTTTTGAGATCGAGCTCACCCGGAGGCCGACTCGATGCCGCTGCTTACCTCCGCCGACATAGCGCGGCTAAAGCCCATGCTTGCAGTACGGGACCCGCGCCGGTACAAGCAGCAGCTTGGTGCTCTGGTCCGTGCGTGTTTCTGTGCTGCTTCGGTGGCGTACACCTGTTCTGGAGTATGCGCGGCATACGCGGGACCGCAATTTCTGTTGCCGGCGCTGCTGTTGCTTACCGGCATCGGCATGGCGCTGATGGTGACGCTGCGCGACCCTCTGCGTGACACGCTGTTGTTCGCGAGCTTCGCCGAGGGAGCGGCGGCCGGATGCCTGGCCCTGGCGTGTGGCAGCATCTTGGACTACCGACGGCTAACAGGAAGGCTGAGTTACGTCTTTCTGCTGGCAAGCTTTCTGCTCTCTGCCGCGCTGATTCTGCTTGGCTCGGGGCCAACTGGCAGTGATGCCAAGGTGAACCTCTTCGGGTTTCAGCCAGCAGAGGTGATTCGCATCTTGCTCGTCTTCTTCCTCGCCGGATATTTTGCCGAACGATGGGAGTTCCTGCGCACCCTTCGCGAGCAACCGGGCGAGTCGGCCAGGTTTTCGCGTTGGGTGGAGGTACCGAGGCGCGAGTACTTTCTCCCCGTCGTGGCCGGGATCGTGGTGTCGCTGGCGTTCTTCTTTCTTCAGAAGGACCTGGGGCCGGCGCTATTGATTGCATGCCTCTTCCTCGCTATGTACGCTGTCGCACGCGATCGGTATCTTTTCGCGCTCGCTGGACTGGCAGTGATACTCGCGGGCTTTGCGTCCGGCTACTATCTTCACTTCCCGAAGAATGTGGCGGGTCGGGTATCCATGTGGCTCTCGCCATGGGATAACTCAGTTCGCGGCGGCGAGCAGGTCGCACATGCGCTTTGGGCCTTCGCAAGTGGCGGCGCATTTGGAACGGGCCTGGGACTTGGAGATCCGCAGTTGATGCCTGCGGCGCACACGGATCTGATCCTCGCCGCACTCGGCGAGGAGTGGGGCTTCTTCGGAGTGCTGTGCGTCCTCGCCCTGTATGGCGGGCTGATCTGGTTTGGCATGCGAACGGCCCTTCGCGCGCGCTCCGACTACAACTTCTTCCTTGCATTTGGGCTGACGCTCGCACTGGCGCTGCAGATCGCTCTGATCGCCGGCGGCGTTCTGGATCTTGATTCCGCTGTCCGGCGTCGTTGTGCCGTTTCTGAGTTACGGCAGAACAGCACTGGTCACAAACTTCGCAATCATGGGGATCTTGTTTTCGCTCGCGGCCGAGGACTCGCCCGATCGAACGATCACTGAACCTTTCCGCACGAGTACGCGAGGCCATGAGTTATGCTTCTCGCGGCATCGGTGCAGCGCTGCTGTTTGAAAGCCGGGTACCTGCAGGTAGGTACACGCCGACGCAATAGCAGGAGCCGGAGCCCTGGCACTGCAGGCGGATGGCGAGCGACGGTATGAGTACAACCCTCGGCTTCTGGCGATTGCCCATGCGATACCTCGGGGCACAATTTATGATCGCAACGGGCTTCCGCTCGCAACCAGCGACTGGAACGAGATTCTCAAGAGCCGGGAGGCTTTCGCGAGCATGGGCGTGACATTTGCGGATCAGCCGGACCGCCGGAGCGACACGCTTTTATCCGCTCGGCCCGAGGGCTTATCACCTGCTCGGCGATCTGCGAACCCACGCGAACTGGTCCGCGCGAAACAGTTCGCTGGCAGAGCGAGACTTCGCGACCACGCTCCAGGGCTTCGATGATCGCGCTGTCGTCGTCGAGACGTCCGAGCCGCATGCGCGCATACCAGGACCTATGGCGTTCGCTACGACTTGCGCGAGTTGCTGCCTTTGCTGCGGCATCGCTGGCAGCCGAATAATCCGCAGGTAAGAAAGGTGCTGGACCGGGACCGCAACCTGCATATGTCCATCGATGCGCGCCTGCAGGAGCGCACGGCGGAGCTGCTGGACGCGCAACTGCGGAAGCTCGGGAAGAACACGCGGCGCGGTGGTGATAATGGATTCCGCCACAGGAGACGTGCTCGCGTCGGTGAGCTATCCATGGCCAAGCGAGACGCCACTTCCGCTCGCCACGGGTGCGCACAGAGGACTCGCTGCTGGATCGCGCGCGCTATGGACTTTACCCTCCCGGTTCTTCGTTCAAGATCGTCACATCGATCGCAGCTCTTCGCAAAGACCGCAACAACGCGGACGTCCGATACGAATGCAAGCGGCTTCCCGACGGACGGACTGGGAACTTTATCCAAGGTTCGCCGCGCCCTATCCACGATGACGTGAAGGACACAGAGCCGCATGGGGACATCGCCATGCGAACCGGCCTTGTGGTCTCCTGCAATGCTTACTTCGCACAGCTAGGAACCTATGTGGTGGGCCCAGAAACGCTGCTGGATACTGCTAATCGCCTGGGCATTTCGGTTGCCAATCCCGCCAACGCGCAGACGCTGCGCAGAGAACTGCCGCAGGCTTCCTACGGGCAGGGTCAGGTGGTGGCAAGCCCCTTCCAAATGGCGCGAGTAGCAGCAACGATCGCGCAGAGCGGAACAATGGCCTACGGGCGCTGGGTGACGGACGGCAACAATCCGCGCCAGCAGCCTTCGCAATCGATACTCGCCCCGGATCTGGCATCTCTCATCGGGGACTATATGCGCCAGGCGGTAACCTCCGGCACGGGGCGCGCGGCTCAGATGGCCGACATTCCAATCGCCGGCAAGACCGGAACCGCAGAACTGGAACATGCACTGTCTCACGCGTGGTTCATTGGGTTTGCGCCATATGGCGGACCGCGTAAGCTCGCGTTTGCGGTGCTGATCGAGAACGGACAGTATGGCGGCACTGCCGCCGCTCCGCTCGCGGCCGAGTTGATGAAAGAGGCAAAGACGATGGGCTACTTCGAGAGGGCGCAATGAGCCGTGTCCAGGCGTTTGAACGCCGCATCGAGACGATTCTCCGCGGTCTGTTGCGCTCCCCATCGCCGGAGCAACGACGCGAGTTGATCGAAGTACATCGGGCCATCCTGGAAGAGGTGGCGTCCCGCGTCGATTCCCTTCCTCGAGGAAAGCGTGTGTTCGGCTATTCGCATATCCGAGTTGAAGTGCTCACAGAACGGGAACGACGGCGCTCGTACGAGATGGTGTTCCTTGAGGGCAAAGCACTTGAGCACGAGATCAAGGGCAACTTCGAAGAGATCGGTGTGGAGTGTCCGGGCCGCCTCGAAGTGCAAGTCGAACTTGTGGAGGATCTTCCTCCCGAGGCGCAAGCTTCGAGGCTTCCACGTGGTCTACAGCACCGCTTCGACGACATCTGTATCCGCAGAGCCGGCAGAGATCCGGTTGACGGTTCTGAATGGCACGGCCGAACAGGTTGAATATCGGTTGCGAAGACAACGGATCAATATCGGCCGGATGCCGGAGGTGCTGGATGCTCAACTACGTCCAATACGCCGGAATGATGTTGCCTTCAAGGACGATCCTTCAGGCCCGAATGCGACGGTTTCCCGGACACATGCCCACCTGGAGTTTGACCCCGGCGCTTCGCGCTTTCGCCTGTTCGATGACGGAAGCGCTCACGGCACCACCCTGCTCAGGGAGGGATCTTTAGTTCCCGTACCTAGGGGAGCTGGCAAAGGCGTGCTCCTGATTCCCCGCGATCAAGTCATTTTCGGCCGGGTATACGTCTCGATCGAGTACGCGGATGCAGAACTCGAAACCTGATCTTCGCCCGCTGACGTGCGCGGGGCCCAGCCCACAGTATGGACCGGGCAGACTGATGTTGGTGACCCAGGAACTGCTCGCAATTGAGCTATTTAGGTTGGTGGCGGAGAGGGAGGGATTCTTTTCCCGCTCAGACGACAAGTCCCCGAGAATCAACAACCACAAACTCGTCAGAACACAGTGGGAAGAGATCCTGCGGCTCGCCGCTTCCATCCGGCACGGAAGCGTGACCGCATCGCTCATCATAAGAAAGCTCGCGAGCTACCCTCGCCAGAACAGCCTCCACACCGCGCTCCGCGAAGTCGGACGCATCGAACGTTCACTCTTCATGCCGGAGTGGATGAAAGACCCCGAACTGCGTCGACGTGTGCAGGTTGGCCTCAACAAGGGCGAGGCCAGGAATGCTCTCGCACGAGCCGTCTTCTTCAATCGACAAGGCGACCTCCGCGACCGCAGCTTCGAAAACCAGCGCTATCGCGCCAGTGGACTCAACCTGATCGTTGCCGCCATCATTCTCTGGAACACCGTGTACCTGGAACGCGCCATCGCCGCTCTCCGAGAGCATGGCATTTCGATCGAACACGAATCATTAGCTCACCTGTCGCCCATCGGTTGGGAGCACATAAACCTGACCGGCGACTACACCTGGCAGGCCGCAGGGCGGCTCCGCACGGGCTCGTTCAGGCCATCACTTCCATTAGCAGCGTCAAACGAGTGATCCAAATTCCTAAGCGTACGATTTTTGACGTTTGGTGTAGTGACCCCAACTTGTACGGGTAACTGTGTCCCGAGTACCTAGGCCTTGATAGGATTCGGGACATGCGCATCGGCTATGCCCGCCTTAGCGTACATAAATTTCCCTTTCTTGAAGTGCCCCCAGCTGGTCCGGGTACAGGTCGAATCGGGAAGCAGCTCGTTAAACCTTCGATCCCCAGGGAGGCGCATTCTCCTTGCGGCTTAGAGAGGACGGTCCCAGGGAAAATTGAGCGTCGGTTGATTCGCGAAGCGCTTCATTTTGATCGTCAATTTCGCCCCAGCTCCGGGCGCCAGACGCACTTTGAACGAGGAGTCATTCACAGATTGCGTCTGCCCGGCATGAGTGACTGAAATCACCCTGTGTTCACCATAGGCGCCGGCCTGAACCGCAAGCAATCGCGACTCGCTCGGATTCACATTGACGAGCGTGACGGTGACACCGTCATCCGTCATCGTGTCGATCAGCGCGGCCACATCCTCAGGGATGCCAGCACGCCGACGCACCGGATCGAAGTAGCGGAGGCGACAATGAAGTAATGAACCACCTTGCGCCGGAGACGTTCGTGCCCAGCCGGGATGCTGGATGTACAAGCCGCCTTCCATCAACTGAGTCAAGGCCGACACGCTGGCGGGATTGAAGTCCATGACCGTATCGGCAAGCCGTGTATCCGGTGTCGTACGGTCATCGCGGAGCGACTCGCCGGATTCCCGGATATGTGACAGAGCTGCATGGAGAGCTTTGGCTGGGAATCCCGGGTTCTTGCCTTCCAGGAAGGAATACCAGGGCGTCTCTTCGGTGCGGGCGCGGTCCTCGGCCTTCATCGAAAGGTAGTAAATCTCGAGAAAGTTGAGGTTGTAGTCTCCGGGCTGGTAGCTGTACCACCCCTGATCCCCATACATGCGCGGCGTTGAGGCTACCCCGTTGATGATCTTGCGCTGCGCGTTGATGCGGTCGGCTTGCTTACGCCAGACCTCAAGGTAGCGGTCATCTCCCCCGGATATCAGGTAAGCATTCATGAAGCTGACGCATGACCATGGCACGCGATTGCGGTCTGCGCGCTTGCCCGTCATCGGCACAACGGGACTAAAGCCCCAGCCATAGACGCCACCATACCACTTGCCGTCGGTTGCGCCGCCGATCTTCCCATCCAACCCGACATTGCTTGGAAGGATGTCGTTATTCTGGCGAGCGCGTTCAACCCATGCATCGACGTAGTCGAGTAGCCACTTCTTGTATTTAGATTCGTGATCGAGCATATACGCATTCAACGCCAAGCCAGTCGTATTCAAATTGAGAGGATTGTCGCCGACGATGTCTGTGTACTCCGCGAAATGGGCAAGCATCTCCGCGTAGCCGTTCTCACCGTGTTGCAAAGCGTTCCCAACGAAGCGATTTTTTGTTTCGATTGGATCGCCTGCCCAGTCGAGCGCAGTTGCCTTGCGCAACAGGGGACCACGGCTGCCGTTCAGCAGACTCTTGATCAGGCGATGCTCTGAATCGTAGTTTGGTGCTCCCGGGTCTTCGTTCATATAGAACCCGATAAAGCGCTTGATGCGATTGCGGTAGCGCAAGTCATATGGGTCGGACAAGCCCATTAGATTGAAGACAGTCAGGCCTTCGGCGTTATGCTGCCAATCCATCATCACGGGAAACTCTTTGTAATACATGCCGTCTTTAGCAAACGGCACGTCCGTGGTTTTAGCGAGTGTGTATTGCCGAACATGACCTTCGTAGGCTTTCGTGTACATCTCTCGGATGCGATCGGAACCACCCAGAGCATGAAGATGCGGCCAGTCGTTCACATTCTCGATGGCATCATCGGGGCCGTCATCGCCGCCCCACCGGGTAACACACATCAGAAACCCGTTCTGGTCGAAATACCGCTCGAAGAAAGCTTCGCACGCAGCCGTGTGAGCGCGAAGCACATCACGTTCGAGAAGAGCCCACTCAGGCGCGTCCATCGGCGTTGTGACGTCCAGAACAGCTTCGCCAGTCAGGGCCAAAGACGGCCTGGCGATAGCATAGGTAAACGCCGCTGCTGTGCCGCGAAGGAAAGAACGCCGCGAATCGATCATGGTGTGACCTCCAACACTCCTTAGCTGATGTGGCCGTGAGAGTGTTAGAAATTGATGCGGCCCGACAGTTGGATCTGGCGCGCTCCCGCATCACCATTCAGTTCCCCGAAGGTTCCATTCCCCTGGTTCCCCCCGCTATCGAATATAGCCTCATTGTCCACGCTGTTGAACGACGGATGGTTGAGCAGGTTGTAGAACTCAGTGCGGATCTGCAGCGTTACATGCTCCTTGATCGGCACGTTTTTGAACAGCGCGACGTCCCAGTTGTTCTCACCAGGGCCGCGGAAGACCACCTTGCCTGCGTTGCCGACAAAGCTGGAATACTGACCGCTGCCGTTTGGCGCATTTTTCGCGGGCTCAGAGACGACGTCGGTGTTGAAGTACTGGAGCACTGTGCGTTTTCCATGCGGCAGAACCGCGTTTCCGCTGATCACGGCGCGGGGCCCGTCCGATCCTCCCGTCAGGTCGACGCCGCTCGTGTTCAAAGTGATGCCGTAGGGCGCGCCCCTGACAAACGACGCGATACCTGAAATTTGCCAGTTATCAAGGACCTGACGAGCCACAAAGGTATCCCACAGTTTGCTTGCCGAGGGTACGTTCCACAAGAAATTGACTACGACGGAGTGGTCGCGGTCAAAGCTCGCTAGACCATAGCTATAGGCATGGCGGGGAGCGAACGCTGGCAGTGCAATTCCAGTCGTCGCGTCCGTATAGTCGAGGGCCTTGGACCAGACGTAGTTACCCCCGATGGAAAATCCGCGGAAAAACCGCCGCGTAACCGAGATCTGCAGCGAGTTGTAGTTCGAAGTACCCCCGAATTCGGTGAAAGGGATACTTCCCAATCCGATATAGGGGCGAAGGAAGTTATCGGAAAGCGGCTTGGTTGGATTTGTTGGGTCCTGGTGCGAAAGTTGGCTGATGAAGCGCGCTCCCGGCGCCAACGCGTTGGCTTCGAAGGTCTGCCCAAGGTGTCGCCCCAGATTCCCCACATATGCCACATCCACAACGGTTTGAAAAGGAACCGCGCGTTGCACTCCTAGGCTGTAGTTATAAACAACCGGCCATTTGCCATTGACCTGCAACGCCCCGCTCAGATTTCCCGGGAAAATGACGCTGTTGTCGGGGTTCGACAAAAGCGTGCTCACGTTGCCGAAGGGATGAATCGGGTTCTCCTCCAACGGCGGGTTGGTAGACAGCGACCCGGCCAAGGCCGAGGAGGTGCGTGACTGGTAGTAGACGCCTGCGCCTCCACGGACCGCGGTCTTGCCGTCACCGAATACATCCCAGGCGAACCCGATGCGGGGTGCAGCTTTCAATCCCTGTCCTTGAATCGGATTCGTATTATTGATGGTCACCATGCCGTCGAACGGATTTCCGGAGCCCGGAACTGCCGCTCCAATCAGCTGAGCGTTTGCGGTTTTTCCATTCCGAGGATCGATAGCAACTTTCTTATTATTGCTATCGAACCCAGGATGGTAAAGCACCGGCGTCTGCAACTTGTCATAGGCGCCGGGGACGAAGTTTGCTCCGCTGTGCACGGTCTGAGCCAAGTCGTAGCTAAATCTCAGTCCGTAGTTCAACGAAAACGTTTTTTTGATTTTCCAACTGTCCTGCAGATACCACTCCAACACGTGGGTGATGGGGTCGTAATCGGGTGCCGCGGTGCTCTCAGAATATTGGTAAAAGTTGCCCAGCAACTCATTGGCAAATGTATTGCCGGAGTCAAATGGGTTTTGGGGATTCACGCTGAAATCATAAAGCCCGGTGAAATTGCCCGCGACGTGGTGCTCCACGAAACGGTCTATATGAAGATAGATGCCAGCCTTGAAGATGTGATTCTGCCACGTGTCGGTGACACCGTCGTTGAACCCATAGGAGTACGACTGCGAGTTGATCGGGAAGCGCGAGCCGTTGGTTCCGGGGAAGCCAATATTCGGCAGGTCTGTCAGCCCGCCCCCACCAAAACTAATGGTGGGGATAAGCCCCAGCGGATTGATCTGCGGCCGGAACTGGCCCAGCGAAATACCGAGTGCTGACTTCTGCACCGCCGACAACTCGCCGTTGCCCTTTGGTAGTTGCTGGTTTTCGCTCCAACCCGCATACCCGACATTTAGCTCGTTCACCAGCGTCGGAGTCGGGATGTAAGTGAGGTTCCAAACTACGTTCGAAGCGTCGTTCAGGTAGTCGACGGGAAAGGATTGCAGATACTCCATCGGCATAGCGTTTGCGGCATTTCCCTTCGAACCCACGGACATCTGAAGGCCGCGGATGTAGGTGTGCCAGGTCGGAGATACGTTATAATCGAGGCGCAATATTTTCTGGTTCACGGGATTGTGCTCGGTAAGATTCAGGATAAAGTTGCTCTTCCCGGAAGGATCAACATAGCCCGGCGTGGGTAACGGCAGAAGAGACAGCAGCTTCTGCATGTCCGGGTTGATCCCGGTAATCGCGTTATTGGGGAACGGCTGACCCGTGCTCGGATTTTTGACCGTTGTCGTGAAGATACCGTTTCGTTCATTGGCTGTGGGTACTCTCAGCTTCAGCGGATTGCCGTCGCCGGGGTGAACCGTCGGCCAGATTTCCTGCGAGAAAAAGAAGAACAGTTTGTCACGGTTCCGATTGAAGCCCGTCCCGGGTATGATCACCGGTCCGCCGATGTTGTATCCGATGGTGTTGAAGCGATTCTGGCTTTTCGGCTGTACTTCGCCGTTCCAATATGCGCTGTTGAAGTAGTCGTTGGCATTGAACTCTTCGTGTCGTTTGAAATAGTAGACGCTGCCATGGAAGGGTTTGGCGCCGGATTTTGTGATGGCATCGATCGAAGCTCCCGAGGAGCCGCCGTCTTCCGCCTGGTAGTTACTCGTCAAAACCTTTGTCTGGGAGATGGCGTCGGCGTTCGGCGCCGTCATCACGCGGTTCAGCCTGTTTACATTGGTATTGCCAATTACTCCGTCCACGCTCACGGAACTGTATTCGCTTCGCATCCCATTGACCGTGTCCATGCCGAATACTCCCAGCTGGTCCTGTCCTTCGGTTCCGGTGGCCACAACTCCTGGTAGGACGCGTGTGAAATTGATGAAGTCCCTGTTCGGAGTTAGCAGAGTCGACATCTGTTGCTCATCAATCAGTGCGGATCGTTCGCCGCTTTCCGTTTGCACCGGCGCTTCATCGGCCTGGACCGTAACTGACTGTGACTCCGATCCGAGCTGCATCTGCAGGATGCCGGCTGAAAGCTGGTCCGACGCACTCAGCACCAAATGCTCTTCGAAAAAGCTTTTGAAACCTTGAGCGGTAATGCGCAAGTCATACGTGCCTGGCGGCAGCGATGGAAACACGAAGTTGCCCTGCCCGTTGGTGACAGTCGTTCTCTCGCTGGCATTGGATTCGTTGATTAGCTTGACCGCGGCACCTGGAACAACCGCGCCGCTTGGATCTTCGACCAGGCCATTGATTTGGCCGCTACTCGATTGCCCGAAGGAATAGTGAGAGATCAGCAGGGTAGAGACCACGGCAGAGATGGTGAACTGGCGGAAACGTCGCGTCATTACTTGCTCCGTGCGTTGATTCGAATTGTCGGTGCGTGGAAACTCTTGGCTCTCGCGCCGGGAGAAGAGAATTGTGGGGCAAAAGAGTTATAGCTCCGCCGTGATTCGTTGTCATACCATAGTTTGCATTGATTGATGTCAGCTACGCATTGATTGGCGCAGGTTCATACCGTGTGGCCGCCTGTTCGGTAGGGTTACGGTCAACCAGGCTGATGCTAACTGCGGGTGTGAGAGTCAGTTACCGGCGCGAAACTGCACGATGCATCCCAGGATGGAAGAGTAAGAAGGGGTGGAGAAACACGCCGGCGCCCGAAACGGTCAGGGCCTCTAGTAACTTACGGCAGTGGCGAAGCGTCGGATCACGAGATTTCGAAAAGCGGGAAGTGCAGGATTACTGTTTTCAGTGTGCCAGGCGAGGTGTAGCTCGGTCGACGTTGGCAGGCCTGAGAGTTCGCGCAGTTCGACGCCCTCGAAATGCAACTTCCTCGCGGTCTCAGGGACGATGGAGATACCGAGTCCCGCGCTTACAAGCGCAAGGATGGAGTGGACCTGGCTGACGTGCTGCACATATCTGACGGAGACCCCGGCCCTGCTTAACATCCCCGCGATCAGCTCGTAAAAATATCGGCCTTGTACGGGCGAGAAGGTGATGAACGGCTCTCCGGCCACATCGTTCAGGGAGGGGGGTGGGCTGGACGCGAACCGATGCGAGCAGGGCACTGCTAAGACCAGCCGTTCACTCCCGACGCGGGCGGTCGCGATGCCGGGTTCGTCGAACGGGGGCCGGACGAGTCCCACGTCCAGTCGGCTTTCTCGGAGCGCCTCTATCTGCTGAAGGGTAACCATTTCACTCAGCTCGACCTGGGTATCCCTGAGTTCCGAGTTGACGTATGCGAGCAGCTTCGGGAGAAAGCTGTAGCTGGAGGCAGCGGTAAACCCCATTTTGACGACACCGGCTTGTCCTTTGGCGATTCGCTGTGCTGCCGAAGCGGCATTGTCGACGAGGGCGAGGATTCGCCGCGCATCCACGAGGAAAGCGCGGCCGGCGGGCGTGAGTTGCACAGAGCGGCTTGTGCGCTGAAACAGTTGCAGATCCAGCGTGTATTCCAGAGCTTGTATCTGGCGGCTTAGGGGCGGCTGCGTCATGTTCAGGCGTTTGGCTGCGTGCCCGAAATGAAGGTCTTCCCCGACGGCGACAAAACAATGGAGCTGTTTGAGGTCGTATATCAATGCGCCCCGCCTATCGATCGATGCCAAATATAGTTCAATGATGGAACGATGTTCCACTATATTTTTTGCAAGTTAGATAGACGGCTTTGGTTACGCTCGGAGCCCGGCGGCACTGGCTGACATCGCGCTTCCGGATTCAGCGGTGCTGACGCTTATATCCCGATCGACGACCAGAAAAGGGACAATCATGAATCGCAGACATTTTCTCGGCTCTGGCGCGGCCACGGCGTTGGCTCTTGGAACCAAGCCAGTTCCCGCGGCCGCTGCGCCGAACTCTCCGGCACCGGTGCTGATGAAGCTCGGCGACCAGACCTCGCCAACGAATGACGTGCACCTTAAGTACCTTGCGCGGTATGGCGTGATGAACATCTGCGGTTATCCGCAGATTGAAGGGGATCGGCTCTACGCGACGGTCGAAGAACTGAAGCGCATGACGGACATGGCGGCCAAATACGGGATCAGCATTGACTGTCTTGCACCGCCTCTTCTCGCCTCGAGTTTTATCGACCGCGAGAAGCACCCCGCGATCATGCTGGCGCGGAGCCCTGAGCGCGATCGCGACATAGAGCAGTTGCAGACGCTTATTCGAAATTGTGCGCAAGCCGGAATTCCTTCGATTAAATACAACATGAGCATCCTGGGCGTGCTGCGCACGGGCCGGATTCCGGGGCGCGGTGACTCGCTTGATCACTATTGGAACCTGGCGAAAACGCCACCCCCGGAGCCTCTTACCAAGGCCGGAAAGGTCGACGCGGATGCGTTCTGGGAACGCATTACATATTTTCTGGACCGGGTGATTCCGGTGGCGAATGAGTACAAGATCCGGATGGCGTGTCATCCACAGGATCCTGGGGTGCCGCCGGAGGGCTACATGGGGGTTAACCGAGTGCTTGGAACGGTGGACGGGCTGAAGAAATTTGTGACGATCCAGGAGAGCCCGTATCACGGACTGAACTTCTGCCAGGGAACGATATCGGAGAACCTGGAGGATCCGAAGACGGAGATTTTCGACGTGATCCGCTACTTCGGGACGCGCAAGAAGATATTCAACGTGCATTTTCGGAATATTCGGGGGCACCGGAATAATTTTGTCGAAGTTTTTCCTGACGAGGGTGACATTGATTTTGTAAGGGCGATCCGCGTGTACAAGGAGATTGGGTATCCATACATGTTGATGCCCGATCACGTGCCGCTGGCGGCGGACAACGCTGATCCCGGGTCGCTGCAGTCATTCGCGTTCTGTTACGGCTACATCCGTGCGCTGATCCAGGCGGTTCATTCCACAGCGTAGTCAGCAACCCATCTGGACGATCTCCCCGAGTTTGCGCACGCGTGTGCAACACGTCTTCAGCCAAGGAAAACAAATGAGCTCCATGTCACCAGAAGAGTTTGCGAAGGATGTAGGAGCGGGGCTGCTTTCTTTCCCGGTAACGCATTTCAAGGATGATTTTGCATTCAACGAGCCGGGGTATCGCGAGCACCTGGAATGGCTGCTGAGCTACAAGCCAGCGGGCTTGTTCGCGGCCGGCGGGACGGGCGAGTTCTTTTCGCTGACACTGACGGAGTTTTCGTCGGTAGTGTCGGCAGCGGTGCAGCAGACCAACGGGCGCGTGCCGGTGGTTGCGGGCTGTGGCTATGGGACGGCGGTGGCGAAGGAGTTCGCGCGGGCGGCTGAGACGGCGGGAGCGGATGGGCTTCTACTGCTTCCGCCGTACCTGGTGAACGCGGAGGGGTCGGGTCTTTCCGCCCATGTGGAGGCAGTCTGCAAGTCAACGAAGCTGGGGGTTATTTTTTATAACCGGGATAACGCGATTTTGGATGAGAACGCGCTGGAAAGGTTGTGCGGGCGTTGCCCCAACCTGGTTGGCTTCAAGGACGGGTATGGCGACATTGAACTGATGACGCGAATCTATGCGCGTCTCGGCGATCGTTTGACGTATGTCGGCGGGTTGCCGACGGCAGAGACGTTTGCACTGCCCTATCTCGAGTTGGGGGTGACGACCTACTCGTCGGCGATTTTCAACTTCCTGCCTGAGTTTGCGCAGCGCTTTTATGCGGCTGTGCGGCGGAGGAACCACGAGTATCTGTTCAAGGAGCTGCGCGAATTCGTACTGCCGTACATCGAGATTCGGAACCAGCGGAAGGGATATGCGGTTTCGATTGTGAAGGCGGGAATGCGGGCCATCGGCAAGCCGGCGGGTCCAGTGCGGACGCCGCTGACGGACCTTGGTGCGGAGCAAACGGCGCAGCTTGAACAGCTGATTGCGGGTCGCTCTTGATTGGGGTGCGGGACACGATGCCGGCGGAAAAAGAGACGCACATCCGTTATCTGATCGTCTCGATGCTTTTTATTGCCAGTTGTTTCAGCTACGGGGACCGCGCCGCACTCGCTGTTGGCGGCGTTCAGATGGAGAAGGCGCTTGCGTTGAATCCGGTAAAGATGGGTTGGCTGCTCTCGGGCTTTGGCTGGGCGTACGTGGCCGGGCAATTGCCGGCGGGTGGTCTGCTGGACCGCTTCGGATCGAAGCGTGTTTACGGCTTAAGCATTGTGTGCTGGTCCATGTGCGCATTCCTGATTGGGGTAGCGGGACATGCGCCTGTGGCGTGGGCCTTCACACTTATTTTTTCGCTGCGCCTGGTTTCCGGACTGGTCCAGTCGCCCATTTTTCCAGGGAACGGCCGGATTGTTGCTGCGTGGTTTCCGACGGCTGAGCGGGGACGCGCATCGGCGATCTTCAATGCGTCACAATATTTTTCTTTGGTTGCGTTCGGACCTTTGTTCGGATGGCTGACGACGCATTACGGGTGGAAGAGCTGCTTCTGGACGATGGGGAGTCTTGGCCTGGCGCTGGCGTTTGCCTGGGGGAAACTGGTCTTCGGTGTGACCGAACATCCCATGATCTCGCGTTCGGAGAGCGAACGGATTGAGGCTGGCGGTGGCCTTGTACACGTGGATCAGACGACGGGGGTTCGCAAGAGCCCACTGACGTGGCACGTTTTCAAACAGTTGCTGAGCCAGCGGATGCTGGTGGGAATTTACATTGGCCAGTTCTGTATTAATACGCTCACCACATTTTTTCTGACGTGGTTTCCAACTTACCTCGTGAAGCAGCGGCATATGAGCATACTGCAGGCGGGGTTTGCGGCGGCGGTTCCCGCACTGTGTGGATTTATTGGAGGAATCCTGGGGGGCGTCTGCTCAGACTGGCTGCTGCGGAGGGGCCACTCGCTGACGTTCGCGCGCAAGGTGCCAATTATCGCCGGGATGCTGCTTTCCGTTACCATGATCGGCTGCAATTACACAAAGGTGCAGCTGGTTGTGATGCTGCTGATGTCGCTTGCTTTCTTTGGAAAGGGATTCGGCGCGCTGGGCTGGACAGTGATTGCGGATACCTCGCCGAAGGAACTGGTGGGGGTGAATGGTGGCGTGTTCAATCTTTCGGGGAACCTGTCGACCATCACAACGCCCACGATCGTAGGTTTCCTGGTGGCGAAGACGGGCTCATTCAATGACGCGTTGATTTTTGTAGGCCTGACGGCGCTGCTTGCGATTTTCAGCTATTTGGTGATTGTGGGTGAGATCAGGCGGTTGGATTTGAGACCTGCAACGGGAGGGGGGTAGTTGGGCGCTAGAGTGATGTCACGGTCCGAAATTGCAACGCGAACGCACGCCGGTGGTGACGAAGATGCGCGTGATTCCGGTGGCCGGTCAGGATTCCATGCTGCTGAATCTGAGCGGAGCCCATGGCCCATTGTTTACTCGCAACGTTGTGCTGCTGAATGACAGCGCAGGCCGGACCGGCGCCGGTGAGGTGCCGGCCGGAGAACGGATCCGGGGGGTATTGCACCAGGCGCGGCCGCTGGTGATCGGCAAACCGATCGGCGCGTACAACGAAATCCTGAATTCTGTACGAACTGAATTTGGCAACGAAGCTGATGTTCGCGGTTTCCAAACGTTTGATCAGCGCGTGACGGTGCACGTTGTAGCCGCGATCGAGTCGGCGCTGCTGGACCTCCTGGGGCAGTTCCTGGAGGTTCCGGTTGCCGCGCTGCTCGGCGAGGGGCAGCAGAGGACGAGGGTCGACGTGCTGGGGTATCTGTTCATTGTGGGCGACCGGACGCGGACGAGCCTCTCTTACCGCGCGGAAAATGATGCCGAGGACGAGTGGTTCCGGATTTGCAATGAGGAGGCGCTCACCACGGAGGGAGTTTTACGGCTTGCTGAGGCGGCCAGACGGCGGTATGGGTTTCAGCGACTTCAAGTTGAAAGGCGGAGTCTGGCGAGGCGGCGAGTGAGATCGAAGCAGTGACCGCACTGGCTGAGCGATTTCCGGATGCCCGAATCACGCATTGATCGAAATGGAGCGTGGTCTGCTGCGCGACGCTGTGCGCCTGTGCCGGGACAAGCAGGATGTTCTGGCGTACGCGGAAGACCCGTGCGGTGCTGAAGGCGCGTTCTCCGGACGAGAGGTGATGGCGGAGTTCCGTACCGAAGCTGGATTGCGGACGGCAACGAATATGATTGCGACGGACTGGCGCGAGTTGAAGCATGCGACGGCGCTGCACGCGGTGGATATCCCGCTGGCCGACCCGCATTTCTGGACGATGCAGGGTTCGGTGCGGGTGGCGCAGATTGTGCCGCGACCTGGGGGCTGACGTGGGGATCACACTCGAATAATCACTTCGACATTTCGCTTGCGATGTTTACCCATGTTGCCGCTGCTGCGCCGGGGCAGATGACGGCGATGGATACGCACTGGATCTGGCAGGATGGGCAGCGCCTGACGCGGGATCCGCTGCGCATCGAGGCGGGAAGCATACAAAGTGCCGGAGCAACCAGGGCTGGGGATCGAAGCTTGATCTGGAGCAGGTCGAGCGGCGCATGAACTCTACAATTCGATGGAATAAGGCGCGCGGGACGATTGGTGGCAATGCAGTCCCTTATCGCGGGCTGGAAGTTCCATCCGAAGAGGCCGTGCCTGGTACAGGTATGACGGAAGGTGCCGCGATGCGGTGGGGAGTTCGCGAGGCGGGGTCAGTTGCGAATCGGGAGTTTTGGAGCGGCTCGAGCGGGGAACGAGAAGCGCTTGAAGGACAAGCGCTTCTCTTCCTGGAAGAGGGTTCGGGACTACTGGTTGGGGACTACTTGAGGTCGACCTCGATGAGCTCGAACGAGTCCGGCTTTACCCTGGGCCGGCCGCCGGAGGTGGAGGGCTCCATTTCGGCGGTGGGAAGGAAGATCTTCTTTGCCGAGGGGTCGAGGCCGAAGGTGCGGGCACCCGGTCCGGTCTTGACGGTTTGGACGAGCTCGAGTTTGCCGTTTTTCTCGGAGGCAACGGTCAGGTTGCCATCCCCGGTGGAGGCGAAGGTTTGGCCGTTGAGGAAGCCGGTGGCATCGACGTTGCCGCCTATGTCGATGGTGCTTAGGACCTTGCCGTCGGTGGTGCTCATTTCGACGAGCTTCTGGGGCTTGCGGCAGCCGATGAAGATGTGGTGCGAGGCTGGGTCGATGGACATGCCGACGGGCGCGCCGCCGGGGGCGACGGGCCAGGTGGCGACGATCTTGCGGGCTTTGATGTCGACTGCCTGGACGTTGTTTTTGTCCATGATGTTGACGTAGACCTTGCCGGTGCCGTCGGCGGAGAGGAACTCAGGGGCGCCGCCGAGCTTGATAGGCGCATCCAGTTTGCCGTTGACCGGGTCGACACCGGGGGAGACCGTCATGAGCGATTCGCCGTCCCCGGAGACTAAAACGACTTTGTCGGTGGACCTGTCGTAGATGATGCCGTCGGCATCGGGCATCGCCTTCAAGCGTGCCGAGCACCTTGTAGGTGTTGAGGTCGAAGATCACGAGGCCGCCTTCGCCGCCACCGTCGGTGATGAAGCCCCGGCCGGCGGAGGGCACAATCGCGACGCCGTGGTTACGCTTCTGGCCAGGGATGTCCCCGAGGGTCTTGCCGGTGTTTTCGTCGATCACCATGGTGTGGGTGCTGCGGGGGACGAAGAGGCGATGGCTGCCGGAGTCGACGGTGAGGTAATCCCAGGCACCCTCGCCACCTACGTGCCACTGCTTGACATTTTGCCACTGCGACTGAGCAGAGGCGGCGAAAGGCCCAGCCACGGTCAATGCCGCGAGGGCGGCTGTGGACACGACCACACGGACGAGGTTCGAGGTCACGAAAAGAGCCTCCTGGTACGAAGATAACAGCTCAGGAATTACAGTAATAAAGCCGTGCTTAAGGGATCCTTAAACTGTGCGATCAGAGACCAGCGAGTCAGCGAGCCACAAAGGATGTTGTGCGGCTTTCCCACCGCGCTTGGAAATTCCGCCAATTAAGCGCAGGGGATGTGAACAAGCTGAAGGAGCGCATGGGCGTGCTGGTCAAGCCCATGCTCCTTACCCTGGACAAACGGGGGACCTGTCGCCGGACTCCTTCACGGCTGCTGCGTGTTCCACCTGGGTGAACCGGCTGCGGGACCGGTGGCGAAGGCGCCGGCACACCGCGACTGCCAACCTGGGGACACCTCAAGAAAAGGAAATTATGTACGCTAAGCCAGCAGAAGGCTGCTGAGGCGGGTTCGGGGCTACGCGGCGGGTTTCAGCATGGTGCGGTAGAGGGTGGACCGTGCAATATGAAAGCGTGCGGCGATCTTGGCGACCGGAATATCAGCTGATTTGAGCAGGGCGCGGATGGTCCTGACTTCTCTTGGAGAGAGCTTCGGCGGACGACCTCCGGTACGCCCGCGGGCTCGCGCGGCTTTTAGACCGGCGACGGTTCGTTCGCGGATCAGGTTGCGCTCGAACTCGGCAAGGGCGGCGAAGACATGGAAGACGAGTCGGCCGGCCGGAGAGACGGTTTCGATTTTCTCGGTCAGCGACTCGAAGTTGATCTTGCGCTGGTCCAGCTCCGCGACGAGCCTTACGAGATCGGCAAGGTTGCGGCCGAGCCGGTCGAGTCTCCAGACAGTGAGGGTATCGCCTTCCCGAAGACTCTTGAGGCAGGCCTCTAGAAGATTTGCATGATCGAGATCCGGCAGGCGGAGAGCGATCTTCCAGGTAGTTTGCTTATTGACTCTTTTGGGCATACGAGCGGCCTGCTTTGCCGCAGATATGCCAACACTTTATGTGCCTATGCCCACAGAGGCTGATACGAACCGGCTCGACTAGTGCACAGGTTTGGCGTAAATCGATGCCCCTGCGGGTTTGGCCTACGTTTTGTTCGAGCAGAACGCGTTCGAGGACGGGTCCTACCACTGGGTTGAAGGGTCGATTTCTGGGGGTAGGACGCGCAATCTCCACGCGTCGCGTACTGCCGAACCTGATTGGGCTGGAACGTGCTGCGTGTTTCAGCCAGTCAAGATCCAGCCCTCAGCGATAGACCAATCTGCAAGGGACTGGTACTGTCGAGCCAGATCTGCAGGGGAGAGCGAATGAAAGCCCGCAATCGCGTGCTCGGGCTGTTGTCCCTGCTCATCGTCATCACCTATCTCGATCGCGTGTGTATCTCCGTCGCCGGTCCGCGCATGCAAGACTCGCTCCACATTGGCCCGGCCGCCTGGGGCTGGGTCAGCGGGATCTTCACATTCGCATACGCCGCGTTTGAGATTCCGAGCGGCGTGCTCGGCGACAGAATCGGCCCACGCCGCGTGCTCACCCGCATCGTGCTTTGGTGGTCGGCGTTCACCTCAATCACCGGCCTCGCTGGCGGCTACATCTCTTTGCTGGTCACGCGATTTCTCTTTGGAGCGGGCGAGGCTGGCGCATTCCCCAACACGTCGATCGTCGTTGCCCGGTGGTTCCCTGCGCCCGAGCGGGGCAGGGCGCTCGGCATCATCCTCGCGGCCGCTCAGATCGGCGGAGCCATCGCTCCCCTGCTGGTAGTCCCCATACAGATCCGCTACGGCTGGCGGGCTTCCTTCTACCTCTTTGGCATTCTCGGCGCGGTATGGGCGGCTATCTGGTATGCGTGCTTCCGCGACTCACCACCGGAAAAGCGCGGCGTACCCCAGGCTGAGCGGAACGAGTCGCCCGCGCCCGTCGCACCGGGACACGGTACCCTGCCCTGGGGCCAGGCCCTCAGCTCCCGAAATTTCTGGGCCGTGATGATCACTGCGTTCTGCTACATCTACACTTACAATTTCTTCCAGACCTGGTTTCACACCTACTTAGTCAAGGCGCGCGGGTTCAGCGAGAAAGACCTGCTGCTCTCCTCTCTCCCCTTCGTCCTAGCCGCTTGCGCCAATCTGACTGGGGGACTCGCGAGTCAAGTGCTTGTTCAGCGCATCGGGCTCAAATGGGGTCGCTGCGCGCTCGGGGCGCTCGGCCTGGGCGTGGCTGCCGGCTGCACCATAGCGGTCAGGTTCACCGACAGCCCGACTCTGGCCCTTGCCCTGCTCTCTCTCGCCTATGCCGGCATCACCCTGCAGCAGCCCATCATGTTTGCCGTCTGCCTCGACATCGGCGGCTCCTATGCCGGCGCGATGGTCGGAGCCATGAACACGGCCTCGCAACTTGGGGGGTTCCTCGGCGCGATCGCGTTCGGATACCTCGTAGCCCACACCGGTAGCTACAACATCGGGTTCCTCCCCATGGCCGCTCTGCTCCTGCTGGGAACCTGGCTGTGGCTCCGCATCGACCCCACTGAACCGCTCACCCCCGCAACTGGCCCGCGACCCTGCTATTCTCCTGGAAGTGACCAGCACACCGACGCGGTGGCCTAGCAGAGGTCGATCAACCTTCCTTCAACTCGCAGGCAAGCAAATGTCAGTACAGACTTCAAGACAACGCGCGTCTTGAGACCGGACATCGAGCGATGAGCGAATGGGCGATTTGGCACAAAGCCAGTCTGAGTTCCGGATCGCTTGCCGCAGCGAAACTGGCTGGTACTCCTTGATCGATACTTACATCGCCAATTTTGGCATGGTGCCAAACGCACCGAAGCGGCGCGTCAGAAATGGGAAAACAGTAGGTCGTTCTTGCACCCGGGTGCTGTGCTCCCGCCTGTGAAACTCCGGGAGTTCTTCAATCATTCTGCTGCTGACGACCCCAGACCGTAGTGCAGAGACACGTTCGGTGTTCCTTGTGGATCCTCGGCTAATCGGAAGTGATGCCGGATGACAGCTCATCCGAGCCAGGGCGTAGCTGCGCCTAGGGTTATCGGCGGCTACGTTGTGAAGCACCGCCTGGGCCAAGTTCGTCGAAACGGCTCGCGGCTGGTTGAGCTCGAACACACAGGGAAGGTGAGCACCAGATCCGTGCTCATTGTCCACGCTCCCCTTCCTTATTCTCGAAACGCCGCCGGGCGGCCCCGATCGCATCATGCAGCTTGCGGGTGAGCACCTCCCGCGCGGGCAGGACAGTAAGATACTGCGCTACATGAATCCCAGCCTCGCCGAGTTCGAGCATCTCGATCTGCTCGGTGTTCTTTTCCGCGCAGAGGATGATGCCCAAGGGAAGCTCCTCGCTCTCTTCCCTCTCGTACCGCGCAAGCCAGCGCAGGTACAGCTCCATTTGCCCCTTGTACTCCGACCTGAAACTTCCCTTCCTTGAGCTCGATCGCAACCAGCCGCTTGAGCTTGCGGTTGTAGAACAGCAGGTCGATGTAAAAGTCGTCCCCGTCCGATTGAATTCGTTTTGGCGAGCGACGAAGCTGAATCCAGCGCCGAGTTCCAATAGGAAGAGCTCCAGCTCCCGCAGGATGGCGTCTTCGAGGTCCCGTTCGAGGTAGTGATCCTTCAGATCGAGGATGTACGGATCCTTAAGGACCAGGGCCGGGCCAACCTGTCCTTTCGCACGGAGATTCGCAAGCTCCATTTGCGCGAGCTCCTCCGGGTTTCGCGAGAGAGCCGTGCGCTCATCCAACATCGAGTCGATCCGGTCGCGTAGGGTGCGGACGCTCCAACCCTCAACGCGGCTCATCTCAGCGTAGAACTCCCGTTGGACCGGTTTCGAAAGCGGCGCAACGCCTGGAAGTGCGACCAGCTTAGTTGTCGCGACAGTGTCAGGACAATCTCCTGATCCGGAAAGGCGTCGGCGAACTGGACCATGCGGCGCAGATTCTTTTCCGAGTAGCCGCGGCCGAACTCGGCCAGCAATTGGTGTGACAGCGTCACGACAATCTCCTCGTCGTAGGCAGCGCGCTCGGGACCGAGCACCTCGCGCAGGATGCGCTCGCCGATCCTCCAGTAAAGCACGTGAGGGCCACATTACGGCTGCAGCGGCCTGACCGTGGGCTTCAAGGATCAGGCGGCGCAGATCTGTGACCAAGTCATGGGGCATTATCGAAGCTGGAGCAGTGCCGACAGCTGTGGCACTTTTCAGCGTAGCAGACCTCCACCCTGACAATCGCCATCGCCTCGAGTTTTCAAGTCCCTGCACGCCAAAGGCTTACGTCTCCACTCGATAGCAGCTGGTCTCGCACCGCGTGAACCCAGCTCGAGTCCCAATTCATCATTGACCGCCTCGATCAGGTTCTGCTCCGTGTCCAGATAGCGTTCGGTCGTCTGCACTGACGCATATCCGAGCAGCAGCTGGATCTGCTCCAGATCGCCGCGGGCCTTGCGGCAGAGCTTGGCGCAGGTTCTCCGGAGGTCGTGGGGCGCGAGCGCATTCCCAGTTCGGTTTCCCGGGCATAGCGGACCACAATCCGCCAGACCGCCTTGTCATCCTGGGCTCCCCTGCCCGGCACTTTCCCGCCCTTGTTCACGGGCCGGAAGAGAGGGCGGGAGCGGATGCCGGCGGCAGCCGGTCCAGAGATCGATTCTTGCCTTGACCCCGGCCGGGACGGTGACAGTGCGGACCCGGCCGCCCTTGCCGGGGAGATCGGGAATCACCCAGCGGGCATCGCGCTGCTGGAGGCTGTCTATATATAGACCGACCAGCTCCGAACGGCGGAGACCGCAGCCGACCAACAGGGCCAGGAGAGCGCGGTCGCGCTTGCCGATGAGGTGTAGTCTTCAGAATTATTTGTCGTAGGTTATCAACATGATCTGTCGTAGGCTGAGGGCATCGCGGAGTTTGCAGACTTGCCGGAAGAATGTTCGCGATCACGCCACGGTACGGTTTCGGTCGGTGGATGCGCCTAGATGATCGCGGCAGCTGCTCGAACCGCACCTGCCCCAAGGGCCCGAGCTGTAGTTAGTGGCCAATTGATGCTCAGTTTCCTGCGACACGTATTGCTGCCAGCCTACGACAGATGATGTTGAGAACTACACCCCGGGCGGTGTACGACTATATTCGGAAGCGCGGCATCGGAGACGCCCAAAGGAAAGAACTCTTCGGGTGGCCGTTGAAGAAGAGCAATAACTTCTCCTGCTTATGCCGGTCGCAACCGAGATTCTCTCTGCCCTTCTCGGAATCGGCGAGTCCAGAATGGCTGCAGCGTGCGCGCCCGATCGGGCCACACCGGCTCCGGGCCAGACACCCGGTGGTATCACTTCAATGAGCGCTGCAGCGAACTCGCCGGAGCTAGTCGCTGCAACTTTGTCGTGGTAGCTGACATTGCCGATTTCTTTTCTAGAGTTTATTCGCATCCCCTAGAACAGGTTCGTGACCGAGCTACCAACAGGTCACCGCAAGCCTACTGTTTGCTCCGAATGTTGAAGAACTGGAACGCTTTTGTGTCATATGGGCTTCCTGTCGGGCTCTGGTTCGCGCTTGCTGGCGGAGGCTTTGTTGGCGCAGATAGACGTTGCGCTTCGGGGATCAAACCGTCCATTCTGCAGATACTCAGACGATATGCGAGTTTTTTGTAGATCTGAACATGATGCGCGAGCAGCACTAGAGCACTTGGCTACTACTCTATTCAATACTCAAGGCCTCACCCTACAACCGTCCAAAACACTAATCCTTAAAGCCGAAGATTACCTGAGGCGTTTTTCAACTACGGGAGAGCGGATTGAGCTCGAAAGCCATACTGATCGGCTACACGATCTTCTCGTACAAGCGGGCACGAGAATGATTACGAGGACGAGGTGGACCTGGAAGACCTACCCCAGGATATCCGCGAAGAAATCGATCGTTTGAACATGGTTGAAGTCCTTAAAGAGCAAATTGATGCTGAGCAGCAAGACGTGGTCGTGGTGCGATTCGTCCTACACAGGCTACGTCAGCTGGAAATCGAGGATGCTGTCGACGACGTCCTAGAAAGCCTGGACAAGCTGAGACCTGCAATCGACGAGGTTGTGGAATATCTCTCTGAACTGAGGGATGCTGATCGAAGGATTAGATTGCGGATCGGACGGAAGGTGCTGACAGCTTCAAAACTGCCGAGCAACGGAAGCTATGAACGTATGTGTCTACTCAGCCTCTTCACCAAAGACGACGAATTCAACCATGCCGACCGATTTGAACAGCTGTATGACCGTTTCTCTGACCCAGTAACTCGACGCGAGCTCATTTTAGCGATGGGGCGGGCCGGTCTCGACCATTGGTTTATGGCGAACCGGCTTGACTACCGTTCCCTGGAGCCTTGGTCACGGCGTGCCTTTCTGGCGGCTTTCAGTTGTGTCGATGAAGACGCAGCGGTACATTTCTACCGTTCTCTGCGTAGAGGCGCCGACGTGTTGGAGCGTGCCGTTATCAAGTGGGCCCAATCCTCGCCTTTTGCCTAGAGTCGGGAACCAATCAGTGATCGCATCTGAGGACCGAACCCATGATTCGGGATGCATATCGAGGATGTCGGACGCAGGGACGCCTTGAGATTGGGCAAGCTGGGACATGACATGCGCTTCGATGAAATGGTTGTGGGCGGCTCCGCCGGTCATGATGATGCGCTCGACGATCCCGGCACGGTACTCGCGGACACCTTCGAGGACGCGCTCGCGCTGCTCAGGGGACGGATTTCCGTCGGGGCGGTGTCGGCGTTCCGAGGACGATAATGGTGTCGAAGTGAGTGGCCGGAGTGTTGTGTGTGGGCAGGAGGGTGTAGCTGCCGTATAAATCAAAGCCGCAAAGAACGAGGAGCAGGATGAGCAGTGGGGCGGGGAGCTTCACGGCACGAGCGGCAACGGCGGCCTTCGCTCAGGTGGCTTGATGTGTAGTGCGCCGCAACCCATTTGCAGTTAGCCGGCCCTCAGAGCTGCGGCAAAACGGTAGAGAAACATCGCGCGGATCCCACGAAACCGCTTGGATTCTTTCTCCGGAGAATGAGAAGCTGCCCGAATTTCGCCGAATTCGGCCCAATCTAGCCAAACTTCGTTAGTATAAGTTGTTTATTATCAACTACTTTAGACTTGATGGCGGAGAGGGAGGGATTCGAACCCCCGGTACCCGCGAAGGTACGTCTGATTTCGAGTCAGGTGCATTAACCGGGCTCTGCCACCTCTCCAACCGTGTCGTTAGTGTAGCGGTTTGCAAGCGCTGAGCGCAATCTGGTCAAAACAGGTCCAGACGCAGCAACAAAGCATCGTCCTGAGGGTCGCTGTAGTACTGTCGGCGGCGGCCTGTCTCCAGAAATCCCAGTTCACGGTACAGGGCCATAGCACCAGCGCTCCCCGCCCGCACCTCCAACTCAACCGAGGAGGCCCCCCGATGACGGCACCACTCTAGGGCGGTGAGACAAAGTTGCTTACCAAATCCCCTTCGGCGGAAATCGGCCGACACGGTGATGCTTTCAACTTCAGCTAGCCCGTGGGCCGCACCTGCGCCTGTGGCGGGCTGAAAGGAAAACACAACGAAGCCCGCCACTCGCAACTCGCCCGTTTCAAGTCCGGGCGAAGGCTGCATCTCAGCGACGAACAGCTTTCGCTCAAAGCCGTTTGTGCTATCAGCGCGCAATATCGCTTCGTAAGCACCCAGGGGCCAATGCGGAGCACCCTCCGTTCCACGCTCGAGCGCAATAACAGCTGCAAGGTCGCTCTGAAGCGCTTCACGAATCGTAATTTGCGGCATACGGAAATCAGCTTCGTCGCGAACTCTGCTTCGCGAAGATCTCGTTCGGAGTCCGCCGAACGTAGTTGGCGTCGATGGCGCTGACGTCGTCGAACGCTCGTGCCAGCATGCGGCTGGTCGAGATTCCCAAAGCATCGGCTGCTCCAAGTTCCGGAACCAAAATAGTGCCCGTACGACCGACACGATCCACCACCGTTCCCTCGCACGCGACGAATGCAGCGCAGCTACCCGTGTCCTGCAGATGCGCTACCTCGTGCGCGGTCCGTAACGACTCCTTCACACATATTTCTTGCCGGTACTCCCCCGCGTAGAGTTCGTCCCGTCCGGCGTCTAGCATGGCCAACACCGTTCCCGTAGCTCCCGGCGGCAGGGTCGCTTTACTGGCCAAGACAGCCAGCCGCGAAATCGCGAGCAGTGGGATGCTCAGGGATTCGCAAAGTCCTTTTGCCGCGCTTAGACCAACTCGAACCCCCGTGAAAGAGCCAGGTCCGTGGACCACGGCCACAGCTTGAAGCCGCGGGGGCGCCGACCTTTGTTCTGCCAAAAGCGCATCAATGGCGGGCAGCAGGCGCTCGGAAGAGCTTCGACCTGGCAGTTCCCTGGTCGCAAGAATCGCTGGGGCGCCACCGAGGCGTGCCAGAGCCACAGATCCCACCGCACCGCAGGTGTCCATCAACAAAATGATAGGCGACCCCGCCTCCGACGCTGTTTGGCCATCACTTGATGAAGTTCCATGCACCTTTCGAATCATACCGGCCGTAGGTGCAGGGCGAGAACTTCCGCCGGAACACGCCCCGCGTGACGGGGGATGCCTTGGCCATTTATCGTTGTTAGGGATTGAACGTTGCCAAACTCAACATACCCGAAGATTAGCTCGGCCCGGCTGGATCCAGCTAAAGATCGGAAGAGACCCTATGACGACTAAGACGGAAGTTCCCGCGAAGGCAGACTTCGCCGCAGAGATGGCCGAGTGGATCGAGGCATTTGACGAGGTGGTCGCGCAGGACTGGGAGAATGGCGCGGAGATTCTGAAGGCGCTGCGGCAGCGCGCTCGCGAGGCTGGCGTCACTAGCACCAGCGAGCTGACCACGCCTTACCGCAATACCATTCCGAAGCACGACGAGGTGCCGTATCCCGGTGACCGCCAGATGGAGCGCCGGGTCGAAGCCCTGATCCGATGGAATGCCATGGCCATGGTGCATGGCCAGAACAAGAAAGACGCCGGCATTGGTGGCCACATCTCCACCTACTCCTCCCTGGCTACACTGCTGGAGGTGGGGTTCAACCATTTCTTCCGCGCCAAGTACACGCGCCGAAGACGGCTCCGAGCAGCCAGGCGATTTCATCTACTTCCAGGGACACGCCTCACCCGGCGTCTATGCGCGTGCTTACCTCGAAGGCCGCTTGACTGACGAGCACCTCAAGAATTTCCGCCACGAATTGCGCGAGCACGCGGGCCTGAGCTCCTACCCGCACCCGTGGCTCATGCAGGATTTCTGGAATTTTCCGACAGTCTCCATGGGCATCGGGCCGCTAACGCGATTTACCAGGCGCGTTTCATGCGTTATCTCGAGAATCGCGGCCTCATTCAACCGACGCCGCGCAAGGTTTGGGCGTTTGTAGGTGACGGTGAAACCGACGAGGTCGATACACTTGGGCGCTATCTCGCTTGGCTCACGCGAAAAGCTCGACAATCTCGTCTTCGTCGTCAATTGCAACCTCCAGCGTCTTGACGGCCCGGTTCGCGGGAACAAGCGGATCATCGACGAGCTCGAGGGCGTATTCCTGGGTGCCGGCTGGAATGTGATCAAGGTCATCTGGGGATCGGACTGGGACGATCTTTTTGCCCGCGACCACACAGGCCTGCTGCTGCGCCGGATGGAGGAATGCGTGGATGGCGACTTCCAGACCTTCAAGGCCAAGGACGGTGCCTTATCTGCGTAAGGAGTTCTTCGGCAAGTATCCTGAACTGCTCGAGCTGGTGAAGGACTACACCGACCAGCAGTTGCAGCGGCTGCACCGTGGCGGGCACGACCCCGCCAAAATCTACAACGCCTACAAGCGTGCGATGGAACATAAGGGTGGCCCGACGGTTATTCTCGCCAAGACCGTGAAGGGCTACGGACTGGGTACGGCCCAGGCCCGCAACGCCACCCACTCCGAGAAGAAGATGACGGACGAGGCGCTCGCCGCCTTTGTTAAGCAGTTCGACATCCCTGTCCCGGAGCAGGCCGCTAAGGACGGCGTTCCCTATCGGCCGACCGTCGCGGCCCCAGAGATCGTCTACATGCAGTCGCGGCGCGCTGAACTAGGTGGCTATCTGCCGACGCGCAACGTGCCTGAGAACAACTTCAAGGCCCCTGAACTCAGTACCTTCAACGAATGGCTCGGGGGGTCCAAGGGGCGCGCCGTTTCTACCACGATGGCATTCGTAAGCATCTTGCGCGCCTTGATGAAGGATCCTCGAATTGGAAAGCTCATAGTACCCATCGTGCCGGATGAGGGCCGCACTTTCGGACTGGAATCAGCGATTAAGCAGGTCGGCATCTACGCGCCGGAGGGACAGAAATACACCCCGCACGATGCCGACATGCTGCTCAGCTATCGTGAAGACCGCGACGGGCAGATTCTGGAAGAAGGCATCACCGAGGCGGGCTCCATGGCGTCGTTCACTGCCGCAGGTACGGCCTACTCGCTGTATAAGGTGCCGACGATTCCCTTCTACATGTATTACTCCATGTTCGGCTTTCAGCGGATTGGGGATATGGTCTGGGCCTTCGCTGATTCACGCGGCAAGGGTTTTCTCATGGGGGGGACTGCTGGTCGAACCACGATGTTAGGCGAAGGGCTACAGCACCAGGATGGGCATAGCCACATTCTTGCAAGCACCGTACCGACCTGCATCTCGTATGATCCGGCGTTCGTCTACGAACTTGCGGTGGTGTTGCAGGACGGGATCCGGCGGATGTATGAAGCGGGCGAAGACCGGTTCTTTTACATAACGATGTACAACGAGGATTATGCAATGCCGCCAATGCCGGAAGGCTGTCGCGATGGCATCCTTCAAGGCATCTACAAGTTCCGCGCGGCGCTGGGAGGCGAGGCTACGCTTCAGCTGTTTGGCTCCGGGCCGATTTTGAACGAGGTGCTGCGAGCGCAGGAGATCCTAGCAGAGAAATACCAGGTGCAAGCTGACGTTTGGAGCGTAACCAGCTACACCGAGCTTCGCCGTGACGCTATCGCAGTCGAGCGCTGGAATCGCCTGCATCCTGCTCAACCTGAAAAGAAGACCTACATCGAAACGGCTCTGGAAGGTGCCAAGGGACCGATCATCGCGGCCAGCGACTACATGAAATCGCTGCCGGATGTGTTGGCGCCCTGGCTCCAGGAAAATGGGCGCTGCCGCCTGGTGACTCTGGGCACAGACGGGTTCGGTCGCAGTGACAACCGCGAGCACCTGCGCCGTCACTTCGAGGTGAGTGCGGAGTCGATTGCAGGGGCGGCTCTTTCGCGGCTGGCGCGTGAGGGCAAGATCAAAGGTAAGAAAGCTCAGGCGGCCCTCGCGGAACTCGGCTTGGACGTAGAGGCCGGCGATCCGGCGCGAGCGTAGATGGCGGAGACTGTCGCCTTTGACAACCCGTTAATGCCCAGCGCGCGTCTGCGAGAGATGTATCTGGCGATGATGCGGCTAAGCGCACTTGAACACTCTCTCCACCCAAAGAGTCGTTCAGGGGTGCTGGGGCTGGAGGCATGCCTCGTGGGATCGTCGGTCGGGCTCGTACCGGGTGATCTCGTCAGCGACAGCCACGAGGGTGCCGCGATGTGCTTTCTTCGCGGCCAAGCGCTACACCGCGCGCTCGAGCCCAATGTCAAATCGCGAAAGCGCGGACTGCTCGCGGATTGTGGCGCCGCGACAACCCTGCCGACGGTCCGTCTACCGTACGATCGGCTGTGGGCCGCACTCGGCGCGGCGGCCGGTCTACAGGCAAAGGGTGGCGTACCCGACGTGGGGCGGAACGCCGTCGTCTTGTATGCACGAGCCGGCGAGGTGGCAGGGCCTGACCTCCGCAGAATGCTGCAGCATGCGGGTGAACACCTCCTGCCTGTGCTTTTCATTACCCTCCCGCGCGGTCAGGTCGATTGCGACGGCACGCTGAGCACACTGATAAACCGAAGCGGTGTGCCCGCTATCTCAGTGGACCTCGAGGACGCTGTAGCAGTCTACCGGGTAGTGCAGGAGTCGCTCGGCCGCGCGCGTTCGGGCGGTGGACCGGCGGTCATGGAGTGTGTTCCCTTTGCGTGTCGCGGCACATCGGGCAGACCGGGCCGGGAAACCAACGGACCCCTCGGTGCCATCGAAGCGTACATGCTCGAACGGAACGTCGTCACCCGCGCATGGATCGCCGCGCAAAGCCGCGCTATGGCACGCCATCTCCGCAAGCCGGTAAACTGAAATCGTGAACCGACATAGCCATGGGCCGCTCCTAGGGAGCCTTGCCGCCGCCCTTGTACTCTTAGTCGCCTCTTCGGCTTTGGCTCAGGCTACGCCCTCGCCCGCAGCTTCGACGCCCGCAGCACAACAGGACAACCCGAGCACCCTCGCCCCGCAGAGCGTCCCTCCGCCGACTCCCAGCGACCCGGCTACCATTGAATCCAGTCCTGCGTATGCTCCGCAAACACAGACAGACAGGGCTATCCCGCCGCCCACTCCAGCGCCCGCCCCGGTAGTCACATCCACTATGCCGAGCCCCCAGGTGCCGTATACAGCCTTGCCCGCGTACGGAACGCCGGCCACCGAGGGGAAGCCGCGGGACAATCACGGCAGCACCTACATCCCAGTGGATAGCTGGGTTTATCCCAAGGTGATGCGGCTCTACGGTATGGGCTACATTGACACGATGTACTTGGCGATGCGGCCGTACACGCGGCGCAGCCTGCTGCACATGCTGCAGGTCTCGCAGGACGCAATCCTTTCGAGCAATGACAGTGAAGCTCAGGACATTCTCGCCGCGTTGATGAACGAACTGAGCGATGAGGGCGTGGCAGAGAATGCCGTCCGGGGCACGGTTTATGGAGTGCAGTCTATCTACACGCGCGTGCAGGGTGTCTCAGGGAACATCCTGCAGGATAGCTACCATCTCGGTCAGACATTTTTCGACGACTATGGCCGTCCACACGAATCTGGTTTCAACAACGTCACGGGATTCTCGACGGTGAACGAGCGGGGACCGTTTTCGTTGTATGTGCGTGGGGAGTACCAGCACGCACCTTCCGCCACCGGGTACTCACTCGCTCTTTCGAACCAACTCGCCCTTCTGGATGAGACATATCCTGTCGCAAAGCCCAACTATCCCCAGGCCACCATACCAACCGGCCTGATTGCCGCCCAGAATCCGTTCCGATTGATTGAGGCGACGCTGTCGTACCAAGTCCTGGGGCACGAGATTTCCCTTGGAAAGTCTGATGCCTGGGAAGGGCCCGGCATGGGCGGGGCGATGACCTGGTCGAACAACGCGGAAAATATCTATTCTTTCCGAATCAATCGAGTCGAGCCGCTCTACGTAAAGTACCTCTCGCGCGTGCTGGGCCCCATGCGTTACGACTTCTTCTATGGCAGCTTGAAGGGCCACACCGCGCCAAATGACGACTGGGTCCACTCGGATATGTTCTCGTTCCGCCCGACACGCGACTTCGAGTTCGGCTTCCAGCGCACTGTGATCTTCGGTGGCGCGGGCCACGAACCGGTTACACTCCACACTTTCCTGAAGGGTTTTCTTAGCATCAGTGACACGAACGTTGCTACAAGTTTTCGCGCAATGATCCCGGGGCGCGCTTTTCCGGTTTCAACTTCTCATACCGGCTTCCATTCGCACGGAACTACCTGACGCTCTATGCGGATTCCGAAGCACACGACGACGTCACCCCCATCTCTTCTCCACGGCGTGCAGCATACAGGCCCGGGATCTACCTGTCGCACATTCCCGGAGCCAACAAGCTCGACTTACGAGTCGAGGGTGCCTCCACGGACTGCTCTACCCTTGTCTGTCAGGGCGGTGGACATCAATATATTGAAGTCTCCGTTCAGAAGCAGGGCTACACCAACAAGGGCAATCTCCTGGGAGATTGGATCGGGCGCGAAGCCAAGGGGGGCCAAGCGTGGTTGACCTACCACTTGTCTGGCAACGAATGGGTACAGCTCTCCTATCTGAACAAGAAAACGCCAAAGGACTTTATTGCCGGCGGCACGACACAGAATCAACTCACCGTCGCCATGGTGAAGCGATTCACGTCGGCCGTGGAACTGAACGCCTGGTACAGGTACGAAGCCTGGAAGGCGCCGGCTTACCTCGCGGGCAAGCAGAATGACAACACCTTTTCTTTCCAGCTCACGTTCTTCCCCAAGCTGAAGACCAATCCGTAGCGTGAACTCCCCGGGTTGCGGAGGTCGCCGGGCGTCAATCGATCCTCGGCGGCGCATTTGCCTTGCCGCCCAGGTGCTTGAGGTCAAGCGAAAATTTGGGATCGTCCTTTGTCCCCGTTATCCGTATGGGTATGACTGCCCCGGAACCATCCTTTCGAAAGAACGGATCTACAGGCTTCAGAAGCCATGACTTCCAACGTGAAGTCACCATCTGGGATAGTTTCGCCTCGGTGCGGATTTCGCCAACGAGGTTGATCTGCTCTCCCGCCGTATTGTAGGTCCCGGAGAGCTCGATCTTCCCACCGGGAAGTCCATACTCAAGCCGACTGAAGTTCAGCTGACCGTGGCGCAGATGAAACATTCCTGCTAGCGTGGACCGGACATCCGGTGCACCCGGGCGCGCTTCGGTCGGCTTACCCTGTGCCCGGAGTGCAAGCTCATCGATCTTGTCCTCTGTTGCGGGATTGGTGAAGTGGATGCCACGCATGGAAAACTCAGACTCCAACGCAATCTTTTTCACAACACTCTCCCGTCCCGGCGGTATGTTGAGCCGCGCACGCATCTGCAAGCGCCCGATTATAAATGGCTGTTTGCGCACTGCGAGGCGCAGAAAGTCTTCAACCCGGCCGTCGGGGATGTCCACGTTGAGGTCGATCAAGTGACCCTTGGCTCTCACGTTGATCACGGTCCCCGCACAGGAGAATTCAGAGGTCCCGAGCCGTGCCCGTACTGGCTGCAAGTAGGTGTCGCCGCTGAGACCGTCAACAACGGCATGGAAGGCCGTGTGCAGTGGCATCGGACGTTCTGCAGAATCGAGCGAGAAGTCAGGCGTGTCGGTCATCCCGATTATGTCGATGTGATGGAGCCGGCCGTAAAAGTCGCCGGCGGATTCCAGAGTCCCTGCAATCCCTCGGATGCTACTTAGTTGCGCATGATCGAAAACATAGCGCCCACTAATCGGCGTATCGCCCGGGCTCTCAGTGTTCCATGGGCCGAACTTTCCCGTCGCATGGATGTTGCCGCGCGGTATCGCATTTGTCAGGACCGCATCGTAACTGAGAGGAAAAGCGGCCCCGTAGTCGCGCATTTCAATGTGGCGGAGTTCAAAGATCTTAGGGTCTTTATCAGGGCGGCTGTTCTGCAGGATCAGGCTCGAATTCTCGAAGATAAGGGTGTCGACAACAAGCTTTATCTTGCCTGCCCCGGAGCCGGGCCGAGCATGCCCCCGCATCGTGCCGGGCGGAACTGTGATGGTCATCCCGGAGATGTGAACCGTACTGACCCGGGTGGGCTTCTCGAAGAACCCGCGTAGACTTGTATGAAAGCCAAAGTCGCGAATTGCGATTATTGGTTCGCGCTCGCCGGCCGCAATTACGTCATCTGGTGCAAAAATCCGCAGCCCTGCCCCGGACGCATCGATTCCGTGTATGACAGATACGTTGAAGGCGTCGAGCTCTACTCTACTGTTGAACCTGGTCCTCAATGTCTCGGTGAGGCGGGCTTTCAGGATCGGCCCCGCCCGCCGCAACATCATCTCGGCAACCACACCTAGGCCAGCGGCCAGGCAGAAGAGCGAAACGGCCAACCACAGCAGGAGCCGCTTACCGCGATGCTGAGCAGGAGCCCGGATTCGTAGGTAGTGGTTGTCGTTTGTTTCGGTGGACATAACTGCCCCCGGGGTTCTATTGGACGTTCTCATCAGTGGGTAGGGTGTACATGGTGGAGGCGCGGACTCAAACCTGCACCCTGAGCGCGAGTAGCAGCTTGGCCGTGGTTACGACCTGCCCGGTGTGCCGCTGCGTATGCTCTGCACAGTGGATCAGGAGACCCGCCACCGTGGTTGGAAGGCGAGCCCTGCCTACGTAGCGTGGCTCACCGAACTGCGTGGGCGAGAAGGCTCGAATCCTGCGAGCGGACCTGTCCAGTGCCAGGTTTAGTTCCGCTCTTAAACTCTCGGGCGAGCCACCACTCTCCATTTCCGTGCGCAACGCCAGAAACTGGGCTTCATCCAACTTGGCACCCTCCGCATAACTCAGCAGACGATCGAGAGATCGCGCGATATGCCTCAGATGAAACGAGATCGGTTCAAGCCCGAATGGCCGGGCATCGGTCTCGCCGTGGACGAGTCGCTCGCGCCAGTGCAGGCAATCCTCCCCACACAGTTCCAGGGCGTGCAGCGCCTGCCGTTGTACAGGGTCCACGTCCAGGTGTGTCGCGCGAAGCCAAGGTTCAGGGGATCTGCGCATGCTTGCTCCTAGATCTGCAGACTTCTTCTGGGGATTCACAGACTTTTTCTCGCTCGAAATTCTCGAACCACTTCGGCGGTGTCGCGGTGTTGAACATCCACAGCATCGTTCATGCCCTGAACCTCGGATGCACTTAACTTGCCCGCCAGTCGGTCAACCGCAGCCTGAATCTCCGGGTGCGCAGCCAAAGCGTCCGACCGCACCAAAGGAACTGCTTCGTACGGAGGGAAATAGTGCAGATCGTCTTGGAGGATGGTCAGGTTGAGTGCCCGAATAGGCCCATCGGTCGAATTCCCTGCCACTATGTCCACCTGGTCTGCCGCAAGCGACCGGTATAACAGTCCGAGATCCATCGTTCTCGGGGGGGCAGCAAACCGAAGGCTGTATGCGGCGGAAAGTCCAGGCAGCCCGTCCGGCCGGGATTCAAATTCATAGCCAACCCCAAGACGCCATGGGTGCGGCAGATTAGAAGGGCTCTCAGGCGAGGAGATCATACGGGCTGCCTGCGACAGCGCTGTCAGTTGCATGCGCCGGGCATCTCCCGAACGCACAACCATGGCGAACGTGTTTTCGAAACCAAGCGAGGGCTCCACCCGAATTCGGTATCGGGTCTGGTAGAGCCTCGCAACGCGCGCAAACACGGTCGCAGCGGTGCGCTCGGCTGGTGGAGGAAGAGGCTCCTTCAAGATCGCTGTCAAAGCCGTCCCCGTGTACTCGACATACGCGTCGATGCGGCCCGATACCAGGGCCTGATGACAGAGGTAAGATCCTGCAAGGTAAAAGCGCCGCTCTACCCTATGGGGATGCCCTGCTTCTGCGGACGCTGCCTCGATTTCCTGGGCGAGGAGCTCCCCGAGAACCACCTGTTCGGTGAAGTTCTTGGCGCCAACTACAATCCGGCCAGATCGCGGGGGAGCACACGCGGTGAGATCTAAAAGGCACCACACCGTCAACGCCACCAACACGGCCGCTCGTGATGCTCTTCCGATCATCGATGCACCGCAACCTTCTTTTCTATCGCGCCCAGGGCGGAATCCGCTGCCAATGCGAGGAGCGCCGCGGGGACGGCTCCGGCGAGAACAAGGCCGTTATCCACGGAAGCCACCCCGCGGAAGATGAGTTCCCCCAGCCCGCCAGCCCCAATCGCCGCAGCGATCGTGGCGACGCCGACGCAGATCACGGTAGCGGTTCTAACTCCTGCCAGAATCACCGAAGCAGCGAGGGGCAGCTCCACCTTTACCAGACGTTGCATGCCGGTCATTCCGAGTGCATTCGATACATCCACAAGAGCGGGGTCTACAGAACGGATGCCGGTGTACGTGTTGCGCAGGATGGGTAGCAACGCGTAACCGGTAAGCGCGAGGATAGCAAGGCGAGCTGCGTTTTCGCCGAGCCAGGGCACAGGCAGTAACAATCCAAACAGCGCCAATGAAGGGATCGTTTGAATCACATTGGCCACAGCCAGTATGGGACGCGCGAAGGTTTCATGCCGGGTTAGAGCGATTCCGAGTGGCAGTCCGATCGCACATGCCAGGAGCATCGCCGAGAGTGTCAGCCAGAGGTGCTCGAACGTGAGTCGGCCTATCTCCCAAGCATGCTGGCTGACAAATTCCGGAAGGCTGCTCATGTGGCCGCGGCATGGTGCACCGCACGGATGTAGGCCCGAACGTGCACGTTTGAGGAAGCGAGCACGTCGCTCGCTGGAAGGTCCGCAACAACGGAGCCGTGGTCCAGGAACACCACGCGCTGGGCAAGGTACAGAGCTTCATCGAGGTCGTGGGTCACAAGGAGGGCTGTTTTTCCAAGGCGCACAAGCAGATCGCGAAGTGTAGTTTGGAGCTCCGCCCTCGTTATCGGATCCAGAGCGCCGAATGGCTCGTCTAGAAGCAGTACGGCCGGGTTCGGTGCGAGCGCACGAGCCAACCCGACGCGTTGTCGCTGCCCACCTGAGAGCTGCCAAGGTAGGCGGTCACCAAGCTCTACGGGGTTAAGCCCGGCCAACTTGAGCGAATCTGCTACGCGGGCTGCTCGCTCCGCAATGGCGCTCCCAGCCACCTCCAGGGCCAGCCCGGCGTTTCGCCTCACTGACATATGCGGAAACAGACCGGTCTCCTGGATGACATACCCGGTGCGCCGGCGCATTCGGATCACGTCTTCCGCGTCTAAACCTGCCACATCCGCACCAGCATTGACCACCGTTCCAGTGGTGGGCCGAACCAGGCCGTTTACCATCCGGAGCAGGGTCGTCTTCCCCGACCCGGAGCGGCCTAGCAGCGCCGTAGTTGTACCTGGGGCCAACCTGAGTGTGACACCCGCTATTAGGGTGCGGCCGTCTGGCAGCCGGTAGCTTACGTCTTCGAACTGGACGCTGGGCTCGGCCATCTACCATGCCTGACTGACTAGGATGCGATCACACTTGCGCAGTCGGCGCTTCGGAGGGCTCGGCACCCGTAGGTTCAGTGCCCGGGTGACCCTTGACTCGCACGACGGTGATCTTTTCGAACCCTTCTTTGAAGGTCGGGGGCCGCAATTTCTCAGCCATCTTGTGCATAACCTCGTCGGTGACCTGCCGGTCTCGCTTGGAGTTTCGCTCCAGGCAAACGGAAAGTGGCACATCGAAGAACACCGCCTGCACCTCATATCCGAAGCTCTTTGCCATGCGTATCCACTGCTTCCGCTCGTGCGCGCTTAGGTTGGTGGCGTCCACGTAGTTCCACGGCATCTTGGCAATCAGCCGAGCCCGCAACAGGCTACGTAGCGTGGAAAACACCAGACCCTGGTAGCGCTGCTCTGTGAGGTCATCGAAGAGCAGGCTCCGAAGCAAATCGCTCGACAGCGGAGTGACCCCGCGCCGCTTGTACCACGTCGTCTTGCCTGACCCCGGAAGCCCAATTGCAAGAACGACATACCCCCTGGGCTCCTTAGGTGACAAGGGGGCCTGCTCGCCGGGCGGCGTGCCGAGGGATTCCGGCTGTGTCTCGACCTCAACTTTTCTTTCTATGGCCGGAACTGCCGCCACGATAGCCGGCGGCTCAACAGGCGGCGCCATTTTCTGGGTTGGAGCTGTTGGAACCGAGGCGACTGGAGGAACTTCCTTACCTTGTGCGTGGATGCTGGGCAATGCGTCGGGGTACGTAGGACGGAGCGGCGCCGGCTGATTTTGAGGAATCTCCTGCCCGCTTTTGCCGGTGGACTCGGAGTTGTTCGGTCCACGTCTGGAACGTCTTCTCATGATGTTACTTATCCATTCGCGCAAATCGCGCATGGGTCGCTTGTACCACACGGCAGAACGCCATCGCAACTGATTGGCACCCGGCACGATACTGTCGTTCCGCTAGCTATCAAGGCTGGCTTTCACGGGCGGGCCGCCATCCGGGCCCGACATACTCGCGCCCGCCCCGGCCGATTTGATGAGTTGCCGAAGCCCCTCGTACTCTGCGAACGTCCGGGAACGAATTGGCCGCGCAGCCACCCCCGCCACCACGCAGAAGGACGGCACGGATCTGGTCACGATCGAACCCGCCGCGATTACGGCACCATCTCCAATGGTGACCCCGCGGAGGATGACACTGTTTACACCAATCCACACATCGGACCCTATCTCGATATCCCCCTGCGTCTCGGGCTGCTGCTTCATGGGGCGGCCGAGCGCCATTCCATGATTATGGTCGATGAAGCGGGTCCCGCTGCCGACCAAACAACAATCCCCCAACGAGATACGGGAGGAAACATTGAATTCGCATCCCCTGCCGATGAAGCAGCCGTCCCCGAGGACGATGCCCACTCCCGGCGAATAGGGGCCGGCGAAGTTGAAGCACACGTCTTCCTCGAGGTTGCAACGCTTACCCAATTGGACTTTGTGGGGCCAGGTCACCTCAAGTCTGCGGAGTCGCGTTCCTGACCCGATCGACATGCCCTGGACGCACCAGTACCACCTCCGTATGGCCCCCAGCCACAACATGAAATAGTGCCTCTTCAAGCGGAATAGAAGTCTGTGGAAGATCTGCGATACCACGCGAACCCCTTCTAACGCCTCAGCGCCTGGCCGACTGCTCCAGTCACAATAGCAAACCTCCCCGCCGCAGCGATACGAATTAAGCGGGCCCTACACAATCACGGTGCAATACAGTATCCATTCTGCGGGCGACCTCGTGCCGAGTCTATTCCACCATTGAGGGACCTGTAACCGCCGTGGGCTGCGTTTGCGCCTCGAAACTCAGGGTGGTAGCATCCGCTCTGATGGGCTAAACGGTAAAGAGTGGTGACAATTGCCTCTCCCACCGACCGGGACGCAGGACTGAAGACCAGTTTGTATCACCGCAGCAGAACAGGAGCAAGTAAACAATGGCTGTAAAAGTAGGGATTAACGGCTTCGGCCGAATCGGACGTAATGTATTTCGCACCGCGATCGGAAACCCGGAGATCGAGTTTGTCGCAGTCAATGACCTCACCACCCCGGCTACGCTGGCCCACCTGCTCAAGTACGACTCCATCCTGGGAAACCTGAAGAACGAGATCACACATGGGGCGGACTTCATTGCGATCGACGGGAAACAGATAAAGGTATTCGCCGAGCGCGACCCCGCAAAACTCGACTGGGCCTCAGTCGGCGCGCAAGTCGTCGTCGAATCCACTGGTTTCTTCACGGATGCAGATGAAGGCGAAGGCACACCTTGGCACCACCGTAAAGAAGGTGATCATCTCGGCACCCGCGACGAACGAGGACATCACGCTCGTGCTCGGGGTCAACGATGACAAGTACGACCCGCAGAAGCACAACGTCATCTCCAACGCAAGCTGCACCACCAACTGCCTGGCCCCGGTAGTCAAAGTTCTTCACAATACCTTTGGGATTGCCTCGGGCATTATGACGACGATCCACTCCTACACGAACGACCAGGTCATCCTGGACACGCCGCACAAGGACCTGCGCCGTGCCCGCGCTGCCGCGCTTGAGCATGATCCCGTCCTCCACCGGCGCCGCAAAGGCGCTGAAACTCGTCATTCCTGAGATGTCCGGCAAGCTCGATGGCTTTGCGATTCGCGTCCCGACGCCTAACGTCTCTGTAGTCGACCTAACCTTCGTTTCTGAGAAGCCGATCTCCGTGGCGAGCATCAATGCCGCGGTCAAGTCTGCCAGCGAAGCGGAGTTGAAGGGAATCCTGGGATATACCGACGAAGAACTCGTCAGCTCCGACTTCAAGGGCAATCCTCTATCCAGCATCTTCGACTCTCATCTGACCAAAGTCGTGGGCGGCAACACGGGCAAGGTCATCTCCTGGTATGACAACGAGTGGGGCTACTCGAACCGGGTGAAGGACCTGATTCTCTTCCTGGTGAAACAAGGCCTCTGAGCTTGACTGGGCCTCAAAAATGGACGTAGGGCAGCCACTCGGCTGTCCTCTTCCGTTGCCCGCCGCATTGCGCTAGCCTTAGGGCTACCGTACGAGGGAACGCATGAACTCCACGACAAAAGGTCCGAACGCCGCCCGCTTCGTCGTGGGCCTTTTTGGCTCTTATCGCATTCCTCACCCCAAAGGATACACATGCCAAGCTTTCCATTCGCGATCTGGATCTGGCTCACAAGCGCGTGCTCATCCGCGTGGACTTCAACGTGCCGCTCAAGGATGGTGTCGATCGCCGATGACACCCGTATCCGCGAGACCTTGCCCACGATCGAATACGCGCTGCGCCACAAGGCGAAGGTAATCCTCTGCTCCCATCTTGGTCGGCCGAAGGGAAGCCGGTGGAGTCCATGAGCCTGCGGCCTCGTGGCAATCCGGCTGCGCATCTTGCTGGATCATGTGCTGAATCCGGCGGAGAACGTCGCGTTCTCGCCGGATTGCGTGGGCGAGATCGCGATCGAGATGTCGCGGCAGCTCGAGTCCGGTCAGACCCTGCTGCTGGAGAATCTGCGCTTCCATTCTGAAGAAGAGGCGAACGATCCGAAGTTCGCCGAAGCAGCTTGCGGCGCTTTGCGATATTTACGTCAACGATGCGTTCGGCAGCGCGCATCGAGCGCATGCGTCGACCGAAGGGATCACGCACTACGTGTCCCAGTCGGCCGCAGGTCTGCTGATGGAAAAGGAGCTCAAGTTCCTGGGCAGGGTGCTCACCGAGCCGGATCGGCCGTTTGTGGCGATCATTGGAGGATCAAAGATCTCTGGCAAGATCGACGTCATCGACTCGATGCTGGACAAGGCCGACACGCTGCTGATCGGAGGCGGGATGGCGTACACCTTCCTGAACGCGATGGGTCAGGCGACCGGCAAATCGCTGGTGGAAGCCGACAAGGTTGAGGTCGCCAAGGCTGCACTCGAGAAGGCAAGAGAGAAGGGCGTCAAGCTGCTTCTGCCGGTGGACCACTGCCTGGCCGACAAGTTCGCGGCCGATGCCAAGACTCAGCTCTTCGCAGGCGACGGGCGCCTTCCCGGAGCAGCTGATGGCACTGGACATCAGGTCCGGCCACCATCGACCTGTTTGCCCGTGAGATCGCCGACGCGCGGACGATCCTCTGGAACGGCCCTATGGGCGTCTTCGAACTGGCCCCGTTTGCGCACGGCACCAACGCGATCGCGGAACTGGTCGCGGCCAACCAGGATGCGACGACCATTGTGGGCGGTGGAGATTCTGTTGCCGCGGTGCAGCAGGCCGGGGTTGCCAGCCGCATCTCGCACATTTCGACCGGCGGCGGCGCCTCCTGGAATTCCTGGAAGGCAAGACGCTCCCAGGCGTGGCCGCGCTGACGGACAAGTAAGTCTCCAGATACCCAACGAGTACGATCCGCGAAGAGAGAGAGTCGAGATACGGATGTCACGAAAGCCGCTGATTGCCGCCAACTGGAAGATGTACAAGACGCCCGCCGAGGCGGTGGAGTTCACCGAACGATTTGCCCCGATTGCGGGACAAGCTCTAGGCGCTGACATCGTCCTGTGCGCCTCGCCTACGCTTCTGGCTTCTGTGGTCGGTGCGGCCCGCAACAGCTCCATCGGGATCGCGGCGCAGGACATGCATTGGCTGGATCAGGGTGCCTATACTGGCGAGACCTCTCCGCTGATGCTGAAGGGCTATCGGGGTGACCCACGTGCTCATCGGTCATTCGGAGCGGCGCCAGTATTTCAACGAAACAGACACGACGGTCAACCTGAAGCTGAAGATCGGCGCTTGCTCACGGCCTGATCCCGATCGTCTGTGTCGGCGAACACCTGGAACAGCGCGAAGCCGGTCAGACCGCGGAGGTGCTTCAGCGACAGGTCTCGACGGCTCTGAAGGGCATCGAGCCGGAGGCTGCCGGCTCCCATCGTCATTGCCTACGAACCGGTGTGGGCGATTGGAACCGGTCGCACCGCGACACCGGAGATTGCCGAAAGCGCACACAGGGTTGTGCGGGCCCAGGTCGCCGCTTCGCTGTCGAGCGAAGTTGCGAACGCTGTGAGAATCCTTTACGGAGGCTCAGTCAAACCCGACAACGCAGCCAGTTTGTGCTGCCTCGACGACATCGACGGTGCACTGGTAGGAGGCGCGAGTCTGGATCCGCTCTCCTTCGAGCAGATCGTTGCCGCAGCCTTGTCCTAGCACGGTTTCGCTAGTGCACCACCCCCACCTGCTCCATCGGCCAATATACAAAGGCGGCCTTGCCGTAGATCAGGTCGCGGTCCACGGACCCGAAGTCGCGGCTGTCGGAAGAGATGGAACGGTGGTCTCCCATGAGGAAGTACTGGTGAGGCGGCAGCACCATCTCGGGCTGGGAGCGATCGTCGGTGTACCGCTCGGGCACATACGGCTCGGCTAAGCCGCTTGCCGTTCACATAGACCCGCCCGTGGTCGATCCGAAACACATCCCCCGGAAGCGCGATCACCCGCTTGATGTAGCTCTTGGTGTGGTCTCGCGGGTATTGGAACACCACGACGTCGCCTTCGTGGATGTCTCCCACCCGGTACGCAAGTTTGTTGATGAAGAGACGGTCCTGATCCTCGAGCATTGGCAGCATGCTTGTGCCTTCAACCCGCACAGGTTGGTAAAGAAACACGATGATGAAGGCCGAGATAGCGACGGAGACGACCAGGTCACGCAACCACGAGTGCACCTCGATTCCGGGTCGATTCCCGGTGTCGGGCACCTCCCCAGGCGGCACCGCCTTTCCCGTTTGCGCTCACGTCGTCCGTCGGCTTCTCTTCGGTCACCCGTTCCTCACGTTCCTCTTAGTTAGACGGTGCAGAATTCATCTTGCTTATGCCGGGCGATTGCGCTCCGGCACCTAGTCCGAGTCCGGGCACGAGCGCCTTACCGTCAATACCCTCCGGAGACCAGGCATCAACGATCGCCCGGGCCATCTTTGATATCAACAGTTCGGCTTCATTATCCGCCGTCCAACCGGTGTCCTTATTGTCATAGGTAAAGATTGAAAGCACCATAGGTCCCGATTTGCCCGCAACAATCGCGACGTCATTCCGCACCGCGTTCAGGCTCCCCGTCTTGCTGGCGGTGCCGGACCCGACCTCGGTAGAATCCAGTTTCTCCAGCAGACGGGGTACGGTGTCTCGGTAGAACTGGTTGCGCAGCATCTTCATTGCAACCGCGCAGATAGCAACGTCTGCGGGCGCCAAGCGTCGGCAGCGGGAGCTGGTCAAATTCGCAGCGGCCGATCCGCTCCATCAGCATGGCCATCTCACGCGGAGTAGTCTTGCCCAACCCGAACTTCGGCTGGTCGGACGGCATCGGTCCGTCCGCGGGCTTTCCGATCTTCTTGTAGAGATGTGTGTCCTGCAATCCCATCCAGGCGATTCGCTGGTTGATCGAGTCCAGCCCAAGCCGGTCTATAGCCAGGTTTGTTGCGGTGTTATCGCTCATCATCACCATCAGCGTGAGGTCCTCCCGCAACGTCAGCCGGTGGGGCGTGTCGAAGAACAGCAGTATTCCAGAGCCACTAACCGCATCGCCCTGGCGAAGCGTTATCGCGTCGTCCCATTTTGCAGCGCCAGATCGCACCTGCTGCATTGCCTCATACAGGATCGCGAGCTTAATCACGGAGGCTGTCTGAACAACCGCGTCGGGGTTTAGTCCTACAGTATTTCCGGTATTCAACTGCACGGCGAAGAGCGCGACCTGTCCATGGTGCTGCGCAGCAAGGGTATGGAGGCGGACACTCAGTAGCTCTTTCGGAAGCCCTCTGGTATCCGGGGAATGCGGCTCCTGAGCAATCGCAACACCAGCTACCAGACTGCCAAACAGGACCCAAAGGATCCGGCAGAGAGTACGCGTATCTATTTTGATGAAGAGCATCTTCCGCATGGTACAGTCACGTTGGGAATCCATGGCAACTTCAGTGCGATCACCTCGCATCAAAGTCCCGGACCCCAAGCACAAAGCCGCGCGCGGGTCCTCAGGACTCAGCCCCGCAGGAGGTACATGCTCGGTTGAACGAGGTACCTTTTGTGGGTAGGTGACGAAAGTCATGGATACCCCAGGTTGCAGGAAACGACTACGATTAGGGTCTAAAATAAAGTTTAAACAACGGCGGCCTTAACATGGCAACACTAACACTGATCGAGCAGTCAACCGCGCCTGCATCCCGGCGCGGCAACGAAGGACTCCACGACATTTCGACGGAGAACACCAACTCGGCATCCGAGGGTTTCGACACCAAGTCGGCTCTCGACATCGCCCGCATCATCAACCACGACGACGCTCGGGTTGCGGCGGCCGTGAAAAAGGCCCTTCCGGAGATCGCAGTCGTAATAGACATCGTCGCCCGCTCTCTGCGCGATGGTGGACGCCTGATCTATGTTGGAGCGGGATCATCGGGACGCATCGCGGCACTCGATGCCTCAGAGTGCCCGCCCTCTTATTCAACAGCACCGTCACAGGTTCAATACATCATGGCGGGCGGTCCCAAGGCGCTCGCCTCGGCCTCTGACGTCAACGAAGACTCGCCTGAGATCGGTCAGCGAGACATCGCCCGTCGCCGGCCGACCCGCAAGGACATCGTCATCGGCGTCTCGGCTTCAGGCCGGACCCCGTATGTCGTGGGGGCTGTGGAGTATGCGCGGGCACGCGGAGCCATGACGGCGGCGATCACCTGCAATCTGAACACTCCGCTTGCTGAGGTCGCGGACACCTGCATCATCGTTGAGGTCGGCCCCGAGGTCGTCTCAGGCTCTACCCGCATGAAAGCCGGCACCGCGCAGAAGATGGTGCTCAACATGATTACTACGGGGGCAATGACTCGCCTCGGCTATGTTTATGACAACCTGATGGTCAACGTCCACATGAAAAACGCGAAGCTTGTCGAGCGCGGCATTCGTGTGCTCATGAAAGTTTGCGGCATCGATCGAGACACCGCGATCCGCACCATCAAGTCGGCAGGAAAATCCATTCCCATTGCCGTCGTTATGCTGAAGGCAAATGTGGACAAGATGGAAGCCGTACGCCGTCTCGGTAAGTCGGATGGCAACGTACGCCTCGCCATCGAAGATGCGCGGCTCGAGCTGTAACGCAAGCGGGGCGGGTTGACCTCTCGTCGCGGGTTCCCATTCCAGGCCCTCGCATCCACAGGTCTCCCGCTGCTTGTCGGTACTGCACTCTTTGGTGCAACTTGCGCCTTCGTCCTCTGGCAGAATTCCCAGATCTCGGTTCTGTGGGATCTCAGCTTTCTCCTCGATAGTGCGTGGCGCTTCAGCCAGGGCGTGGTTCCCTACCGCGCCATCCCGTTCTCTCACGCCCCTCTGACCTTTCTCATCCAGGCGGCGATCCTCCATATCTTCGGACGTGTGTACTGGCACACGATCCTCTACTCAGCTAGCGCGGGCGGTCTCGCCACAATTCCGACCTGGCGGCTACTGCTAGGAGTGCTCAGGCCTGTTGGATCTCCCGCTGGCGTATTAGCGGGAATTTTTTCGGCGCCCTTGATATTCCTGCGCATCTACAGTGTCTACCCCCATCCGATCTACGACGGCGATGCGTCCCTGGCGGTGCTCGCAGCGCTCACTTTGTTGAAACGTGCTCTCAAGGACCACGCTCCCGCTACCAGCAGATTGGTGCCAGATGGCCCAAGATGCTGTGGTGCCTAGCGGCCGGTGCAAGCAGTGTGCTGCCCATCTTCTTCAAGATGAAGATCGGCCTCACCTTCATTGCGAGCACCCTGGCCGCGCTCGTCGCGACCGCTGTTGCACGGAGGATGCAGTCCGCCAGCGCTACCCCGCAGCTATTGGTGATGGGAGCAGCCGTGGGGTCACTCGCCGCTGCTTTGGTAGTGGTACGGCAATGGGCAGGTCTGGCAAACTACCTTCATTGGACCTTAGAATTTGCTGCTCAAAGACGCCTTCCTGGGTTCCGCGTAGTCCTGGAGCCTACCGTCAGGTGTCGCTTCTGTGGAGTCTCCCCTGCGCCGCGGCTGCGGTCTGGCTGCTTCGGGCTGGCCGCGGTACAAACTACACCGCGCACTGCATCCTGGCGGTTTTCCTGCTCTCCAGCCCGTTTCTTTGGACACTTGTAACGCTTCTGCGCACCGCGGACGCGGACGACCGCGCAGACCAGCTACTTTCCCTTTGGCCGCACATCCTCGTCCTGTCGGCGGTAGTTACCATCCTGGATTTGCGGAAGCCAGCAGCGAATCGTTGCCTCCTACCCTGGGTGCTCCTCGCCACCATCCACGGTGCCTTTCTTTCGCAGCAGCTTTGGGGCTCTACCTACGCCTTCTGGCCGCTGCTCGTGCTTCTCATCGCGGGCCTGCTGATCCGCGTACCGGGAATCGCTCTCCCCCTCGGAGCCGTCGTCTCCACGACCCTATTTGTTTCCGGTGCGGCGTACGCTGTCTGCCACGAGCGCCTCAGCTACATCCACACCGATGGCCCGCCCGCCTACGCGTCGGTCCCTGCCCTCCGCGGCATGCGGTCTCCCGGTCCCTGGATTCCGGGCTTTGAGGAACTGATTCACTTCGCTGACGCAGAGGTTCCGCAGGACGAGGGCATTCTGCTCGTGCCGGGAGAAGGATCCCTTCTTCTTCGCGACGGGCCGCACACCGCATTTCCCTGTACTGCTGTTTGATCCGGCGACCTTTCCCTACACGCCGAAGGAAGCTTCGGAAGAGGCGCGAAGCACAGGGATCAAATGGCTGATCGTAAAGCGAAGTCTGCAACTCACAGACTCACCATACGACCAACTGCCAGCGATCATAGCGGCGCTGGAGCGGGATTCGTGCCGTACCGACAGCTTGCGCTGTACGACGTGTACCGCAGGCGCTAACGAGGCTTCGTCCCTGTCACACAACTTTTCAGCGCAGGATCGTGCCGCGCATCCGCGACGGCACCCCAAATCCGCTGCTCCAGTCCGTAAACTGGTTGTATGGATAAATTTGTAGTCCGCGGCGGAAACCCGCTGCTTGGGACCATCAGGGTCTCCGGCGCGAAGAACTCGGCTCTCCCGTGCATGGCGGCCGCTATTCTTACCGAAGGCGAGGTCATCCTCGAAAACATCCCACAGGTGCGGGACATCGAAACCGAGCGTAGGCTCCTCGCTTCCATGGGGGCGGAGGTGGAACTCGGCTACGGACGTGCCCAGCACCGAACCCGAATCAAGTGCGGCGTGCTCTCGGACCCCGTCGCCAAGTATGAAATCGTCAAGACAATGCGCGCCAGTTCCCTCGTGCTGGGGCCCCTAATCGCGCGCACCGGCATCGCGCGCGTCGCAATGCCCGGCGGATGCGCGATCGGTGGTCGCCCTATCGACCTCCACATAAAAGGCCTGGAAGCGATGGGCGCCGTCATCACACATGACCATGGCTACCTCGAAGCCCGGACTGATCGTCTGAAAGGCGCGCACATCGTCTTCGACAAGATTACTGTCACTGGTACCGAAGATCTGCTCATGGCCGCTACTCTCGCGGACGGCGAGACGCTCTTCGAGAACTGCGCGAGAGAGCCCGAGGTCACGGATCTCGCCGCCCTGCTCACCGCAATGGGCGCGAACATCGAAGGCGCCGGGACCTCGACCATCAGGGTCAAGGGCGTGTCGAAACTTCACGGTGCCAAGCACCGCATAAACCCTGACCGTATCGAGGCCGGCACATTCCTGGTCGCGGGCGCGATCACCGGCGGAGACCTCAACGTAGATTGCTGCGACCCAGCCCATCTCGGTTCAATAATCGCCAAGCTGGAGCAATGCGGAGTCAAGCTGGACATCGGCAAGGATCACATCCGCGTCCGTTCGGGCGGGGCGCTCAAAGCCGCCGATATCTCCACCGAGGAGTACCCGGGATTTCCCACCGACATGCAGGCCCAGTACATGGCTCTCGCGACGCAAGCCGAAGGAACGACTACCGTCACGGAGAATATCTTCGAAAACCGCTTCATGCACGTGCAGGAGCTTAACCGAATGGGCGCGAACATTACGGTCCAGGGGCGCACGGCGACGGTGCGCGGACGAACTCCGCTGGAGTCAGCCGCAGTCATGTGCTCTGATCTTCGGGCATCCGCGTCGCTGGTTCTCGCCGCCCTTGTATCAGACGGCGAAACCATCCTGGATCGGGTTTACCATCTGGACCGCGGATACGAACACTTCGAAGAGAAGCTCCGTGGTGTCGGGGCCCAGATCCGGCGTATGGGTGATGTGTTCGGCAAGAAGTAGGCCGTTAGACGTTACGGACCCCAACACCGTAATCAGCGTAGTTGAAGGAGAACAACATGACCGCCGTCCTGCAAATCCTGCGCCTGCTTGCAGTCGTGCTGTGGGTCGGCGGCCTTGTGTTCTTCGCTTTCGTGGTGGCGCCGATCGCCTTCACTGTGCTGCCAAGCACGCATATGGCAGGAACCATGGTCGCCGGAACACTAGGTGTGCTGAACTGGATTGCTCTGGCCTGTGGTCTGATCTTTCTTGCGGCGGCTTTGTCCCTTTGGGACCGCTGTCCCCAGGCGCGGAGGCTTATCGCCGCGCAATCGTGGCTTGTTCTCGCGATGCTGTCCGCCTCCGCATGGATCCAATGGCGCATCGTGCCGGCGATGGAGCGGGACCGGATCGCCGCCGGCGGAGACATCGACGCGGCGCCTAAGGACGACCCCGCCCGTCGCGCCTTCGAGCACCTGCACCCACTCAGCGAGAAGATAGAAGGAGCCGTCCTCCTCGGCGGACTTGGCGTTGTCGTCATGATGGGCATGGAAAGGCCGTCAGAAGTTCCACAGCCTAGACGTTGAACTTGAAGAACAGAATGTCCCCGTCCTTCACCACGTACTCCTTCCCTTCAGACCGCAGCAAACCTTTCTCTTTGACTGCCTGTTCGCTGCCGTACTTGAACAGGTCGTCGGAGGCGTAGCAGTCCGCCTTGATGAAGCCCTTCTCGAAGTCAGTGTGGATGACCCCGGCGGCGCCAGGAGCCTTAGTCCCGCGCACGATGGTCCACGCGCGAACCTCCTGCACACCTGCCGTGAAGTAGGTAATCAGGTTGAGCAGCGCGTAGGCGGAGTGGATCAACCGATTCAGCCCAGGCTCTTTCAGCCCCATGCCTTCCAGGAACTCGCCTCGCTCGGCAGCATCCAACTGCGCGATCTCACTCTCCATCGCCCCGGAGATGCGCACCACCTGTGACTTTTCTTCTGCGGCCCGCCTTTCGACGGCATCCACCCACTCGTTATGCCCGACAAGCCCATCCTCGTCGACATTCGCCACATACAAGGTGGGCTTCGCGGTGATCAGGTGGAGGTCGCGCGTATACGGCCGCTCCTCCTCGGTCAGGTCGACTGCCCGCGCTGGTTTGCCGGCCTCGAGCGCCTCTTTCAACTTCGTAAGGGCGGCAAACTCCACCTTCACCTTGTGTTCCGCGTTCGCAGGCTTGTTTAGCTTCTCGACCTTGGCGTACCGTTTGTCCACGGTGTCGAGATCCGCGAGCAGCAGCTCCGTGTTGATGGTGTCGATGTCGCTGAGCGGATTCACTCCGCCGGCAACGTGCACAACCTCCGGATCCGCGAAGCACCGCACCACGTGCAGTACGGCATCCGTCGAGCGTATGTGGCCGAGGAACTGGTTTCCGAGCCCTTCACCCTTCGAGGCCCCGGCCACAAGTCCGGCGATATCGATGAACTCCATTGTCGTTGGTACCAGCGACTTGGGCACAATCAGCTTGGCGATCTTGTCGAGTCGCTCGTCCGGCACCGTCACAACCCCGGTATTCGGGTCGATCGTGCAAAAAGGATAGTTCGCGGCTTGTGCTTTCGCCGAGGTGAGGGCGTTGAAGATAGTGCTTTTTCCGACGTTGGGCAAACCAACGATTCCGCAATTCAGAGGCATGTCTCTTACAGGATAACGGACTCACCGCCGAAGAGCCGTGTTGATCCAGCCCTTAGAATCGTAGGGGATGTCCACTCCCACGATCCTGGTCACATGGTTCAAGGCCTCGGCCTTCTGGACCAGTCTGGGCCTTGGCCTGATTGCAGGCCTCGCCGACTTTCTCGGGGGCCTGCTGCTGGTTCGCCGGTCCCCGTCCATGCGGGCGCTACGCTACTTCGTCGCCCTTGGAGCAGGGTTTATGCTGGGCGCGGCCCTGCTGGAGATGGTGCCCGAGTCCCTGAAGATTAACCCGCATTGGGCTGCCCCCCTGCTGCTGGTCGGCTACTGTGGGGTGCAATTCCTGCAACAAACGCTCGTTCCACACTTCCACTTCGGCGAGGAGACGCACGGCCACCACTTCCTGTCGCGGAAGAACACCTACTCTGTCCTGCTCGGCCTATCCACGCACACGTTTTTCGACGGGATAGCCATTGGGTCGGGGTTTGTCCTGTCGACCTGGCTTGGCTGGGTGATCTTTCTTGCAGTCTTTCTCCATAAACTCCCTGAGGGCCTTACCGTCGCGAGCGTCATGCTGGCCGGGGGACAGAGCCGGCGGGCAGCCGTCTATTCGGCTCTTTTTCTGGGCGCCATGACCGTTCTTGGGGTGTTGGCAATCAGCGCGAAGCCGGGGTGGGTCAAAGCGGGACTTCCACTCTCCGCAGGCGTCACACTGTATGTGGCAGCAACGGATCTAGTCCCGGAGGTAAATCGCGAACCGGGAGTCCGTATGGCCATGGTCTTCTTCGGAGGAGTGCTGCTGTTTCTTCTCCTTCGCATGATCGCGCCAGGCTAACGCTGCTTGGCGCGAGCAGCGCGCTCCCCAGCCGCGTCCATCTCCAATCGCGCGTCTCGGTCGGCGGGCTGCGCCAGGGTCGGCGTCGGCAATGTGAGCAGCGGGCCGGGAGCGCAGAGGGCACGAAGCACCCGGATGGAATCCCGCACGGGCCGGAAGTGCGATACCGCATTGTTCTGGTTGTACAGCGTGCGAATCGGCTGCTCTGCGAGCGGATGATGGGTCTGTGCCACCCACAACAGCACCGACATCTCGAATTCGTACCGGCGTCCCGGCAGCTTCAGCAGCGCAGGGAGGAGCGCAGTGGGTAGTGCACGCAGCCCGCACTGCGCGTCCGCGAGCGGAACACCCGTAATCCAGCGGAAGAGGGCCGATATCGCCCGATTGCCGACGAGGCTGCGTAGCGGGGGCAGATCGAGCGGGGGGCCGGGATAGAGCGGCAGGTCGAAGTTGCGCGCTCCCACAATCACAAGTTGGGGAGACCGATGCAGCGCTCGTGCCATCCGGATTACATCGTCGGCTGCATGCTGGCCGTCTGAATCGGCCGTGACGAGACCCTTCAGGTGCGCCAGATGGCCAAGGTAGTAACGCACGCCTGTTTTGAGTGCACTACCCTTCCCCTGGTTCTCTGCGTGGCGAAGCAGATGCACCCGCGGGTTCGAGGCCAGAAGCTCAAAAAGAGGATGACACTGCTCCGACGAGCCGTCGTCCACCACCAGAATGGCAGGTACTCCCCCATCAGAAAGACGATCTACCAGATCGATCAACGACTCAGCAGGTCCGAACGCAGGGATGAGGACGGCGACATCGCGCGGTGCAGCCGGGGTGAGACGCGCCTCGGAATCGAGATCAAATGCAGAACGGCTTGGCCGGGGCGGCTTCATGGGACTCGCTTCAAAGCACCTGGAGGGTGACGGTGGCGGAGTGCTTTAGAACACTGCCGGAGGCGCTGGTCGCGGTTCCGGTGACGGTGAGTGTATAGGAAGGAGCGCTGTGAAGTTCCGTGCCCGTGTTGACGCGGTTCCCGCAGCCAGACGTCAGGGTAGCAAATAGGATGCACGTGGTGGAAGCGAAGATTGCGGCTTTCATAGGAAATCTACTCCCCAATCTGCGTCGGCGGCGCCACGCCCACGCGATCGGGCTGCCCAGGAGTGCCGCAAACACCCCACCTCGCGATCCGGCTTGGGTCTCGGCTACCGCAGTCTTAGACGTCAGGACTGCCAATGTGAAGGCAGTTACGGGAGCGCCGGGCGGCAGGTATGAAGGATTCAGGGAGGCAGTGGCGCCGATCGGTAGACCATCCACGGAGAGGGTGATCGGACTTGCCAGGTCGCCGCCGACCGTATTTACCGAGAAGGAAAAGTCCGCCGTGCTGCCGGAGGGAATCGACTGGGAGCCCGTTCCCGTGGCAGCCAATGTGAAGTCCGGCCCGGCCCCTACCGCGACCGTCGCGACTGGTGAACTGCTCCCCAGAAAATTGTGGTCGCCGGAGTATACGGCGGCCAGCGAGTGCGTGCCGGGGCTGAGCGAGCTGATCGAATAGGTGACGCCTCCCGACGCCAGCGGAATAGCAGCAGCGACGACGGTCGTGCCGTCCAGCAGCGACACGCTGCCTGTTGGGGTGCCGGAGGTGGAACTGACGGTATGGATCGCAATGCCGATTGGTGCTCCAACTGCCGCACTGCTCGCCAGTGAAGCCACCGTCGTGCCCGTAGGAGCTGGAGTCACGGTCGCCATGCCTGTAACCGTGCCAAGCAGGTAATTACCCGCAGCGGGACCGCTGAGCGTCGCGGTGAGCGGGTAAGTGCCCACAGCAGGTACGGCTGGGGCCGCCACGCTAAAGGCAACAGATAGCTTGCCGGCATCCTGAGGCAGAACCCCGCTCAGGGTTCCAGCGATCAGCGGCATGGTCTGGCCATACAACAGCGTCACAGGGTCTGCGAGCGCCGTCACAGTGGCGGGACTTACGGTAAGAGCCAAGGGGCTCGATTGCGTAGGGGCAGACGCCCCGCCGCCCGGAATAGGCGGCGGTTATCGTATGTGCTCCGGCCGAAAGAGCCGCCGTGCTGAAGGTGGCCGCCCCACCGCTCAACGCCGCTGTTCCAAGCGTCACGGGAGGCGCCGTTGCGGCATCTACAAATGTTACATTTCCCACCGCTGCACCCTGGACGGACGCCAGGATTGAGCCCGTTCCGTATGGCACTATGACTGGCCCGGTGAGTGTTAGACCGTTTGAGCCCGCCGTAAGACCAACTCCGGTGATGGTGTGGATCACCGCCGCTCCGTCTACCTGGCGAACCCGCTGATTGCCTGTGTCTGCGAGGGTCAACAACCCGCCAGGAGAGAGGGCCACGGCCCCCGGTTTGGCGAGCGCCGCGTTCACGGCGAGCCCCGCATCACCCGCGAAGCTTTCACTGCCCGCACCTGCGACCGTGGTCACCGTCCCATCAGCGGCGATGCGCCGTATTCGATTGTTGGCGGAATCGGCTACATACACGCTGCCGTCGGACCCTACCGTCAGGCCGCGAGGCAGCGCCAACGCTGCGCTCACCGCCGGTCCGCCGTCGCCCGATTCCGCAGGCAGGCCGGCCCCTGTGCGTCCTACGCCGGCGAGTGTGGTGATTACGCCGGTCACTGCATCGACCCGCCGCACACGTTGGTTATGGGTATCGGCGATATACAGGTTCCCACTCCCATCGAGTGCCAGCCCCGCAGGAGAGTCAACCGCCGCAGCGACCGCTGCACCTCCATCCCCCGAGAACCCCTGCCTTCCGGTTCCTGCCACCGTCGTGATCACACCCGTGCCGGCCGAGATCTTACGGACGCGGTGATTGCCTGTATCAGCTATGTACAGATCGCCCGCTGCCGAGATGGCCAGCGCGGTTGGAGTATCGAGCAGCGCGCTTCCGGCCGCACCTCCATCTCCCGCAAACCCGTGGACGCCGGTTCCTGCGACCGACTCCAGAAGTCCCGTAGCTGCGGACAGCTTCCGTACCCTCTGATTGTGTGTGTCCGACACATAAACGTTACCGGCGGAATCCACTGCAACTCCGGAAGGCGAATCCAGCCGGGCTGCGGTGCCTGCGCCACCATCCCCTGCGAACCCCTGAACTCCGGTGCCCACAAGAGTCGTCAGGCTTCCATCGGCGGCGAACTTGCGGATGACATGTGCTCGGCGCTCAGCGATGTAGAGGGTTCCCTGCGTGTCATACGCAATTGCGCTCGGCATTCGCAAGGCAACCGCAGCAGACTGCGCGCGACCCTGGCTGCTCCCACAGACCGCCACGAGCACAAACAGGCGAAGCAGCCACGCCGGGGTGAGCCACGGCAGACTGCGCACTGGGTCTCTTCTGCTCTGCGTGCCCATGGATGCGGTGTTTGTTTCCTGGTGCGGAGTACAAAACGAGGGTACCACCGAATTCAAGCTTTTCTATCCCGCCAGCCGCAGCGTCGCCTATGCTGGCCCGCCCCGCCTTGGAGTGATAGGCTTTCCCTCGCACCACCTTAACATTTTCTACCCCACCGGAGGAGTATGCCGAGGCACTGCCTTACGCTTGACCTGCAGGACGATCCCGAGAAAATTGCAGCGTACAAACGGCACCACGAGACGATTTGGCCCGAGGTGCGGAACAGCCTCTTCGATTCCGGTGTGCGGGACATGGAGATCTACCTGGCCGGCACCCACCTGTTCATGATCATGGACGTGACCGACGACTTCTCCTTCGAACGTAAGGCCTCCATGGATTCGGCGAATCCAAAGGTCCTGGAATGGGAACACCTTATGGCTAATTATCAGGCGGTGCCTGAGGGCGCGGATCCGGTGAAACGCTGGGCTGTTCTCGAGCAGGTCTTTGATCTGAAGAAGCAGTAGCGCGGCACATTTGCCGGAGCGGCAGTCCGCTCCACATCCGTTCCAGAGGGGCTCGATGATCCTTACCACGCTGGATTGGCTCGTCATCGCGGCTTATTTCGCCGTTAACCTCGCCATCGGCTTCTTCTACATGAAGCGTGCCTCTGGCAATGTGGGGGAGTTCTTTCTTTCGGGCCGCAACGTACCATGGTGGCTAGCCGGCACGTCTATGGTCGCCACTACGTTCGGGGCCGACACCCCGCTTGTGGTGACAGGTCTGATCTACGCTCAGGGCATTGGAGGCAACTGGCTTTGGTGGTCCTTTCTGCTCTCCGGGATGCTGACCGTCTTCTTCTTCGCCCCGCTCTGGCGACGTGCCCGCGTACTCACCGATATGGAGTTCGCCGAGCTCCGCTACTCCGGTCCGCCTGCCACCTTTCTTCGTGGCTTCCGGGCGGCCTACCTGGCGTTTCCGGTGAACACCATCATCATGGGCTGGGTAAACCTGGCCATGGCCAAGATTCTGGCGCTCACGCTTGGCCTCACCACCACGCGCCAGCAACTCACTGCAGTCTTCTGCTGTCTTGCGCTGACACTCGCCTACAACGCCGTCTCGGGGTTGTGGGCCGTGCTCTGGACGGATCTGCTCCAGTTCATCCTGAAGATGTCGATGGTGATTCTGCTCGCGTACTTCGCAGTCCATGCAATTGGGGGCATGGGCTCGCTGGCCGCGCAGGTCCACGCGTTCGACGCTGCGCATCTGGTCGATGGCCGCGCGCGCGACACTCTCGCCTTCATCCCTTCTACCGCGTCGCCGTTCTTCCTCAGCTTCCTTGTCCTGCTTAGTTTGAACTGGTGGGCCTCCTGGTATCCCGGGGCCGAGCCAGGAGGGGGCGGGTATATCGCGCAGCGCATCTTTTCGGCGAAGGACGAGAAGCATTCCCTGGGCGCTACCCTGTGGTTCAACATCGCCCACTACGCACTTCGGCCCTGGCCCTGGATCCTCACTGCGCTGGTGGCGCTGGTTCTGCTCCCGCACCCGACAGAAGCCCAGGGAGGCATGGAAGGCGCCTACGTTTGGGTGATGATCCACTATCTCCCGCCCAGCCTGCGTGGCTTGATGCTCGCAGGCTTTGCGGCCGCCTACATGTCCACGATCGGGACGCACCTGAACCTGGGAGCCTCGTACATGATCAACGATCTGTATGGCAGGTTTCTTGCGCCCAACCGTTCCGAACGGCACTATGTGGCGGCCTCTCGGATCGCGACAGTGCTCGTCGCGATCCTCTCCGCAGCCGCTACCGGTTACATGCTGACGCACGGTGCGTCCATCGCAACCGCGTGGAAGTTTCTCCTGGCGCTGGGCGCGGGCGCGGGTCTTGTATTCATCCTGCGATGGTTCTGGTGGCGCATCAACGCGTGGTCGCGAGATTGCGGCGATGACGGCTGCGGCGACAGTGTCACTGACCCTGGAAAGCCGGCTGGGCATGCCTCTTGTTCGCGCTCTTCACGGGATCGACCCTGGCCTTGCGCTGGCACCGCTGAACCAGGATGACCCGCATGCCTTCGCCTGGCTCATGCTCGTAACAACCGGCCTCACCACCGCCATCTGGCTTACCGTAACGCTGGTCACGCGGGCTGAAACCGAGGCGACCCTCCAGGCCTTCTATAACCGGGTCCGGCCCGCGGCTCTGGGCTGGCGACGCTTCGCCGAGGCGGCGGTTGATCCGTCCGATCCGGACTCCGCGGCGGCCCTCACTGACCCGTCACTCCGCTATAACTTCCTGCACTGGATCCTCGGCTTCACGCTCGTTTACGCAATGCTGTTCGGGGTCGGCGACCTGCTGTTCGGGCGCACCTCCGGCGCGCTTGGGCTCATCGCGCTCAGCGTGGTCACGTTTGCCGTTCTGTTCTGGAGCCTGAACCGCCGTGGCTGGTCTGTTTGGCGCTAGCCCGAAACCCCTGGCGGGGGCGCCTAGGGCTCCAGCTTGCCGTTGAACGTGGTGCACGCCTGAACCTGGCCACCTTCGAGTCCGGCCTGGAACCAGTGTTCCCGCTGTGCAGACGTGCCGTGCGTGAAGCTCTCAGGGGAAGCGGCGCGTCCTTCTTCCTTCGCGATGTGATCGTCCCCTACTGCGGCGGCAGCCTTAAGTGCGTTCGCCACGTCGGCGGGATGGATCATGTTGCGCTGGGCGCCGGAATGACCCCAGATCCCGGCGAAGCAGTCGGCCTGCAGCTCCGTGTCGACCGAGAGAGCACTTTGCTGCCCGCCCTGCTGGACCATCTGCTGCTCCCGCTGCTCGATCCCGAGCAGCTTCTGGATGTGGTGGCCCAGCTCGTGGGTGACGACATAGGCCTGCGCGAAGTCTGCCGAGTCGCCGCCCAGCCGCTGCAGCTCATCCCAGAAGTTCAGGTCGATATAGATCTTTTCGTCCACAGGGCAGTAAAAGGGTCCGGTCTGCGAGCGGGCCGTCCCGCATCCGGAGTACGTGGCGCCGCGGTACAGCACAAGCTTTGCGCGACGGTATTGCCGGTTTTTGGACGCGAAGATATCCGACCACGTCTTCTGTGCGTCATCCAGCACAAAGGAGACCAGATGGGCCGAACGGTCCTCGTCGGCCGACTGCGAGGGGTTCGCACCGGCCTCGCGTGGCGAGGTCTGCTGCTGGGGCGTCGGCTGCGACGAGCCCGATAGAGCCCCCCAAGGTAGTTCCTTCCGGTCACGAGGCTGACGACCAACAGGACAAGCACGCCCCCAATCCCGAGTCCTCCGCCCCCAAGGTTGAAGCCGCCTCCCCCACCGGAATCTCCGCGGCGGTCCTCCACATCTCCACTCATCTGTCCCGGCGTCCAGTCCATCGTTCCTCCGAATTCACACTTCAATCTGCCTTTATAGGTTGATGCCAGCCTGGCCGGCGCGGCTGTTTACAGAGTGTTCGGACGGGTTGGAAATACACGTGTTCATAGAATTTCTCAAAAGAATTCCAAATTCATTAGCGAAACTCCGCACTTGTGCGGCATAATTGCTCGTCTCTTACGCCAAACTAATATGACAGTCAGAAAGTCACGACGCCTTTACCTCATCCCGGTGCTTTCCAAGGCCCTGGATATCCTTGAACTCCTCCAGGCTGAAAACCAGCCGATGACGCTCGAGGCGATCCATCGGCAAACGAAGATCTCCAAAACAACCGTTTACCGGGTCCTGAAGACCTTTGTTCACCGCGGCTACCTTTCGCAGTCTCCCGACGGGCTCTACCGGCAGGTTACGCGGCCCAAGAAGCTGCGCTTCGGCTTCGGCGAGATGAGCGGCGAGATGCCGTTTTCGAACGAGGTCAGTGAAAGCCTGAAGGCTGCTGCCGCCAGCGTTGGGGTTGACCTGCTGGTCCTGGACAACTGCTACGACGCCGCGACCGCTCTGCGGAATGCTGAAGAGTTCGTCAAAAAGCGCGTGGACCTGGTCATCGAGTTCCAGGTGGAGCAGGAGGTCGCTCCGGTGATCGCGGACAGGATCGCTGCGGCGAAGATCCCGCTGATCGCGATCGACATTCCCCACCCGCATGCCACCTACTTCGGCGTGGACAACTACCGGGTCGGGTTCGAGGCCGGCGAGGTGCTCGCTGCGCACGCGACGACAGTACTGGGACGGCAAGGTGGACTGGGTTGCTGGGGCTGGACCTGCCGGAGGCCGGACTGCTGGTGCAGAGCCGCATCACGGGCGCCTTCGAAGGCGTCCGCGGCGGCATTCCGGACCTGCCGGTGGAGTGCTTCGTCCGGATGGACGGTCGCGGGCATGCGCGATCGGAGCCGCAAGCTGATGTCGGACTTTCTGGAGCGCCATCCGACGGACAAGCACATCCTGATCGCGGCCGCGACCGACACCAGCGCGCTGGGCGCGCTCGAGGCGGTGCGTGAACGGCAGCGCGAGAAGAACGTGGTGATCGTCGGGCAGGACTGCATCCCGGAGGCGATGGAAGAGATGGAGCAAGCCGGGCTCGCCGTTCATCGGCTCTGTCTCGCATGAAGCGAGCTCGTATGGGCCCAGCCTGATCCACCTTGGCCTCGCTATCCTGCGCGGCCAGACGGTTCCTCCGTACAACTACGTGGCGCACAGGATGGTCACGCCGCCGACCCTGGCCGAACGCCTGAAGTGCGCGGTAGTAGACAGAGACGCTTCAGCGCCGGGCTGCCGCGAGCCGCGGCCTGTTTCTCCATTGAAACCATTGCGCTATTGGTCTGCTGTGGAATCATGAGTGGGGCAAATTCACGGCACACAACGAACGATCGAGGGACAGCATCATGGCGGCACATGGCGGATTGAAATTTCTCGAAGACAAGTGGGATGAGGCGGTCGCCGGCAAGCTCGACGGCGCCGGAGCTGCTGCCGTATCGCTCCAACCTGCTGGGTTCCGACCTGCGCATCACCAACTTCGGCGGCGGCAACACCAGCTCCAAGCTCGACCAGGTGGATCCGCTCGACGGGCAGACCAAGAAGATCCTCTGGGTGAAGGGCTCGGGCGGCGACCTCGGCAGCATCAAGCGCTCGGGCTTTGCGACCCTGTACATGGACAAGCTGCTGGCGATCGAGAAGATCTATCCGGGCGTCGAGCGCGAAGACGAGATGGTCGCGATGTATCCGCTGATCACCTTCGGCAACAACCCCGTCGCGGCTTCGATCGATACTCCGCTGCACGGCTATCTTCCCTTCCCGCATGTGGACCATCTGCATCCCGACTGGGCGATTGCGCTGGCCGCATCCGCCAACGGCAAGGACAAGATGGAGCGAGTTCAACAAGGAGTTCGGCCACAAGATCGTCGTGGCTGCCGTGGCAGCGCCCGGGCTTTGAGCTGGCCATGATGCTGCAAGCGCGCGGTCGAGGAGAATCCCGGACTGCGACGGCATCATCCTGGGCGGGCCACGGCCTGTTCACGTGGGGCAACACGCAGCGCGAAAGCTACCTGAACACGATCACGATCATCGACCAGATCGGCCAGTTCATCGAGACGGCATGCCGACGAAGAAGGGCGTCGCGGCGTTCGGCGGCGCGCTCCACCAGACGCGTGAGGACCGCGCTGCCGTTGCGCTGCAGATCTTTCCGCGCATTCGCGGAGCGGTAAGCCGCAAGCAGCGCTGGATCGGCAGCTTTACGGATGCGTCCGGACGTGCTGGAGTTCGTGAACTCCAAGCAGGCGAAGAAGCTGGCTCACCTGGGCACCAGCTGCCCGGACCACTTCATCCGCACCAAGATCCGGCCGATGTATATCGAGTGGGATCCGAAGGACGACGCGAAGCAGCTCGGCGGGCTGATCGACTCGTCGCTTGAGACCTACCGCGAGGAGTATGGCGAGTACTACACGAAGCACGCGCTGCCGGACTCGCCCAAGGTCCGCGATGCCAGCCCGACGGTGGTGCTGGTGCCGGGCGTGGGCATGTTCACCTTCGGCAAGAACAAGACGGAGTCGCGCATTACGGGCGAGTTCTACACGAACGCCATTCACGTGATGCAGGGCGCGGGTTCGCTGGGCGATGACTCGAACTGCAGCGATGGTTCCGCAGGCGGGGCCGGCGGCGGGACACGAGCGAGTTCACGCGTGTATGAGAACTACGTCGCGCTGCCGCCGAGCGAGGCGTTCCGCATTGAGTACTGGGCGCTGGAAGAGGCCAAGATCCAGCGGCAGCCGCCGGAGAAGGAGCTGAGCCGCCGCATCGCGCTGATCGTCGGCGGAGGCTCCGGCATCGGCCGCGAGGTTGCGCTGCTTGCGGCCCAGCGCGGCGCGCACGTCGTGGTTGCGGACCGCGACGTGGCAGGCGCGGAGAAGGTGGCCGAAGAGTGCAAGGCCATCGCGGGCAAGGAGGCGGTGATCGCAACGGCGATCGATATTACGAACCGCGAGACGATCAAGGCTGCTCTGGACGCTACGATCAAGCAGTTCGGCGGCCTGGACATGCTGATCAACACGGCCGCGATCTTCCCCTCCACGCCGGACGGGATCATCAACGACACCTTGTGGGGCGTGACGCTTGAGATCAACGTCACGGCGAACTACAAGCTGACGGACGAGGCGAACAAGATCTTCGACCGCACAGGGGCTGGACGCGACCGTGCGCTGACCAGCTCGGCGAACGCGGTGGTGGCGAAGAAGGGCACGGAGGCCTACGACGTCTCGAAGGCTGCGCTGAGCCACCTGGTGCGCGAGCTTGCGATCACCTACTCGCCACGGTGCGCGTCAACGGGATCTAGCCCGGCGACCGTGGTGAAGGGCTCGACGATGTTCCCGCGCGACCGGGTGAAGGCTTCGCCTGTCGAAGTACAGCCATCGCCTTCGACGAGTCGGAGTCTGACGACGAGCTGCGCAACAAGCTGGCCGCCTTCTATGCCAAGCGCACGTTGACCCATGTGCCGATCGATCCGAAGGACTGCGCGCAGGCGATCCTGTTCCTGGCCGGGCCGCTGACGCCGTGCACGACCGGCCACATCATCCCGGTGGACGGAGGCCTGACCGAGGCCTTCCTGCCGGCTAAGGCGAGGCGCGCAATGAAGCGTTCGCTGGGCAGAGCCTCTTCGGCCCAATGACAGTCGCGCCCTGGTCGCTGTGGACCTGGGCGCGGAGAGCTGCCGCGTGTCGCTGCTGCGCTGGCATGAGACCCATCCGTCCATCGAGCTGGTGCATCGCTTCGCCGAACAATCCCCGCGAGATCGATGGCGGGCTGCGCTGGGATCTCGGCTGCATCGTCGGCGGTGTGGAAGAGGGGCTGCGCAAGTGCGCCGCGCTGGCTCCTGAGGGCATCCGCTCGATCGCGGTGGATGGCTGGGCGGTCGACTATGTGCGGGTGGATGCGGGCGGCGAGCCGCTGGCGGATCCCTTCTGCTATCGCGACGAGCGGACGATCAAGGCGGAGCGCTCGGCGCATCGCAAGTGCTCGCAGGAGCGGATGCGCGAGCTTACGGGCATCCAGATCCTGCGCATCAATACTGTGTACCAGCTGCATGCCGACACGCTGGCCGGGACGGCCGAAGGCCAGCAGTGGCTCAACCTGCCGGAGTATCTGCTGTCGCGACTGGGGCGGCGGGCGGGTGGCGGAGTACACCAATGCGACGCATACGCAGCTGGTGGAGCTCTTCAAGCAAGCACTGGTGCCGGGAGATCTTCCAGGCGCTGAACCTGGACCTGGCGTGTGCGCCGAAGCTGGTCCCGCCGGGTACGGAGGTGGGTAAGCTTACCGGGCCGCTGGCGGAGCTGCCGGCGTTCGCGGACACCACGCTGATCGCGCCGGCCTGCCATGACACCGCGTCGGCTATCGCGGGGATTCCGGCGACGGGCAACGACTGGGCCTACATCTCGTCCGGCACGTGGTCGCTGGTGGGGACGCTGATCGAGCAGCCCCGGAATGGTGCGGCGGCGGCGAGCGACAACTTCACGAACCTGGGCGCGGTCGGCGACCGGATCTGCTTCCACAAGAACGTCAATGGCATGTGGCTGATCCGGCAGTGTCTGGACCAGTGGACGCTGGAGGGTAAGACGTGGCAGATCGCGGAGCTGGTGGAGGCGTGCGAGGCTGTTCCCTGCCCTGCGGGCCTGCTGGACGTGGACGACCCGGACCTGCTTCTGCCCGAGCGGATGCCGCAGCGGATCAACGCGCAGCGGGTGAAGCGTGGGCTCGAACCGCTGGATGAGGGTCCGGAGAATGCGCCTGCGTTTGCCAGCCTGATCTTTCACTCGCTCGCGGCGCGCTATGCGAAGGTGCTGGACCGCGTAGCCTTTCTGACGGGCAAGAGGCTGAAGCGCCTGTTCATCGTGGGCGGGGCGAGCCAGAACGCGTTCCTGAACCGGCTGACGCAGGAGGCGACTGGTCTCGAGGTGTTTCGCGGGGCGCCGGAGAGCTCTACCGTGGGCAACTTTGCGGTGCAGCTTGCTACGCTTGAGGGCAGCCGCGACTGCGGTTACCGGTGCTTACGCGGAGCCTGTGGCTCGGTGGGCCGGGCTGCTTTGCGACGTTTTGGAACACAGCTCCACCTGAGCCGGGTACCCCCCTACCCCCCCCGGGGGGGGGTGGTGGGTCTAAGTCACTTGTTTTGTTTACTTTGCCGTTTCAGTATCCCTGTAACTATATGATTGCAGGGACTTTACGCGCAAAAATAAGAAAACAAAGCACTTGCCAGTAAATATCAGAATCTAACTATTTTATACGTATATATATAACAAAAAGGAATCAGTTAGAGACAGAAAACCCCGGCTGACCGCCGGGGCTTTTGTGTTTGTGTATCTCTTTAAGTATAGCTTGCTGGGTGAAACTAAATGGCCAACTATTTTGAACTTTTATCTGCCTCGGAATGAATGGCTTACAGGATCTCGGACCGGGTTTGGGGCTTGACAAGGATTGCGGGATGATCCACAGGCGCGGACGGGTCGGGGCGTTGCGCTCGTCGTTGCGCTCGTCGTTGCGCTCTTCGTTCTTTGGGGGAGCGCAGGCTCCTGCTGCGGTCTGATCAGTAGTACTTTTTGAGGTCCATGCCGTTGTAGAGGCTCGCTACCTGATCTCCGTAGCCGTTGAACGGGAGCGTGGCGATTGTACGCGGGAATGCGCTTGAGTCGATGCGGCGTTCATGAGCCTGCGACCAGCGCGGGTGATCGACCGAGGGGTTGACGTTCGAGTAGAAGCCGTATTCTCCGGGACCTGCCTGGTTCCAGAGGGTACGGGGCTGCTTGTCGGTAAAGACGATTTTGACGACGGACTTGGCGTTCTTGAAGCCGTACTTCCACGGGCTGACGATGCGGATCGGCGCCCCGTTCTGATTGGGGAGAGCTTCGCCGTAACAGCCGAAGGTCAGGAGGCAGAGGGGGTTCATGGCCTCGTCCAGGCGGAGGCCTTCGGAGTAGGGCCAGTCGTAGTTGCCGGGGGCCTCCGGCATCGACTTGTGGTCGAAGGCGGAGAGGAACTGGACGTACTTTGCGCTCGGCAGCGGGTCTGCGAAGGAGATGAGGTTTGAGAGGGGGTAGCCGTCCCAGGGAATGACCATGGACCAGGCTTCTACGCAGCGGTGTCGATAGACGCGGCTTTCGATGGGCTTGAAGGCGAGGAGTTTATCGATGTCGACGGTCTGGGGCTTCTTTACGAGGCCGGATATCTCGACGGTCCAGGGGCGGGTGTGGAGGGTGTGGGCGTTGCGGGCGGGATCGCCTTTGTCTGTGCCGAACTCGTAGAAGTTGTTGTAGGTAGTGGCCTTTGAGAAGGGCGTCTGCGCGTCAGGCACGGTGTAGGGCGAGGGGACGGTCTGGAGCTTGCTGTCGGCGTGCACGGCGGCCGGGTGGAGGAGGCCGGGGACGCGCTTGAGCGCGAGGGCGCCTACACCGAGGGCTGCGGCCCCGGTGAGGAGGTCGCGGCGGGAGAGGAAGGTGTGTTTGGGGGTGATCTCGGATGAGGGGAGGTCGGGGCCGAGTTTGTTGTTATCGCGGGTCAGCATGTCACCTCTCTTGCGGGTATTTAGGCTGCTTTTGCTTCGCTGATCGCTTTACGGCTCATTGCGCGATGTCGAAGACACCGAAGACTTCCTTGCTGCGGATTGCGTGGCCTGTGCCGATAGAGCTTCACCAAGGTTAGACCATTGAATATACGGAATGGGGGAGAGGGCGGATGGTCGGGTGTTGTGTCTGATGAATATGTCGGGAGCGCGGCGGCGGATGGTCCGGTTGTTGAGAAGCAGGTCCGTTCGCTGCGCTCAGGACGACAATGCCGGGGGAGGCTGTGCTCAGGAAGAGACAGCAGCGAGTGCGACTCGTTCGTGGGCGTGGGGGATGCGGACCCAGCGCATGCCGGCGGCTTCGGCGGAGGCTATGCCGGCGTCGGCGTCTTCGAAGACGAGGCAGGCTGCCGGGTCGACGTGAAGGCGGGCGGCCGCGGTGAGGAAGGGTTCGGGATCGGGCTTGCCGTGGGTGTAGTCTTCGGCGCCGACGATGACGGGGAACTCTTCCACGAGGTTGAGGGTGCGGAGCGAGCTGATGATGGACTCGTGCGGGGATCCGGAGACGACGGCGAAGGGGACCCGGCCGTGGTCGCGTCGAATGACGGCAAGGACGGAGGCTATGGGCTTGAGTTCGGGCAGAAGGGCGAGGAAGAGCTGCTCCTTGCGGCGGGCAGTTTCGGCGGGCGGCATGGTGTAGCCGTAGCGCTCGTTGAGGATCTCGACGGTGCGCGGGAGGGTGACGCCGCCGAGGTCGTAGAAGTCCTGTTCGGGGAAGGTGCCGCCGGCCTCGTGGACGGCCTGGGTCCAGGAGCGGAAGTGGAGGGGCATGGAGTCGGCGATGGTGCCGTCGAGGTCGAAGAGGTAGGCGGCGAAGGGGCCGGGAGGGAGGATGAGGGGGGTGTCCGTGGGGGCTTCGGTGATGGTGGGCACGCTTGAGTGGGTCTCCTGCTTTTATTGTAGAGGCGGGGCGGACGGCCGTTTACGGGGGCGTGGATGGGGGGAGTGGGCCGGTGGTGCAAGCAGCGAGTGCCGTCGGGGCCGACGAGTCAGTGACGAGAAGCGCTTTAGCAGGACGAATCCGCGGCTGGTGGCCGGCAAGTGTACGAGATGCCGACTTCTCGGCAACTGATCCACAAGGTTACGATTGGTGAATGGCATCTTCCCACAGATGAAGAGGTCGATCGAGAGCAGCTGGACTGGGTGATTCTTCGTGACGGGGGTATTGCCCTTTATCTAAGGTCCGAATTGTTAGAGTCCGACCTGCAGTGGCTGCGATCTCGACAGTACCAGATCAGGGACCTTGGGAGCGGCTCTTGGGATTCGGAGCCGAAGATGCATGAGGCCATTGCGTCCGTTTTGAATTTTCCGCCGTACTACGGCCGCAACCTCGACGCGCTGAACGACTGCATGTCAGAGGACCTCGCCGTACCCAGCGCAGGCGGGCTGGTTCTTTGTTTGAGGCGCTTTGATCGTTTCGCAAGCCGATTGGGTGTGGCTCGTAAAATGCTCAACATCTTCGCAAGGGCGTCTCGGCACCATATGCTGCGAGGTAGACGGCTTCTCGTTCTGATCCAATCGGACGACCCGCGAATAAGCTTCAACGGCTTGGCTGAAGTCGGTGCTCAATGGAACAGTAGTGAATGGTTGCTCAAGGACCGAGGGCTGAAGCGGGTACACCCAACTGTCGGCGAAACGGGCATCTCGGAATCTTGGCTGCTACCTGCTCGGCAAGTGTCGGCTAGTGTAGACAGCGACGAAGGCCATACCCGCGAGCATCAGCCCAAAGGTAAGCCCGAAGCGGGTCACGATTTGCTGACGCACTGGACTGGCGGGATAGCCTCTCCGATGGACCCTCCAGGCTGGAAGCCACCAGAATAAGCTGAGCCGTGCTCCAGGTTCAAGCTTGCGACTCTCGCTGACCAGAATCCAGATCGCTCGAACGGTGCTGATGTAGGAGACCAGAGCCAGAGCGATCAGACCGAAACCAACCACACGCATGGCATTCAGTATGAAGCAGCGAACCCCTGTCCGTGTAAACGGGCTACTCGTACACTTGACCGGCGCTCGGCGCGGATCAGTCCCTACAAGTCGGCTTATCGACAGCGGTGGGCTGCGGCTATGAGGGGTTGGGTGCGAGGCGGTTGCGGAGGAGGTAGATGGCGGTGCCGACGGCGATGAGGACGGCGGCGAGGAGGAGTTCGCGCTGGAAGTTTGGGCGGCCGAAGAGGATGTAGGTGAAGCCGACGATGGCGGCGAGGGGTGGGAGGGGGTAGAGCCAGATGCGGAAGGGGCGTGGCATGTCTGGGCGGGTGCGGCGGAGATAGAGGACGCCGATGTGCTGGAGGAGGAACTGGACGATGATGCGGAGGACGACGAGGGCGGCGATGACGTCTGCGAGCGAGAAGAAGCAGAAGCCGATGCCGGCGGCGCCGAGGTAGAGGAGGGAGACATCGGGGAAGCCACCGGACTGGTCGCCTTCTGGGCCGGGCTTCTGGCGGAGGTGGCCGAAGATGCGGAAGAAGTTGCCATCGCGGGCGGCGGCGTAGGGGATGCGGGAGTAGCCGAGCAGGAGGGAGAAGACGCTGGCGAAGGCGGTGATCATGACGAGGACGGCGGCGATGCGGCCGAAGGTGGGGCCGAGGTGTGGGCCGTAGGCGGTCTGCATGAAGAGGGAGATGACGGCGCGGCGGGCGTCGAGATCTCCCGCACCGACCAGCGTTTTCCAGGGCAGGACGGAGAGGACGGCGATGTTCATGGAGAGGTAGAGGGAGGCGACGATGCCAATGGAGAGGAGGATGGCGCGGGGGATGGTGCGGGCGGGGTCCTGGACCTCTGCGCCGAGGAAGGTGATGTTGTAGTAGCCCCAGTAGTCGTAGGTGGCGATGAGCATGGCGGAGCCGAGGCCGGTGAAGAAAGCCGGGGAGAGGTGGAAGGCTCCGGGGGGAAGGCGAAGGCCTGGGCGAGGTGGCCGTGGGAGAGGCCGGTGTAGAGGATCCACAGCATGAGGAGCATGACGGCGCACCACATGGTCGCGGAGATGATGCGGACGCGGGCGAGGCTGCGGTAGAGAAGCACTACGGCGAGGACTATGGCGGCGATCGCGACGAGGGTTCCGGGACCGGTAGCGATGGCGGCGGTGTATGGGCCGAGGTGGAAGACGTGGGGGGCGGAGTGCGGGCGCAGGGCGGGCCAGAGCCAGGCGGCGTACTGGGCGAGGCCGATGCATCCGGAGGCGACGGAGAGCGGGGCGGAGACGGTGAGCTGGACGATGAAGAGGAAGCCGAGGAGGCGGCCGAGGGGTGCGCGGCCGGGTTGCTGTCCGGGTGCGGGGCCGGAGTAGATGGTCCGGAGGAAGTGGTAGGAGCCTCCGGCTTCGGGCATGGCGGCGCCGAGTTCGGCCCAGGCGAGGCCGTCGACGAGGGCGAGGAGGGCGCCGAGGATCCAGCCGAGCATGGCCTGGGGGCCGCCCATGGCGCCGAGGATGAGAGGGAGGGTGATGAAGGGGCCGACGCCGATCATGTCGAGCATGTTCAGCGCGACGGCTCCGCGGAGCGTGAGGGTGCGGTGGAGGGCGGGACTGGGCTGGGAGTCGATGGAACGAGTCTAGAGCATGTCGCTACGGTACGAGATGCTTAACACCGATCAACACCGACGGGCGTCGATTCGCAGGTCGCCTGGTGGGTCACGATGGGCCGCACATGACAAAAGCGTTTCGGGTGAGCGACACTGTCGAACGGATGGGGAGCGCACACATGATTACTGCAGCACGCGAACAGCACATGATTGAGGCAGCGGATTTGCTGCTCGATGCACGGCGCACGTTCAGGCCGATTGCCACTCTGCCAATGGAGCTGCGTCCGACGACCCTGGATGAGGCGTATGCGATCCAGGATGAGATGGCGGTGGCGTATGGCGAAATTGGCGGGTACAAGATTGGCGCGCCGACGCTTGAGGCGAGTCCGGTGTTTGCGCCGATGCCGCGGGCGTGGATGGCTCCGTCCGGGGCGATCCTGTCGGGACCGCGATACCGGTTTCGCGGGATTGAGGCGGAGATCGCGTTCCTGGTGGGGGAGGACCTGCCGCCGCGGGAGACGCCGTATACGCGGGACGAGGTGATGGGGGCGATGGCGAGCTGCCATCCTGCGATCGAGGAGCTGGAAAGCGCGTATGTGGATCCGCGGGAGCTGGACAAGCTGCTGGGATTTGCGGATCTGCAGATGCACGGCGGGTTTATCTACGGGCCGGCGGTGGCGGACTGGCGGGCGATCGACTTTGCGACGGAGAAGGTGACGCTGGCGATCGATGGGGCGATGCGCGTGGAGCGCACGGGGTCGAATACTTCCGGGGACCTGCTGCGGCTGCTGCCGTATCTGGCGAACGAGGGCGCAGTGCGGACGGGCGGGCTGAGGGCGGGTCAATGGATTACGACGGGGAGCTGGACGGGGATCACGCTGGCTTCGGCTGGGGCCGAGGTGGACGCGGGGTTCGAGGGAGCGGGCCGGGTGAACCTGCGGTTTGAGTGAGGAGATTCAGGGGTCTTGTTTACGTTCTGTATGCGTGGACGATTGGGTCCTGCCTTACCGGTGGACGATGTATTGGAAGGGCACGAAATGGTTGAAGCCCCATATCCAAGAGGCAGCACCGAGAAGGACCAGCCCGACTCTCGCGGCAGATGGGATCGTTCGATATCGACTGGCGGCAATCAGTACCAGGAAGACAGCTATGCCGAAATAGCCAGCGCCGAGGCGTGACCCGGAAGGTGTAGAGGTCGACAGCTGTGCCACTGCGACGGTGAGAGACGGTGCCGCCATTCCGAGCAACAGCCGTGCGGCGCTCTTCCCCGTGGATTTCGGGTCTGCAAACGTACAAACATGTCGACGATCTGCTGAGCCTGCATACTGGAATCCCCCGGACCTTGAGCCTTTCGCTGCGCTGCTTGGTTCTGCAACATCATATATACGGGAAGTACGAGCAACTCGCTACTTTTGTGGCGATTCTTTGGACCGCTGGATGCTTGCTGCGTCCGGCGTGATGCTCTGGGGTTGGTCTGCCTATGGGAACGACGCGACGGACGTTTTTGAAGATTGGGAGTGCGGCGGCTTCGCTGGCTGGGGTGGAGCTGGCGCATGCGGGGACGGGTTCGCGGGGCGTGACGGTAGTGGTGGATGCGGCTTCGTTTGGTGGAGCGGCGGAGCCTGTCGAGTGGGCTGCGGGGAAGTTGCGGGCGGCGCTTGCGGCTAAGGGCGTGGCGGTTGGTACGGAAGGTGATCGGGCAACGTTGCGTGTGGTTGCGGCGCGGGTGGGTGGAGCGCTGGCGGGCGAGTTTGCGGCCGGGTCGGCCGCGATTGGCGGGGTGACTGTGCCGGAGACCGTGGCGCTGATTCCCCGTGGAGCGGGCTCCGTGCTGGCGACCGGGGTGGATGCCCGGGGTGTGGTGTACGGGTTGCTGGAGCTGGCGGAACGGGTTAGGTTCAGCGAGGATGCGGTGGGGGCGCTCCGTCTTGCGAAGGCGAGTGTGGAGACGACTCCGAACAAGGTGCGGAGTTGCGCGCGGGCGTTTTGTTCGGAGATTGAGGACAAGGCGTGGTTCTACGATCGGGCGTTCTGGACGGGGTACCTGGATACGCTGGTGACTTCGCGGTTCAACCGGTTCAACTTTGCGTTGGGATTTGGGTGGGATTTTCCGCGCGGAGTGACGGGGGATTATCTGCACTTCCCTTACCCGTACCTGGTCACGGTGCCGGGTTTTGAGGGCGTGCGCGTGGAGCCGGAGCTGGAGGCTGGGGAGCGCGAGCGGAATCTCACGATGCTGAAGTTTGTGGCGGCGGAGACGGCGCGGCGTGGGATGGATTTTCAGCTTGGGATCTGGACGCATGCGTATCAGTGGACGGACAGTCCGCACTCGGATCACAGGATTGTGGGACTGACGCCGGAGACGCATGCAGGGTACTGCAGAGATGCGCTAGCGGAAGTACTGCGGGAGTGCCCGCAGATCTCCGGGCTGACGTTGCGGATCCATGGAGAGAGTGGAATTCCGGAGGGGAGTTACCCGTTCTGGGAGACTTTGTTTGAGGCGGTGACGGGAGCTGGGCGAAGGATCGAGATCGACATGCATGCCAAGGGGCTGGATGCGACGATGATCGGGATTGCGCGGAAGACGGGCATGCCGGTGAAGGCGGGGGCGAAGTTCTGGGCGGAGCACCAGGGGCTGGGATACCACCAGGCGGATATACGGGCGGCGGAGTATCCGCGTGCGGGGGTTACGGGGACGTTTGCGCTGTCGAGCGGGTCGCGGCAGTTTACGCGGTATGGGTACGGTGACTTTTATCAGCAAGGGACTGGGGTGGAGTTGCTGTACCGGGTGTGGCCGGGGACGCAGCGGCATCTGCTGTGGGGTGACCCGGCGCTGGCGGCCGGGTATGGGCGGGCGGCGCATTTCTGTGGGGCGGCCGGGATGGAGATCTGTGAGCCGCTGACGTTCAAGGGGCGGGAGGGGTCGGGCAAGTCGGGTGGGCGGCTGGCGTACAAGGACCACGCGCTGGCTTCGCCGACGGGCGAGTTGCCGGACCTGGACAGCGGAAAGTTTGCGCTGACCTACCTGCTCTGGGGACGGTACCTGTATAACCCGGAGACCGCGGGGGACGTGCACGAGCGCTATATGCGACATGTGTACGGAGCTGCCGGGCCTGCGCTCGGCGAGGCGATTGCTGCCGCTAGCCGAATTCTTCCGCTGGTGACGACGGCCTGGCTGCCGTCCGCGTCAAACCACGAGTTCTGGCCGGAGATGGTGACGCCGCCGCCGATCAAGCCGGTTGAGGGGAAGCCGCTGTATGGGGACTCCCCTGCCCCGCACAACGTTTCGGCGGTGAGTCCGCTGGACCCGCAACTCTTTGCCTCGATCGAGCAGCACGCGAGCAACTTGGTTTCGGGTGCGGTGGATCCGCGGTACAACACGGTGGAGGTGAGCGGGTGGCTGACGGATCTTGCCCGGACGGCGCGCGAGTCTCTGGAGCGGGCGGGCAAGCTGGCGGGGCCGCGGGGAAAGACGCCGGAGTTCCGTCGCGCGGAGCTGGACGTTTGGATCCTTTCCTCGCTCGGCGACTTCTATGCGAACCATTTTATGGCCGGTCTTGGGTATTCGCTGTATACGCTCACCGGGCATAGAAATGGGCTCAGGGTCTTAATGAGAGGTCTCTACCAGTCGCTTCACCCGTGGTACAGCGTGGCAGGGTGGGGTGGGCAGGCCTACTCTGCGGACGTCTCCTACGGAGCAACCGCGTTTCGCCGGGGAAGCTGGGCGGACCGCACTGCTGCCCTCGAGGCACAGTTTGTGGCCTTCAGGACTTTGGTGAACTCCGGGGATGAGAATGAGCTTCGTCCGGGCCACGAGAACACTCCGGACGTTGAAGGAAAGTGGCCGTTAGCCGAGCCCAGGAAGCGACCCGTGGTGGCCTGCAAGCATGAGCCGGCGGAGGTGTTCCATCCGGGCGATGATCTTTCGCTGACGCTGGGTACGGGCAGTGACGTGACGGGTGCGACGCTCTGGTACAGGCACGTGAATCATGCTGAGCGGTGGGTCTCTCTGCGAATGAAAGGCGACGGGGGGACGTATACGGCTGCGATACCGGCTGCGTATACGGAGTCGCCGTTCCCGCTGCAGTATTACTTCGAAGTGCGGGCGGACGGTGGCGCGACGTTCCACCCGGTATTGAACAGGACGCTGTCGAATGAGCCTTACTTTGCGGTGTATCGGCGGGTTTGAGGGCAATGGCGCCAAGGTGCAGAGTTGGTTGAGGCACTAAGATAGGAGGGTGATGACGACAACTTCCCTTCCCGCTGGCGTAGAGATTACGACGCCGATTCCTGAGGCATACGCCGGTGTGCTGACTCCCGAGGCGGTGGCGTTTCTGGCGCGGCTGCAGCGTGCGCACAATGCACGACGCAAGGAGCTGCTGGAGGCTCGGGTGACGCGCCAGGCCAGGCTGGATGCGGGCGAGCGCCCGGACTTTTTGCCGGAGACGAAGGCTATCCGTGAGGCGGAGTGGTGTGTGGCTCCGCTGCCGGCGGACCTGATGGACCGGCGGGTGGAGATTACGGGGCCGGTGGAGCGGAAGATGATCATCAACGCGCTGAACTCGGGCGCGAAGGTGTTTATGGCCGACTTTGAGGATTCGACTACGCCGACATGGGAGAACGTGCTTTCGGGCCAGTTGAATCTGTATGACGCGGTGCGACGGACGATCACGTTTGACGATGCGAAGACCGGAAAGAGTTACAAGTTGATCGATGCGCCAGCGGTGCTGTTTGTGCGGGCGCGCGGGTGGCATCTTGAGGAGCGACACGTCCTGGTGGATGGCGAGGCGATGTCTGGCGGGCTGTTCGACTTTGGGCTTTATGTGTTTCATAACGCCAAGGAGCTGCTGGCGCGCGGGTCGGGGCCGTATTTTTACCTGCCGAAGATGGAGTCGCACCTGGAGGCCCGGCTTTGGAATGACGTGTTTGTGCAGGCGGAGCAGGACCTTGGGATTGCGAAAGGTTCAATCAAAGGGACGGTGCTGATCGAGACGATCCTGGCGACGTTTGAGATGGACGAGATTTTGTATGAGCTGCGGGATCACTCGGCCGGGCTGAACTGCGGGCGGTGGGACTACATCTTCTCGTTTATCAAGAAGCTGGCGGCGGATGAGAGTGTGTTGCTGCCGGACCGCGGGCAGGTGACGATGACCACGCACTTCATGCGGAGCTACTCGAAGCTGTGTATCAAGACGTGCCATCGCCGGAAGGTGCATGCGATGGGCGGGATGAGCGCGTTTATCCCAATCAAGAGCGATGTGGAGGCGAATGAGCGGGCGTTGACGCAGGTGAGGGCGGACAAGGAGCGCGAGGCGACGGACGGGCATGACGGGACGTGGGTGGCGCATCCCGGGCTGGTGCCGGTGGCGCTTGAGGTGTTCAACCGGGTGATGCCGCAGCCGAACCAGATCGACAAGCAACTGCCGGAGTACAACGTGAAGGCGGCGGATCTGCTGGAGGTGCCGAAGGGTGCGATCACGATGGCTGGAGTGCGGCAGAACGTGGCGGTGGGGCTGGGCTATGTGGAGGCGTGGCTGCGCGGGATAGGGTGTGTGCCGCTCTTCAACCTGATGGAAGATGCGGCGACGGCGGAGATCTCGCGGGCGCAGTTGTGGCAGTGGGTGCATCATCATGCGACGCTTGACGATGGCCGGGCGGTGACGCAGGAACTGGTAAACGGCGTGATCGAGCAGGAGCTTTCGGAGACGCAGACGAAGGTGGATGCGGCGCGGTTTACGGCGTACGAACGGGCGGCGGACCTGATGCGGAACCTGATTGCGAGCGAGCGGTTTCCGGAGTTCCTGACGGTGCCTGCGTATGCCGAGGTGCTGGCGACGGAGAGGTTCGAGGCGGGCGGGCGTGCCTGATACTCCGTTGATTGCGGTGGTTGAGGACGAGGAGCACCTGGCGCAGGGGCTGCTGTTCAACCTGCAGGCGGAGGGCTATCGGACGCACCATGAGGCGGATGGAGACGCGGCGCTGGCGTGGCTGCTGGCGGCGCCGGAGAACGGTGCGGACGCGGTGGGTGCGGTGGTGCTGGATTGCATGCTGCCGGGAATGAATGGATTCGAGATTGTGCGCAGGCTGCGGGATCAGGGGCGCTTCACGCCGGTGCTGATGCTGACGGCCCGTTCGCGGCCGGAGGACGTGCTGGAGGGGATTGAGGCGGGGGCGGACGACTATCTGCCGAAGCCGTTTGACTTGAATATTCTGCTGGTGCGGATCAAGTCGCTGCTGCGGCGAAGGGCGTGGCAGGCTGCGCAGGCGGCGGAGATTGGGGTGGCGGCGGAGTCGGCGGGGCAGGATACATACAGCTTCAATCACCGGACGATTCGGTTCGATGCATTGGAGTTGGTGGCTCCGAACAGGATTACGCAATTGACGCTTCTGGAAGCGGACCTGCTGCGGTTCCTGACGGAGCATGAGGGGCAGATTGTGTCGCGCAAGGAGATCCTGGAACAGGTTTGGCGGGTGCATGAGGATACGGATACGCGGGCGATCGACAACTTTATTGTGCGGCTGCGGCGATATATCGAAGATGACCCCGGCAACCCGGTGCACCTTACGACGGTACGTGGGGTAGGTTACCGATTCGTAGAAAACCCGTGAGGGACAGGGTTGTGACGGGGACTGGTGTCGTGCGATGGGAGTATAGTTCTTTCACAGTTTGGGCTGTTGTCTTCCTCCCCAGGAGGCGCGCGATGTCTCGGTGCACACTTCGGCACGTGTTGACGGTTCTGGTTTATGTGGGGGTTGCGATTGTGCTCGTTCCTTATGTGACGGGGCACACGACGACCGGTCTGCTGTTTCTTCTGGGTGGGATAGGGCTTGCGCTGGTCTGCGGATTTCTGCGGTGCTACTTCATGGATGGGGACTGCATGGATCGAGTGCCTCCGCCGCTCGGTGACTCCCTGATGGGGACGAGAGGATCCGGAAGCGGCAGACGAATGTAGCCGTATACTCTGCCTATGCGGCGACTGTTGGCGATCGTATTGTGCATTGCGTTCGGGTCGCCCGTGCTGTTTGCGCTTGCAGGGCAGTGGACGGACGGGCGGGGATTGCTTCCGGCGTGCTGCCGGAAAAGCGGTGCTCACCATTGTGTGGGCGGGATGGTTTCGGTCGGCGAAAGCCCATCCCTTTCGGCGCCTTGTTCGCGATTTCCTGCCTCTGCCACTCTTCCGAACAGGCTGACTCACATTCCAGTTGGGATGGTTGTGGCCACTGCCTGGACCATCTCTGCGGCTTTGCCGTTGGCTGAAGTATGGGCGGTGCGGAGTTCCGGGGTGGTCGGGGCTCATGCGCAACGCGGCCCTCCCGCGCTGCTCCGCCGGCACTCCGACGATTGTTAGTAGAGCCAGGCCTGCTGCGCGAGCGGTGAGCGCCTCCTGCCTATCGCCCTGGGCGATGTGGAGTTCTTCGGATGAAGATGGGTTGCTGTGTGCGGTTCGTCACCGCGGGTGTGCTTTTTGCCTTGCTGCTTGTTGTGCCAGGGGCAAGGGCGACGGTGTTTTCCGAAGTTCAAGGCGTTGTGCATGACTCGCAGCATCGGCCGGTAGCGGGTGCGCATGTGGTTCTGCAGGCGGCGCACTCGGCGTTGTCGCGGACGGCTGAGACGGGAACCGACGGGGCATTTGCGATGGCGGGTATAGCCCTCGGCGAGTATACGGTGACCGTCACGCATGCCGGTTTTGCAACGCTGGAGCGAGTGATCTCCGTGGCCTCGAATACGTCTTCTGTTCTGCATTTTGAGTTGCAGGTGGGGGCGGTGACGACGGTGGTGACGGTGCGTACGGAGGGCGCGAACTCCGCGGAGACGATGACGCCGACCACACTGATCGGCCGAATGGATATTGCGGATACGCCGGGGGCGGACCGGGCGAACTCGATGGCGGCGATCACGGGGTTTGTGCCGGGGGCGTATATGACGCACGACATGCTGCATATGCGGGGCGGGCACCAGGTGTCGTGGTTGATTGACGGGGTGGAGATTCCGAATACGAACATCTCATCGAACCTGGGCGCGCAGATTGATCCGAAGGACATTGATTACCTGGAGGTGCAGCGTGGGAGCTACGCGGCGGATGTGGGGGATCGGACGTACGGGGTGTTCAATGTGCTGCCGCGGACCGGGTTCGAAAGGGATCGTGAGGGCGAGTTGCTGGTGTCGGCGGGGAGCTTCCTGCAGACGGATGACCAGCTGAGTCTTGGAGATCACACGGAGCGGCGGGCGTGGTACGGCAGCGTGAGTGGGAGCCGGTCGGACTATGGGCTGGCGCCGCCTGTCGCGGAGGTTCGGCATGACGCAACGAATGCGGTGTCGGGTTTTGGATCTGTGTTGTGGAACCGGACGCCGAAGGATCAGTTCCGCATGATTGGGCAGATCCGGCGGGACTTTTTCCAGGTGCCGTACGATCCTGATCCGGCGAGCGTGGAGAACGGGCAGTATGACTCGAGCGGATTGCGCGACAGCCAGATGGAGAGTGATGGGCTGGCAGTGTTCTCGTGGATTCACACGTTTGGCCCTGAGAGCGTGTTGCAAGTGTCGCCGTTTTTTCACCGCAACAGCGCGGATTACAGGCCGGGTGCGCAGGATGTACCGGTTGCGACCACTTCGGACCGGACGTCGAACTACGGGGGCATGCAGGCCTCGGTGACGACGCAGGTTGCACGGAACACCGTGCAGGTGGGGCTTTACTCGTTTGGTCAGCATGATGGGTATGTGTTTGGAGCGGACTTTCAGGATGGAAGTGCGAACAACTTCCGGCTGCCGGCTGCGGCGGCGGGTGGGCTGGTTGAGGAGTACGTCTCGGACAGCGTGAAGGCGACGGAGTTTGTGACGCTGATGGCGGGAGTGAGGCTAAGCCAGTTTCAGGGTGAGGTCGGGGAGTTCCGAGTGGCTCCGCGCTTTGGGGCTTCGGTGCGGATCCCGCGATTGGGGTGGGTGCTTCGCGGATTCTATGGACGCTTCTACCAGCCTCCGCCGCTGCTGACTGCGGTGGGGCCGCAGGTGGGTTATGCGCTGGGCGACGATACGGCGTTTGCGCCGCTTTACGGCGAACGAGACGAGGAGCATCAGTTCGGGCTGCAAATTCCCTACCGCGGGTGGGTGCTGGATGTGGACACGTTCAAGAACCGAGTCAACAATTTTCTGGACCACGCGAATGTCGGGGAGTCGAGCTTGTACTTCCCGGTGACGATCGATGGAGCGCGGATGCGGGCGTGGGAGGTGACCGTACGTTCGCCGCGGATCGGGCGGGTAGGGCAGGCGCATTTGGCGTATTCGAACCAGATTGCGGAGCAGAAGGGGCTGGTGACCGGCGGGCTGATCTGCACCCCCGTGGCTTCGCAGCAGTGTACGTTTCAGGCGGGATACAGGCCGCTGGATCATGATCAGCGAAACACGCTGAGTGCGGGTGGAAGTGTGACGCTGCCTCGAGGAGTCACGGCTGCGGCCGATGTGTCGTATGGGTCGGGATTTCTGAACGGGGGGTACGATTCTGAGGGCCCACCGGCTGACCCGCGCTTCCCTTTCCCATACCTTCAGGCGCATACGACTGTCGCCGTGAAACTGGCGAGGAGCTTTGGGGACCGCATTAGCGTGTCGGTGACGGGGACCAATGTTGCGAATCGGCGGGTGCTTCTGGATAATTCGCTGACGTTTGGCGGGTTTCACTATAACGATCCGCGGGAGATCTTTGGCGGCGTTCGATACCGGTTTCGCTTCTGAGGGCGCGATAGACTTGGGTCTGCATCATGCGGATTCTGACACGGTACATCCTTCGCGAGGTGACCTCCTACGCCATTCTGGGCGGGGTGCTATTTACGTTTGTGCTGTTTATGCGCGACCTGGGGAAGATTCTGGACCTGGTGGTTCGCGACTCGGCATCGACGACGGATCTGCTGCGCCTGTTTGCGTACACCCTGCCGAATACGTTGACGGTGACGATTCCGACGGCGGTTCTGGCGGGGATTCTGCTGGGGCTGTCGCGACTGGCCTCGGACTCGGAGATTACGGCGATGCGTTCGTGCGGCATTGGCGCGCTCTCCGTGGTGCGGATCGTCTCGATCCTGTCGCTTACCGCGCTGGCTTTCGGGCTGGTGAATGCGCTGTACTTTGCGCCGAGTGGAGCGCGAAACCTGCTGCGGCTGGAGGATCAGCTGAAGTCGTCGCAGGCTTCGTTTGAGGTGCAGCCCCGGGTCTTTTACGAGGACTTCAAGAACTACGTGTTGTATGTGCAGGATGTGAAGCCGGCGTCGGGCTCTGCGGTGTGGCGGCACGTGTTTCTGGCGGACCTGACGCAGCCGACGAGCCCGCACATTACGACGGCGGAGCAGGCGGTGGTTTCGGGGTCGGCGAACAAGAACGCCGATGGCCTGCGGCTGCACCTGTTTGAGGGAGGGCAGCACCAGATCTCTCCTACGGATGCGAACCAGTACACGATTACGACGTTGGGGGACAGCGAACTGCCGCTGCAGTTGGAGTCGCAGGACGAGACACACATCTCGCGTCTGGACACGCCGCTGCACGCGTTGACGCTGCGTGACTTGTGGGCGAGGACGCACGAGGCGGAGGTCGGGAAGCGGCCGGTGTCGGCCGCGGATGCCCGGGCTGCGCGGATTGAGTTTAACATGCGATTCTCGTATCCGTTTGCCTGCCTGGTGTTGATGTTGATCGGGGTACCGCTGGGGCTTTCTTCAAAGCGAGGAGGCAAGAGTACGGGGTTCGTACTGACACTGCTGCTGGTGTTTGCGTATTACCTGATGTCCAACATTGGGATTGCGTTTGCGAAGACCGGGAAGCTCTCGCCGCTGCTTGGGGTGTGGGGAGCGAACCTGATCTTTGCGGCGTTTGGATCGATTCTGCTGCAGCAGCTATCCGGGGGCGGAGCGCTGATTCGGATGTTCACTTCGGCCGCGGGATGGCTGGCGAAGAGGCTGGGGAGGCTGGTACCGGCGCGTGTGGCTGCGGTGTTTGCGCGGCATGCGGTAGAGACGGACGTGGAGCATACGGAAGAGACTTTGAGACGGCGCACGGCGGACGCCGAGAATGCGCCGGCGCGGCCCCACCTGACGCTGGTGCAGCGCATGCGGCTGCTGTTCAAGACAAATTTTCCGTTGCTGCTCGATGAGTACGTGCTGCGTTCCTACTTTGCGAACTTTGCGCTCTCGCTGGCTGCATTCGGCGTGTTGTTCCTGATCTTTACGTTCTTTGAGCTGATCGGGGACATTATTCGCAACCAGACGCCGTTTGTGGTGGTGGGCGAGTACCTGTTCAACCTGATCCCGTTCATCGTGAATACGGTGACGCCGCTGTGCTCGCTGCTGGCTGTGTTGATCACGTTTGGCGCATTGAATCGGAGCTCCGAGCTTACGGCGATGAAGGCTACGGGGATCTCGCTCTATCGCGTGGTGACGCCCGTGCTGATGCTTGCGGCGCTGCTGGCCGTGGCGCTGTTCGCGTTTGACGAGTCGTACCTGCCTGGTGCGAATCGGCGCCAGGAGGCGTTGCGAGCGGAGATCAAGGGAAAGCCGGCGCAGACGTTTCTGCGGCCGGATCGCAAGTGGATCTCAGGGCAGGCGGATCGGGCGGGTGATCCGAATCGTATCTTCTACTACCAGTTCTTTGATACGGACCGGGACGTTTTCGCGAACCTGACTGTATTCGAGTTCGACCCACAAACGTTCCATTTGCAGCGCCGGATCTTTGCGTCGAGTGTTCACTGGGATGCGGGTGTTTCGCAGTGGATCTTCGACAACGGATGGCAGCGCAGTTTTGCGGGGGAGACAGTGGCGTCCTACCAGCCGTTTACGGTGGCGACGTTTCCGGAGATTCACGAGCAGCCTTCTTACTTCAAGAAGGAAGACAAGCCTTCGCAGGAGATGTCCTACGGGGAGCTGGACCGGTATATCGCGGATCTGCGGCAGTCGGGGTTCGATACGGTGCGGCTGCGGGTGCAGCTGGAGCGCAAGCTGGCAGACCCGGCGATCACGTTTGTGATGGCGATACTGGCGGTTCCGTTTGCGGTCTCGATGGGCAGGCGCGGCGGGCTGACGGGTGTGGCGACGGCGATTGGAGTGGCGATCGGATACTGGATGCTGCTTGGGCTGTTTGGGTCAATGGGAGACATCAACACGCTTCCGCCGCTGCTGGCGGCGTGGTCTCCTGACCTGCTGTTTGGGATTGCGGGTGCGTACCTGTTGCTGCGTACACCGACGTAGTGCGTGTATTTGCGACGCGATGAACTACTCGCTGTGGCCTGCGCATTGCAGCACGCCGAGGTAGGCCTTCCACGGACCTACCGCCTCGCGATACTGGAAGGCCATGATGCGGGAGATCTGGTGGATGTGGGTGAGGTCATGCGCGGTCCATGCGGCGAGTAGCTGGGCCAGGGTGACGAGGCCGAGACGGGGATGGCGGCCGGCGCGGGCCAGGTCCGGAGGAGAGAGGTGCAGGGCGCTGAGTTGCTGAAGAGAATCCGTCCTGGCGGCCGCGAACTCGTCCAGGAGTTGCGTGAGTGATTTGCCCTGGCTTTCACGCTGCTGAGCGAGACGGTCGAAGGGTTCGAAGGTACGGGTGTCGCCGAACTGGAGGATGATGCGGGCACGCGGGATCCAGTCAGTGCGCTCTCCGTGGATCAGGTGGCCCAACACGTCGAAGACGGTCCAGGTACCGGCGCCCTCGTTCTGGTGGGTCCATGACTCCGGCAGACCGCGGAGCAGGGCGTCGAGCGCGGCGGGCGTGCCAGAAAGCAGGGCGACGGTGGCGGCGAGGTCGAGTTCCACCTGCATCTCCCTTCGGGTAGAGTGGCGGTGCAGGACCATTATGCGAGGAGTCTGGGGTTTATGGCTATGGCCGGGAGCCGCCGGTGGTTTGTCCGCGATGCGGCGTTGATTGCGGGGGCAGTGGGGGCAGGCCCAATGGTGCGGGCGGCGTTTGCGGGGGAGGTTCCTCGGCTGGACGTACGCCGCATGGGTGCGAAGGGCGATGGGGTAACCACGGATACGGCTGCGATCCAGGCGGCAGTTGATGCGGCGGCGCGGCGGGGCGGCGGAGTCGTGCACTTCCCTGCCGGACGGTACGTGAGTGGGACGTTGCTGCTGAGGTCCGGTGTGAAACTGGAGCTGGATGCGGACGCGGTTCTGCTAGGCAGCTTGAACCCGGCTGACTACCGGCTGGTTGAACCGTTCACGGACGGCGTGGGGACGGTGCGGGGGTATGCGTTGCTGGCGTGCACGGATGCCAAGGATGTGGGTGTACGCGGCGGGATGATTGATGGGCGGGGTGCGGAGTTGCAGGCGGCTGCGGGACCGGCTGGGGGGAAGCAGCCTTCTGCGCGGCCGTTTCTTGTTTTGTGCGTGCGCTCGGCGGGTGTTGCGATGGAAGACGTTCAACTGCGGAACTCGAGCGCGTGGACGATGCACCTGTTCCAGTGTTCCGCAGTGAGGGTTGAGAGGGTGTCGATCCGTTCGGTCGGTTTGCCAAACAACGATGGGATCGATGTGGATTCGTCATCTGACGTTCAGATTCATGGCTGCACGATCGAGACGGGCGACGATGCCGTTTGTTTGAAGACCACGAGTGCGCGGCCTTGCGCGGACATCCGGGTGAGCGACTGCACGCTTAGTACGCGGTGCGCCGCATTCAAGATAGGCACGGAGTCGATGGGAGACTTCTCGAAGATTCGGGTGACGGGCTGTCACGTCCTGAAGGCAAACCTGGGTGCAGTGAAGCTGCTGGCGGTGGATGGAGGGAGTATCTCGGACGTCCTGGTGGAGGGGATGACGGTGGATGAGGCGGACACACCGATTTTTGTGCGACTCGGGGCGCGCGGCCGAACCTTCCGTGCGGGGGACGCGGGCCGCCCGCCGGGTATGATTTCGGGTGTTGTGCTGCGGGACATCCGGGTGGCGGCCGCGCAGAGGATCGGGGTGCTGCTCTCGGGGCTGCCGGGGCATCCGATCGATTCGGTGACGCTCGAGCGAGTGGCGATCACGATGTCCGGCGAGCCCATTACGAGCGCTCCGCCGGACCCGCCGGAGGTTCCGGGCGCCTATCCCGAGGTGCGGATGTTTGGGGCGGAGTTACCCGCCTCGGGGCTGTACGCCCGGCATGTGCGGCGGCTTGCGATGGCTTCTGTGACGCTGACGGCAGTTGCCGGAGACACTCGTCCGCTAAGGAAGGTCGAAGACTCGGAGTCCGGGTAGGGGCGCACCATATACGATGGAAGGATCATGAGAACTGCTTCCCTGTTGATTCTTTTAGCTATGCCGCTTGCGGCACAGACCACCACTGGCGCCCCAAAGGCTGCGGCGCATCGCGCTGCGGCCAGCTCGGCCTCTGCGGCGGGCAGAGCCGGCTGCGTTGAAGGTTCCGGAGCTTTCGCCGAAGATACCCGCGACCCCGGCTGGCCTGGGCTGCCCTAAGGCGCTGTATACCATTTCGACCTTACCGGCGGTGAAGCTGGAGTATGTGTCTCCGCTGGAGGGTGCGGGGCTCCGAGAGGAGCTTGGGCTTGAGACCGCTACGTTCACGCTGGCGTATGTGGATACCAAGATCGGTTCCGGGCCGTTGGCGGCGCCGCACAAGTGGTACACGATTCATTACACGGGGTATCTGCTGGATGGAACGAAGTTTGATTCGTCCGTGGACCGCGGCGAGCCGATCTCGATTGAGTACGGCAAGCACCAGGTGATTCCGGGCTGGGATACCGGGTTTGACGGGATGCATGTCGGCGGCAAGCGTCGGCTGTTTATCCCGTACCAGCTTGCGTATGGAGCGAGCGGACGGCAGCCTTCGATTCCGCCGCGATCTGAGCTGATCTTTGATGTGGAGCTTGTGGCCCAGAGCGACAACGAGCCGAAACCCGCTCCCAGGCCTGCAGCGCAGGCGCAGCCTCCCGCGAGGCCTGCGGCTCCCGAGGGTGCGAGTCCTGCTGCGCCGGCGGGGACGCCGGCAACCCCGCCGGCAACCCCACCGGAAGGGGCCGCGCCTGCGGCAAAGCCTGAGTAAGGAATCCGCAGCGTGGGGCGTACATCCAATCCGATGTAGCCGTATGTCTCACCTGCGGAACCCTGGCCATCCCTATGTTTGAACGCATTCGCCCGCTGTACCCGTACCTTCGCCGCTATTGGACATCGCTCGCGTGGGGCGGGGTCGCTGTGCTCTGCTACAACACGATTCGCGTGCTGCTGCCCATCGTGGTGGGGCACGCGATCGATGACATGAAGGGTGGCGCGACCGAGCAGAAGATTGTGTTCCATGCGTTGCGGATTGTGGCTATCGCGGCGGTTGCCGCGATCTCGCTGTACATCACGCGGCAGGTGATTATCGGGGCCTCGCGGGAGATTGAGTTCGACCTGCGGAATGATCTGTTCGCCAACCTGGAGCGGCAGTCGGCGAGTTTCTACCATACGCATCGCACCGGCGACATCATGGCGCGAACGACGAATGATCTGAATGCGGTGCGGCAGTTGCTGGGGCCGGCGATTATGTATTCGGCGAACTGCCTTGTGTTTACGGCGGCGGCGCTTCCCTTCATGATCCACATCAGTCCGAAGCTGACACTTTGGGCGGTGGGACCGCTGCCCTTGGCGTCGATCCTGGTGCAGGCCTTCGGGCAGCGGATTCACCACAGGTTTGAGCGCATCCAGGCGATGTTTTCGGACATCTCGGCGAAGGCGCAGGAGAACTTTTCGGGGGCTCGGCTGATTCGTGCGTTCGCGCAGGAGGATGCGGAGATTGCGTCGTTCGAGCGGGCGAACCAGGAGTACATCGGCCGGTCGCTGCATCTTGTGCGCCTGATGGCGATGCTTTGGCCGACGCTCGAATTGGTGCTTGGCATCTCGCTGATGATTACGCTGCTTGTGGGTGGGCGTGAGGTAGTACTCCACCGGATCTCAGTTGGGGAGTTTGCGGCGTTCATGGTGTACATGGTGCAGCTTACGTTTCCGATGATTGCGATCGGGTACGTGGTGAACCTGTTTCAGCGCGGGACGGCGAGCGTGGTGCGCATCGACGAATTGTTGAAGCAGCAGCCGGAGATTGTGGATGAAGCACCGGGGAGTGCGGCGGGTGCGATTGCCGGGGAGATCGAGTTCCGGGGGCTAAGCTTCACGTATCCGACGGGAGGGCCTGAGGTGCTGCATGGGATCGACCTACGAATTCCGGCGGGCAGTTCGCTGGCCATTGTGGGGCCTACGGGGTCGGGCAAGTCGACGCTGGTGTCGCTGATTCCGCGGCTGTATGACGCGCCGGCGGGCAGCGTGCTGATCGATGGGACGCCGATTCGGGAACGCTCACTCGAGCAGTTGCGGCGGAGCATCGGCTTTGTGCCGCAGGAGACGTTTCTGTTCTCGTCCACGGTCGCGGACAACATTGCGTTCGGACGGCCTGAGGCGTCGGCCGAGGAGATTGAATTTGCGGCGGCTACGGCGCACATTGCCGCGGAGATACTTGAGTTTCCGCGGGGATTCGGGACGGTGGTTGGAGAGCGCGGGATCACGCTGTCCGGGGGGCAGAAGCAGCGGAGTGCGATTGCGCGGGCATTGGTGCGGGAGCCTCGGATCCTGATCCTGGATGATGCGCTGGCTTCGGTGGATACGTATACCGAGGAGCAAATTTTGGCCGGGCTGCGCGAGATCATGCGCGGGCGGACCACGGTGTTTATCTCGCATCGCGTGTCGACGGCGCGGAATGCGGACCGGATCGCTGTGCTGGTGGCCGGGCGCATCGCGGAGTACGGAACGCACGAAGAGTTGATCGCTCGCAACGGTTACTACACAGCGCTCGCCGAGAAGCAGCAGCTGGAAGAAGAGCTGGCCGTTACAAGCTAGCTGGAGGACCGAAGGATCACGAGGTGCGGTTGATCCAACGTGCGTTCAAGAGCAGCAATCCGATGCCGTCTGCATAGGCGGCGATCTCACGATCTTCCTCGCTCTTCCGAGCTTCAGGCGAAAGATACACCACGCGGCCGGTTTCGAGAAGTCCTGACGTTGCCTGTGGACCTCTCTGCGTTACATCCTTCTTCCAGTAGGGCATGTCTTTCGTAACTACATATTGATCTCGGTATTCGCTGGGCTTCAACATTGTGGCTCCTCGGGCTTGGGTCTAGATGCTGAGTGAAGACGTTCCGGTTCCGGATAAGGGGCATTCGAAGGCGTTTCGTTGCGTCGAGCGAACTTTTACATTTGCTGATGCGGACGAGCCCCGCCGGAGGGATGGCTCGGATCCTGTGATCACGGAAGTTTTAGTTTTCTCGAGACTCGCGATCTGTTATCGCGTTGGTTACAGGAGACCGTGGCGAAGTGGCGAATCGTATCCTCCGGCACTCAACACTGCCTCTGGTGTGTGGCCCGTCAATAGCTGCCGGACGGAGATAGCGAGTGCCGCTGGACCGCCAGCTTCAGGCACTATGGCATCGAAGAGCGATTCCACGATCCTCGGCCGCGGCTGAGATCCCGTCACCAGGACAAGCCTGGTACCTGGGCTGGATACCTTCGTGCGGACCGCAAGCTCGGCTGCGTCGGCGTCGGATACGGTGTGGCCGAACACCACGACGCGGTAGAAGGTGGCTCTGACCAGATCAGAGACCTCGGGCGGGCCTGCAGATCGCACAATACATCCAATTGGCTGTAGAAAAAGGGCCCGTCTTATCAGTAGATCGTCCTGCCACTCCACAGACAGAATGCGGGGCAAACGTTCTTTTCGCGGCGCGCGAACAGAGTTCGATTGGCGCGGCAACGAGTATTGATCTTCAAGCGTATCGGCATGCGGGACCATGGGCTTCCTTTGTTGCGTAGGGTTTGCAGGTAGATTCTCTGCGGACATCCGCTCAGCCGTTAGTAGCATGAGCAAGGAAGCGCGGGTCCAGTGAGATGACCCCTATATCCTCTACATAGCCTGATATGGACCTGGAACCTCGCCTGGATGGCAACCGAGTTCCGTCGGGTGGGGGTTCCACCCAAACTACCTGGCCTTTACCGAGTACCCCTCCGGACAACGGCATTCCCGCGGTGTGCTGGGATTGGCATTGATACGGCATGTTCTGCTTGAGTACACGGGTCTGGCCAAAATTCTCTGGTTTGGTCATCGCGTTTCTAATCCTCGATTACGGAGTTTGGCTGGCCCGCCGCGGTGAGTGACACGGCGAGGCAGGGGGGCCAGCCGGGAAAAAAGGCGCACATCAATGTGACAAGCTCGCTCGGGATCTGACCGCACTTCTGTCTCGGGCCTATTCCTTGTCAGTCGTCTTCCATGCGGCTGAGAGCTCGAAGGTGCCGCCGGAAGCATGTATACGTGCGCGCGGTAGCACTTCTCTGTATGGAACCGAACATACGAGCAAATCTCCTGATCAGGCGCCACAAAGCCGACATGCCGCAGGCCGGATGGCGGGTTCCAAATTCGCCGTCGCGGGAGGGCAGTTCGGCAGGAATCTAGGCGGAGTATGCCTTTTCGAGATCGGTCGCGATGGCGAAGTGATCCTTCAGGATGGCGTAGCACTCGCAGGTTCTTAGTTCCAGACCTGCCGGGTTGAGAATTTCCATGGTGCCGCGTGAGTAGTTGATGAGTCCCTTACTCTTCAGTGCGGCGGCCACGAGGGAGACTGTGGATCGGGTGCTGCCCAGCCTGTACGCCAGAAACTCGTGAGACAGGGGAAAGGTGACGGTCTGGGTCCGATCACTACACAGCAGGAGGCAAGAGGCGAGCCTTTCTTCGACCCCGTGCCTGGCATAGCAGGCGGCGAATTGCCTTGCCTCAACCAGTTGCGCCTGAACGTGACGGAGCGTGAGTAGATGGAACTCGCCGCATGTCCGAAATTCCTGAATGGCCGCTTTGAGTGGACTGACGTAACCGTGCCCGGCGATCTGTCCATAGACTCTGTGAAGACTATGAGTGGCTCCCATGAGGGCCGGGGTGCCGATGATGGAGTCGTATCCAAACATTCCGACGTCCACCTGGGAGCCATCGGAGAATGAAGCCGTGAGCGACGCCATACCCGTTTCCGGGAAGAACAGGTTGGCAATCGGCGCGCCGGCGACCTGTACGTCCTGACCGACGGCTATTTGGAAGGGAGTAAGGCGGAGTTGATCGATGCTCCGGGTGCCAAGTGTACGAAGGATCCTGTTTCTAAAGATAGTTGCCGGCACGGATGGCCTCATAACGGGGAGGCGCCGGATCATACCGCCGACCGCCCGAAGTTCGCAAGGGCGGCACGTGAGTCCCAACCGGGCCCAGTTGGGGCGGCGCGGCGTAGTGCGGCGGCGCGCGGTTTACTGGGTCAGCCCAAGGATCTTGATGATGATTCGTTTGGGGCGCTGGCCGTCGAATTCGGCGTAGAAGATGCGCTGCCAGGTTCCCAGGTCGAGGCCACCTTTGGTGATAGGCAGCGTGGTCTCGTGGTGGAGAAGGAGGGCTTTGAGGTGGGCGTCGGCATTGTCTTCTCCGGTGGCGTGGTGTTTGTAGCCGGGCCAGGAGGGGGCTAGTTTTTCGAGCCACGTGCCAATGTCTTCGATGAGGCCTTGCTCGTTGTCGTTGACGTAGATGGCGGCGGTGATGTGCATGGGTGAGATGAAGCACAGGCCGTCGTCGACGCCGGAGCGACGGATGATAGCTTCGACCTCAGGGGTGAGGTGGACCATCTCGTAGCGATTGCGTGTGGTGAGGGTGAGGTATTCGGTGTGGGCCTTGATTCCGGGCATCGTGGGGGCTCCTCTGCTGGGTGTGTTCTCCCCTTCTATACTTTCGCAATGGACGAGAATGCAAACGCGCCGGTGGATGCTGCCGTCGACAGGATGCTCGACGGAGCCCTGGATGCGATGGCTGCGGGCCGGCCTGCGGATGCAGTGCCGATTCTGTGGGAGGCAGATGCGGTCGCACCGGGGCACTCGGCCGTGAATCACGCATTGCTGCGCGCGCTGGAGGATTCGGGGCAGGTTGAGGAGGCACTGCGACTTGCGCGGGTGCTGGTGGAGCGTGACGCGGAGGACCCGCTGGCGCATACGCGGTTGTCGATTCTGCTGCAGCGGACGGGCGATGTACCGGGGGCAGAGGCGGCTTCGGCGCGGGCCCGGGTGCTTGAGTGGAAGCGGCAGTTGCGGGATTCGACTACGCGGTGAGCTTTGCGGCGGAAGTCCCTGAGAGTGGGTGGTTTTTGCCCGCACGGTGGCTGAACGGACTACGCTATTTGCCGCTGTAGGGCGACTTGAGAAGCCGGCGGGCAGCGTCGGCCTGGGACTGGTCGCCTCCTCCTGCCGCGGCCATCTGGTAGAGCGCTACTGCCTTGTCGCGCTGGTGAAGGAGGTCGTACATTTCGCCGGCGTTGAGTTGGGCCCGCTTGCGGAGCCAGTCGGAACAGCGGGGCTGCTCGGCGGCGTGAACGTAGTTCCCGGCGGCGGCTGCGATGTCGTTCTGACCGCGCTCTGTGTCGGCCAGACCGAACCACGCCATTTGCAGGCGGGGGTCAATGAAGTAGCCCGGCTTGCCTCCGTCGGCTAGGACTTCGTTGTAGCGGGCGATGGCCTCGGGGCCGTGGCCCTCGTCTTTGGTGAGGTTGGCTTCTTCGAGGCGGAAGAGGTAGTTGTGGGGAAACTCGATGGCGAGCGCGTGCTGAACGCCGAGGGCCTCGGGATATCGGGCGTCGTGGCGGAGGAAGAGCGAGAGGACGGTGCGGGATTCGACGGCAGTGACTACTCCGTGGGCTGCCGACTGGCGGAGGAGTTCCAGGCCTTTTTCCTTGTTGCCGCCCACGCCGACGACCCCAACCATGATGCGGAGGACGCGCGGGAGGCTGGCTACGGCGAACTGCTGGATACCTATGGCCATTTTGGCATCGGCGTAATCCGGGTCGATCTTGAGGACCTGTTCGGAGTCGCTGCGTGCGGCGTAGCCCTGGCGGGCAGCGGCGACGTAGCTGTGATCGACGAGGGTGATGAACGCCGCGTGGATGCCGTGGAGATAGCCGCGGGCGAAGAAAGCATCTTTGTCCAGAGGGTTGGCTTTGATGCGTTGGTCGGCGAGATGAATGCCGGTGTCGGTGAGGAACTCGATTCGTTGGCGGGTGGTTTCGGGTACGGGGACGTTGCGTTTGGAGGTGAGGAAGGAGTCGTGGGCGTAGTAGGTGGTGTCGAGGAGATCCTGATGGTATAGCTCGCGGAAGACGGTGGCCATTTGAACGTAGCCGTACGCCATCGGCTCTTGCGGGTGAGTCTTGAGGACGGCTTCGAAGTGAGTGAGGGCGCCGTCGTAGTCAAGGATGTAGAAGCGCTGGAAGCCTTGCCGGACTGCCGGTTCCAGATTCAGGGGGTCAGTGTGCTGGGGGCGATCGGGCCTGGGAGTATCTGCGGCTGCTTGGGCCGGTACTCCGGGCGCGAGGCAGGTGAAGGTACAAAGGAAGAAAAGAAGCCTAACCAGACTGGGGAGATCGGGGAGGAACCACGAGACCACGCGCATACCTTACCGAGTGTACGTGGCGAGGTGTTTCGAAGACGCAGAGTTCACCGAGAGGAATAGCGCAGGCGGGGGCAGCCTACGAGTGCGGCGGAAATCGCTGACCAAAGAAGCGGACGCCGCAGATTCTGCAGCGATACGGCACGAAACCGAATAGCCGGAAGGGCAGGTCGAAGAACCTGCGATGGGCCCTGCGGGTCTGGTATTCACGGCATTTAGGGCAACATTGAATCACGATGGGCGATCTCCCAACCAGGAATGGGGCCTGTCTGCTTACGGACCGCGCGTGTCGAATGCCGGGCCTTAGAAGATAAAGGGGAGGACGCGTCAGCTGCGATGGCTTGCATCCGCTGTCACGCATTCATCTTCCTATGGCTGCGAAAAAATTACAACCGTATTGGGTACAACTTCAGTTAGATTGGCAGTACACGATGACGGGCCACCAACGTGCGGGTTGCTTCGACCATCAGGACGAGTGGTTATGACCCGGTTGGAGTTGCTTTATCTGCTGGTCGCGCAGGCTCGCGCGAACGGCTTCGAGTTCAGGAAGTGGTATGTCGCGCGGGTTGGGCTGCCGTGGGTGACGACGAACCAGGCGTTGGAGAGCCTGGCCGAACACCGACGGTATTACGCGTTATTGTTTTCGCACGAGTTCGCGTCGTCATTCTGGAAGGCGGGCGAGCGAATCACGTTCCAGGTGCCGACACAGACATTTACGCGCCGCATGAAAGACGGAACGATCGGGGTGGTGAGCCGGAAGGCCTTTACCCGGCGGAGCGCGCGGGATGATGCATGGCTCTACCATCTGCGCGAGATGGCGGCAGCAGAAGAGCCGCTGCGTTACATGCGACGCTATCTGCGGGTGGAGGATGACCTGGAAGCGACGGCGGAGTTGAACCAACCGGCGTTGACCTGACGCGATCCGGCCAGCAGGTTAATTGAGCTTTGCGAGTTGCTTGCGTGCGTTCTTCGCGAGCTTTTCTTCGGGGTCCAGCTTGAGGCAGGCGTTGAACTCGGTGATGGCCTGATCGCGCTTGTTGAGCTTGAGGGCGGTCTCGGCGAGGGAGCAGTGGGCGTCGGGGGCGTCAGGGGCCAGCTTCACGGCGTCTTCGCTGCGCAGGTAGGCGCCCTGCAGGTCTCCGGTGGAGAGGTAGAACTTCGCGATGTCGAGGTCCTCGGCGACGCGCTCTTCGGGCGACTGGAGCTTGGTCCCGGGCGGGTTGACGCGCTTCAGGAGGCGGCGGCCGGACGGCGCGTCAGGCTTCGGTTTGTCGGGCGCGGCTTTGTCGGGCGTGGAGGCCGCGTCGGGATCGGCCGGCTGGTCGGGGTCCGTACTCGAGCTTGAACTGCTGGAGCCCCCTGCGGCCGCGGGGTCTTCGCCGGGGAATGGGAAGCGCTTGGTTGCCGCGGGGGCGTCGTGGGCGTTGGCGGGCGCGTTTGGTGTGGTTGCGGGGCCGCCGGAATCAGGGGCTGCGGAAGCGGGTTCTTCGCCGGGGAACGGAAAGCGCTGGCTGGGGCCCGCCTTCGACGGAGTCTGGACGGGCGGGACGCACGAGGTCGGCTGCGGGCTGGTCGTGCAGGGCGCAGGCGGTGGAGGGGCTGCTGTCTGTGCCCGCGAGAAGACGCAGCACAGGGCCGCGAGCGCAACGGCGGCCAAAGATGCGGCGGAGATCGGGCGTTGACCCATGCTTCAAGTTTAGACGCATCCCGTGCGGCGCGGGCACTGTGGCGGCAGGCGCTGCTATAGTGCCGAAATGATGATTAAGGGGCTGGTGATCCGGTCGTCCTCGATACACGCGGCTGGGTGCTATACGACGCGGGCGATCCGGAAAGGAACGAAGATCTGCGAGTACGAGGGACCGCGGATGTCGAAGGCAGTGGCCGATGCGCGATACGAGGGACGATTTGTGACGTATCTATTCGCTTGTGGCGGGGACCAGGTGATCGACGGGTTCGGAACCCCCATGTTCTTCAATCACTGCTGCGACCCGAACTGCGAGACGGAACAGGATGAGGACAACCGCATCTTTATCACTGCCCTGCGGGATATCAAGCCGGGGGAGGAGCTGACGTACGAGTACAACCTGTATGACTCGGACGATGACAACCAGGACTGTTACTGTGGGGCGGCGAATTGCCGGGGGACGATGTTCAGCGATCTGGAGTTGAAGCGACGCGCTCGCCGGGCGAAGAACGCGGCGAAGGTTTTTGAGGCGAGTCAGCCCGTTCCAGAAGCGTTCCTCAAGCAGGAAAGCGTCAGCGGGTTCAAGTACATCTGGTTGCTTTGAGGGCTTCGACGTAGTTGATCGGCGAGTGATCGGCAAGTTGTCGACTGGGTAGGTTGCCGAACTTGAGGCCGTAATTCCGGAGGTAGTGCAGCGTGGCCCGGACGCAGTCCGCGTTGATGAAGCCTTCGCCCGGATCGAGCGAGATACTGCGGTCCGCCGCGATGTAGCAGGGCGGACCAACGTGCTGGTAACTGCCGAGGACGGCTGCGAGCGGAACATGCGTGACCACATCGCAGCAGTCCACGAAACGGCTGCTTTTCACACGGTTCAAAGTGGCGACAAAGGCGGCGTCGCCGACCCGCGGAGAACCGATCGTGTAGAGGTGATCGGGCGGACGGAGACTGGCCAGAAGCGTAGCGAGGGCGGCTCCGAGACTGTGTCCTATGTACAACGTCCTGCAGGTGACTGCGTCGAGCGCATGCAGGAGATCGTCGGCAATGTGAGCGAAGGCCTGGGCGAATCCAGTGTGAACCTTGCCGCCCGGCCCCCAGTCCTGCTGCAGGAGGTCTCCGTCCGCGCAGATGTCGATCGGATCGGTCGCATCTGTTCCGCGGAACGAGACGATTGCGACATTGTTTGCGGCGTTGATCGCCAGAAAGCAGTGCGTGCCCACGCCAGCAGGGGTACCCTGGCTTTCAAAGAACTGGGCGGAGAACCCCTGGGCGGCGAGCACGGCGGTTACGCCGTCTTTGTCGAATGGAAATACCGGCTCTTTGCGGAAGTAGGCTAGCCGGGCCATTTCTGCACAGAAGGCGGCGTCGTTTGCGGCGGGCATGTCACGGAAGAACTGGCCTCTTCGGGCGGGAAAGAAGAGGTCGACGTCGGTGGCGCTATATTCGACTGGCATGGGGCCTCCTTGCTGGGGAACCCGGGCTTTCCGCGGAGCGTGCGGACGACATTGTAGCGCGGCGTATTGGCCTTGGGAGCGTGACAAAGGACTGTCGCGAAACCGCCTAAGCGTCGAGTCCCTCGATCGATTGATACAGCCCGTTACCTGCCCGGCGCTCCGGGCGATAGAATGAGCGCTGGAGAGAGATGGCGTATCAGGTTTTAGCTCGCAAGTATCGTCCTTTGCGGTTTGCCGATGTGATCGGTCAGGATCATGTGACGGTCACGCTGATGAATGCGCTGGCGCAGGGGCGGATCGCGCACGGCTACATCTTCAGCGGGCATCGCGGGATCGGGAAGACGACGATTGCGCGGATTCTGGCGTCGGCGTTGAACTGCAGGAATGCGATTGGGAGCGAGCTGCGGCCTACGCCGGAGCCGTGCCTGCAGTGCGAGTCGTGCTCTGGAGATCCGGGCGGGCAATGCGGTGGATGTGATCGAGATCGATGCGGCGACGAATCGCGGCATCGATGAGATTCGCGAGCTGCGGGATGCGGCGCGGTACAGGCCGGCGCGGGACAGGTACAAGATCTACATCCTGGACGAGGCGCACCAGATTACGGATGCGGCGTTCAATGCGCTGCTGAAGACGCTGGAGGAGCCGCCGGAGCACATCGTCTTCATGATGGCGACGACGCAGCCGGAGGATATTCCGCAGACGGTGCGGTCGCGGTGCCAGCACTACTCGTTTCATGCGGTGAAGCTGGTGGACATCCTTGGGCAGCTGCGGGCGATTGCCGTGGCGGAGGAGGTGCTCGCGGACGATGGTGCGCTGAGCCTGCTGGCCGAGGCGGGCGATGGGTCGATGCGCGATGCGCTTTCGATCATGGACCAGGCGATTGCGAGTGCGCCGGTGGAGCCTTCGGCCGATGGGGCAGCAGGGCAGCCGCGGCTGGAGGCATCGCAGATTCGCGAGCTGATGGGCACGGTGCCGAATGCGGTGTTCGAGCGGATTCTGCAGGCGGTGGATGGGAACCAGTCCGCCGAGGTGATTACGGTGGCCAACGGGCTGCTGGATGCGGGCAACTCCCCGCAACAGCTGGCGCGGCAGTTCGTGCGCTTTCTGCGGAATGCGCTGATTGCGAAGATTCGGGACTGCAGGCCGAGACAGTCGTGATTCGGGGCTGGGATCGGAGCTGCTGCAGATCTCGCCCGATGAGCAGCGGCGCGCTGCCCGCGCGGCGGCGCTGTTCAGCGAAGAGGAGCTGACGCGGTTTCTGCAGGTGATGCTGCGGACTTTTGATGAGCTGGGGTACAGGCAGGAGCAGCGGTTTCATTTTGAGCTGGGGCTGCTGAAGCTGGTGCATCTGCGGCGGCTGCTGCCGATGGAAGAGGCGCTGAGTTCGCTGGCCGGAGGCGGAGGTGTTCCGGGCGGGGGGGTACGTTCGGTGTCCGCGAGTCAGCCTAGGAGCACGGCTCCTGCGGTGAGATCTGCGGCCGTCGCGCCTCTGCCACCCGCTCCGAGTGCGGCTCCGGTTCGTCCGGCATTTTCGCCGTTCGAGCAGGATCGGAGCCGACGCGGGCCGGTCGGGGCAGTAGGGACACCTATGCCCGTCGGGTCGTCAGGTGGAGTCATGAACGCGATGGTGAGCCGCGGGGCGACGGCTGTGTCGATTGCACCCGCCGCGCGAAGCATTTCTGAGCCTGTCGCCGCTCCTCCCGTTCCGCTGCCTGAGCCCGTGGTGATGCCTGCACCGGTGCTGCTTGAGGTGCCCTCCCCGGCTGAGAGGCGTGTGGAGCGCGAGGCGGAGAAGGAGACTTCGGCGCCGGTGGTTGCGCCTGTGGCTGAAGCTTTGCGGGGTACAACCGATGCGGGTCTGCCACACGGGCATGGTGAGGCGGCGGGCGGGGACGCGGCCGGGGCGCAGCATGCGGCGGTGCAGGCGCTCACGGCCGCAAAGCAGGGCTCCGCGGCGGATGCCATGGAGGATGCGAGCTGGACGGTTGCGGGCAGCGAGGCCCAGGTGCAGACGGAGCTTTCGAAGACGATGCTGCCCGTGGTGATGAATCCCGAGGCGGAGAAGATCGTACGAGCGGCGGTGCGGGGTTTGGGGATTATGCGGCTGACGCTGGTGCCCGGCACGGCGGCGGCTAAGGGAGCGGCAAAAAAGCCGCGGGCCGCGCAAAGCGGGTCCGCCCAGGCGCGGGCGCTTGAGCATCCCATGGTTCAGGAGGCGCAGCGACTGTTCAGCGCGGAGATACAGACGGTGATCGATCTTCGCGAAGAACGGTAAGCAAAGAGATAGATGCAGGTCCTTCGCTGCGCTCAGGATGACAATGGTGTAAACAGGTCTTTGATTGCGCTCAGGATGAATTTTTAGAGGGTGAGGGGGTGTGATGGATTTTTCGGACATGGGCAAGATGATGTCGCAGGCGCGCGAGATGCAGGCGCAGATGGACGAGAAGCTGTCGGCGACTGTGGTGGAGGCGGAGTCTGGCGGCGGCATGGTGCATGTGCGGATGAATGGCCGCAAAGAGGTGCTGCGGATCAGGATTGAGCCGACGGCGCTGGGGGCCTCCTCTGGTGATATTGAGCTGCTGGAAGACCTGATCGCGGCGGCGGTGAATGAGGCCGGCCGGCGCGCGGATGAGGCGATGAAGTCCAGCGTCGCGGGGATGATGGGCGGGCTGGGACTTCCGGGGTTGGCGTAGGGTGGCCTATGCGGGGGCAGCCGGTTCGCGGAGCCGATGTCTCGGCTGATCGAGGAGCTGAGAAAGCTGCCGGGGATCGGCACGAAGATCAGCGCAGCGGCTGGCGTTCCATGTGCTGCGGGCGCCGGAGGCGGACGCTAAGGGGCTGGCAGCGGCGATTGTGGAGCTGAGGGCGCGGTTGCGGTTGTGCTCGGTGTGCAACAACATCACGGACGTTGATCCGTGCACGTACTGCACGAATGCCGCGCGGAACCACCGGGTGATCTGCGTGGTGGAGGAGCCGACCAATATTGCGACCATTGAGCGGACGAGGAGCTACAACGGGGCGTACCACGTGCTGCATGGAACGCTGTCGCCGATTGGTGGGGTGGGACCGGAGCAGTTGCGGATTGCGAATCTGCTGACTCGGCTGGGTGGAGGCGAGGTGGATGAGGTGATCCTGGCGACCTCGCCTACGACCGAGGGGGAGGCTACCGCGGGGTATATCGCGGAGGAGATTCGCGGGATGTCGAGTGGAGTCAGGGTGACCCGAATTGCTACTGGGGTGCCCGCGGGGAGCGATATCGAGTATGCGGATGAGGTGACTATGTCGCGAGCGTTGGAGGGTAGGCGGGTTTTATAAGTGCCAGAGCTAATCACAGAGTGCACAGAGGAACAGAGAGAACACAGAGGGTGTGGTGGCGCTAGTAGCCGTTTCGCATACGCACAATTCCTTCTTTCATCAGAGCTACGTGAAAATTGAGCAGAAGGCCCAATGGCTTGTTACTCAGCCTGAGATATGACATTAGCTGGATGCGGTGGACGGCGGCTATGGCTTCGCACGCTTTCAATTCGAGGATGATTGTGTTCTCACTAAGAGGTCAATGCGGTAGCCGATCTCGAGATGGACTGACTCATAAATTACCGGTAAGGCCACTTGGGACTTTACAGTGAGGCCGCGCTTGCGGAGTTCATAGAGAAGACAGGGTTGGTAGGCGCTCTCCAGGAGACCGGGCCCTAGGGCGGAGTGGATCGTAAACGCAGCATCGATAATGACGCCGCTCCATTGGTTGAGGCGTTCAGCGTTCATTCAGCAGTCTTCCCTGTGTTCTCTCTTCTATGACTCTGTGGACTCTGTGATTGGCTTTTGCAGGGGTGTGCCGGTCATGTCGCGGGGCTGGTCGAGTTGGAGGAGGGAGAGGATGGTGGGGGAGATGTCCCGGAGGCTGCCCTGCGGGCTCAGAGTGATGCTGCCGGTGGGGGCGTCGGTGACGTAGATGAAGGGTACGGGGTTCGTGGTGTGGGCGGTGTGGGGGCCGCCGGTGGCGGGGTCGATTAGCATCTCGGCGTTGCCGTGGTCGGCGGTGACGAGGAGGCTGCCGCCGCGCTGGCGGATGGAGTTGTAGATGCGGCCGAGCTCCCGATCAACCGTTTCGACGGCTCGGATGGTGGGCTCCATCTTGCCCGAGTGGCCAACCATGTCTGCGTTGGCGAAGTTGACGATGATGACGTCGAAGGCCGGGTCGGCGATGGCTTTGGTCACCGCGTCGGCGATGCCTGCCGCGGACATCTCCGGGGCGAGGTCATAGGTGGCGACCTTCTGCGATGGGACCAGGGCGCGTTCTTCGCCGCCGAAGGGCTTCTCGATGCCGCCGTTGAAGAAGTAGGTGACGTGGGCGTACTTTTCGGTCTCGGCCACACGCAGATTGCGAAGGTTGGCCTGCGCCATCAGGTTGGCGAGCAGGTTGTCCATCGATTCGGCTGGGATGACGATGGGCAGGGTGAAGTTCTTGTCGTATTGCGTCATGCAGACGTAGTGGAGCTGGTCGGGAACCAACTCGCGCGGGATCTCTGATTCAAGCTCGGCGGCCTTCGGAAGATCGATGCCAGCCTTTGCGGTAAGGCCGCCAGGGCCCGTGCTTGAGGCTCGGCGGCCGAGGACGCGGGTAATCTGGCGGACGCGGTCGGCGCGGTAGTTGAAGTTGATCACAACGTCGCGGTCGCGTATGGGACCGACAGCTTCCCCTTGCTGGTCGGTGACGGTGAAGGGCGGGATGAACTCGTCGGTGGTGCCGGAGTTGTAGAGCTCTTCTACGCGGGCGAAGGCGTCGGTGTACACGCCGCCGGCAGGGTGGCCGGTGACCATGGCGTCGAATGCGGCGCGCTCTTTTTCCCAGCGGAGGTCGCGGTCCATGGCGAAGTATCGGCCGGAGACGCTGGCGAGCTTGCCGGCGCCCGAGTCGCCGAAGATCTGGCGGAGCTGCTGGTCGAGTTCGCGGAGGTAGCCGAGGCCGTTGGTGGGGAGGGTGTCGCGGCCGTCCATGAAGGCGTGGACGAAGACGCGGGTGAGTTTGTGCTGGGCGGCCAGGCGGAGGAGCGCGTAGAGATGACGTTGGTGGGAGTGGACGCCGCCGTCGGAGAGGAGGCCGATGAAGTGGAGGGCGGAGCCACGCTGCTGGGCGGTCTGGATGGCGGCGAGGAGGGTGGGGTCGGTGAAGAGGCTGCCGTCGGCGATGGCGGTGTCGATGCGGGTCATGTCCATGCGGACGATGCGGCCGGCGCCGAGGTTGAGGTGTCCGACTTCTGAGTTACCCATCTGACCGTCCGGGAGGCCGACGAAGTGTTCGCTCGCTCGGAGGAGGGTGTTCGGGAAGTTGCGGAGGAGCGAATCGTAGACGGGCTTGCGTGCCTGAGCGATGGCGTTGCCGTGCGTCTCGGGGCGGTAACCCCAGCCGTCGAGGATGGTTAGAACGATGGGTTTAGGCATGCTGGTTCGAGGATACCAAGGGATGGTGATCGAGCAGTAACTCGGGGGTCACTCCCCCCACCCCCCTGTCCCGCCGCCTTGTGTTGCAATGAAACGACTTGGCGCACGGGAGTGACGCTTTGGTACATAGGTTGGTGCAGTCCAGACGGCGCGCTGCTACTGAAGTCTCGAGGCGCAGCAAAACGGTCGCAACGGACTGCGGAGTTCTTGTTGCTTTTAGCTTTTTTGCTATTACTTTAATTGTAGCAACTTAGAGAAACTAAACTGCCAACTATATTTCGTTTGGAATGAGCGGTTTAGGTGGTTTATGGGCTTGACACCGAATTGCGGGCGGGTGGGCGGTGCGGGTGTGGGGCCGGGTCGGGGCGTACCATCTCCGTGTGCTTGTGCCTGAGGCAGTCCGCGAGTTCGTCCGCTGCAGGGTTCTCCGTCCTTTGCTGCGCCTGCTGCGCGGGGGCGTTACTCCGCGGCGGCTGGCGTGGAGCCTCGCGCTGGGCATCGTGGTGGGGATCAATCCCTCGGTTGGGATAACGACGCTACTGGTGGTTCTGCTGGCGTGGACGCTGGGTTTGAACCACGTGGCCTCGCAGATCGGAGCGCATGCGGTGGCTCCTCTCCACCTGCTGCTGTTTATTCCTTTTATCCAGCTGGGCGTGCACCTGTTTCACACCGGGCGGCTGCCGCTGAGCATGAAGCAGATCGAGCACCTGAGCCACCATCCCTTGAACCTGTTCCACGAGATCTGGCAGTGGGAGTGGCATGCGCTGATTGTGTGGGGAGTTGTGGCTGCGGTGGCGATGCCTGTACTGGCGATTTATATCCGACGCGGGCTGGTGCTGCTGATGCGGCGGCACCGGGCGCTGCTGCGGTCGCGGCCCGTGGCGCGCTCGTTGGAGTAGCTCGCCGAGAATCAGGAAGAGATTGCGGCAGAGAACACGTCTTCCCTGCACTGCTGGTGGCGTTGGGGACGGGGGGTTTTATCGGGCCCGATGATAGGCCTCATGTTGGAGGTCAGGATCACCATTGATCCTGGTCGCTGGCTCGTACTGGAAATACGCGGACGTTGTTTTTCCGCCAGACCTGCTCGATCACGCTCGGGCGGTCGTCGATGGCGAATGCGATGCGCTCAGCGGGTAGTGTTTGAAGGATGTCGTTGAGGATCTCCTGTTTTACTTCGGTATCTGGACGGCGGTCACGTCCTCGTCTCATAAAGAGAAAGTGGTACGGAACGCCGTGGTGAGCGAGCCACCACAACGTCTTACCGCCGGTGAGATCCATGGGCCGACCGGATACGAGCGCGACGGTGAAGGTGGAAAATAGAGCACGCGTCCAGCGGACCACCGCTTCAACTGGCGGATCCTGGTCGCAGCTTGCGAAGAAGGCCGGCCAGTCTTTTCGTCCACCTTTGGTTACATGGCGGAGGCGGTGCCGGGGGTTCGACAGCGTTCCGTCGATGTCGACCAGAACCAGTTGCCGGGCGGGCCAGGTGATGCGGCCCTGGTGGAGATCGTCGCGGGCCTGCACAAGCTGCGGCGGGCTTTTGGCTGGGGCTGAGGAACGTGGCATCAGTAGCTGGGTGTGCCTATGTCAGGGGTGGGATTACGCGCCGGTTCCGCAGATCGGCGAAGAATTCAGCGAACATGTCTTCTGTGTCGATGCAGTCGTGGAAGCCATGTCTTCGGGCCTTGATTGTGCTGGAGATGTTGTCGAAGGCTGAATGGAAGATGAAGTCTCCAAAGGGCCAGCTCACGAGATGGGTATATGGGAGCGGCTTAAGGCCGTACTTCTCCGTCATCTTTGCCCACAAAGCTTCCTTGTCGGCCATGTAGACCGCGAGCGGCATTGGGACGGGTTCTGCGATCTCCATGTGGAACATCCTGGCGATTTTGGGCCACATAAACTGCCAGCGGAAGTAATCACCGTTGGTGATGTTGAAGATCTCGTTTGCGGCGGACGGCGTTTGTCCTGCCCAGGCGGCTGCCTTTGCAAGGATGTCCGCGGAGGTGACCTGATAGAGGGCCCGGTAGGCGCCCTCTGGTCCGGGAAAGCGGAGCGGCAGGCCAAGTTCTTTGGAGATGGCGGCGTACACGGCGATAACCATCGTGAGGTTCATGGGGTTGCCGACGGCGTATCCGCAGACAGCCTCGGGGCGGAGCACGCTGAAGGTCCACTGCTTGCCGCGTTGGGCTTCGCGAAGGAAGTCTTCCTGGTCGTAGTAGAAGTTCGGGCTCATAAGGCGCGGGTCGTCCTCGCGCGCAGGCGTTTTGAAAGGGCCGAGATCCGCGCCGTATGCCTTTCCACCCTGGTACATGGTGACGTGGGTCAAGCGCGGGCAATGGCGTTCCGCGGCGGAGAGAAGATTGCGCAGGAGCGCGACGTTGACCGCGCTTCGTTCGCCGGGCGTCTGCTTCTCGACATACGCGGCGAAGATGATGTGCGTTACATCGTTGAGTGGAGCAACGGCACGGTCTACGTCCGCGGGCGAGAGCAGATCGACGTTGATGGGGGTGACGCCGGGGAGACCTTCGATCTGGCGGCGTGACAGGCCGTAGACCGTAGCGTCGGCCAACGAACTGAGATGCTTCGCTGCTGCCTGCCCGATGACGCCTTGTGCTCCCGCCACCAGGACGAAACGATTGCCCTCTGCCATAGCACCCTCTGTCCGCCTGGTATATGCACTGTGACGGTATTCATCAGATGTAGGTTTGCGGCGCGACGTTCAGGAAAGGTGCCGTAGCTTCGCGGCGGGGTCGAGTAGAGCGTCCGCGAGCAGGCGATTTACGTGCTGTTGATACTGATCGGCGGTCCAGTCGCGCTGAAGTACCAGGTCCTCCCACATGCGCAGCGAAGTGATGGTCCAGAGCAGATCGGCGGCTAAAGCGGGGTCAAGGTCGAGGCGGAGGGCGTTCTCGGCCTTAAGTCGCGCAACGATCGAGCGGCAGAGTTTCAGACGATAGTCGAGCCTGTCCTGCCAGGATCGCTCGACGGCGGGATCGCTGCGGCGGACAGCATCGAAGACTCGCGCGATGGGCCAGAGTGTCGGGTTGTCGGAGGCCTGGAGTGCACTCATTTCGTGCATGGCGGCGATGCCAGATGGCGCCTCGTCAATTCTGCGGAGTTTCTCCGAGAGCTGGCGCTTTTCATCCACATAGCGGATGAGAGCGAGCAGGAGATCGGCGCGGTCGGCGAAATGGAGGTAGATGGCCTGGCGGGAGACACGCGCGGTCCGGGCAATTTCGCCGAGAGAGATGTCGGCGCCGCCGCGCCGTCGCGTGAGGGTGAGCGCTGAGGAGAGAATTTTGGTGCGTGTGTCTTTTTCACTTGACATGCTGTCAACTCGAGAATAGATTTTTGCTTGACAGGATGTAAAGTAACATAAACCAGGACGAGGAGGAAGGAACAATGGGAACGCACATGGCGTATGCAAGCGAAGCGGAAGAGACGCTGAATCTGGATGCGAGTATCAGGCGTGCGATGGAGCAGTACATGCAACTGTGGAATCAGCACGCAATTCGAGAACACTCCGAGTTGCTGACTGAGGATGCGGATCTGGTGAATGTTGTGGGGATGCACGTTCGCGGGCGCGACGCGATCCAGAAACATCATGAGCAGCTGCACCGCTCTATTTTTTCGAAGAGCGTTTCACGGATCGTCGAGTTGTTCGTTTCGCATGTGGACGACACTACGGTCCTGGTGCACATGCACTGGGAGATGAAGGGGGCCGCGCGCCTGCCGGGATGGAATGTGCCTGAGCCGCGCACTGGGGTGATGTCGCTTCTGTGGGTGAAACGGGCGGGCGCATGGCGGGTCAGGGCGCTGCACAATACCGATGCGATTCCGGTGCCTGAGCTACCGAATGCCTGACCGTTGCGCGCGACCTGAGGGCCAGCGTTGATTGAGTGGCATTGATATCGATGAGTGTCACGGAGACGATGCCGGATCACGTACCGCTGGCGTTGAACGATGCGCTGGCCTGCAGTCGTTCGCGTTTGCCATGGGTACATTCGAGGGCTGCTGCAATCGTTGGAGGGATAGGGCTGCAGAGACTTCAGCGTTTCGGACGAAGTGACGCGAACTTGTCGCAGGCCCGTGAGGGCGGGCTACATCGGCAGGCCTAGATGATGCCGAAGATTCGGATGAAGAGCGCGGCTATGGCGGCCCCGACGAGTGGTCCGAAGATCGGTATCCACGAATAACTCCACTCGGATCCTCGCTTACCGGCGACTGGAAGCATGAAGTGCGCGAGGCGTGGACCGAAGTCGCGAGCGGGATTGATAGCGTAGCCGGTACTTCCACCGAGGGAAAGTCCGATGCCCCAGACCAGGGCGCCTATGAGCACGGGACCCAGACCTGGAGTCATGCCCCCGGGGGCTACGCGGCGGGAGAACAATGCAGTCGCAACCAGGATCAAAACGAATGTCCCGAGAGCTTCACTAAAGAAGTTCCAAAGGGGTGATCGGATGGCTGGGGAGGTGCAGAAGCAGGCCAGCTTGGAATCTGGATCTGGTGTTTCGGCCCAGTGGGGTTTGTAGTGTAGCCAGACGAGCACTCCGCCGACCAAAGCACCTAGAAGTTGTGCGGGAATATATGTCAGAAGCCGGGAGGGATTTCCGGCCATTATTGCGGAGGCCAGAGTGACAGCGGGGTTCAGGTGCGCATCCGCATCGCCCATCGCCGATGCAACCGCGACTCCGGCAAAGACGGCGACTGCCCAACCTGCGGTGATCGAGATCCAGCCGGCGTTCTGAGCTTTTGATTTGTTGAGGAGCGCACCGGCAACGACGCCGTTGCCAAGGGTGATCAGGACCATGGTGCCGAAGAATTCTCCCCACCAGGGGGCTGCAACGTTCATAGCACGCTCCGTCGTTCAGTCCTGAATTTCGTAACTATAACCTTCTGCAAGAGTGAGGAATTGATTCAGGTCCAAAGCTTGCCTCTTATCGTCCCAGCCTAGCTCGGATGCGATTGTGGCTGATACCCGAGGAGCAGCTTGTATGGCAGCTCTCGCATTTAGAAAGAGAGCCCTGGTTCGCCGGGCGAGCACATCTTCCGTGGTGCGCGCTTTGTCATACCGGACTGCCCAGACCACCTCTCCCATGCGATACGGCAGCGATGGATGAATAAGATCCTCACCTCCGGGAAGCTGAGCGCATAGGGTACGCACGGCGCTTGCTTCGCTGCCGTAGACACGTTCCGACTCCGATAGCGCATCGAGTTGCGCTGGTTCGAGCCAGCCGTGGAGCCGCATCTCTGCAGTCACCGAGGATGCGCTCCCGAGGGCGGCAGATCTCTCGACTGCGTCGAGGACATCCTCGCCCATTCTCCGGTAGGTCGTCCACTTCCCTCCTATGATCGTGACCAGGCCAGAGTCAGAGGTAAGGATCTTGTGATCACGCGATAACCTGGAGGTGCTGCTTTTCTCCGCCTTCACTAAGGGCCGCATACCGGACCAGATGGATAACACGTCCGCATTCTTGAGCTCACGGGTGAAATAAAGCGCGATATGCTGGCGCAGGTATTGGATTTCTTCTTCGAGCGCGCGCGGTTCGTTACTGGTTCCCCGCACCGGCACATCGGTGGTTCCGATGATTACGTGTTCGTGCCATGGGATTGCGAACAGTACGCGGCCGTCTGCGGTTTTGGGCACCATCAGCGCATGGTCTCCCGGTAACCACTCCGGCCCGAGTACAAAGTGCGTGCCCTGGCTCAAGGAGAGGACGCTTTGCTGCTTCGGGTCTGACATCCGTATGACAGGTTCGGCGAACACTCCGGTTGCGTTTATAACGGCGCGGGCGCGAATGTCGAGCAATTCACCACCTTCGGCATCGCGAACCCGAACGCCAGAGACTTTGCCTTTGTCTCTAAGGAGTTCTTCGACCGAGGCATAGTTCAGTGCGAGGCCACCGTGCGTCTCGAAGGTTCGCATGAGGGCGATAGCATACCGGGCATCGTCGAACTGACCGTCCCAGTACAGGACTCCTGCTTTCATACCCTGGCGTTTTACTCCGGGCAGGCGGTTCGCTGTTTCGGCCGCGGAGAGAATCTCAGACGATCCGAAGGAGAGCTTCCCGGACATCCGTTCGTAGATCTTCAGACCAGCTCCGTAGTAACCGATGCCGAAGTAGCTGTAGAGGGGCACCACGAAGGCCCGCTTGTGAACGATATGCGGAGCGTTGCGCAGCATGTAGCCGCGTTCGCGAAGTGCGTCCAGTACAAGGCGCACGTTGAACTGCTCAAGGTAACGAACGCCCCCGTGCACGAGCTTTGTGCTTCGGCTTGAGGTGCCCTTGGCGAAGTCTTCCTTCTCCAGCAACAGTGTCTTGTAGCCACGAGAGGCCGACTCCAAGGCCGTGCCGAGGCCTGTTGCACCGCCTCCGATCACGACGACATCCCATTGAGGCTGCCGCTTCAGCTGATCCCACGCAAGGGAGCGCCAGTCGGTCATGCCTCCTCCCAGGCGCGTGCTCGGTCCAGAGCGCGGTGCCAACGTGTGAGCATCCTGATCCTGTCCGCGTCTGCGATCTGCGGATGGAATGCACGATCGACCTGCCACTGCTGCGAGATAGCCTGAACGTTCTCCCAGAAACCTACGGCTAATCCGGCGAGGTACGCAGCACCGAGGGCGGTTGACTCGGCGTTCCGCGGCCGTAGGACCTTCACACCGAGCACGTCCGCCTGCATTTGCATCAGCAGGTTATTCGCGGCGGCTCCTCCGTCGACACGCAGTTCCGCGATCGGTACGCCCGAATCCGATTGCATGGCGAGGAGGACATCCATCGCCTGGCAGGCAATCCCTTCCAGGGCGGCCCGGGCGATGTGAGCGCGATTGGATCCACGGGTGAGACCGACGATGGTTCCGCGGGCGTACTGATCCCAGTGCGGCGCACCGAGACCGGCGAATGCAGGCACGAGGACCACGCCGCCGGAATCAGGGACAGTGGCGGCGAGTTCTTCCACTTCCGGGGAGGTGCGGATCAACTGGAGTTCATCGCGCAACCACTGAACGACGGCCCCGGCCATAAGCATGCTGCCCTCGAGCGCGTACTCGGTCTTTCCTTTGATACGCCAGGCGGCAGTGGTGAGTAGCTTATGCCGCGACGGGATGGGCTTCTCGCCGATGTTCATCAGCATGAAGCTGCCGGTGCCGAAGGTGCATTTGACCATACCGGGGCTGGTGCACATTTGTCCGAAGAGCGCGGACTGCTGGTCACCGGCAATGCCTGCGATGGGGATGCCGTCGAGAACGCCTTCGGTCTTTCCACACACAGCGCTCGAGTCTACGACTTCGGGCAGCATGGAACGAGGAACGCTTAGAAGTTCGAGTAGTTCTTCATCCCAATCGAGAGTGTGGATGTTGAACAGCATTGTTCTTGAGGCGTTGCTTACATCGGTAACGTGCTTGCGACCGTTAGTAAGCTTCCAGATCAGCCATGAATCTACGGTGCCAAAGGCCAATTTGCCGGCTTGTGCGAGAGAGCGGCAGCCTTCTACATTTTCGAGGATCCAACGCACCTTACTGCCGGAGAAATATGCGTCGGGCACAAGGCCCGTTTTCTGTTGGATCAGGGTGGAGTGTCCCCCTTCGCGGAGGCTGTCGCAGAACTCCGAGGTGCGCCGATCCTGCCAGACGATGGCGTTGTAGACCGGAACCCCGGTGGCACGATCCCAGACGACAGTTGTCTCCCGCTGGTTGGTGATGCCGATTCCTGCAATGTCGGACGCATCGAGTCCCGCGCTGGCCAGGGCTTCGGCACCTGTGCCTGCCTGCGATGACCAGATCTCGAGGGGATCATGCTCCACCCATCCGGGTTGGGGGTAGTGCTGCTGAAAGGCTCTCTGGGCGATCGCCTTTACGGCGCCGCTCGAATCGATGACCATTGCTCGCGAACTGGTCGTTCCCTGGTCCAGCGCTAGAACAAATCGTTGTGTCACAGACAGCCTTTCAATCAGTGGCGCTTACAGGTTGCGCGGGGTACTTACCGCTCGGTCGAGGAAGGCGCTTATGGCCCGTCGGCGCCAGGGTGTGAGGACACGGCAAACCGCGGCGCTCAGAGACCTACGCATGCTATATGCATGAATCGCTGCCGACAACAGGCGCGGGCGGCTAATTATTCGAGCAACGAATTTCTTCGCAGGCAGGATTTATCTGCCAGTTCGCGGTGACTGCCTTGTCGCGCCCGGCCGCGCTCAGCCATACCGCGATCTCCCACTCTGAGCGAGGCTGTTATGCACGGAAGGGGCGTGAGGCCGGATATCGGCGGGAGCCGGCCGGCTGATTCGAAGAGCAGGTTCTTCGCTACCGTCGGGAGGACAAGCCAAGGACGCAGTTGGCGCGACAGTTCGCGGCAGGTGCGGCGACATGTTTCACAACATGTCGCCGGGACCGTAGGTCTCAAGCTGGTGGCTGGTACTTCGCGCTAGGCGTAGGACGAGATGCTGCTGGCGTTGCGTGCACCGCGCTCTTTGCTGATGGTGTCGATGTAGCGGGACGCTTTGAGTGCGGCGAGTGGCTCGGCGGGGAGTTTGCGGGACTCTCGCCACTCGCGGACTACGGGGCGCACATCGGTCCAGAAGGCTCCCCGGAAGACTTCTTCGGCGGCAACAAGGTCGGCTGCATCCTGCAGCGCTGCGAGCTGCTCCTGATCGATAAGCGCAGCCTTGGCGAAGAGTTCCTGGGCCATGACGACGGTCTGGACCATGGCTTCCATCTTGGGCTTGAGGTTGTGGCTTTGATCGACCATGTAGGCGATGCCGGATGTGGCGGCAGCGCTGGGGTAGCTGAGGATTTCGGCGAAGATGCGGAAGACCTGGTAGGGGTCGATGGAGCCGAGGGTAAGGTCGTCGTCGGCGTACTTGCGGTCATTGAAGTGGAAGCCGCCGAGGGAGTTGGTGTGGAGGAGCCAGGTGACGATCTGCTCGATGTTGGTGCCCTGAAGGTGGTGGCCGGTGTCGACGAGGACGCGGGCCTTGGGGCCGGCGTGGCGCGCGAGGTGGAGGGCCATGCCCCAGTCGGCGATGTCGGTGTGGTAGAAGGCGGGCTCGAAGGGCTTGTACTCGATGAGCATGCGCTGGTCGGGGCCGAGCGCGGCGTGGGTGGCGGAGAGAACCTCTTCCATCCACTCGATGCGCTTGCGGATCGACTGCGTGCCGGGGTAGTTGGAGCCGTCAGCAATCCAGAGGGAGACGTCCTTCGCGCCGAGTTCGCGGCCGATGTCTACGGAGTCGAGCAGATGGGCGAGGGCGTGGCCGCGGATCTCGGCGGAGGGGTTACAGATGGAGCCAAACTTGTACTCCTGCGCCTGGAAGAGATTGGGGTTGATGGAGCCAGAGCGGACGCCGAATTTGGCTTCGAGGCGCTTCAGTTCGGGGACGTCGGCCTTGCCGTTTGGGGTGTCCCAGAGGACGTGGAGGGCGACGGTGGGGGCAGAGCCGGTGAGCTTGTTGACCTCGGCGGCGTCGGCGAACTTTTCTTCGATAGTGGAGGCGGCTCCGGGCTGGGAGAACTTGCCGAAGCGGGTACCGGTGTTGGCGAAGCCCCAGGAGGGGACCTCGATGCGGAATCCGTCGAGTGCTGCGAAGATACGTTCGGCTGTGCGTGTGGCGGCGCCTGCACCATTCATTCCCATAACAAACCCCTCAAGAACAGCAATCTACGGAAATATACTCCCTATTGAAATTATGGGCCAGCTGGTTTGTGGGTTTCCGCTTTCGAGGCTCAGGCGATGAGGATTACATCGAGGAAGCGGGGCCCGTGGACGCCCTTGATACGCGTCATTTCGATGTCCGCGGTGGCGGATGGGCCGGAGACGAAGGTGGTGGCGAGGGCGGCTTTGTCCGCGAGGCGGTCCATGGCTTCGGGAACGGTGTCCACGATGTCTTCGAGGCGGACGAGGCAGAGGTGGTAGTCGGGGATGAGGGTGGCGGCGCGTCTTCCCTGCCCTGGGACGTTCTGGAGGACGAGGGTTCCTGTGGTGGCGATGGCGACTTGCGCGGTGGTGAGGACTCCTTCGACGGCGTTCAGTTGATGGTAGGAGAGTGCGGTGTCCGGCACGAAGTCGAAGTCCGGCGGGAGGGACTGGCTAAAGTCCGCGGCGAGGATCTCGGAGAGGCCGGGTGGAATGACGATGCGACGGACGGAACGCTGCGTGAGCAGACGGGCGATGGCGCCGGAAAGCTGCGCGCGCGGCACCTGCTCCACGTGGGCGTCGTAGTCGCGCAGGCGATCTTCGAGGAGTTCGACGACTTCGGCCAGGGTGAGGGTCGAGGTGCGGCGATAGGCCCGCGGGAGTGCGTCCCACTCGGCTGCGAGGGTGGCGGCGGGGGGCGGAGCGGGGTCGCCCAGGGCTGCGCGGATGCGGCGCAGGACTTCGGTGCGGCTGGGGGTCTCGGCGGGCGTGACGGATGGGGCGGTGGCGGGCATGGAAAGGAGGTCCTTCGCTGTGCTCAGGATGACAGTCTTGTGGGGGAGGACGACGATGCGTCCGCGGGGGAGGAGGGCGACGTGGTGATCGGGCGGGAGATCAGTGGCGCGGCAGCGCCGGGTGTACTTTGCGGTTTGGGGTGGGGCCGGGCCTCGAACCACTCGCGGAAGGTTTGTTTCGGCATTTCCTTGAGGTCGCGGACCTGGGTCCAGCCGCCGAGCAGTAGCCGGGCAGCCAGGTGATCCAGCCTGGCCTTGCGTTTTGACCAGCGGCGTTTCGGCCATGCGGCCCAGGCGCTGGGCGGCGCGGAAGCGGCGACTCGCTGCGGAAGAGCATGCCCATGGCCTCCATGGCGAGCGCTTCGGGGTTGGCGAGCATTGAGGCCGGCGGACTTCTGCTCGACGACCTTGTTGCGCAGGTGGATGAGGACCTCCGGGATGTTGATCTTGACCGGGCAGACCTCGTAGCAGGCGCCGCAGAGCGTGGAGGCGTAGGGCAGGGACTGGGCGTGCGTGCATGCTCTGCAGCTGCGGCGTGAGGATGGCGCCGATGGGGCCGGCGTAGACGGAGCCGTAGGCGTGGCCGCCGGTCTGCGCGGTAGACGGGGCAGGCGTTCTGGCAGGCGCCGCAGCGGATGCAGGCGAGGGTCTGGCGCGCTTCTGCGTCGGCGAGGATCTCGGTGCGGCCGTTGTCCAGCAGGATGATGTGGAAGGCTGCGCGGGCCGTCGCCTGGTGTGACGCCGGTCCAGATGGAGTTGTAGGGGTTCATGCGCTCGCCGGTGGCGGAGCGCGGCAGAAGCTGCAGGAAGACTTCGAGGTCCTGGAAGCGCGGAATGACTTTGTCGATGCCGGCGATGGTGATGAGCGTCTCGGGCAGGGTGAGGCACATGCGGCCGTTGCCTTCGGACTCGACGACGCAGACGCCGCCGGTTTCGGCGATGAGGAAGTTGGCGCCGCTGACGCCGGTTTTGACGCGGAGGAACTTTTCGCGCAGGAAGCGGCGCGCGGCGTCGGCGAGGTCTGCGGGCGTCTCGCCGAGGTCCGGGAGGTTCATCTCGCGGCGGAAGATCTCGCGGATCTGCTGGCGATTTTTGTGCAGCGCGGGGACGACGATGTGCGAGGGCTGGTCGTGGCCCAGCTGGATGATGAGTTCGGCGAGATCGGTCTCGTAGGCGTGGATGCCGGCGGCTTCGAGCGCGTGGTTGAGCTGGATCTCTTCGGTGGTCATCGACTTGATCTTGATGACTTCCGGTGAGCCGGCTGTTGCTTGATCGAGGTCGGATGACGATGCTGGCGGGCTTCGTCGGCGTCGCGCGCCCAGTGGACTGTGCCTCCGGCGGCGGTGCAGTTGCGCTCGAACTGCACGAGGTAGTGGTCGAGGTGCGCGCAGCGTGTGCGCCTTGATCTGGCGCTGCCGGCTTCGCGAAGCTGCCTGCCAGTCGGGCATCTCGTCGACGACGAGGCCGCGCTTGGTCTGGATGACGTTGGTGGCGTGGCGCACGTTCTTGCGCAGCTGCGTGTCGCCGAGCGAGGTCGTGGGCGGCGACCTGGAAGGTGGGCGCGGTGCGGGTCGAGGTGCGAGCGCTGCGTGGGCCGATCGAGTGTCGGAGCTCATGCCGTGGATGCCGTCGTGTCGCTGGCGAGGATTTCGGCGAGGTGCAGCGGTGCGCGACGCCGGTGCGCTGGCGGTGGAGGGCGCCGTCGATATGCATCAGGCAGGAGTTGTCGCAGGCGGTGCAGACCTCGGCGCTGGTGTTGAGGACGGCGCGGATCTTTTCGGTCGAGCATGGCGCTTGAGACGTCCGCGTTCTTGACGGCGAAGGTGCCGCCGAAGCCGCAGCACTGGTTCGAGGTCCTCGAGCTCGACGAGGTCGATGCCGCGGACGCTGCGCAGCAGCTGCATGGGGCCGTCGCCGAGGCCGAGCGTGCGCAGGCCGTGGCAGCTGGCGTGGTAGGTGACGCGATGCGGGAAGTACGCGCCGACGTCGGTCGAGGCCGAGCTTTTTGGTGAGGAACTCGGAGAACTCCCAGACGCGCGGGCAGGAGGGCGTGCGACGTCGGCGATGAGGCCTGGGTGTCGCCGTCTCGCTCAGCTGGGCCGCCATCATGGGGTAGTGGTCGCGCATCATGCGCGACGCAGTGAGGACGGGGCACGACGACTGCTTCGGCGTCGCGGAACTGCTCGACGAAGCGCGGGAGCAGAGGGAGAGCTTCGGCCTGGTAGCCGGTGTTCCAGTGCATCTGGCCGCAGCAGGTCTGGCCGGCGGGGAAGTGCGACGGTGTGGCCGAGGCGTTCGAGGACGCGGACGACGGCTTTGCCGGTCTCCGGGAACAGGGTGTCGTTGTAGCAGGTGATGAAGAGCGAAACTTGCAGGTGCGGCCTCCGTGGGCCGCGGGGGCCCATCCGATTCTGATTGTATTTCCAAGATAGAACGCCAGTCAGGTACGATGGGATCGATTTCCAACGCAAGCTTGAACGACCCCACTACTTCCTTCGCTGGAGCAAAGAGACCCCTTGGGACCGAATCCGCTTTTCGGCGTAATGTTTCACTGGATCGGCGGGTTCGCCTCCGCCACGAACTTTATTCCGTTCCGCGGCATCAAGCGCTGGTCGTGGGAGGTGTACTGGATCATCCAGGGATTTGCTGCGTGGATTGATCGCGCCTTCGCTGCTCGCTAGCATCTTTGTCCCGCATGTTTGGGGCATCCTGCGGACAGGCGTACACGCACGGATCCGGGGTCGATCGACTACGCGATGCTTTGGGGGATCCTGTGGGGCGTTGGCGGGATCACATTCGGACTGGCCATCCGCTACCTTGGGATTGCACTGGGATATGCCATTGCGCTTGGGCTGTGCGCGTTCTTCGGGACGCATTGTGCCGCCGATCTATCACCGTGAGATCGGATCGGTGGTGCACTCGCACTCGGGCCAGTTCATCCTGCTCGGCCTGGTGGTGTGTCTGATCGGCGTGGCGGTCAATGGCGCGGCCGGCTACTCGAAGGAGCACGAGATTACGCCGGAAGAGAAGGCCGAGGCGGGCGAGCGCGATTTCTCTTCGGCAAGGGCCTGGCCATCGCCGTGCTGGCGGGGCTGATGAGCGCGTTCTTCGCTTTCGGGCTGGATGCGGGTAAGCCGATCGCGGCGATGGCGAAGGCGCAGTTGATCGCGGCTGGGAAGCTTGACCTGTGGGCGAACCTGCCGGTGCTGATCGTGGTGCTGTGGGGCGGGTTTGTCACCAACTTCGTGTGGTCGATGATCCTGATCGTGAAGAACGGCTCGATCCGGCAGTTTGCCGGGGAGCCGGGCGATGAACCCGATGCGCGCCACGCCGACGGCGGGCGACACGCTGGTGGACTTCGATCCGCTGGACCCTTCGACCTATGACCGCATCGCGCCGAAGACGCTGCTGGCGAACTACTTCTTTGCGGCGATGGCCGGCGTGATCTGGTACTTCCAGTTCTTCTTCTACTCGATGGGCCAGACGAAGATGGGCAAGTACGACTTCTCGTCATGGACGCTGCACATGGCGTCGATCATCATCTTCGCCACTCTGTGGGGGCTGGTGCTGAAGGAGTGGCATGGGACCAGCAGGCGCACGAAGATGCTGGTGACCGCCGGGTTGGCGTTGCTGGTGGGATCGACGATGATCGTGGGATATGGGAATTATGTGCATGCGATGAAGGAGTCGGTGACGGCGATGCTGCAGTAGTGGACCGATTCTGCTACCGCCCCTTAGTTGTAGCTGGCCGATGATGCTTCTGGCAGCGAGGAATGCTATTCTCCATCTGGTCCAATGACCAAAACTACCGTCAGTGCAGTGATTCCGGCATATAACGCCGAGCGATTTATCCGTAAGGCCATCGACAGCGTTCTCGCGCAGACGGTTCCGGTCGCCGAAGTGATTGTGGTGGACGATGGGTCAAGGGACTCCACATGCTCGGTCGTTGAGAGCTACGGGAGTCCGGTGCGGCTCCTGCGGCAGAAGAACGCGGGGCCTTCGACGGCTCGCAACCTGGGAGCCCGCACGTCAACCTCTGCCTACATTGGCTTTCTTGACGCGGACGATGCGTGGCACCCTGAAAAGCTTGAAAAGCAACTCGCTGCATTCAGCGCGAACCCTCAGGCGGTGCTCTGTTATACCGGTGTCCAGACCTTCGATGACGAGACGGGAGAGGGCGGTCAAAGCCCGGCGACGCCGCTTGATTGCCTTCGTGCTCAACTGCGAATCCGAAATCCACAGGTCGTGCCCTCGAGCGTGCTTGTCCGACGGGAAGCTTTTGAGCGTTCGTCCGGCTTTGATCCGGGCCTGAAAGGCAGCGAGGACTGGGATTTCGCCATCGCGATGCTTGAGATCGGGCCGTTCTGCGTTGCGGAGGATTTTCTTCTTTTTTACCGGGTGAGCACGACGAGTCTGAGCTCTAATGCCGATCGGATGTATGGGGAGGCTTTAAAGATGTTGGACCGCCGCCTGCTTGCAGATATGAAGGGCCCGCGTCGCTGGCTATGGCGGCATCGTGTTCTCAGCTACCAGGCGTATACGGCTGCGATGACCTCGCGCGCTGCAGGCGAGACGGCCCGCGAGCGACACTATATTCTGCGATCCCTTCTGCACTGGCCACTGCCGACGTGGCATCCTCTGCGGTTCAAAGCCGCGGCCGTGACAGTGCGTAACATGCTCGGCAGCCAGCAGACGCGCGAGGCGCCAGCCAGCCACTGATGCCTCGACAGACGGGAAGAAGAGCGCAGTTCTAACACTTATGGTTCACAAGGGAAGATCCTCCGCAGCAGGCAAAATTCTGAACAACTCATTCTGGTATGGGTTGGAGACTGCGCTGGAGACAGTGATCTTTTTCGGCACGTCGATCATTGTGGCGCGCGCGCTCGGGCCGCAGAAGCTCGGATATTTCAGCTATATCAACCTGTTTGTCAGCGTAGTGACGGCAACCGGCGGAAGCGGCCTGGCCACGGCGACGCGGAAGTACATGTCGGAGTTTCTCGCGGCGGAACGACCTGGGATAGCGCGTGCCGTCTACCGCTTTGCCTATCGGTACCAGCTTCTGGGGGCTATCTGTATCGCTTCCGCGGGTGTAATCGCGGTCCAACTGTTCGGTGACCCGACGTATCGGGTGATGTCGACGATACTTATCGTCTCGATCGTGCCGGGGGTCATGTCGTGGGTTCCGGCAATGGCCAATGTGGCATTCGAGGATCTCCGAAAGAACACCTTCAGCGCGATCTGTTACCTGGTGACATACGCATCAGTGATCCTGCTTACGCTTCACTTCCATTGGGACCTTGTGGGCATCGCCTCGGCGAGCCTGGTGGGTCGCAGTGTGGAATGTGTGCTGCGTACTATCCCTCTGCATGCGCGGCTTCGGGAGATCGAATTTGAAGAGCTGCCAGAGGAGATTGTGCGCCGGGTTCGGCAGTTCTGTTTCCAGGCGATTGGATTGCAGGTGCTGATGTCCGTCGTCTGGAACCGCTCGGAGATGATCTTTCTACGGCACTACTGCACGCTTGAGCAGATGGGCTTCTACTCGGTCAGCGCCGGTCTGGCGAGCAAGCTGCTGCTTGTTCCGAAGACGTTTGGCGGGGCCACGGGCGTGACGCTTATGGTGGAGTGCGGCCGAGACCCGGGACGAGTAAAAGGCATTGTGAAGAATGCGTCACGGTATCTCCTGCTTTTTTCAGTGCCCGTGCACTTGGGGGTGGCAGCGATTACGGCGCAGGCGATCCGGGTGGCATATGGGCCTAAGTATGTAGGCGCGGTTCCCGCGCTTGTGGTTGCGTCGCTGCTTGCACTCCCTTTGGCCTTTCAGGAGATCCCCGAGACGCTCTTACGTGCGGCAGACCGGCAGAAGCACATGATCAAGTGGCTGATCGTTACGGGCGTGGTGAATATGCTGCTGGATTGGATCCTGATTCCCCGTTATGGGGCAGTGGGGGCTGCGTGGGGGAACGGCTTGTCGCAGATTTTTGGGGTGTGTGCGATTTGGGTGCAGGCCAAGCGAGAGTACACGTTTGCGCTACCACGGCATTCGGCTGTGCGGATTCTGCTTGCGGGCCTGGTGATGGCTGCAGTTGCCTTCCCGATCTCGCAGATATTGAAAGGACGCCTGGGTGTAAGTGTAGCCATCCTGGTTGCAGTTCCTGTTTACATCGCAATGATAAAGATGGTTCATGGTCTGGAACCCTCCGATCGAGTACGTCTGAGTACCATAGGAGGCCGGCTTCCGGGCAATCTGCGCGGTTGGTTTGAGGCCACGGTCACCTTTATGACCCCCGCCGAACCGGCGTAGCTTGATTCGCCCCGTTCCTTGCGAAGCATTCATCATGGGAGGGCGCGAAGCAGAGGCCGACGAGGTGCTGCGCCTGGCTGCGGATCTCCACTGCCAAACATCACTCATCATCGAGAACGCGTCACGGGATCAGGTGCTGAGGATGCGCGTAGTCATTCGGTTATCGGCCGAAGGCGACGGGGTCGACGCGGGCTGAGTTGGGCAGCATCCACCAGTCGGACTCATCGACCGCTTCGAAATCTTCTGCGGTCACTTTGGTGAGCAGGTGAAGATCGGAGTCATCCCAGCGCTTGTCGGGTACGCCGCTCACGAACAAGGGGCCGCCGTTATCGGCAAGGATCATGCCGTACTTCTTGAGTGCAGTAAGGATGACCTGGTTGGGTTTCGAAAAGCCGCTGATGTCGAAGTCCTGACGTAAGCGGAAGCGCACACCCATGGGGGCAACGTTAGTGTCTGTGATGCGGGACGCTTTGTGCCGGGCCGGCCAGATGAAGGCGCCCTGGGTGTGGGGGATGGTGAAGCGCAGTGCATGCGCGATCTCGCCGGCTGCGACCTCATCGTAGCGTACAAGGCCGGGGAGGATCTGCAAGCCTGCGGCGTCGGCCGAGCCCATGTTTTCGGGCTTGATCTGGTTGCTGGTCATGTCGTACTTTTCTCCCGAGCCAGCGGCCCAGGTGCCGTCCGGGTTGGCGTGAGCGGCAAACAATTCGTAGAGGATGCATCGTCTCTGGTCGATCAGAATGACGTGGCTGTCGCCGGTTGAGTGCGGCCCGCCCTCGACCGGCGCGTCCTTGGGGATAGGGTAGTTGCCGAGGTCGCTTTCGTCGGCGTAATCGAAGGTGACGTGAACGCCGCGGGTGTTCGCGGGAATATCGGTGAAGGGGATGCCGCTGCGAAGATCGGAGGCGAAGTCGGGATGGAGTTTGATGAGCGGGCCCATGCTGCCGATGTAGGCGTCCGACTTAGGGTCTTTGCGAAGCTTGTCGACGGGCGTGTTCCACACGTTGTCCGGCGGCAGCACCTCGCAGTTGCCGATCTTCGGGCCCGAGCCGGCCGAGTTGGTTCTCGCCTCGACGACGGACTCTCCGTCGTGCGTTCCGAGGTTGTAGGGCGGAGAGTTCTTGCGCACCAGCCATGCGCCGCCCGTAATCACAGCGGCCATCACAAAGATCTTGAAACCCACACCTGCAGCTCTGCGCATCTGTTGCTCTCCTGAGGCTGTTGAACCCGTTCGTTGGCTAGTCTACTCGCTCCGCGTGCCTGTCCGCGGCGAAGCGTAAGTTGTAGAAGGATGGGGTTGGATCGCCGCACGTGCATGCTACACTCAGCGCGGCGCGTGGTGAAACAGGCCATTTTGAGGAGCGAAAAGCACCGAAGTGAATCCTTCTAAAGCGGAACCCGGGTGGCCGCCCGTGGTGGTGGCGAGCGTTTTCCAAACGGGCCTGAACTTGATGCGTGACCTGCTTCGCCGTGGTGTACGAACGGTTGGCGTGGACTGCATTGCGGAGCATGAGGGATTCCGGTCGTCCTACGGTACCTCGCATCTTTGCCCGAATCCCGATACTTCCCCGAACGAATGGGTCCAGTTCATGATCGGGTTGTCGCGGTCGCTCGGTGGGCGTCCGGTGATTATTCCTGCGGCCGATATCTTTGTGTCGGCGCTGGGACGGCATGTGGACGCGTTGCGCGAGCACTTCATCTTTTCGCTGGAGTCGATTGCGGTGCAGGCTGCGCTGGCGACGAAAGAGCAGCAATACGCGCTTGCGGCAGAGCATGGCCTTCCTATTCCCCGCAGCACCTACATTCAATCGCGGCCTGAGCTGGAGGCCTTTGTCGCGACGGCGCGTTTTCCGTGTCTGTTGAAGCCTCGTCACCAAAGGGAGTGGGATGCGCTGCCCGCAGGAAATCCGCTACGTGGACTAAAGCTTGCGACTGCGGACACGCCCGCGCAGATGCTTGCGCATTATGGGTTCGCGGAGCCGTACAGACCCGAGGTGATGGCCCAGGAGATTATCGCCGGAGGCGACGATGCCAAGTACTGCTACCTGTCGGTCTATGGGCAAGGGTCGCGGCGGATTGGGCATTGCGTGGTGCGCGAGCTGCGAGCGTATCCGTTACTCTTTGGCAGCGGCTCGATGGTGGAGCCGGTGGTCGAGCGAGACGTGGCTGACCTTTGCCACGCGTTTCTAAGCCGCGTGGGGTATGTGGGTATCTGCGAGATCGAGGTTAAGCGCGACACCCGAGATGGGGTCGTTCGGCTGATTGAGGCCAATCCCCGATATTCGGTGACGGCGGATGCGGCGATCTATGCGGGTGTAGACATCGGCTGGCTGCATTACCTTGACCTGATCGGCCACCCGGTGAACGAAGTCGAAGCTTCGGTCTTCGGGTTCCGCCACGTTGTGCTGCGCAGAGATATCCCGGCGCTTCCCCACTATGTGCGAGAGAAGGTGCTCAGGTGGGGCGACATTTGGCATTCGTTCCGCGGGCCGCTTCGTTATTTCGACTTTGACCTTCATGATCTACGGCCTACGCTCCACACTCTGGACGGGTGCTTCCGGGCCGTTGTTGTGGTTTTCCTGCGGCGTCTGGGCCTGTTCCGGCCACACGTGGCCTAGTGCCCCGCACGTAGCTCCGCGACCATGGTGCTCGGTCCGGGGGAGCTATAGAAGGGTGCGCCGGGTTGCGGCCGACAGGGCGAGACGGAGACGGAAGATGGCGCGGCTCTCATCCTCCACAGCACCACGAAGCACGTTGTAGGGCGCTATCCTGCCGGGCTCGTTGACCCCGGAATAGAAGGAGAAGGCGGTGGAGTAGCCGGCCTCCTCGAGGGCCTTGACGCTGTCCGGGGAGAAGCTGTCGGGTTGGCCTACGGGGTAAGCCAGAGTGTCGCTGGTTCGGTGGAGTTCGCCTTCGATGATCTCGCGTGATGTGCGGAACTCGTCCAGTTGAGAGGCGTAGGACAGCTTGGAGAGGATGGGATGCGTGTGCGTATGAGAGCCGAAGCACATCCCGCCTGCCTGCATCTCGCGTGCCTCGTCCCAGTTCAGAAAGCAGCGCTCCGCAGCCGTCCCGGGTCTGCGGCTGTTGCAGGCTGCCTCGAGTTCACTGATAAAGCGCTCCGGATCGGTCACCGATGGCTTTTTGAACAAGCGAAGGATGTGCATGCTGGAACGGGCACGGTTGGCTGAGGTGATATCGAACTCCGCACGCTCAGGGTAGGTGAGGACGATGCGCTCTGTCTTGGCGTTCTTGATCAGGTAGGCGATCACGTCCCACCAGGGCAATTGACCTGTTCCGACGAAGGCGGTCGGAAGGAAGAAGGTGGCCGAGACGCCATGTTGGCGCAGGATCGGAAACGCTTCCAAAAAATTGTCGCGATAGCCGTCATCGAATGTCAGCAGGACGGCGGGGTCACGAGGTGTCTCGCGGCCGTGGACGATGTCGTTTGCCTGATAAAGGTCCACGATGCGAAAGCGCCGCTTGAGATGGCGGACCTGCCACTCGAACTCGGCCGTGGTGGCGGAGAAGGTACCCGAGTCGTAAGGTGTCTTCTCGGGATCTCCGATGCGGTGATAGTTCAGGATCAGCAGCGAAGGGGGGGCGGGCAGCGTCTCCAGCAGCCGAGTGAGCCCTGTGGTGGCGCTCATTTCGGCAACCAATTCCTTCTTACCTTGCACGTGATCTCCTTCAGGTGGATAAAGCGGGCGGGTTGAGTGCAGTAGAGCAAAGATGGGTTGTCGAAGCAACGGCAGAGCTGGGATGGATGGCGATGGACGCCTCCCTTGATAGAGTAGGGCATGAGCGATGGATCAGGTCTTCCGGGCGGATTTGTTTGGGGTGCGGTACGGGCCGGGATCAAGGCCAGCGGCAATCTGGACCTTGCGGTGGCGGCGGCAACGAATGGGGCGATTGGCGCGGCGGTGTTCACCAGCAATCGGGTGGTTGCGGCGCCGGTCACTGTGGGGCGGCGGCATCTGCTGGCAACGGGAGGACACGTGGGGGCAGTCCTGGTAAATGCGGGAAACGCAAACTGTGCGACAGGGCCGGTGGGAGAAGAAGGATGTGTCGCCACGTGCGTGTCCGCCGCGCAGGCGTTTGGATGTATCTTCGACGAGGTCTTCCCCTCCTCTACTGGCATTATTGGCGTACCTTTTCCTGCTGAAAAGGTGGTGGCAGCCATGCCGGCGCTGCGGCAGTCGGCCGGGGCGACAGCCGAGCATGCAGAACTGTTCGCGCGCGCGATCATGACGACAGACACAAAGATGAAGACGGCGAGCGCGTCCTTCGGAGTGGAAGGGGACGGGGGCTTGCGGGCGCAGGTGCGGCTCTGGGGGGCGGCCAAAGGCGCAGGGATGATCCAGCCGCGATTAGGCGCACCTGCAGGGCCGCCGCATGCGACGATGCTCGTGTATTTGTTTACGGATGTGGAGGCGAGTGCGGAGGAGTTGCGGGCTGCGCTTGCGGGTGCGATTGACCCGACGTTCAATTGCATCTCCATCGATGGCGACACGTCGACGAATGACACCGTGCTGCTGCTGGCGAGCGGCAGCAGCGGCGTACGGCTTACGCCTGAGCTTGTCCCGGCGTTCGACGAGGTGCTGAACGAAGTTTGCGCTTCGCTGGCTTACCAGATTGTGGACGACGGCGAAGGTGTGGGGCACGTGGTGACGCTGGATATTCGGGGAGCGGCGACCGCGGCCGAGGCCCGGCAGGTGGCCCGTGCCATCGCGAACAGCCCGCTCTGCAAGACCGCGTGGTCCAGCGGCGATCCGAACTGGGGGCGTCTGCTGGCGGCGGCTGGGTATAGCGGTTCCCTGTTTGAGCCCGGCCGGGTGCGGATCTGGATCGGAGAGGTTCCCGTCTACGAATACGGGGTGCGCGCTCCAGGGTTCGAGGAGGCGGCTGCCCATGCGGCGATGATGCCCCGTGAGTACACAATCACGATGGATCTGGGCGAAGGGGACGGCACCTGCCGGTTCCTGACGTGCGATCTAACGGAGGAGTACGTGCGCATCAATGCGGACTACTCTACTTAAGCGAGGTCAGGCGTACTTGCGGAGAACACCGAGGACCTTGCCCTGGATGCTGACGGACGCTGCGGGAGCATAAATTGGTGCCATCTCCTTGTTCGAGGGCTGGAGACGGATCATCTGACCTTCGCGATAGAAGCGCTTGAGCGTGGCGTCCGCGCCGTCGACGAGGGCAACGATGATCTCGCCTTCGCGCGCGGTGCGAGTGCGTTCGACCAGGACGAAGTCGCCGGACACGATGTGCTCATCGCGCATGGAATCGCCGCGGACTTCGAGCGCGAAGACCTCGCGGTTACCGATGATGTCGGCGAGCGAGATGGATTCGGCCGTCTCGATGGCCTCCACCGGGCGTCCGGCGGCGATGCGGCCTACAAGCGGGAGGCGATCGAAGCCGCGCTTGCTGGAGCGGGCGGGCAGCACGTCGATGGATCGGCTGCGATTGTGCGCGCGCTGGAGCAGACCTTTATTCTGAAGGTTGGTGACGTGTTTGTGGACAGTAGCGAGAGAGGTGAGGCCCAGCCCCTGGGCGATCTCCTCGTACGAAGGCGAGTACCCATTCCTTTGGGTGAAGGACGTGAGAAAGTCGATGACCTCTTTTTGCCGCCGAGTGATTGCCATGCCGCGATTGTAGCGAATAAACGGCGAATCGCAACGGGGTGGACAAGTATTTTGTTTGCACCTTCGGTTCCGCTTGGGGACGGAAGTGAGTTCCAGCATATGCGAAACCTTCCGCCCAGGTATGTGCTCGCGGCGGAAGGAATGGGGCACGGCAGGTGTTCAGGCGCGGATCGACCCCATTTGTGGGGTTAGTTCCTCAATATCCACAAAATGTGGGGTTATTAGTGTTGATCACCACGATGCCTGCCGCTAGAGTTGGGACTGGAAGATCGAGAATAGAACAGTAGGTCGGAGGTGCGCTTTGCTGAAGCTGAAGAAGGTCCAAATCCTGGGGTTCAAGTCGTTCTGTGACAGGACGGAGGTTCAGCTTGCGGGCGACGGGATCGCGGCGGTTGTGGGTCCGAACGGGTGCGGCAAGTCGAACATCTCGGACGCAATTACGTGGGTGCTGGGCGAGCAATCGGCCAAGAGCCTGCGCGGCGTCAAGATGGAAGACGTGATCTTTGCCGGTACGCGGGAGCGGAAGCCGACGGGGATGGCGGAGGTGTCGCTGACGCTGGTGGACCCCGAGGTATACGACGGGGCTTCCCTGCCCGATGGCGAGGTCGAGGCGGGAGACTGGTCGAGCGACGGCTCAAGCGAGCGGGCGCTGGCTCTGGCGGGCGACTGGGACGAGGCGAAGCTGCGGCGAACTGAAGGCCGACGGAGACGGAGGAGGCGGTGCGCGAGGCGCAGCCGGGTGTTGTGCTGGAGGGTGAAGGTCGCGGCGGAGGGGAGCGAAGAGCAACCGCCGACCTCCACTGAAGCCGAAGTGGTCAAGGATGGAACGCCCGATGCGTGGTGCTGAAGATCCGGCGGCGGAAGTTTGGGCGGTCGCCGGTGCGCGCAGGTGAGGTGACGGTGACGCGGCGGCTGTTCCGGTCGGGCGAATCGGAGTACCTGCTGAACGGGAAGATCTGCCGGCTGCGGGATATCCAGGACATCTTCATGGGGACGGGTCTGGGCGGAGAGAGCTACGCGATCATCGGGCAGGAGCGGATCGGCCAGATCCTGAGCTCAAAGCCGATGGATCGACGAGCGATTCTGGAAGAGGCGGCGGGGATTACGCGGTTCAAGACGAAGAAGCGGCTGGCGGAGCTGCGGCTGGAGTCGGCCAAGCAGAACCTTGTCGCGCGTGAACGACATCTTTGAAGAAGTGACCCGGCAGATGGGCACACTGAAGCGGCAGGCGGCAAAGGCCGAGCGGTATGGATTGCTGCGGGACGAACTGCGGGGCAAGCTGCGCGTGGTGCTGGCGAGCCGGCTGCCGCAGATGGATGCGGAACGCGCCGAGCTGGGGCACGGATTGAGGTGCTAGGGGCGCAGGTGGCAGAGCAGGCTGCCGCTGTGGAGGCGATGGACGCGGAGCATACGGCCGGTGTGCGCGCGGGGTATGAGCTGGACGAGCAGATTCGCGAGGCGGGGGCGCGGGCGAACCAGTCCGCCGTGGAGCTGGAGCGGATTGCGGCGCGAATTGCGGCGAATACGGATCGGGTTGCGGAACTGACGGCGCGGATAGCGGCGGGCGAGGAGGAGCTGACGGGTGCGCGCGAGCACCTGGCAGCGCTGGCGGGCGAGATGGAGTCGCAGAAGAGCTTTCTCGAGAATGCGACGGCAGAGGCTGGCGGGTCTCGCGAGCGCGGCAGCGGCGGAGCAGGCGCGGGCGCAGGAGGCGGTGCGGGCCGTGGGTGCGGCGGAGGCGAAGGCTGAGGAGAACCGTCGCGGGGCGATGCAGCTGGTGCAGCGTGCGGCGGCGAGCCGGAACGAGCAGGCGCAGGCGGAGGCGGCGCTGGCGGGCCTGGAGCGCGAGGCGGAGCGGCTGGTGGCGGAGTCGGATGGTGCGACGGCGCGAGTTGAGCGAGCTTGGGGTGCAGCGCGGCCAGGTCGCGATGAGCTTCGGGGATGTAACGGAGCGGCTGAAGCGGCTGGAAGGCGAGATCGGGGAGATCCGGCTGCGGATCGAAGCGGCGCGTGGCGGAGGAGACGGCGACGCAAGCGGCGGGCGGACCAGCTGCGAGCGGAGCGAGCGACGTTGAATGGGCGCAGGGATTCGCTGGAGGGGCTGATCCGGGAGCACAGCTACTCGACGGACACGGTAAAGAACATCTTCCGCGCGAGTGCGAAGAGGAGCGGCTGCGGAGGCCAGCACACATGCGCCGTTGGCTCCCGTGGGAACGCTGGCGGACTTCCTTGAGGTGGAGGGGCAGTACGAGTCCGTGGTGGACGAGTTTCTGCGTGACGAGTTGAACTACGTCGTGGTGAAGAGCTGGGATGCGGCTGACGCAGGCGTGCGGATGCTGCAGACGGACGTGGCGGGCCGGGCGACGTTTCTGGTTCAGGCGAGGCTCACCACGACGCGCAGCACGGCGGTGGCGCTGAGGCTTGTCCTCGCGGTGGAGGTGCGGCGATGCGGACTCCGAATGGCGAAGGTGTGGTGGCGTTGAAGGACTGTGTGCGGGCATTGAACGGGTTTGGCAACTCGCTGCAGCACATGCTGCCGAAGCTGCGGGATGGGTACATCGCGCCGGATGCGGAGACGGCGCGGCAGTCTGGCGTCGGAGCATCCGCGGCGCTTACTTTCTGAGCCCTGCGGGTGAGACGTTTCACAACGCGACGGTGACGGGTGGACGCGGTCGGGCGCAGGGGCCACTGGCGCTGAAGCGCGAGCTGAGCGAGGTGCAGGGGCGGATGGGGCGTCGAGGCGGAGCTGGCGCAGGCGGAGGTGAAGATCGGCTGGCGCTGGAGCGGGAGATTCGGGAGCTGCAGGGCGCGATGGAGGCGAAGACGCAGGAGCGGCGCGAGGCGGAGCGGGAGTCGGCGAACTCGGGTGCGGCGCTGCGGCAGATGGAGGCGGAGATCGCGCGCATCGAGCGGCGCCTGCAGGAGTGGACGCTGGCGGCGGAGCGGAACCGCGATGCGCAGAGCCAGAGGCGCGAGGCGATCGAGCGGCAAGCGGCAGGAGCGGCGCGGGACTGGAGGCAGCAGCGCGCGGGGCTCGAGGCGCAGCTTGCGGAGATTCAGCAGCGGCTTGAACGGGTTGCGCGCAGAGCGCGAGCAGCATGCAGCAGGCGGCTGCGGAGGCGGCGGCGGCGCTGGCTGGGCTGGAAGAGCGGCGGCGGAATGCGGCGGCGGCCTTTGAGCAGACGAGCCGGATGGTGAATGGGCAGCGGCAGCGGATTGCGCAGATTGAGGCAGGCGATGCAGTCGGCCGGCGCGGAGCGTGTGCGGCGCGAGGAAGAGACGCGCGCAGCTTGCGGCGCAGCATGAGGACGCTGGTTGAGACTCGCGCGACTGCGGTGGCGGATGGAGCGCGCCTGAGCGACGAGGCGAAGACGTTGCGCGCGCGGATGGACGGAGCTCGATGGCAAGCTGCGGACGCTGCGGCATGAGACGGAGGCTCTGCGCGAGGAGCGGGCAGCGTTGTCGGCACGTGCGGCGAAGCTGGCGTCGGACATAGAGCACATGGAAGCGACGTGCCTGAACGACCTGGCGCTCGAGGCCGGCGGTGCTGCGGTCGGACGCGGAGATCGTTCGCATCGACGGCGACGCACTAGCGGCGGCTGAGGAGGAGAGGCGCGCGGGATGAAGCAGCGGCTGGAGGCGATGGGTCCGGTGAACATGATGGCGCTGGAGGAGTACAAGGAGACGGCCGAGCGGCACGGTTTCCTGGAGACGCAGCGCAAGGATCTGCTGGAGTCGATCGAGAATACGCAGGCTTCGATCAAGGAGATCGACGATGTGTCGCGGGTGAAGTTCGACGAGGCCTTCAAGGTGATCAACGAGAACTTCGGCGTGACGTTTGCGAAGCTGTTCGGCGGCGGGCAGGCGTTTATGAAGCTGACGGACGAGGAGAATGCGGCGGAGTCAGGGATCGACATTGTGGCTTCGCCTCCGGGCAAGAAGCTGCAGAACATCCTGCTGCTTTCGGGCGGCGAGAAGGCGCTGACGGCGCTGTCGCTTCTGGTCGGCATCTTCCAGTTCCAGCCGGCTCCGTTCTGCGTGCTGGACGAGGTGGATGCGCCGCTGGACGAGACGAACGTGGGCCGGTTCGCGAAGCTGATCGCGGAGATGAGCGCGACGACGCAGTTCGTGGTGATCACGCACTCCAAGCGGACGATGGCGCAGGCGGATGTGATCTACGGCGTGACGATGCAGGAGCCGGGGGTGATCAAGATTGTGAGCGTGAGCTTGAGTGGCCGTGGGACGGAGCGGGAGCGGCGGGCAGTGGCTTAGCGGTCTGGCTTGGGTTCTCCTTGATTCGGGTTCGTGTCTTAGGTTTACGTTGGCTGCTTGCGGGTTGCGCGCGGGCTGGTGGGGGGTCCCCCCCGTACTTATTATGCGTAAAGTCTAGTGCGGGATGGGCTTAGCTCCGTACTTCGTACGGAAGTAGTAGGGCGTGTTGCTTCCTCGATAGGGTGCGCAGCCGCTTTTACGGACTCTTCCTCGCTTCCCGGTTCGGCTGTTTTTGTCCTTCCTGTCGATGCATTGCGGTGCCCGAAGCGGCTCAAAGGTATGGCACCCCCCTCCCCTGTACCAGGTCCTAAAGTACTTCGGATAAAGAGGTTATGTCGATCGGGGTTGGCGAGTTCGGCCGTAAGCTTTCGGTGCGTTCTGCTCCTTGCGTAAGCTCTTTGGTTAATGGAAAGACCCGGCTTGGGCCGGGTCTGCTTTTGTTTTTTTCTGCACTTCCAGTATACCAAGCGGGCCATAACTCAATGGCCAACTATTTTAGAGAAATATGTGCCTTCGTTTGTGTCATTTAGGAGGAAGCGAGGGGGTTTCAGGGCTTGACAACCTCTTCACGCGCTCCTCCATGTCGGCGGCGAAGTCCGGGTCGAGGATAGGTGCCTCTCCGGTCTCTTGCTCATGCTTTTCTGCCAGCGCGATGCACTCCGAGATGGATCTGCGGGGTGGGGTGGCGGCGTGGAGGATGGCCGTGGGGCAGGCTCCGTTTTCGATGATGATCTCGGCTCCGGCGCGTACCTGGGCCATGAGACCGGCGAAGTCGCGGGCAGCGTCGGCTTCGGAGATGTGGATGGTCGCCATAGAGGAGATGCTACCTCGCCGGGAGTTCCCTTCCCGGCGAGGTGGAGCAGGGGTTATTTGACGCAGGCTTCGGTGTAGAAGCGGTTGAGGTCGGACTTCATTTGTTTGAGAGCTTCGGTGTTGAGGTAGACCATGTGGCCGGCGGGGTAGTAGCCGAATTCAACGTTCGAGGCGATAGGTGCGGGGAGCATCATATGGCTGAGGTCGTACTCGGTGGCGAAGAACGGGGTCGCGAGATCGAACCAGCCGTTGGCGGAGAAGACGCGAAGTTTGGGGTTCTTGCGCATGGCGTCGGCCAGGTCGATGGCGGTGTCGGGCATCGGCTGTTCGGCGTTGGGGCCCTGAGTGCCGCTTGGACGGTGCTTGAAGTTCCAGGCCTGGATGACGCCGGGCGCGGAGAGGAAGTACGTCTCGTTGCTCATGAACTTGAGGTCTTTTTGCAGGTACTGGTGGAGCGCGCCGACGTACGCTCCGCCGATGCCCGTGGAGGACGGGTCGTAGTTGGGGTTCTCGCCGGCGTCGTCGACGTCCCAGCCTTCGAAGCGGGCGTCGTAGCGGCCGAGGGTGCGGTCTTCGTCGCGGAGGAGTTCCTTGCGGAAGCGGGTGGGCGAGACGCGCAAGCGGGCCTGCTTGAGGTACTGGACGCTGAGGCCGGTCATGTCAGAGAGCTTCTGGGCCATGGCGTCGAACTGCGCGGGCGGGAGCTTGTCGCCCTGGGCGAGGGCTTCGGCGTAGGGGCCACGGGCGAACTCGCGGGCCTTCTGGACCTCCTCGGGGATGGAGCCGGTGTGCTTGCCCTTGTTGTGCTGGATGGCGATGGCGGTGTAGGAGGGCAGGTAGGCGATGTAGGAGGTGTCGTAGCCTTCGGCGCGGATGTTGTAGTTCAGGATGGAGGAGAGGAGGGTGATGCCGTTGAATTCGATGGAGTCGTTCTGGAGCGCAGCGACGAGGGCGGCGGAGCGCGGGGTGCCGTAGGACTCGCCGAAGAGGAACTTGGGGGAGTTCCAGCGCTGGTTCAGATTGATGTAGCGGGTGATGAATTTTTCGAAGGCTTTGACGTCTTCGTCGACTCCGGCGAAGTCCTTGATGGTTCCCTTGCCTACGGCGCGGGAGTAACCGGCGAGAGGCGCGTCGATGAAGACGAGGTCGCTCTTGTCGATGAGGCTTGACTCGTTGGGGACATACGAAAAAGGCGGAGGCGGCGTGGCTTCGGGGCTCCTGGTAAGGACGCGGACCGGGCCGAAGGAGCCCATGTGGAGGTAGGCGGTGGAGGATCCGGGGCCGCCGTTGTAGAAGAAGGTTACGGGGCGGGTGGATGGGTCGGCGCCATCCTGGGTATAGGCGACGTAGAAGAGGCTGCCGATGGGCTTGTCCTTGTCGTCGCGGACGAGCAGGTTGCCGGCGGTGGCGGTGTAGTGGATGGTGGTGCCGTTGAAGGCCCAGTCGTGCCTGGTGACGGAGGAGGTTTCTGGCGGGATGGGAGTGGCGGCGTCCTCGGGCTTCTCGGCTGCGGTCTTTTCTGTCGACTTTTCAGGTGCGGGGGGCGCCTGGGCGAAGGCGGCGACGACGCAGGAGAGGAGGCAGGCGGAGAGGGTGGCGCGCAGTGGGAGGCGGGTCAAGGAGCCTTCTTTCTGTTGCACTGGAGAAGCGTTGGAATTGTGAAGCGGCGGGAGCCTCGATCATATAACAGCGCTGGTGGCGTGGTCTGTGCGGTCTAGAATCGAGTTATGGGCGCACTGGCCGGGAGTTTGGAGATAGTTCGGACGAAGGTGGAGGCCGGGGAGCGGATCTCTTCCGAGGATGCGGTGGCCCTTTGGCGAGAGGCGAGCGACGCGGAGTTGCGGGAGCTGGCGCAGGTGGTGCGGGGGCGCTTCCATCGGCCGGGGACATGCAGCTACATGGTGATGCGGATTGTGAATTACACCAATGTGTGCGTGGCGCAGTGCGATTATTGCGCGTTCTATAAGCTGCCCGGACAGGCGGGCGGGTATGTGCTGAGCCAGGAGCAGGTGTTTGCGAAGCTGGATGAGTTGCTGGTGCTGGGCGGGGACCTGGCCGCGTTCAATGGAGGGTTCAATCCGCATCTGCCGCTGGACTATTACTGCGAGCTGTTTGCGGCGATACGGGCGCGGTATGGGGAGCGGCTCGAGTTTTACGCGCTGACGGTAGCGGAGTTTATGTACCTGGCGGACCATGCGAAGCTGTCGTATGCGGCGACGGCGGAGCGGCTGAAGGCTGCGGGGGTGCGCTGGATCACGGGGGGCGGGTCGGAGATTTTGACGGAGGATTTCCGGCGAAGGCATAGCAAGTTCAAGTACACCGTTGCGGAGTACTTCGCGGCACAGAGGGCGATCCTTGCCGCGGGCCTGAAGACTACCGCGACGATGGTGATCGGGTTCGACGAGACGATTGAGGAGAGGGTGGAGCACCTGGAGCGGACGCGGGCGTTTCAGGACGAGTGCTTGTCTTCGGGGAACGGGACGGGCGGGCTGGCGAGTTTTTTGTGCTGGACGTATAAGCCTTACTTCACGCAGATGGGTGGGATTGAGATTACGACGGGGGAGTATCTGCGGCACCTGGCGCTGAGCCGGATCTTTCTGGACAATGTGCCGCGGGTGCGGACGTCGGTGCTGACGCAGAATGAACGCGCGCTTGAAGGATTGCTGTATGGGGCGGACGATTTCGATCTGCCGATTGAGGATGAGGTGACGCAGAAGGCCGGGGCTACGGTGAGCCTGGATTTTGAGCGGATTCTGGGGGTGGCGCGGGGGTTGGGGTTCGAGCCTACGTATCGGCATGTAGCGGGAGCGGCGGTCCAGGGGTAGGAGCGAGATGCGGGCGGCGGTGTTTGAGGCGGCGCGGGCTACGGCAGAGGAGTTCGTTCGGGTGGAGGATGTGCCGCGGCCGGTTGCGGGGCCCGGCGAGGTTGTGCTGCGGGTGCTGGCGTGTGGGGTGTGCCGCACTGATCTGCATATTGTGGAGGGAGATCTGCGGGCGGTTCGGCCGAGGATTGTGCCGGGGCACCAGATTGTGGGCGAGGTTGTGGAGGGTGGGACCACCGAGATGCCGGCGGGGTCGCGAGTGGGCGTGGGCTGGATGGGCGGCACGGATGGGACGTGCTTCTTCTGCACGCACGAGATGGAGAATCTGTGCGACGAGCCGGTGTTCACGGGGTACACGGTGGATGGCGGGTACGCGGAGTTTGCCAGGGCGCGGGCGGACTTTTGTTATCGGCTGCCCGAGGGAATGGAGGCGATGGTTGCGGCTCCGCTGCTGTGCGCGGGGGTGATCGGCTTTCGCAGCCTGCGGGTTGCGGGCGTGGAGCGGGGCGAGCGGGTGGGGCTGTTCGGATTTGGGAGTTCGGCGAGCCTGGCGATCGAGGTGCTGAAGTCCTGGGGATGCCCGGTGTATGTGAGTACGCGCGGGGAGGCGCATCGGAGGCGAGCGGAGGAGCTTGGCGCGACTTGGGTGGGCGATGACGAGGCGGTGCCCCCCGTGGCGCTGGACCGGGCGGTGACGTTTGCGCCGAGCGGGAAGGTGGTCGTGGCGGCGTTGAGCTGCCTGCGTAAGGGTGGGGTGGTGGCGATCAATGCGATTCATCTGGACGGCATGCCGGCGTTCGACTATGACCGGCTGCTCTGGGGGGAGCGTCAGATTCGCAGTGTGGCGAATTTGACGCGGCGGGATGCGGTGGACTTTCTCCGGGTGGCGGCGGAGGTGGGGATACGGCCGAAGGTGAAGGCGTTCGCGCTGGAGGAGGCGAATGCGGCGCTGCTCGCGGCAAAGCACGAGACGGAGAATGGCTCGGGCGTGATTGTGCTTTAGTGCCGCCGGTCAGGGGATGACCATGATGGGGGCTTGCCAGAAGGTTTGTTTCTGGCCGGCCGGGTCGAGGACGCTGACCTGGCATTTGTACTCGCCGGGGTCCAGCTTGCTGAGGTCGACGGTGAAGTTCAGGGGGGTGACTCCGATGCGGGATGTGGGCGGGGGGGTGGATTCGACGGCGGGGCTTTCGAAGACTTTTTTCCGTCGCGGTAGAAGCTGACGAAGCCGATGAGTGGCTGCCGTGCGGTAGATGGGGGGGCGGTGGGTGACGCGGCGGAGGCGGGCGCAGGCGGCTGGTAGGCCTGGAGGTAGACGTAGAAGCTGCGCGACTTGCTGAAGACGCGGGTGACGCTGGGGATGAGCTTCTGGCCGTTCTGGACGAGGGGGTTGACGCGGCCTCCTTGTTTTGCTCCTTCTCCTTGGCGGCGTTGTAGAGCGCGTCTTTGAGGTCGACGCGCTGGCTGGTGAGGACGACGGAGCTGATGGGGACCTGCTTGACTTCCTTGTTGAGGTTGGGGATGGTGAAGCTGGTCTGGAAGGTGCCGATGCGGCCCGTTTCGTCGTCGCGGGCGAGGAACTTGAAGGTGTATTTGCCGGGGAGGAGGGTGAAGCCGGTGTCGTACTCGATGGGGCGTGCGGGCGAGTTCGGCGGCGGTGGCGTCGGTCAGCTTGATGTCGACGTTGTCGCGGAGGTTGGTGACGGTGGTGCCGCCGTAGTCGTCTTTGATCTCTCCGATGAAGTCGATGAGGGTATGCTCGGCGCCGCGCTTCTTGGCGAGGGCGAGTTCGCTGCCCGGGATCTTGACGACGACGGGCACGAAGTATTCGGCGCGATTGAGCTGGAAGTAGTTGATCTCCATCGCGATGGTGAGTTCGGTGATGGGGTCGCCGAGCATGAGGGCGTCTTCGAGCTGGCGCTCTTTGTCGGCGGTGGTGAATTTGCCGAAGATCTTGCCGCCGCAGTAGCCCTGGCGGTAGTCGAGGGTGGCGGCGAGCGGTTCGCCGACGGTGATCTTGATCTTGCGGAACTTGCCGTCGAGCGCGGTGTTGGTGGTGTAGTAGCCGAGGATGTAGTAGTCGGAGATGGCGTGCTGGGCCTGGACGATGCCGCGGGCGAGGTCGTTGTTGTCGAGCAGGGCCTTGCCGCCGGTGTCGCCGGCGAGGGCGAAGAGGGTGTCCTGCGACTGCTGGAAGCCGGAGGTGACGGCCAGGGCGGCGGCGCCGGTGTACATGGCGGCGCCGCCCGGGGAGCCGTGGGTGGCGTCGCCGAGCGGGGCCTGGGCGACGAGGCCGCGGGCGTCGATGGGCCAGAAGGAGACGCCGGCGCGGATGGCGGCGTCGACGGTGGCGTGGAGCTGCGCCTGGTTGTCGATGCCGTTCAGGCTGAGGCCGCTGGCGAAGTAGATGAGGGACTTCTTCTCGTTGAGGTGGCCGAGCATGCTCGGCGGCGGTCTGGAGCGCGGAGAGCTGGCGGTCGGTGTTGAAGATGTTGAACTCGCTGTCGTCCTGGCCGAAGGCGGCGCCGGTGTCGGAGGCGGCGTCGTTGCTGTTGGGGGCGGTCGTCGTTCTGGCCTTCGCCGACGATGAGGGTTTCGAGGATGCAGAGGAGGCGGTTGCGGTCGGCGGTGAAGTCCTGCAGGACGTCGACCGAGGCGCCGCGTAGCGCATGATGGCGACGAGGTCGGCGGAGGTCATCTGGGTGCGGATGAACTTCTCCGCGGCGTCGAGGGCGCGAAGCTGATCGGTCGGCGGCATGGCGGTCATGTCGAAGTAGATGGCGAGGAGGCGGTGGTCCTTGTAGCGGACTTCGCCGGGTTTCTCGGGGGTGATCTGCGTGCGGCCGAGGCGGTTGTAGATGGTGACGTTGTCCGCCCGACGTCGCCGGCATCGGGGTCGAGTCTTCGGGGAGCGACTGGTGCTCGCCGAAGGCGATCTTCTGGGCGACGCCATCTTCGGTGAGGGTGAAGTCCTTGGCGTGAGCCCGGGGATGGGATTGCCCTGCTTGTCCTTGACGGTGACGGTTTCGACGACGAGGCGGGTGGTGACGGAGATGGTGGGGGTTGCGTTGGGGTCATTCGGCTTGTTTTCACCGGTGACCTGGGCGTGGGCAGCGTTGGTGATGCCAGGATGCAGGTGGCGATCGCGAGGAACGCGGCGCCAAGGCGGGACGGCGCGTGACTACCGTGGGCCGTTCGGGATGAGGCGGTTCGGGTGTGGGCGAGCTGGGGAAGCCTTGGCATGGTTAGAACCTCAGACGCACGGTGACGGATGTGGACGCGCATGGAGCCGGTGCCAGCAGCCGAGCCGAACTGCGGACTGCCGACAATGGTGTTCCAGCTGGTGTAAGCGACGTGGTTGAGCGCGTTGGTGGAGTCGAGGCGCGCGTCGAGGTTGTAGCGGTCATGCAGGCGAAAGGTCCGGGCGAGGGAGGCGTTGAGGCTGAAGCGGTCGGGGCCGATGATGGAGTCTCGGCGTGCGTTGCCCCACTGGCCGGGAGCGGGGCCGTGAAGGCGGCGGGGTTGAGGAAGAGGCCGGGTGAGTCCTGTAGATGGGCGCGCCGGTGTAGTTGGCGCGGATGATGCCGCTGTAGCCGGTGCCGGCGACTGTGGACGGGATAGACGGGCGTCTCCGGCAGGCCGCTGCCCGCGTTGATGTTGGTGAGCACGGTCCACTCTTTGTAGAGGCGGCCCTTTCCAGCCGCCCATCATGGTCCTGCCGCCGATGCCCATGCCGGTGGTGTATTGCAGCTGGGCGGTGAGGAGGTGGCGCTGGTCGAAGGTGGAGAGGCCGCGCTGCGATTCCGGAGTGGAGCCAGTCCTGCGCGACCTGGCCGCTGAGGTTTTCCGTTCCGGAACCCGTGCCGACGGCCACGGGACCGGGCCTCCGAGGCGTAGTCGTCGTCGAGCGACTTTGAGAAGGTGTAGAGCAAGGAGGCGGTGAAGCCGCTGCGCAGCCGTCGGCGAAGCTGCAGCTCCCTGCTTCGCGGGTGGAGTTGCCGTTCGAGGTGCGATAGAGGAAGCCAACGGGGCAGGATGGGCAGGGGTTCGCGATGCCCACGGGGTACGTGTTCGGCAGGAACTCCTGCACGCCGCGGGTGCCTTTGATTCCGAGGTAGGTTGCGACCATCTGCAGAGAGCCGGGGAGGTCGCGCTGCAGCTTGCAACTGCCAGGTCTGGGCGTAGCCGACGCGGAAGTTCGGGTCGACGGCGAAGTTATCGGTTGTTGTTCCGGCGCAGGGTATGAAGCCGTTGGCGAGCGTAAGCGGGCAGGTGGGGCTGTTCTGGACGCTGAGGCTTTTGGAGAGCGGCGCCTGCTGGGCCATGGCGAGCGCGGTGCCCTGGTAGACGGAGGTGTCGTTTGAGAGGCCATAGCCTGCGCGGACAAGCAGGGATGAGCCGGAGAGCGGGCGCCATGCGATGCCAACCCTCGGGGCGAAGCCGCTTCGGTCGGGGCGGATGAGCGAGGTGGGGTAGCGACTGCCCGGTGAGGGCGCCGAGCGGCGCGCTGGCGAGCACGGGGGTCTCGGCGGAGAAGCCCGAGGCGAGGTCCAGGTTGACGAGGCGGCCGAAGAGCTCCGTCATGGGTGCCCCATACTCCCAGCGGAGGCCGACGTTGACGGTGAGTTCAGGGCTGACTCTCCAATCGTCGTTGAGGAAGGCGTCGTAGGCGGACTGGCGGAGGTACTTGTCGGCGTTGCCGTAGGCGATCTGGCTGGTGTCGGGCACGCCGAGAAGAAAGTCGGCGAAGTCTGAGCCGCCGGTCGTGGCGCCGTTCGCGTTGGAGGAGGTGGCGCCGCCGTTGAAGGTGAAGGTTCCGCGGGGGTTCTGCTGCTGCAGGTTATTGAACTCCTGACGGCGGAAGTCGACGCCGCCGGAGACATTGTGACGGAAGTGGTTCCACTGCGCGGAGTAGGAAACCCCGTTGGTTTCGCTGCGGTTATAGGTGCTGGTGGCGTCAGAGAGCGGATAGATTCCACTGGAGAAGCTGAGGGTAGGTGGACCCCAGTCGGAGGGCGCGCGATCGTTGCCGCTGATGCCGGCGAGTCCGGAGACGTCTGTTTTGTTGGCGAAGAATGGTTTGACCTGCGTGCGCGAGCGGCTGAAGTTATAGCCAGCGGTCATCCAGAGCCGCGGCGTGAGGTTGTGGTGCCAGTTGATGTCGATGTTCAGACCGAGCGTGTTGGTCTTGTCGTTGAATGCGAAGAGAGTGTTGCCGCCGGAGCGGGTGCTCTGGGAACGGATGCCGCCGTTGAGGTGGTCCTTGCGGCCGAACTGCTTGTCCACGGAGAAGGCAAACATGTCCTGATGCGTGCTGTTGGCGAGGGCGACTTCGTAGTTGTATTGCGGATTGCCGGGCACGTTGGGCAAGGGGTAGAAGTTCAGCAGGGCCTGGGCCTGCGGGCTGACGCTGATTGGACCTGGGGGAAGAGGCGTGCCGGGGCTTGCCGGGCTGTAGAGCTGCAGGCTGCCGAGGTTGCCGCTGCGCTGGGCGAGCGTGGGCACAAGGGCGGAGAAGCTGTTGTCCGTGCTGCGCGCGGTGCGCTGATACGAGACAAAGAAGAATGGTGCGCGTCCGCGGGGCAGCAGGTGCGGAATGGTAAGTGGGCCGCCGAAAGTGAGGCCGGCAACGACGTTGTTGTAGGCCGGTTTGGGGAGATTGATTCCGCTGAGCGAGAAGGGCTTGGCATCGAGGGCGGAGTTATCCAGGATGAGGCTGAGACCGCCGTTGTAGAACGATCGGCCGTTGCGCGTGTTGCCGAAGGCTTGTGAGAGGGCGTACTGCGAGGTGGCTGCATTGTTGACGCTTCCGTTGATAAGCAGACCGTCGCTGGCGCGTTGGGCGTTTGCGTCCTCAGGAGGTGGCGGTGGGGCAGAGGCAGCGGTCTCCTCGGGCTTCGGCCTGGCGCCGGCTGCGGTTCCCTTTCTGCCGGGTTCGCCGGGTGGTCTGGGCAGGGGTTGTGCGGCGACGGCCGGCGCTGCGGGCAGAGACTCCGATTTGACGGGCTTCAGTGCGGCACGGAGTTCCTCGAGGGAGAGCATCTTGAGCTCCCACTTGCCGGCAGAGAGGCCGGGAGCGATTGTGACCTCCTGCTCAAGGGGAGCGAAGCCGGTCATCTGGATGTCGAGGCGCCACTTGCCGTCGGGCAAATCGGCGAAGGAGTAGACGCCAAGGGCGTCGGTGGCTACGCCGAGGTTCTTGTTACCCTGCGTGGCGGTGACTGTGGCACCAACCACGGGGAGGCCGCTGCCCGCCGTCAGGACCTGCCCGTGGTACTCCGAGGCGTTCGCCAGGCCCGACAACAACGCGAGGACGAGCCCACACACGTACGTGCCGGCGAGCCGTGTTTGACCGTGGATCACTGCACACTCCCCTGCGCGTACATCGAGTGGCGATTGGGGATCTACGCGCCGCGCCCCTGGACTGCCCGTACGTAACAATACTTGGTTGGTGGACGCAGAGCGCGGCCATATGTTCGGCGATTCCTTGAAACTTCAGAGCATAGGGACTATACGGCGGCTGTGTGGGTTCGGTTCCCGGGTGGCGTGGAACACCGCGCTCGCCAAGAACCTCTGAACACCCCGCACTCCCCTCCACACAGTCCCGCGTCCCACCTGATGCCCTGCCCCCATCGGCCCCGAAAGTCCTGTCAAGCCCCTCGAACGGCTCAAGTTACACATTTGAAAGCGAATAAAGATGATCATTCAGTTATGTCCGACCCGCTACAATAGAAGTAGGTCGGGATTCCTGGTTCCTTCCGCCGCAAAGACCAAAGCGTCCGCAGTTGTTCGGGAATCTGTAGCCGCGCAAGCTGCCAAAATTTATGTACTAAACCGTCCCTCCCTACCACTTACTGCCCTGCTCGCAACGCGGAGCTGATCGAGGGGGGAATGACCACCCAGTAACCTCTCCAGAGGCACACAAAGTCTATGCGCATCCTCTCCCATCCTGCCGTCCGTCACCTCGCGCTCGCTGCTGTATTTGCCGTCACCCTTCCGCAGGCCCACGCTGTAAACAAGGACATGGTCGAGCTGCAAACCCAGGTTCAGAACCTCCAGGACTCCGTCGCCCGCCTCCAGCAATCGAACGACGAACGCATGGGCGTCCTCAAAGATCTCGTCCAGCAAAGCGCGGACTCGGTCAACAAGATGTCCCTCGCCGTCGACACCCTCCAGAAAGGGATGCGCTCGCAGGCCGACACCACCGGTGGCAAGGTCGACCAGGTCTCCGGTCAGGTCGGCGCCCTCAACGACTCCGTCGACGAGATCAAGGCCCGCCTCGGCCGCCTCGAGAAAGCTCTCCAGGATCTCCAGGGCCAGCAGCAGTCCATCAACGCCACCCTCCAGAACATGTCTCCCGCAGCCGCCGGCGGCAGCAGCAGCACCAGCCCTACCGGATCCTCATCCCTCCCGGCCACCCCGACCACCACGCAGCCGCCGGCAAACTTCCCCCCGGCCAGCGGAAATCAGCCGGCCTCCGCCCGCAACCCCAAGGGCAAGCCCGCTGCCGGAACGCCCCTCTCGGCCGTCGCCAGCTGCTACGCCCACCGTCTCCACCGCCGGCCTCCACACCAGCCGCCCCGGCTGCCTCCGATCTCTACAAGACCGCGCTCAGCGACTACATGTCCGCCAAGTATCCGCTCTCCTCCTCCGAGTTCTCCGAGGTCATCCGCCTGTACCCCGAGGATCCCCTCGCCGGCAACTCCTTCTACTACCTCGGCGAGATCGACTACCGCGCCGGCAAGTACGCCAACGCCGTCCGCGACTACGACCACGTCCTCGAGCAGTTCCCCGACAACCCCAAGGTCCCCGTCTCCCGCCTCCACAAAGGCATGGCGCTCTTCGCCATGAAAGACAACGAAGCCGGCGCCCGCGAACTCCGCGACCCTGATCGCCCGTTTCCCCACCTCGCCCGAAGCCACCCAGGCCCGCAGCAAGCTCAACGGCATGGGCATCGCCATCACCCCTCGCCGCTAACCCGTAACTCGCTAAATGCAACACAGCATTTGCCTCACACGGTACTCCCCCAAAATCCCTGAGACCCGAACCCGTCCCGCTATCGTCTAAGCTGAAGGCAGCAAGTCGTTCGCCACGGAGACGGCCACAGGCTTGAAGGATCGCATCCGAAAACTGGACGACCACAGCCGGTCTAACACCAAGCCCCTGCGCCTCGTCGTTGCCGCGCTCATTCTGCGCCAGTCGCAGAACAACGGCGTCGCTCGACACCGAAGTCCTCGTCTGCCAGCGCCGCCCCGACCAGGCCATGAGCCTGAAATGGGAGTTTCCCGGCGGCAAGATCGAGCCCGGCGAAACCCCTGAGCAGGCCCTCTCCCGCGAGCTCGAAGAAGAACTCGGCATCACGGCCGAGATCGGCCGCCGCATCGCCCAGATCCGCCACAAGTACCGCAACGGCGGCTCCATCGACCTGCAATTCTTCGTCGTCGACCGGTTCTCCGGCGAACTCGAAAACCGCATCTTCAACGACATGCGCTGGAGCCCGCTCGAAGCGCTTCCCGCCTACGACTTCCTCGCCGCCGACCTCGGCCTGATCCGCGACCTCTCCGAAGGCAAGCTCCTCTCCTGACACAAAGCCCCGCCACCCACACACGCCGCCTCTCGGCGACCGCACCGACCCTTGAGCAAGGCGTTACCTACCTGCTTCCGCCCATTGACGAACCAGGACGTTGCCTAGGCCCCGAAGATCGTGTTCCAGACCAGCACCAGCGAAAGCGCAGATCACGATCACCGCCGTCATCCACGCCACCCAGTTGAACCAGCGCGAGTTCGTGTACTCCCCCATCAGCTCATGCTTGTTGATCAGCCTCAGCATGAAGATCATGATCACCGGCAGCAGCACCCATTCAGCACCTGCGACAGGATCGCTGAACTTCACCAGCGGGAAGTTCGGGATCAGCACCACCGCCGCCCCGCGACGATGCAGCAGCGTGTACAGCCAGTAGAAGAACGGCGCCTCTTTGAAGCTCTTGTCCACGCCGCTCTCAAATCCCAGGCCCTCGCACACCGTGTATGCGGTCGAAAGCGGCAGGATCGACGCCGCAAACAGCGACGCATTGAACAGCCCCGCCGCAAACAGGATGAAGGCGATAGTCGCCCCGCCAGCGGCTTCATCGCCCCGGCAGCATCCGAAGGGCCGGTCAATGTTGTGCATCCCGTGCACGTACAGCGTCGCCGCGCACGCCTCGATGATGAACCACGCCACCATATCGGAAAAGATCGACCCCACAATCACATCCAGCCGCGACGCCTTGTACTGCTTCACCGTGATGCCCTTCTCCACGATCGAGGACTGCAGATAAAACTGCATCCACGGCGTAATCGTCGTGCCGATCACGCCGACCGTCATGTACACGTACGCCTTGTCCCTCCACACGCCGGCGGCGGCAGCGTCACCGTCTGCCGCAGCGCCAGGTGCCAGTCCGGCCCGCTCACCACGCCCGTCACGATGTACGCGATGTAGAACGACGCTGGCGATCAGGAAGACCTTCTCCACGCTCTTGTAGTCGCCCTTCACCACCAGCAGCCACACGATCGCAGCGCACACCGGCACGCTGATGTACTTGCTGACGTGAAACAGCTGCATCGATGCCCGCGATGCCCGAGAACTCCGTCACCACGTTGCCGTAAGTTCACGATCACCAGCAGGATCATCATGACAAACGTCATGCGCAGCCCGAACTCTTCGCGGATCAGGTCGCTCAGCCCTTTGCCCGTCACCACGCCCATCCGCGCGCACATCTCCTGCACCACGATCAGCGCCAGCGTGATCGGAATCATCGTCCACAGCAGCGTGTAGCCGTACTGCGCGCCCGCCTGCGAGTACGTCAGAATCCCGCCCGCATCGTTATCGACATTGGCCGTAATAAACCCCGGCCCCAGCACCGCGAGCAGCAGCAGGATGCGGGTGCGCCACTGCTTCCAGAACTTCATCCGCCCGCCTCGGTCTCCCGAAGCTCACGAGCCTCCGCCTGCACCACCTCATACAGGCGCTTCGCCGGTTCCACCAGCGCAGCGTCACCGGCGACCTCCACATTCCGTTGCATGTGGCTCGGATCCTTCGACGAGAACAGCACCACGCTCGCCGGATTCTCCACCAGCGCCGCCTTCAGCATCAGCCCCGCCAGCACCTCGCGATTCCCCAGATCCGCTCCCACCTTCTCCGACCAGCGCGGCGCAGCGGACCTTGTCCTGCGTCAAGTCCGCGTGCAGCGAGCGAAACTTGTCCGTCAGCGCCCGATGATGGATCCGAAACCCCGCCAGCCCGTTCACCGGCCGATCTCTCACCGACCACTCAAATTGCATCACTCCGCAGAACTTCGGCCGCTTGATCGCGAGCGTCTCCACCCGCGCACGCTCGCTGCCCACGCCAAACGCCCCGATTTGCCCGCTCGCCACCGCGTCTTCCAGAAACCGCAGCAGTTCTCTCCGAGTTCCGCAGATCGTCGGCCGTCACTTCATGCAGCAGCCACACATCCACGCGCTCCGTCTTCAACTCCCGCAGGCTCCGCTCCAGCGATTCGCGCGCCTCCGCCGCCGTAAACTCGCCTTCTCCCCACCGGAAACCGCCTTCCCCGCCAGCGCTCGAAAGCCGCTGCTTCATCCCTGGCAAGGCCTTCACGAGCGGCCGCGCCAGCTTGCGCGCAAGCCCGACCAGACCCGGATTCTTGGCCGGCGGGATTCCATACTTCGTCGTCACCGTCACCTCGCCGCGCCGTGCCGCGAGGAACTCCCCCAGGCAAGCCTCCGCCTGCCCAAACCCATACAGCGGAGCCACATCGAAGTGCCGCACACCCGCGTCATACGCCGCCTCCAGCAGCGCCAGCGACTCCCGCTTGCCCAGCGCGCCCATCAGGCTCGAGCAGCCATACCCCAGGCGCGTGGTCGTCCTTCCTGTTGTCCCCAGCTCGAACTCTCTCCATCAAACCAGTCTCCATCTTCTTCACGCTCACGACGCGCGGAAAACATCCCCTGAGCCACCATACCCTGAGTCGCCGCTGGAGCCCACCCCACACCCCCGGAGGTATGGCACAGGTTCAAACTGCCCACCGACGTCGTCCGTTGATCACTCGCTGCGCTCAAAGCACCTGCCAGTCGATCGGCTACCTGACCCAGCCAGATGCCCGCGCCAGCCGCACCGCAAGCGCCAGCACCGTGTGCGTCGGATTCGAAAACCCGGAGGTCGGAAACACCGCCCCGCTGCACACAAAACAGTTCCGCGTCCCATACAGCCGCAGATCCGGATCGACCACACCCTCCGCATCCGTCGCCGCCCATCCGCATGCCGCCCATGTGGTGATTGCTGTCGTCGCACCGCGCCAGCAAACGCCTCATCCCCCCGCTCCAGCTCCGGATCGATCGCCACCTCCACCAGCCCCGCCAGCTCACTCTTCGCGACCCGCGCAAACTCCAGCATCGTCCTCCGCTCCGCCTCCGAGATCCGCCAGTCCAGCCGCGTCCGCAGCAGCCCCAGCTGCATCCCGCTCCTCCGCCCAGCGTGATCGAGCTCGCTCCCAGCGGCTCCTGCTCGCAATGCACCCGCAACATCACCCGAGCACTCCGGGATTCCAGGCCGGTGCGCCACCTTGTACCGCCACGTCTGCCGCGGCCAGCAGCGGCAGGTTCCCCAGCACATGCCGCACCTCGCCCGCGCTCACCTGGCCCAGACCGCCCCGCAGCGCCTTCTTCACCGTCTCTTTGATCGCCCCCAGCTGCTCGTCCAGCTCGCTCAGAAAGTACATCGTCGCCCCGGCATTCAGCACGCGCCGCTCGCGCATCGCCTCCTCCGTCCACTTCAGCTTCGGGTGGTATTTGTAACCTCCAAGAAACACATTGTCGAACCACGCATGGAACCGCTTCCGATCCAGCACCCGCAGCTCCGCGGCATTCGAATCGATATGGTCCTGAAAATGCCGCCCCAGCAGCCCCGACCGATTCCACGGCAGCCCGCCCTCCCGCGGCTGCAGAAAGAACCGCGAGCTTTCAATCGTCCCCAGGCAGAACACGTACCGCGCGCCCGAAACACCGCCTCCCGCCCACCCAGCGTCTTCGACCGCGCACCCCGCGAACCTCTTCCCCTGCCATCTCCAGTCCCACCGCATTCGCATGCAGCCACACCGCGATCCGCGTCGCCTTCCAGCGCTCCGCGATGCAGCCGCGCAAAGTTCGGCTGCGGCGTCCACCGCGTGAAGTACTGCGCCAGTCTCGTGGAACTGCGGCCCCGCCATCCCCAACTCCCGCCACACCGCTGCATCCTCGCGCTCGCACGCCGGCCACAGGCCTTCCAGCTCCAGCGCCCGCGCGTACCCGTCCGTCAACTCGCCCTTCGCAAACGGCCACCCCGACCCGCCACCCACTCGCGCCGCTCGAAGTCCATCGCATCCAGCTCCAGGATCTGCCCGCCCCACTTGTTCGTCGTCCCGCCATGCGCGCGGAAGCGCCCCATATGCACGCCGCGGTGCACATGCCCCACCACCTCGCTCCGGTACGGCTCCTGCGACCGCTTCCTCGATCTCCGCGCCCGCCCGCCTCCAGCAGCACCACCCGCGCGCCCAGCCGCGCCAGCTCCACCGCCAGCACGATCCCCGCCGCCCCCGCCCCCACCACGCATACATCCGCGCGCTCGTCCGGCCCCGGCGTCTCCCGCTCAAAGTCCCGGATCAACCGTCCAGCTCCGCCCGACGCTCCCGCCTCTGCGCGCCAGAATCTCCCGCATCCGCTCCACAATCAGCCCCACCTGCGCGATCGTTGTGATATCCACTCCGCTCCGCCCGCATCCGCCCCGCCGCGCGCAATCCGCGCCCGCGCCGCCTCATCCGGAAGATACCGCCGGATCTTCTCCACGCACTCGTCGAGTCCCGAAAAGAACACCGCCTCCTCGTCCTCCACAAACCGCTCCAGGTGCCCCGCCGACCGCTCCGCCAGCAGAAATCCTTCGCACGCCGCAATCTCAAAACTCTTGTGCGTAAACTCATCGTGGTTCGCATGCGTAATGAAAGCTCAGGTTGATCTTCGACCGCCAGATCCCCTCCCGATACTCGTCGCCGAAACAGCTCGCCCATGCCCGCGATACATCGCGGCCGTCGCCTCCGGCCCCAGTGCCGCCTTCCACACCAGCCCGCCCGACACCGTCACCGGAAACCCGAACTCCCGCCACAGCCGCGTCAGAAACTCGCGCCCGCTGGTCATACGGCGTTCCAATGAACGACACGCCGCGGTCCCGATCCTCGTCGCTCCACCCGGCCGGCGGCGGAAAGTGGATCGTCGGCTCATACGCCGTCTGTATCTTGATCACATCCGCGCGCCCCGCGCTGCTTGTAGTCCGCGATGTTCGACGTCCGCTGCACCACATGGAGATCGTAGTACGGGATGTCCTTCATATACAGCCGCCACCCGGGATCCTCCCGCCGCCCGAACGGGTTGTCGATCATGTAGCTCACCGTCGGGATGCCCATCGCCCGCAGCCGCTCCAGCGTCTTCGGCTGCATCCCCAGCAGCTTGTCCGTCCACACCAGGTCCGGCCTCTCGCGCTCCGCCAGCCGCAGCAGGTCGCGGTTCAGCCGCTCCACCGCACGGCCCCGCTGCCAGCCGGTACACGCATCTTCTCGCACCAGCTTATTCTTCGGCTGATACTCAAACGCATTCAGCGGCACCACCGTGTGCCCCAGCCGCTCCAGCGCCCACAGCCGGTACATGCGAGGAGTCGTTCTCGCTCAGCCCCGACGCATACAGAATCTTCAGCGCCGGCCTGCCCCTCAGACACCCTTCCCGGCGACGCACCGGAATCTCTCCAGAACTGTCTGACCCGCCGCCGCCTCCATCTAGCTCTTCGACCTCAGCTGCGTAATCACCTGCTCCGCATAGATCACGCCCGCCAGCTTCTTCTCTTCATCCACCACCGGCAGCGCCCGCAGGTTGTACTTGTCGAACAGCTCCGCCACCTTCTTGCCGCTCGCGTCCACGTCGCAGCACACCACGTGCCCGTCCGACAGCGCCTTCAGCTCCGCTCCCTCGCTCGCCAGCAGCAGCTTCACCAGCGGCACCGCGCCGCGCAGCACCTCCTGCTCGTCCACCAGGAAGATGTGCGTCTGCACCTCCACATCGCCCTCGAACTCCCGCAGCGCCGTCACCGCATCCGCAAACGCCGCCGTCTCCGGCAGCGAGATGTAGTCCGTCGTCATCTGCCCCGCGGCCGAGTTCTCCGGGAACTCCAGCAGCTCCTCCACCTCCTGCCGCTCCTCCGGATCCATCTCCTCGAGAATCGCCTCCGACCGCTCATCCGGAAGCTCCGCCAGAAAGTCCGCCGCCGCCGCCGGGTCCATCTCCTCCACGATCCCCGCAATCCGCTCCGAGTCCAGCGACTCGGTCAGCGCCTTCTGCATCTTCGGCTCGACCTCTTCCAGCGCCTCCGCCGCCACGCCCTCATCCAGCGACGTAAACAGCGCCTGCCGCTCCGCCGGCGCCAGCTCCTCCAGAATGTCCGCCAGGTCCGACGGATGCATCTTCGCCAGCCGGTCCTGCTCGATCTTCAGCCTCACCCGCCGCGCCGGATCGCGATCGATCAGGTCCACAAAGTCCCACGGAATCACGCTCGTCCGGAACCGCGCCGCCACCTGCTCCACCGTCCCCGGCGGAAGCCCCTTCAGCAGCCGGCGCATCGCGCCGCGCATCCCCACCTCGACCTCGGCGATCCGCAGCGCCAGCCGTGCACTCCGGCGCCGCTCAGTTCCCTGTCCGCCTCCGTCAGCCGTGCTCCCACACCAGCTCCACATCGTTGACCCGCACCACCTTGTGCCCATGCACGTCGATGATCTGCTGATCCAGCACGTCGCGGTCCATCAGCAGGTACGAGTCGTCGTCCGTCACCGGCGCCAGCGCTGCCGTCCCCGCGCATCTGCAGCCCGCCCGGGCTCGGGCTCCACGTCGCCCGACCGCGACCAGCGAAAGCTTCGCCTGCCTGCTCCGCCCCCGGCATCCTCAGCAGGAAGCCCTGCACATACTTCGCATCCACCGTCGGCGACACGGCAAGCTCGCGCACGTGCCCCACCGTGCGCCCCGCCGCATCCGCAACCGGCACGCCCAGCAGCGCCGAAACACTCGTCATCTGGTGTGGATGCTTCTGCACATTCGCCTCCCCCTTCGCATCCTAACCCAGCGCCGCCTCCCCGGGCCCACCACGCACGTCGCCAGGCCGCCCCGCCTGCAACATTCCTGTTCTTGACATTCGTCCCGTCCACAAGCAAACTTCGATCATAGCCGCTCTCGCCGGGCCGCGGCGGTCGCAACACGGCGTCGTTTGAAAGGGAAACGCATTGCCCGACCCCACCGCCAGCCGCGTCTCCCTCACGCTCGACTCCACCCTCGCCAGCGTCGACAAGCTTGAGCAAACGGCCGAAGAGTTCGCCACCCGCGCCGGCTTCGACGAAGACACCGCCCCCAACATCGCCATGGCCGTCCGCGAAGCCGCCGTCAACGCCGTCCTCCACGGCAACGCCTACGACCCCGCCAAGCAGGTCCACGCCTCCTTCGAGGCCTCCTCGGACTCCCTCACCATCCGCATCGCCGACGAAGGCCCGGGCCTCGATCCCAGACGGCATCCCCGACCCACTCGCCCCGGAAAACATCCTGCGCGGCTCAGGCCGAGGAATCTTCCTCATCCGCGCTTTCATGGATGAGGTACACTTTCGCCAGTTACATCCCGGGACAGAACTTACCCTGATCAAACACCGCGCCCCGGCAAATCCCGCGGCGTAAGGAGATATACAGTCATGAGCATGAAAGTCGCGACGCGCCAGGTGGATGGCGTCACCATCCTGGATCTCAGCGGACGAATCACTCTCGGTGAGGGCTCCGTCACCCTCCGCGATGCCATCCGCGACCTGCTCGCCAAAGGTTCGAAGAACATCCTCCTCAACCTCGGCAATGTCAACTACATCGACAGCTCAGGCATCGGCGAGATGGTCTCCGCCTTCACCTCGGTCAAGAACGCAGGCGGCGAGCTCAAGCTGCTCAACCTGACCAAGAAGGTCCACGACCTGCTGCAGATCACCAAGCTCTACACCGTCTTCGACATCAAGGACGACGAAGCCTCCGCAGTCAGCGCCTTCAAGCAAATAAACTCTGCACCAGCATAGCAAAGCGGCCGCACACGTCTCCAGGCCGGCCCTCAGTTGGCCGCCTGATCCGGCGGCCGCTGTCTGCAACCTGCTTATTTCCCGAAATCCACCTTGGGCGCCTTCTTCGATCCGGCATCCGCCTCGTAGTACTCGTTTCTTCGGATGGAAGCCCGCGAAGTTGGCATACATGCTGTTCGGAAACTGCTGGATAAAGACGTTGTAGTCCCGGATGGACGCGTTATACCGCAGACGCGCTACCGGATCCGGTTCTCCGTCCCCGCCAGCTCATCCTCCAGCCGCATGAACTGCTCGTTGCTCTTCAACTGCGGATACGTCCTCCTGCATCCGCATCAGAGGCAGCAGCGCCACGTTCAGCCGGTCGTTCGCCGCCAGCTTCTCGTCCGGCGTCTTCGCCGTCATCAGCCCCGCGCGCGCGTTCGCAATGTTGGTCAGGATCGTCTCTCCACATTCGCGTAGCCCTTCACCGTGGCTACCAGGTTCGGGATCAGGTCCGTCCGCCGCTGCAGCTCCACATCGATATTCGAAAACGCTGCCGTCACATCCTGGTTCTTCGCCACCATCTGGTTCTTCGCACTCACATAGCCGCCGCCCACAAACAGCAGCACCAGAATCAACAACCCCACCACTCCCAGCAATACCCAACAGCCTTCATCGTTCCCTCTCTCCGTTCCACATCCGCAAACTAACTCTACGTTCAAAGCCACAAAACCGTTCGCTCGCAAATCGCCGAAGACCGTATTACTGTCCCCGACTCCTCGGCAACCCTATCTTCTCAGAAGTCTCCGCTCGCCCCACCACCGCCCGACTGTCCGCCACCGAACCCGCCAAACCCTCCGCCGCCGCCACCTCCGCCATCACCGCCTCCGCCCACCACCGCCTCCGCCTCCCCCGCCGCCCACCATGTTCAGCAGCAGCCAGAACACCACACCAAGATTGCCCGTGCTCGCCAGCCAACCAGAATCAGCAGCACCACGCCGCCGCCCACCACCACCTGACCCAGGCTCAACTGCATCGGCTGTCTGCTGCACCTGCTGCCAGTGGTACTGCGCCGGTGCACCAGCCCGCATCCAGAGCCACGCCCGCATCCGCCGCGATCACTCCCGCGCAGATCCTTCACGCCCAGCAGCACCGCGCCGTCGTAATCATTCTTCTGCGCATACGGCGCCATCGCCCGCCCGATGTCCCCCACCTTCGCATCGTTCAGGATCCCTTCGAGCCCGTACCCCACCTCGATCCGCCCTCGCCGCGGCTTCATCACCAGCAGCATCAGCACGCCGCGATCCGTACCCTTCGTGCCCACCTTCCACTTGTCTTCGAGCTCGGTCGCAAACTCCTCGATCGAGGGCGTCGCACCCGCCTTGTCCGGATCGATCGTCTTGATCGTCACCACCGCGATCTGCGCATGCGCCTTCGTCTCAAGATCCCGGCACTCCGCATCCACCGTCGCAATCGTCTCCGGGGACAGCACCCCCGCAAAGTCGCTGACGTAGTCCTTGCCCGCCGCCGGCAGCCCCGCCACCGTCTCCGCGACCGACACCCCGGCCGCCAGAAGCAGCCCCAACCCAACCACCAGCGAACGAACCAATCGAGCCATCCCACCCATTCTAGGCCTGGGCCGCTCCGTTCTCCGCCAGCCAACCCAGCAAACCATTACGCCTCAGCGTGGCGGACGACGGCTTGCCATCGTCATCGCGACCGAAGCCAGGAAGCCGCTGCTCACCTGCTGCCACACACAACGAGAAAAGGCCCGCGACGGGCCTCTTCTCGAACCTGCTGGGAAGAAATCACTGCGCGGGAGCCGGATGCGCAGGACGCGGCGGCACAGGCACACCCTTCTCCTGCGCCAGCTTCACTACCATCTGCATATGCTGCCGGATCACTCCCCCGGCCTTCATCACCTCAGCCTGCAGCGTCTGATCCCCTGCACTGCTGGCCTCCATCCGGAACTCGTGCATGTCCTGGCGATGGTCCTTCAGCATGTACGCGATGTACTCCTTGTCGAAGTCATCCCCCGACAGCGCCTCCAGCTTGTCGTACTCCGCCTTGTCCTCCTTGGTCATCTTCTTCGGCAGCATCACGCCCATCTGGTCCGCCACCGTACCCATGTCCTTGTTGATCTGCGTGTGATCGTCCACCATCTTCTGGCCGAACTCCTTCACCTCGGGCCCGCCCTTCTCCATCGCAAGCTTGCCGAGCTGAACCTCGGCCGTGCCGCCCTGCGCCGCCTTCATCAGAAATTGCTTGTCCTGCATCTGCTGGCCCGTCGCCCCCGGAGCTCCGAGCGAGCTCGCCATCGCCCCACCCGCGGGCGACACCGGCGCGTTGCTCCCCGTCCCGTTCATCGCACCTGTCGGCGGCGCCGCAGGACTCGTCACGGGCGGATTCACCCGCCCGGGGTCATCGGATTCCCACTCGGGTCCACACCCGTCTGCGCCCACGCACCCAACGTCAGTCCCAGCGGAAGCAAAACAGCCGTCCCAATCACCGCAAACCGCCCTGTCCGTCCACTCATGTGTCTCTCTCTTTCCCGTGATTTGCCCCGTATTGCCGTCATTCGCGGTCTCAACTCCAGTCCAGAAACAACCATCCGGAGCTCACGCCGGCCAATCTTCGGCGTCGCCAAATGTAACACGCGCCGCCTACTTTGGTGTGGCCCAAAGGGGCGCGGTTGCCTTCCCCGGTCCATAGCCCGCCAGCCCCGTCCCGCGTATCCTGTGAAGGACCTGGCCCGCGCCCTTCGCCGCCAGTAAGCGCCGCCCAAAAAGCGCCAGGAGATCCCCGCAATCATGTCCCCCGACACCACCCCCTCCCCCGCCCTGCCCCAGCCTCCCTCCGCCCGCCGCGACCCCACCCCAACCACCCTCCACGGCATCACCCTCCACGACGACTTCCGCTGGCTCCGCGAGAAAGACTCCCCCGAGGTCCTCGCCTACCTCAACGCCGAGAACGCCTACACCGCCGCCGTCATGGAGCCCACCGAGCCCTCCAGAAGACCCTCTACGACGAAATGCTCTCCCACATCAAGGAGACCGACGAGAGCGTCCCCTACCGCTTCGGCGACTGGTTCTACCTCACCCGCACCCTCGAAGGCAGCCAGTACCCCATCCACTCCCGCCGCCCCGCCCGCGGTCCCGTCGCCGTCCCGTCCCTGCCCGACCCGGCCGACCCCGAGCACGTCATCCTCGACGTCAACCAGCTCGCCGAAGGCAAGCCCTTCATGGCCTCGGCGCACTCGCGATCTCCCCCGACGGCAACCTCCTCGCCTACTCCACCGACGACACCGGCTTCCGCCAGTACACCCTCCACATCCGCGACCTCCGCACCAGACACGACCTGCCCGACACCGCCCAGCGCGTCGGCTCCGTCGCCTGGGCCGCCGACTCGCGCACCCTCTTCTACACCACCGAAGACGAGACCACCAAGCGCCAGGACCACCTCTTCCGCCACACCCTCGGCACCCCCGCCGAGCAGGACACCCTCGTCCTCCACGAACAAGACGAGCGCTTCAACCTCGGCATCGGCCGCACCCGCGACGGCCAGTACCTCATGGTCGAATCCGGCTCCCACACCACCAACGAGTACCGCTTCCTCCCCGCCGACCACCCCACCGCCGACTTCAACTCCTCGCCCCCCGCCTCGACGACCAGGAGTACTACCCCGACCACCGCGCCGCCAGCCCCGGCGAACCGGCCTCTTCTACATCCGCACCAACGACACCGGCAAGAACTTCCGCGTCGTCACCGCCCCCGTCTCCACCCCCGGCCGCGACACTGGCAGCGAGCTCATCCCGCTCGACCCCGACCACCCCCTCGAAGACTTCGACCTCTTCCAGACCTTCGCCGTCACCACCCGCCGCAAGCTCGGCCTCCCCACCCTCGAAGTCCTCCGCTTCCACCGACGCATCACCGCTCTGCACCCAAAGCTCTGGTCCCGCGGCTACCGAACCCATGGACGCAACCCACGGCTCCGACCCAGCCCCCCACCCTCGCCCCGCCCATCCCCATCACCTTCCCCGAACCCACCTACTCCGCCTCCGCCCACGTCAACCGCATCTTCGCCACCCCCGTCTTCCGCTACACCTACATCCCTCGTCTCCCCGCCCTCCGTCTACGAGTACAACGTCGCCGCCCCGACTACCCCGTCCCCATCGGCGCAATCCCAGCTCCTCAAGCAGCAGGAGGTCCCCGGCGGCTTCGACCCCGCCCTCTACGCCTCCGAGCGCGTCTGGGTCAAGCTCCCGCCGGCATCCGCCCGACGGCTCAACCGGCCAACACCATCCCGATCCCCGTCTCGCTCGTCTACCGCCGCGACCTCTTCCACCGCGACGGCACCAATCCCGCTCTACCTCTACGGCTACGGCTCCTACGGCTACCCTCTCCCGGTCGGCTTCTCCCCCGCGCGCCTTTCGCTGCTCGACCGCGGCGTCGTCCTCGCCTACGCCCACATCCGCGGCGGCGGCGAACTCGGCGACGCCTGGCACGACGCCGGCAAAATGCAGCACAAGATGAACACCTTCACCGACTTCATCGCCGCCGCCGAGCAGCTCCCGCCAGCAAGGCTACGGCGCCCCCGCCCGCATCGCCATCGAAGGCGGCTCCGCCGGCGGCCTCCTCATGGGCGCAGTCGTCAACCTGCCGCCGCCCAGGGCAACCCGACCTCTTCCGCGTCGTCCTCTCCCACGTCCCCTTCGTCGACGTCATGAACACCATGCTCGACGCCATCGCTCCCCCTCACCGTCGCCGAGTACGAAGAGTGGGGCAATCCCAACGAGCCCGAAGCCTTCCGCACCATGCTCGCCTACTCCCCCTACGACAACCTCGCAGCCCGGCCCCTACCCCGCCATGCTCGTCAAGACCAGCCTCAACGACTCGCAGGTCATGTACTGGGAGCCCGCCAAATACGTCGCCAAACTCCGCACTCCTCAAGACCAACCCCGAAACCCCGCTCCTCCTCCACATCAACATGGAAGCCGGCCACGGCGGAGCCTCCGGCCGCTACGACTACCTCAAGGAAATCGCCTTCGACTACGCCTTCCTCCTCACCCAACTCGGCGCAGTTCCCAATCCCGAACCACCGGCAGCCTCAACGCCGTAACCGGGCCCAGGGCAGCCCATCCGGTCTACTGGGCTGCCGGGCCACGGCTACTTGGGCTGCGCAGCCAGCCAGGCAGCGAGCTTCGGCCCCTGCGTCGCACGCAGCTGAATGCAGCTGTCGATTGATTCCTTCGCACGCGTGAGCGCCCGGTCGGATGCTGCCACCTTGTGGGTGGCAAAGAACTGCTCGACATCGTGCTTCTCGCCCGCCGAGCAGAACGCGCCTGTGGCCCCAACAACCTCCGCACCGCTGAAGGTCGTGAACTGGGCCGACACCTTATCCCAGTTCGCCTTCACGTACTCCCAGGCCTGCGTCCGCGTCTCCCGGTCGGCCACCAACGTAGCGACCAACGCGTAACTATCCTGGTTACGAACCTTTCCGCTCACCGCGTAGTCGAGCGTCCGCTTCACCAGGACCGGATCCGTGAACGCTGTCAGCGCATAGAGCGCCTGTGTCCGCTTGGCCGGGTCTGTCGCCTGTTCCGCGACACCCTGCAGCCTGTTGTATAAAGCCGGATCTCCGTGCCGCGCTGCGATCCCGACGGACGTTCTCACGACTTGCGGATTGACCGATGTATCCCCGCTCAACACCCGATCGGTAGTTGCCCATCGCTTCCTTGATCACGGCGGGATCCCCGGACGCACCCAACAGCCTCATCAACTGCACGCGCCGCAGTACAGTCTCCTCCGGCTCGTCCTGCTTCAACGGTCCAAGCGCGGCATACACCGGTCCCAGAGTGCGCAACGCCCAGGCATCCAACTGCTTCGCCTGCGCCCCCACGGCAATCCTGTCTTCTACGAGCCCGAACCCGCCTCCCATCTGCGCCAGCACCTGCGCGTTGGGCTCATCCTTCAACGCAGCAAGCAGGTTCATCGTGTCTCCAACATCGCTTCTGCCTGCGCGCATCAGTGCTACCCGGTCACCAATCAGAACAATGCGCTCCGGTGCGCTCAGCCTCGCGGACTCCGCGATCAGCGTGTGCAACATCTCCGGCGCATAGTCGCTCCGGAAGTATCCCGCAGCCTCCGCATTCGCAAACGGCACCCCGGCGAACTTCACGGGCCGTGCTCCCGCTCACCAGCTCGCACGGCTGCCCACTGGCGCACACAGGCACGATCCAGCTCTGCGCCGCCGCCGCATCCCCCTTTGGCGAAAGAAAGAACCGGCTTTGCGACACACTCCCGGCCCCGCCCTGTCCCGGCGAAAACATCAGCAGCGGTTCGCCGGGTTGCGCAACAAAGCTCTCCATAATCCGGTCGACCGGCTTGCGCTGGCCTCCGTCTGGTGGTCCCAGAAGTCTTCAGCCGTGGCGTTGCCGAACTTGTGCGCCTCCATGTAGTTGTGCACGCCCCTCTGGAAGTCCTGCGGCCCCACGTAGTGCTCCACCATGCCGATCACGGCGCCTGCCTTGCCGTAGCGATGCCGTCGAACTGCTCGTTGATTTCCGCCGGCGTGTCTGCCTTCGCGCGGATCGGCCGAGTCTCGGAGCCGCGTCCAGGTTCAGCGTCCCGTTCAGTGCCCGGGCATCGATCTTCGCGCATGCCCAACGTCAGGCTGCCACTCGTCCACCGCCTTGTACTCCATCCAGGTGGCGAAGCCCTCGTTCAACCACAGGATTGTCCCACCACGCCATGCGTCACAAGATCACCAAACCATTGGTGCGCCATCTCGTGCGCCACATCGACGGCAACCAGCTTCTTGTCGCCGAGCGGAGCCCGTCTTCTCATCCACCAGCAGGCCGTCTCGCGATACGTAATGCAGCCCCAGTTCTCCATGGCACCCGCTTCAAAGTCAGGGATCGCCAATCATGTCCAGCTTCGGCATCGCATACTTCATCGCCGAAGTATTGTCGTAATAGTGCAGGAAATGCTCCGCGGCATGCATCGCAAACGGCGTCAGCGCGATCTTGTCCGGTGTCGAGCACGACGCGAATCGGAACGCCATCCGCCTCGCCCTTGGAGCACACCCAGTCGCCCACCTGGAACGCAAGCAGATAGGTCGACATCTTCGGCGTGGTCGCAAACGTCTGCGTGTGCATGCCGTCTGCCGCGGGCATATCGCTCACCATCTCCGTGTTCGCGATTACCATGTCGCCCTTGTCGACGGTCAACGAAAGGTCAAAGGTCGCCTTCATCGCAGGCTCGTCGAAAGCTCGGAAAGGCCCGCCGCGCATCTGTCGATTCGAACTGGGTCACCGCGTAGTTCCGCTTGGCCGTCTTCGAAAGGTAGAAGCCGCGCAGCTTGTCATTCAAAATTCCGCTGTACTCAATTGCAATCTGTGCCGGCCCCGCCGCCACCGTCGCAGGAAATGTCAGCGTCGCCTGCTGGTTCGGCTCGTCGTACGACACCGTGCCGGTCTGCGGCGCGCCTGCCTTTGCCTTTACCGTAACCCGCGTCATCTGGATGTCAGCCGAGTTCAGCACGATAGCCTTCATCGGCGCCGCAAGCACCACATCGATCGTCTCCGACCCGGTAAACGTAGCCGCCTTCAAGACCGGCGTCACGTGCAGCGTGTAGTGCTCCGGCACCACCGTAGTCGGCAACCGCTGCGCATGCGCCACCCCGGCACACGCCAGCGCGACGACCCAAGCCCCAAGGAGAGAAAATCTCATACCTGAACGTAGCGCCAGAGGTCCAGCCAGTCAACACAATTCTTCGTCAGATCTTCGCCTGCCCACCCGCTAGACCTTAACCTCTTCCTCCACCTGGTCTCCTTCACCCGGCGCCAGAAACAGGTTCGTCTCCAGCCCATGCTGCCGCGTGTACAGGTCGAAGTACCGCCCACCCAGCGCGTACAGCTCCTCATGCGTCCCGCGCTCCACAATGCTGCCCCTGCTCCACCACCAGGATCTGGTCCGCCCGCCGAATCGTCGACAGCCGGTGCGCAATCACAAACGTCGTCCGCCCCTTCATCAGGAAGTTCAGCCCCGCCTGGATCATCGCCTCCGACTCCGAGTCCAGCGAGCTCGTCGCCTCATCCAGAATCAAGATCCGCGGGTCCGCCAGGATCGCGCGCGCAATCGAAATCCGCTGCCGCTGCCCGCCCGACAGCTTCACCCCGCGCTCGCCCACGATCGTGTCGTAGCCCTCCGGAAAGCGCTCCGCAAACTCATCCACCCGCGCAATCCGGCAGGCCTCCATCAACTGCTCCTCCGTCGCCTCCGGCCGCGAAAACAGCACGTTCTCCCGGATCGTCCCATCGAACAGAAACGTCTCCTGCAGCACCACGCCCAGCTGCTGCCGATAGCTGCTCAGCCGCACCGTCGCCAGGTCCACCCCATCCACCAGCGATCGTCCCGCCCGTCGCCGTATGGAACCCGCAGATCAGCGAAATAATCGTCGACTTGCCCGACCCGCACGACCCCACCAGCGCCGTCACCGTCCCCGGCTGCGCCTCGAAGCTGATGCCGTGCAGCACCGGCTTGCCCGCCTCGTACTCAAACTCCACATCGTCGAACTGCAACATCGCCGCGCAGCATCCGCCAACGCCACAGTGCCGCGCCCGGCTCTGAATCCTCCTCGCCGCTCGCTCAGAATCTCGCGTCGTCCGGTCCAGCCCCGCCAGCGCCTCCGTCAACTGCGTCCCAATCGACACCAGCTGCACGATCGGCGCAATCATGAACGCCAGAAACATCACGTACGTCACATACCCGCCCGGCGTCAGCCGCCCGGCCACCACCTGGTGCGCCCCCAGGTACATCACCAGCGCGCCCACCACGCCCAGCACCGCCGTCGACGCCAGCGTCATCAGGCTACTGCGCCGTCAGCGAGCTGATCACGTTCTCCAGCAGCCGCTGCACCCCGCCCGCAAACACCTTCGCCTCGCTCGCCTCCGCGTGGTACCCCTTCACCACCCGCACGCCGCCCAGCGACTCCGTCAGCCGCCCCGTCACCTCCGCGTTGATCTTCGCCCGCTCGCGGAAGATCGGCCGGATCGTCTTGAACGCCCGCTGCAGAATCAGCCCAAACACCAGCAGGATCACGAACGTCAGCAGCGTCATCTGCACGCTCAGCTGCATCAGGCAGCACAAACGCGAACACCGCCGTCAGCACGCCGCCGAAGAAGTCGACCACGCCCGTCCCGATCAGGTTGCGCACGCCTTCCACGTCGGTCATGATGCGCGCCACCAGCGTCCCCGTGCGGTTCTCGTCGTAGAACGCCACCGGCAGCCGCCCGATATGCTCCTGCACCTGCGTCCGCAGCTCCGCGATCAGCCGCTGCCCGGCCTTCGACAGCAACTGCGTCAGCGTATAGCTCGTGATCGCCCTGCACAATCGTCGCCGCCACCACGATGCCCACGATGCATCGGCAGCAGGTGCAGGTCATGCCCGTACATCACCTTGTCGATCAGCGTCTTGGTCGATGCCGGCAGCACCAGCCCGCTCGCCCGGTTCACCACCATCAGCAGAAAGCTGCCGCCCAGCAGCACACGCCGCGGCTTCACCAGCTTCCAAACCTCCGGCAGCACCTTCTTCAGCTTCGGCTTCGGCCGCTTCGCCGTCAGGTCCGCCGCCACCGCGCGCCCCGTCCCACGGCTCGGCCGGTCCGCCGACCCCACCACCCATTCCCGACGTCCCAAACCCTGGAGCCATATATCTTCCAGTGTACCCGTCCCATCATTCGACGGCCCGCAAGGACCAATCGGCTCAGAATCCGCCGCGGTTCAGCCGTCGCCTGTTCACTCTCGATCCCCCGCACGCCGAATCCCATCCCTATACCCTCACCCGCTCGACTCCAACAGATTCGCCAACACCTCAGGAGCCTCCACCACCGTCCGCACATCCTCCGCCGTCAGCCGCCGGCTCGCCTTCAAGTCTTCCGCAAAGTCCGCCTCGATCACGCCCGCCAACTCCCGGTCCAGCACCGCCAGATTCACCTCGTCGTTCAGCGCAAACGACCGGTGATCGAAGTTCGTCGACCCCACCACGCTCCACATCCCATCCACCGTCATCAGCTTTGCGTGGATCATCGCCGGCTGGTACGCCCACACCTCCACCCCGCCCCGCACCATGTGCCGAACACTCCGCCGGCTCAGCTCCCGAATCATCGGGTGGTCGATCTTCGGCCCCGCCATCAATATCTGGACCTCCACCCCGCGCTCCTCCACCGCCTCCACCAACGCCCGGCGCGCCGCCCGGTCCGGCAGAAAATATGGCGTCGTAATCCGGATCGATTTCCGCGCGCTCGTTAATCAGAGCCTGAAACAAAATTCGCGCCTGCGTCCCCCCGCCCCGCGGTGTGCTCGACACCACAAAGCTCTCCGCCCCCTCCGGCATCTCCTTAAACCCGAACTGCTTCGGCCCCGACAAAATCTCCCCCGCCGCCTCCAGCCAGTTCTCCGAAAAGGTCGAGATCATGCCCGCCACCGCCTCGCCCTCCACGCAGAACACCGTATCCCGCCACACCGGCTCCTTCTCCGTCCCGTACAGCCAGTGATCCGCCACCCCCGCCCCGCCCATGAACCCCGTGTGCCCATCGATGATCAGCAGCTTCCGGTGCGTCCTCTGGTTCAAATTCGGCCACGTATCCCACCCCACCGGGTGATACCACTTCATCTGCCCGCCCGCCGACCGCAGCCGATCGAAGTACCGGTCCCCGGTTGCAAAGCTCCCCACCGCATCGACAAGCACCCGCACTTCCACCCCGGCCCGCGCCCGCTCCGTCAGCACCTCCAGCAACTCGCCGCTTACCCGGCCCTCCAGGAACTCGTAAAACTCCAGGTTGATCGCCTTCTCCGCCCGCCCGATCGCCTCCAGGTAGGCCGGATAAAACTCCCGCCCATCCTTCAGCCGCTTCAAGCGCGAACGCCGCAAGGACCCATCCGTCACCACGCTCAAAAACTGGATAAACTCCTCCGAGTCCAGCGCGACCCGCAGATCCTTCATCGCATACTTCGGCTGCGGCCCAAACAGATCAATCAGCACCTTGGACCCATACAACACCACCGCGCCCGCGCCCAGCGCCGCCAGCCCATTCACCCACCGCTCCTTCGAATCCATTCCCATTCCCACCCCCCTCGCACACTCTCACCCTCAGCCCGACCAGCATAAAGGACGCACCTCCCACATGCGTCAAGCGTCCTGCGTCCCTCCGCAAAGGTGGTTACCAGAAGGCACTAGACACTATCCAGCTCCCCATCTACCCTTTTCCCAACCATGAAACACCTGCTGTCCTGCTGCCTGGTCCTTGCGACCTCTGCCCCTGCTCTGTGTCAGACCCGAAACGGGGAGTACGTCCTCTCGGGCGTCGTCACCCGCCTCGCGTCCGCAACAGACTTCGACGTCGACGGCACCCATATCCTCATCTCCCCCGAAACCAGCTTTCACGTCCCGCTGACTGGCCGCAGCTACACCGTGGTCTCCAACCCGGCCGACCTCCACCTCCGCCTCGGCCAGCCCGTCAAAATCACCGGCACCGACAGCCACAAGGCCTTCGCCGCCACGGAAGTCGCCGTCTCTCCCCACAAGCCGGAAACCATCACAGGCGCCGCTATCATCGATGCCGTGCCTGCGGCCCAGCCCGGCGCTCCGCCGGGGACGCGCTCCGTCCGAGCCGGCGGCTACACCATCCTCCTGAACCCGAAGACCACCATCACCTACGACAACCCGCTCGCAGCCGCGGCGCCTGTCCAGGTCAATACCTGGATCACCTACACCGCCACCGAGCAGCCCGGCGGCGCCTTCCTCGCGACCAAGGCCCGCTTCAGCCCCAACCAGCCAACCAAAGCCTCCCTCGATCTCAGGACCTTCTGGGACTACGATCCCGCCGCCGTTCCCGCCGGCGCCCGCCAGGGCTTCGGCAGCACCATGCTTCGCGGCGTTGACCCCACCGAGTTCCCCCTCTGCCACGACGCCGCCCTCCAGGCACGCGTCGAAGCCGTCGGCCGCAAGCTCGTCCCCGCCTGGCACACCGCTCTTCCCGCCTCGGACCCCAGCCGCATCAACTTTCGCTTCTACGTGATCGACAGCCCCAACCGGCGCGACGCCGCCGCCCTGCCCAGCGGCATCATCCTCGTCCCCACTCAGCTCCTCGCCCGCCTGCCGGACGACGCGCAACTCGCCGCCATTCTCGCGGAAAAGATCGCCGGCCTGCTCGAACAGCAGCCCCAGCCCCTGCCCCTGACCAACTCCCAACTCGCCACCTCTGCCACCCTGACCGGCGCCGAGTTCATCCCCTTCGTCGGCCTCGCCGCCAGCGGCTACAACATCGGCTCCGGCGTCTCCGCCTTCAAGGCCAACCGCCGCTTCGCCGAGCAGCGCGAGCGCGTCAGCCTCTCACTCCTCAAGGACGCGGGATATGACATCTCCCAGGCGCCCGTCGCCTGGTGGCTCATCGCCTCAAAGAATCCCAAGGACATCCGCGACACCCGTCCGCCGCAGCACGCGCTCGATCTCTACCGCTTTCTCGGTGAGTCGGACTTCGTCACCCCTGCGCCTCAAGCCGCCGCCCTCGCCGGGCAGCAATAAACGACCGCACGCACAGCCCCACAAACACGAGGCACAGCAGCGACATCGCGGCCTTCTCCTCCACCGCCACCGGGTGAGGAAACTCCACCCCGCGCATCATCCGCAGCAGATCAATCACAGCCGGAATCGTCCCCAGAAACCCCAGCAGCCCAACCGTCACCGCGATATGCATCCAAAGCATCCGCCGCTTCGCCGCCGCCGAGTTCGCCAGCACCCCGCACACCAGCAGCACCAACCCGAAGTAGCAGGGGATCAGCGCGGTAGGGTGCACACTGCCCGTCGCCACATACCCCCAGCCACCCACCGCCACCAGCAAAATACCAAACACCATTGCAACCTTAGCCAAGCCACACCTCCATCCCACCCCAAAGCCTACCCCAAAATCCCACCGGCCCCTCGCGCTGCGCCTCCGCCGCCCTTCGCTGCCCCGATGGCCCCCGATGCCCCGATGCCCCGATGCCCCAAGGAAAATGCGTCATCTCGTCTTCAACCGCACCCCCAAATCGCGTCATCTCGACCGAAGGCGAAGCCGCAGTGGAGAGACCCCCGCATTCCGCCTTTGCCGTTGCCTGTCCTCTCCTTTTGCCGTCAAAAACCCATGTCAAGCCCCCCAAAACCCCAACACCAACAAAACAAAAGGAATAAACCCAAAAATAGTTGGCCGTTTAGTTTTCTCCAATCCCGTACAATAGAACTAGAGATCAGAAGAAGGCCCAGCCACCCGGCTGGGCCTTTCTTCATTAAACCCAGACCGCAAACCATAACTCCTTTATCCGAAGTACTTTAGGACCAAAGTACGGGGGGACCCCATGACGTACGAACTGCCCGAGCAGCACCAGCCCGACCCCACCCGCCGCTTCCTCTGCCGCCACATCTTCTCCGAAGGTCGCCGCTGCGGGTCACCCGCCCTCCGCGGGGAGCACCTCTGCTTCTATCACCACGGCTCCCGCCAGCAACCGCCCGCCGCCAAAGGCCGTACCAGCGAAACAGCCGTCTTCCTGATGCCGCCCATCGACGACCGCGCCGGCGTCCAGCTCGCCCTCTACAACGTCCTCGCCCGCGTCGCCGGGAACGACATCGACTCCAAACGCGCCGGCCTCCTCCTCTACGGACTCCAGATCGCCTCCGCCAACCTCCCCAAACACCCAAAACCAGCCCCGATCGACGCCTCGATCCCCGCCGAACCCCTCGTCGAAGACGTCAGCTACCATGTCGACCTCGGCCACCTCGCCCCCGTCCAGGAACTCCCCGCCGAACACGAATCGGCCCAAGCCGCCTCTTCCGTTCTCCCCACCGCTGCCGTCATCTCGACCGAAGGCGAAGCCGAACCGGAGAGACCCCCGCATTCCGCTCTTGCCGCCGCCTGTTCTCCGCCCCAACCGCCCGTCTCAACCGAAGCGAAGCAACACGGACAGATCCCCGGATCCGCGTCGCACCCCTCAACCCCACCTAAGCCACCAACCGCGCAGCGAAGGGATCCCGTGCCATCCCACGCTAACCCCTTTGTCCGAGGTACTTTAGGACTTTACCCCCACCGGGGGGGTCCCCCCCTCAAGACGCCTTCCGAACCACCTCCAGCGCCTCTACTGGACTCCACTCATTCGACCCATACCACGCCAGCACTCGCCCATCCCGACCCACTATCGTGGTGGACAGCGAATGCGTCAGCGCCGTACCCTCACCCGGCGTAACCCCGACACCGAACCACTGGTCGACCGCCGGCAACTCGTTCGCAGGAGGCACAGCGAAATCCCAGTGACCGAACCGTGCCTTCGTGTACTCGCCGGTATAGGCGCCGCCATAGCTCTTTAGTACCGCCGGAGTATCGTACTTGGGATCGAAGCTCACGCTGAGCAAGTGCGTCGCACCGTACAGCTTTGGATCCTTCTTCAACTCGCCATCAATGGCGGCAAAGTTTTGGCTCATCCTGGGGCAATAGTCCGCCAGCGGGCACCGCGTGTATACGAATGTCACCAGCAATACCTTTCCCTTGAACTGCGACAGGTGGATGGTTCTTCCCTCTTCATTCAGCAGCTTGAAGTCGGGAACCATATCGCCCGCTGTGGGGATGTGAAACTGCACCGCTGGTTTGTAGTCCGGCTTCTCCTGCGCCGTGATCACGATCTGGTCCAGCTCAGGATTCACATATCCCTCCGAAGTCTTGTGGACCAGCAGTTTGGCCATGATCCGGTCTCCAGGGTGAAGCTCCCCGATCACGCCGGGGTCGTGCAGCTTGTAAGACATCGTCATCGCTTCCATAAATCCCGGAACAGCCTCATGGTCGAGCAGGACGCTTCCCTTCGCTGCGTCCACGCTCACCACCCGCCCGCGGATCGTAAATGTCTTCACCTCACCGGGGCGCGCCTCCGCTGAACCGGAACGCGCAGCCTCCGCTGAACCGGAATCGCTCTTCCGCCCGCAACCCGCAGCCCAAACCAGGCAGCCGCACAGCAGCACCACCGCACTTCGACGCAAGTCTGACAAACGCAAGTCCTCGTCTCCGATCATAGCTGCTTACCCATCCGTTCCCTGGTCTCACAGCATCCGCGGGTTCCCTCTTTTCCAACATGCTGCAGGCGTATAAAAGGCGTATGCCTTCCCCGTCGCGGCTGCCCCCGCAAGTTGTCGAAACCCTTGCGCGCGGCGGCACTATCCTGACTTCGAACCAGCGCGCGGCCCGAACGCTGCGGCACGCCTTCGACGCGCAGCAGCACGCGGCAGGAAAGTCGGTCTGGGAGCCGCCCCCAATCTTCGCCTGGGACACCTGGCTCAAGCTCCTTTGGGACCGCCTGATGCTGGAAGGTCAAGTCACCTCCCTGCTCCTCAACCGGTCGCAGGAGCACACGCTTTGGCGCGAGATCATCCGCACAGACGCGGAGGCGGCCGCTGCACACACGCTTCGTCCAATCGACTCCCTCGCGCAACTTGCGGCCCGCGCCTGGGCGCTTCTCCACGAACACCGCGCGCGACGTTCACTTGCCCAGTTCGCCGACACCGCGGATACTCGCGCCTTTGCTCGCTGGGCCGCGGAATTCGACCGCCGATCAAGCCGGGCAGACTTCCTTTCCGCCGCGCGGCTGGAAGAGGCGCTCACCGATGCGCTTGTCTCCGGGGATCTGAAGCTTCGACCTTCAACAGGCCTGCTCCTCGTCGGTTTCGATTCGAAGACTCCAGCCCAAACGGCACTCCTGAGCGCGCTCGTTCAAAGTGGAGTGGCCGCAGACGAGCACGACGCCACCGCGTCGGAACTCCCGAGAGGCACACTCCTTTCCGCCGCAAGCCCGCATGACGAACTCGCGGCCTGTGCTCGCTGGATCCGCACACATCTCACCGCAAATGAGAGATCGCGAGTCGGCGTGATCGTTCCGGGCCTGGCAGCAGAACGCGCGGTTGTTGAGCGCACCTTTCGCCACATCCTTGCGCCTGAACTGGACGACATCGCGGCACGCGCAGAAGTGGGACCTTACGAGTTGTCGCTTGGCGTGCCCCTTGCGGCGACCTCCGCCGTCAACGCAGCGCTCGATATACTCTCGTGGATGACAGGGCCTCTGCCGTTTGATCGGGCCTCCGCCCTGCTGCTTTCGCCACATTTTGCGGCCGGAACAGAACGCCTCGCCCGGGCCGAGCTCGACGCTTACTTCCTCCGCCAACAGCAGCTCCTGCAACCCGAGTTGTCAGTTGGCTCCATCGCGGATGTCGCCCGGAAGTCCCGCCTGCCAGAAAACGTCCCACAACTCCTTCGTCATCTCGGCGCGCTTGCTAAATACCTCGACATGGATGCGTCCGTGCAGCAGACCCACGCGGACTGGGCAGCGACGTTTGCGCAGATTCTGCAAGCTGCGGGCTGGTCGGACTCAAGCAGTATCGGCAGCACGGACTTCCAACTGCGAAAGAGATGGAACTCCACCCTTGACGAACTGGCGTCACTCGACTTCGACGGATCTCGTGTGACGTTTGGTGAAGCGCTCGCCTCCCTGCGCCGGATTGCGGCCGACACGCTCTTTGCGCCCGAATCACGCGACGCACCCGTCCAGGTCATGGGTCCGCTGGAAGCCGCGGGGTCCAGCTTCGACGTTGTCTGGTTCCTCCGCGCTGGCGACCTCTCGTGGCCGACGACCGCCTCGCCGAACCCGCTCCTGCCTTGGCGTCTGCAACGCGATCTCTCCATGCCCGGCGCGGATTCCGCAGTAGACGCGGACCTGGCGCGGCGCATCACGCAACGTATCGCGGCAAGCGCGCCGACAGCCATCTTCTCCTACGCCGCGGAGAACTCGGCGGGGGTGCAGCGGCCCTCATCGGTGCTCTCCGATCTGCCGCTCACACCGGAGAGTGCCGGACAGTTCGCACCACCGGAGTCGATCGTCGCGCCGGTCGGCATCGATGTGCTGCCTGACGCTACCCCAGTTCCTCCGCCACCCGACCGCGCTTTACGAGGAGGCTCAAGCATCCTCGCTGCGCAAGCTGCATGCGGTTTTCGAGCCTTCGCCGAGAAGCGCCTCGCCTCAGCGTTGCCCGACGCGCCGGCCCTGGGCCTTGATGCAGCCGAGCGGGGCAACCTTGTCCACTCCGTCCTTCAAGGCTTCTGGGGCGAGATTGAGACGCAGGAGGCACTGCGCCTGCTAAGCCCGATCGAGCGCGAAGGGTTGTTGATCGATCAGATCGATGCTTCGCTCCAAGCAGCGACGCGCAGTGCCGTGCCGGGATGGAGCCGGGCCTATCTCGCGACGGAGCGGCAGCGCCTGCTGGACCTGCTTCGGACGTGGCTCGACCACGAGCTTGCGCGAAAGCCTTTCCAAGTACGGGCGCGCGAGCACGACGTAAGAGATGTGGAAATCGGGCCGCTGCACATGGACCTGCGCATCGACCGGATTGACACGCACCTCGTTGAAGGTCAACCGTCCGGTGAGATTCTGCTGGACTATAAGACTGGCACCGTGAGCCCTTCGCAATGGCTGGGCGAACGCCCCGACGACCCGCAGGTGCCGCTCTACGCCATCGTTGGTCAGGCTAATCCTCTCGCGGCCGTGGCCTTCGCTAATGTCAAACCAGGAAGGTCAATGGGAGTTAGCGGCTACCAGAGGGTGGATGGCATTCTGCCGAAGGCCTCGCGGCTGAAGCTAGACAGCCTCGAGACACAAGTCGCGGAATGGCGGGCGGTACTTACCTCACTTGCGACCCAGTTCTACGAAGGCAATGCAAGTGTGGAGCCCAAGCAGTACCCGGCCACATGTCGCTACTGCCAGCAGCGCATGCTGTGCCGGCTCAATCCGGCAAGCCTCGACGCCGAGTTGCTTGAGGACCTTGCTGAACCGCAAACCAAGGAAGCGGAGGGTGAGTTTGCCTGACCGGAACCTTCTGCTCTTTCCAGAGCTGGCCAGCTCTGCCCCAGTTGCAGCCGCTGCTTCCTCCGAGCCGCCCGATGCGGCGGCACGCGCCGCCGCACTTGATATTCGGCGCTCGTTCGTGGTCGAAGCACCGGCAGGTTCCGGTAAAACGGGTCTACTGATCCAGCGCTATTTGAAGCTGCTCGGCGACGAATCCGTGTCGACGCCGGAGCAGGTGCTGGCGATCACGTTCACCAACAAGGCTGCCGGAGAACTCCGCGACCGCGTGCTGGGTGAACTGCAAGGGGCACGCGCGAATACGCCGCTGAAAGGTGACTTTGAGCGGGGTACGCGAGACTTCGCAAAGGTTGTGCTTGAACGGGATCGTGCGCGTGACTGGCACTTGCTGGAACAGCCGCACCGATTGAACCTTCGCACCGTGGACTCCATCTGCGCTGAGATCGCGCGCAGTCTGCCTGTGCTCTCCGGTGCGGGCGGAGCGCTGAATCCCACCGAGTACGCAGAGCCTCTATTCCGCGATGCAGCCAGGCGCACTCTGCTTCAGCTTGGGAGCACAGCGCCGGATGCAGATCCCGAACTGGACCGCTCCATCCGCGACCTGCTGCTGCATCGGGACGCGAACCTCGCGGATTGCGAGACCCTGATCGCAGACATGCTTCAAGTGCGCGAACAGTGGGCAAGCCTTGTGCCGCTCGAGCGTGCGAAGCTGACGGACGAGGTGCTCGACCGCGAGGTGCTGCCGCGGCTGCAACTGGCGCTCGAGCAGGCGATCTGTGCAGAGCTCACCGCGCTCTCGAAGGAGATCCCATCGGACGTTCTGGGCGACCTGGCAGAGCTTGCCGCGGAGATGTCCTGGTCCGACGGTTACGACGGGGAGCGTTCACCGATCGCCATCTGCAAGGGCCGAACAGGTGCACCGGGCAATGATGCGGAAGACGCCGAACACTGGCGCGCACTGGTGCATCTGCTGATCAAACCGTCGAAGCCCAGGGACTGGCGAAAGGGGCTGACGAATAAGCCTCTTGGATTCTTAATCGAGAAGCACCACGCCGCTCAACTCAAGTCCCTGATCGCCCGGGTCTCGCGCCGTGCGGACCTGGTTCAGATTCTCTGCCGCATCGATTCGCTGCCGCCCGCGAAGTACCCTCCCGCGCAATGGGCCGTTGCGAAGAGCCTTCTACGGGTGCTGCGGCGTGCGCTCATCGAGCTCCAGCTTGTCTTCGCCGAACGCGGGCAGTGCGATTTTTCCGAGCTTAGTCTGCTGGCGCGCGCTGCGCTTCGTTCCGGCTCGGGCCTACACGACCTCGCGTCCGCGCGGGGGGCAACCCTGCAGCATCTTCTGGTCGACGAAATGCAGGACACATCGTCGGGCCAGTATGAGTTGATCCAGCTCCTGACGGAAAGCTGGGACGGGCACACACAGACGATCTTCCTGGTGGGCGATCCTCGTCAGTCGATCTATCTATTTCGACAGGCCCGAGTCGAGCGCTTCATCCAGACTCTGCGCACGTGCCGCCTGGGCGAGCTGCCTCTTACAGCGCTTCGCCTGACAGCCAACTTCCGCTCCCAACGGCATTTGGTTGAGCAGTTCAACGGCGACTTCACACGAATCTTCAGCCCCGTGCCGGGAACGAGCCCTTCGCAGTCGTTGCCTTACGCGCATGCCGACGCGGTGCTCCCCGAGTCGAGCGATGCGGCTGGTCTGGAGTGGCATGCGCACCCTGTGGTCATCTCCAGGATGGCTGAACCAGGAGAGGCTTCTCCAATCACGGTACCGAACGCGCTGCTTCGCCAGAAGCAGGCGCGCCGCAACGCCGGGGTGATCCGCGACATCGTCCAGCGCTGGACAGAGAGGCCGCTGCCCGCGAGCCGCAAGCTGCTTCCGGGAGGTCAGCCGGAGCCATGGCGCATCGCCGTGCTGGTACGCAACAGGTCCCATCTTCTTGAAGTGGTAATGGCGCTGAGATCAGAGGCTGTTCCGTTCCGGGCAGTGGAGATTGAGCAGCTCAACGAGCGTCAGGAGATCCTGGACCTTGTCGCGCTCACGCGTGCGCTGCTGCATCCCGGCGATCGCGTTGCATCGCTGGCGCTGCTGCGGGCTCCCTGGTGCGGTCTGTCCCTGGCCGACCTTCACATGTTGACTGGCCAGGATGACCCCGCCTTCAGCAAATGGTCTGTCCTGCGCCTGATGGAGGAACGTGGAGAGCTGCTGTCTACAGAGGCTTGCCAGCTCATGCGCCGCCTATGGAGCGCCTTGCAGGCCGGCGCAGCCCAGCGAGGAGGCCTGAGCACCGCGCAACTTGTCGAGCGCACGTGGCGAACGCTTGGGGGCGATGCCTCGCTCAATCCAGATCAACAAATCAATGCTCGTCGTTATTTCGAGCTTCTCGATGAAATCGAGTCCACATCGACCGCAACGCTTGACCTCGGAGTGTTGGACCGGCGGCTGCAGCGACTCTACGCCGAGCCCCAGGTGATCCCTGCCGGTGCTGCGGTGGTTGAATTGCTGACCATGCACCGCGCCAAGGGACTGGAATGGGACGTCGTCCTGATTCCTGCACTCGAACGCAGCCCCGGCCGCAGCCGCCCCCGCCTTCTCACCTGGGCCGAACTTGACCCGTCCGGAGATGCTGCCTCGATTATGCTTGCTCCGATCGCAGCACGCGGCGAAGAAGTGGACGAACTGACTACATGGCTGAAGGGCTTACATCGAGAGCATGAGGCTGCGGAGCGCAAGCGGCTCTTCTACGTGGCGGCCACACGTGCCCGGGAAGAACTGCATCTCTTCGCTTCACCCGACATCACCGAAGAAGGGCAGATTCGCAAGGCCTGGGACAGCCTGCTCACCTCGGCCTGGGCGGCTGCAGAAGCGCACTTCGAAGACGCGCGTGAGCCGCTCGCGCAAGAGCGTGCACCGTTGCTAGGTCTGCGTGAGGCGGCGGTGCTGGATCTTGCAGCCGCAGGCTCTGTGCACGAAATGCCGCGCCGGGCCGGGGGGAGCATGCAGGCGGGCGAACATGCCTCAACGCCAGTTCCAGAGTCGACAGAGGACGATTTGTATCCGCGTCCGACGCGTCCGCCTATGTATCGATTTGCGGCCAGCTTCGACCCAGCTGAACGACTCCGGGCCGCACGCGCCGAGCGGCTGTCCTACGGCTCACTGCCAGGTGCCGCTGTGCGCGATCCTGAAAAGCCGTCGGATTTTCGTCTCGCGCGGCCGCAGGGTTCCTTTGCAGCACGGGCCTATGGCACTGCGATTCATTCTGTGCTGGAACTTCTTGCAGTTCGCATTGCAGCAGGTACTCCGGCATCCGAGCTACCGGGCCAGCTCCCGGAGTTGACGCCCCGTATCTCGACTCTGTTGCGCAGCAATGGGCTTCCACCGGCAGAGGTCGATCGTCTGACGCGGGATGCCCGAACCGCGTTGGAACACCTTCTCCGCGACCCAGACGGCGTGTGGGTGCTGTCGGCCCATGCGGACAGCGCAGCCGAGCTTGCGCTGACGGCCCAGGGCTCTGCCGATTGGAGGGAGGGAGCGGACCTCACCTCCGTACGCGTGGACCGCACCTTCCGAGCCGGCGCAGCCCCACACTCACCCGGGGAAGACCATCTTTGGATCGTCGACTATAAGACCGCCGCCCACGGGTCCAAGGGAGTGGATGAGTTTCTTGCGTCGGAGCGCGCCATCTACGCTCCGCAGCTCGAGAACTATGCTCAAATTCTCGCCCGGACGCAAGGGGTGGCTCCCTCGCAGATTCGGCTAGGACTCTATTTTGCTGCGATTCCGCGGCTTTTGTGGTGGCACCCTGTGTAAACGGAGCACGCCCGCCTTGGCGAACGGAGGGCAGAACCGAGAGTAAGGAGGGAGCTAAACCCGAGCAGCGTTATGCCGAACATCTGCGCCACGGACCCAGAAGATGACGTCTTCTGCGATGTTGGTGGCGTGGTCGCCTACGCGTTCGAGGTTGCGCGCGATGATGAGCGCGTTCAGGGACTGCGGCGTCAATTCGGGCTTTTCCTTGATCAGTGTGCTCAAAGCGTAGAAGGCGGCATCGTTCATCTCATCTACCTGGTCGTCCAGGGTCAGAACTGTCTTCGCCAACTCAGCGTCTCCCTCGATGAAGGCCTGCAGCGCTTTACGCACCATTGCCGCGGACAACGATGCAAGCTTCGGGATATCGACGGGCAGATCAATGTTGGCGAAGGCACCCATCTCGCGCACCCGCACCGCTATGTTCACGGCTTGATCTCCGACTCGCTCGAGATCCGCATTGATACGGATGACCGAAAGGATGAAACGGAGGTCGATGGCCATGGGCTGCTCCATGGCGAGGAGGTCGAGCGCCATCTGGTCGATCTCGCGCTCCAGGCGATTGATGGCGGGCTCGGAGCGGAAGACGAGCTCGCAGATCGATAGATCGCGCGTCCGGTAAGCCTCAATGGACCGCTGGATAGCCTGTTCGGCCATGCCCGCCATAATCAGCAGCCGCTCTTTCAGGTCGTCGAGGTTCTGTTGGAATTTGATTCGGGTCGCCATCAGCCGAACCTCCCGGTGATGTAATCCTCAGTGCGCTTGTCTTTGGGATTCGTAAAGATCTTGTGCGTCGAATCGAACTCGACCATCTTGCCGTTCAGAAAAAAGCCGGTGTTCTCGGCCACACGGGCGGCCTGCTGCATGTTATGGGTCACGATGACTATCGTGTACTGACTCTTGAGCTGAAAGATGAGGTCCTCGATCTTGGACGTTGAAACGGGATCGAGCGCGGAGGCAGGCTCATCCATCAGAAGGACCTCGGGATCTACCGCCAGGGCCCGCGCGATGCACATGCGCTGCTGTTGGCCGCCGGAGAGGCTTGCGCCCGACTTCTTCTTCAGATCGTCCTTGACTTCATCCCAGAGCGCGGCCGAGCGCAGGCTGCGTTCCACGGTCTCGTCAAGCACGGCTTTGTTTCGGAATCCGTTCAACTTGAGGCCGCTCGCGACATTATCGTAGATAGACATCGTGGGGAACGGATTGGGACGTTGAAATACCATCCCCACCCGGCGCCGGATTTCCACCGGTTCCGCATCTTTGTAGATATCCAGATCGCCCATACGCACTAATCCCTCGGCGCGGGCGATGGGGTTGGTCTCGTGCATGCGATTCAGGCAGCGCACGAAGGTGCTCTTGCCGCAGCCGGAGGGTCCGATCAACGCGGTCGCGTGGTTGGCCGGCAGCTTGAGATTGATGTCCTGTAGCGTGTGCGTCGTTCCGTACCACGCGTTCAGGTGTTCTACATCGATCCCGACTCCCATTAGCTGTTCCCTTTCAAGATTCCTCGAGACGCATAGATACGCACCAGCGTTACCGCGACCATGATCATAACGATCAGCACGAGCGAACCAGCCCACGCTAACCGATGCCACTCATCGTACGGTGAGATGGCATAGACATAGATCTGCAGCGGAAGGGCCGCAATCGGTTCGGTCAGCTTGTAGCTCCAGAACTGGTTGCCGAACGCGGTGAACAGCAACGGCGCTGTCTCACCTGCCACCCGTGCAAATGCGAGCATGCACCCTGTGATGATACCCGGGGACGCTGTGCGGAGACTTACGGAAAGCACTGTGCGCCACTTTGGCACACCCAAGCCGAGTGCGGCCTCGCGAATCGCGTGCGGAACCGTCGCAAGCATCTCTTCCGTCGTGCGGGTGATCGTGGGCACCATCATCACGCCGAGTGCGATGCCGCCGGCGATAGCGGAGAAGTGTTTTTGCTCGAGCACCACAAGCGAGTAGATGGCTATCCCCATCACAATGGAAGGCACTCCGTTCAGGACGTCCGCGGTAAAGCGAACGGCTTGGGCAAGGGTCTTGCCGCGCCCGTATTCGGCGAGGTACACACCCGCTGCGATCCCGATCGGGATGCCAAACAGACTGGCCAGGGCAAGCACAATGCCGGAACCTACAATTGCGTTCGCCATTCCGCCGCCGGGCTCACCGACCGGCGCTGGGATGTGGGTGAAGAATGCTAGATTGAGCGACGTGGCGCCCTTGAATACGAGGTAGAACAGGATCGCGATCAGCGGAAGCAGTACGAGCACGGTGCTTAAAACGGCCAGGCCCGTGACCAGGTAGTTCATGGCAAAGCGGCGCGCGGAGTTCAGGCGCATGCGTCTCGAGCCGAAGTTCATCGGGGTGCGCTGGGGAGTGCCGGTTGCCGGATTGGGCCGCACGGGAGGAAGATTTATGGGGTTTGCGCTCATGCTAGAGAGCCCTCGCTGGTGCGCCGCGGGTCACAGCCCAAACGAGAAGACGGGCTATGGCGTTGACCACAATGGTCACCAGGAACAGTGCCAGCCCGATTTCGATCAGCGCACTGAGGTAGGTATCGCCGGTTGCCTCGGAGAACTCGTTCGCGATCACACTGGCCAGCGTGTATCCCGGCGCAAACAGACTCTTCGGAATGTCAGGGTGATTGCCGATCACCATGGTGACGGCCATCGTCTCGCCCAGGGCGCGCCCGAGGCCAAGGATCACAGCACCCACGATGCCGATGCGAGCGTTGCGCAGAACGCCTGTACGGATCATCTCCCACCGAGTCGCACCGAGGGCCAGCACGGCCTCTCGCTGTGAGTTCGGAACGGCCAACATGATGTCTCGGGTGAGCGAGGAGATGATCGGCAGAATCATGATCGACAGGATGATGCTTGCGGTCAGGAGTCCGACTCCGAAGTTGTAACCTTCGAACAGGCCTGTCCAGCCCAGATACTTCGCTAGAAAGGGGCCTAGCGAATCGCGCATGACCGGCACCAGGACGAAGACAGCCCACAAGCCATAGACCACGCTTGGGATGGCTGCGAGAAGCTCCGTAAGAAACGAGATCGGAGCCCGAAGCTTGGCAGGGCAAAGTTCCGTGAGAAACACGGCCACTCCGAGTGCCAGGGGCACTGCCATTGCGAGCGCGAGCAGAGAGGTCTCAAGCGTACCGATGATGAAGGGCAGTGCCCCAAAATCCCCGGAGACGGGATCCCATGCGGAGCGGCCGAAGAACTTGAGTCCAAACTGGCTGATCGTCAGCTTCGACCGGATGACGAGGATGGTGAGGATGAACAGGACGATGGCGAAGATACTGAGCGCCGAAACCAGCATCACTCCGGCAAAAGCGCGATCCGCCACACCGCCGTGTCCGCGGGTACGGAGGAATTGCCGGATGGGCGATTCCCCTCCACGTCCTGCCGGAGTGCCCGTTGGGGGTGTCGCGGCCAACGGCGCCTGTGCTGTTCGCTGGTCTTGCTCAAGGGACATAGAAGAAGGGGTCACGACTCGTTTCCATCGGAGTGTAACCCCGAAGTCTGTAACCGGGCCAGAGTACATCCTTGCGAGAAGCCGCCTTGTCCCAAGGAGCAAGGCGGCGTAACCCGTCTACTTTACGCTGTTGATGGCTTGCGTTACCTTGTCCGCAACAGCTTTCGGAAGCGGCGCGTAACCCATACTCGCTGCCTCGCCCTCGCCATGCTGGATCATCCAGACAAGGAAGTCATGAACGGCCTTGCCCTTCGCCGGATCGGCGAACTGCCTGGGAATCAGCAGCCACGTGAAGCTGGAGATGGGGTACGAGTTTGCCCCTGGTGCATTGGTGATGGAGACACGGAAATCGGCGGGCATCGCTTTGGAGGATGCTGCCGCTTCTGTGACTTCATCAGTGGTCGCCTTCAGGAACTTGCCCGACGCGTTACGGACGGCGCCGTACTGAATCTTGTTCTGCATCGCATACACGAGTTCGACGTAGCCAATCGCGCCGGGAGTCTGGCGGACCATACCGGCCACACCTTCGCTTCCCTTCTGACCAATCCCGACAGGCCACTTGAGGGCAGCACCTTTGCCTGGACCGTTGGCCCAGCCCTGGCTAACCTTGGAGAGGAAGTCAGAGAAGATGAAGGTGGTGCCGCTGCCATCGGAACGGTATACGGGAAGGATTGCCTTATCCGGAAAGGTGACGCCGGGGTTGTCCTTTGTGATCCTGCCATCGGTCCACTTCGTGATCTTGCCCAGATAGATGTCGGCGAGAACGTCGGGCGCGAAGTTGACATCCTTTGAGACTCCCGGCAGGTTATACACCGGCACTACCGCCCCCATCACGGTAGGGATATGCATGACCTTGATCTTGGACTCGTTGAGCTGCTGGTCGGACATCGGGCCGTCGCTTGCACCGAAGTCGACTGTGCCCTCGGAGACCTGCTTGATGCCGCCGCCGGAACCGATGGACTGGTAGTTGATCTTAACCCCGGGGTGCGCCTGCGCGTATTCGCTGAACCACCGGTTGTAGATCGGATAGGGAAACGTCGCGCCTGCTGCGTTGATGTTTTGTGCTCCGGCCGTTCCCGCTACCGTGGCCAGCAAGGCCGCTGCTATCAGACTTACTCTCACGCTTGTGTTCTCCTGAGAAAACGTTCTGGTACTTGTGTCCCATGAGCGCATGCTCTGCGCGCTCGGATCCGTCTAGTTCCAAATGCAAGAACAGTGTCCCTTGAACGTGTTACTGCAGCGTTACATACGGGTGAACTAAGGACGAACGTATGACGGTACCTGAGCCATCGGTAAACGAACCAGAAAGTTGCTGCCTGATCCGAGGTCGCTCTCCGCATGGATGCTACCACCCTGCATTTCCACGACGTGCCGTGCGATCGCGAGCCCCAGACCGGTTCCACCCGACTCCCGCGACCGCGCTTTGTCCACACGGTAGAACCGCTCGAAGATTCGCGTCAAATGCTCCGAAGCAATGCCCTGCCCGAAGTCGCGCACACTGAATTCAATCATCTTCAGGCTGCAATCCTGTACAGCGTCTGTCACCTCATCGAGATCCACTATAATCTCGCGCGCGCTCACCACGACGCGGCTTCGGCCCGAACTCTTCGATTGTCCGTATTTGATGGCGTTTTCTATGAGATTTCCGAGCACCTGCACGACGGAGTCCATATCAGCAAGTACTTCGGCCGCCGTCGTGTCTCCAATCTCGAGCACAGCGTTCGCATCCTGAACCAGGCCCCGCATGCCTTCGACGGCATCACGCACCAACTCGTCAGCGCGGCACGGAGCCGGGTGCAACTCGGCCTCCTGTGACTCGACACGGGCCATCAGCAGCAGGTCTTCCGTGAGCCGGTTCATGCGGCTGGCGTTCTTGAGTATCGTCTTCAGGAACTCGCGTGCCACGGGGCTGAGCTGCTCATGATCGAGCAACGTCTCGACGTAGCCTGCGATAGACGTGAGGGGCGTACGAAGCTCGTGAGAGACGTTTGCCACGAAATCCCGCTGCGTGCGCTCCACCTGCTCAACCCGTGTGATGTCGTGCAACACCGCTACGGCCCCTCCTCCGGGCATAGGGGAGGCATTCACCTCGAAGATCTTGCCCGGCAGCAGCGTCGTGGTGCTCCGCTCAGAGACTACAGCCTGCTCAAGCGCAGCGCGCACGCACTCCAGCACCTCGGGGTCGCGAATGGTCTGAACAAGAGCACGGCCGACCCGCACGCTGCCGACCAGCGACGAGCCGGGCATAAGCTTCTGCATCTCTTTGTTGGCCCACTGGATGCTGCCCTGCCGGATCAACGGCTACTACCGCGTCCTGCATGGAGTCCAGCAGCGCCTCAAGTTCGCGCCGACTCTCCGACGCCCGTTGGAGCGCGCCGCGTGCACTGGCGGACGCTAGGTCAGCGATTGCGAGACGCGTCGAAATCGCGAAACCGAGGGGACCGCGCGTCTTCCGACTTCTGCGTCTCCTCCGGAAACGCGTCCGCCATGCGCTCCAGCGGGGCAACCCCGGCCTGTACCGAGCGGGTCATGGCCAAAAGCCGAGCGCCGGCGAGCAGCGAGAGCCGCCTGCGGCAAGGGCGCCACACAACCAGGCGCCATGTAAGCGGGCCCGCATCAGACGAGCGCGGCTTCCACCGCAGCTCCCGCCAGCAGAACCGCCAGCAGCCCAACAAACAGCGTCCTAAAAGACTTCGCCTCACATTGCCCTGTCGCCCGTCAGGCCTGCGGTGCCTTCGGCATCTCGAATCGGTACCCCGCGCCGCGCATCGTCTTCAGATAGCGGGGCGTCTCGGCGTCCGCTTCTATCTTCTCGCGGATGCGCCGGACGTAGACATCCACGGAGCGGGGCGTCACAAATCGGGCATCGCCCCAGACCGCGTCCAAGCAGGTGATCACGGGAGAAGACCCTTCCAGGATGTCGAGCAAGGTAGTCAAGCAGCCGGAACTCGGTGGCGGTTGTGGTGACCAGCTCGCCAGCCACAGCAGCTGCATGGCATTGGCATCGATCTCAATATTCTCGAATTTGACTACAGATGGAGCCGTGGGGCGTTCGAAACGGCGAAGCACCGCCTTTACCCGGGCCACCAACTCGCGCGTACCGAACGGCTTCGTGATGTAGTCGTCGGCACCTAACTCGAGGCCAGTGACCCGGTCGTTTTCGGCTGCGCGGGCGGTCAAAAGGATGATGGGAACGGTGCTGAGGGACGGGTTTTTTCGGAGCCGACGGCAGAGGTCCAGCCCGTCCCCTCCAGGAACCATGATGTCTAGAAGAAATACGGCAGGGGGTTCACGCTCGGCGTCGGCAAGAATCAGTCCCGATGGTCATATACGGTCGAACTGCATATCCGGCGGCCTCGAGGTGGTATTGAACCAGCCGCGAAATGTCGGAGTCGTCTTCCAGCAACAAAAACCGTTTGACTCAATGCAAAACCTTTCGGTGTGTGCGGCGCGCCAGATGACCGGCGCCGAGCGGCAACCGAGGTTAGATTAGCCTAAGCTGCAGATCTGAATTGAGAACATCTGGTGAATCGTTAAGCCCCGTTGCCGGGGAGCTCTGGCGCGTCGGCGTATACTCTCAGATAATCGAGCTGTCGCACTTCCCGGTGGCATGGAAAAATATCTCTCATCTTGTGCTGTGCGTCGACGATGAGGTCGTGGGCCTGCGCATCCGCAAGATACTGCTCGAACGAGCCGGATATCGCGTCCTGACCGCCTCGGACGGTGCCCCGGCGCTTGCAGATATTTGCCGCCCATCCGGTCGAAGCCGTGGTGCTGGACTACTCGATGCCCGGAATGCATGGCGGCGAGGTGGCGCGCGGATGCGCCAGGCCAAGCCAACGTGTTCCCATCCTGCTACTCTCCGCATATGTTGGACTTCCGGCCGAGGTTCGATCCGTCGTGGATGTTTACATGACCAAAGGGGAAGGCGCGCCCGCACTCCTGAAGCGCTTGAACGCTCTGCTTGCGGCTCCGGAAACGCAGCTGTAGGCACGGTTACGAGAAGGGTATAGGAGTGTGGAAATACGTGAGTTCAAACGGGTGCTGCAGCAGGTCATGATCGTTCCGATCGCCGCGCTGCTGGTTCTGGCAGGGGTGCTCATCCTCCAGATTCGGGAGCGTCACGGCACGTCGACGCAGATCGAACGTTCGGATCAGCGCATCGCGCTGGCAAATCTCGTAGAACAGACTGCTCGTCGACGAAGAAACTGGCGTTCGCGGGTACCAGATCACCTCCGACCCGCGCTTTCTTGAGCCGTATACCGGGATGCAGTCCGCCCGGCTCCAGAAGCGCTCTCGATCAGTTCAGGAGACCTCCAGTCGACGGAGCCGGCGAAGACACGTCGACAAGGTCGCCGCTGAAGAACACCAGCCTGGCGTCGATCTTTGCCGAGCCCATGATCGCCGCGGTCGCCGCCGGACGGCCTCGAGTCCACGACGACGACATGAACCTGACCGGCAAGGCGCGGATGGACAGCATCGCGGTCCGACCTCGACACCATCATTGCACCGGGCCGAACAGCGACGCGTCGAGCGAGATCGACCAATGGCAAACCGCGCGTCCATGCACACGCTCTATGCTCTGGTTCTGCTTGCGGTCGGCGATAGGGCTGTTCCTCGCGCTGTTCACCCGCGATCGGCTGAAGACCGTCTCCGCTCGCATTTCGCCGCGGCGCTGGACCTGCAGCGGCGCCGGGCCGAGGAACTGTTCCACTCCGGAGCAGCACCTGCGCACCACCCTGGCCTCCATCGGCGACGCTGTCATCACATGTGATCGGGAGGGCATCATCTCAACCATGAATCCCGTGGCGCAGGAACTGACAGGCTGGAGCGAGGCCGAGGCGCGCAACCGGCCCTTGGCACAGGTCTTCCACATCGTGAACGAGACCACCAGGGAGTCGGTCGAGAGTCCCGTCTCCAAGGTGAAGCGGCTCAACCGAGTCGTGGGCCTGGCGAATCACACGCTGCTGATCCGCAAGGACGGCGCTGAGATTGCCATCGACGACAGCGGCGCGCCGATCCGTAACGAGGCCGGCGAAGCTGACCGGCGTCGTACTGGTCTTCCGCGACATCACCATGGAGAAGCCGCACGCGAGCTGCGCTGATCGCAAACGAAAAGTTGGCCGTCGCAGGCAGACTGGCCGCAACGATCGCTCACGAGATCCACAATCCCGCTCGACTCAGTCTCCAACATCCTCTACCTGCTGCAAGGATCGAAACCGACGCCGGAAGAGAGCAAGCATTTTCTGGAGCTGGCACAGGCGGAACTGGCGCGCGTCACGCAGATCTCGCGAGCCATGCTGAGTCTGTACCGCGAGTCCAAGGCCCCCGTCGCGGTCAACCTGAAAGATACACTCGAGGACTTACTGCTCCTGATGGAGCGAAGGCTTCCAGTGACATCGGAGTGAATGTCACAGCCGACCTGCCGGAAAATGTCGTGGTCGAAGGATTCCCCGCCGAACTGCGGCAGGTATTCACAAACCTTATCAACAACGCTGCGGAAGCCGCCGGTCGCGGGTGGACACCGTCCGCATTCGCCTGATCCCGAAGCCGGCCGGGCGGGACTGACTCTGCGCAACGGCCGAGCTCCTGAACCGGGCGCTCTGGTAGAAATCGCAGACACCGGCGCGGGCATCCCGCCCGAATTCGCGAGCAATTATTTCAGCCGTTCTTCACGACCAAGGGTGAGCGCGGGACCGGGCTGGGCCTCTGGGTGTGCCAGGGGATCATCCGCAAACATGGTGGACATTCTCGAACTCAAAAGCGAGCAGGAGGGACCACACCGAGGCACCGATCGCCTCCGTCTTCCTCGCGACAAAGCCCGACATCGATCCCGGGGCGGTCTAACGCCCCACACCCCCGGACCCCCCTTCTGTGCCGGCCTACCAGTGCGATAACACCTCCTGCACAACCGCCGCGGCTCGTTCGCACTGCTCACGGCTGACATCCAGGTGTGTCACAAAGCGAACCGCGCGCGGCGCGATGGCACTGGCCAGCACGCCTCGCTCTCTAAGCGCCGCGCAGAACGCGGCACCGTCCTGGTCCACTTGCAAGACGGAAGATCACGATGTTTGTCTGCACCGCGGACAGATCAATCTCGGCGGCCGATGACTTCGCAAAGCACTCGGCCAGGAGGCGCGCGTTGTGATGGTCGTCCACCAAGCCTGGCATCTCTTCGAGCGCAACCAGGCCGGCCGCCGCCACGATACCCGCCTGGCGCATCCCTCCTCCGAGCGCTTTGCGGAAGCAGCGGGCCCGCTCCATGTCCTTCCGCGTGCCCACCAGCAGCGAGCCCACCGGAGCGCCCAGACCCTTGGACAGGCAGAACATCACCGTATCGAAACCGCTGGTCAACTCGCTGCACAGAAACGCCGAGCGCAGCGGCCGCGTTGAAGACGCGCGCTCCATCAAGGTGAACCGGAAGGCCCAGCTCCCGCGCTCCCTCCCAGATTTCCCGGAGATTCGCAAGCGGCGTTACCGTTCCGCCCGCCATGTTGTGGGTGTTTTCAATGCAGATCAGGCCCGTAGGTGCGCGGAAGTCTGAGCCCGGTCGAATCGCTTGCTTCAGATATGTCCCAGGTCAGAATGCCTCGATCGGCCCAGACCGTCCGCAGCTGACACCCGGCATATGCGGCGACCATGCCCATCTCCCAATCGAGCACATGCGCCCGGGCCTCGCAGACAACCTCCTGGCCGTGGTGCGTATGCAGCCGGATCGCGATCTGGTTGCCCATGGAGCCGGTGGGCACAAACAATGCGGCTTCACGCCCGAAGATCTCCGCCGCACGTCTTTCCAGTCCGTTGATCGTCGGGTCCTCGCCGTAGACATCGTCTCCGACTTCGGCGGCCGCCATCGCTTCGCGCATCTTCGGGGTAGGCCGGGTGACGGTATCACTTCTCAAATCAATCATGTCAAACCCTTACTCCTCGAACAACGTTGTTACTGCCGTCTTCGAAGCTCCCATGACCGCCCAAGACTCCAGTTGTGGCAACAGTCTGCCTCGGGACGCGTTACCATCGCCATCTAAGATTGCTACAGCGTGCCTCGTACGCGTAGTTCCTGCAGACCTGCAGGAACAAGCAGCCGCTCGAATACCTCGTTCGAAGCCATTCTGCCCGCGCTGACGTGAGCCGTATGCGGCTCCCTTCCCGCAGCAGCAGCCCAGCATCCACGGCCTCCTCAATCCCATCCGCCGGGCTCGCGGACAAGCTCCGGATCGAGCACTGCAAGATCCACGCCCTCAACCATTCGTAATCCCAGAAACAAGCTCTCCTCGAACGCTTCGGGGGGCCCAGGCGGTTGTCACCGTTCTTCCCGTGTCACCCATCTCAGCCGCGTTCTCCCAACGGACAAATCCCGTCTTCGTCTGCAGCATGGAGTGCGCGTCCAGGCCAAACCCAAGGTAGGGCGCCCGCTGCCAGTACTTGCGGTTGTGCCGCGATTCACCGCCCGGCCGCGCGAAGTTCGAAATCTCATATTGCCGCACGCCTGCCGCTTCCAGCCACGCACAGCCTGCCTGCGTACCAGTCCGCGACGCGGTCGTCCTGCGGAAGCGCCGCGGCGCCGTAGCGAACGCCACCCGCGATCGCCTCGCGTCCCAGGCGCGAATCCTCATCCACCTCCAGCATGTACAGGCTCACGTGCTCGACGCCGCTATCGATCGCCTGCTCGATCGTGGAGCGCCAGCTTGCTCGCGTCTGGTGCGGCAGCCCGGCGATCAGGTCGAGCGCCGAGCCGCTTCACGCCGGCGGCCTGCATCCGCTGAGCTCGGCCGGCACTGCGCTGCGGTATGAGTCCGGCCGACGGCCGCGCACTCCGCATCCACAAAGCTCTGCACGCCGAAGCTGAGCGCGGTTGACGCCCTGCTCGCAGCATCGCTTCCAGCGTTGCGTCCGCGAGCTGACCGGGCGCACACTCGACCGTGATCTCGGCGTCCGGCGCCACCTCGAACTGCTCGCGCAGCCCGGCGAACAGATCTGCGTGACCTGCCCGGCGTCCAGCAGCGAAGGCGTTCCTCCGCCCAGATAGATCGATATCGACGCGGCGCGGCAAGCGCCCGCCATGCGCTCGCGGCCCACGCTGGCGCTGCCGCATCTCGTCGCAGCAGCCGGTCGATGTAGCCGTCCATCCGCTCCGCACGCAAAGACGCCCGAGGCGAAGTTGCAGAAGCTGCACTTGGCCTTGCAGAACGGCACCGATAGATAAATTCCGAGCCCTGCGCCATCCTCTTCAATTCTTTCATGCGGTCGAACATGATCCGCTGCGCCGGGCATTCCGGAATCCCGCAACCCCCGCGCGCATCTAGAATCAGTAGAGCGCATGCCAGAGCGACAAGCAACCAACGCCGCACGGGGCGAATTCCACGCAACCCGCTGCGAAACCTGCCGTACAATCAGCCGCGACTTCTGACGAAGTGGCCGGCAAGGTCTACGACGCGCGCCTGATGCGGCGTCTGCTCACCTATCTGAAGCCCTACAAGCTGCAGGCGGGCTATTGCGCTGTCGGCCGTACTTTTCAAGGCAGCGACGCGACGTCGCCGGTCCCTTCCTCGTCAAGGTTGCGGTCGACACCTATATGTCCGGCAGCACACCCGCGGAGCACGCGCGCACGGTCCTGGCTTTCGCGGCACCTGAGCGCCTCCCGATGACTGGCATGACGGAGCTTGCCGGGCTCTATCTGGCCGCACTGCTGTTCACCTTCCTGCTGGAACTGCTGCAGACCTACCTGATGCAGTGGACCGGGCAGAAGATCATGTTCGACATGCGCTCGGAGATTTTCCGCCATCTCCAGCGCATGGCTCCTGCCTTCTTCGACCGCAACCCCGTAGGCCGACTCGTGACGCGGGTCACCTCGGACGTAGACGCACTGAACGAGATGTTCACCTCCGGCGTGCTGGCAATCTTCGACAACAGCTTTGTGCTGCTCTTCATCGTCATCATCATGGTGCGGATGAGCTGGCCGCTGGCCCTGCTCACGCTTGTCGGCGATCCCGGGGATTCTGTACGTCACAAAGATCTTTCGCCGCCAGGTGCGCGACAGCTATCGCCGCCAGCGCGCCGCGACGGCCAAGATCAACTCCTTCACGCAGGAGTACGTCTCTGGCATGAGCGATCGTGCAGCTCTTCAACCGCGAGCGGCGCGCCTTTGCCGACTTCCACGCGGTCAACGACGAGAACAAGCAGGCCTGGAACGACGCTGTCTTCGCCTATGCGCTGGTACTACCCGGTCGTGGAGTTGCTCAGTTCGTTCGCCATCGCCCTTGTGCTCTGGCGCGGCGGCATCGCCGGTCTGCACAACATGCACCTTGCGGCTGGGCGTGCGCGCGACCGGTCTCTTCGGCACCGTCACGCTCGGCGTGCTGATCGCGTTCATCCAGTACGCGCAGCGCTTCTTCCGGCCCATCCAGGATCTGAGCGAGAAATACAACATCCTGCAGGCTGCGATGGCCGCAAGCGAGCGAGTCTTCAAGCTGATCGACGAGGAGCCGTCCATCGTCTCCCCGCCGCAACCCGAGGATCGGGCGATCACTCCGGGTCAGTCGAGTTCCGCGACGTCTGGTTCACCTACCAGACGCTCACAGCCGAACAACAGATCGCCGTCGAATCCGTTGCGGACGAAACTTCAAATCAGGTGCTCGGTCGGGTTCACTCACCGCCGGTCCGCTGGCAGACGTCGAGTGGATTCTGCGCGGCGTCTCCTTCACCATCGCTCCAGGCGAGACCGCAGCGATCGTCGGTCATACAGGAGCGGGCAAAACCACCATCACGGCTCTGATGATGCGCTTCTACGATCATTCAGCACGGACAGATTCTGGTTGACGGTGTGGACGTTCGCGACCAGGACCTGACGCTGCTTCGCCGCCGGTTCGGTGTGGTGCTGCAGGATCCGTTCCTGTTTACTGGCACTATCGCGGATAACATTCGCCTTGGATCAGCGTGGATCACGGACGAGGCGCTCGAGCGCGCGGCGGAAGAGGTCAACATTGCGGACTTTATCCGCACGCTACCTGCGGGGTTCAGCGAGCCCGTGCGCGAACGCGGCGCAACATTGTCTACCGGGCAGAAGCAGCTGATCTCGTTTGCGCGAGCGCTTGCCCATGCTCCTGCGATCCTTATCCTCGACGAGGCCACTTCGTCCGTCGACACCGACACAGAGCAGCGCGTTCGGCTCGCGCTGTCCCGCATGATTACGGGGCGAACATCCGTGCTGATCGCGCATCGGCTCTCGACCATCCAGTCCGCCGATACGATCCTCGTGATGCACAAAGGCACGTTGCGCGAGCGTGGAACGCACCAGCAGTTGCTTGCTCAGCGTGGACTCTACTGCAAGCTGTACCAGCTCCAGTACAAGGATCAGGAACTCGGCATTCCAAGCGAAAGCGCAGCTCTGACCCAGCCTGCCTGAGTTGCTCTTTCGGGCTGGATCCTGACCGCCTGAGAGCAATCTCATAGGTTGACGTGACCTGCTGTCGTGAGGGAATACTGTCTGCATGACGATTGCGCGCGGCGACAAGGTCTTCGTTCTGACTGGTGCGGGCATCTCGGCTGAGAGCGGCCTCGCCACGTTTCGCGGCTCGGGCGGGCTCTGGAACGGCCATCGTGTGGAGGAGGTTGCGACTCCCGAGGCCTGGCTGGCTGATCCGGAGCTGGTGTGGCGGTTTTACTCGATGCGAAGGCGCGACGCGATGGGTGCGGAGCCGAACGCGGGGCATCGTGCGCTGGCGGAGCTTGGCGAGCGGCTGGGCGAAGACCTCTTTCTTTGCACACAAAACGTGGACGATCTCCACGAACGCGCGGGGTCGCACAAGGTTCACCACATGCATGGGACGCTGTATGCTTCGCGCTGCGTGGCGTGCGATGAGCCGTTCGAGGACCGTGCGATGTACACCGAGTCGGGGAAGCTGCCGCGATGCTGTGTGTGTGGAGCAGCGGTGCGTCCGCACATCGTGTGGTTCGGCGAGATGCCGCTCGACATGGAGCTTATCTACACCAAGCTCCGCGAAGCTACTGTGTTGCTTGTCGTTGGAACCTCCGGATCTGTGTATCCCGCTGCAGGCTTTGTGCAGATCGCACGTCGGCTTGGAATCCGAACCATCTACGTGGGTCCCGAAGAGCCGCTGAACGCCGAGGAGTTCAGCGAAATTCTGCTCGGCCCCGCGACTGAGGTGCTTCCGAAGCTGGTTGCCCAGCGCTGAGCGCGGGCGAGGATCTCAGGGCGCTTCCTTGTCTGCTCGCGCTTCGGCCAGGTCGCAGAGCTTCTGGACGCGGCGGTCGCGTGCGTCCGGCGTCTGGTAGTAGAAGACTCCCAGCAGTTCGCCGCGGCGTTGCACCGGTGTGAGTCTGGACCAACCTGCCCGAGCCTTTGGGCGTTCGCGGAAGGCTCGGTCGATGACGGGCGGAAGCTGGTGTTCGCCTTCCATCGTGAGCATCAGGCGTTCGGCCATCTGTTGGGCTCGATGGAGGCGGGACTCGTCTGACTTCACGCCGCGGATCCATTTGCCGATTTCGCGGCGCATGGACTCGGAGAGTTCTCCGTACCATGCTCGAAGCTCGGGTTCTTCGTCGAGCAGCACGGCGAGTTCATCGGGCACCTCGGCCGGTCGAGGGTCGAGGTCGGCGCGGAGGTGGAAGCGGGCGGTGTCTCCCAGGCGCGCACCGGAGGCTTCCTGCATGGTCCGGTTGACGAGGAGAAAGAAGCCGGACCCGTCGGACGAGGCGAAGAGCGAGGTGCGGAACTCCGCCTGGCCGTTGGCACCTTCGATCTGACCGCGAACTCGGAGGCGGAGCATGTCTCCCAGCTCGTTCGGGCTGAACGGCAGCCTAGCTATGGTCCACCCGAGGGCTCTGTCCCCTCGCTCGAGAGTGGCGCGGAAGCTTTTCTGAGGATTTCCGCGCACTGCCACGAGCCACCTCTTCGGGGGTCCACCTGGAGGGCACCCCCCGTACTTTGGTCCTAAAGTACTTCGGATAAAAGGGTTAGGTCCAAAAGTCCAAGCCATGGTCCGGGTCGCTTCGGCCTGGTCCGGTGCCTGCGCCTGCCGAAGATCCCCCTACTCTTATTGTATCTGGCCGCGAAAACTAAACGGCCAACTATTTTTAACTCTATTCCTTTTGGAATGAGGTACATAAGAAAAAGGGGGGCTTGACATGCTGAAGCGGCGGCACCGTTGGGGCCGTGCGATGGGTGATGCTTCTGCGTGCCGCGGAATCGAGCGCCCGGTGCGCGCCTGCGTGCGCGGATCTGTTTGCAAGCTATGCTCTGAGGATGGGATCGGGTGGGAGTCCGCGGGTCTTTGTCTCCGCGGGGGAGGCTTCGGGGGATCACTACGGGGCGCAGATCATCTCTGAGCTAGCCAGGCGGGGTGCCGGCGCGGTGTTTACGGGGCTGGGCGGCCTGGAGATGGAGGCAGCGGGGCAGCGGCGGGTGGTGCGGGCGGAGGACGTGGCGCACATGGGGATCACGGAGGTGCTGCGGCATGCGCCGAACATGTTCCGGCAGTATCGGCGGCTGGTGGGGTCGATCCGGCGAGAGCGGCCGGACGTGGCGGTGCTGATCGACTTTCCGGATGTGAACTTCCGGCTGGCGAAGCACCTGCGCCGGCTGGGGGTGCCGGTGGTGTGGTTTGTGTCGCCGCAGCTTTGGGCGTGGAAGCGGGGGCGGCTGCGATGGGTGCAGGAACGGGTGGACCGGATGCTGGTGATCTTTCCGTTTGAGGAGGGGTTTTACCGCGCGCGGGGGGTGCGAGGCGGAGTTTGTGGGACATCCGCTGGCTGTGGGAGACCGGGTCACACTCCCTCGCCACGAGTATGCGCGGACCTATGGAATCGAACCGGGGAAGGAGTGGGTTGCGTTGCTTCCAGGAAGCAGAATGAGTGAGATACGCGAATAACCTTCAAGCGATGGTGCAAGGGGGGACTCAGGCGCAATATTACCTAACCGGTAAACAGCTCGAGCTTGTGGTGCCGATGGCCGGCACGATCTCGGATGAGATGGTTGCGGGTGTGAAGGCGAGCGTGGGGGAGTGGATGAGAGGGATGGACGAACCTCCACGGGTGCACTTTGTGCGAGATGCTCGTGCGGCGCTGTCCCACAGCCGGGCTGCCGTGGTGGCAAGCGGGACGGCGACGGTGGAGGCGCTGGTTGCAGGTACTCCGTTTGTGGTGGTGTACCGGGTGTCGCGGCTGACGTTTGCAGTCGCCAAGCGGCTGGTGCGGTATCCGGCGGAGATTGGCTGCAGACGTGGATTCGGCTGGGAACTTGCCTGTGGCGATGCCTAATATCATCGCGGGAAGGCGCGTTGTGCCTGAGCTTCTGAACGAGAAATTTACGGGTGCGAGTGTGGCGGCGGCGCTCGGTCCGCTGCTGGAGGACGGGCCGGAGCGGGCGCGGATGGTGGCCGATCTGGCCGAGGTGCGAGGCCGGCTCGTAGCTGTGGAGGGCAGCGAACCGATCGGCAGGGTCTGCGACGCGGTCGAGGAGTTGGTGGGGGGGGCGACTTCCCTTCCTGCGGGAAGAAACGTCTAACGTTGAGGGCGACGCGCAGCCGCGATTGGGTGGCGGGTTGGCGTTCGCTCCTGCGGTGAAATCCGCCGCATCCGCTTTACACTAAGACCTGAGGTTGGTTGCGCTTGAAGACCCGTATCGGTTTCTTTGCTGTTTCCGGCCTGCGCACGACTCGTGCCCTGGCTTCCGTGGTGGGTGCGATGGCGCTGGCGGTGTTTTCCGGCGCCGCGTATGGCGCGCCGACTCGCCCGCAAATCAACATTACGGGCTACGTAATTACGGCCGATGTCGACCCGGCGAGCAGCAAGTTGACGGCGACGGCCGCGGTGACGTTCACGGCGCTTGAGGACCTGACGTCGGCTACGTTTGAGCTGAACAACGGGCTGAACGTTACTTCGTTGAAGGACGACAAGGGCCAGACGCTGAATGCGGAGCGGGTGGCGACGAACTCGACGGTGCGGGTGGCGCTCGCGACCCCGATTGCGAAGGGCGCGACGAGTACGTTTCAGTTTGAGTATTCGGGGGCGCTGGTCGGCTCGGACACGAGCCCGGTGGAGGGGATCAAGCTGGCGGCGGTGGCGGACCCGATCACGATGCTGCTGTATCCGGGGCGATGGTTTCCCATGACGGGATTGTTCACGGACCGGTTTACGGCGGAGATGCACATCCGTGTTCCGAGCGACTATACGGCGGTCGGGAGCGGCACGCCGGGCAAGAAGGCTGCGGGGGACGGACACACGGAGTACAGCTTTACGTGGGCGAAGCCGGGGTTTCCGGGGACGATTGTGGCGGGCAAGTTTCTGCCTCCGGTGCACGGCGGGCTGAACAATATTTATGTGTATTCCACGGAGAAGCGGAAGCAATTTGCGAACGATACGGCGGCGCTGGCAGGACGGGAGTTTGAGTTCCTGACGAACCTGTTCGGACAGCCGGAGCGTGGCCGGATCAACGTGGTGGAGTTGCCGGAAGACGCGGTGGCGGGCGGCGCGGTGTGGGCTCCCGAGATGGTGGCGATTGCGGGGCACCGGTTCGATAAGGCGACGAATCCGCAGCGGCTGATGGCGAATACGCTGGCGCACCAGTGGTGGGGGTCGGAGGTGTCGCCGGCTACGCTGAACGATGCGTGGATTACGAATGGGATGAGCCGCTATGCGGAGCTGATGTACCTGGAAGATTCGGCGGGAAAGACGGCATTCCAGGCCGCGGTGACGGATGTTTCGGCGGGTGCGCTGGCCTATGACACGGAGCCGCTGTCGACGCTGGGGCGGCTGGATCCGTATTCGCCGCAGTTCCAATCGATGACGCTGGAGAAGGGTGCGATGGTCTTCCACATGCTGCGGTGGGAGATGGGCGATGACACGTTCCAGAAGTTTCTGAGGGGCCTGCTGGCGCAGTACACGGACAAGGGTGTGCGCGGCGCGAATGTGGAGTCGGTGGCGCAGGCGCAGAGCAAGCTGGAGTTGACGGCATTTTTTGCGCAGTGGATCGATGGCACGGGCGCGCCGGCGTTCAACGACAAGTATTCGGTGTACCGGCTGGGGAGCAACAAGGGATTCCGGACGGTCGGGGCAATCACGGAGGATCTGGACCTGTTCCGGATGCCGGTGGAACTGCGTGATGGAGACGGACGGCAAGACCGAGGATGCGGCGGATCGATGTTTCGGGGACTGATTCGCCATACACGATCGAGACGTTTGGGCGGCCGCGGAGAATCCAGATCGATCCGGAGAACTGGGTGCTGAAGAGTACACCCGACCTTGCGGTGCGGGTGGCGGTGCTGCGCGGACAGCAACTGGTGGCGCAGGGCGACCTGACGGGGGCGCTGGGGGAGTATCAGAAGGCGCTGGACTCGAACAAGGCCAGCTCGCTGGCGACGTACCGGATTGGCGAGATGTTCTTTCTGCAGCGGAACTACCAGTCGGCGGCGAACAGCTTTCGCGATGCGCTGCGGGGCGATGGGGATCCACGATGGACGGAGGTTTGGAGCCACATCCACCTGGGGTACATCTTCGACGTGACGGGGCAGCGAGAGCGTGCGGTAAACGAGTACCGGCTGGCGGTGCAGACGAACGACAACACGCAGGGCGCGATCAATGAAGCTCGGGCGCGGATGCAGACGCCGTATAAGCGGGAGCGGGCGGATAACTAGTTGGGGGCTCGCTGTGGTCGTCTCCGTGGGGCGGCTTGCTCCAAAAGGTGGTGGTGTTTTCGTGCGGGATCGTAAACGCACCGGCGAGGTTGGGGGGCGTGGGTGGGCGATTCGGTAGGATTTAGACAGGGTTAATCGGTTGCGGCGTGCCTTGATTTCTTCCCGGGTGTTTGATCTTCGGCGGCGATCGCTGCTGCGGGCGAACGTGTTGGTGCTGGTGAGCTTTGCGGCTGCGGTGAAGCTGTCGGACTTTCCGCGCAGCCGGGCGACGCTGCTGCTGGCGATTCCGGCGGTGGTGTCGGTTGCGGGGCTGGTTGAGACGGTGCGGTGTATCCAGCGGCGCTGGAACTTCTACCACGGGGGCGTGGTGCTGTGCATCTATATGGATCTGATGGCGATCAGTATGATTTTGTTCTTCCTGTTCAGCCCGTATGTGCTTTGACTGCATGTATGCTGGACGCCTGAGCTGGAGAGACGGGAACGGAGGCAAGATCGATGCTGAAGGGATTTCGCGACTTTATTCTGCGCGGCAACGTGGTGGATCTGGCGGTGGCGGTGGTGATCGGCGCTGCATTTGGCGCGGTGATTACTGCGTTTACCAAGGGCATTCTGATGCAGTTTATTGCTGCCCTGGTGAAGACGCCTGACTTCGATAAGCTGGCGGTCAATTTGAACGGGACGCCGATCTTTTACGGACCGTTTCTGACGGCGCTGCTGAACTTCCTGATTATCGCGGCGGTAGTTTACTTCTTTGTGGTGGTTCCGCTGACGTATTTGCTGACGCGGTCGAAGAAGCCGGAGGCGGCGACGACGAAGACGTGCCCGGAGTGCCTGTCGGATATTCCGATCCCGGCACATCGTTGCAAGTTCTGCGCGCAGCCTGTGGTGTAGGGACGACGTGCGGCTGAGAGTCGCGCGCTGAGAGGTAAAGGCCCGGACGTTTGACTGGATTGCGACGCTACGCTGCTGTTGTGTTTCTTGCCGGATGTGCCTTGTTTGCGCAGAAGGCGGAGCGGCGGTCGCGGGCGGCCGAGTCGCGGGTGGTCTTCGGGTTTGCGGACTTTAGAGCTGAGGCGCGGTGGGATGCGGCGTTTCTGCGCGGTGCCGGATGCTGCGCTGGCGCGGGAGCATCTGCGCCGGCTGACGGCGGCGCCGCACTGGGCGAGTTCACCGGAGGATTACGCGACGGCGTCTGTACGTGGCGGGGCGGTTTCGGGCGGCGGGTCTGCAGACGGAGCTTGTGCCGTACAGCGTGTTGATGAATCGGCCGGTGTCGATCCGGGTGGAGGCGTTCGACGCCGCAGGGGGAACGATCTTCACAGGGCCTTCCGCGGAGCACGTGGCACCGGGTAAGGGTGGTGCGGGAGAGGTCTCAGGGAGAGCGGTCTCAGGATGACCCGCGGATTTTGCCGGGGTTCAATGGGGCGTCGCCGAGCGGGGATGTGACGGGCGACGTGGTGTATGCCAATTATGGGCGGCTGAGTGACTTTCAGCGGCTGGACGCGATGCATGTGAGCCTGAAGGGCAAGATCGTGCTGGTGCGGTATGGCGGGGATTTCCGGGGGGTTAAGGTCTACCTGGCACAGCACTATGGCGCGGCGGGTGTACTGATTTACTCGGATCCCGCGGATGGCGGGTCGGTGAATGGAGCGACTGTATCCGGATGGGCCGTTCCGCCCGGATGCGGCTGTGCAGCGCGGGTCGGTGCAGTTCATGCCGGTTTACTCGGGGGATCCGACGACGCCGGGGGTGGCGTCGGTTCCGGGGCTGCCGGCTTCGATGCGGCTGACTGCGAAGCAACTGAAGTACGATCTGCCGGTGATTCCGGTGAATCCGCTTTCGTCGGCGGATGCGGCGCCGATTCTGCGGGCGATGTCGGGGGCGGCGGCTCCGCGCGGACTGGCAGGGTGGGCTGAGGTTCCCGTACCGACGTGGGAGATGCCGGTGGGATCCGGGTGCATATGCGGCTGGTTCAGGAGACAAAGCTGCGGACGATCTGGGATGTGATTGGCAGGATTCCGGGGGCGACGGCGCCCGGCGAGTGGGTGATTGCGGGGAACCATCGAGATGCATGGGTGTATGGTGCGGCGGATCCGGGGAGCGGGACGGCGGCGATGCTGGAGGCGGTGCATGGGCTGGGTGTGCTGCTGAAGCAGGGGTGGCGGCCGAGGCGGACGATCGTGATCGCGAGCTGGGATGCGGAGGAAGAGGGCCTGATGGGCTCGACCGAATGGGTGGAGCAGCATGCGGCGGAGCTGGGCCGCGCGGTGGCGTACTTCAACACGGACGTGGCGGTTTCGGGGCCGGTGTTCAACGCGGGGGCGTTGCCGTCGCTGCGGCAGTTTGTGCGCGAGGTGACGCGAGAGGTGCCGTCGCCTGCGGGTGGGACGGTATATGAGCGGTGGAGGCGGGACGAGGAGGAGGGGCGGGGACGGCGCGGCACGGGTTTGGAGCCGGTGTCGGTGGTAGACACGGGACGTCCAGAGGCGGAGGTTCGCGTAGGCGAGTTGGGGTCGGGGTCGGACTACACGCCGTTTCTGCAGCATCTTGGGGTGCCATCGACTGACATCGGGTCGGACGGGCCATTTGGGGTGTACCACACTGTGTACGACAACTTCGACTGGTTCACGCGGTTTGCGGATCCCAATCTGCTGTACACGCAGCAGCAGGCGCGAGTGCTTGGGCTGGAGGTGCTGCACATGGCCGATGCGGATGTGCTGCCGTTCGATTACAAGGTGTACGGGCAGGAGATCCGCGAATACCTGGACGAGGCGCGGAGCCGGTCGCTGGGACGGGATATGACGTTGGAGTTCGGCCCTGCACTCAAAGCGGCGGAGGCTTTTGAGCAGGCCGGGGCAGCGATGCTGGCGCGGCAAACGGCTGTTTTGCCCGGTTCTCCGGCGGGCGAGCTTGATCGGGCGTTGTGTTCGACGGAGCGGGCGTTGCTGCTTCCGGGGGGGCTGCCGCGGCGGCCTTGGTACCGGCACAGTGTGTATGCTCCGGGTGAGTTTACGGGGTATGCGGCGGTGGTGATCCCTGGGGTGAACGAGGCGATCGATGCGGCGGATTCGCCGCGCGCACAGGCGCAACTGGGTTTGCTGACGGCGGCGCTTGAGCGTGCGGCTGCGGCCCTCGACAGTGCGGGACGGTAAGGGCGGGGACGGTAACAGGGGCCGTAGACCAAAGGGTGAATACAACTTGCGGCGCAGCGCATTATGCGATGGTGCTATGTCGCTGCTCCATGGTCAGGGGCCATGATGATTTTCAGAGAACGGCACTAAGACTGTTCCACTCAGGAGTCTGCCCTTATGATTCACGACCTGGTTCTTGCATTGATTTTTCTTGGAATGATTGTCGCTCCAGCCCTAATCACCATGCGCCCGGAGGCAGAGGAAAAGGACGTACTATGATGCGTCTGCGTGCCCTGGGATTCCCCGGGGAGATGTGCTGCCTTCCTTCGCCGTATCGGATACCGCGCCGCGTTGCCGGAATGGCGTTCAACTTCAGCCGGGTAGAGATCGCACCAAGAGCAGTAGTAGAGGTCGCGAGTGAGTTGACGCGGCAGCAGGATGGGGCGAGGGGACGCGCCGATGCAGCGGCTTTCCTCTTCGGCATAGGCCGGTACGCCCCAGCGACCTAGACTGATACTCAAATGTTCGCCAGAAGGTCGCATCCTGCCCGTGCGACCTTTTGGGGTTTCTGAGGACGCGCTTCCCTGTCTTGTTCGAGGTGAAGGTGGATCCTGAAGCATCCGCTTTCGACGCCTCACGGGTTCCACTGCGCTGCCGCAATGCCCGAATAAAAATGCGCGGCAAAAGAGGTTCCGTCTGAAGTCCAGAGACGCAGAAGGCGGCCGCTGCCCGGCGGCGATGTGAAACCGGGCAGCGGCATACCTGGTTCGGGCTAAATCCTGACTTTGCCGGATTCGCCTACGCTCACGGCTCCGCCGGTAACTGCCGCGGCGAGATACTTCGCGCCAAAGACGAGTTTGCTGGACGAGGCCTCCCAGTATTGTGCTTCGGTGATCTCGACCTTGAGGACGGCTATGCGCGGGTCGTCTTCGCCTTCAGGGAACCAGGCCTTGTACATGGGATTCCAGAGCTCGTGGATTTTGCTGCGGTCGCGGCTGATGGAGGCGCGGCCCTTGGCGGATACGAAGTTGTGATCGGCGGGTTGGGAGTAGACGAGGGTTACGTGGGAGTCCTGCTCAATTTCGCCCACCTTGCCGGATTCGTGCGGGGTGAGGAACCAGACCGTGCCGCTAAACTCGGCCTTCTGGGTGGCCATTGGGCGCGCATCGAAGGAGCCGTCCTTCGCAGCGGTGACCATCATGCAGATGTGTACCTCTTTGATCAGTTCGCCAATCTTCTTGAGGCCCTCTGGCCCGCTCAACACTTTCTCTTCGCTCATGTATTCCTCCGGTGGGTTGGATGCGGCAGCGCGCCCGAAGAGAGCGTGGGATTTGATCTGAGGCGTGGTTGCGCGGAGACGGGGGTGATCCGCTTACACTGGAGTTACTGTGCCATTTACTGAAGATACTGAGCAGCCGTCTCTCCGCGTGGTGGCAATCGGCGGCGGGACCGGCCTTTCGACCTTGCTGCGGGGCTTGAAGACCTTCGTCCCTGCGCCCATTGCTTCGCGGCGAGCCACGGACGGGGTGACCGCCTTACGCGGGACGGGGCGTCCGGGGACTGATCCGCGCGGTGCGGGCGGGGATCGCCGGGTTGAGGGACGAGCCGAGGGAGCCGGGGCTCGCCTCCAGGCCCGCCCGGGATTGATCCGCGACCTTGCGGCGGTTGTGACCGTGACGGACGACGGCGGGTCTTCCGGGCGGCTGCGGGAAGACTTCAAGATGCTGCCGCCGGGGGACGTGCGGAACTGCATGGTGGCGCTCTCGGAAGACGAGCACCTGCTGGCGCGGTTGTTCCAATACCGCTTTGAGCACGGCGACCTGGAGGGGCACAGTTTTGGGAACCTCTTCCTGGTGGCGCTCTCGCATGTGACGGGAGACTTTGCCCAGGCGGTGCAGACGTCATCGCAGATTCTGGCGACCCGGGGACGAATTTATCCGGCGACCACGAGCGATGTGACGCTGGCGGCGCGGATGGAGGATGGGTCGGTGGTGCTGGGGGAGACAAACATCACGGCGAGCCGTTTGGGGATCGAGGAGCTGATGCTGTCACCTTCGGGCGCGGATCCGCTGCCGGAGACGCTGGAGGCGATTGCGAACGCGGACCTGATCACGTTGGGCCCAGGCTCGCTGTACACGTCGCTCATTACGAACTTCCTGGTGCGCGGGATTCCGGAGGCGATTGCCGCCTCGCGGGCCAAGCGGGTGTATGTCTGCAACCTGATGACACAGGCAAACGAGTCCCTGGGGCTTACGGCTTCGCAACACATCGAGAAGATTTTGCAGCATTGCGGTTCGGCGGGAACGGCTCGTGGAGGGCGGAACGCGATCTTTGACTATGCGCTGATCAATACGGCGCCTATCTCGCCTGTGCTGCTGGAGCGGTATGCGCGGGAGGGGCAAAGTCCGATTGAGGCGGACCTGGATCGTGTCCGGGCGCTCGGGGTGGAGCCGGTGACTGGAGCGTTTGTGCGGGAGGGGGATGTGCTGCGGCACGATTACGACAATCTGGCCGAAGTATTGCTGAAGCTGGGGTTGAGCAAGGGCGCCCGGGCGGTTTGAGTTGCGTGCGGGGATGCAAGGGCGGTCGCAATCCAAACGAGGGCATAGGCGGCGGTGGGGGTACAGAGCTTCGCGCCGTGCGACATGCGGGTTTTCCCAAACGCGGGTGCGTTGGTAGGGTGGGCCTATGCGAATCTATGTAGCGACGTCGAATCCGGGCAAGCTGCGGGACTTTGGGTATGCGGCCGAAGGGGTGGGAGCGGAGGTGGAGATTGTGCCGCTGCCGGGGCTGGGGCGGATCGCAGCGCCGCCGGAGGATGAGGCGACGTTCGAGGCAAATGCCCGGGTGAAGGCTCTGTACTACGCGAGGGCGGCAGAGCGGGAGTTTGCGGGTGCGCTGGTGCTGGCGGACGATTCGGGACTGGAGGTGGGGTGCCTGGATGGGGCGCCGGGGGTCCGGTCTGCGCGGTATGCGGACGATGTGGGCTTTCCGCATCCGGTGGCGTCGACGACGGACGAACGGAACAATGCGGCGCTTTTGCGGGCGTTGGATGGGGTTCCGCGGGGGTGCCGGCGGGCGCGGTACCGGTGTGCACTGGCGCTCGCACGCGGCGGGGATGTCGTAGCGACCGCGGAGGGGGTGCTGGATGGGGAGATTCTGGAGGTGCCTCGCGGGGAGGGCGGGTTCGGGTATGATCCGCTGTTTTGTGTGGGAGAGGCTGAGGGGCGGACCATGGCCGAGATTGGGATGGAGGAGCGGCTTGAGTTGAGTCACAGAGGGCGGGCCTTGCGGCGATTGCTGGAAGGGCTGCGGGGGCACAGACGAAACACAGACGACGCGGATTAGAAGCGCGCGACACACAGGGTCGGGTGCCTTGCAAGAGTACTGCGTCCACTCGGACAGCTCTGGGTTTTCAAGCGCCGCACAATTGCGGCGGTTACCGCACGGTTTGAGCGGCTTTGATTGACTCGCCGTATGTTGCGGCGGAATAATCCACTTGCTGGCCTGAATCGTGCCGAGATGTAGAAGTTCGGCCGTGGCGCGGGTGGGTCTGCCGAGGATTGTTGCGAATGGCTACTGCTGCGCCGTCTCTTGAGAAGGAACCTGGCTCGAAGCTGCAGGGCGTTCAGCCGCTGCGCGCGGGCGAGGGGCACTCGTTTCTTTGGCGGCGGCTGCATTCGCTGTCGGGGATTGTGCCGATCGGGGCGTTCCTGGTGGAGCACATCGTCTCGAACTTCGAGACGATGGAACGGGCCGCTGGCGTATGCGCAGCAGGTGAAGTTTCTGAATGCGCTGCCGCTGGTGCGGGTGCTGGAGTGGGGGTTGATCTTTATCCCGCTGGCGTTCCATGCGCTGTATGGGGTGTGGATTGCGTTTCGCGGGCGGGCGAATGTGAATGTGTATCCGTGGGCGGGGAACTGGATGTACATCATGCAGCGGGTGACCGGGCTGATCGCGTTGGCGTACATCATTCAGCATGTGTGGCGGCAGCGGTTTAGCGGGCGTGCAGTCTGCCGGAGCATCCGGGGCGGCGTTCCACAAGGTGCAGGTGGAGCTTGTCGAATCCGTGGATGCTGGCGATCTATGTGATCGCGATGATCGCGACGATGCTGGCACTTTGCGTATGGCATCTGGCTGTTTGCGGCGAAGTGGGGCATTACGCCGGGGGATCGGGCGCGGAAGCGGTTTGGGTATGTGTGCGGGGCGTTGGCGCGGCGCTTTGCGTGATGGGGCTGATCTGCGATCTATGCGGTGGTCTAGCCGAAGTATCCGAATGCGCCGGCGGATGTGATGCCGGAGCAGCCGGCGGGTGTGGTGTTGCCGGCGCCGCAGTACGGCGCCGCCGGGGACTACGAATCCGACGCAGCCGGGTGAGGTTAGCCGTAGATGAGCCTGATCCAGGGCGTGCAAGCGGCTTGTCTCCGCCTTCGAAGCCTGCACATAGCGCTTGATCCGAGGCCTCGGACAGACGGGCAGATTAAGCAGTATGCGGCTGAGATGTTCCCAGAACTGAGAGCAGACGATGCTCTGAAGGACTTAGCACATGGCAGCAGCAACACCACGGATCATCGTTGTCGGCGGCGGGCTTGGCGGGCCTGGCCGCTGTGATCAAGATCGCCGAGGCTGGCGGCAAGGTCGACCTGTTTTCGATTGTGCCGGTGAAGCGGTCGCACTCGGTGTGCGCGCAGGGCGGCATCAATGCGGCGAAGGACCTGAAGGGCGAGGGCGACTCGCGTCCTGAAGCACTTCGACGACACGGTCTATGGCGGCGACTTTCTGGCCAACCAGACGCCGGTGAAGAACATGACGGCGCAGGGGCCGGCGATCATCGACCTGCTGGACCGCATGGGTGTGCCGTTCAACCGGACGCCGGAGGGGCTGCTGGATTTCCGGCGGTTTGGCGGGACGCTGTATCAGCGGACGGCGTTTGCGGGGGCGACGACGGGGCAGCAGCTTCTGTATGCGCTGGACGAGCAGGTGCGGCGTCATGAGACCGAAGGCAAGGTGACGAAGTACGAGGGCTGGGAGTTCCTGTCGGCGGTGCTGGATGGCAAGGGCGCGTGCCGCGGTATCTGCGCGATGGACCTGCGCACGATGGAGACGCGGACGTTTCCGGCGGACGCGATCATCATCTGCACGGGCGGCAATGGCGCGATCTTCGGGAAGAGCACGAACTCGGTGGTGTGCACGGGGTCGGCGCAGTCGGCGCTGTATCAGCAGGGGGCGTACTACGCGAACGGCGAGTTTATCCAGGTGCATCCGACGGCGATTCCGGGCGAAGACAAGCTGCGGCTGATGAGCGGAGTCGGCGCGCGGCGAGGGTGGGCGGGTGTGGGTGCCGAAGGACAAGAACGACAAGCGGGTGGCGCGGTCGATTCCGGAGGGCGATCGCTGGTACTTCCTGGAGGAGTGGTATCCGAAGTACGGCAACCTGGTGCCGCGCGATGTGGCGACGCGGGCGATCTTCAAGGTGGTGTACGAGCACGGGATGGGCATCGACGGGCAGCCGATGGTGTACCTGGACCTGACGCACCTGCCGCCGGCGCGGCTGAACAAGCTGGAAGGGATCCTCGAGATTTACGAGAAGTTTGTCGGCGACGACCCGCGCGAGGTGCCGATGAAGATCTTCCCGGGGATGCACTACACGATGGGCGGGCTGTGGGTGGACTTCGAGCAGCAGACGAACATTGCCGGGGGTGTTTGCGGCGGGGGAGGCGGACTACTCGATCCATGGGGCGAACCGGCTGGGGGCGAATTCCCTGCTCTCGCTGCATCTATGGCGGGTTTGTGGCGGGGCCGGAGGCGATGGACTATGCGAAGGGCCTGGCGCCGCAGCGAGGGCGACGGCGGCGCATGCGGCGGAGCTGGCGCGGCAGACGGAGATCAACTCCGCTGCTGCTGAATCAACCAGGGCACGGAGAATCCGTTCAAGATTTGGCGCGAGCTGGGCGAGACGATGACCAAGCACGCGACGATCATCCGGTACAACGCGGGGCTGGATGAGGCGGATGCGAAGATCGTGGAGTTGCTGGAGCGGTACAAGAACATCAACCTTTCGGACAAGAGCCAGTGGGCGAACACGAGCTTTGCGTTTACGCGGCAGCTGTACAACATGCTGGAGCTGGGGCGGGTGATTGTGCAGGGCGCGCGGCTAGCGGGACGAGAGCCGGGGCGCGCACTACAAGCCGGACTTTCCGGAGCGGAATGATGAGCAGTTCCTGAAGACGACGAAGGCGGCGTACAACGATGCGGCAGATGCGCCGCGGTTCGAGTGGGAGGATGTGGATATCGCCCACATTCCGCCGCGGCCACGACGCTACGACGCTACGGCTTAGTAGCCTCAGCACGGCCGGCGCGTGCGGTGGCGGGTTTGGAGCGGTGTTGCCGTTTTGGCGTGAGCGAGCCAGAGTCGCGCGCCTGGCCGAGTCCCACCGCTGGCTCTTCCCGCACCATGGCATCAGGACCTGTGGCTGCGCCGGTTATGTACTGTGTCACGCGAACGTCCGTTCTTTCCGCTCGCCGAGGCGTATAACTGTGCGTCATGAGCGTGCATCCGGATTTGGCGATGACGGTTTACGTTGGCGACTCGGTCGTGTTCGGCCTCGTGATGCTGTATTGGTTTCTCTATACGCGGCGGATGAAGATGCCGCGGAACGTGGGAACGAACGAGGGGATCGCAATCGCGACGCAGCGCAAAGAGCGGGCGGGCAGGTCGGGAACAATCGGCTGAGTGTAGCTGCCCTTTGACGCGGGCTGGCAGTGGCCCTACTGCGCCGCTCTGAGTGCGCCTGCCATCTCTGCTATCCAGGTGAACTGTATCGCTGCAAGAACAACGATCGCAGCCCACCCGCGTGTTCGTACCGCGCCGTGGCTGTCGGCGTATCTCCACGCAGGATTCCAAGAAACGCCAAGGGAAGCATGACGGCGTAGTGGTACGTCGGGTGGGACATGCTCAACCAGTAGGGCAGAGAGTAGACAAGCACGGTTGCGGTAAGGATCAAGGGGTTGCGGCTCATCCAAAACCCGCGCCGTGCGGCTGCGAGCCAGAAGAAGGCTGGCGCGGCGACAAGGAGGAACAGCGCGGCCTCGAGGGCGAGCGACAGCAGGAAGAGGTGCCTTGCGACGGGCCCGTAGGTGCGCAGGTTGGCGGAGGTGAACGTGTCAACCCGAAGAAGCATTGGATACGGTTGAAGGTGCGCAACGCGAAGATGTCTGGGCGATGGCTGATATAGCTGAGAACGAGGCGATTGTACTGACGGCTGGCCTCGACGGGCGGCAGGCTGCTTGTCTGCTCGAGTACTTTCTTGTATTCGGGGAACCGCTCGATCTCGGCGCTTCCCAGCTTTGCCTGTGAGCCGAAGTACCAGGTGCGGTAGAGGGGCGTCCAGGGGTTGTTGCCGTAGAAGACATTGACGGAGTTGGAGTTGTTGATCATCCAGAAGCCGGTTGTGGCGTAGGTACGCGCCATCCAGGCCCCGACGATGAGGCTGCCCAGAGCTACGGAGAGCAGAGGGCCGCGGAAGTTCGTGGCATGGCGGGAGGTCCCCGGCCGCAGAACTGAGGACGCAGGTAGAAGCAGAAGCAAAGGCAACGCGCTGGTACGGGTGAGAGCTAACCAGCCGACCGAGCAGCCAAGGATGATGTACTCCCCGAGCGAAGCAGAGTTCCCGCACTGTATAGCCGCGCTCAGAGCCACAAGCAGGAGTGCGGCAACTGGTTCCTGCGTGACAGGCTCGATTGACATGTGAATTGTCGAGGGCATAACGGAAAATACCAGGAGGATCAGCCACGCGACGTCCGGGATGCCGAGGCGCACGAGCCAGCCGGTAAACGGCCCATGGGCGCCGAGGGCCCAGAACACCAGCATGGACGCTCGTACCAGCAAGATCGAGCCGCCTGCGCGCAACGAACGGAACCATATAGAGGGGCAGACCGGGAGGCCAGTACGGGAGGAAGTGCCGGCCGCTCCAAAGGAGCTGGGCCATTTCGACGTAATCGCGTCCGTCCGAGACGAACGGCAGATGTCTGGCAAGGACCAGGGCTACGATGTGAATCAGAAAGGAAACGAGCAGAACGACATGGAATGCGCGTTTTGCGGATTTGCCGCGGGGGAGCCGGTCAAGCAACTGGGCGAGCGGAGAAGAGTGCACGGGTGAGCTGGTCGGCGGCACGTGTCGCTTCCTCCGAGTCTGGAATGTGACGGTGTGGGGTCAAGAGAGCTGCAGCACTGATCGTTGCGCCGCGCTGCTATCTGATCATAGCCTGTGCGGTTGCGCATGCCTCATCCGTGTGATTGCGTATGCAGCGGGCGGCTATTATGGTGATGCGTGATTTTATCCCAGCGGTGACCCTGTCCGAAGACTGCTTCCAACATGCGCCGGAACAATTTCGATATAGTGCGCCTGGCCCTGGCACTGGTGGTTGTGCTTTTTCATGCGCCGATAATCAGCGACAGTCCGGCGCTGGCATCGTTGGAGACAAGTTTAGCGGCGCGCTCGCCGTTCAAGGCTTTTTCGCGATCTCGGGTTTCCTGATCTTTGCGAGTTATGAACGCTCCACTTCGCTGCGGGATTATGCGGTCAAGCGGGCATAGCGGATTCTGCCCGGCGCTACTGGCTTGCGACGGCATTGTGTGTGCTGATTGCGTTATGTTGCCGGAGCTTCCACATCGGGGCGTTCCTACTTGCCAACCTGACCTTTCTGAATTTCCTTCATCCCTCGATCGAGGGGGTGTTTGACGAATCCATATACGCCGGTCATGAACGGGGCGCTGTGGACGATCAAGGTAGAAGTGATGTTTTATATCGCCGTGCCGCTGATTGTGTGGCTGCTGCCGCCGGCTGCAGCGGGACGCGCTCCTTTGGGCTTTGTTCGCAGGTTCCGTGCTGCTGCACGTGTTCTTGCCCGACTCGGTCCAAGGGGCTGGTGGAGTTGCCGGGGCAGCTCTGCTTCTTTATGGTGGGGGCGCTGATTCACTACCACGCAGAGTGGTTTATGCGGCGCGGGTGGTGGGTGATGCTTGGGGCGGCGGCTTGTTATGGACTGCACCTGTGGACGGGCTGGTATGTCGTTCCGGCCTTCTGGCGATCAGCGCCTGCTTACGCTGGGCGCCGCCCTGCTGCTTCCGGTGTTTCGGGGACCAACGCGCTGGGGCGATTTTTCGTACGGGACGTATGTGCTGCACTGGCCGATTATCCAGGTGGTCGTGGCGCTGGGCCTGTACCGATATCATCCATGGGCGGCAATGTCGCTGTCCATACTACTGCTTGCGATTGGCGCAACAATCTCGTGGTTCTTTATCGAAAAGCCATCGCTTGACGCGTGCCCACGCCCGGGCACAGCGCCGTAAGGCCCAAGTCCCAGCTATCATATCTAGCTAGAGGAAGAGTGATGCCAGCGAGCACGATTCAGGTTGAGATCAAGCGCCAGTCGACGCCGGGTCAGCCGGCCGCCACGGAGAAGTTTTCGGTTCCCTATCGCCCGGGAATGAACATCACCTCGCTGCTGGGCGAGATCGCGATGAACCCGGTGACGGTGGATGGGAAGGCGACGACGCCGATCACCTATGACTCGAACTGCCTGGAAGAGATCTGCGGCTCGTGCGCGATGCTGATCAACGGCAAGGCGCGGATGGCCTGTTCGGCGCTGGTGGACAAGCTTGAGCAGCCGATTCGGCTGGCGCCGCTGTCGAAGTTCCCGGTGGTGCGCGATCTGAGCGGTGGACCGGTCCGTACTGTTCGAGAACCTGAAGGCGGTAAAGGCGTGGGTGCCGATCGACGGCACCTACGATCTGGGCGCCGGGCCGCGGCAGCACCCGCAGATCCAGGAGCAGCGGTATCCGCTTTCGAATTGCATCTCCTGCTGCTGCTGCATGGAGGTCTGCCCACAGTTCAACGAGTCGACGAACTTCGTCGGTGCGGCGACGATCGCGCAGGCCAAGACTCTTCAACATGGACCCGGCGGGATCGGTGCTGAAGGAAGAGCGGCTGCGTGCGCTGGCGGGAGATGGCGGGGTGCAGGAGTGCGGCTTCGCACAGAACTGCGTAGAGGCGTGTCCGAAGCAGCTGCCTCTGACCGAGGCGATCTCGGACGTGAGCCGCGACGTCGTGGTGCAGCAGGTCAAGGACTTCTTCACGTATGTAATCGAGGTTGGTGCAGCGGCTGCGCCAATGCGGCCAGCCTACGTAGGATGCGCCAACGGCTTCCCTACTCCCGTTCCATCAGCTTGGATTGGACGTCGCCTGCGAGCATATCGACGGAGGTGTTGGTCATCATCTCTTCGAGCTCTGAGTCCATTTCCGCCTCGGTGATCTCGAGCTTCCGGCAGATGGCGCGTAGCAGATAGAGCGACTTCGTGACTTCCTTTTCCGCCAGCAGATCTATCTGCAGGTTGACGTGGTCGCGGGCGTCGCTCTTGCGCTGCATGCGGTTCTGTTTCATCAGCACAAACGTGCTGAGCAGCACTCCCTCGACGGAGACAATCATCGCGAGCAGGATAAATGGGTAAGGGTCGAAGTTCTTCACGCCGGGGATGACGCCGGTGTTCCACAGAAACCAGACGACGAACCAGAGCACATGCAGCAGAGACAAAGCGCCATGCTGCCGGAAAAGTTGGCGATGATGTCCGCAAGGCGGTCGACAGGGCCGCGGTTTTCTTCGAGCTGCTCCTGCATCTCTGCAGATCGCGCGAATGTTGCTTTGAACTGCGTGAGGTTTTTGCGGCGGGGAGTGGCGGCATGGAAGGTGAGATGCTGAATCTTCTGATGGGTACAGTTCGGGAGAACGCCTGCCAAGTGGGCGGTAGAGGCGTGCGTTCCACCTGAGCGCGGTACCTGCCTTCTGGACCTCGCATCCTAACCAGTGATGGTTCACATCTGGAGAGTTCATCATGAGCACCCCTGAAACTGCGCGGCACACCCTGACACTGGAAGACGCCCGTCGCATGATTGCTGCGGCTACTGAGAAAGCAAACGAAATTCAAGCAGCCGATGAACATTGCCGTGGTCTGTGCGGGCGGGCATCTGCTGGCGTTCGAGCGCATGCGTGGCGCATGGCTCGGGTCGGTGGACATCGCGATCAAGAAGGCCTGGACCTCGCGCGCCTTTGACATCGAGACGAAGGCACTGGGGGAGCTTTCGCAATCAGGCGATCAGTTCTTTGGCATCCATGCGTCGAACGATGGCAAGGTGATGATCTTTGCGGGCGGCGTTCCGGTGATGCGAGACGGGCAGTTATCGGAGCGATCGGCGTCAGTGGCGGGTTGGGCGCGCAGGATCAGGCTGTAGCTGAGGCGGGTGTAAAGGGGCTCTGAAGTTATAGAAGCCAAGTTTTGGGGGGTACCACGCAGCAGGCCCCGCTTACGCGGGGCCTGAAGGTTTCTAACCGCCTTTCAGATGCGGAACGGGGACTTACTTCGTGAACTCTGTGGCGCCTCCGGCAGTGTCTTCATTGTCGCGGAGCCGGCTCTTGGCACGGTTGGCGGCCTTCATGGCTGCATCGTCGAGCTTCTTGTGCTCGTCCTCGGCGCCGCCTGTCGTGTTACCGGTCTGCTGCGATGCGCCTGTGGTGGTCTTTTCCGGATTCAGATTCTGTTGCATCACGAACACCTCTAACTGACAGATGGCGGCGGACCGCGGGAGGGTTGTTTTCCTTGATGCGGAGCAATGTTTTCGCGTGGGTGGGTGGCATTGGAGGCTGTCCGCGAAAGCAACGTCCCGCAGAATAGAAGAATATGCTGAACAACAAGCCCGATCCCGCCAAGCTGCATCGTTCGGCGTTGGTGATTGACACGCACGCGGACACGGCGCAGCGGATGCTGGATGAAGGGTGGGACTTCACTGGGCCACTCGATAGTGGGCGGTCGGTGGGACACATCAACCTTGAGGCAGCGCGCGCCGGCAATCTCGCCGCGGAATTTTTTGCGATCTGGGTCGATCCCGGGCAGTATGGGCCTGAACTGTATGTGTCGCGAACGGAGCAGATGATTGCTGCTGTGCGAAAACAGGTGCTGGAGTGGCCTGCCGATCTGGCTTTGTGCGGTTCAGCGATCGAGATCGCCAAAGCGCATGAGGCGGGGCGTTTCGCGGTAGTGCTTGGTCTGGAGGGCGGGCATTCGATTGCAAATTCGATCGAGCAGCTGCGGAGCTACTACGCGGCCGGCGTGCGGTATATGACGCTTACGTGGGCCAACTCGAATGACTGGGCGGAGTCGTCCGGGGATCTGCGCGAGCAGGGAGGTTTGACCGACTTCGGGCGGGAGGTTGTGGCCGAGATGAACCGGCTGGGCATGATGGTTGACGTGTCGCATGCGTCGGACAAGACGCTGGCGGATGTACTGGCGACCACTCGGGCACCGGTTCTGGCGTCGCACTCTTCGGCGCGGGCGCTTTGCGATTCGCCTCGCAATCTGACAGACGATCAGCTGCGTGCGATTGCGGCAAACGGCGGCGCGGTGATGGTGAACTTCTATTCGGCTTTCGTCGATGAGGGGTACAGGCGGGCTCTGAACGCGCTGAAGCCGGAGCGGCAGGAGGCGCACCGGCGGCTGGAAGCGGAGTACGGCGCGGGAGAGGCGCTTCCCTTCCACGTGACCAATGGGATGGATCTGGAGTTCGGCGCCCGGATCCCGCGGCCTCCCCTGGAGGCATTGATGGCTCACTTCGAGCACATCATCCGGGTGGCAGGGATTGATCACGTGGGGATCGGGACTGACTTCGACGGCATCTCGTCGCTGCCGGAGGGGATCGACTCGGCGGCAGACCTCCCAAAGATCACGGCCTGGCTGGTGACACGCGGATATTCCGAGGAGGATATCCGGAAGGTGCTGGGCGGAAATCTCATGCGAGTGCTTCGAGCAGTGGAGGCTCTGGCGCACCATCGATGGACTAACCGGAAGTTGTAGGCAGGTCCCCCAAGAGCTGCAAATTGTTCCACGTGGAACAATTTGTCCAGGCTACTTGCGGGCCAGGATCTCCATCTGCTCGATCTTGACCTCGTTCGAGAACAGGTCAGGAGCCTTGGCCATGAGAGCCTTGGCGATCTCGCCGTTCATGTGGGCATCGCGTCCTTGCTCGTCGTCAAACGTGTCGAAGACGCCGTACATGCCCGGCGCTATCTTCACTCCGTACCAGGTGACGGTTTGGGGTTCATCCTGGCTCATGGTGGCGCCGGCCTTGAGGAAGGCTTCGACTTCCTGCTCTTTGCCGGGCTTGGCTTTCAACATCACCCAGATTGCCTGCTTTGCCATGATTCCTCCTTGCGTTTGAGTGCCGCCGTGTGAGTGCCGCCGTGTGAGTGCCGCAGTGTGAGTGCCGCAGTGAGTGTTACACGATCGGGACTCCTTTTGCGCAGGCAGCCGGATTAATACCTTGAAAGCTCGGACATGGCGCGGTAGAGGTGCTCGGGCTGAGGGAGTATCACGTCTTCGAGGAGCGGCTGGTAGGCGCAGAAGGTGTCCATCGCGGCGACCCGGCGAACGGGTGCGTCGAGGGAGTCGAAGAGCTCGTCCGCGATGCGTGCGGCGATCTCGGCTCCGTAGCCCCAGCTCTGCATATCTTCGTGGGCGACGATTACCCTGCTTGTCTTGCGGACCGAGGTGGCGATAGCGTCCCAATCGTAGGGGCTGAGGGAGCGCAGGTCGATGACTTCGACGTCAACGCCCGCGTCGCGATGGAGGCGTTCCGCGGCCTGCAGCGCGCGAGGAACTACCGCTCCATAGGTGATGACGGTGAGGTGGCGGCCCGGCGCGGACGATATTGGCTTTGCCGAAGGGAATGGCGTATTCCGGGCCCGGGTAGACGCCGCGGCCGAAGGTCTCGCGGTAGAGCCGCTTGTGCTCCAGGAAGAGGACGGGATCGTCGCAGCGGATGGCGGTGCGAAGGAGGCCCGCGGCATCGAGTGCGTTCGACGGCATGACCACGCGGACGCCCGGCGTGTGGGTGAAGATGCTTTCGCCTGACTGCGAGTGGTAGATGGAGCCACCCGTAAGATAGCCGCCGATCGGGCAGCGGATGACAACAGGGGCCGCCCAGGTTCCGTTGGACCTCCAGCGGAAGGGGGCGAGCTCATTGCGCATCTGGTGCATGGCGGGCCAGATGTAATCGAAGAACTGGATTTCGACGACGGGCTTGAGCCGCGGGCAGCCATCCCGATGGCGCGGCCCACGATGTTGGCTTCCGCGAGAGGTGAGTTGAAGCAGCGATCGTTGCCGAACTCGGTTTGCAGCCCAGCGGTTAGCTTGAAGACGCCGCCCTTCCCTTTGAGCTTGCCGGCGCGGAGCGGCTCGTCGCGTGTGGCGTCCGCCACATCCTCGCCAAAGACGACGATGCGCTCGTCGCGGCGCATTTCGTCTTTGAGGCAGTGGTTGATGAGCTCGGCCATGGTGCGCTCGCTGGTGTCGGCTGTTGCCTGCGGCTGTGTCTGGAAGCGGGGTCGGTGGGCGTTCAGGTCTTCGGAGTAGACGTGGCGCTCGATGGCTGCGGGTGTGGCCTCGGGAAGGACGGCGCTGACGGCGCGATCGGCGGCGCGCTGGACCTCCGCGTCCACCTCGCGTTCGAGGCGGGTGATCGCTTCGGCGTCGAGGATGCCTTCGCGGAGAAGCCAGAGCTGCATGCTGGCGATGGGGTCGCGGAGCGGAGTCGGCCTGCACCTCGGCCTCGCTGCGGTACTGCCGCTCGTCGTCGGAGAGCGAGTGCGAGTAGGGGCGGACGACATGTCCATGGATGAGCGCCGGGCCGTGACCCGCGCGGCAGTATGCGACCGCCTCCACCATGGCAGCGTAGGAGGCGATCGGGTCGGTGCCGTCGATCTCCGCGAAATGGAAGTTGGGGAAGTCGCGATCAGCCGCGAGATGCTGCCGCCGGGCGTGTTGGCCTCAACCGGCGTGGAGATGGCGTATCCGTTGTCCTCGACGACGTAGAGCACGGGCAGCTTGCTGTTGCTTGCGGTGCTGAGGGACTCCCAGAATTCGCCCTGGCTGGTGGAGCCCTCGCCGATGGAGACGTAGGTGACCTCATCGCCGTGGAAGGTTACGTTCTTCCAGTCGCGATAGTCTCCGAAGCCTTGATCGGGTGGTGGCGCAGAGGCTTTGGGGTGGCGAGAGTAAAAACGACCCGCTTCGGCACAGCCGATGGCGTGCAGGCATTGGGTAGCGGTTGCGGAGCTTGGGGTGACGATGTGGAGCTTTGGATTCGACCAGTGCGACGGCATCTGGCGGCCGCCGCTGGCGGGGTCCGCGGCGGCACCGACTGCCTGCGAGAAGCTGCTCCTCTACGGTGTTGCCGAGTGCGAGGCAGATGGCGCGGTCGCGGTAGTAGGGGAAGAACCAGTCATAGCCGGAGCGGCAGCGCCATGCCTGCGGCGACAAGGAGAGCTTCGTGGCCGGCACAGGAGATCTGGAAGAAGATTTTCTGCTGGCGCTTGAGGACGATCTCCCGGTCGTCGGTCCGGCGGGAGAGGTACATGAGGCGGTAGAACTCGACCAGCTGATCACGGGTGAGGAGGCCGGCTGCGGGCTCCGCGACCGTGGAGGGTGCAGCCTTCTGCCCGTTCATTGCCGACCCATTGCGACGCGCCACGCAGACCCTTCCCACGGCTATGCCGCCGTGAAGATTCTACCGCCAAATGGAACGAATGGCACCAGCTAGGGGCGAATGACCTTGACGACCAGGTACGTGATCTGTGCGCCGGGTTCAAGGAAGAACTGGTGCGGCACACCGGCGGGAATGTTGATGATGTCTCCCGGGGCGACCTGGTGCTTTACTCCTCCCTTGATTCCGGAACCCTGGATTTCGTTTGGCGCCGTGTCGACAGGTTCGATGACGTCTCCGCCGGTGAGCAGCGTAGCTGTACCTGTCTGGATGACGATCACGTCCGATTTCGTCTTATGGAGTTCGGCTCGGCCAGTCGATTCGCGGTGTGAGATCTCGAGCAGATGCTCGCCAAAGTCGGCGCGCTGCTTGATGCCTTCGGGCGGTATGCCCTTCGGCCATATGGTGACTCCGCCGTCCTGGGCGAGGAGGGGCAGGCCGAACAAAAGTGATAGTGCAGAGAGTGCGAAGGCCGTGGCGACCCTTTGTGCGGGCTTTGTCATTAACAACCCCATGTGTGTTTCCGAAGATCAGGATATATCCGGATCTGGCGGACCTGCGAATGCGAAGCGAACAACGGGACCCTAGAAGGCCGCGCCTTGGCTGATCCCAGTCGCACTTGTTTTCCCCTTGTAAATCGCTCCATTCTTCATGACGAACCCAACGTGCTCAAGAACCGAGATGTCATCGAGCGGGTTACCGGGGACGGCAATCACGTCCGCAAAATAGCCGGATTTAAGCTGGCCGATCGCCCCGGCCCAACCAAGCAGCCTGGCTCCGTGAAGCAGGTCGGCCCTAAGCACGTCCGGGGCGGCCATCCCGTACATCACCATCAACTCGAGCTCACGCGCCTGGGTGCCGTGCGGAAAGGGCCCCACATCCGAACCAACGGCGAAAGGAACCCCCGCCGCCAGCTGCCGTTTGAACTGCGCGGCGTGATACTCCAGCAGCTTTCGGTTTTTTTCGGCACCCGCTGGCGTCGCCGCATGCGCGGCAAAATACTCCTGAATGGCAAACGTGGGTACCGCGTAGATTACCTTCGCCTTCATCTCCGCCATCGTCTGGCTGCTCATGAAATCTGCATGGTCGACGGAGGCCACGCCCGCCGCCACCGCGAACCCCGCACCTGGCTCGGTTGTGCAGTGCACCGCCACCCCCGTACTTCCGCCATGCCTGGCCGATTCGACTACCGCCGCGCGAAGTTCCTCCTCGCTGTACTGGTAGGGTGCCGAAAGGGTGCCGCCCGCCAGCACATCACGCCCGGTCTCATAGATCTTTGTGAAATCCGCCCCCTCCTTCCGCTGCAGCCGGATCACGCGCACCAGATCCTCCGCAGAATCGGCATAGTCGGCGTTCGATGCCAGATGTGCAGCAGGGTTATAACCCATCGCATCTTCGTGGCCGCCGGTCACGTCGACGGCATTCCCGCTGATGCGTAACCGCGGGCCTGGGATCAGCCCGTCATTGATAGCGTCGCGCACAGCGGTGTCGGCAGAACCCGCTCCTTCCGTGCCCATATCCCGCTCGGCCGTAAAGCCGGCCAGCAGGTCCTCGCCCGCAGCAAGTGCGGCCCTCAACGTGCGCTGCGGGACGGATTCCTGCACGGTCTGGAGGTCTTCAGCGCCAGGGTGCAGAAAGAGGTGCACGTGCGCATCGATCAACCCCGGCATCAGTGTTGTGTCGCCCAGCTCGATCACCTCGGCATTTGCCGGGGAGTCGACGTGCATACCGGCCGCAACGATCCTGTCTCCCTGGATCAGGATCTCCCCCGGGGCGGTCACGCGCCCTGCCGCAACGTCCAGCATCCGCGCCGCATGTAGCACGATCGGCCGCGGCGAGACCTCCTGCGCCGATCCAACAAACGCCCCGCCGCAAAGGGAGAGAACTGCTAGAACTCTCAAATTTTCCATATCCGACGAGCATATAGCGAAGAGACCAGCGGCTTTACCAACAAAAGATCGGGAGCGGCCATCTGAATACGAGGCGCCCTCTCGTGGCGCACTCGAACGTTGATTCAGGAGATTGCCATGGCAAACACAGGGAAAACACACAGCTCGCACAGTTCGCCCCACGCTTTGTCTACTGAGGACCGCAAGGATATGGGCGGCTCTGAATACGCGTTCCCTGAACAGCGCAAGGAACCCCTGAACGACGCTTCGCACGTTCGCAACGCCATCGCCCGGTTCGACCAGGTAAAAGATGTCTCCGACGACGAGCGGGAGAAGGCATTCCATCGGATTAAGGCGGCAGCGAAGAAGTTTGGGGTCGATATGCAGGAGACCAGCTGGAAGCAACTCGGCAGCAAACCGCACACCGGCAACTCCAGCCAGAAGAAAGGCAGCTGAGGTGGTGCCGGGAGCCTGTATACCGCCGGCTTACCCGGCCTTCTCAGCCAGTTCCGCCCAACGCGCATAAAGTTCGTCGGCCGCAGCCTGCGCTTGCTCCATCTCGTGCAACGCAGCCGTGAGCGCCTCGGCGTTCGTGGCTACCGCGGAGTCGTCCAGCTGGTCGCGAGCCGCGTTCAGCCGCGCCTCGGTTACCTCGATCCTCTCCTCGATCGTGGCATACTCGCGCGCTTCAAGGTAGGAGAGCTTCTTCTTGCCGCCTCCCCCCGCGGAGATGCTCTGTGGACCTTTCGTCGCTACCGGAGCGCTGCCATCGCTGTAGGTTGAGCCCTGCTCCTGCTCGCCATTCCTCCCACTGTGCGTAATCGGCGAAGATCTGGGCATGGCCCAGTCCATCGAGACCCAGCACGGTGTTCGCCACCCGATCGAGCATGTAGCGGTCGTGAGTTACCAACACAAGCGCGCCGGGGTACTCGAGCAGGGTCTCCTCCAGCACCTCAAGGGTCGCAATATCCAGATCGTTGGTCGGTTCGTCGAGGAGCAGAACGTCGGCCTCTTCCAGCATCAGCCGCGCGATCAAAACACGTGCGCGTTCACCGCCGCTCAGCCGCTCTACAGGCTGGTTGAGTTGATCTCCGCTAAACAAAAAGCGCGCCGCATAACTGGCCACGTGCACGACCCGTCCCGCATACAGGACAGAGTCTGAATCGGGCGCCAGGGCCCGCCGCAGCGTAACGCCCGTAGGCAGCTCGCGCATCTGCGAAAAGTACACGGTGCGCAGGGATGGTGCCTTCTGGACCGTCCCCTCGGTCGGCGGCAGCTCACCCGTAATCAGGCGCAGCAAAGTGGTCTTGCCGCTACCGTTCGGGCCAACGAGGCCGACCTTCATGCCTCCTGCGATAAGGAAGCTGAGGTGCTCGACGATCGTCTTTTCGCCCAGACGCATGGTCACGTCGTCCAACTCAACAAGCCGCTTCGTCTGTCGTCCGCTCGCGGCGAACTCGATCCCCGCGGACGAGGTCTGCGCCCGCTGATCCATCTCCCGCAGCTGACCAATCATCGCGTTCGCGGTGTCAATGCGGGCCTTGGCCTTTGTGGCCCGGGCCTTTGGCCCACGTCGCAGCCACTCCACCTCGGTGCGAACCCGATTGCGCAGAGAATCCTGCGCCCGCGAACGCGCCTCCAGGTAGGCCTCACGCCCTTCGAGGAATTTGGAGTACGAGCCTTTCACCCTTAGCAACCCGTCAGCGTACACCCGATTCAACTCGATGATCTCGCTTGCAACATTCTCCAGAAAGTAACGGTCATGGCTGACCATTACGCACGCAAACGGTGCCTCCTTGAGGAGCGCCTCCAGCCACGCTATTCCCGCCAGGTCTAAATGATTGGTCGGCTCATCCAGAAGAAGCACATCAGGTCCCGCAACAACAGCCTCGGCGATCGCTAGCCGCTTGCGCCACCCGCCCGAGAGCTTCGCGGCCTCGGCGCTCAAGGAAGGAAAGCCGGTACGTCCGCCGGTCTCGCGAAGGCGCCCTTCGTGCTCACCGGACGGCACCCCCGCGCGGACAAGCGCATGTTCCAGAACTTCCTGAACGGTGGTGTTGGACGTGAACTCGGACTCCTGGCGTACGTACGCCACGTGCGCCCGGCGCCGGAGCGCTACATCGCCGGTGTCCGGAGCATCTTCGCCCGCTAGTACCTTCAGAAGGGTTGACTTCCCTGCGCCGTTTGGCCCGATGAGGCCAAGCCGGTCCCCCTCAGACACAGTCAAATTGATGTTTTTGAAGAGCGGCGTGGCGCCGAAAGCCTTGGTGAGGCCCTGTGCATTTAAGATTGGAGGCATCGATTCAGTTTACCGCGTGGGTCTGCATACCGGGCGGCGGTCCATGAATCCACTCCCCCGCCGGCTGAAGAGACCTTGCTTCTGCCCCACCTCTCCGTACTCCCACACCAGCCGGACTTACTCCACCAACATCAGTCCAGATCAAACTCGCGCAAAGGCCTCTCGGTAAGGGGAGTCTCTTTGGCCTTTTTCACCGCCTCAGCGAACTTCTTCGCCAGCAGGTCATCCTTGTTTTTTTGAGCATCCACGCTTTGCGCGAAGATGGAATCGCGCCGCGCATCCGCTTCCCGCAAGGCCTTCGCGGCGTCCCCAAAATCCTCAAATGTGCGCTTCCGCGGAGCCGAAGTATGCGCGATGATCGCTCGGCTCACCGGATCGATCTTCAACACGCCACCACAGTCCGGACACGTCACGTCGAACGGCTGATCACTGAGTCCCATGACAATCCCTCAGCTAGAGATTGTACGGCCACGCCTTGGAAGCACGAAGCATCGAGGCGGCCGCGAACCAGATCCCCAGACGCGTTAGAGGGAGATCACCAGGTGACCGGGACACTGATTTGCCGCCTCCGCCACCAGCAGGTCGATCAGTCCGCCTCCGGGAGCTCCGCCGGGCAGCGTGCCGTGCGTGTTGTCCCACGCAGCCAGGAACCAGATCCCAGCCAGCACCCTCTCCTGAGGATGCTCGTTCGGATACAGGTGCCGTGCCATCACCGCCGCATGTTTGCGCAAGCTGCCCTCGCGCTGCAACTCGAAGTTTGCGGCCATGCGGCGCAGACGTTCCATCTGGTACCGCATCTTCGATCCCGACACACTGGCAGAACGTCCCAGACCCGGATCAAGCGATGCGAGGTATGTCTGCGCAGCCTCCACGGCGTCGTTGAGCGCATTACCTGTCTTCGCCAGCAGGCGCTTGGCTTCAATCGGCATGGCACGCGCTCCCAGGCGACGTGCGAGGTTATCAGCCGATGTGAGCGCATCCGGAACCGCTACTTCGTGCTGATCCATTACAACCTGCACATCCCGCTCCAACAGCGTGGCCGAGAGCCTCGGAATAATCGGTGTAATGCGCCCCAGGATTTGCTCGTAAAGCACCGCACTCTGGGCGAAATAAGCAGTCTCCGCAGGCCCACCCACATAAGCCGTCGTCGGCAACACTGTGTCCTGAAATACAGGCCGCAGGAGCGCGTTGGGACTGAGGTGTTCCGGCATCTGGTCTGCCATCTCGAGCAGCTCGGCCGTACTCAGGGAGCGGGCCGAATTGCCTGATCCCACCTTCCACGAGCCATCCGGCATCCGTCGCAAGGCCTGGCGCTCTGTTGCGCCAGAAGCGCCCTCATCGCCAACCAGGAACAATAACGAGCCGCCCGGCTTGACCAGTACCTGCGCATGGTAGCCCGCCGCCTCCAACTCCGCAGTGCGGGCCAGAAGGGCCGCCTCCAGCTCTGCCGCATGCTCAATCGCATACCGCAACGTGCTTGCGCCCAGCGCGTGGAAATCCCGGCCGGAAGCGTCCATGACGATCAGCCCGTGTGCCGCAAAGAGCCGTGTCAGGAGCCGTGCAAAGCCGCTCGCAAAGGTGGGGAGAACCTGCTTTCCTTCAGACGAATAACATTCCCTCAGCAGGTCGCCCACTGGCGAGTAGCCGAGGAGTTCCGACACCGTTTCGAGCACCGGATCGACGTTCTCCCCCACCGTGATCTCACCCACCGGGGAAGCAGCCGCGGCCTGCGGGAGAGACAGCCTGAGTGTCTCCACGGAGGTCTTGGATAGCAGAGAAACCTGGTTGATCTCCTCCAGATCATGATCTTCCGTCGCCAGCCAGAACACCGGTACGTGCACCACACCGGTTGCGGAACTCGCCTGCTTCGCCCGCGCAATTGCCGTCGCAGCCTTGAGCAGCGTCAGCAGGGGCCCGCCGAACAAGCCCACCTGCTGCCCTGTTACGACGGCGCGTGCCCCATCCCGGAGCTTCGCGATGCTGCGAAGCGTTTCTTTCCCTGCTCCGAACGCAAGGCTTTGCCGCTCCAGAGCTTCAGCAAGCGCGGAGCGGTGTTCTACAGGTCGAGGTGCAAGAGCCGCGGCCGACCTCATCCATGCCCCAGCCAGCGGCTCTGCCCCATACCACTGGCGCAGGGGCGAGTTCTGCGGCGCCTCTGGCATTGCGAGGAAATCGCGATACAGCTTCGTCGTCTTCGGAAACAGCGTGGAAACGGGATAACACTCGGTGCTCATCAGGCTCCACTCACAATGCAAGGGATGTACGTGTGTCTGAAAGACGCCGCCGGACAGAGGCCTCACTTGGCTCTTCCCTGACGTTGGATGCGGTCCTCTGATCCATCGATGCAGGATGATACCGTAGTGTCCATGCCGTCGAACTCAGCGCGCTCCCGCATCGAGTCCCCGCAACCCTCTTCTGCCAAAGTGATCGCAAGCCCCAGGGCGGAGGTTCACAGCAGGCCGGCCGCCCCCCGGAAGGCTTCCAAAAAGAGCTCCCATGGGTCCACCCTCGGCAACAAGCCAACTTTCGCAGGGAGCCAAGCTGACCAGCGGCCCTCGCCAAAGAAGAAGGCCAGGCTTCTCAAGTCGGAGATAGCCTACGAAGGCAAGGTCATCAGTGTCTACCGTGATACCGTGATCGAACCAGGTGGCCGGGAGAATACCCGCGAGGTGGTGCGGCACAACGGCTCTGTGGTCATGCTCGCCGTCGACGAGTCTACCAATCCCGACGACCCCACAGTAATCCTCATCCGGCAGTACCGCCACGCCGCAGGCCAGTTCCTGATCGAACTCCCTGCGGGACGGGTGGACGCTGGGGAGAAACCTCTCGCGGCGGCCAAGCGCGAGTTGATCGAGGAGACCGGCTACCGCGCTAAACACTGGGACCTGCTCGTCAAGTACTTCGCCAGCCCGGGTTTTCTTGGCGAGTGGATGCAGATCTATGTCGCTCGTGACATTCGCTCCGGCGCTGCAACTCCCGAAGAGGACGAGCAGATCGACTTGCTTCCCACCCCGCTGTCAGAGGCCATGAGGATGGTGGCCGAAGGCAAGATTCACGATGGCAAGACGTTGATTGGGTTGTCTCTCTACGAGGCGGCGCGGCGTACCGGACGCCTTTGAAACTGCCCGGCGACCCGACACTCTCTACCGCCGGATGACGTGAGATGGATCCAGTTGCGTGGCGATCTCCTCGGCCACCTGCGACGCAGGCTCGAGCGCGTCCAGGTCCTCGTCGGTAAACGACTCACCCAGTCCCCCAAAGCGTCGCTCCCGCTGCTGATAGTTCTGTATAGCCTCCAGCAGGTGTATGCCGCGGAAGTCCGGCCACAGTCGTTCAGTGATGAAAATCTCGGAATAAGCGATCTGCCAGAGCAGAAAGTTCGAAATCCGCTGCTCGCCCGATGTGCGAATGACCAGGTCCGGATCCGGCATTCCCCGGGTATAAAGCGCATCCGTGATGTGGTGCTCATCCAGCCGCGATTCAACGCCGTCGACCTGCAGCAAATCTTCCAGCGAGCAGCCACGCTCGTGTGCTTCCGCGATCAAGTTAGAGAGAACAGCACGGGCTGCATCAACCATCTCCGACCGTGATCCGTAGTTCAAAGCCAGGGTAAGTGTTGTTCCCGTATTTCGTGCTGTCGCGTCGGAGGCCCACTGCATGGTCTCCTGGACCTCACTCGGCAGTTCATGAATCCGCCCGATGTAATTCAACCGAACATTGTTATCGTTCATGCGCTTCACATTCCCGACCAGGTAATTCCGGAGAAGCTTCATCAGGAAGTTCACCTCAGTCTTCGGCCGGCGCAGGTTGTTCTCGAGCGAGAACGCATACAGCGTGATGAAGGGCAGGTTGATCCGCGATGCCGTTTCGATGACAAACTGCACTGACTCGGCGCCCTGCTGATGCCCAAGGAATCGCTTCAGTGCGCGCTTACCCGCCCACCGGCCATTCCCATCCATAATGATCGCAACATGTTGCGGGATGCGCAGCGGGTCGAGTTGCCGATAAACCGCCGCCTCCTCGGGCGACAGTTCGTGCAGGCGCGAGCAGGGTTCGAATACCGGCCTGTTTTGAGACGGGCGCAAGTTAAACCTCGCAGGTATTGACGCTAGCATAGCGCGGTGGGCTGTGCAATGAATCCGCAACCCTGGACTCTCCAGGCGGGCGTCCCACCCGCACACTTGCGGATCGCTGCACCCAATAGAATGGTGTTATGCCGATCGAAGCAACAACCCAAAGTAACGCGAACCTGACGGTGCCAGAGACTTCGGGCCCTGGCGAACGTGCTCCCTTTCGGAACGAGCAATTCCTCGACTTCACCGACGAGGCGAACCGCACCGCAATGCTCTCCGCGCTCGAGAGCGTCAGGGCACAGCTTGGACGCGAGTACCCCATGATCATTGGCGGTCGCCGGGTTACGACGGAGGCCAAGATCACATCGATCAACCCGGCTCGTCCAGCCGAGATCGTCGGAGTTCATCAGGCCGCGGGCGCCGCAGACGTGGAGCCCGCCATGCAGGCCGCCCTCACCGCCTTCCCGGAGTGGAGCCGGAAGCCGGTTGGCGAGCGTGCCGAACTCTTGTTCCGCGCAGCCCGCATGGTCCGGGAACGGAAGTTTGAGCTTTGCTCCTGGCTGACCTTTGAGGTTGGCAAGAACTGGGCAGAAGCCGACGCGGATGTAGGGGAGACGATCGACTTCCTGGAGTTCTACGCACGCGAAGCGTTGCGCCTGGCCGCAGCCACGACACCCATCCAGCTACCGGGCGAGCGTAACCGCCTGGCTTATATCCCGCTGGGCGTGGGTGCGGTGATCCCGCCGTGGAACTTCCCGCTCGCGATCATGGCTGGCATGACCGCCGCGGCCATAGTCTGTGGCAATACAGTCGTTCTCAAGCCCTCTGTCGACGCGCCAACCATCGCGGCCGTCTTTTTCTCGCTCCTGGAGGACGCTGGCCTTCCGCCCGGCGTTGTGAACTTCTGTCCCGGCGAGGGGCCCGGCTTCGGCAGCGCAGTCGTCGCTCATCCGGACACGCGTTTCGTGGCGTTTACCGGCTCAAAGAAGGTCGGGCTGGAGATTCACGAAAGTGCCGCTCGCACCCGCCCCGGACAACGGTTTATTCGCCGCACCATCCTCGAAATGGGCGGGAAAGATGCCATTATCGTCGATGCAGACTGCGACCTCGATGCTGCCGTTGAAGGGGTTGCGGCCAGCGCGTTCGGCTTCAGCGGCCAAAAGTGCTCCGCCTGCTCCCGGGCCATCGTCGACACGTCGATCTACGACGACTTTTGCGACCGCCTCGTTCGCCGAGTCGCAGCCATGCCACTCGGCGACCCCGCCGCAAACCTCTACGCCGGACCCGTGATTAGCAAGACTGCCTACGAACGCGTGCTCGGCTATATCGAGACTGCTCACACCGAAGGCAGAGTCATCGCTGGTGGTGCCCCGCTACTCCGGGCTGGGGACCTGGAAGGCGGCTACTACATACCGCCTACGGTTGTGCGCGACGTTGCTCCAACCGCGCGAATCGCGCAGGAAGAGATCTTTGGCCCCGTCCTCGCAGTTATCCCGTCAGCAAACTTCGATGATGCCTTGCAAATGGCCAACAGCACTGAGTACGGACTCACAGGCGCCGTTTATACCTCCTCCCGCACGAAGCTGGATCGGGCCGCGCAGGAGTTCCACGTCGGGAACTTGTACTTCAACCGCAAATGCACCGGCGCCATGGTCGGTGCACATCCGTTTGGCGGCTTCAACATGAGCGGCACCGATTCCAAAGCTGGCGGCCCGGACTACCTGCTCCTGTTCACCCAGGCAAAGTCCGTGGCCGAGAAGCTGAGCTCAGTAGATAGACAAGCGGACGAGGAAGAGAACCGCATGGGCCTCTAAGTCAGGGCTCAAAACAGTCTCTTCCCGATCATCACTTGCCAGGCGTTCCGACCGGCGCGCCTGGTTGATTTGTCTGCTCTCTCGGCCCGCCGGTCGCAACGTGATCCAATTCCGCCTGATACAAAATAATCTGCTTAACCTGCTCGTACGGAATCTGGGTGATGGGAAGCATGCGTCCGTTGACCGAAAGCAGCGGCGTCTGATCGATACCCGCATCCACCGCCAGCTTGACGTCTGCGTTCACCACATCCTTGGTGCTCTGGGTCGCAGCGCAGGCCGAGATCGCTGCCGGATCGAGCGCAGCGCGAGTTACCGCCGCCTTCAGCACAGTATCCTCTGTCGCCGGCGTAAGCGCGTCCTGGGTGTCGAACACAGCACTCACATACTTGAAGAACGCGACGTTCGATTGCTTCTGCACGCAAATGCCGTAGGCCGCTGCTTTGAAGGCGGACGGATGCACGTCAACAAGCGGGAAGAGCTGAAATACCACGTGAGCGTTTGGGAAGTCCTTGACGATCTGGTCCATGGAGGTCTGCGCCTCTTTGCAATGCGGGCATTGAAGATCAGCGAACTCCACCAGTTCAAGTGCTTTCCCTGGAGCCCCCCTCCAGGCACCATCCGCCCGGTCTTCAAGAAGCTTCTTCAGATCGGTGAACGGATTCGCCCCGAACGGAACAATCCCTACGCCCTCCGCCAAGGCGAATTTGCCGTCCGGTGTGGTGTAGAAGACCGTTGAAGCCACCTTCGCGTTCGGGCTTGTGTCGGATACAAACACAACTACCTTCGCGACGCCCGGCGCACGCGTCTTCTGGATCGCCATCACGCGATACAGCCGGGTCGTGTCATATCCCCAAAGCGCCTTAAGGAACGCGTTCGCCGTCTCGAGCGAAGGCGATGGTGCATCGAAATACCGCGGGTTTGCCGGCGGAAACGGATCTGCTGGAGCAGCCGTCCCCGATGGGGCCGGTTGCTGAAGAGCAGGCGCGGCAGGCGCGGCCGAGGCGGGTGCCTGGGCGTGAAGCGCGGCCGATGTGACAACGCAGACGGCAACTACAAAAGCAGATAATTTCAAGATCAATGTCCTTTGTCCGGTGTGCAGCGAGTCTGCAGACTTTTATTAGAACGCAAATCACGCGCCTTCGGGAGTACTATCGCGCTCGGCCAGGCGTGCTCCACCTCCGCCCGCTCTTCCGCGGCCCAGCGGTACACTGGATGAGTGAAGATTGCTCTCGCTCAGATCAACCCTACGGTCGGTGACTTCGCCGGAAACACACGCCTTATCCTAAGCGGGACCGCACGAGCCAGGGATCTCGGCGCCGATCTGGTCGTCTTCCCCGAACTGGCCCTGTGCGGATATCCGCCGGCAGATCTCCTAGAGAAGAGCTCCTTTCTTGCACGCTCAGAGCAAGCCCTGAACGAACTGGCAGCCACCACGGCATCTAGCGGCCCCGCGATTCTGTGCGGAGCCGTGTTGCCTGCGGAAAATCCGGAAGGCAAGCACGCGCGCAACGTCGGAGCGCTGCTTTCCGGGGGACAAATCGCGTTTGTCCAGCAGAAGATGCTCCTGCCCTTCTACGACGTCTTCGATGAGCAGCGCTATTTCGAGCCCGCATCCCAGCAGACCCTCACAACTCTGCACGGTTCGCCGCTCGCCATCACCGTGTGCGAAGACGCCTGGAACGACAAGGGTTTCTGGCCGCGCCGCCTCTACGCCATCGATCCGGTAGAGCATCTTATGCAGCAGTGGCGCGTGCTCCCGGACCCACTCGGCCGCCAGCCGCGGGTACTGCTCAACCTGTCCGCATCACCCTACTGGAAGGGAAAGCGCGCCGTCCGCCGCAGCATGCTCTCTGCATTGGCGCGGCGGCACAATGCCTTCGTCATCCTGTGTAACCAGGTTGGCGGAAACGACTCCCTCGTCTTCGACGGCTCATCGATCGCACTTGCGCCGGATGGCTCTTTGCTCGCTCAGGCCGCTTCTTTCGCCGAAGACGTCATTCTGATCGACACAGACGCTGTTGCCGAGACACAAAGCACACCACACACCTCCATCGAGGAAGCCGAGGCAAACGACATCGCCGGAACATGGAACGCCCTGGTACTTGGCACCCGCGATTACGTTCGCAAATGCGGCTTCAGCAAGGCTGTCATAGGGCTCTCCGGCGGCATCGACTCGGCGCTTGTCGCTGCCGTCGCAGTCGAGGCTCTGGGGTCCGAGAATGTTCTCGGTATTGGGATGCCGAGCGAGTTTTCGTCCACCGGATCCATCGATGACGCTCGCACATTGGCGCAGAATCTCTCGATCAAGTTCGAGCTGGTCCCTATTCACGATGTTTTCGTTGCCTACCAGCGGTCGCTCGAGCCGCTCTTTGCCGACACGCCGTTTGGCCTAGCAGAGGAGAATCTGCAGTCCCGCGTTCGCGGCGCTCTCCTGATGGCGCTGTCGAACAAGTTCGGAGCGCTCGTGCTCACGACTGGCAATAAAAGCGAGATGTCCACCGGCTACTGCACCTTGTACGGCGATATGGTGGGCGCACTCGCTGTAATCGGCGATGTATATAAAACCCGGGTCTACGAACTGGCAGCCTACGCGAACCGGGCCCATACAGCCATTCCGCAGAACACGATCACCAAGCCGCCTTCGGCAGAGCTTCGGCCGGGCCAGAAAGACACCGACTCGCTTCCTCCATACGAGTTGCTGGACCCCATTCTCGAGGCCTACGTCGAGCGGTTCTGCTCGGCCGAGAAGATCGTCGAGGAGATCGGTAAGCCATCCGTCGTCACAACCGAACTGGTGCGCCGCGTGCTCACATTGGTCGAACGGGCAGAGTACAAACGTCAGCAGGCAGCACCAGTCCTGAAGGTCACCCCGAAGGCCTTCGGACTAGGACGCCGCTTCCCGATCGCAACCAAGGTCGAGATTTAGGGCAAGGTCGCAGAAAGCCCTACTGACGCTGAACCGGCTCTTCATGAACCCGTACCCGAAAGCACCACGCCAACGGTCCGCGCCAGGATCTTCATGTCCAGCCACAAAGACCAGTTCTCAACGTAGGCCGTGTCCAGCGAGATGTACGAGTCGAACGAGGGGTCCTGGCGCGCCTCCACCTGCCACAACCCGGTCATTCCGGGCAGCACGTCCAGGCGCCGCAGATGAGACAGGTCGTACTTTTCGACCTCTGACGCGACGGGAGGACGAGGACCTACAAGACTCATATCTCCTCGAAGCACGTTGTAAAACTGGGGTAGTTCGTCGAAGGAGTACTTGCGCAGGAAACGGCCGACCCGGGTGATGCGGGGATCGTTGGTGATCTTGAAGAGAATGCCGTCGCGCTCGTTCATGTGCTTCAGCTTCTCCTTCTGCCGGTCAGCGTCTACACACATGGTGCGGAACTTGAAACAGCGAAACGTCCGTCCCTTTCGTCCAATGCGCTGCGCCTTGTAGAAGACCGGACCTTCGGAATCCAGCCGGATCGCCAGACAGATGATGGCCATGAACGGCGCGAGCAGCACCATTGCGATCAGCGACACCGTGATGTCCAACGCTCGCTTCAGAATAAAGACGCCGATGGGCAGATCCCGTCGGTGGAGCGGAATGGTCGGAAACTGGCCGATGTACTCGATAGGGGCGTTCCACGCCAGTCCATCGTACAGATCAGGGACTACCCGGACGTCGATTCCCATCGCCCGTGCCTCTTCGACGATGCTGATGACCAGCTTCTTCTCCGCCGGCACGGAGAAGAAGATCTCGTCCACAAAGAGGGAACGCGCCAAAGAAAGGCAATTCCGCACATCTCCTATGATGTCCGTATCGCCCGACTCCGCCTCGCGTTCTGTAAGCGAAACGAAGCCCTTGAAGCGGAACCCCAGATGTCGGAGCGACTCCAGGTGATTTCGCAGTGCATGAGCCACGCGTCCCGCCCCCACAATCAGAACGTTGCGTGTGTCCAGCCCCTCCCGATAGCGGCTATAAACAACGTGCCGCCATATCGCTCGTCGGAGGCAGAGCAGCGCCAGGGTGAGCAGTACAAGCGTCAGTACCACAATGCGTGAGACGATGATCGCCTTACGCAGATACAGCGTCCCGCACAGAATCAGACCCGCGATGAGCGTGGCCTGAACGGTCATACGCATCTCGTGCAGACCGCTGCGGTTCAGCACAGGACCATACAGACCGTACGAGCGGCTGAAGAAGATCAGCACAAATGCGAACCACCCGAGGTAAATCCCGAGCACGGGAGGCGCCATGTGTATGAGATAAGAGATAACAGTCAGTTCGGGAGCCGTCGGCGAGACCGTCGCACGGAGGCGGAGAGCGACTATACCCGCCAGGATCACTGTCAGCAGATCGAGCGTCGCCCATATAAGGCTGGTCACCGATGGACGATACAGAATGCCCATGCCAGATGAAGCCCTGGACCCCGCAGCTCTTCGCGCGCGTCCGGAAACTACGACCTGTTGTAAGTAGTCGGGCGTGGCCATAGCAGGTGCCTCTACTCCATGGTTCAGAAGCCGTAGGGCACCGAGACCGTGGGGTGCTCCGCGCCTCACTGGTGCTTGCTGCCGAGCGTCTCCAGCAGGCGAAAGCTAAACGAAAAAAGACCCGGAATGAGCCATTGGAAAGAGGCCTACTCAAATGTCTACGACTGGGTTCCATGATACGGCCTGCAGATAGCCAAGGCAATCCAACCCGAGCCGCCCAGACGGCCGCAGTGAGTACCGAGGTACTAGCGCGGCAATACCAGTTCGTCGAGCAATAAGAACTCCCGAAGCACCGGATCCTCAGACCGATCCATCTCCTCCATAGTGCCGAAGAAGCGCGCCGTCCCCTCATGAAGAAACACAACACGATCAGCCAGCTTGCGCGCGAAACGCATGTCGTGGGTGACTACGATGCTTGTCAGATGCAACTGCGTCTTCAGCCGGGCGATCAGGTCTCCCAAAAGATGACCCATCAGCGGATCGACCATAGTGGTCGGCTCGTCATACAGAATGGCCTCTGGCTGAGACGCAAGCGCCCGCGCGATCGCAACAGAGCGCTTCATTCCCGTCGAAAGATCGGATGGCAGCTGGTCTTCCATTCCCGCAACCCCCACCATCTCCAGCATGCCCCGGACGATCTTCTGCATCTGATCCTCCGCCAGATCCTTACGCTCTCGCAGAGGAAAGGCTACGTTCTCGCCAACCGAAACGGAATCGAACAGTGCTCCATTCTGAAAGACCATGGTGACCTTGCGGCGCACCTGCTGCAGTTGCTTCTCGTCAAATCCACAGATGTTCTCGCCCCCGACCATGATCTGTCCGCTATCTGGCTTTAGAAAACCCATCAACATCTGAAGCGATACAGATTTCCCGACTCCCGAACGCCCCAGGATGCAAAGCGTCTCGCCCGGCATAACAAAGAAGGAAACCTCCTTCAAGCACATCGAAGGACCCAAAAGACTTCGACACCTTTTCGAAGGCGATGTATGGCCCGGGCCTGTTGCGCTCTTCAGGAACCGCTTCGGCCGCGGCTTCGTTCTGCTGCGCGGCCTCAATCAGAAAATCCTGGACCGTATCCTGCAGGTCCGGAGAGACCTCCGCGCTAAGCTGCGCTGCCCCCTCTTGCGCCGCCTGCGAGGGCTCCTCCGGCATACTCTCCCTCTGCTGTTCTGTTGAATGACCTTCAGACTCTCTGCTCATCTGGCTTGAGTATAGAGTGCTTGCGACCGAAGATCCGAACCCGGCGATCATCAGACCGCCTCTTATACTGACGGGCGCGCCTTGCCGCTCAACCCAGACCTCAGCTACCCTACCTACTGTGCCACCTGTCCGCCTCGCTATTCTCCTTACCTGTTCCATCGTGGTCGCAACGGCCAGGGCCCAGGCTCCCCCTCCAGCTGATCTACCCGACGCGCCCGGTGCCACACTGCCGCGCGAACCTGTGCCCACGGGACCGACCATCGTGATCGATACCACCATGGGACGCCTTACCTGCAAGACCTTTCCCCAGATTGCACCCACGGCCGTCGATAACTTCCTCGGGCTCGCCGAAGGCACCAAGGATTGGTCCGATCCAGCAACCCACGCCAAGGTGCACGGGAAGCGTCTCTACGATGGACTTGCCTTTCATCGGGTCATCCCGGGATTCATGGTCCAGGGCGGCGACCCCGCGGGCGACGGGTCTGGCGACGCAGGCTACTACTTCAAGGACGAGACGGACCCCGCACTCACCTTCTCCGTCCCGGGCCGGCTCGCCATGGCGAACTCCGGCCCGAACACCAACAGCAGCCAGTTCTTCGTCACGGAGCAGCCGGTTGCTCAACTCAACGGAAAATACAGCATCTTCGGACAGTGCGATCTGCCCTCCGTGGACGTCGTAACGGCGATCGCCCGCGTTCCCCGCAACGCTGAGGACAAGCCGCTGACTCCCGTGCTGATCGAACACGTCACCATCGTTCGCGAAGGCCAACCGCTGCCTCCCGCACAGACTCGCTCCGCAGGCCCGGGTACGGCCGCCTCTGCGCCGGCCCCGTCCGCAACTCACTAGCGCACCAACTAACCGCACCTTCCACAAACGAATCGGAGTCATTGCATGCCTACCAAGCCCGGAACCTACGCTACCTTCAAGACCACCCTCGGCGACATCGTGTGTGAACTGTTTGAAAAGGACGCACCACAAACAGTCGCCAACTTCATCGGCCTGGCGGAGGGATCGAAACCCTGGAACTCCAGTTCAAAAAAGGGCCCGCAGCTCTACCACGGCACGATTTTTCATCGCGTCATCCCGAACTTCATGATCCAGGGCGGAGACCCTGAAGGGACGGGCATGGGCGGACCAGGGTACAAGTTCGCCGATGAGACAAAGGGCTCGCCGCACGGCTTCCAGAAGCCCGGAAAGCTCGCAATGGCGAACGCAGGCCCGAACACAAATGGCAGCCAGTTCTTCATCACCACGGCGGACACGGCGTGGCTGACTGGCAAGCACACAATCTTCGGCGAGGTCGTCGAAGGCTACGACATCGTAGAGAAGATCAGCAAGGTCCCGCGCGACGGCATGGATCGTCCCAAAACCCCAGTGGTACTCGAGTCGGTGACGATCGAACGCGTAGCCTGACCCTTTAGCACCGCGGATGGGCCTGGGAATACAACAGCAGTTGTAGCGCCGCACTGCACATTCCAGGCCCGTTCGCCGCCTGCTCACTTACCATTCGTGTGTGACCGCGCTGCGCGGCGCCAGCGAGGGTCTCACTCATGTCCACTTCTACGCCTCCACTGCGGATTCAACTCACGGAGGCACACTATGCGGCCGATCTCCAAAGCCTGTTGCGCCGTCATAAGTTGTCCTGCGGGTCCCCCGCCTGTCTCCTAGAGTTAGCCAGCCATCTGGACACGAACCCCGCATTGCGTGGCGACCTCTTCAACCTCTGCACCGCAATCAGTCACATGGGCGAATCGGATCTCTCTGCCGACGCGCTGCTCCGGTTGGTAGCCACCGCTGCCGGCGGTCACGTCTTCTCATCGGGAGACCGCCAGATTCCGGAGCCGACCCGCGCGGCGTTCTTAAATCATTACAATCACTGGTTGAACCGCACGGTGGATGAACCCTTGGCCTCGGACGCGGGACACCGCAATTCGCGAAGTACCGGGGCAGAACACATCCCGACGCCAGGTTCGACGAGGTTTGCGGCAGCATCGGGTGCCCAGTCGGAATCACGGACATCCTCCGGTGCCTCCGGTAATGACCCTCACTCGAACGTCTCACGCGCCGTTTCACCAGATATGCGCCTCGGCGACCTGACTCTCTCCGAACTCAAGGCTTACCTCGACCAGGTGGAAGGCCGTGTAGAGCGACTGAGCCCCCATCTGGCACAGCACGAGCCCAAACCTGAGCCGGCTTCCTGGAGCAAATCCGCCCCGCCGCCTCCCGACGATCTTCCCAAGGCCATCCGCGACTCGCATCTCGGATCTGAAATCCTTTCCCTGCAGGCTGCGTCGGTTCTCCCCTCGCTCGCACCGGACGCCGAGCCAGCTACCGCGCACGGTGCCATCCGGGCATTCCGGACCATCGAGCAAATTGCTCCCGCGGTGGAACTCGCCTCCGGCGCCATGATGCTCCCGCCCGCGGGAGAGGTTCGTCAGGAACCGAGCAGCACGATGTTTCGTTCGGTCTCCGATGTTCCGGAGGAAGGATCCCGAACGTTCCCGTGGCTGGCCGCCGCAGTCGTGCTGGTCGGACTCGCGGGAACGTTTGGATACCGGCATCTGCAGCACACGCCCGTCTCCGCCTCCCCCGCCTCGCTGCCCTCAAATCAGGACAGCAGAACCGCTCCTGACTCCGCCACAACCGTCCCGGCCCTGCCAACCAGTTCCCCAGCGCCACCGGCAGGGCAAAGTCACTCTCCGGAACGACCCTTCAAGACTCGCCGAGCCATCGATGCAGGGGCGCACTTGGTGCCGCGCGAAGTCCGGATGGAGGCCGACGCTGCACGCGCTGAAGCCACTGGATACGCCAGCGGCCAGCCTCGCCAGAGTCCGAGGCAGTCTTCCGCGGCGCCGATAATCCGTTCTGAAACCTTGACCCGCCAACCTGTTTCGCCGCCGACTGCGCCGAACGACCCGCAGTAGAGCGCCGTGACGGCACATCGTTTCTGACAACCTCCACGTTTCGAGAAACATCTGTCAGACTACGGACAGCCAGTACCATCCGAGTACACTTAGGCTGGACCACGTGAGTAAAATGCTGCAAACGGCGCCGCCCTAATGTCTGTTCGTCCGATCCCAATCACGCTGCGGCCCAACGAAGCTCACTTTCTTAGTGACCTCGCCAATCTGTTTCGGCGTCACAAGGTTCGCTGCGGCGACCCCAAAGACCTGGAACATCTTCCGTCCGAGCTCGATTCGAACCCACGGCTCTGCCAGGATCTGTTTCTCCTCTGTACGGCAATCAGCCACATGAGCGAGACAGACTTGTTGCCCGAAGAACTGGTGGATTTGATCATACGCGCGGTCGGCGGGCCGCGGATCCCCGACACTCTCCCCGCCGCGCAACTCGCGGCTTCGACGAGGGCTGTCTTCGTGGAGCGGTATACCGCCTGGCTGAGTCGAACGACACAACAGCCACCCCCGGCATCCCTGGACGAGGACACCTGGCAGGCTCCGGAAGACCCCTTCGTTCGGGCAGCCAAGCTCTCCCGTAGAGCAAACCCGCCTGACAACGCCAGCGGTCTCCACGCAGCCGCACGCAAGCTGTCTCCCGAAACGGCAATCGGCGATCTCACGCTGCGTGAGCTGAGCCAGTACCTCATTGAATTGGAGCAGAGGGTCAAGCGTGCGGAGGCGTACCTGGGCCCCGTGCAAGCTTCGGCGCAACCCACCCCCGCACCGCACGATGCGGCCGAGGTCACTCCTGCGGTTCTTCCTCAGATCCACGCGGATGAGCCAATCCAACTGAGCGCAGGACTCGCCGAACCTGCGCACGGAGGCATTGAAGATGCTGCTCCCGCGATCGAGGCCGCACCTCCGAGACCGCTCGAAGATGAAGTGCCTGAAAGTCAACCGGAGGTCCCCGCCGACAAATACGGGGTCCCAGTCTCCGAATACAGCGTGCCGACATCCGAGAAGACACCACCCGAAGAAAAGGCTCTCGTGTACGTCGATAAGGCTCCCGCATATGCATCGAGGGTGCCTCTGTACGAAGAGAGGGGTGCTGAATACATCAACAAGGGGCAGCCCTCCGAGCTGGAGGTACCCGCACTCGAAGAAAAGGCGGCACTTTCCGAAGAGATCGTGCACCACCCACAGCAACTGCCGGGACGCGTCGACAAGGTTCCCGCCGACCGTGAGTACGCCGAGCTTACCCCGGCAGAGGAGTTAATTGACCCACGACCTGCAGTGGAACCTGCCCTGATGGATCGCGTACCGTACAGCCGTCGCGTCGTTCAGACCTCAGCGACTGCAGCGTCCTTCTCAGTTGCGTCGGAACCCCTTCCCACCCGATCCCGTACCATCCTCCAAGACGAACCCGCAAGCCCCTCCCGCAACAGGATCTCCAAACCAACCGCGGCAGTCTTCGCGCTCGCAGTGCTCGGCGGCGCAGCAGTTGGCTACCGGTTTATGGTTCAACCCACCCCGGACCGCACCGCCAAAACAACCCTGCCCGATACTCGAGATAACAACGGTGCCGCGCAAAACCCATATTCCGACCAGCGCCCTGCCTCCAACTCGCCGACACAGGTCTTGCAGCCCTTAGGCCCAGTGCCGAATGGAGTCACCCGACCCGCGACCGCCAGTACCCCCGGTGCCAACGCGGCAGGCAAGCCTCAGGCCGGACCCGGCTCGTCCACAGCGCCCACGCCGCTCATCTCCGTTACGCCGCAACCTACCTTTGCGCCTCCTGCCTCCAGCGCTCCCCTGCAGACATTACCCACAATGTCGGCGGCGCCTGCACTCCCCGACGTGGTCCCCGCTCCGATCACGCGGGTTCAACCGTCCGGTCCCACTCCAGGTGCAGCAACCCGGCAGGTCATCGAGCCCTACACGCAGCGCATGAACTCCGACTCGAGCGTCGACTCAGCGTCGCGGCCCGCGGTGGAGACCGCGGCGAATGCGCCAAGGGCCGACATACCCAAGCCCTCCGCAGCCACACCTGCGCCAACGGCGGCGAATCACGCCGGCGCGACCGTCGTGAGCGTACCCTCGTCAATGTTGATGAAAAGCGCCCTTTCCATTCCTGCGCCGCGATACCCGGTGGGTCGCCACGTCAACATAGACACCAGCGTAGTCGTGCGAGCAACAATCTCGCGCGACGGACGGGTCATCAGCGCCAAAGCGGTGAGTGGCGCGGATGACCTCCGCGCGGCCGCCCAGGATGCCATGCTGCAGTGGCGATTCCGGCCCTACCTGGTGGACGGCACACCCGTTGAGGTTGTCACCGCTGTCACCTTCATGTTCAAGGCACACTAACCGTCCAGCCGCACCGTCGGCGCGATGATCTAAGCCACGCCGATAACCGTGCAGAGTTCCTTTACCGAATCCGCCGACCTCTGAAGAGCAGCCTGCTCGTCCGGAGTCAGCTTGATCTCGATGATCTTCTCCAGGCCCTTCGCTCCGAGCTTGCACGGCACCCCGACGTAGAGCCCGGAGATCCCGTACTCCCCTTGCAGGTAGGCGGCGCAGGGCAGAATCTTCTTCTTGTCCTTCAGGATCGCCTCGACCATCTCCACCGCTGCAGCCGAGGGCGCGTAATACGCAGATCCTGTTTTGAGGAACTTGACGATCTCCGCGCCTCCATTGGCCGTGCGAGTCTCCAGCTCCTTCAGGCGGTCGGGAGCAATCAACTCGGTGATCGGGATGCCCGCCACGGTCGAGTAGCGCGACAGTGGCACCATCGTGTCACCGTGCCCTCCAAGAACGAAGGCGGTTACGTTTTCGACAGAAACATCCAGCTCCATTGCAATGAACGTCCGGAAGCGCGCGGAGTCCAGAATCCCAGCCATCCCAAGAACCCGCTCGCGCGGGAAGCCGGACTGCTTGAACGCCGCCTGCGCCATAGCGTCAAGCGGGTTTGAAACCACAATGATGATGGCGTTTGGTGAGGTCCGTGACACTTCGCCCACAACCTTCGACATGATGCCGTAATTCGTGTTCAGAAGGTCGTCCCGGCTCATGCCCGGCTTGCGCGGTATGCCCGCGGTGATGACGACGATGTCGGAGTTCGCTGTGTCCGCGTAGTCGTTTGTGCCCGTAATCGTGCAGTCGCGCTTCTCGATTGGCATCGCCTGCATCAGGTCGAGACCCTTGCCCTGGGGAACTCCTTCGGCAATATCGATCAGAACTACATCCGCCAGCTCCTTCGCCGCGATCCAATGAGCTGCGGTTGCGCCTACGTTCCCCGCCCCGACAATCGTTACCTTCTTCCGCATCGCTTCTCCTCTAGTTAGTTGTTCCGCAGCAAAGCAGGCCGTCTCTCGAGACTCTGCTCTTCAAACCAGCAGAGACCCTACATATTCTCGATCATGCGGGTAGCGAACTCACTGGTCTTGGCTTTGGTCGCGCCCTGCATCTGCCGCTCGAAGTCGTAGGTGACGTACTTCTGTGCGATGGTCTTTTCCATCGAGCTCTCAATCAGGCGCGCCGCTTCCGTCCAGCCGAGAAAATCGAACAACATAACGCCGGAAAGCATCACCGAACCCGGGTTGATGACGTCCTTATCCGCGTACTTGGGTGCGGTTCCATGCGTCGCCTCGAACACAGCAAAGCCATCACCCACGTTGGCGCCCGGCGCAATCCCGAGCCCCCCGACCTGCGCAGCGGCCGCGTCCGAGATGTAGTCGCCGTTCAGATTTGTAGTCGCCAAAACCGAATAATCGCTCGGACGAATGATGATCTGCTGGAAGATCGAATCCGCGATGCGGTCGTTTACCAGGATCTTGGACTTCCACTTCCCGCCCCCGTGGCTCTGGCCGATCGCCGCAAGTACCTGGTTGATCTCGGAGACGACCGAATCACCAAACTCCTTCGGCGCGAACTCAATGCCCGGTTCGATCAGGGCTGCATTCTCTTCAGGGGTGATCCCGGGGTTTGCTTCTACATTCCCGAGAATCCAGCTTTCCCGCTCCGTTACCGTCTGCTCGCGAAACTCCTGGGTCGCGACCTCGTAGCCCCACTCGCGGAAGGCTCCCTCGGTGAACTTCTGAATATTTCCCTTGTGGACGAGGGTCACCGTATTTCGGCCGTTAGCAATCGCGTAGGCAATCGCCGCGCGGACGAGGCGCTTGGAACCCGTGATGGAGATCGGCTTCACGCCTACACCGGAGTCCAGCCTGACCTTCTTCTTGCCACCCTTGAGCATCGTATCGTTGACGAACTCGATGAACTGCGCTGCCTCGGGCGTCCCCTGGCGGAACTCAATACCGGCGTAAATGTCCTCGGTGTTTTCGCGGAAGATGACGATGTCCACCAGTTCCGGGTGCTTCACGGGGCTCGGCACGCCGGCGTAATACTTCACCGGCCGGATGCACTGGTAAAGATCCATCAGCTGCCGGAGCGCCACATTCAGCGACCGGATGCCTCCCCCCACTGGAGTTGTCAGCGGTCCCTTGATGGACACCCGGAAGTCCACCGTCGCCTTAACCGTGTCCTCCGGGAGCCAGTTCTGCGTCTGCCGATAGGCCTTCTCGCCCGCCAGTACCTCGTACCACGCAACCTTGCGCTTGCCCCCGTAAGCCTTCTCAACCGCCGCATCGAAGACGCGCTGCGAGGCCTTCCAAATGTCGCGACCCGTGCCGTCACCTTCGATGAAAGGGATGATCGGGTTGTTCGGGACTGTGAACTTGCCTTCGCTGTAGCCGATCGGCTGGCCGTCTGTGGGCACGGGAATTCCGTTGTAACTGGTCTGCGGCATTGTGTTCGGTAGCTCCAAAGAACTGCGGATTCTGTTCGCAATTCGAAGGCTACCACTCAGCAAAGACGAGGTGCAATGCAAGGTGTCCGCTTACCGGCTACCTTCTATTGGTGCACCGTCCAAGGATTCTGCTCGAACGGATAAAGGCCGCTACACGCCCGGCCGGTCACTTCCAGTAAATCGATATCGAGTTCCGTGGCCGCCGTGTTGTCAATGCTCGCCAGAACGTTCAACGTCGACCCGTCATCCATGAGGAAGCTCACGGTCAATGGTCCGCCCTCGACGACGCTCGGTCGGGTCGTACTCATAACACCTTTACTAAAGCACGAGAGGGCCTGGATCTGTATGGATCTGCTGAGCCCCAATCGACTGTTGATCGGGGATCGCCAAAGGTCTTCCACAGCCTGAAGACCTCCTGCCCGGCCTGCGCGATTCGCTAGCGCACGAGATAGTAGTCGATCGTGGCAACGACGCGTACCTTCTTCATCAGGCTGGCATCGGCGCCCTGCTGTTCACCGGGGGCTTCGTCGTTCGCTGCCGCGGCGCTTCCGGCGTCCACCGGCGAGATGGAAAAGACACCTTGATTGGCGGAGCGGATAGAGCCAACCTGGCTGCCGGAATCTGCAGCAAAGCGGTCCGCTGACGCACGCGCATTGCGTGTCGCCTCCGTAATCATGTCCGGCTTCAGGGCGTTCAGCCCGGTGAACAGATAGCTGATGCCCCCCTGCCCGTTCTGACCGCCGACCACGATTCCGGCCTGAACAAGATCGGAGGTCTTCTGCCCTGCACGCGCGACTTTATCAACGTCGTTGGAATGCACCGTGACGGTCTGCTGGACGATGTAGCGGGGACCGGCCTGATTCCCGCCGTACTCATTGGCTTGCTTGTCTGTTACCTGGATCTGCCCGGCAGTAACCTCCTGCGGTGTCATCCCCTGATCTGCAAAAAACTTCAGCACTGCGGCTTTGTCCGTCTCACTCCTGGCGAATACCGCAGGCAGATCGCCTCCCGCTTCCTTGAACGTGACCGCCCAGATCGCCGTGTCCGATCGGACCGTGCGCTCCACAAGTCCCTTCACGGTTACGTATCTGTCGGCCAAACGGATCGCCTTGATCTGCGCTCCGAGCAGCCAGCCTCCCACCACCAGACCGAGAAACATGCAGCCGCTAAGGGTGGTGGCCGGAAGGACTGGGGCGTAGGGCCGTTCGTTCTCCAGAACACTCCTCCTCGAGTCTGGGTAGAAGAGTGCACCACGACTTCGGTTTAGTCAAAGCAAAAGGAAAGCCCCGGCCGGAGCCGGGGCGATACTCCTTTGGTTGATCAGCCTTTAGAACTGGTTCCAAAGCAGCTGGTTGTAGACGTCGTGATGGAACTGAACCTCCGGAGCCTTCACGATCGTTCCAAGCAGACGCGCACACCGATCGGCAGAGGCTTGCTTCAGGTCCGCGTACCGAGCCTTCACATCTTCCCCAAGTAGCGTCGTAGTCCAGTTGCCGCCGCGGTACAACTCCAGAGCGGAGTAGATGTTGTCCGGCAGGTAACGGTCTGCCTGGCGCAGATTCTTGATCTTTGCCGTCTCTCCCTGTAGACCTGTCCGGAAGACCGAATAAAGAACGATATACGGATTTGCATCGGGCCCTACGGAGCGAACCTCCACCCGCGCCGACTTCTCATTCCCGATCGGAATTCGCACCATTGAGCCGCGATCCGTAGCAGAAGCTTTGATCTGGTTGGGCGCTTCAAAGTGAGGATCAAGGCGGCGATATGCGTTCACACTGGCGTTCAAGAGCAGGCAAAGCTCATCCCCGTGGGTAAGGATGCGATCCACAAATTGCCACGCGAATCGCGAGACCCTTTCGTCGCCCTTCGGGTCCCAGAACAGGTTCTTGCCCGCCTTGGTGATCGACACGTTCGTGTGCATGCCCGAGCCATTGACACCCACAACGGGCTTCGGCAGAAAGCTCGCCGTCATACCCATCTGCGTCGCCACCGTGCGACAAATCAGCTTGTAAAGCTGGATCTGGTCGGCCGCTGCAACCGCATCGCCGTAGGTGTAGTTGATCTCAAACTGGCTCGGCGCGACCTCCGGATGGTCCTTCTCGTTCTCGAAACCCATGGCCCGTTGAATCTCGGCGGTCGTATCGATGAAGTCCCGCAGCGGATCACCCGGCAACGAGTGGTAGTAGCCGCCCTTATTGACGTATTCGAAGCTCCCCGTCTCGTGGAACGTGCGTTCGGCGTCGATACCTTCGAACAGAAATCCTTCGATCTCGTTCGCAGCGTTCAGCGTGTAGCCATTCTGCTCGAACATGTCGTCCGAGAACTTCTTCAACACACCGCGCAGATCACCCGAGTACGGATCGCCATTCTTGTCGATCACCTGCCCAAACACCAGGACCTTCCCTGCACCAAACACATCCGCCGGCGTCCAGTAGAAGGCGCTCCAGTCAATGCCCAGACGAAGATCACTCTCACGCTGTGCCGTAAAGCCGCGAATGGAGCTGCCGTCGAAGGTCAGGTTATCCCAGCTCTTCACGAAGAACTTCTTGTCATAGTCGAGCATGTGCAGCCGGCCTTCAAGATCCGAGAACACCACAATCACGGCCTTGATCCGCTTCTCGTCCGTCAGGTACTTCAGCCGCTCTTCCTGAATGGCATCGATGGCTACCCGCCTTCTGCGCTGATCCTTGGCCATCAGGTTGAGGTCTTCGAGTTCCGAGTAGGAGAGCTCCAGGAAATCACGGTATTCGCTCGACATGATGCTCCTTGAAAAAGAAGGATGGTAAGAATGACGCGGCTTGCTCGCACCCGGCTGGAACCCAGCCGGATTCCAAAACCCTGAAAAACATCCGCGTACTAAAAAAGTAACAGAGAACGGCAGATCAAAACACGCGCGTTTGATGACTTCTTTGCACCTTTGTGCTTCCCTCCCTGAACGGACATTCGCGCGCGTGGGCCGGTCGCCCCGCAATGCAGCCTGTTAACACAACGGGCATGCTCTCTGTGATAACTTTGACAAGTTGTTTGCGGTGTGCGGACCCGCCTGAAACGCCGCCATCCAGCACGTTTGCTATCCCCCTGGAGGATCTTCGAATTGGGAATGAACATGGTCCCCACGCGCCTGTTTTTTCACAAAGGGCGTGGGCCGGCACAAAGAACGTCTTACCTCGTTTGAGCTGGCGCTGCGCGACGCCGGAATCGCTGCCCAGAACCTCGTTCGCGTCTCATCCATCTTTCCGCCCAAGTGCAAGCTGATCCCGCGTAAAGAAGGTTTGAAGTACCTGAACCCCGGTGAGGTCGTGTTTGCCGTCATAGCGGAAAACTCCACGCGGGAGGCGCATCGGCTCGTAGTCAGCTCCATCGGCGTCGCCATTCCCTCAGATCGCGAAACCTACGGCTACCTTTCCGAACACCACAGCTTCGGCGAGACCGAAGACCAGGCCGGCGACTACGCCGAAGAGCTTGCGGCAGAGATGCTGGCAACTACGCTCGATGTGGAATTCGATCCCGACAAGAGCTGGGACGAGAAGAAGGAGATCTACCGCATCTCCAACAAGATCGTCCGCACAGCCAACGTCACCCAGTCCGCCGTTGGGGACAAAAATGGCCGCTGGACCACTACCATCGCCGCGGCGATCCTGCTCTTCGACGAAAAGTAAACATCCGCTCCGTCGGTGGAAAGGCGCTGGCATGCAGTCAGCGCCTTTCGCCGTCTATACGAGACATCCATGATGAGCCCAGAAAAACCTACTCGCGTCGCCCTCATTCAGATGGCTTGTGCGCCGTCGGTCGCAGAAAACCTCGACCGCGCCGCCGACTTCGTACGCCAGGCCGCGCACGACGGCGCTCGGCTCATCTGTCTCCCGGAGTTGTTTCGCGCGCAGTACTTCTGCCAGCGCGAAGACCACGCCCTCTTTGCCCTCGCCGAATCGATCCCCGGCCCTTCCACACAGCGCCTCGCCGCCGTCGTGCGGGAGGAGAAGATCACCCTAATCGCCAGTCTCTTCGAGCGCCGCGCACCCGGCCTCTACCACAACACGGCCGCGATCCTCGACCACACCAGCGACGCCCCGGATCACATCGCAGGCCTCTACCGCAAGATGCACATCCCGGACGATCCCCTCTTCTACGAAAAGTTCTACTTCACCCCCGGCGACCTTGGCTTCCGATCTTTACGCACCAGCAACGGCAACGTAGGGACGCTTGTCTGCTGGGATCAGTGGTACCCCGAAGCTGCCCGTCTCACCTCCCTCGCCGGTGCGGAGATCCTCTTCTATCCCACGGCCATCGGCTGGCATCCCAGCGAAAAGGACGAGTTCGGCACAGCGCAGTACGACGCCTGGCACACCATGCAGCGCGCCCACGCAATCGCAAACGGCGTCTTCGTGTGCGCTGTAAACCGTGTTGGCCACGAACACGGAGACGTGATACTCCCTGCACCGGAAGGCGGACCCACCGAAATCTCCGGCCCCGGCGACCACACACCCGACTCAGGACTCGAGTTCTGGGGAGGCTCGTTCATCGCGGATCCGTTCGGCCGCATACTCGCACAAGCCTCGCACCACCAGGAGGAGATCCTCACCGCAGAGCTCGATCCGAAGCTGATCGAAACGACACGACAACATTGGCCCTTCCTGAGAGATCGCCGGATCGATTCCTACGCGGGCATAACTCGCCGGTTCCTGGACTAGAGGTATCTCTGTCGATCTTCAGACGCTTCTCGCCCCCGGGCCCGCCCAGAGCTCAGTTGCTGGCGCCCTGTGACGTCGTCCCCGCGCCGCTCGCCGACCGCCCATCGAGCTGGTAAATCACCTCGCCGGGCCGTGCGTAATGGAGCTGCTCGCGAGCCTCGTGCTCGATCGCTCCGGGATCGCTCTGCAGCCGTCCGACGTGTCCCTTCAGCAACTCGTTCTCGTGTTGCAGCTGTTTAACCTCGGCATCCAGCGCGCGATTCTCATGCCGCTTGCCTTGGTACACAGTCAAGCCATTGGCCCCGAACACCACGTGGTAGCCCACCCCAACCGCTAACAACGCTGCGCCCACCGTGGCCACCTTGCGCCGATTGGAAGCAATCCCTGCTACACAGGCGCGTAGTTTGGATCGTTTTTTCTTCGTGGACGAGACGTGTGCAAGGGTCGACATACCTTTGTAGTAGAGGGCTCCCAGCGGCCTGAGTCAACTGCCGAACACCTGCAGTAGCCCTTCCGGAACCAAGCTCGATACGGCGCGCCGAATGCATGCAATCAACAGGTGGATCTCCCCACCCGCGCACAGCCAGCCTCCCCCTTGGTATTCTTTCGTTTGACCACCTGCCGCGTCTGCCGTTGAGAGTGCAGGATTGCGGTAGCCGCCGGTCAGCGTGTTCGCCTCCCCGGCGAGCGCGTCGGAAAGGATTCGCATGCAATCTGCTTTGCTCCTCCAACTCGGAGTTGTGCGCGAGAAGCATCTGCTTCACACCTGGCCCGCACAGGTCGGACTTGCCGTAGCCGCCAGCGTCTTCGTCGCCCTCTGCGCGCATCTCTCTGTCCCGTTGTGGTTCACGCCTGTGCCGCTGTCGCTCGTAAACTTTGCCGTCATCCTGGTTGGACTGGCACTCGGTCCAGTCGCCGGCTTCGCAGCCATGGTCGTGTACCTTGCAGAGGGCGCCTCCGGGATGCCCGTATTCAGTCCGCACGGTCTCGGTGGCCTGGCGCAGCTTCTTGGCCCCACAGGCGGCTATCTGCTCTCCTATCCCCTCGTAGCGGCGGTCGCAGGCTTTTTTGCACGCAGATCGGGTCTGCGAACCGGGACATTCTTCGCCGCCGCAGTAGGCTCGGTCGCCGCCACAGCGGTGCTCTTCTTTGTGGGAGCCGCGTGGCTCTCGCACACCTATCACCTCGGCACTGCCGCCGCATTTCGGCTCGGCGTCGCGCCTTTCCTCCCCGGCGAAGTCGCAAAAATCGCCGCAGCCTCGGGCATCTACACCACGCTTCATCGGTGGTACCGCGCCTGACCCGCACCTCCCGATACCAGCACCTGGCCGCGTGATCCCCCTATCCCTGAGCACCAACCGCAATCAAGAAAGCTCCACACACATGGCACCCAGCACCGCAGCGGCACTCCACGAGATCAGCATCGCGCACTCACCCGATTCTGATGACGCCTTCATGTTCTACGGGCTCGCAACCAACAAGGTACGTGTCCCCGGCTACAAGTTCAGCCACACTCTGACCGACATCGAAACGCTGAATCAACGCGCCATTCACGAAGCGTTCTACGACGTGACCGCCATCTCCTTTCACGCTTATCCCTACCTCCAGGACAACTACACGCTGATGGCATGCGGTGGCTCCGTTGGCGATGGTTACGGCCCCATGGTGGTAGCGCCGCGCAGACTCGCCCCCTCGGACATCGGCAAGATGCGCATCGCCGTGCCCGGCACAATGACCACGGCGTACCTTACGCTGAAGCTCTTCGCGCCCGAGGTAGAAACCGTCACGGTCCCCTTCGACAAGATCATTCCCGCCGTAGTCGCGGGCGAGTACGAAGCCGGACTGATCATCCACGAAGGCCAGCTCACCTACGCGAAAGATGGCCTGACCAAAGCCCTCGATTTGGGCCAGTGGTGGCGCGAACAGACCGGCCTTCCACTCCCGCTCGGAGGAAACGCCATCCGCCGCTCGCTGGGTCCAGAGGTGATGAAGACCACCACCGACGCACTCCGTGACTCCATCCAGCACGCGCTCACCAACCGCGACGAGGCCCTCTCCTACGCCATGCAGTTCGCCCGCGACCTCGACACCTCGCTCGCCAACCGCTTCGTCGGCATGTATGTAAACGAGCGCACCCTGAACTACGGCGATGACGGCCGGGAAGCAATTCGCAGGATCCTCGCCATGGGCTATGAGCGTGGCATCATCCCTGTCGAAGCCAAGGTGGATTTCGTCGGCTGAATCCCCTCGCAGTGTGCGTCCTGCGGGCTCTCAGCGGGCCGCACACTGTGCTATTCTTGTCCAAGTGGATGCGCGTCTGAGGCTTGAAACAACCGCTTCAGCAGGCACCAGTTCCTCCCTCGCACCCCGAGGCTGCAAAACCCATACGGACGCGTAGCTCAGTTGGTAGAGCATTCGACTCTTAATCGACTGGTCGTAGGTTCGATCCCTACCGCGTCCACCATTTTCTTACCCATCCGAACTCTTCTCTCCACACAGCCGAGCGTCCGCATGCCTTGTTCCCCTTGCCTGCGCCTCGATTGTGCCCGCCAAACACGCCTACATCTTTCGGATTGAAGAAGCGGCCCGCCCCATCTACGATGGGCTGACTTCATGAGCCTCCTTCCACGCACCGCCCGCCTCCTCCGGGCATCAGCCATGACCCTTGCCCTCGCCTTCGGGCTTCCGGCCGCCGCCCAGGAGCGGGACCTTTCCACCGCCCGCATGGCTCATCTCCATCGAGGAATTAACACCAGCGACTGGTTCGCCCAATCACCAAACAACTACACCGTCGAGCGGCTGCGATCCTTCACTACCCCCGACGATCTCGCCCTGATCCACCGCCTCGGCTTCGACCACGTCCGCCTCAGCGTAGACCCCGATCCACTCACGCAGTGGCAGGCCGGTCGCCAGCAAGGCAAAGACTTCATGGCCGAGCTCGACACCGTCGTCAAAGCTGCCACCTCAGCCGACCTCGCAGTAATCATCGACGTACATCCCGAGAGCCGGTACAAACAAATCCTCCTGCAAGGAAGCGAAGGAGTGCAGCGCTTCACGTCCCTCTGGCGCGCGTTGGCCACGCACTTCGGCAACACCGACCCCTCTCTCGTCTTCTTTGAAATCATGAACGAGCCAGAGCAGCCCGACACCTTCCGCTGGCAGGGCATCCAGGCCACCGTCGCTCATGCCGTGCGCGAGGCCGCGCCCCGGCACACCATCATCGCCGCCGGGGCCCACTACTCAGGACTCGACGATCTGCTGCAGCTTGAGCCCCTTCCGCTCGACAACGTGATCTACACCTTCCACGACTACGAGCCCTTCGCCTTCACGCACCAGGGCGCTACCTGGACCATGTCCGAGGTCCAGCCGCTCCGCGGAGTTCCCTACCCCTCCACGCCCGAAAACGTCCAGCCCATCCTCATGCAGGAGCCTTCGCTCGCCGCCAGGTTTTGGCTCGAGCAGTATGGTCTCGCCCGGTGGGACTCTGCGCGCGTCGAGCAGACCATCCACTTCGCCGCAGAATGGTCGAAGCTGCACCACGCGCCGGTATACTGCGGTGAATTCGGCGTCCACCGCCCGTACGCTCCTCCTGCAGACCGCGCCCGCTGGTTGCACGACATGAGAGTGGCGCTCGAAAACAATGGCATCGGCTGGGCCATGTGGGACTACCAGGACAACTTCGGCGCCGTCACCAAGCAACAAGGAAAGACCATTCCGGATCCGGCCATAATAGAAGCCCTCGGCCTGAAGTCGACTACAAACTAGGCGAGTGAGGAAAAACATGAACGTCCACGGGCGCAAGCTCAGGGTCTCGCAACCGCTGCTCGCCGTCCTGCTGACGTCTGCAGTGGTCGCCGCGCCGTCCCCGGCGCAGGATCGCCACGTCGCCCCCGCGCCCCCGGAGCTCGTCGAACGGCCCTTCGGACCATACGACGTGCATGTGCTCGCCGGGGGGCCGGGTATCACCAGACCTTTGCCGCCGAACAGCCCCTACCTCCTTGCCCAGACGCCCTACACTCTGCTCCTCTGGGTCGAGGTGGCCGACGGCTCTGCCCCGGACACCCTGCTGGCCGGGATAGGTGATCCCGCACAGGAGTCTTCCAGATTCCTCGCACTCAAAGCAGGCAGGCCAGCCCTTCGCTACGGCGCCGCGGACAGTCTGCAGTCCCCCACCCCCTTACCCTCCGGCTGGCATCTTCTAGCTGCCACCTCCGACGGAACACAGCAGCACCTGTACGTCGATTCCGCCGAAGCCGCGCACGGCTCCCTGGCGGACGCCGCAGTCTCGCCACGTATCAGCATCGCCCCCACCGAGCAGGCAGCGCACGAAACCCTTCAGCACTTCGGCGGAAACCTTGCCCAGATCGCCCTTTTGCCCCGCGCACTTACTCCGGCCGAGATAGCCTCCCTCGCCACGCATCCGCCCGACCCAACCACCCTCCGCTACGAGGAAGCCTCGCCGTCCTGGCCCGTTCAAACCCGGGCCCAGGCAGGCTATGCGGAGCCGCAGGACGCCTCCGTGATGCCCCACACTCGCGCCGCCCTGCCAAATACGCCGCCACACGCGCAGCCCATACCAAGTGGCCCGCCGCTGACCCCCGCCGGGCCCGACCAGTGGGAGCTTGGCGCAGGCTGGACCCTTGCCTCAGCCCTGGATGTCACCGCCGACCCCGCGGCTCTTTCCACCCCGGGCTTTCGCGCCAGCGGCGCAGCATGGCTTCCCGCAACCGTACCCGGAACCGTCCTGAGCACCATGGTCGACCGTGGCCGATACCCTGATCCGGACTTCGGATTGAACAACCTGGCCATTCCTGAGTCGCTCAACAAGCACGACTATTGGTACCGCGCTGAGTTCGAGTCTCCCCATGACACTGCCGGCCGGCATCTGACCCTCACCTTCAACGGCATCAACTATGCCGCCGAGGCATGGCTTAACGGGCGGCGCCTTGGCGACATCAAAGGCGCCTTCATCCGCGGCAGCTTCGACGTCTCCGGCATAGTCTCGTCTGCACATCGCAACGCCCTCGCCGTTCGCGTATCCCCGCCGCCGCATCCCGGCATACCCGAAGAGCAATCGATGCTCGCAGGCCCAGGCGAAAACGGTGGAATCATGTGCCTCGATGGCCCCACCTTCGTCGCTACGGAGGGCTGGGATTGGATCCCTGCCATCCGCGATCGCAACACCGGCATCTGGCAAAGCGTAGTGCTCAGCGCCTCCGGCACACTTCTTCTCGGCGACCCGCAAGTCGTCACGCACCTCCCCCTCCCCGACACCTCCTCCGCCGACATCGAAATCTCAGTCCCAGTCCGCAACACCTCCAGCCGCACGCTGTCCGGCACCATCGTCGCCTCTTTCGAAGGCGTCACGCTCACACGGCACGTCAGCCTGCAACCCGGCGAGACCACCGTCACGCTCCGACCCACCGACTTCCCCCAACTGCATCTCGCGCACCCCCGCCTCTGGTGGCCCAACGGCTACGGCCGCCCTGACCTCTACCATCTCAAGCTGGCCGTCTCCGCCGGACGCGGGCTCTCCGACCAGAAGCACGTCACCTTCGGCATCCGGGAGATCACCTACGAGCTCAGCCTCTTCGACTCCTCCGGCCACCTCCGCCGCGTCGTCTACGATCCCGCAGCAGCACCGCATCGTGAACGTCAGACGCACCGCTCAACGCCCCTCCTCCTGGACGTAAGCCACGCAGGCCTGCGCCGCACCGCCGAGTACTGGGCACCCTCGCTCACCCCCGCCGGCGAGACACTCCCCTGCTGTCCTGACCCCGTCACCGACCCGCAGCAGCTCACCGACCTCGTCCTCAAGCGTCAACGGCGTCCGCATCGCCGCACGCGGCGGCAACTGGGGCATGGACGACTCCCGCAAGCGCGTCTCCCGCGAGCACCTGGAACCCTACTTCCGTCTGCACCGCGAAGCCGGACCTCAACATCATCCGCAACTGGGTAGGCCAGAACACCGAGGAGACCTTCTTCCAGCTCGCCGACGAGTACGGCCTGATGGTCTGGAACGATTTCTGGGCCTCCACGCAGGACTACAACGTCGAGCCCCAGGACGTTCCGCTCTTTCTCGCCAACGCCCGCGACGTCGTCCGCCGCTTCCGCAATCACCCCTCCATCGTCATCTGGTGCGGCCGCAACGAAGGCGTCCCGCAGCCCATCCTCAACGATGGCCTCGATCGAGCTCTTCCACGAAGAAGACGGCACCCGCTACTACACCCCCGGTTCAAACCGCATCGATCTCCGCAACCGCGGCCCGTACCGCTACCAGGAGCCCTCGCTCTTCTACACCACTCTCGACCGCGGCTTCTCCGTCGAACTCGGCATCGCCTCTCTCTCCACCCTCGAAGCCCTGCAAGGCCTCCATCGCGTCGCCCGACCAGTGGCCCATCAGCGACGCCTGGGCATACCACGACTGGCACCGTGCGGAAACGGGGACATCACACCCGCTTCGTCGACGCACATGGAGCGCCAACTCGGCGCCGCCACCAGCCTCGAAGACTTCGAGCGCAAGGCCCAGATGCTTCAACTACGTCGATCATCGCGCCATCTTCGAAGGCTTCAACCAGCATCTCTGGACCCCCAACAGCGGACGCATGCTCTGGATGACCCAGCCCGCCTGGCCCTGCAACGTCTGGCAGATCTTCTCCTCCGACTACGACACCAACGGCCTCCTACTACGGCGTCAAGAAGGCCTGCGAGCCCCTCCACATCCAACTCGACCTCTCCGACTACACCGTGGCCGCGGTCAACACAACAAACGCTCCCGCCCCCGGCATGCAGGTTCACGCGACCGTCTACTCGCTCGATAACCGTACCCTGCTCACGCGCGACTACCCCCTCGACCTCCCCGCCGACTCCGCCGCTCCCCTGCCCGCCTTACCCCTGCGGCAGTTCTTCGCGGCCGAAGGTGTAGTGCTCGTCCGCCTCACCCTGAAGGACGCCGCACGCAACACCGTCTCCGAAAACACCTACTGGCTCGCCGCCACAGACGCCGACTACCGTGCCCTCGGCACCCTGCCCGCCGTAGCTCTCAAAGCCTCCGCAACACGTCGGCCGGCCGGTCCGGAAACAGCCAGCCCCCAAACAGCCAGCCCTGAAACCGTCATCGACCTCACCCTCACAAACCCCACAACAACCCCCGCCCTCCAGGCCAAGGCCACCCTCCTCGACTCTTCGACCGGCCAGCGCATCCTTCCCGCCTACTTCAGCGACAACTACGTCACACTCCTCCCTGGCGAAACGACACGCCTCAGCATCCGTGTCCCGCCCGGTCGCTCAACCGCCCATCCACGAATCGCACTCAGAGGATTCAACGTAGTCTCCGAGGACGCCGCCTTCGCGCCCTGAAGATCCCCGATGGGCAATGCCGGATCCCGAGACAATCCATCCTGCTCTCCGTCTAACCCTGATGCCTCAATGATTCCTCGTCCCCTGCGCAGTCGTTCGCGGGGAGTAATGAGCCTGAGTCTCTCCCCGAAACGTCTGATGGAGATCAGTGTCCGAATACAAATCAGTCGCACCTTGCGAAGCCCCCGAGCAGCAGTTCGCCTCGCCCGACTGCGACATCGGTTTTACTGACTTCTTACGTGCCCTGCTGTACCCTTAACTCTGGCGATTAACCTCCGTATGCGCGTAGTGGAGCCTCCCTTTGTGAGCCCCCGTGCCTCAACCAAACGGCAAAGGCGACCCATGGATTTCCGACAACCCGCGCGAGCAGTATCCCTCGTGGCCTGCCTCTCGCTCCTCGCATGCGCTTCAGGATGCAGCTCCAAGGCTCCCGACAAGTCCGCAGAGGCACCGCCCCCTGCCTCCGTACAGACCGACGCCAACCCCGACATGGTCGAGGTCAAGAACCCCCAGGCCTTTCCGCTCTTCAGCGCAGTCTCGTACCAGGCGCCCAGCACCCTGCAGGTCACCGGCTCCGTCAACCCCGGACGTGTCCCGCACCATCCCCGTAATCTCCATCGCGTCCGGCCGCGTACTCGACATCCACGCGCGCATCGGTGACTTCGTCCACAAGGGCCAGCTCCTGATGGAGGTCCAGAGCACCGACGTCTCCGGCGCCTTCAGCAACTACCTCAAGGCCGTCAACGACGAACGCCTCACCCAGGTTCAACTCGACCGGGCCAAGCTCCTCCACGACAAGGGCGCCATCCCCACCAGCCAGCTCGAGATCGCCCAGAACGCCGAAGACGATGCCAAGGCTGCCCTCACCGCCGCCCAGGAGCAGCTCCGCGTCCTCGGCGTCGACCCCGCGCACCCCGCCGCCACCGTAAAGGTCTACGCCCCCGCCTCCGGCTACATCATCGCGCAGAACGTCACCGCCGCCGCCGCCGCCGGCGTCACCTACGCGGGCTCCTCCACCGCCTTCACCATCGCCGACCTCTCGCACGTCTGGGTCATCTGCGACGTCTACGAGAACGATCTCGCCCAGGTACACCTCGGCCAGAAAGCCGACATCCATCTCGCCGCCTACCCCGACCGCACCTTCACCGGCACCATCTCCGACATCGGCGCCGTCCTCGACCCCACCATCCGCACCGCCAAGGTTCGCGTCGAGGTCGACAATCCCGGCACCATCATGCGCGTCGGCATGTTCGCCAACGCCACGCTCTACAGCCGCTCCGCGCAGACCCACGCCGCCGTCCCCTCCAGCTGCAATCCTCCATCTCCACGACCGCGACTCCGTCTATGTCCCCGCCAGGCAAGGGCAGCTTCCGCCGCGTCCCCGTCACCGGCGGCGACATGCTGCCCAACAACATGCAGGAGATCAAGTCCGGCCTGTCACGCCGGACAGCAGGTCGTCGCAAGCGCCCTCACCGCTGCAGAACGCGGTGGATCCAGTAAATGATTCGCGGTCTGATCGATTTTGCCCTGAACAATCGCTGGCTCGTGCTCGGGGCCGCGCTGCTGCTCTTCGCCTGGGGCGCGATCTCCTTCCACGAGCTTCCCGTCGAGGCCTACCCCGACGTCGCCAACAACTACGTCCAGGTCATCACCCAATGGCCCGGCCGCGCCGCCGAAGAGGTCGAGCAGCAGGTCACCACGCCCATCGAAATCCAGATGGCCGGCATCCCGCACATGGCGCATCTGCGCTCCACCTCGCTGGCCGGCCTCTCCGTCGTCACCATGGTCTTCGACGACGAGTCCGTCAACAAGGACAATCGCGACCAGGTCTTCCAGCGCCTCGGCCAGGTCATCCTCCCCACCGGCCTTCAGCCCCAGATGGGCACCGACTGGAGCCCCGTCGGCCAGATCTACTGGTACACCCTCCGCTCCACCAACCCCGCGTACGACACCATGGAGCTCAAGTCCCTCCAGGACTGGACCCTCGAAAAGCAGTTCAAATCCGTCCCCGGCGTCGTCGACGTCTCCTCCTTCGGCGGCCAGACCCGCGAGTACCAGGTCCAGGTCGATCCCGCCAAGCTCATCGCCTACGGCCTGTACCATCGGCCAGGTCGAGCAGCAGCTCACCAACAACAACACCAACGCCGGCGGCAGCTTCATCGAGCAGGGCGAGCAGCAGATCAACGTCCGCGAGGTCGGCCTCTTCCGCAACGTCGACGACATCCGCAACACCGCTGCTCAAATCCCAGAACGGCACACCCGTCTACGTCCGCGACATCGCCACCGTCGTCCAGGGACCAAAGATCCGCCTCGGCCAGATCGGCAAAGCCTGCCGCGAAGGCGTGACCCCGCCCGCCGCAGATGGAGCCATCCTTCGCTCCAACCATGATCCCTGCGTCGACCACGCCTCCGACAAGCCCAGAAGCGAAGCAAGCCATCCGCCACGTCGACGGCAAAATCATCGACAACGACGACGTCGTCGAAGGCATCGTCCTCATGCAGAAGGGCGCCAACTCCGACCAGACCCTCGAAGGCATCCACGAGAAGGTCGACGAACTCAACACCGCGTCCTTCCGCCCGGCGTAAAGATCGTCCCCTTCCTCGACCGCTCCGAGCTGCTGCACTACACCACCCACACCGTCCTGCACAACCTCACCGAAGGCATCATCCTCGTCGTCGTCATCCTGTTCCTGTTCCTCGGCAATGCCCGCGGCGCCATCATCGTCGCCCTCACCATTCCGTTCGCGCTGGTCTTCGCCGCCATCTGCCTCAACCAGGCGCACATCCCCGCCAACCTGCTCTCGCTCGGCGCACTCGACTTCGGCATGGTCGTCGACGGCTCGGTCGTCATGGTCGAAAACATCGTCCGCCACCTCGCCCACAGCCGCCGCGCAGAACATGACCCCCACGCAGCAGATTCGCGAGGCCGCCCACGAGGTCCAGCGCCCCGTCTTCTTCGCCCGCGGCATGATCATCACCGCCTATCTGCCCATCTTCACCCTGCAGGCCGTCGAAGGCCGGCTCTTCAAGCCGATGGCCTGGATGGTCTCCTTCGCCCTGCTCGGCGCCCTGATCTTCTCGCTCCTCCTCGGCCCCGTGCTCTCGTCCATCGCCTTCCCCAAGGGCGCCAGCGAGTGGGAGAACCCCGTCATGACGTGGCTCACCACCCGCTACCGCCACGCCGCTCACCTGGGCCATCGAGCACCGCTCCGTCACCCTCGGCATCTCCGGCGCTGGCCATGGGCGTCGCCCTCTTCCTCGGCTTCTCCGGCGCCATCGGCTCCGAGTTCCTCCCCCACCTCGACGAAGGCTCCATCTGGGTCCGCGGCACCCTCGCTCCCTCCACCGGCCCCACCGAAAGCCTCCGCGTCATGAACGAGGCGCGGCTCCGCCTCGCCGCCTTTCCCGAGGTCCTCAAGGTCGTCTCCCAGACCGGCCGCCCCGACGACGGCACCGACACCACCGGCTTCTTCAACACCGAATACTTCGTCGACCTCAAGCCCAAGGCCGACTGGCGCCCCGTCTTCAAGCAAAACAAAGAAGAGCTCATCGCCGCCATGGAGACCGCGAGCTCGACAAAACCCCCGGCGTCCTCTGGAGCTTCTCCCAGCCCATCTCCGACAACGTCGAAGAGGCCGTCTCCGGCGTCAAAGGCGAGCTCGCCATCAAGCTCTACGGCGACGACCTCAAGACCCTCGAAGAAAAGGGCAACGAGATCGTCGGCGTCATGAGCAACATCCGCGGCGTGCAGGACCTCGGCCTCTTCCGCGTCATCGGCCAGCCCAATCTCAACTACACCGTCAACCGCGAAGCCGCCGCCCGCTACGGCATCAACGTCGCCGACGTTCAGGACGCCATCCAGACCGCGGTCGGCGGCGGCGCCGTCTCGCAGGTCCTCGACAAGGAAGCGCGCTACGACGTCGTCGTCCGCTATCTGCCCCAGTACCGCTCCACCGAAGAGGCCATCAACAACATCCGCCTCGCCGCTCCCTCCGGCGAGCGCGTCTCCCTCGCGCAACTCACCAACGTCAGGACCGAAGACGGCGCCGAAGAGATCTATCGCGAAGCCGGCCAGCGCTACGTCGCCATCAAGTACTCCGTCCGCGACCGCGACCTCGGCTCCACCGTCGAAGAAGCCATCCGCACCGTCAACGACAAGGTCAAGCTGCCCACCGGCTACAAGATCGACTGGGCCGGCGAATACGAGAGCCAGAAGCGCTCCTCGCGCCGCCTCATGCTCGTCCTGCCCATCACCGTCCTGCTCATCTTCGTCCTCCTCTACACCATGTTCCACTCCGGCAAGTGGGCCGCTGCTCGTCCTCATCACCGTCTCCCTCGCGCCGCTCGGCGGCCTGCGTCGCCCTCTGGCTCACCGGCACCAACTTCTCCGTCTCCTCCGGCGTCGGCTTCCTCGCCCTCTTCGGCGTCTCCGTCCAGGTCGGCGTCATCATGCTCGAATACATCAACCAGATGCGCGTCCGCGGCCACTCCATCGAAGAGGCCGCCATCGAAGGCGCCGTCCTCCGCCTCCGCCCCATCATGATGACCATGCTCGTCGCCACGCTCGGCCTCCTCCCCGCCGCCACCTCCCACGGCATCGGCTCCGACTCCCAGCGCCCCTTCGCCATCGTCATCGTCGGCGGCCTCATCGGCGCCCTCCTCATCTCCGTCTTCCTCCTCCCCACCCTCTACGTCTGGATCGCCCGGCCCACCGACGTCCTCCCCAACCCGGAGACCGAATTTGAAAACTAACCTCCAGCCTCGCGTCCAGACCACTGCTCCTGCCGGACCTTCCGGGACGGGTCTGCTCCGGCGGCCAGGATCGCTCAGCCTGAGTCAGCGCATCGTTGCTGGGAGCAATGCTTGCTACCTCGTGCTGTAGCCAGTCGCCCGGGGGCCGCTTCCTCCGCACAGGGGGGGCCTCATCCGCAGCCTCCGGCGCACGGTCCGCCCCCGGACCTGCCTCATCCCACCGGCGGAGCGCCTCCGGCTCGTCCGGTGCACAGACCTCTGCCCCAGCCCCCGGAGCCGCTCGTCCACCCAGGCGCAGTCAGTCCGTTCCTCCGGTGCACGCGCGCCGACGGCTCTACGGGACGCAGGCGGCCCCGCGCCCGCGCAGGGACCAAACACCTTGCCCGACGCCCCATCGCCCTCGGTCAAACAACGCCTGCGCAGCCCGGCGGGGCCAATGGCCCTGGGCTGGACGTACCGCCGCCGCCCGAACCGCTCGGCGGACTGCCTGCAGTCATCCCGCCCGGTGCCCTCACTCTGCAGCAGGCAGTCGATCTCGCACTCGCCAAAAACCCCACCCTGCTCGCCGCGCGCGAGAACCTCCGCTCCGTCCGCGCACAGGAGATCCAGGCCGCCGTCCGCCAGAACCCCTACATCGGCCTCGAACGGCGCCGAACCTCACCGAGGCCGAATACTTCAACAACCCGTACGGCACTCACCTTCGGCGTCGGCCGACTGTTCGAGCGCGGTCAGAAGCGGCGCTGGCGCATCGACTCCGCCCGCACGCCACCACTGTCCAGACCGAAGCTCAGCTCCACATCACCGAGCAGCAGACCATCTTCTCCGTCCGCCAGGCCTTCACCAACTTCCTCGTCGCCAAGGCCGCAAAGAAGCTCGCCGACGCAAACCTGGCCGACTTCCGCCGCGAGCTAAGATCGCGCAACGACCGATACAAGCAGGCGACCTCGCCAAGCTCGACTTCGAGCGCCTCGACCTGCAGCTCGCCCAGTTCGAAACCGACCAGTCCAACGCACGTCACCAACGCGCAGCAGGCCTCCGACCAGCTCCAGGTCTTGCTCGGCTATCGACCATCCCCGCACCGACTTCGACATCGTCGGCGACATCGTGCCGCCCGCCCTCACCCTCACGATGGACGACCTCGAGCAGCGCGGCCTGGCCACCCGGCCCGACCTCAAGGCCGCCCAGGCTGCCATCGGCGTGGCCCAGGCCAACCTCCAGCCTCGCCTATGCCAACGGCAACGCCGACCCCACCGTTGAGGCTTGACTACAATCGCACCGGCGACGAGCAACTCCGGTTGGCTTCTTCTTCAACGTCCCCATCCGCATCTTCGACCGCAACCAGGGCAACAAGCATTCTGCCAGCTACACCGTCTCAGTCCAAGCAGTTCGCCCTCGTCGCTGCCCGCAATCAGGTCATCTCCGATGTCGACCAGGCTTACTCCGGCTACCTGAACTCCAAGCTCCTCTCGGACCGCTACAACGGCCACTACCTCGACGAAGCACGGGACATCCTGGACATCGCCCGCTTCATCTTCGAGCACGGCGGCCTCGCTCTGATCGACTACCTCGACGCACTTCGCGAATCGCACGCAGCGGACCGCGCAAGCCCTCAACGCCTACCAGCAGACCTGGCTGGCCATCCACCAGCTCAGTCTCGTCACCGCCACCAACCTGGCACCGTAGCCAGCCGAGCCGACAGCGGCAGGCTAGCCGGCCACAATGCCGGATTGCCCCGGAAACGCCGCTCGAGCGTCCATCCCCTGCCCGCCGCTATGCCGCGGCGAAGGCCTGTCCGAAGCCACAACCCCGTCGCGAATCGTCACCACCCGGTGCGCATACTCCGCAATATCCGGCTCATGCGTCACCAGCACGATCGTGTTTCCGTTGTTGTGCAGGTCCGCAAACAGCCCCATGATCTCGACTGAAGTCTTGGAATCCAGGTTTCCCGTAGGTTCATCGGCCAGGATGATCGATGGCCGATTCACCAGCGCCCGCGCCACAGCCACGCGCTGCCGCTGTCCACCCGATAGCTCGTTCGGCTTGTGGTTCATCCGGGCGGAAAGCCCGACCTGGTCAAGAACCTCCTTAGCCCGCACAATGCGATCCGCCGAGGCCGTCCCGTTATAGATCAGCGGCAACTCCACATTGTGCAGCGCCGTAGCCCGCGCCAGCAGGTTGAAGGTCTGGAAGACGAACCCGATCTCCTTGTTCCGAATGCGCGCCAGCTCGTCGTCATCCAGCTCTGAAACGTCGTGCCCGTTCAGCCAGTAGCGCCCCTGCGAGGGAGTATCCAGGCACCCGATCAGGTTCATCAGCGTGGATTTACCCGACCCCGACGGCCCCATGATCGCCACATACTCGTTGTGCCGGATCCGCAGGTTCACGCCTCGCAGCGCATTCACCTGCTGGTCACCCATCTCGTAGGTCTTCCAAAGGTTGCTGGTGACAATCACCTCGCCGTTGTCTGGTCCGGCGGCGTTCGGCAGGCTCGTGTCTGGCGCGATTTCAGTGGGCATAGGTGGAGTTTGACCGTTCTGCGTCCATCATGGCTCGCGTCAGGATTTCGTGTCGGGTGTCGTGGGAGTTGTGTTGTCGCGCTTCACCTGCGTCCCGCTCTTCATCGTACGCAGAACCTGGTAGCGACCGGTAACAATCTCATCCCCATCCTTCAAACCGCTCAGAACCTGGATATCAGTGGCCCCGGTAACCCCCGTCGTCACAGGAACAAAGGTTGACCGCAGATTGCCATGATCCATGGTCAGCAGATAAACACCCTGCACAATCTCCGCCTTCGCATGGGTGCCGGCCGCCTGAACAGCGTTCCCGGTAGGCGGTTTGCCATGGTTCGCGAACAGCGTCTTCTCGGCTGCCGGATCCCGCTGCACCAGCGCCTGGATCGGAATCGTAAGCGCGTTCGGCTTGCTCGCAACCGTCACCCGCGCAGTCGTGGAAAGACCCGGCCGAAGATCGTCCAACCGGTTCTCCGCAACCGCATCGAGCGTCACAACCACCTTGAAGTCCTTAGCCTCTTCCGTTCCCGTCGTCGACTGGGTAGTCGACAACCCCGTCGTGCGAAGCAGCGCCTGGTCCCCAACCTCCGTCACATGCCCCTTGAAGATCCGTCCCGGAAGCGCGTCCACCGTCACGTCCGTAGGCTGGCCCAGCGACACATTCACGATGTCAGTCTCATCGACCTTGACCTCCGCCGTAATTACGGACATGTCAGCCAGCGTCATAATCGTAGAACCGCCCGCGTTCTGGATACCCACAACCACCGTCTCGCCCTCGCGAACCGGTACGTTGGTAACCAGGCCGTCAAACGGGGCGCGCGACTGCGTCAGCCCAAGGTTGAACGTGTTGCCCCGCTGCGTCGCCACCGCCTGCGCCACGTGGCCTCGAGCCGACGCAGTCTGCGCCTGCGCCTGCGCCAGTGCCGCTTTGCGCTGCGCCAGCGTGGCGACCGCCATGTCATACGCCGCCTTCTTCGCGTCGAAGTCCTGCTTCGCAATCAGCTTCTCATCGAACAAGCTGCGCGACCGGTTGAAGTCCAACTGCTTCTGCTCCAGGTCCGCGCTCGCCTGATCGATGTTCGCCTGCGCCGTCACCTCCGCCGCGCCGAACGACTGCAGGTCCGTCTGCGACGCAGAGATCGTCGCCTGCTGGGCCTGTACCGCGGATGCGGGCTGCTCGCTCTCCACCGTCGCAATCAGCTCGCCCTTCTTCACGTGGTCGCCTTCTTTGACATACAAGTGCGTGATCCGCCCAAAGGCCGTCGCGCCCACGTTCACGTACGTCTTCGGCTTGATCTGCCCCGTCCCGCTCACTACCGCGACCAGGTCCTGGTGAACGGCCTTCCCCGTCGCAACCTTCACCACCGCCGCCTGGCTATGGAGGATAGTGCCTACAATCGCACCCGCTATAACCAGTACGATGACTACGAGCAGAATAATCTTCTTGGCGTTCATTAGAGCTTTCTCTGCCGGCCGGGTGTCCGCTGGGCGGGCCGGGCGGTCGCTTGGTCACTGGGAAGGAATACGCACAGGAATCTGCCTTGGTTCCCGGTCAGGGTTCAAAGATCGCTGCGCCACTGCACAGCGATATCAGGCCGCCTGTACCGACAGACGGGCACCTCGGTTTTTCAAGATGATAGCAGTTGCGCCCTGCCATTCCTGCAAATTTAATCTGCGCGGCGACCGTGCCTCCGTGTGCTCCCCAGACCCCGCTTTGGCCGTCTAAGCTAGCAGGTAACCTTGTCAGTCGTCGGTCACCGAACTACAATCGAGGTTCGGATGATGCAGCAGTGAGGCGCACGTTCCTCAGCCACGCTGAAGCCACCTCGAACGCGATGTGCAGGGTCGGACAGCCACGCGATTCCGAGTGCCGCAGGGAGCAGGAGTGCCGCAGGTTATGAGATTCCACCGTCGTTTGGTTCTGAGCGCTTTGGTTGTCGGATTGGTTGCCTCCTGCACGGGAGCGCGCGCGCAGGACGCTACATCCGGCGCAGGGGTCACGCAGGCGCCCGTAACACCGGAAAAGCCCGATCCCCTCAAGCGCCGCCTCTCCGACAAGGAACGTATCCGCCAGCAAAAGGATCTCCGCGGCGAACTCCACGGCGTCTACAAGACCTGGCTGGATCAGGACGTCGTCTGGATCATCACCGACACGGAACGCCAGGCCTTCAAGCACCTGTCGAACGACGAAGAGCGCGACGCCTTCATCGAAAACTTCTGGCTGCGCCGCAACCCCAATCCCGACTCCCCCGACAACGAATTCCGCGAAGAGCACTACGCCCGCATCGCCTACGCGAATGAGCACTTCGCTGCCGGCAAACCCGGCTGGATGACCGACCGCGGCCACGTATACATCGCTTACGGCAAGCCCGACGACATCGACTCCCACCCCAGCGGCGGTCAGTACGAACGCCCCATGGAAGAGGGCGGCGGCAACACAGCCACCTTCCCGTTTGAGATCTGGCACTACCGCTACCTCGAAGGCATCGGCGACAACATCAACCTCGAATTCGTCGACACCTGCCAGTGCGGCGACTACCACTTCACCATCGACCGCTCTGAAAAGGACGCCCTCAAAATGGTCCCCGGAGCCGGCCTCACCATGGCCGAGTCGATGGGCCAGGCTGAAAAGAAGGACCGCTTCTCCCAGGGAGGCCTCGAGCAGCTTGGCACCGGGCCCGGCACCGCGCAGAACCAGACCAAGCAGTTCGACCGCATCGCGCTCGAAGCCAAGATCTTCGCGCCGCCGCCCATCAAGTTCCACGACATGGAAGAGTTCATGACCAACGCCAAGGTCATGACCGGCCCTCCCTTCCCCTTCGACGTCCGCGCCGACTGGGTCAAGGTCACCAACGACACCGTAATCGTCCCGGTCACCTTGCAGCTGAAGACCCGCGACATTACCTTCAACACCAAGGACGGCGTCTCCACCGGCAAGGTCAACATCCTCGGCCGCGTCTCCAACATGGTGCACAAGCCGGTCGTCACCTTCGAGGACACCGTAGAAGTAAGCAGCCCCAGCGAACTCCTCGACGGCCTGCGGAAGGGTTCACGCGTCTACTGGAAGAGCCTTCCTCTCCGCCCCGGCATGTACAAACTCGACATCGTCATCAAGGACGTCAACAACCCCGACCACGTCGGCCGCTTCACCCAGGCGCTCAGCGTCCCCAAGTATGACGACGACACCCTGGGCCACTCCTCATTGATTCTGGCCGACATGATGTACAAAGTGGGGTCCAAGGAGATCGGCGCCGGCAACTTCGTCATCGGTGACACCTACGTCCGGCCGCGAGTCTCCGCCAGCCCCGCAATCCCTGTCTCCTTCACACGCGCCCAGAACCTGAACTTCTGGATGCAGGTGTATAACCTGGGCATCGACGAGAAGAGCAAGCAGAACAACGCCACCATTCAGTACCAGATCCTGGACCTGAGCACGAACAAGGCCATCCTCGACACCCAGGAACCCGCCTCCAGGTTGAGCCCCAATGCCGATCAACTAACCCTGGAAAAGACGCTTTCGCTCGCCAGCCTCCAGCCGGGCAACTACCAGGTAAGCGTCATTGTTAATGACTTGGTAAGCCAGAAGAAGATCCAGGAGTCTAAGAAGTTCGTAGTGAATTAGCATGGCAACGCACTACCGCAGGATCACACCACGGTAGGTGGTAACGAAACAGCAGCACGCCGGGCCGGCGCACCCAACAGGCCCGGTCAGGGATTCAAGCCGGATGCGCATCGTTACGGCGAGACAGGCACGCGGATTCACATGCGATAGTCTGATCGTCGCGCATCAGGCGCTTGGGGAAGTCAGGTCGACGCACAGAGGAGCCAGCTGTGCGAGGTAGCAGATTCGAGATCGGACGTGGCCTGGCGCTCGCAGCGCTCTTCCTGCTGACATCCGCCGGCATGTGCTCAGCTGCGCCCGAAGCCGCAGTCTCCGGCGTTGTGCGCGACACCCAGGGCGTCGCCCAGATGGGCGCCATGGTCCAGGTGCTCATCGGCCCCGTAAACGTCGCTACCGCCTTCACCGACTTCTACGGCCGCTACCGCATCACCAACCTGATCCCCGGCAAGTACGAAGTACGCGCCTCCGCCGCCCTCTTCGTTCCCGTGCTCCGTTCCAACCTCCGCCTCGCCAACGGCGCCCGCGCCACCGTCAACCTCACCCTTAGCATGCTGTCCGACCCGGCAATCTGGATTCCCGCCGAGCGCAAACGTGCAGACGAGCCCGCCGACGACTGGAACTGGACCATGCGCGCCTCGGCGAGCCGCCCCATTCTGCGCATGAACGAAGGCGGAGAGGTCGTCCTCGTATCCTCAAGCGCAGAAGGCCGCCCCACATCTCCGCCGATCGAAGCCCGCGCCTCGCTCACCAGCGGTGACGGTGAGTTCGGCGGCGGCGGATCCCACAACGTACTCGCACTCGACCGCGTTCTCGTCGACGGCTCCGACATCATCCTTCGCACCGACATGGGCACCGCACGCACCCCGTACGGCCGCGGCCCTTCCATGCAGCTTGACGCCGGCTACGAGCGCCCCACCCTCCTCGGCGGCGCAACCCGCCTGGTGGTCAGCTACACCTCCCACCCCGAGCTCATGAGCCCCGGCGGCCAGCTCGGCCTGCAAAGCGTCCGCCTCTCCAGCGCGCAGCGGGTGCGCCTCGGCGACACCGCAGACCTCGAAGCCGGCGGCACCATCTACGCCGTCCGCACTACCGGCACCACCCTGGCCAGCCGGCCATTCCTGCGCGTCTCCGTACACCCCGGCGAGGTCTGGACCCTGGGCTACAGCCTGGCAACCTCCCGGAACGTACAAAGCTTCGATAGCCTCGACTCCCTGGACGCAGGCATCCCTCTCGCCGCAACGCAGAGTGGCCGGTTCCGAACTGAAGGGGGACTCCACCAGGAACTCTCCGTAGGCCGCAAACTCGGCCCCGGCATCGTCCGGGCCGCCTTCTATCACGACGGCATGTCCACCCCAGTCCTCTCCGGGACAGGCATCATGAGCATCCGCGATCTCACCCCGGGCGCGAAATCCGGCAACGGCGTCATAGCGGACACCGTCACCGACAACTTCGACCTCTTCGGCCCTGCATACACTGCCCGCGGCGTCAGCGTGCTCCTGTCTGAACCCCTCAACTCCAGCCTCTGGGCCGCACTCAGCTACCAGGATGGCGAAGCCCTGGAAGCCGCCGACTCCGCCCCCGACACACTGGCCGCAGAGCTCAACGGCATGCACTCCGTCCGGGCCGCATCCCTCACAGGAGCCGTAAAGGGCCGCGTCGTCCGCTCCGGAACCAAAATGCGCGTCTCCTACCGCTGGCAGCCCGCGAAGCTCCTCACCCCGGTCGCCAGCTACGACGCCTTCAGCGATCAGCCCTACCTCGGCCTCTACATCCGCCAGACCGTCAGGCTGGGAGGCCTCCTCCCCCCCGGCCTCCAGGCCACTCTCGACGTCACAAACCTTCTCGCCGAGGGCTACCACCCCTTCCTCTCCGAAGACGGCCGCACCCTCTACCTGGCCCAGGCCCCACGCGCCCTCCAGGCCGGCCTCTCCTTCACCTTTTAGCCTCGCGGCCCCACTCTCCCAACCCGCCCTAGAGCAGCTTCAAATAGGCCTTCGCAGCCTCAAGCTCCGGGAATTGCCGTTCCTCGATCTGGAACGCCTTCGAGTGCACACACCGTCGCCCCGCCTTCACCCGCACCGGGTGCTTCAAGTGCAGCATCTCGTGGTACAGAAGATATTCAATCGCGCACCGCGGAGTATCCGTCCGATCAAACACCCGGCTCACCACGATCGTGTTGTGCGCCGCGTCGTAGTGCCCCAGCATCCGCCGCGCATGGTGCGCGCTCCACGTCAGCGTAGGCCGGCCCAGCAGACCATGGAAGAATCGCGTATTCAGCGATTCAAACACCTCCTCCAGGTCATAATGATGCCCCCGCGCCGACACGATCTTCTTCCGCCCGCGCGTCTGCCGGATGTACTCCGCCTGCCGCGCCACCGGCTCAGACGAGACATGGCGGCGATACCGGTCCGCATGTGTCCGCGCGATTGGCTTCTTGTACAACTTCGCCAGGAGGATGTGAGCGATCGCCCGGTGCACCGGCTCCGGCGCATGCTCCAGAAGATCCGACAACCGCACATGCAGTCGGCCTTCCCGTAGACGAATCGTTGTGTTCAGCGAGGTGAACCTGCGAAACCTCACGTCCAGCGGCGGAATAGGCGCACGCGGGCGAAGCTCGCGATACTCCTGCTCAAAAATTTCAGCTAGCGGGGAGGACACCTTAGCCTCAGCTTAGCACGTCATTTACTGCTTCGGAGTAGTAGCCGCAGGCGCAACCGGAGCCGTCCGAGGAGGCGCCGAATCCGCGCCCGCAGTCCCCGCAGGACTCACCCCACTCGCCGGAGCAGCCACCGGAGCAGAAGGCGGCAGCGCATCCAGCGGCTGCAGGTGAGCCACCGCCGCCAGGGGCACCTCCACCGCTCCAATCCGCCCCGAAGTAAGGTCCCGCACCCCCGTCCGCAGGAAGTACTCGCCCCGGACCGGCACACTCACCTCCACGTGGAATGCCATGCCCTTCACCAGCATCTCCTGGTAATTCGTCGGTGAAAGTCGCGCGCTTGTGCTCCGCTGCGTCTTCACAATCAACTGGCCATCGCGGTCGTACACGTAGCTTGCGATCTCCACCTGGCACCGCCGCGTACCATCCGCCAGCTGCGCGCAACTGATCTCACGCCGGTCCGGCACAATATCCACCCCATACGACTTGTACGGCCCACTCGCCCCAACCTTCGGGTCAGGATTCACCACATTCCCCTGCACCGGCTGGTCCTGCGGTGGAGTCGACGCCGGCCGCACCCGCACCCGCAGCAGAATCTCCGTCGGATCCGGAGCCCCGCGCATCATCGCCGTCGCCATGGGGCTAGGCGCCGCCGAAGCAGTCGTTGCCGCGGTCCGCCCCGCAATATTCCGGTTCTGGTCATTCGGGTCATCCGCGTAATACCCGTTCCGGTACGCCAGCTTCACGCCCGGCTGCGTCACCTTCACCTTAATCGCCCGGAAGCGCCCGTCCCACTGCAGATTGGAAGGCGTGTACGTCAGCGTGTAGTAGTAGGAGCCATTCGCCACAGCCTGCTGCACGGCCTGCGTCAGGTTGTTCGTGTTGATGAATGCCTTGCCACCCGTATCCTCGGCCATCGCCTGCATCGTCTCGTGTTCCTGCGCCGTCTGCTGCAGGAACTCCATCTGCGACGCCGCCCCGGCGCTGCCCGTCTCCCCCGCCACAATGCTCCCGCCTACATTCTGCGGCCCAGCCCCCGCAAAGCCATTCACCGCGGAGTTGGCCGGGTCGCTGAACACGCCCCGAGCGTCCACCGGATACACGGCAATCTGCGCGCGCGTAAGCAGGTTGTCCGTCTTCCGGACCTCGTCGTCGTTGCGCACCACGGAATCAAACGCGTCCTGCAGATCCGTATTCGGCTCGATACTCAGCGGGAAAGACCCCGAAAACCAGATCAGGTTCTTGCGTCCCGGAATCCCCACCAGGTACCGCGAAAGCAGCTCAAACGCCCCAAGCGTCACCTGCGTCCGGATCTGCTGCTCAAACGCCGTCTCCTGCGCCTGGAATCGCTGCACGTTCGCGAACTGCTGGTCCGCATCCAAAGCGTTGCTGCTGAATGTATCCGATAAAACGGTGTTCCCCTGCGGCCCGCCTTGCTCGGGATTGGTCAGGATCGCCGAAGCCTGGGCCGCGCCCTTCTTGCTCGCCAGCGCCTTCTTCAATACCTCAGGGTCAGACGTAAAACCCTGCAGCATAAACAGTCCATGGTTCAGCCCAAACACGGCAATGCGCGTGCCCGGCGGAACCTTGTTCAGAAAATCAATCAGCTGCTGCCGTGCATACGGCTGCGCATTCAGCGGCGTATTCAGATAATCCAGCAGCAGGACGTTCACCGGCCCGGCCGCAGGCACCGGCGTCTGATTCGTGAACAGCCCCGGAGGCAGCTTCGGCATAGGCGCGACCTTGCTCGTCTCGGACGCCGCAAACGCCGTGTGCTCCTCAAACCGCTTGATCACCTGCGGCCGCCCGCTCTCCGTAAGGGTGAAATCCTCCTTCGTAAGCCCCTTTACAGGATTGCCCTTTGAATCAGTCACCACCACATCAATCACCACCAGGTTCGTCCGCACACGCAGCGTGGTGATCTCGGAGTTCGTGCTTCCCTGCTGCCCTGCGCTCCCCTGGGCAGCCGCGTCCATCATCGAATTGGGAGCCTGCACGCTCGGCGGCGGAGCCGCTGCACCTTGCCCAAACGCCGCAAGCAACGAGAACAGACACGTCAATCCTGTTACGAAATATGGAAGACGCGAACGCCCCATCGAGCCCTCCTGCGGGTGTGTCACCAGCATATACAAAGCCGCCCAAATAGCGAGACTTTCCGGCGCGTCATAGAAGACGTTCCCCATCAGGCGTTGTATTGCAAGTTCCGCTACTAGCCTTTGAACGAACCTTCCCCACCACCGGCAGCCCCGGACCCCGCCGCCTCTGCAGTTCCCTGCCCCACATGCGCAATTTGCCCAACCTGCAGCTTTACCAGCTCAGGCTCGGCAAAGCGGCTCGGCCCAAGCACCGCAATCCGCGGCAGCGGACCACGAACCATCGCCACCTCGTCACACGCATAAAGTCGCGGACACGCCTGACAATCCTTGTAAATCTTGTCCGGCAGAGTCGTCCGGTCCGCCACCCGAAACCCAAAGTGAAAAAAGAAGTCCGGTATCCGCGTAAACAGGCACACCGAGGCGACACCTTGTTCCTCCGCCTCCTCGAGCAGTCCACGCAACAAACGCCCGCCCGCTCCCTGACCCTTCGCCTCGGGCTTCACCACGATCGAGCGAACCTCCGCCAGGTGCGGTCCGTACAAATGCAGCGCCCCGCAACCCAGAAAGATCCCCGCCTCCGACTCCGCCACCGCAAAGTCGCGCACGTTCTCACAGATCTCCGCGTAGCTGCGCCGAAGCAGCGTGCCATCGCCGGAAAGTGAATTCACCAGTTCGAAGATATTAACGGCATCCTGCAGCCTGGCCTTGCGCACCTGTGCGCCACCGCTGCGGGCGCGCGTGGATGCGGTCGACTCACTGGCGGTCACCACGGACAAGCTGGACAACGGCGCGATACCCCTTCCCATATTCTCGCAGATTTCATTCCTGCCCCAAAGCTCCTCGCATCAACCAGATCAGCCGCGAACCAGCGAGCGCACACACACCCGAATGTGGACTAATTCCCGGGGATAGCACCCCCTCATCCGCCCCGGCCTTTGCGTCACCGCCTTGGCCTTTGCCTCACTCCGCACCCAACACAAAAAGTCGTCATCTCGACCGAAGCGAAGCGAAGTGGAGAGACCCCCCCCTCCGCCCTTGCCCTTGCTTCACCGCCCCGACCTACGCGTCACCGCCCCAGCCTTCGCGTCACTCCGGCCCCACGACAAAAAACTCGTCGTCTCGACCGAAGCGAAGTGGAGAGACCCCCGCATCCGCCCTTGCCCTTGCTTCACCGGCCTCGCCCGCGCTTCACTCCACCCCCAACCCAAAGTTGTATGCTGAAATCCCCAGCAAAACAGTGTGTCAAGCCCCAGAACAGGCTAAGTGCTTCATGAGAAAAGAAATAAACCTGAGCAGTTAGTTCTGCTCGATCTGCTATCCTTAGACATATCCTTAGAAACCAGAACAGCCTCGGCCATAGTGTCGAGGCTCTTTTGTCTCTACCATCAACTAAACCCTTTGGATTCTTAGTTTTGCGCCTAACCCGATTGTTTTCTTATATTTGCGAGGTATACAATCCGTTATGTAGCTGAAAAAAAGCAACTTACCAATACCACCCCCCCGGGGGGTACCCTAGGACATCATCCGGGCTCGAACCTCAGCCAGCGCCGCCGCAACCCGCGCCCGCTCCGTGCCCCCGGGAACATCGTGGCAGTCCAGCGTCGCCTCCAACGTAATTGCCGCAAAGAAGTCGTCGCCAAACGCCTCGCGAAAGCCCGCGAAGCTCCGGCAAGAGAAAGTGCCTCGAGCTCGCGACCGCTGTCCAGCCCAAGCCGCACCGCATTGCCGACTATCTCGTGCGCCTTGCGGAACGGAACGCCCTTGTTCGAAAGGTAGGTCGCCGCCGCCATCGCATTCAGGTACCCCGTCTCCGCCGCCGCCTGCATCCGCGTCGCACCGGAAGCGTCAGCGCCCGGGTGAACGCCGGCAGCACGGAGAGCATGCCCCGCAAGCGTGTCCGCAACGTCGAAGACCTGCTCCTGCCCCTCCTGCAGGTCCTTGTTGTAGGCCAGCGGCAGCCCCTTCACCAGCGTGCCAGCGCGGTCGCCGCGCCCAGCAGCCGCGCGGACTTGCCCCGCGACCAGCTCCGTCAGGTCGGGGTTCTTCTTCTGCGGCATCGCGCGACGAGCCCGTCGAGAACGCCTCCGGCAGATCGATAAAGCCGAACTCGGCCGTCGCGTACAGCGTAATCTCCTCCGCGAAGCGCGAGATGTGCAGCGCCCAGCGTCGAAGCCGCCTGCGCGAAGTCCAGCATGAAGTCGCGATCCGACGTCGCATCCATGGAGTTCGCCGTAGGAGCCGCAAAGCCCAGCGCCTCCGCCGCAATCGTGCGGTCCAGCGCGCAGCGTAGCGCCGGCAATCGCACCCGAACCCAGCGGGCAGAAGTTCATCCGCGCGCGCGCATCGGCAAAGCCGCGAAAGATCCCGCTCCATCATCGCCACGTACGCCAGCAGCCAGTGCGCTACCAGCACCGGCTCGGCCCGCTGCAGGTGCGTGTAGCTCGGCATCACCGCCTCGCCGGCGCGCTCGGCAAGCGTCGAGCAGCGCGTCGCATCCACGCCGCGCAGACCCGCCAGTGTCGGCATCGATCGCCTCGCGCACAAACAGCCGCATGTCCGTAGCGATCTGCTCGTTGCGGTGCGGCCGGTATGCAGCTTCAGCGCCAGCGCGCCGATCTCCTGCGTCAGCTCCAGCTCGACAAAGTGATGAATGTCTTCGGCCTGCGGAGCGACGCCACAATGCCGCGCCGATCTGCTGCGTCGACGTCTCATAGCCATCGCCGAATCGGCGAGATCCGGTGCGCCAGTTGGCGCTCGCTCACCGATCCGCTCCAGCCCCGCAAGCGTCGCGTCCAGCTCCTCCGCCGTCAGAATGCCCGCAGCCGCAATGGTCTGCGCATGCGCCTGCGAAGCCGCAACCTCCTGCGGCAGCAGCCGCCAGTCGAACGGAAAGGACCGCTGCCACTGCTCAAACGTGCTTGTCCAGCGGCTCGCGAAAGCGCCCGGACCACATCTTGCGTTCCGGATTGTAGTCGGCAGTCTGCTCATCGCCTCTGTCACTCGCGCGCTGTTGAGCTGCGGCATCTCGGAGCCTTTGCTCAAGGTGATAGGCCGCGTCTGCGCATACGTCATCAGCTTCGCGCGCGTATCCGTGATATCCAGGTTGCGCATCGTCAGCTGGCCGATGCGGTCGCGCGGAGAGAAGGTCGACTCGCCCTTCTCCATCGTCAGCCGCTCGGGCTGGAACGTAAGGTTCGGCGACTCCGTATTCAGGATGGAGTAGTCGTTGCCGCGCCGCAGTTCCAGCGTCACCTCGCCGGTGACAGGCTTCGCGACCCAGCGCTGCGCGGCCTCGCGCAGCATGATGGCCTGCGGATCGAACCAGCGTCCCTGGTACAGCAGCCGGCCCAGCTTGCGGCCGTTGTCGCGATACTGCTCGATCGTGTCCTCGTTGTGGATGCCGGTGATCAGCCGCTCGTACGCGATGAAGAGCAGCGCCAGCCCGGGCGCTTCATAGATGCCGCGGCTCTTCGCCTCGATGATGCGGTTCTCGATCTGGTCGCTCATGCCCAGCCCGTGCCGGCCGCCGATGCGGTTCGCCTCGAGCATCAGCTCGACCGGGTCGGCGTACTCCGTGCCATTCAGCGCAACCGGGAAGCCTTCTTCGAAGCGCACCGTGATCTCTTCGCGCTTGACCGCGACATCGTCGCGCCAGAACGCCGCGCCCATGATCGGCGCCACGATCTTCATGCGAGGTCGAAAGCAGCTCCAGGTCCTTCGCCTCATGCGTCGCGCCGAGGATGTTCGAGTCGGTCGAGTAGGCCTTCTCCGCCGACATCTTGTAGCCGAAGCCGGCCTTCTGCATGAACGCCGACATCTCCGCGCGGCCGCCCAGCTCGTCGATGAACGCCGCGTCCAGCCACGGCTTGTAGACCTTCAGGTCCGGATTGACGAGCAGGCCGTAGCGGTAGAAGCGCTCAATGTCGTTGCCCTTGAAGGTCGAGCCGTCGCCCCAGATGTTGACGTCGTCTTCCTTCATCGCCGTCACCAGCATGGTGCCGGTCACAGCGCGGCCGATCGGCGTGGTGTTGAAGTACGTAACGCCGGCGGTCGTGATGTGAAACGCGCCGGCCTGCAGCGCCGCGATGCCTTCGCGCACCAGCGGCCCGCGGCAGTCGATCAGCCGCGCCTTCTCCGCGCCATACTCCAGCGCCTTGCGCGGAATCTCGTCGTAGTCGGCCTCGTCCGGCTGGCCGAGGTTGGCCGTGTAGGCGTACGGAATCGCGCCCTTCTGCTTCATCCAGTGCAGCGCGGCGGAGGTGTCCAGCCCGCCCGAGAAGGCGATGCCGACCTTCTGGCCGACGGGCAGCGATTCAAGAATGACGGACATGATGACTGCATGACCTCAGATCGCGTGCATAGCAGGCTCGAGCCGTTGCGACTGCGTGCGGGCCTGGATGCCGCGCTCGCGGCGAGTTGCGGGATGCGCTTCGCTCCGCCCAGCAGCATCAGCAGCAGCGCCTTCTGCGCGTGCATGCGGTTCTCCGCCTGGTCGAAGACCACCGACTGCGGCCCATCGAGCACCGCATCCGTCACCTCCGCGTTGCGGTGCGCGGGCAGGCAGTGCATGAAGACCGCGTGCGGCTGCGCGTGCGCCATCAGCGCCTCGTTCACCTGGTACGGCTTGAAGATGGGCGCGCGCTTGGTGGCCTCGTGCTCAAAGCCCATGCTGGTGCAGACATCGGTGTAGACCGCATCCGCGCCGGTGACGGCCTTGACCGGATCGTTGCGTCAGCGTGATGCGTGCCGCCGGTCTGCTCCGCGATCTCGATCGCCTTGTGGATGATGTCGAGCTTCGGCGCGAAGCCCTTCGGCGTCGCCACCGTGCAGTGCACGCCAAGCTGCGCCGCCGTCAGCATCAGCGAGTGGCAGACGTTGTTGCCGTCGCCGACATAGGTGAAGTGCACGCCCTCGCAGCGAGCCGAAGCGCTCTTCGAGCGTGAAGAAGTCGGCGATCGCCTGGCACGGATGCTCGAGGTCGGAGAGCGCGTTGATCACCGGCACGCGCGAGCACGCGGCCATCTCCGTGATGGTGTCGTGCGAGTAGGTGCGCAGCACGATGACGCTACATCCAGCGCTCGAGGTTGTGCGCCATGTCGGCCAGCGACTCGCGCTCGCCCAGCGGCGACTGCGTCTGGTCGACGAAGATCGCGTTGCCGCCCAGCGTGTTGATCGCCGCCTCAAAGGTCAGGCGCGTGCGCAGCGAAGCCTTCTCGAAGAACAGCACCATCTGCCGCGCATCGAGCGCATGGCGGAAGTCGTCGGGATGGCTCTTCACCGCGTGCGCCAGCTCCATGATCGCGGCCATCTCTTCCACGGTCAGGTCGGCGATCGAGCAGAGATCGCGCCCGCACAGACGCTTGGCGGCCTCGGTGAACGCCGCGTCGGACTGGATGCCGAGCGTCACGCTCGGCTTGCGGAGCGCGGCTGCTGTTCGGCGTCGGATTCATCACTACGGTTTTGCTACCCATGGGCGTGTCTCTCCTGCCGGCGCTGCGCCGGCCAATGCTGCGTGGTTCGCGATGCGGTGAAGAATCTCGTCGAGCGCACGCGATCGCGATGTCCACGTGCGCTGCGCTCGAGAATGTACGGCGGCAGAAAGCGCAGCACGGTCTCGCTGGTGCGATTCAGGATGATGCGCTGCGCCATCATCTCCGCGCGCGACCTGCGCGGCCAGCTCGGCCGAGTCGAGCTCCACGCCGATCATCAGACCCATGCCGCGGACATCCACGATGCACGTGATGCGCTGCTGCAAGTGCACGCAAGCTGCTGCCGGAAGTAGCCGCCGACCTCGCGGACATGGTCGAGCAGGTTGCTCTGCTTGATCGTGTCGATCACCGCGATCGCGACCGCGCAGGCCAGCGGTCCGCCGCCGAAGGTAGTCCCATGCATGCCCGGCGTGATCGCGCGCGCAGCTTCTTCCGTGCACAGCATCGCGCCCATCGGCAGGCCGCCGGCAATCGGCTTGGCCAGCGTCGTGACATCGGGCTGAATGCCGTAGTGCTGGTAGGCGAACCACTTGCCCGTGCGGCCCATGCCGCGACTGAATCTCGTCCGCGAGCAGCAGCGCGCCGGTCGAGTCGCACAGCTCGCGCGCCGCCGCAAAGAACTCCTGGCGACACCGGATGAATGCCGCCTTCGCCCTGGATCGGCTCGATGCAGATGCCGCAGACTTCGTCAGAGAACTTCGCGCGCAGGTCGGCCACGTCGTTGAAGCGCACAAACTCGACGTCCGGCATCACCGGCGCGAACGGCTCGCGATACTTCTCCTTGTGCGTGGTCGCGACCGAGCCCATGCGTGCGCCCGTGGAAGCTGTGCTCCAGCGCGAGAAACCGCGTGCCGATGCGTCTGCCCTCCGCGCGCAGCAGCGCCGCATGCGCGCGCGCCAGCTTCAGCGCCGCCTCCCAGGCCTCGGTGCCGCGAGTTGCAGAAGAAGACGCGGTCCAGCCCGCTGATCTCGGTCAGCCGCAGCGCAAGCTCCGCCGTGTGCTCGTGGAAGAAGAGGTTCGAGGTATGCAGCAGCCGCTCGGCCTGCGCGATGATCGCCGCTTCGACCGCCGGGTGCCCATAGCCCAGCGCCGACACGCCGATGCCGCTCAGCAGGTCGAGGTACTCGTTGCCCTTGTCATCGACGCAGGTAGACGCCGTGGCCGCCGACAAGCAGGAGCGGATTGCGCTCATAGGTTTGCAGCAGCAGCTTCTGCTCCGCTGCCTGGATCGATTCAAGCGTATGTGCTCATGCGACCATGACCTCCGTTCCATCGTTGACGCGTGTTGTGCACAGGTCGGGCAGCAGCTGCGCCGCCTCCGCCGGAAGAATCCGCACCCGCTTCACGCCGTGCGTGAGCGCCTCGCGGCAGGCGTTCAGCTTCGGCAGCATGCCGCCCGAGACCACCGCCTGCCGCTCCAGCTCCGGGAATCTGCTTCAGCGTAAGCCAGCGCATCACCTGGCCATCCGCACCTTTGACGCCGGGCACGTCGGTCAGGAAGACCAGCGCGTCGGCCTTTGTGCAGATCGCGCACGCGGCGGCCATCTCGTCCGCGTTGATGTTGTAGTACTCGCCGTCGAACCCAAGCGCGATCGAGGAGATCACCGGCACCGCATCCATCTTCCAGATCGCCTCGAGCCAGCGCGGATCGGTCGCGGCAATCTCGCCCACAAAGCCGAGGTCCGGCGTGGTCTTCTTCTTGCGCGCGCGGAAGACGTGGCCATCGCCGCCGGAGAGCCCGATCGCCGACTGGCCATGCGTGCCCAGCGCCGCCACCAGCGATTTGTTGACGCGGCCGGCGAGCACCATCAGCGCGGCGTCGCGCGTCTCCGCGTCGGTCACGCGCAGGCCGGAGATGAACTCGCTCTTCTTGCCCATCTGCGCCAGCGTGCGCGTCAGCTGCACGCCGCCGCCATGCACCACCGCCACCTGGTTGCCGTCGCGCACAAGCTCGGCGATCGCCTTGCCGCAGGCATGCAGCAGCTCCTTGTCTTCGAGCGAGGCGCCGCCCAGCTTGACGACAAATTTCACTTGCAGGCCCTCCGCTTCGTCCCAGCCGCACATCACGTTCATGTTCTGCACCGCCTGGCCCGACGCGCCCTTCAGCAGATTGTCGAGGCAGGAGACCAGCACCAGCCGCTTGCCGTCCGGCGCCAAGCTCAAAGCCGAGGTCGCAGTAGTTGGTGCGCACGACGTGCTGGATCTGCGGCAGGCTGCCCGGCGTCGCATGCACACGCACCATGGGGCTGGTCGCATAGAAGCTCGCGCAGGCATGCCTCAATCTGTTCCGCGCGTGCCGCGTCGCTTCGCAGCCGCACATAGATCGTCGAAAGAATGCCGCGCGGGATCGGCAGCAGATGCGGCGTGAACTGGATCTGCTCGCGCCGTCAGCCCAAGCTGCTCCAGCAGCTCGCCCGTGTGCCGATGGCCGAAGACCGTGTACGCGGAAAGATTGTCCGCCGCATACATGAAGTGCGTCTTCGGCGTGGGCGCCTTGCCCGCCCCGCTCACGCCGGACTTCGCGTCGCAGACGATCCCGTGATCCACATCGACCAGCCCGGCACGCAGCAGCGGCGCAAGCGCAAGAATGATCGACGTGGCATAGCAGCCCGGGATTCGCCACCAGGCGCGCAGACGCGATCTCCTCGCGATGCAGCTCCGGGCAGCCGTAGACTGCTTCCGTCTGCAGCGTGTCGGCCAGCGCCGGGTCGGCGTCGTCGCAGCTTGTAGACGGCGCGGTTCGCCGGGTCCTGCAGCCGCCACGCGCCGCTCAGATCGATCACGCGCACGCCGTTCGCAATCCACTCCGGCGCCCACTCGCGCGAGGCCTCATGCGGCAGCGCGAGAAACACAATCTCCACGCCCGCGTCGCGCATCAAGCTCCCAGTCGAACGCCGTGCACCTCCGGCAGCTGCCGGCCCGCGCCGAGCGCAAGCTGCGGATGAAGCTGCTCAAGCGGCACCTGCCTCGCCACGGCAGCCTCAGCCGCACGCGCCAAGAAACATCGGCTGCGTCGCCGCAAGCGCGGATGGCCAGCAGCAGCCGCGCCAGCTCCCCGCCCGCGTAGCCGCCCACACCCGCGACGGCGGTGCGCACGGTGCGTTCGTCGGCTTACGCCGCCGCAGCAGCGCCGGTTCGATCCAGTCAGCCTGAAGCTGCCATCTCCCTCTCGTTCCTCAACCGATGTACTCTTCGATGCCGCACCTTCGAGCGTGCTGCGCCTGCCGCTCATCCGGGCAGATCACCAGCACCGTGTCATCGCCCGCGATCGTGCCCACCACCTCCGGCCAGTCCTCGTAGTCAATGCCTGCGGCAACCGGCTGCGCGCCTCCGGTCGTCGTGATCAGCACAAGCTGGTTCATCGCCTGACGCACCTCCAGTGCCGAAGCTGCCCAGCACCTCGCGAATTCCCGGCAGATCGTCGTCGTCCTCGTCTGCGCCGTTCGTTCGGCAGCGAATATCCCGCCGGCCCCTTCAAGAGCCGCAGCTCGTGGATGTCGCGCGAGAGCGTGGCCTGCGTCACGTGGAAGCCGCGCCCCGCGAGCCGCCGCCGCAGCTCGTCCTGGCTCGGACAGCCGACTGGCTCAGTACCTCGCGGATGGCGGCGTGGCGTTGCTGTTTCATTGCTTCACACTAGTTAGATTTCGTTTAGAATGGACGTAGATGCCGACGCGGTCGCGAAAATCTCCTGATTGCACGCTGGCCTTCCCCTGCCAGACCTGAACTCTTCTTGCAATGCTGCACTGCCTCAACTCTGCGTACTGCATAAAAATACATTTACTATGTATAAATATACATAGCCGCACAGTCAAGCTCCAGTGTTCGCTTCATCTGTAGCCAAAGATTTCGTCTCCGAAAGGTGCGGAGGCCGCCGTGTCAGCGTTGCCTCCCAGGGTTGAGTGAACCATGGACGTCTCCTTCCAGTCTGCACAGAACTCGTCAAGCGGATTGCTGCCCACTCCGCTCTGCGCGAGCGCGCCGTCAATGCAGCCTGATCGACCCGCGGTTCGACCACGACTCCTGCGGCGTCGGCTTTGTCGCGTCCGTCGGCGCCAAGGCCAGCCACACCATCCTCGCAGCAGGCACTGACCGCGCTGGCGCGACTCGCCCACCGCGGAGCCGTAGCCTCGGACGGCAAGAGCAGCGACGGCGTCGGCCTCATGACCGGCGTCCCGCGCGACCTTCTGCTCGCCGCGACCGGCATGACGCTGACAGCCGAATCAGACGCTCGGCGTAGGGATGCTGTTTCTGCCCGAAGCCGAGACCGCGCGCCGAAGCGGCGCTCGACGCAGTGCCTCGCCGCGCAGGGACTCTCGGTACTCGCCTGGCGCGACGTTCCGATCAACGTCGGTGTCCTCGGCGAGATCGCGCTCAGCACCATGCCGCGCATCCGCCAGGTTCTGATCGGCGACATCTCGCGACAAGACCGCCGGCACCATGGAGCGCCGTCTCTATCTCGCCCGCAAGCAGTTCGAGCGCATGCACGCGGCAGGCGAGGTCACCGGCTACATCTGTTCGCTCTCGAGCAAGGTCATCGTCTACAAGGCGATGTGCGCCGGCCGTCTGCTGGCCGAGTTCTTCCCTGATCTCGCCTCCGCCGACTACGTCACGCCCTTCGCCATCTTTCACCAGCGCTACGCCACCAACACCGCTGCCCACGTGGCACCGCGCCCAGCCCGGCCGCACGCTCGCGCACAACGGCGAGATCAACACCGTCTGGGGCAATCGCGCCCGCATGGCAGCGCGCGACTCCACCCTGCCGCCCGAGTGCAAGCCCGTCCTCACGCAAGGCGGCACGGACTCCACCAGCCTGGATGAGGCGATCGAGCTCGATCTCGCCGCAACGGCCGCACCATCGCCGAAGCCGTCCGCATGCTGCTGCCGCCCGCCGCCGAAGGACACCAGGGCTCGGACTTCCTCCGCTACCACGCGGACATCGCCGAGCCGTGGGACGGTCCCGCGGCGATCGCCTTCTCCGACGGCCGCGTGGTCGGCGCTGCGCTCGACCGCAACGGCCTGCGTCCCTGCCGCTTCGCCATCACCGCGGCGGCCTGGTCGTCGCCGGCTCCGAGGCCGGCCTGGTCGATCTCGACCCCGAGGAGGTCACGCACAGCGGCCGGCTCGGCCCGGGCCAGATGCTGGTCGTCGACCTGGTCGAGCACTGGGTCTACGAGGACGAGGCGCTGCTCGCAGCTCTTCGACGCCGGCGCCACCTACGCCAAGCTGGTCGAAGACGCCCGCCTCGCCCCGATCGCCCTGCCGCGCCGCCCCGAGCCCGAACAGCTCCTGCCGCGACGCAGCGCGGCTTCGGCTACACCCGCGAAGACGTCCGCATGATCCTGCAGCCCATGGCGCTCGACGGCAAGGACGCCGTCTGGTCGATGGGCGACGACACGCCGCTGGCCTTCCTCGCGCAGTCGCCGCGCCCGCTCTACGCCTACTTCCGCCAGCGCTTCGCCCAGGTCACCAACCCGGCGATCGATCCCCTGCGCGAGGCGTGCGTCGTCTCGCTGCACACCCGGCTCGGCCCGTGGCCGCACCTGCTCGACAAGCAACGCCGAGCTGCCCGGCCTCTCGCTCTCCTCGCCCTTCCTCTCGCTCGGCCAGGTGGAAGCCCTGCGCAAGGGCGAGTATCCGCACGTCGGCGAACCTGCCGCATGCGCGAGCTGCCCTGCGTCTTCCGGCCCGCCACCACGCTGGCAGAGGCGCTCGACGCCGTCTGCGCGAAGGCCATCGAGCTGGTGCGCGAACGGCGGCGCAAAGCTTCTGCTGCTCACGGACCGCGGCGCCGGTCGCAGACCTGCTTCCGATTCCCATGGCGATGGCCACCGGCGCCGTCCACCAGGCACTGGTCGCGGCCGGTCTGCGCACCCGCGCTGGCCTGGTCGTCGAAGCCGGCGACTGCCGCGACATCCACCATGCGGCCGTGCTGATCGGCTACGGCGCGGGAGCGGTCTGCCCGTGGCTTGCGCTTGAGACCGCCGTCTCGCTCGCACCTGCCGGCACCGAGCCGGTAGACGCCGAGAAGAAGATGCTCAAGGCGCTCGACGCCGGCCTGGCCAAGGTCATGTCGAAGATGGGCATCTCTGTCGTGGACAGCTACCGCGGCGCACACCTGTTCGACATCCTCGGCCTGCACGCCGAGCGTCGTCGACCGCTGCTTCCCCGACACGCCCGCGCCGCTCTCCGGCATCGGCTTCGCCGAGATCGAACAGCACTCCGCCGCACCTGGGCAGGCGCCTGCCGACGCGGAGCACGCCGCAGCCGAACTGCCGGATTACGGCTGGGTCAGGTTCCGCAAGGCCGACTGGCGCAGAGCCGCACCGCTGGCAGCCGCCCACGGTCAAGGCGCTGCAGACGGTCGTGGGCATCACTCGCGCCGTGGCACAGCCCGCCGATCCCGCCGCGGCCTTCGCCATCTTCACCCACGACCATCCCAGCGCCTGAGCCCGCCGTGCTGCGCGATCTGCTGGAGATTCGTCCTGCGGGCCCCGAGCTCGCGCTCGAACGAGGTCGAAGCGCCGCGAGTCTCTCGCAAGCGCTTCGTCGCCTCGCGCCATGTCGCTCGGCTCGCTGAGCCCGGAGGCCCACCAGACCATCACCGTCGCGATGAACATGCTCTGGGCGGCCGCTCCAACACCGGCGAAGGCGGCGAAGACCGCGACGTCTACCGCCGGCATCCCGCAGCCGGTACGCCATCCAGGCGAGCTCCTCCGGCGGCACGCTGCGCGTCTCGCTCGGGCGGCGGCACGGCGGTGGCCGAGCGCGTCGTCGAAGCGCCCGCCGTGCACCTGCTGCTGAACAACAAGATCAAGCAGGTCGCCTCCGGCCGCTTCGGCGTCACCGCCGAGTACCTGGCGCACGCCGAAGAGATCGAGATCAAGGTCGCCCAGGGCGCCAAGCCCGGCGAAGGCGGCCAGCTGCCCGGCCACAAGGTCTCCGGCCTCATCGCGCGGCTGCGCCACGCCCAGCCCGGCGTCTCGCTCATCTCGCCCCCGCCGCACCACGACATCTACTCCATCGAGGACCTCGCCCAGCTCATCTACGACCTCAAGCGCGTCAATCCGCGCGCCGCCGTCGGCGTCAAGCTGGTCTCCGGATGCGGCGTCGGCACGGTCGCCGCCGGCGTGGCCAAGGCCTATGCCGACTTCATCGTCATCGCCGGCAACACCGGCGGCACCGGCGCCGCCGCGCTCTCCAGCATCAAGTACGCCGGCAATCCCTGGGAGCTCGGCCTGGCCGAAGCCCAGCAGGTGCTGATGCAGAACGGCATGCGCGGACGCGTCCGCCTGCGCACCGACGGCGGCCTCGCCACGGCGCGCGACGTCCTGGTCGCCGCGCTGCTCGGCGCGGACGAGTTCGCCTTCGGCACCGCCGTCCTGGTCGCGCTCGGCTGCGACATGGCGCGCCAGTGCCACCTGAACACCTGCCCCACCGGCATCGCCACGCAGAAGCCCGAGCTGCGCGCCAAGTTCCGCGGCAAGCCGGAGCACGTCGTCGGCTTCTTCCACCAGCTCGCCGCCGATCTGCAGCGCCTGCTCGCGCGCTACGGCCTCGCCGTCGATCGAAGCCGCCATCGGCCGCACCGACCTGCTCGAGCAGGTGCGCTTCGACGGCGGCCTCGACCTCGCCCCCATGCTCGCCAGGTCCCGGCCGACGGCCCGCGTCAGCTGGGCGGGCATGCGCAACGACCGCCCCGAGTCGCGCCTGCCGCTCGATGAGGCGTGGGTCGAACCGGCGCTGGCTGCTATCGACCAGCGGCGAGCCCTTCGCCGTCAGCGCCTCGATCGCCAACCGCGACCGCGCGGTCGGCGCCCGCCTCGCCGGCGAGATCGCCCTGCTGCGCGCCGACGCAGACGTCCCCGCCGACATCACCCTCAACCTGCACCGGCACCGCCGGCCAGAGCTTCGGCGCCTTCGCCGTCGACGGCATGAAGCTCATGCTCTCACGGCCAGGCCAACGACTTCGTCGGCAAGGGCCTATGCGGCGGCGAGATCGTCATCCGCGCCTGCGGTCTGGCGGCCACGGACTCGCGGCCAGCACGTCATCCTCGGCAACGTCGCGCTGTACGGCGCGACCGCCGGTTCTCTCTTCGCCGCCGGCCGCGCCGGGCGAGCGTTTCGCCGTCCGCAACTCTGGCGCCACCGCAGTGGTCGAGGGCGTCGGCGACCACGGCTGCGAGTACATGACCGGCGGCATCGTCGCCGTGCTCGGCCGCGCCGGCATGAACTTCGGCGCCGGCATGACCGGCGGCCTGGCCTGGGTCTACGACGCCGACGGCTCGTTCGTCCGCGATCTGCGCTACCACCCCGAGTTCCTCACCGCGGAACCGTTCGCAGACCTTACGCCCGAAGCCCAGGCCGACCTGCGCGCGCTTGATCGAACACCATGCCGATTCCGCTGCCAGCGGGCTGGCCCGCACGATGCTCGCCGACTGGAAAAACAGCGCCCAGGCCTTCTTGCGCCTCACGCCCAAGCCGCAGGCCTGACGCGCACAGCCGCCCTATTGCACCGCCGGGCGACGTCTGCTCTGGGGCAGTCGTCCGTTCCGCCGGGCCAGGCGCTTCGCGCAGCCACTCCCCTAGTGCACTCCGCGGATCCGCACAAACAGGTACAGAAACACCACGGATCCAACCACCGCGAGCATAACCGCGCGAACAAGCTTCCCGTACGGATGAGTGATCTCCGGGTGCTTTCTGTCGTACATCAGCCGCAGTGCCGCTGACATGCCAAGCACCAAGTAGAAAACCATCGAAAACGAACGAGAAAGAAAGAAGGCCGAGGTAAGCAGCCCCACGAACGCGACCCGCATGACCCGGGCAGCATGAATCAAGTCAGTCTCGCTATCCGGCTGGTGCGCCGAGTTCGAACTCATCCCCGGGGGTGCAGCCCATGACAACCGGCCGCCGTCCGCCCCACCCTGCAGTGCCATCCCGACATATGCGGGATTGGCAAACCCTACCGGTTGCAATCGCGCCGGTGAAAACGCGAACTCGCTCGCCGCCTTTGCAGAACTCGCGACCGTCGTACCGGGCAATGCCACCGCGGTGCCGGGCGGTGTGGTTGCTGGGGCCGCAGAACCAGGAAGGCGGTTCAATGTTCGCCGTCGCTCCTCCGCATCGTTCTCCCGGTCCGTCTTCAAGATGGAGATCACAGTCAGGTCTTTCCAACTGGACACGATCATGCCCATCCAACACACGTACCCGACCAGCCCAATTTCAGCCAGGCACAACACGTACGAGTTGTGCGCCGTGTTGCCCGTCTCGTTGTAGTCCCCAAACTGGTTGATCCCAACGCCGAGAAGCGGATGGGTCTTGAAGATCTCGAGTCCCGTGATCCAGGCGGCAACGCGTCCCCCGTCATCCTCGTTCATGCCTCTGCCGCCGGACACATTCAGGGCCACCATGGCCGCCAGGAGTCCCGCCGCGAGGATAGAGGACTTGATAAATCCGATCTTGTCCTTGAAGCCAAAAAGAATCAAGGCAATCAGCGCGATCGCTCCCCCACGGGAACGTGTGAAGTACATCCCCGTCGCGAGGACCGACGCCGGGAAGCAACGTGAGGACGAAGTTCAGGAAGTGACTCCCTCGCTTCCACCGCAGAAACAGCATGGGGATCAGCGTGGCAAAGTACTGCGCCAGATCATTCGGGTCAGACAGCACACCCAGACCCTTGTACCGGGCGATTGCTTTTTCGCCGGTGCCTTCGGTGATCAGGTATGGGCTTAGGGTTTCGTGTGCATGATCGGCCAGCGCGCCCTGCGCGAAGATAAAGAACGCCACCAGCACCAGCACAAACGTCAGTCCACTTCAACTGCGAAAGGCTGCGGCACGCGACCAACACGAAGTAGATAGACAATCAGGATCGGCAGAAATCCCATCACTAGCCCCGGGATCGTGCTGAAGCCCAGATGAACGATGGACAGGCTCGCCGCGCCAAGCAGCCCAAGCACCAGCAGAGAGTCCGGAAGCGATAACAGCCGGGATTGTGCGATCTGCGGAATCACCATCAGAATGACCGCGATCCCAAGGATGATATTGACGTGCAGGCTCCAGATCGCCTCCGGCAGTACGCCCGGCGAAAGGAAAGAAATCGCAACGTACAGTAGGGTGAGGGCGAACGTCATCCTCCTCAGTTTATCCGGTCGGCACAGACTCCACCCCCAAAAAGCACGCGCACTCGCCAAACGAAAGTGGCATGGATATAGTGAGGCGTGCCGGTTGGCTACTTCCCCACCGAGCTCCACACTCTCTTACATGCCACGTCAGGAGGACCGCAGGATGGCTTTGCGCACCGTCAACGACGCGTTCGAGTTGGTCACCAGCCGAGGGCCCGCACCTGCCTGGCAGTGGTACGACGCCAACGGGCAGTGGACTGCAATCACCTCCGCCGAGATCTACGGCCGCGTACGTGCACTCGCCGCAACGCCTCGCAGCCTGGGGCATCCGGCGAGGGCGACAGGGTCGCCCTGATCGCCGAAAACCGCTGGGAGTGGCCGGTCGTCGACTTCGCAACGCTCGCCATCGGAGCCGTCGACGTGCCCCTCTACCCCACCCTCACTGCCGAGCAGATCGGCTACATGCTGCGCGACTCCGGGGCCAGGGTCGTCTTTGTCTCCACCCGCGAACTCTACCGCAAGGTCATGGCGGCCGGCGACATTCCGGGCCTCGAGCGCGTCGTCGTCATGGACGCGGGCGATCTCGAAGGCGCAGAAAGCTTCGCCGCGATCATGGAAGCGTCCAAGGCGATGCAGACACCCGATCCCGAACTTCGACGCGCTCCTGAAACAGACCGTCGCCCGGCGACCTCGCCACGATCATCTACACCTCCGGCACCACCGGGGAGCCTAAGGGCGTGATGCTGACCCACGGCAATCTCGCCAGCAACTTCACCGTCTCGACCGTCCCCTTCGGCTTCTCCGCAAAAGACCGCTGCATCTCGTTTCTTCCGCTCTCCCACGTCACAGCACGTCACCTGGACTACGCGCTCATGGTGCGACGGAGTCGTGCTGGCGTATTGCCCCAAATTCGAACTCCTGCCCGGAGCCCTGAAGGCCATTCAGCCGACGATTTTTGTAGCTGTGCCGCGCGTCTACGAGCGCTTCCGGCAGACGATCGAAGCACGGAGCAAGGGCACCAAGCGAGAAGATCATGAACTGGGCCTCCGGCGTCGGCCGACGCCACAGAGACTCCGTCCTTCAGGGCAAGATACCCGGAAGCCCTATGTGGAAGCTCGCCCGGAAGCTCGTCTTCTCGAAGATCGCCGACGCCTTCGGCGGCAAGGTCAACGTCTTCGTCTCCGGCGGTGCGCCGCTGGGCATCGACCTCGGCGGCTGGTTTGCAGACGTCGGAGTGCGGATCCTCGAGGGATACGGCCTCACAGAGACCTCGCCCGTCATCGCCCTCAACCTCCTCACCAAGAGCCGCCTTGGAACCGTCGGCCCCGTGCTCAGCAACGTGGAGGTTCGGTTTGCCGCGGATGGCGAACTGGAGGTTCGCGGCCCCTCCGATCTTTCCGGGCTACTGGAACAAGGAACAGGAGACCCGCAGCGTCTTCACCGACGACGGCTGGTTCACCACGGGCGACATCGGCAAGCTGGAAGACGGCTTCCTCTCGATCACCGACCGGAAGAAAGAGCTCATCAAATCAAGCGGCGGCAAATTCATCGCTCCGCAACCCATCGAGAACAAGCTCAAGGCCAACGCCCTCATCGCCACCGCCGCTCTGGTCGGAGACAAGCGCAAGTTCATCTCCGTTCTGCTCTCCCCCAACTTCACCGCACTGGAGACATGGGCCACTGAAAACGGCGTGCAGGCCAGCTCTCGCGCCGAACTCGTCAGGCATGCTGCCGTGGTGGCGGAATACCGCTCCATCATCAAGGGCGTAAATACAACCCTCGCCCCCTTTGAAAAGATAAAGGGCATCACCGTGGTGCCAGACGAGTGGACAATTGAATCCGGCGAGCTCACACCCAGCATGAAGCTGAAACGCCGCGTAGTCGAAGCAAAGTACAGCGCGGATATTGCCGCCATGTACCGTGACGAACCGCAAGCCGACCGAAAGAATTCCTGAATTTGCGGTGCGGCACACACCCTGGGCACACCCCTGCGCGGAACTTCCACCCACGGCCGGCATCCAAAAGGCATGTCTCTGTTACAAAAGGCCCTCAATCTACGGGGCAAATTTCAAAATCCCATCCCCACGGAACTCGGCGGCCTCAGCCTGATGCTCAAAGTGCTGCCGCAGTACTTCACCAACACGGAAGAAAGAGTTCCGCGGGAGGCCCTGGGCCCATTCCGCACAGACCCTGCCGTATACACGACCCCGCCGGCCGGCGGCCTCCGGATCACATGGTTTGGCCACTCGTCCACGCTGGTCGAGATAGATGGCGTGACAATCCTGATCGATCCGGTCTGGGATGAGCGCGCCTCCCCAGTACAGTGGTTTGGCCCGAAACGGTTCTTCGCGCCACCGATCGCGATCGATCAGCTACCCCGCCTCGACGCCGTGCTCATCTCTCACGACCACTACGACCACCTTGGAGAAGGCACCATACGCCTGCTCGCCGCAGCTCAGCCCAGCGCGCGATGGGTCACATCCCTCGGCGTCGGCTCAATCCTTCGCAGCTTCGGTGTCGCGGCCGCCCAGATCACAGAACTCAACTGGACGGAGTCCACCATGGTCTCTGGTCCCGACGATGCCACGTGCACCATTACCTCCCTACCCTCACGCCATTTCTCAGGCCGCAGCCTGCGCAATCGGATGGAAACACTTTGGGCCGCCTTTCTCCTCCAGGGTGGGGCTCCCAACGCACACCGCATCTACTACGGAGCAGACACCGGATGGTGGGACGGCTTCACCGAAATCGGCCGAACCTACGGTCCCTTTGACGTCACCATGCTCGAAATCGGCGCCTACAACGACCTTTGGCGCTCCATTCACCTCGGCCCCGAGGGCGCAGCGGAAGCCTTCCAGTCCCTGGGAAACTCCGGACTTCTGATGCCCATACACTGGGGTCTCTTCGACCTCGCGCTGCATGCCTGGCGTCAACCAATCGAGCAAATGAATACGGTCGCCGCCGCGCACGACATCAAGCTTTGGCAGCCGGAGCCTGGGCGCCCCACGGAGGTTCTCCGCGGCGTTCCGCTGCACTCGACCTGGTGGCATCCGTCCAGCACGCCCTAGGGAATCGCACCTTAGCTCCTGCTCACAACCCACACGCCCGCCACCATCAGCGCACAACCCGCGATTCGCGCAGGCGACGCTGTGTGTTGCCGGAACCCAAGCACCCCGTAATGATCGAGCGCAAGGGAGCAGACCAGCGAAGCCGTTATGCTCAAACCTGTAAAGATTCCCGCCCCCAGGCGCTGCGCCAACGTCAGCCCCGCAAGCGTCGGCAGGATCGAGATCAGCCCCCCAAACCACGCCCACGCGGGAACGCCCGCCAGCCGCTCCCCCGCTGGCAAAGGCTGCCGGAACACCAGCTGGCACAGCAGGATGCCGGCAATCCCGGACGCATACACAGCAAGGGCTGCCCACAGGGGCTGCCCGAATTGCTTGTTGAGCTCGGCGTTCGCGCCGGACTGAAAAGGATTCGCGGCGCCAGCCGCAAGGGCAATCAGAATGGCAAAGAAGCTCATGCCCACGTAGGATGCACACCCCGCCGCCGCTCTCGTTCCTGAAAGCCCGGCAAGGCCAAAATGGCCGTCGCGCGTCACAGATACCGCCCCAGGAACTGCGCGGTAACCATCAGAATCCGGAGCTGCGATGCCGAGTCGAACCAATGCCCCTGCCCGCGCAGTATCTCCGTCTGATGGGCCACACCTAACCCCGTAAGCAGCGACTCCAACGCCCGCGCCTGGCCCACCGGCACCACCGTATCTGCGTCCCCGTGCAGGATCAGCGTTGGAGGAAATGAACCCGTCGCCTGCGGCCGATAATCATCCGGCATGCCGCCCGAAAGCTCCACCACGGCCCGCACCCCGGCCGCGGGATCGACCGCCACGCTCAGCGCAAGGAAAGCGCCAAGAGAGATCCCAAGCAGAGCCACGCGCCCGGCATCCACACCTGGCCGGGACCGCACATGGGCAAGCGCATCCGAGATCGTCTCAAGCCACTGGGGGTAGTGCACCCCATCCAGGATCGTCGCAGTACTCGCCCGCGACGTGCCTGTGCGCTCAAAGTAGTGAACTGCATACAAGGCCACGTTGAGCCGCGTCAGATACGGCGCAACCCGATCCGTCCAGAACCCGATGTTGCCCCCCGACCCATGCAGCAGAAGGATGGCCGGATGCGGTCCCGGACCCGCAGGTTCGTGATAATCAATACCGATCGGCTTGCCGCCGGACACAAAGTTCGCCATGGCGATTGGATGCGCAGCCACCGCCCGTCAGGGTTCCCGCGAACTTACGGCGCGCCTCCCGACAGGCAAATTCCAGGCCTCAGGCCGCACCGCGCAAAAGAGTATCATTCGAATGTTTATCAGCTTCGAAAATTGTGAGGAGTAAAGGCAATGCGGATTGGGATGTTGACCGGCGGCGGTGACTGCCCCGGATTGAATGCAGTAATTCGAGCAGTCGTGCGCAAAGGCATACTGCACTACAACGATGAGTTCCTCGGCTTCATGGGCGGCTGGCGCGGTGTTCTCGACGACACCACCATGCCGCTCAATCTTGAGACCACCAGCGGCATCCTGCACCGCGGCGGAACGATCCTGCGCTCCTCGCGAACCAACGTGAAGAAGATCGAAGGCGGCTTCGAAAAATGCCTCAGCGTCATCCAGGGCCGCAAACTCGATGCGCTCATCGCCATGGGCGGCGACGACACGCAGTCCATTTCGGTAGAACTCATCAAGCGCGGTGTCCCCTGCGTCGGGGTACCCAAGACAATCGACAATGACCTCAGCGGCACAGACGTCTGCTTTGGCTTCGACACCGCTGTGACCATCGCGACGGAAGCCGTAGACCGCCTCCACTCCACAACCGAGGCCCACTCCCGGGTGCAGGTCGTTGAAGTGATGGGCCGAGACGCCGGCTGGATCGCCGTCACCTCCGGCATCGCAGGCGGCGCAGACGTCATCCTCGCCCCCGAAAAAGTCATCGACATGGACGACGTCGTCCGCCTCCTGAAGGCTCGCTGGGATTCAGGGAAGCGCTTTGCGATCGTCGTCGTCGCCGAAGGCGCCCAGCTCCCACACATCGAAGGCCAGCTTGCAGTTGGAGAGAAGCGCGACTCCTTCGGCCACGTCCGCCTCAGCGGCATAGGCCAGGCACTCGCCGAAGAGATAGAAAAGCGCACCGGCTACGAAACTCGCTCGGTCAACCTCGGCCACACCCAGCGCGGCGGAACGCCTACCGCCTACGACCGCATGCTCGCCACCCGCTACGGCGTAGCCGCAATCGACCTGGTCCACGCCGGCCGCTTCGGTCGCCTGGTTGTTCTCAAAGGAACGCAGATCTCAGATATCCCGATCGAAGACGCCATCGCCAAAACACGAACGGTAGGCGAGGACATCTTCGACACCATCAAGAGTCTTCAACCGAAATAAGAGGGTCTGCCGCACCGACTGCTGCACATCGACGTCACCTGAGCCCCGCTGACCTGGCGGGGCTCTTCTACGCCGGAAAGCAGGCCAGCCGATCTAGCCGGGAAAGATCTGAGGAGCAGCCACCGGAACCGCTATAGCCTCGGTCGTCAGGGTCGAACGCATCTGGAACGCCCTCAGAAATGCAAGGCAAACGACGTATGCCAGCAACACCCCAGAAGCCAATGATGCCAGCACAGCACACACTAAAACGATCGAGTCACTCACCCGGGTACTCCTTCAGCGGAACGCAATTGCAGCTTTTGCCTGAACGATCTACTTCAAATGCATCGGAGGCACGATCAATCGTACAAGTACTACACCAAAGCCTATCGGCTGAAGTTACGGGTTCTTTAACACTATCGTTGCTTAGTCGGATACCTTTGGGGGATAAAAGGTTGGCAGCCCGCTCGCACACCCCCGTCTCTCCGCCAGGGGGACAACCGCACCGCTCAAACTTCAGCGTCCGCAGAATCTTCAGGCTGCGCTACCGGCTCATGGTAGCCCCGTCCGACCTTCATGCCCGGAATGCCGTATCCTAGAGACTTGGTTCCTTCTCCCTTCTGGGACGACATAAGCCACTCCAACACATGGGCATTACCCACATCACGGTCCGCGGCGCGCGCCAGCACAACCTGCGGAACATCTCCGTCTCCATCCCGCGCAACACGCTCACCGTGGTCACCGGCCTCTCCGGCTCCGGCAAAAGCTCCCTCGCGTTCGACACCATCTACGCCGAAGGCCAGCGCCGCTACGTCGAGACCCTCTCCGCCTATGCCCGCCAGTTCCTCGACCAGATGGAGCGTCCCGACGTCGACGCGATCGACGGACTCTCCCCCGCCATCTCTATCGAGCAGAAGACCACCTCCCGCTCCCCGCGCTCTACTGTCGGCACCATCACCGAGATCTACGACTATCTCCGCCTGCTTTACGCCTCCGTCGGCCAGCCCCACTGCCCCAACTGCGGCCTCCCGATCACCCGTCAATCCGCCGAACAGATCATCGAGCGAATCGTCGCGCAGGCTCCCGGCGAGCGCATCACCGTCTACGCGCCCATCGTCCGTGGACGGAAAGGCGAGTTCCGCGAAGAACTCGACGCCCTCGACCAGCAGGGCTTCCGCGTCCGCATCGACGGCGAAGTCACCGAGATCACGGAGGGCATGCGCCTCGAAAAACGGAAAAATCACACCGTCGAAGCTATCGTCGACCGCATCATCCTTAAACCGATGGCCCCATCCCCCGAGGCCTCGTTACTCGCCCCCACGCCCGACGTGTCGATAGTGGAAGGCCGTGTCTCTTCCCCACCGGCCACAAAACTCCTCTACGACACCAAGCGGCTCGAGGCCTCCGTCCTCAAAGCCCTCCAGATGGCCAACGGCCTTGTACTCATCGGTATCCAGGCCTCTACGGGTCAGCCACAGGAGACCCTCTACTCCTCCTCGATGGCCTGTCCGGATTGCGGCATCAACGTCCCCCGCCTCGAGCCCCGCTCCTTCTCCTTCAACTCCACCTACGGCGCCTGCCCCGAGTGCCACGGCCTGGGATCCATCTACGACTTCGACCCTGCCAAGACCATCACGGACTGGAGTAAGCCTCTGCTTGACGGCGCTATGGGTCCAGGCTCCGCGTCCCAGTACCTCCTCCGCCTCATCAAGCTGGCCGCGGAAAAATACAAGATCGACATCAAGCGCCCGTTCGAGCAGCTCACCAAGGAGCAGCAGGACCTCTTCCTCCACGGGCCGCCCAAGAATGAAGCCGGACGCACAGGCTTCCACGGCATCTTCAGCTACCTGCGCTCCAATCTCGACGACACCAAATCCGAAGGCTATCGCGAGTACATGATGCAGTACATGTCCGCGAGCACCTGTCCTACCTGCCACGGAAAGCGCCTCCGCCCCGAATCTCTCGCCGTCACGATCCCCATCCATGGATTGGGGGCCAAAGATCAGGCCACCGAAAGCCATTCCAGCTCCTCCTCCAACTCCCATTCCAACGAAGTCCGTGATTCTGGCGCGAAGCTCCAGAATCTCGGTGTTTCGTCCGCATCAGAACAGAGCCCGGGGGCCCCGATCCGGCGCAGCGTAAGTGCGGAAGCGCACACTCCCGCACCCGGCACATCCACACCGAACAACGGACAGCGGATAACAACCACCCTTTCCATAGCCGACTTCACCAGCCTCTCCCTCGAGCGCGCCCTGCTCTCAGCCCGCGCCATGCGCTTCACCGGCCGCGAAGCCCTCATCGCCGATCGCCTCCAGCGCGAGATCATCGAGCGCCTCGAGTTCCTCAACGCCGTCGGCCTCAATTACCTCTCCCTCGCGCGCTCCGCAGCCACCCTCTCCGGAGGCGAAGGCCAGCGCATCCGCCTCGCCACCCAGATCGGCTCTCGCCTGCGCGGCGTCCTGTACGTCCTGGACGAGCCCTCCATCGGCCTCCACCAGCGCGACAACCAGCGCCTCATCGCCGCCCTCGAAGACCTCCGCGATCTCGGCAACACCGTCCTCGTCGTCGAGCACGACGAAGACACCATGCGCAAAGCCGACTACATGCTCGACCTCGGCCCCGGAGCCGGCAAGCACGGCGGCCAACTCCTCGCCGCCGGTACCCCGCAGCAGATCATGGACGACCCAACGTCCGTCACCGGCCAGTACCTCTCAGGTGCGCTCCAACTCCTCGCCCGCGCCGAACCCCGGCCCCTCACCGGCAAGTGGATCACCGTCCAGAACGCCCACGCTCACAACCTCCAGAACGTCACCGCCCACTTCCCCCTCGGCGTCATGACCGTCGTCACGGGCGTCTCCGGTTCGGGAAAATCCACACTCGTCAACGACATCCTCTACCGCGCCCTCGCCAAAGACCTTTACGGGTCCCGCGAAGAGCCCGGCACCCACGGCCGCGTCTTCGGTATCTCCCAGCTCGATAAATGCATCCAGATCGACCAGTCGCCCATCGGCCGCACACCCCGCTCCAATCCCGCAACCTACACCGGCGTCTTCACCGCCATCCGCGACCTCTTCGCCCAGCTCCCCGAATCCCGCGAGCGCGGCTACAAGCCAGGCCGCTTCTCCTTCAACGTCCAGGGCGGCCGTTGCGAAGCCTGCCAGGGAGATGGGCAACGCCGCATTGAGATGAACTTCCTGCCCGACGTCTACGTCCAGTGCGAGATATGCAACGGACGACGTTACAACCAGGAAACCCTCACCGTCCGTTTCAACGGCTACAACATCGCCGACATCCTCGACCTCCCCATCGAAGAAGCCCTCCCCGTCCTCAAGGACATCCCCAACGTCGCCAACCGCCTCCAGACCCTCGTCGACGTCGGCCTCGGCTACATCCACCTCGGGCAGTCCGCCACCACGCTCTCAGGCGGCGAAGCTCAGCGCATGAAGCTCGCCCGCGAACTCTCCAAGCGCCAGACCGGCCGAACCCTCTACCTCCTCGATGAGCCCACCACCGGCCTCCACTTCGACGACGTCCGCAAACTCCTCGAAGTCCTCCACCGGCTCACGGACCTCGGCAACACAGTCATCATCATCGAGCACAATCTCGACATCGTCCGCAACGCGGACTACATCCTCGACCTCGGCCCTGACGGCGGCGAACGCGGCGGTCGCGTCATCGCCCACGGCACCCCCGAACAGATCGCCACCGTCCCCGGTTCCCACACCGGCCACTTCCTCGCCCGCCACTATCCCGCCCCAACGGCCCAGCCAGGTGGCCCGTCCTCCGCGCCGTCCGCGAAGGGTGGTTTATCGCTTGCGGCAGCAAACGACCCGGCACCACAGCCCGCCAATGGACACCGCATCAATCCCTACGCCGGCCCTCAGCCCCCCGACCTGAACACGGCCCAGGATCCCACCAAAGCCGCCCGTGGCAAGTTCATCCCCCCCGCAAAGAAAACGGGCGTACCCACCGCAAAAGCCGCCGTCAAGTCCGCGGGGCGGAAAGCTACTGCCTCACGAAGCAAGCAGTAGCTGCCCTTGTTCCACGCATTCGCCTCATGTGGGCAAAGCTATTCATGCGAGTCGTCGCCCGTCACCGGGCTCACAAGCCAAGGCTGGGACACCACGTTCGCTCCATCAACCGTGGTGCAACCCTGGTCGCCAGGCCCCCGCACACATCCCCAGTAGTTCTCCGTCGCGTTCACGCTTCCCGGACAAGAGACCGGGATCCCATTCGTCGTGAAGTCATATGCACAAACATTGGCAACGCCAATCTTCCCGCCCAGCAGATCATTCAAATGCACTGACACCACAGCCGGAGTATTGATTGCCACATCCACATCCTCGTCCCGGATCACATTTCCCGAGATCACCATCCCAAGCACCGGAGACCCGCCTTCGCCACTGTTGATGTTGATCCCGACCCGGCCCGGCGTCGCTGTATCAAACGTGTCCGCCAGGTTCCCCGCAATGTAATTACCCAGGATCTTATTGTTGCTGAAGTCGTCCGCAGGCAGATGGAAGTTCGGTCCCACATGAGTATGCAGCGCGACGCCCCCGAGCCCGTTCCCGGTCAGTTTGTTCCCGACCACCACGTTGCCCGACACCCTCCCTTGCCCCATGCCATCGGAAAACAGCCCGACCCCGGAACCGCCAATCTGAACGCCGTTGCCGCTCGAGACATTGTCCGAAACCGTGTTTTGGTCCACCCCGAAGTGCGCACTATACGGGGCCGTGGTGTGTCCCATCGCAGGATGGGACGCCAGCACAATCCCGCACTCCAGCGGATTATTCTTCACAGTATTGTGTGTCACTACGTTGTTGCGACTCTCTGCCGTCTCATCGCTGATCAGCAAACCATCCGCATTCCCCGTAATCAGATTGCCGTCAACAATCGAGTCGGAAACGCCAACAAAGTGGACCGCACCGCCGCAGTCCCCCGTCTCATCATTCTCATACACACCGTTGCCCGGTTGGCCGGGGCAGCCGCTCGCAGCCCCCGTAAACGACAGGCCCGAGGATTTGTCATTGTCTAGAATCCTGCTGTCCCGGATCGTCACATCCGAGGCGCTCACCACGAGAACTCCCTCAAACAGCGCATTCTTCACCGTCAAGCCGGAGATCGTTACCGCACGGAGCCCCACATTCGTTAGACCATCCACGAAGATGCCATGCGACAAGCCCGTCGCATCAATCACCGCAGGATCGTCCCCGGATCCGACAAGCGAAACCGGCTTGCTGATCACCACTTCCTGCTTGATACGTGCCGGACGAAACTCTGATCACATCACCCGGCGCCGCCGCATTCACCGCAGCCTGGATATGCGCATAACAGCCACCATACCCACCCGTGTTGACACATATCGTGTTTGCCGAGGCACTCACGGCCAAAGCCGCGAACGGAATCACGCAGCAGACAGCACGAACCATCTTCGAGCATCTCAAATACATCGGTGTTCTCCTTTGGTCGATCTTCGCTTGGAAGGCCCGAGAACCAACTGGACTGAGGAGGGAGAGTCCACATCGTCGTTCTTGCTGGGACAGATTCAGCCGGGCGAGACTCTCAACCCGCGACCAGCCCCTGACACTGACCCTGACAATGTGGCACGAAGCTTACGCCGCGTCTCACTCAAACGCAATGCTGCCGCTCTCGACAGAACCTCACACTTTCGCCGCACAATAGAAGAATGAGCATCGGCAGAAGAATGAGCATCGGCAGAAGAATGAGCATCGCCCCAACGCTCGGGGCGCACTCCCCCATCCTGCCGCGGAGCCCTCCACCAACAACCGGCTAATTCATGCCGCCACACTCCTGCCCCACGTTGCCGCTCGATCAACGCCTTCCTCGTGCCCGAAAGATAATCGATGTCACTGATGAACCAACCGCCTGATCTGCGAGTCCCGCCAGCGTCCACCGGCTCCGAACCCGAACCTGATCCTTTCACCTCCGCCGAGCCCCGCCGCCGCATCCCAAATCTCGGCCACGCCATGCTCTTCCTGGCCCTCGCGGGCATTCTCCTCCTGCTCTTCCAGGGCCTGCTGCTTCTCGGCAAACACCCCCTGCGCACCCAGGACAGCGCGGCCCTCACCGTCGCCCCCAAACTCCTCCTCGCCTCCATGGCAGGCACCTACCTCGCCACGCTTGTTGCCTCCTGGGCCTTCTTTCCAAAGCTCTGGAGCCGCGACTTCCTCAGCGGACTGCAATGGCGCTGGCCCACAGCGCAGCGGCAGGCCCTCCGCCTAGTTCCCCTGGGCTTTGCCCTCGCCATCACCGCGCAGGCCGCCCTCTACTACCTCACCCCGCCCAAGAGCCTCCCCATCGAGGAGATGTTCGCCTCAGCCGGCGACGCCTGGCTCACCACCGCCTTCGGCATCCTCCTCGCACCCGCCTTCGAAGAGATCTGCTTCCGCGGCTTCCTCGTGCCCGCCTTCGCCATCGCGTATGACTGGCTCGCTCTGCCCCGCACTCCGGAAGCCCACACCCGCTGGGAAGCCTCAACAACCCTCAGCCCCTTGGCCCTGATCTTCTCGGCCATCCTCTCCAGCCTCTTCTTCGCCCTCCTTCACGCACAACAAGTCGGCCATCTCATCCCTGCCCTTCTGTCCTGTTCTGCGTCTCGCTCGTCCTCACCTTCGTTCGGATCAAGACGCAATCCGTCGCCTGCTCCACTCTCGTTCACGCCGCATACAACGGCTTCGTCTTCATCGCGGTCATCATTCAGACCGGCGGCTACCGCCACCTGGAGAAGCTCAAGCAATAAGTACATGCTCGGCACATGTGTGCTACGCTCTGCGGACGACGCCCTCAGCCTCGATCACCGCATCATGAAGATAGAATCCCTTGCCGGCCTCCCCCGGCAGTCTCCCGCAACGCAATCCCAGAGAGCTCCCACAACCCCCACTCCCCTATGACCCCACAGCGCAAAGCCCTCCTCGACCTCATTGCCACGCACTCCTTCCGCCTCGGCGACTTTACCCTCGCCTCCGGACAGAAGTCCGACTACTACATCGATTGCCGCACAACCACCCTCCATGCCCAGGGTGGCCGCCTCGCCGGTCTCGTCTTCTACGACCTCATCCGCGAACACATCCCCGACGCCGTTGCGGTTGGCGGACTCACTATGGGTGCAGACCCGCTCGTCTCGAACACCGCCTCCGCCTCCGCCTGGGCCCTCGCCGAATACGAGGAGACTCAGGACCTCGCCTCAAGCCTGGACATCGAAGACGAAGACCCCGGCCCGATCCCCACCCTCATCCACGGCTTTCTCGTCCGCAAGGCCGAAAAGACCCACGGGACCGGCCGCCGCGTCGAAGGCTTCTTGGAACCCGGTGCCCCGGTCGTCATCGTCGATGACGTCTGCACCACTGGCGGCTCCACCATCACCGCCATCGAAGCCACCCGGGAAGCCGGCATGATCGTCGCCGGCGTTCTCTGCCTCGTAGACCGCGAGCAGGGCGGCCGCGCCAACATCGAACGCGCCCTCGCCGAGATCCCCTCCGACCGCGACATCCCCTTCCACGCCGTCTTTACCGCCTCGGACGTCCGCCGCGCACATCTCGCCCTGCGCCGGTAACTCCCCTCTCCTCGCCTGTCTCGCCAATCTCCCCTGTCTCGCCAATCTCCCTGTCTCCCCAATCTCCAAAGATCAGTGCCTCACTCCCCGCTGCGCTGCACCATCCCTGCTACAACCTACGTAGCATTCCCCCCGCCGCACCCTCCAATCTAAAGTCGACCCAACGAGTTACACGCCAGAACGGTGCGGCTCGGTTCGCCATTGGAGATGCTCTCTATGTACTCAATCGACCTTTCCTGCCCGCAATGTGGCCGGCCCACGATTCGCAAATCCCGCCGCCGCTTCTACGACTGGCCCATGGTCGCCTTCGGCCTCAAAGCCGCCCGCTGCATCTCCTGCGGCCTGCGCTTCTACCGCAACCAGTCCGAAACCGAACGCGTCCGCCGCGCCGCCTGACCCGACAGCCAAGCCACCTGATCGCTTGCGCCTGCCCCTTGCTCTCCCGCATTGCCCCGTCATCTCGACCGAGGGCGAAGCCGAAGGGGAGAGACGCCCGGATTAACCCTCACCCTTGCTCTCCTTCCAGTCAGATAAACTGGAAGAGACATGATTCCTACCCTCGAATGGCTCCCTGAAGGCGTTAACTTCCTCGATCAGACCAAGCTCCCCTTCCAGGAGACTTACGTCCTCGCCACCGACTACAAGCAGGTCGCCACCGTCATCAAGGACATGATCGTCCGCGGAGCCATGGCTATCGGCGTCTCCGCCGCCATGGGCGTAGCCCTCGGCATCGACCGCTCCACCGCAACCAGCCTCTCGGAGCTGACCGCCGAAGTCGACCTCATCTGCAAAACCCTCGCCGAGACCCGCCCCACCGCGGTAAACCTCTTCTGGGGCATCGGCCAGGTCCGCGACCTCTACAATCAGCTCGCCGCCGCCCGCACACCCATCCCCGAGATCAAGAAGCAAGTCATCGCCCTCAGCCGCCAGCTCTACGACGAGGACATCGCCAATCTCCGCCGCCTCGGTGCCTTCGGCGCCGAACTCCTGCCTCAGGAAGGCACCGTCCTCACCCACTGCAACGCCGGCGCCCTCGCCGCCTGCGGCTACGGCTCCGCGCTCGGAGTCATCCGCGCGGCCGTCGAGCGCGGCCAGAAGATTGACGTCTTCGCCGACGAGACCCGCCCATTCAACCAGGGCTCGCGCCTCACCGCCTGGGAGCTCGTCAAGGACAACATTCCCACCACCCTCATCTGCGACAACATGAGCGGCTACTTCATGTCCAAGGGCCGCATTTCGGCCGTTATCGTCGGTGCCGACCGCATCGCCGCCAACGGCGACACCGCCAACAAGATCGGCACCTACTCCGTCGCCATCCTCGCAAAGGAGCACGGCGTTCCCTTCTACGTCGCCGCACCCTTCAACACCATCGACCAGGCGACCGCCTCAGGCGACCTCATCCCCATCGAGCAGCGCAGTGCCCGCGAAGTCACCCACGTCGCCGGTGTTCAGGTCACACCCGACGGCGTAGCTATCGAAAACCCCGCCTTCGACGTCACTCCCGCCAGGTACATCACCGCGATCATCACCGAACGCGGCGTCCTGCGCGCCCCCTTCCGCAAGGCCATCGCGGAGATGGCCTCCGCAAACGAACTACGCCCCGAACTCACAACGGTGTAACCCAACACCCGGAGAACACACCCGCAGCAATGCCGGAAAGCCCGCCGCCAAATACGCTGCCCGCAAACTTCAACGAGTTCCTGGGCAACACCAACGCCATCGACGGCCTGCGCACCGCGATCGCCGCCGGGCGCCTCCCGCATGCCCTCGTCCTCGCAGGACCCGCCGGGGCCGGCAAGTACACCCTCGCCCTCATGCTCTCCATGGCCATCGAGTGCGAGCGCCAGCCCCGAGACCTCTGGTCCAACGGCCAATCCCTCGCCGCCTTCTGCGGACGCTGCGCCAACTGCCTCCGCATCGCCTCCGCCGCGCCGCTCGACGACCTCGTCGACGCCGCCGTCGCCGCGCGCGAAGAGCTCCGCGAAACCGACAAAAAAGAAACCCGCGTCCTCATCCAGCCGCACCCCGACCTCCTGATCCTTCCCCCGGATCCGCCGCAGCTCCTCATCAAGCTTGGACAGGTCCGCACCTTGATCGAGCGCGCGCATCGCCTTCCCGCCGAAGCCCCGCGCCGCATCTTCATCCTCACCTCGGCTGCCATGATGAAGGAAGCCGCCAACTCCCTCCTCAAGATCCTTGAAGAGCCGCCCCCAACGGTCAACATCCTGCTCCTCGCAGAAAACCTCGGCGAGCTCCTCCCCACCATCCGCTCTCGCTGCGCCATCATCCGCCTCGGCGCTCTCCCGCCCGAAGAGCTGGAGATGCTCCTCGCAGAGCGCCGTCCCGAGATTCCCCCCGTTCAGCGCACCCTCATCGCCCGTCTCTCGCAAGGTGCCGCCGGACGCGCACTGGGCTTCGACCTCCCCGTCTACCAGGCGGCACGCGCCGATGCGCTCATCTTCCTCCGCAACGCCGCCAGCTCCGCGTCCGGTGCGGACGCCGACCACACCGCCCTCTTCAAGATGACCGAAACCTATCGCGCCGGTGCAGACGGTCAGGCCAGGACCACCGACCTCCTTCGTGCCCTATCCCTGCTCCTTGAAGACATCCTGCTGCTCGCAGCGGGCACACCCGAACTGCTGCGCAATACCGACCTCCGCGCCGAACTCGAGCGCCTCGCCGCCGCGCTTACCTTCGCCTGGATCGAACGCGCCAGTCACGCCATCGATCAGGTGCACTCCGGTCTCCGCCGAAACCTCCTGCGCTCCCTGTCGCTTGATTCGATGGCCGCGGGACTCGAAAACTACGCCACAGCCGCCGGCTAAGCCTCTCCGTCAGCCTTCGCCGCCTTCCGCAGCCGATCCCGGATCGCGTCCCCCAGGCCGCCGGCTTCCGGCAGCGGACACACAATAAACTTCACCCCGCGATCGTCCAGAAACCGCAACCCGAAGAACAGCAACCTCCCCAGCACCTCAGCCTGCTCCCAGGGACCCCACCGAAACACCGCAGATGCCCCCCCGGCGATGCCACCCGTCCGGCAGCATAATCCCCACATCACCCGCAGCATGCTTCCGCGCCTCACTCAGCATCTGTGCCTCCCCCGAGACCAGCACGATCTTCGCTCGCGGAGCATAGTGCCGCATCCCCAACCCCGGCGAAACACGTCCTCCGCTCGGCTGCTCATCCACTGGCTGCGCCAGTCGAACCGCCGCGCCCAGCACCTCCGATAGCCTCTCCACGGTCACCGCACCGGGGCGATAAACCTGCAGGGTCCCGACATCCAGCACCGTCGATTCCAAACCCACACGCGTCGCTCCTCCATCCAGCACCGCGTCGATGCGTCCGTCCAGATCCGCAAGAACGTGAGCCGCAGTCGTTGGGCTCGTGTGGCCGAAACGATTTGCGCTCGGAGCCGCCACCGGTACCCCTGCCAGCGCGAATCAGCTCACGTGCCACCGGATGCGCCGGCCAGCGCACCCCCACCAGTTCGCGTCCCGCCGTTACCGCGTCCGGCACCTCCGGGGTGCGTGGAAGCAGCAACGTCAACGGCCCCGGCCAGAACGTCCTGGTCAGCAAGTCCACAGTCTCGCGCATTGAATCCGTCGAAAACGTGGCCATGCGCTCCAGCATCTCCTGGCCTTCAATGTGCACAATCAGCGGATCCCACCGCGGCCGCTCCTTCGCCGCAAAGACCTTCGCCACCGCCGCGGGGTCAAGCGCGTTCGCGCCCAGTCCATACACCGTCTCTGTGGGAAACGCGACCGTCCCGCCGCTGCGCAGAATGCCCGCAGCTCGGCTGACGGAAGCTTCACCTCCCACGCCTTCGGATCGGAGTCTCTGCGTGGCCGTATCCATCTCTGCATCCTAACCCTCCCGGCCGTATACTCAGCCCATGCAATCGGCCGAAGTCGAGCTTAAATTCCCCGTCGACAACCCCGCCGAACTCGAGTCCCAGCTGCCTGGCCTCGGCTTCAACCTTGTAACCCCCCGCACCTTTGAGCAAAACACGTTGTTCGATACCCCCACGCGAACCCTGCTGAACTCGCGCCAGATCCTGCGCGTCCGCCTCTACGGCAACCTGTGGACCCTCACCCATAAACGCCAGCCCGGCGACGAAGATCCTGCCCCCAGCCGATACAAAACCCGCATCGAGACCGAAACCCACCTCGACGACGGCCACGCCATGGGGCAAGTCTTCGAGCAACTCGGCTTCTCCCCCGTCTTCCGGTACGAAAAATACCGCACGGAATGGGCCTCAGCCGCAGACCCCGGCGCACACCTCGTCCTCGACGAGACCCCCATCGGCACCTTCGCGGAACTCGAAGGGCAGCCCGCCTGGATTGACACCACGCTCGCGCTCCTCCACGTAGACCCCGCACGCTGCATCACCCTCAGCTACGGGAAGCTCTTTCTCGCCTGGAAGTCGCGCACCGGATCCTCCGCCGAAAACCTCACCTTCGACGAGATTCCTTCCGCACAAACCGTACCTCTCCAGAGCACCCTCCGCTAAAGCCCTCCTGCACTCTGCCGATAGTGGCTGTGTGTTCCAGGAGCTTTCCATGCCTCGCGCCCCCCGCGTTCTTGCCATCTGCCTTCTCGTCCTCGGCCCCGCGTGTGCTTTCGCCGCCACACGCGGCGGGTCTCCCGAGAGCCACCGCGTCGTGGTGGCGCGCGTGCCTCCTCTCTATCCCGAACTCGCCCGCCGCATGCACATATCGGGCGAGGTCGTGCTGATGGTCGATGTTCGCCCCGATGGCAGTGTAGGCGAGACTCGCGTCGAATCCGGACACGCCCTCCTCCGGCGGGCCGCCGAAGATGCCGTCCGGCAGTGGCGCTTCGCAGCCGGACCTCCCGCGGTAGTCAGCGTTGCTGTCTCCTTCGCGTCACCCCTGAACTAACCACCTGCATCCGGATCGGGAACCCATGAAGATCGAAACCAAACTCGGCCTCAGTACCGGCGTCCTCATCGCTGCCATGCTCATCAGCGCTCTCGTGGCGCAGCTACGCATTCAGGAGGCAAACCGGCTCTCTGCAGTCCTGAACGTCGAACGGCTGCCGATCATCTCCCTCACACGCGACATCCGCCTCGCCCCCATGATGAGCGTGCGCGCGCTCGAGTCCTATATGCTCTTTGGACTCGATCCCGCCTCCTCAACAAGCTTCCGCAAAGAGCGGCGCGAGCGCCTCGCCGCCGGCGAAAGGGCCTACTCCCGCCTCCTTACCTTCGGCGCTCGCCTCTCCCCCGAGGATCTCGCCGTGATCAAGGAATTCCAGGCCGGCGTCGACCAGCTTCGCGCCCTGGAAGACGAGGCTGAACGGCAGAACGAGCTGCGCACGCCACAGGGCACAAGCCAGGCCTACGACCTCATCCAGAACCGCATCCTCCCGCTCGATGCCTCTCTCTTCGACTCGCTCAAGGCCTTCGTCAGGACCCAGGAACTCACCCGCGATCGGGAGATGGACCTGCTCAGCCGCGCCAACCGCTCTGTCCTGCTTACCCTCTGGATCGCTTCGTCCCTCGGAGCTCTCCTCGGCGGAATCGTATCCTTCGTGCTCGCCCGGCGCATCACCAGGGCCATTAAGCGCGTCGCCGAACGCGCCAACGCCATCGCGGGCGGCGATCTCACCGGCGCTCCCCTTAACCTCGGCTCCGCCGACCAGGTCGGCATGCTTGCAAAGTCCATGCAGCAGATGCAGGAGGGCCTCGCAAGCATCATTGGCGCTGTGGTCGCCACCTCCGGCGAGATGACCGCCAGCGCTGTCTCCATGCGCTCAGCCTCCGATCAGGTGCATCACCGCGTGGACGAACAAACCCAGCAGACCCAGCAGACCGCCGCCGCCCTGCAGGAGATGTCCGCCTCCATCACCGAGGTCTCACGCCACACCCAGTCGGCCGTAGAAAGCGCCCGCTCCGCAGCCCAGACCGCCCGCGAAGGCGGTGCCATCGTCCGGGAGGTGCTTGGCTCCATGGCCTCCATCGCCTCCGCCGTCAGCGAAACATCCTCCACCGTCACCCTCCTCGGAGAAGACTCGCGCCGCATCTCCCAAATCGTCACCGTCATCGACGACATCGCCCGCAGGACCAACCTCCTCGCACTCAACGCCGCCATCGAAGCTGCCCGCGCCGGCGACCAGGGCCGCGGATTCGCCGTAGTCGCCGGAGAGGTCCGCCACCTCGCCGAGTCCACCGCCAAAGCCACGGGCGAAATCGCCGCTATGATCCAGGGCGTACAGAACCGTACCGGAACCGCCATCGCCAGCATGTCCGCCGGGAACGCCACCGTGGAGCAGGGCGTCGCCACCACCAACCTCGCAGGCGAAGCCCTTGAGCGCATTATCGGCATGGCAGAACGCGTCGAGCGCATGATCACCCAGATCGCCATCGCCGCCTCCCAACAGGCCGCCGCAGCCGACCAGTCCAGCGTCGCCCTCGACTCCATCCACTACCTCTCAAATGAGAACCTCGCCGAACTCGCCACCACCATCACCGGCATCGAAGATTTGCGCCGCACCGCAGCCGCCCTGCAATCCCACGTAGAACGCTTCCGCATCACACCACCCACACCTGCCACGCCCACGGTGCCTGCACCTTCCCTCGCCTTCTACCCGCCAACCTCACCCAGGCTCCGCCCCGCCTGAACACAGCCCCACACCAACAGAAAGAGGCCCGCGGCAGCGGGCCTCTTTCTGCCACAAGCTTGACCTCTTAGAAGATCTGGAAGTTCACCTCAACGTTCATCTCCACAGCCACAGGCTTGCCACCTTCCATCGCCGGTTTGAACTTGTACTGCCGCACCGCCTCAAGAGCCTTCTCATCCAGTCCCATCCCGACGCCACGCACCACGCGCACATTCTGCGGCCTGCCCTGCTGATCCACGATCAGGTCCACCAGCACCGTGCCCATAAACTTCGCCTTGCGAGCCTCTTCGCTGAACTCGGGATCCACCTGGAACAGCAACTCCGGCCGCGACACTCCGCCGCCAATGCGACGCACCCCGCCACCATAGTTGCCGCCCGAACCCGGCCCCAGCCCCGAGCCCGAACCCGAGCCAATGCCCGTACCACTGCCGTTCCCCATCGAGTTCCCAACCACCGGCGAGTTCGGCATCCCGAAGTTCGGCATGTTATTCGTCGCCATCTTCAGGTCCTTCTGAACCTCGATTGTCGGCTCCGGCATCTTGATCTTCTGCTCCTGCAGCGGAGGAGGAGCAGGCGGCGTAATCTGCACGTCCGCAAACTTCGGCAGCGCGCCCTTCGCGACCGGCGTCGGCCCACGTTGTCCGCCACCGCCGCCCATCGTCTGCGCCTTCGGCGGAGCCTGCGGAGGAGGAGGAGCCAGCGCCGTCAACTCGACCGTCTTCACCGGGCGCCGCAAACTGCACATGCTTCTTCAGCATCCACCCCAACAGCAGAAGCGCCAGCGCATAAATCACAAACGAAGCCGCCGTCGCACGCGGATCCTGCCGAGTCTTCATCCGGTCCACCACCGCAATCGGTGTGGACTCCAGCACCAAAGGCGGCAGCTTCACCGGAAAAAACACGTCCCGGACATTGCTCCACAACGAGGTAAACATCCCCTCCTCGCGCAGCATCATCCCTTCCCCGGTCAATGACGACGCAATCCCTGAACGCAACGCCGGGCCTTCGTTCCTGACCTCTTCCACCGGAGTAATGTGTAACTCGGACAAGTTCCCTGCCTCAACGGCATAACCCTGGCGGGCTTCTGCCTTCCTTGGAATGTGGCGCCCGCGGGCTGTCTCGCCCCCCGGTTCGCCCTCGCCGCCGTCGCAGCGAGTCCTGCTTCCATTCTACAAAAAATAAGACGTGCGAATCCGTAGTTACGGATTTTCATCCGTATGTTTGACGTATACCTCCCCCCGGAAGTCTCTATGCCCGGCACCGACAATCTTCCGCCCGGCTACAATAAAGGTTTGTGCTGTACCGAGGAATGAATGCCGGAAACATCCAGCCAGACCACCGCCGCACCCGCCGCCGCTGAGCCTCAGACCTCCGCCCCCAAGCCCCTCAAAGCGACGCTGAACCTCCCGCAGACCGCCTTCCCCATGAAGGCCAACCTCCCCACCAACGAGCCCTTGCGCCTCGCCGCCTGGCAGCAGTCCGATCTCTACGGCGAGATCCGCCGCGCCTCCGCCGGCCGCCCCCGCTACATCCTCCACGATGGCCCGCCCTACGCCAACGGCGCCATCCACCTCGGCCACGCCCTCAACAAGACCCTCAAGGACTTCGTCGTCAAGACCCGCACCATGGCCGGCTTCGACGCCCCCTACGTCCCCGGCTGGGACTGCCACGGCCTGCCTATCGAGATCAAAGTCGACGAACAGCTCGGCCGCAAAAAACTCGAGATGGACCCCGTCGCGGTCCGCCGCGCGTGCCGCGAGTACGCGCAGAAGTACCTCGACCTCCAGCGCTCCCAGTTCATCCGCATGGGCATCTTCGGCCGCTGGTTCGAGCCCTACTCCACCATGGACCCCGTCTACGAGGCCCGCATCGCCGAGACCTTCTTCCACTTCTTCGAGAAGGGTTTCGTCTACAAAGGCCTCAAGCCCGTCTCCTGGTGCATCCACGACCGCACCGCCCTCGCCGAAGCCGAAGTGGAGTACGCAAACCACACTAGCCCCTCCATCTACGTCCGCTACCGCCTCACCTCGGATCCGACCCCCATCCACCCCGACCTGGGTGCCCCATCCAGGCTCCGCTTGGGTGGGATCGTGCCGCCACCCCCCTCAGATAGTTTCATCCTGGGCGAAGCGAAGGACCCGCTTTCCCCCGAAGGCGCTCCGTCTTTCGATTCCGGCACGAACGCCCCTAAGCCCATCTACGCGATCATCTGGACCACCACCCCCTGGACGCTCCCCGCCTCGCTCGCCATCGCCTTCCACCCCGACATGGAGTACGTCGCTCTCGACTGCACGGACGGCATCTACATCGTCGCCCAGGCCCTGCTCTCCTCCGTGATCATCCATGCCACCTCATGTCCGGCAAACACCCTGCCCAGCCAGCCTCCCAGGCTGACATGATCGCCGCCTTCAAAGGCGAGCACCTCGACCGCGCCACCTTCGACCACCCCTTCCTCCTCGACGGCGAACACCCCCGCCAGGTCCTCGGAACAGTCGCCACCTACGTCACCGCCGACGCCGGCACCGGCGCCGTCCACACCGCCCCCGCCCACGGTGTCGACGACTTCGCCACCGGCCAGCGCTACAGCCTCCCCGAGATCCAGTACGTCGACGACGCGGGCCGCCAGATGGGAACCGACCGCTTCGGCGCCGGCGCCCCCCAGCCCTACGAAGGCCTCACCGTCTTCAAGTCCAACCCCGTCATCATCGAACTCCTCAAGCAGCACCACGCCCTCCTCGGCGCCGCCACGCTCGAACACTCCTACCCCCACTGCTGGCGCTGCCACAACCCCGTCATCACTCGCGCCACCGAGCAATGGTTCATCAGCATGGAAACCCCCATGCCCGAACCCGCTTCTCCTTCTGACAGCCCTTCAGACGCCACTACTTCGAACATTGTCATCCTGAGCGAAGCGAAGGACCCGCTTTCCCCCGAAGCCCCACAAACGCCAACCACGACCTTCCGCCAACGAGCCCTCGAAGAAATCCAACGCGTCACCTGGGACCCATCCTGGGGCAAAGAACGCATCACCAACATGGTCGCCACCCGCCCCGACTGGTGCATCTCCCGCCAGCGCATCTGGGGAGTACCCATCGCAGTCTTCCTCTGCCGCAAGTGCGGCGAGCCGCTGAAGAACCCCGCAGTCAACAAGTCCATCGTGGACCTCTTCACCCGGGACTCAGCCGACGCCTGGTACAACTCGCGAAAACACCCCGGAAAAGCTCCTGCCCCCCAACACAACCTGCCCCGCCTGCGGCCACCACGAGTTCCGCAAAGAGATGGACATCCTGGACGTCTGGTTCGAGTCCGGCGCCTCCTCCCACGCCGTCCTCGACTTCGACCCCGACACCCGGCAGACTTCCTGGCACCGATCCCCGCGCCGACCTCTACGCCGAAGGCGGCGACCAGCACCGCGGCTGGTTCATGTCCTCGCTCCTCTGCTCGATCGGCCTCCACAACCGCGCCCCGTTCAAAACTGTAGCCACCTACGGCTGGACTGTCGACGAGAACGGCAAGGCGCTCTCGAAGTCCATGGGCAGCACCATCTCCGGCGAGATCACTGAAAAGCTCGGCGCTGAAATCGTCCGCCTCTGGGTCGCCTCGGTCGACTTCCGCGAAGACGTCGTCGCCTCCCTGCCCCTCCTCAAGCGCCTCGCCGAGGAGATCTACCGCAAGCTCCGCAACACCTTCCGCTTCCTCCTCGGCGCCCTCGCCGAGACCAACCCCACCACCGGCGAGACGCACAGCTTCGACCCGCGACCAATGACCCAGGGCGGAGACGCCGTACCCTTCGAGGAAATGCAGCCGATCGACCAGTACATCCTGGCCAGGACCGCCGAGCTGACCGGAAAGATCACCAAAGCCTACGCAGACTTCGAGTTCCACCGCGTCTACCACTTGCTCAACGAGTTCTGTAACTCCGAGCTCTCGGCCTTCTACCTCGACGTCCTCAAAGACCGCCTCTACACCTTCCCCATCGCCTACAAACCCGGCCGCGCACCGCAAGCCCCCGGCCTGCCCACCCAGCAAGACCTCTACATCGCCCGCCGCAGCGCGCAGACGGCCATCTACAAGATCACCGACGCCCTCGCGCGCCTCACCGCCCCCATACTCTCCTTCACCGCCGACGAAGTCTGGCAAGCCCTCCCCGCCACCCCCAACCGCCCCACCAGCGTCCACCTAACCGCTCTTCCCCACCCCCGAAGACCTCGCCCCCAACGCCCCCTCAGATGACGTCGGAACGACCGAACTCCCCCAAGACATTGTCATCCTGAGCGAAGCGAAGGACCTGCTTTCCTTCACGCCCACCCCGAATCCGTCATCTCGACCGGAGGCGCAGCCGGAGCGGAGAGACCCCCGCATTTCCACCCCGGCCGATCCGGCCGCCGTGGCAGCGTGGCGAGCGCTCTTGGGCTTTAGCGCGTTCGTTCGCCAGCAGTTGGAGCTACTGCGCGAGCGGAAGCAGATCGGGAAGTCACTCGAAGCCATAATCGCATTGACGACTAACGATGAAGAACTCGCCGCCAGCTGGACTCCCTATGTAAGGGACATCGCGGAATCTTGGAACGTGTCAGAGGTCAAAGTCGTCTACGACCCGACCCTCGAGAACAGCTTCTTCCCGTCCATCATCGCGACTCCAGCCACTGCCCCCAAATGCGACCGCTGCTGGCGCCACGTCCCCGACGTAGCCCAGAACCCCGACTACCCCACCGTGTGCCTACGCTGCGTAGAAGCCCTCGACGCTGTCGACTTCGCACCGTACTCCGCCCCAACCGCCTGACCCGTCACAAAGCCTGTTGCCGAACATCCTGAAGCGCCCCAGAACCGGGTGCCCCATCCTATGCGCAGCCTCTCCGCGCACAGGGTGGGTATTCGCGACAGCGAACCGCACTCCGAACCCGCCCCCCTTCATCCTAGAGAACACTTCACCCGCCGGATCCGCCCCCAAAATCTTGTCAAGCCCCCAAACCCTCCGAAATCTCCGCAACCCACTCAAAGCAAAGCACTTCAAATTTCTAGAAAAGTGGCCATTTAGTTATGCCCGCTCGCTATACTTGAAAGTAGAGGTAAAAAACGAATACCTCCCCGAAGCCGCCCAAACTCAGGTCCAGACCCAAGTCCAGACCTAACCCCTTATTCCGGGATACTTTAGGACCAATAAGTACGGGGGGGGGTGGGTACCCCGAAACAACCTCTACAGGAGCCACAAACCGCACCATGCCCGTCACCGCCATGTCCGAATTCACCTCCAGCAAAGCCGCCGTCAGCACCCGCGATCGCCGCCCGCTCCTCCTTATTCTCAGCGCGGTCGTCATCCTGCTCGATCGGCTCTCCAAAAGCTGGATCATGGCCAACGTCCGCTCCGGCTCGGCTATCACGATCATCCCGCGCGTCTTCCGCATCACCCACGTCCTCAACACCGGAGCAGCCTTCTCGCTCCTCGAGAACCTGCCGCCCGACACCGTCCGCCTCGGCCTGATCGCCTTCTCCGTCCTCGCCGTCCTCATCGTCTTCGCCATGCTCTGGCGCACCGGCCGCGATCTGACCCTTACCTCGGTCGCGCTCGCCCTGATCCTCGGCGGCGCGCTCGGCAACCTCTACGACCGCATTCGCTTCCACCACGTCGTCGACTTCCTCGAAGTCCACATCGTCCACTACCACTGGCCCGACTTCAACATCGCCGACTCCGCCATCGTCATCGGCGCCTGCCTCCTCTTCATCGAAATCTTCCGCCCGCAACCCGCCGCATCAACGCAAGCCCCGCAGATCGACCACCCCGCCGCACCCTGACCGGATAGAACTCGCATTCCACCGCCACTTATCCGACAATGGAGAGTGGCCATAACGCAGGAAACGACCGACATCCTCCTCAGCTCCGCTCCGCTCGTGCCGTCTGACGCGCCCGCACGCACCACCGGACGCGCCGCGCCGCCCGACCACATCACTATTCGCGGCGCCCGCACCCACAACCTCAAGGGCATCGATGTCGATATCCCGCACAACGCCCTCACCGTAGTCTCCGGCGTCTCCGGCTCAGGCAAGTCATCCCTTGCCTTCGACACCGTCTACGCAGAAGGCCAGCGCCGCTACGTAGAATCGCTCTCCGCCTACGCCCGCCAGTTCCTCGAGCGCATCGAGAAGCCGGACGTCGACCACATGGACGGCCTCGCTCCGGCCATCGCCATCAAGCAGAAGAACCAGACCCGCAACCCGCGATCCACCGTCGCCACAGCAACCGAGATCTACGACTACCTCCGCCTGCTCTACGCTCGCTGCGGCACCGTCACCTGCCTCCACTGCGGTGGAACCGTCAAGCGCGACACGGTAGACGAAATCGTCGCTACCCTGCTGGCGCTGCCGGAAGGCACACGCACCTACGCGCTCTTCCCCATCCAGCGCGCTGAAATCAAGCTTGAGCCGCTGCACGACTTGCCGAGCGAAGCCACGCTCAACGTACCCGCAGCGAAGGCGCCAAAGAAGTCCGCGGTCAAGAAGACCGCGAAAGCAAGTTCGGTAGTGGGCCTCGCATCCCTCACAGACGCCCTGAAGGACCGTCTCGGTGAACTGCGCCGCCGCGGCTACAACCGCCTCTACCAGACCGCAACCACCGAAGATGCCACAGGCAGGATCGTCGAATTCTCCACCCCCGAGTCGCTGCTAGAACTCGATTTCGGAAAGCCCATCTTCGTGCTGATCGATCGGCTTTCCCTCAGCCTCGAGTCCCGCGCCCGCATCGTGGACGCGATCGAAACGGGCTACCGTGAAGCCGGCGAGGTGCAGTTCCACACCCTTCCGCGCCAGGACGAAGGTCGCCCGACGACCCTCCGGTTCTCGGCGACCTTCGAGTGCTCCACCTGCCACCGCGCCTACCGGGAACCCGAACCGCGTCTCTTCTCCTTCAACAACCCATACGGCGCGTGCCCACGGTGCCAGGGCTTCGGTAACACGATCGACTTCGACCCCGACCTGATTATCCCGGACCGCTCGAAGACACTCGTCCAGGGCGCCATCGCCCCCTGGACGTCCGCAAAGTACCGTCCCCCGCACGGGGAGATGGTTCGCTTCGCCAAGGCCGCCGCAATCCCGACCGACGTACCGTGGTACGACCTGACAGACGCGCAGCGCGAGATCATCTGGCAGGGCCGCGGAACCTATCCCGGAATCCGCGGATTCTTCGCGGAACTCGATCGCAAGAAATACAAGCTTCACGTTCGCGTCTTTCTCTCGAAGTATCGCGGCTACGCGACGTGTCCCGACTGCCGCGGACAGCGCCTCCGCGCCGAAGCACGTGCGGTTTTGATCCGCTCGGGCAGCCGCCCCGCCATGAACATCTGCGAGGTCTCCGCCCTCACCATCACCGCCGCGCAAACGTTCTTCGACGAGCTGCAACTCTCGCCCTCGCAGGCCGAGATCGCAGGCAAGATCCTCGAAGAAGTTCGCCAGCGCGTCAGCTTTCTCAACCAGGTAGGACTCGACTACCTCACCCTCGATCGGCTGTCCTCAACTCTCTCGGGCGGCGAAAGCCAGCGCATTCAGCTTGCAACCTCGCTCGGTTCGCGCCTCGTCGGAGCGCTCTACGTACTCGACGAACCATCAATCGGGCTGCATACGCGGGACACCGCCAAGCTCATCCACATCCTTCACGACCTCCGCGACCTCGGCAACACAATTCTCGTGGTCGAGCACGATCCCGACGTCATCCGCTCCGCCGACCGTCTGCTGGATCTGGGCCCAGGAGCCGGGGAGTTGGGCGGACATCTCCTCGCCGCGGGTACTGTCCCTGAAGTCGCCGCAGACCCCCGCTCGATCACGGGCAAGTACCTCTCGGGACGCCTCACCATCCCGATCCCGAAAAACCGCCGCGAGCCGGGTCGCGAACGTCTGCGCCTGACCGGCGCGCGCATCCACAACCTCCGCGGAGTCGATGTCGAGATTCCACTCAACGTCCTCTGCTGCATCACTGGCGTATCCGGTTCCGGCAAGTCGACGCTGGTACATCAGGTGCTCTACCGTGCTCTCACGCAGGCTCTGCATCGCGAAGAAGATGCGGCGCAGCCCGAACCGACCCACCTCTTTCGGGAGCTCTCCGGCACGCAGCACCTCAACGATGTGATCCTTGTCGATCAGTCCCCCATCGGCCGCACGCCGCGTTCCAATCCGGTCACATACATCAAGGCCTTCGATGAGATCCGCGCCTTGTTCGCGGCTCAGCCCGATGCCAAGCGCAAGAACTTCACCGCCGGCAGCTTCTCATTCAACGTCCCGGGAGGACGCTGCGATACCTGTGAAGGTGATGGGACGGTCACGGTGGAGATGCAGTTCCTCGCCGATGTCGAGCTACCCTGCGAAGAATGCAACGGGAGCCGCTACAAACCTGCTCTGCTCGAAGTCAAGTACAAGGGTCGCAACATTCACGATGTTCTGAATATGACGGTCAAAGAAGCGCTCGTCTACTTCGCCGGTGTCCCGAAGATCGTCGACAAGCTGTATGTCCTGGACGAGGTCGGACTGGGCTACGTGCGGCTCGGCCAGTCGGCGACGACGCTTTCTGGCGGCGAAGCGCAACGGGTCAAACTCGCTTCACACCTGGCGACAGCTCGCTCAAACGCCCCACGCACGGGTGCGGCGAACGACGCCGCGGCGAAGGCCCGGTCTCGCACGCTGTACATCCTAGACGAGCCCACGACAGGTCTCCACTTCGACGACGTTCAAAAGCTGCTCGCAGCCTTCCGGAAGCTGATTGAGGGCGGCGGTTCTCTGCTCGTGATCGAGCACAATCTGGATGTGATCAAGTCGGCCGATTGGATTGTCGACATGGGGCCTGAAGGCGGCGGAGGAGGAGGCCAGGTCGTGGCTATCGGAACCCCGGAAGAGATTGCCGCGAATCCCGCATCGCACACAGGCCACTACCTTGCAGATGTGCTTGCGCCGGCTGCCCCGTAGAAAACAGCGACGATTGTCCGCACTTCAATCCTCAACGATCCGGCGCACGCCCTCGGCAAAGTTTTGCGTCGGGGGCAAAAGACTAACAACCACCCTATTGGGCTCGTGCATGCCGTAGAAGGCCCCGGGATGAACGATGACGCCGTGATCCCGAACCATTAGCTCCGCGCAATCCCGCTTGCCGCCGCAATGCGGCAGCGACAGGACCGCGGTCCACCCGGCCTCGGGCGTGAGCACACGCAAACGGTCCGGGTGCTTCGCGGCCGAGGCTTCGAGCAAGGCCAGATTCTGACGGACACGTTCCAGTATTTGTCCCTGGATCGATGCCTTTCCACCCAGCCACGAACCCAGGGCGAGTTGGACAGGCGCACTCATCGAGAGAAACGTATCGGCAATCACCTCAAGCCGCGCCAGCGCTTCCAGCCGCAGAGCTTCGGGTCCGAACGACGCGATCCAGGCCGCTTTCATCTGCGGCAGACCTGCGACCTTGCTCAGCCCACTCAGGCAGAATGTCAGCGCCGGATGGGACCCGATCGCGAACGTCTTTGCGGCCGCATGTCCGCCGCGGAGCGGGTAGTCAAGAAACACCTCGTCGACGATGAGGGCCAAACCTCGCGCGGCGCATAAGGCTTCCAGCCGCTCTCGTTCCGAAGTGGAGGTCCAGTGCCCTGTTGGATTATTCGGATGCACCACGATGACTGCCCGTGTGCGTTCATTGATGCTTCTCTCGAGTCCTCCAAAGTCGATCCACCAACCGTGATCGAAGAAGAGCGGATACGAGCGCAACCGCACATCGTCGAGCGTCGCCAGAAAGTCGAACAACGGATAGCTCGGTTGCGCGATGAGGACCTCATCCTCGGCATCGCATAGCAAACGGAACAAAAACGAGTAGCTCTCGCTGGTGCTGGTTGTAAGAACCAGTTGATCGGGTGCGACTGTTGCGCCGTGATCGCGGTAGTACTCGGCAACCGCCTCCCGCGCTACCCAGATGCCTTGGGGTTTGGGGTCGTATACCAGCCCCTCCGGTCGCGTGAGCTTCCCCAGCACATTGTCTGGGTAGAGAAATCCGCACGTCGTCGGATTGGAAATCGTGAGGTCACAGATCTGCGCTTCGGAAGCGCGAGCCTCACGCACTGCGCGGGCGTACGCAGTCTCTTGCAGATCCCAGGCGGTTCGACGCGAAAATGTGGTTCTCACATGACCATGCTACGGGACAGTCGGCGGCTCACGTCAGGAATGGATTGGTAGTCTTCTCTGCCCCGATCGTTGTCCGTGGTCCATGGCCGGGCACAACAATCGTGTCCTCCGGCAGTACAAGGAGCTTGTTATGAATCGAGCGGATCAACGCGCGTCCATCGCCGCCCGGCAGATCGGTTCTCCCTACGGAGCCGGCAAACAACGTGTCTCCCGCGAGCAGCAGATTTTGCTCTGCCATGTAAAGGCACACCGATCCTTCGGTGTGGCCAGGAGTATGCAAGATCTGGCCCGAGAGCTTAGGTGTCACCGCCGCAGGTGTGGTTGGAGCGGAGCCGATTTCAATGATGCATCCTTCCGGTAGGTCATCGTCCGGTGCAGTCACGTCTTGCGGCCTCATGCCTAGCCAGGCTGCCTGTTCCTCCATCATGGACAACAGCGGCAGGTCGTGCTGATTGTAGAAGATTGGCGCTCCGGTGAGTCGCTTCAATTGTCCCGCGCCGGCAATGTGGTCGAAGTGCGCGTGCGTCACAAGAATCTGCTTCACGGTGAGGTTGTGCCGCGCCAGTATGGTCAGGATGCGCTCGATATCATCGCCGGGATCGACCACCAGGGCATCACCGGAAATCTCATCGCCCAACACCGAACAATTGCAGCGCAGAGGACCAACCGCAAGCACCTCGTGAATCATTTCGTCACGCTCGCGGCCGGTCTGTCGGACTCGGTAGCAAAAGCACGGTTTGAGATGAGCGAGTCAAGGCGGTCGTACTCCGCGCGCGAGATCTGAACGAACGACCCATGCCGCATCCCTGCAGGAAAATCAATCCGTGACAGAGCGTCAGTCCAGTGCACCAGGTCCGCTGAAAAGAGCGCGCCATAGTGTTGCCCCTGAGAGTAGTGGTCATAGTACGCAAGAAATCCATCCGCAACCCGGATGATCGCCGCCCCCTCACTCCAGGGTTCGGAGATCGGTTGAGAGATGTTGGTCCACGGGCCCTCGAACGATGGCCCGCTGGCAGTCAGAAGGTACTTCTTCAGCGGGGTCTTTCGCTCGTCTTTGAATATCATGGTGAAGTTTTGCCCGGCCTTTAGAGGCGGAAGAATCGTGGCGTCGATGACACTGTAGCCCGGGTTGAAGAAGACCTTGGCCGGTGCGAAGCTCTTGAAGTTTGACGTTGTTGTGAAGAAGATGCGGTGATTGAGCTGCGTCTTGCTACCGGTGATTGCTGTGCTATCGCCCGAGCCATCCCCAGCAAAGCGCCCGGGTATTGTTGAAGCCCAGAAGATCAGCCAGCGTTTTTGGTCCGGCTCGTAGTACATGGCAGGCGCCCAAACGTTAGTAGCTTCGGGCTCGTTGGCCATTACCGGAAGCTGGCGATGCGGTCCCCAGTGAACAAGGTCGGTTGACTCCGAGTAGCCAATCACCAGCGGCTTGTACCAGGCCCAGGTCCATACCATGCGAAAGCTGCCGTCCGGTGCCCGCTGGATGAACGGGTCGCGCATCAACTCGCCTGATTCGGCAGGCGGCACTACAGGGTGCCCGCCGTTCGCCACCTTCCAGTGATACCCAGCGACCGAGATTGCGTAGTACACGCCATCTTTGCTGTCGTGCTTGAAGCCGGCAAACAGCCAGGGCGAGTTCGACGGAAGCTCCGCGGTCTGCGCTTCCAAAGAAAGCACCGCAAGCGGAAGCAGAAGCAGCAGAAGGTGTCGAACAAAACGTGCGGAGCGCATCCGTCGATTATCATCCCGCAAGCAAAATACGCAAGCCGAGGCGGCTTGCGTATCCTTACGGCGAGTCAGGCCCGGAGCCTGGCTACTTCTTGGGAGCAGACTGCGTCGTCTTGGTGCCCGAAAGTACGGAGTGGTCGCCGCCCGAGCGCGCCAGCATGATGGTAAGCAAGAGCGAGACGAGCATAAACAGGACCGCGCCCCAGGTCGTCAACTTCGTAAACAGATTCGCCGCACCGCGCGGGCCAAAGGCAGTCTGCGAACCCTGTCCGCCGAAGGCGCCCGCAAGGTCAGCCGACTTTCCCTGCTGCAACAGAACGACGCCGATTAGGAAGAGGCAGACGATAACGTGGACGACTACGAGCAGATAAACCATGGAAGTTTGGTGACCTCAGGACAGCGGTAGGGCGGCCATACTCAGCTCGTACCCACAAACAATTCTACACCGACCGCATGAACTAACCGCCGCCGATGTGCCCCAGCCCGAGCCCAATCCCATACGTCACCACCCCCTCCACCGCGCCAACCAGCGTCATCTCCAGCCCGCTGCTCCACCACGAGCGAATCGTGATGAGCGACTTAGCCGCGCCAACTGCGAAATGGGCAACGAGAGACACTATCGCGGCGACGATCACGGCGGGGATCCCCGCCATAAAGAAGAACGGAATGATCGGAATGAAAGCCCCGATGGCAGTTGATATCGCGCCGGAGACCGCCGACACCATTGGCTTGCTCAAGCCTTCCTCGGTCATGTTCAGGCGTTCCCGGGCAAGTGCATGGATAAGTTGGCTCTTATCCTTTGCGAGGTGTTCCACAAACCGCTCTGCGTCTTCCAAAGGTAAACCGCGGATCTGATACGTCAGGGACAGCACTTCACGTGCCTCAGGCTCGTTGTCTTCGACCGCCTCGCGCTCGCGTGCAAACTCCGCGTCGTAAATCTCACGTTCGCTCTTCGCCGCCAGATAGGCCCCGGATCCCATGGACAGCGCGCTCGCCACCATACCGGCGAGGCCGGCGATCAGAACAAAATGGGCATTGCCCAACGTGGCGCCCGAGACGCCGGAGACGATACCAAAGATTGAGCCGAGCCCGTCATTCACCCCGTAGATTGCATCGCCGACCCAACCGGCTGCCTGCCTGTGGCCTTTATCTCTCGCTGCCAGCAGATCATCCAGCGCTCCCTGGGCCTGCTCCGGCCCAAGCGGTGGCAGAGGGCCACGAGAGCGGATCAGGTTGCTGAGCGTGTGATAATGCTCACGTTCATCCGCAATCACCTCCTGAAGAATCGCGACGCTCGGCTCGTCATCCAGGGCTTTGAGCTGTTGACCATACTTGGCGATGTCGCGCCCCTCGTCGATCTCAAGCCTTCGAAGCGCAAGATCGGTCCCGCCGACGCGATTTGCCAGAGAGTCGGCCTGTCCATCAGGAGAACCGGAATATTCCGGCAGCGCGCCACCAAGCTGCGCGATCCGGTCACCCCACAGGTCGGCGTGGTGCTTCTCCGCGGCTGCGAGTCCGCGTAGCGCATTGCGCCGCTGCGGGTCATTCTCTGCAGCCGCCAGCGCGGCGTACGTGCGATGCCCTTGCATCTCTGCCTGCCAGTTAGCGGCCAACGCGGCGAGCAGCTTTTGTTTGTCGGAACCTGCCATTCTCGACCCCTTCTAACCTCGGCTTTGATCTCATGGGTACCGAACCATACTTCCCCATGCAACAGAAAAGGCCAACCTTCACGGTTGGCCCTGCAGACCTCTTCTGACGAATGTCTTGGTGCGGAGGAGGGGACTTGAACCCCTATGCCTTGCGGCGCTAGCACCTCAAGCTAGTGCGTCTGCCAATTTCGCCACCTCCGCATGGAGCCTGACACACGCAGAGGTGCGACAGGAGCGACTCGTCGAGTGTAAGTATAGCATTGAACACGGGAGCGACGAACCGCTGCCACGCTCACACACGCAGCCTGGAGGAAGGATTTGGGGTTCATGATTCTCGAGCCGCCGGCATCGCCCAACGCGCTCTTCTCAACACGAGGCTGTGCTCTTACCATCATGGCCAAAGCTCCAAAGCCAGGCCGCGTGAAGACCCGGCTTACCCCGCCGCTTACCTCTGAGCAGGCATCTGCTCTCAGCATCTGTTTCCTCCGAGACACGGCGTCCTGCATCGCCGAAGTAGCCCTCGGCAGCTCAGCGGCGCCTGTGGTCTCCTACACACCGGTAGGCGACGAGGCACTCTTTGAAGGCATCCTGCCGCCAGAATTTTCGCTCGTGCTGCAGCGTGGAAACACCTTCGGTGAGCGCCTGTTCTTTACTGCGCAAGACCTCTTTGCCTGCGGATTCAACGCCGTTTGTCTGATAGATTCCGACTCGCCCACCGTGCCCAAGACCGCGTACGAGCACGCCGCACGAGCGCTCGCGGAGCCCGGCGATCGCGTCGTACTCGGCCCCTCAGCGGACGGCGGCTATTACCTGATCGGGATCAAGCGACCGCACGCAGATCTATTCCGGGACATCGCCTGGAGTACAAGCTCCGTGTACGCGCAAACGGTAGAACGGGCACAGGCGGGCGGACTCGAAGTTATCGTCCTTCCTCTCTGGTATGACGTCGATGACGGTGACACACTCAGCCTCCTTCGCGCAGAACTCATGCTTGGAATGGCGCCCGGTTTCGCGACCGAACCTGGTTACCCCGCCCTCAACACCGGCTCCCTGCTCCGAAATATGGACATGATCCCAACCGGCGCACCTCTGGTGGGCAGCAGTGACTGAACCGCTCGTCCGTACGGCTGCTACACAGGATCGTGCCGCTGGGCAAGTGTCTCTCCTGAGTAATGCAAGCAGCATGCGTCCCTGGATCACCAACGGTGCGCTACTCGCCATAGGCATCGGCATGATGGTTCTTGCGCGACAGCTAGTGAGCGAGTACGACCACTTCACGATCGGCTTTTCAGGAGTCTCCGGCTGGAGCGCAGTGCTCTACATCGTCGCGTGCGGCATCATTCTCAGCCAGCCCGTCAACCGCTGGACCATGCCTCTCGTTCTCATTGTTGCGGTGGTCTGTCGCCTGATTACTCTCTTCCCCGCTCCCTTTCTCTCGAGCGATGTCTATCGCTACGCCTGGGATGGAGTGGTGCAGCACGCCGGCATTTCGCCATACCGCTATGTTCCTGGAGATCCTGCCCTCAGCTTTCTTCGTGCACCCAACCAGGACCTGTTCGACAACATCAACCGGCGCGATTACGCTCGCACCATCTACCCACCTGTAGCGCAGATGATCTTTCGCGCTATCACCTGGATCTCACCTACGGTCACCTTCATGAAGACGGCCATGGTGCTCTTTGAAGCAGTCACCATCTGGGTACTGCTCCGCATCCTGCGCGAAACAGGAGGCCGGCCCGAGCAGATCCTGCTTTATGCCTGGTGCCCCATGCTCGTCTGGGAGGTCGCCGGATCGGGCCATCTGGATTCGTCTGGAATGGCCTTCATCAGCCTGGCTCTGCTAACCCGTCTTCGCCGCCGGCCGTTGCTCACCGGCTTTTTTCTTGGCTTGGCCGTGATGATTAAGTTCTACCCACTGGTCCTGCTGCCCGCGCTGTGGTGGCGAGGCGATGGCCGGGGCAGCGCCTGGAAGCTCCCGGCGGCCCTCTTCAGCGTCATAGCTGCCGGATACGCTCTGTACTCCGGGGTCGGCACCCTGGTCTTTGGTTTCGCCGGCGGCTACGCGCAGGAAGAGGGCCTGCAGAATGGTCTACGGTATTTCCTGTTAGAGCTGGCGCACCGGGTGCCCGGACTTGGCACCCTCCCCGCTGGAGCTTACTTACTGTTCGCAGCAGCCGCCTTTGGCGCCCTCACCGTCTGGGCATGGAACACCTCCTGCCTCCCGGACAGCCCGCACGCCAGCTTCCTCGCCCCTGCATTCGCGTTCGCCGTAGCCCTTATGCTTCTCTTCTCTCCCCACTACACGTGGTATGTCATATGGCTCATCCCGTTCTTCACCCTACTGCCAAACCTTCCTGTGCTCGTGTACCTCATGGGGTTCTTCTACGGGTTCACGACAGCGCTCGCAGCCCCCGGCCCCATGATGTTCCGGTTGAACGAATACCTCTATGGCTCTACGGCCATTGCGTTCATCCTGTGGATGGCCGCCCGCCGCTGGCCTCTGCATCGCAGGCTCATGTTGCAAACGCAGTCTGACAGCTAATACATGATCCGTAAAGCGCAGCTCACCTGAACTGGAAACCCATGCCCATCTCCGTCATCGTCCCTGCCCTGAACGAGGCCGAATCCATCGGCCGTGTTATCGCCGAGATGCCCTGGCAACGCATCGCCGAGTGCATCGTAGTCGACAACGGCAGCACCGACGGTACAGCCGAGATCGCCCGCACTGCAGGCGCACGGGTCGTCACCTCACCTCGCGGGTACGGCGCCGCCTGCAGTGCCGGCGCAGCCGCCGCACTTCCCACCAGCGACATTCTCGCGTTCATGGATGGTGATGGCTCCGACGTCATCGCGCACCTGGACGAACTCGCCGGTCCCATCGCGCGTGACGAAGCCGACTTCGTCATCGGGTCACGCCATCGAGGGCAGCGCGAGCCCGGGTCGATGCTGTCCAGCCAGCTCTTCGCCGGATGGTTCGTGGGCCTCCTGCTTCGCCTGACCCAAGGCGTGCGCTACACCGACATGGGCCCTTTCCGCGCGATTCGCAGAACAAGCCTTGCGGAACTGGACATGCGCGAGATGACCTACGGGTGGAATCTCGAGATGCAGATCAAAGCCGCACAGCACCGGTTGCGTATTCGCGAGATCCCCGTGAGCTACCGCCGCCGCATAGGCGGCACCTCCAAGGTCTCCGGCGACTGGCGCGCCTCGCTCAAAGCCGCAGTTCGCATCCTGCAGGTCCTCTTCCGCACAGGCTTATCCCGCAAGCGGACACTGAACTCGTAATCGGCGGCGCACGTATACTTGCCAAGCCTGGGCAGAAACGCTGCCGGCCTCGACAACGGAGGAAGCAAATGCAGAGCCGCATTCAAGGCACCACGATGCCAGTGCTCGAGTTTCTGCTCGGACCCAACGACGCCGTCATCTCCGAGGCAGGCGAACTCTCCTGGATGAGCCAGACCATCCAGATGACCACCCACACCCAGATGGGCGGCGGAGGCGGCTTCTTCGGCGCTTTCAAGCGCGTCGCCGGCGGCGGGCTCCCTCTTCATGACGGAGTATCGCGCCGTCGGCGGGCCGGGCGAAGTCGCCTTCGCAACCAAGGTCCCGGGCCACATCGTTCCGGTCGAGGTCCAGCCCCGGCCACGAGTACATGGTGCATCGCCACGGCTTCCTCTGCGCGACACCCGCCGTGCAGCTCGGCGTGGGCTTCCAGCAATCGCTCGGCGCAGGCATCTTCGGCGGCGATGGCTTTCTCCTGCAGCGGATCTCCGGACAAGGCATGGCCTGGCTCGAGCTCTCCGGCGAGCTCATCGTAAAAGATCTCGCCCCCGGCGAAATCCTGCGCGTGCATCCCGGTCACGTCGGCGCCTTCCAGACCAGCGTGTCCTTCCAGATCACCACGGTTCCCGGCATCAAAAACATCTTCTTTGGCGGCGACGGTCTGTTCCTTGCCGCACTTACGGGCCCCGGACGCGTATGGCTTCAGACACTGCCAATCGCCAGACTTGCACACCAGCTCGAACATTATCTGCCACACGAACGCACCGGCCGAGCCGCGGAGAGCGGCGTGGTCGGAGGGCTCATCGGCTCTGTTCTGCGCGGAATGGACCAGTAGATCGCGCGCTCGCTCCTGCGCAAGCGATATTCTTAGATAGATGGCCAGCTTCCTCGATCTGGAGCACGTAAACGTCGCGCGCGGAGAGAACGTCGTACTCCACGACATAACACTCCAGGTCGAGGCCGGCGAGCACATCGCGATCCTAGGCCCGAATGGCTGCGGCAAGTCAACCCTGATCAAGACGATCACCTGCGAGTGCTACCCGATCGCCCTCGAAGGCACCCGCGTGCGCATCTTCGGCCGCGAACGCTGGGACCTTACCGAGCTCAAGCGTCGCCTCGGAGTCGTTCAATCCGATCTCCCGGGCAAACCCACACTCAAGACCTCCGGCGCGCGACGCCGTCCTGACCGGCTTCTTCTCGAGCTCCACTCTCTGGCCAAACCTCCATGTCACCGACGAGATGCGTACCCTTGCGAAGCAGGTACTCGAACTCGTAGACGCCACATGACCTCGCCACAAGCCGGTAGGCGAAATGTCCGCCGGCCAGCAGCGCCGCATCATGATCGGCCGTGCTCTGGTCGGCTCGGCCGCGGCCGCTTCGACTGCATCGGCAGCCTCGGCCGGATCAGGCCAGATGCTCCTGCTCGACGAGCCCTCAAACGCTCTCGATCTTGCCGCGCAGCAGGGGCTTCGGGCAATGCTCCGACGCCTGGCGCAGAACGGAACCGGCCTGCTGCTTATCACGCACCACATCGCCGACATTCTGCCGGAGATCGATCGCGTGATCCTGATGCGCGAAGGGCGAATCGTGGCGGACGGCCGCAAAGCCGATCTGCTGCGCGCGGATACTCTGAGCCAACTCTTCGGAGCGGCAGTGCAGATCCACCAGCGCGATGACTTCTACCACGCCTGGTGAGCCACTTTATCGCGGGATAGTGATGACGTCGTTCTCCTGCTGTTGCTCCTTCTGCTTGCCGGGAGGATGCGCCTTGAACCACGCCTCCTGCTCTGTTCCCAGCTGCGCCGCCACGTCGCGCAGGTCTCGAATCGACTCAAGCGCAATCTTCCGCGACACCGTATATGCATCATTGTCGGGTGGCGACTTGATCGCGGTGGCCCACCGGTCCGCCGCCTGCAGCAGCTTCGGCAGCGCACGGCGCAGGTCCGCGTGGCGTGGTCCGTAGTCGGCAAGATTGTCATCCAGTTCGTCCGCGATGGCCGTGAACTGCTCCATCAGATCGTGCGTGTCTTGCTCGCGCCCCGGTCGACGGCCCTTATTGAAAAGCGCATTGATTCTGTCTGTACGCGCATCCAGAAACTTGACGAACAAGAGGATGGACTCGGCGGGAACAAGACGCGATTCGCGAACCTGCTCGATCTCGCCGTCAGACAATCCCCCGGTGCGGGTCTGCGCGCGCAGCTCCGCCGCCGACACAAGAACCAGCAGAAGCAATGACGCTGCGAGCCGGGCCCGCATCTAGTGGCTGAATACCTGAGCGAGAAGCTCGTCATTCACCTGGTCTAACTGCTTCAGCGTCGCTTGGACTGTGTCCTTGTCGTCGCCCGAGACTATGTGCAGATACTGGCCAAGCTTATACGTGGTGTGATGCATCAGCATCTCGGCGTTCTTCAGCCGCTTCGTATCCTGCGCCAGGTTCAGGTGGATCAGGTGTGCGTACTGGTTGACCAGCTTCAATGTCGCCGCAGCGCGTTCGGATTCGCCATCCGCGATCTCCTTGCCCGCCTTCTCGGTCATCGTGTGCACCAGTTCGGTGTACAGAAAACATTGCTCCCGCGGTTTCGCCTGGTTAGCCCGCTCCTGTAGCTGGACCAGCGTCTCAGCAGTCGGGATTGACTCATCAATGGCCGCCGCTCGAACCTGCAGCGGAAGCAAAAGAGGAAGGAGCAGGGCCGCGGCCATCGAAACCGTAGCGGGCCGAATACGTTTCACGTCGAATGCGAGGCGAAGGGAGTTCATACGCCACCTCTTTGCGACTACTGTTGATTACCCGGACTCACCTTCGGCTTCCGAGAGCAGCGAGCCTTTCGCGCGCCTTACTCTCCTGTTCCGGGAGCGTCCCGTGCGCCTCCGCAAGGAAGCGCTTGTAGAGGTCTATCGCCTGGCTGCTTTGATGCAGCTCATCCCGCGCTGTTGCCTCCAGGAACAGAGACGCAAGCGAAGGTTGCAGCACGGTAGCACGTTGTTGCAGCGCTTGCAAGGCAGAGCGCGGGTCGTCGATCTCCTGCGCCGCAAATGCCAACTGCATCGCCGCCTCACCGAACCCCTCGCGGCTCGGAAAACCCCCAGGGTTCGCCACGGCCTGCTTGAGCAGGCGCTCCGCCTCGCCCGGCCGATGCAACCGCATCAGCGCCTCGGCCCGCTCCGTCAGAAGGGTGGGATCGCCCCCCACTCCCGCGCCAGCCAGCAGCGTCCCGTAAAGCGCCTCGGCCTGGTCCGGATGCCCTGTCTCGAGGTACACGCGGGCCAGCAGACGTCCGACGTTCGGATCGCCGGGATTCGCCGCATGCAGTCTCTCGAGCAGAGGCGTCGCGCGCGCTACCTTGGCCGGATCCGGCGAGACAAGGAGAGTTCTGGCAAGCTGCGCGGTCAAGACAGGGTCCCCGGGATGCTCGCTCAGGATCTTGGTCAGAAGGTCTTCCGCGTCCTGCGGACGCTTTTCCGCTACCAGAACCTGAGCCAGCGCGGACGTCGCCCCCACATCGCTCGCGTTGGCTGCAAGATACCGCCGGTACGCCTGCTCAGCCGCCGCGAGATCTGGCGTAGCCTCAGCGATCTCAGCGGCCAGCAGGGTATCGTCCGCAGTCTCAGGGCTGATCTGAAGGGCCGAAGCAAGTTCCGCGGAGGCGGTCCCCGGGGCACGGGCCTGCAGGTCCAGCCGGGCCAGTGCACGCAGAGCACGGGCCCGTATCGCAACAGGGGCATCCGGAAGCTCTGTGACGGTCCTGAGCTGATCGCGAGCCTCGGCAGCTCGATTGCTTCGCGCGAGCATCAATCCCAGGGCGATGTGGGGCAACGGAAACAGCGGGTTAGCCGCTAAGGCGGCCCGGTAGTCCGCCTCGGCCTCTGGGTTTGCAGACACCTCGGGATGCAGCGCTTCGAGAGTCATGCCCAGGTCGTACAGTATCTCGGGATTCTTCGGGGTCGCAGCATTCAACCGCGCGAGCAACTTCAGCGCTGCAGGATAGTCCCCCTTCGCCAGATCGTCATTCGCCTGCTGGATGCTCGCCGCGCCGCCCGCGTCAGTTAGCGCCTGCTCCGGCTGCTTCTGCCACGCCAACCCGTCGGCGCTCGAAGCGGTGGCGCATACCACCCCGACGATCCCAATCCATAATCCGCCTCGGCGCATGACTCCCTCTCTTTCGACTCTAGCAGCGAGCTGTCGGCAACAGGGTAGGTCACCGGTTGCGCCGTGCCTGTCCCGGCGACAAAGACTCACTGCGGCGAGAATGATTTACCTGGGGGAGATACCGCTGGCTTCCATGATCAGGCATTTCGGTCCCCACCTGGACCGCGTGGCATCCAAGGTCGGCTTCGGCGGCCTGCGTCACTCTCCCCGCGCGGCTCGCAAATGGACAGAATTGGTGGCCCGGGCAGGAGTCCAACCTGCGACCTTCGCGTTAGGAGTGCGCTGCTCTATGCAACTGAGCTACCGGGCCTGCCCTCCCAAGTGTACCCGGGAAACAGGTGGCCTGTGTGAGTGCTGCAGGCCCCAACCCCGCCCATCTTCAACTCGATACGCCGACGCCTCCGCAGGCTCGCTCCTCGTCCGAAAAGAAAAAATTCATGCGCAACGCTGGACATTCAACCCGACACGCAGTACCTTGTGCACCTTCGGAGGATCGAGTCCATGGCGTTCTCTAGAGCCTCTGCCGTATCCATTGCGTTCGTTGTCACGCTGTTCACCACCGGCTGCCAGCGGCATTCAAAGTCCGAGACCTACTACCTGATTGGTCACAACCTCAAGCTTCCCTACTGGCAGCAGGCCGCCGCCGGCTTCAACAAGGCTGCCGCCCAGTACATCGTCACAGCCCAGCTACGTGGGCCCGATACCTTCGACCCTCAGGCTGAACTCGACGCATTCCGCAGCGCGGTCTCCGCCAGACCCGCCGGCATTCTCGTCTCCGTCTCGGACGCCAACCTCCTTGGCCCAGCCATCAACGACGCCATCTCCGCAGGCGTTCCGGTCATCACAATGGACTCCGATGCTCAGTTCAGCCACAGGCTCTTCTTCATCGGCACCAACAATCTCCAGGCAGGCCGACTCGGCGGCGAGCGACTCGCAGCCAAACTCGGCGGCAAAGGAAACGTCGTCTTCTTCTCGATGCCTGGCCAACCCAACCTCGACGAACGTCTCCGCGGCTACCTTGACGTCTTCGCGGAGCACCCGGACATCAAGGTCGTGGACGTCTTCAACATCAAGGGGGACGCGGGCTCAGCCTTCGACCAGGCGCAGAAGTTCGTTGCCCGGACAGGCAAGGACAAGGTAAACGGCTTCGTCTGCCTCGAATCCGCCTCCGGCAAAGACGTGGCGGAGGTCCTCAAGCGCGCGAACGCCTCCGACCGCGTCCTTATGGCCATGGACATCAACCACGACACCCTCGACCTCATCCAGTCGGGCAACATCGAAGCCACGATCTCCCAGAAGCCCTGGACAATGGGCTACGTGGGCCTCAGACAGCTGGATGCAATTCACCACGACAACGTCAAAGAATATCGCAACAGCTACGCCGTCGATCCGACCGCGCCTTACCCCCACTTCATCGACACGGGTACGTCCCTGGTCGATAAGGCGAACGTGCAGATGTATCTTTCTCCCCCGGCGCAGTAATCCGCCTCCCTCACCGTAACTGGTAAACTGGGAGACGGAGAACTTATGCCAGAGATACATCGCAGGCGCGCCGTTTCCGTCAAGATCGGGTCGGTCACCGTCGGCCCTGAAGCACCCGTCGTGGTCCAGTCGATGACCAACACGGACACGGCCGACATCGAGTCCACCATCCAGCAGATCGCCGCCCTCGCCCGCGCCGGCTCCGAACTCGTCCGCATCACCGTCAACAACGAGGCCGCAGCCGCCGCAGTCCCCGCCATCGTTGAAGGCATCCGCGCGAAGGGCTGGGAAACGCCGATCATTGGCGATTTCCACTACAACGGCCACCTCCTCCTCACCAAGTTCCCTGAAGCCGCGGAGGCCCTCGCAAAGTACCGCATCAACCCCGGCAACTGTTCCATCGGCCGCAAGGACGACGATAACTTCCGCACCATGGTTGAGGTCGCGGTCAAGCACCAGAAGCCCGTCCGCATCGGCGTCAACTGGGGCTCGCTCGACCAGGCCCTCCTCACCAAGATGATGGACGAGAACTCCCGCTCCTCCACTCCCCTACCGGCCCGAGACGTCATGATGGAAGCCATGGTCGTCTCCGCGCTCGACAACGCCTCTGCCGCCGAACGCTACGGCCTCCGCCGCGACCAGATCATCCTCTCCGCCAAGGTCTCCGGCGTCCGCGACCTCATCGACGTCTACACCGAACTCGCCCGCCGCTGCGACTACGCCCTCCACCTCGGGCTCACCGAAGCCGGTATGGGCATGAAGGGTATCGTCGCCTCCACCGCCGGCCTCTCCCCGCTGCTCCTCGCCGGTATCGGCGACACCATCCGCGTCTCCCTAACCCCCACGCCCGGCGGCGACCGCTCCGAAGAGGTTCGCTGCGGCCAGCAGATCCTGCAATCCCTCGGTATCCGCTCCTTCATGCCCCAGGTCACCTCCTGCCCCGGCTGCGGCCGCACCACCTCCACCTACTTCCAGGAACTCGCCGAGCGCATCCAGAACTACCTCGTCGAATCCATGCCCGAGTGGAAGAAGCAGTATCCCGGCGTCGAGGAACTCAAGCTCGCTGTCATGGGCTGCATCGTCAACGGGCCCGGCGAATCCAAGCACGCTAACATCGGCATCTCCCTCCCCGGCACCTTCGAGGAACCCAAGGCCCCCGTCTACGTCGACGGCGAATTCTTCACCACCCTAAAAGGCGACCGCATCGTGGAAGAGTTCCAAGTGATCCTCAACGAGTACGTCGAAAAACGCTACGCACGCGTCCTCGTCGAAGTCTAGCCCGCGCCCTCTGCACCGGCCCGCTGCATAACGGGGGTCCTCACTACTCTCGCTCCGAGGAACAGCAATACCGACGCAATCACCATCGTGATCAGCGTCAGGCCCAGTCCCGTCCCGAGCGTCGTGCGATCGCTCACAATCCCAATCAGCCTGGGCGACGGTGTGTCCCCGAGCGAATGGATCAGCAGCAGCTCCACTGCAATCGCCGTCGCCCGAATGGAAGCGGGCACAGCATTCACGATCGCAGCGTTCAACGGCCCTGTCCCGAGGAAAATGCAAAACATAGCGACACCAAGCGCCGGCAGCATCGTAGCCCGCGGACCAAAGAAACAAAGCACCCCGAACGGAACGGTAAGCAACGCCGACCAGGCCGAGATTAGATACAGCGCTGAAGAATTCGTCCGCAGCCAGCGCTGTGCCAGCCATCCGCCGAAGGCAGTGCCCCCCAGCCCCGCACCCGCCGTGATCCCGCCCAGCGTGATCCCCACCGTAGTGGGAGAGTATCCCGAACGCTGGAGAAAGCTCGGCATCCACGCGGAAATGCCGCCAAGCGAAAACGTCACCGCCGCCATCCCCAGCGTGGCATACAGATAAAGCGAGTTGCTCGCCAGAGAAAAGACATTTGAGTTCGGGCCGGTGGCTGCCGCTCGCTGCATGCTCGTGTCCGACGCTCCCCGTACGGGTTCATGCAACAACAGCAGCACAAGCAGCGCAATCAACAAACCGGGAGCGGCAGACACGTAGAACGGCACGCGCCAGCCAAACCGTGACCCCACAAGCTCGCCGATCAAGTAGCCCAGAGCCGCGCCAACCGGGATGGCTGTGTAGAACATCGTCAGAACCCTGTTGCGTCCGGCCGCCGGATAGAAGTCCGCCAGAAGCGCTGGAGCATAAATTCCAAAGCTCGCCTCCGCCACCCCAAGCGCGGCATGTCGCCACAGAAGCGCGTCAAACGTGTGCACGGTGCCGGTAAGCAGGTTGATCCCTGACATCAGTAGCGCGCACGCAACAATCAGAGGCTTACGGGGCAGGCGGTCGCCCAGCCATCCCGTCGCAGGCGCCGCCAGCATGTAGGTCAAAAAGAACCAGAAGGTGAGGGATCCAAGTGCAGCATCGGATACCCCGAACTGATGCTTCACCTGCTCCTGAACTCCCGGCAAGATGTACCGGTCGATATAGTTCACAAAGTTCAGCGCCGTCAGCAACGTGAGCGCGAGCGCCGCACCGGGCAACGACTTCGTACGCACAGGCTCGGCCGCGGTTGCCATCTCTCGGGAAGAATAGCAGGCACCCAGCGGCCCGGACTTACCTTACGTCAGGTCGAGGATACGTAGCCTCCACAATCGTCGAGATTCCCCCGCGCGGCCGGAAGTCTCCCACCACCTTGGCCCATACCGGATCGCACGCCTTCACCACGTCGTTCAGCACCTGGTTCACGATGTTCTCCTGGAAGATCCCCAGATTCCGATATCGGAATAGGTACTCCTTCAAGGACTTCAGCTCCATGCAATGCTGGCGCGGCATATACCGGATCGTCAGGCGCCCAAAGTCCGGCAAACCGGTCTTGGGGCAGACCGAGGTGAACTCAGGGTCGTCCACCAGAATCTCGTACCCTGCGAATTGGTTGGCCCATGTGTCAATCGAAGGAAACTGCGTCTCTAGTCCTGCAGCAGCGTGGTCATCGGTGTATCCAGTGTTCTGCGTTGGCATATACCTACAGTTTACGCGGGTGTGGGCGCGGCGTGCTCCTCCTCGGTCCCTCGTTGATTTGATGAATGTCGTCCCACCGGATCAGGCGGCATCGCCGCCGCACGGCACATCCTACCCCGACAAGAACGCACGCTTAAACGCCTGCCAAAGAACGCAAGCGGCAGCATGGGAGGACCAGGCATGCACGTTCAGGACCGCACGTTTACCCGCAGGCAATTACTTACAACAGGAGGAGCAGTGATGGGCGGACTTGCAGCAGGCGGAGCACAGGCTCTCGCCCAAACCGGCGGAACGCAAAGCGGCCGTACCCAGACCGTCGGCAACACAGACGCCCAGGCACCCGCCCAAACGTGGACCGGACAACCATTCGGAAACGGCCTCCTCAGCGGAAAGGTCGCGGTCATCACCGGGGCCGCGCGCGGCATTGGCCGTGCGATCGCAGTAGACATGGCCGCCAACGGCGCCGACATCGTCGGCATCGACATCTGCGGCAAGATCCTCAAGGAACAAAACTACCCCGTCACCACACCCGAGGACCTGAAGGAGACCGGCCGTCGCATTACCCAGCACGGACGCAAGTTCCTCGAGCTGACCGGCGACATACGCGACATCGCCTTTCTGCGCTCCGCCTCCGATCAAGCCCAGCAGCAGTTTGGCAAGGTCGACATCGTCGTCGCCAACGCCGCCACCCAGCACTTCAAGCCGCTTATCGAGATGGCAGATTGGGAGTTCAACGGCGTCATCGAAAACAACCTCGTCGGCACCGCGAACACCATCCGCGCCTTCGCGCCCAAAATGGTCGAGCGCGGCCAGGGCGGCCGCATCATCGTGCTCTCCTCCATGCAGGGCAAGCACGGCTCCAAGAACATGGCCTCCTACTCGGCCTCCAAGTGGGGGATCATCGGTCTGATGAAGTCGGCCGCCCTCGAACTCGGCGGGAATAAGATCACCGTCAACGCACTCATTCCCGGCCTCGTTGACACGCCGCTGACTCGTAACCCCGCCCGTTGGAGCGCCATGATCGCCGAGGTAACCGCAACCGAGAATCCGCCTAAAAGCCCGTCTGAGCAGGAGGCCTGGCAGACCCGGGCCCCGCACGTGCCGCTCAAGGTCGCCTGGCTCAAACCAGAAGATCTCGCACCCGCCGCGGTCTTCCTGGCCTCTGACCTGGCCGCCATGGTCACCGGCGCCTGCTACGACGTCACTGGTGGAGACGACGCCCAGAACCAAAGCTGACCCAAGGCCTGCAGACGCACAATGGGCGCGGCACACCGGCCGCGCCCATCCGTTCTCACCTGTAAGTTATAGCTGCGGATGCCATGTAATCAGAATCGTTACAAACACCAGCCCATACAGAATCACAAGTACCAACCCATTGCGGTCCAGCCAGGACTCCCGATCGTGCGGCTCGCTCATGCCAATCTCCTTCGCTCAATCCTAATCGACAAGCCAGCGGCACTCAATCGCGACGCCCCAGCGTAGGACGATCATCAGACGTCGAAGTTCCCGTTCCGCTCGGACTGTTGGGATCATTATTGCTCCCTCCCGCGCGCCGCAGCGTGGGCTTGTTTCCGCCGCTCTTATCATTAAGCTTTCGCTTGTTCTCGATTCGAGCCAGCCGCGACTTCACTTCGTCGAACTCGCTTGTAGTCACGACGTAATCCGGCTTCGCTGGCATGATCGTCGCAATCTCCTGCTCGGAATGCGCGATGCGGTCCGGAGTTTGCGGATGGTCGGCAAACACCTTCGCCAGCGTTCCAGGTTTGTGCTTTTCCAGCGCATCGATCTTCTCGAAGAATTGGATGAACGCCTGCGGATCGTATCCGGACTTGTACATGTACTGCAGGCCTAACCAGTCAGCTTCAGCCTCATCCGAACGCGAAAACTGCAGAAATGTAATCGGCACCGCAAGTTGCGCAGCCTCGTAGATCCCGTACCCTGTCCATGAGCCCTGCGTGAAAATGATGAGTGGGATCGACCCGATCTGCATGTAGTTCATCTTGGTTTGTTGCCGTGCCGCATGGTGCGCACACACATGAGCCGTCTCGTGCGCCATCACGCCCGCAAGCTCCGCTTCCTCGTCAGCGGCCATAATCAACCCGGAGTTCACATAGAAGAATCCGCCCGGTAGCGCCATCGCGTTGATCTCGTCCGAATCGATAATCTTGATTGTGAACGGGACCTTGCAATCTGAATTCTTGACGATATTCTGGCCTACCCGGTTCACGTACTCCTGGATCACCGGGTCATTGATCATGTGAGCGGACTTCTCGATCTCCATCGAATACTGCTTGCCCGCCGAGATCTCCCAGTTCGTGGAGTACCAGTTCCCCATGCCGCGGCAGCCGATGCACCGGTTCCCTACGGCATCCACGTCATCTTCACTGCCCTTCTTGATGTGCGGGTCCAGCGCCTCACCCGGCGACGGCAGGGCGTCGCTCTTTGGGGCATTCGCATTCTTGGCCGCCGCCTTGGTCTCCTTGCTGTCCCCCGCAGGAGCATCCTTGCCCGGAAGCCCCGGATCCTTCGCTGTTGAGTCCCCTGAAGGCGAACCGGACGTCGGACCGGCTGGAGCTTGGCTCGCGGTGGGCGGCTGCGCCGCCTGTGGTGCAAGGCTCTGTTGTGCCCACGCCCCGTACGAAACGGCAAGCAAGCCAGCCAATCCAAATGTGCTTAGGTAACGCATGGGGAGATCTCCTCGTACTAGCGCGATCGAGGGGCCGCGCGGAAAACGCAGCTCTACACAGTCTTAGACGTAGTATGCGCCTTTTGGTTGCGGCCCGACAGTACGAGGAGACTGGTCACCTGCAACGTACAGTGGAGTCACCAGGTGTTGTAGGCCGTTCCATCCAGTCCAGTTTGCTGTGCACCGGAGTGGACGTCGTCGACGCCACCAGTATCCGTCTGATCCACGCTCGCCAGCACGTCGGACTGCGCTGGCACCCAGGTCTCACCGCTGCCGGTCATTGGATCCTTCGGAATAGCCTTGAGATAGCCTGACGTCACCAGGTCCTGCAGCGTCTGGGGAGCCTTCTGTTTGTCCACCGTATACGCATCAATCGCCCCCCGCATCACCCGGAGATCCTCCCGAAGCGCCGCCTCCCGCGCCGCATGCACATTGCGCACATAGGCCGGGATCGCGATCGCCGCCAGCGTCGCGATGATGATCATCACGATCAACAGCTCCAGCAGCGTGAAGCCGGCTTCCCCACCCTGCCGGCGCACGTCTGCACTCCGACCAAGCCGCCCAACCCGAGTTCGTTCGACCTTCACCATGTCGCGTACTTGGTCCCGTCCAGAGCCGTTCCCTGGCTCTTTGAGTGCACGTCAAAGACGTTCTGCCCGCCCCAGGAGTCTGACTCCGGATCATCCTGATTGGCTCGCAGACCCCAATCCGTATTCCCTGTCATCGGGTCTATCGGGATACGACGCAGGAAACGAACCTTCTTCTGCTGCACCTCAACCCCGTCAACGAGGGTCTGGAGGTCCGGCGGGTACCCCAGTGTATCTGCCTTAATCTGCATGCCGCCGCGATCTGCCGCATCCTTATACTTGTCGATCGCGTCCCGCATTTCCCAGAGGTCCCGGCGCAGCTCCCGCTCTTTTTCCCGACGGACGGTAAACCTCGCAATCGGCAGGGCAACCGACGCCAAGATCGCGAGAATGGCAACCGTAATGATTAGTTCGACGAGTGTTAGCCCGGCGTCCTCCGGCCGGTGTGCATCCAAATTGTTCCACGTGGAACAATTGTTAACGGGGGACTCAGATTTTCTGACTGACTTACCAGCAGGTCTGCTACCCGCCATGCCCTCACCTGATGCACTGGCCGAATAATCCATTGCAAGTGTTGCCATGTCCCCTACTTGATGTGAACGACGGCCTGAGAGCCGACGGCGGGCAGCGCCACCTGCTTGCTGTTGGACGCACCCACCTTCACCAGGGTGATGTTTGAGTCTCCAGGGGCGACCGCGCGAAACGTCAAGGTGCACACATCGCCTTGTCCGTTGACTCCGGGAGCGCCGGGCGGACGCGAGCTCGAGATCGTAACCAGCCCATTCCCCTCATCGCGATGCACCAGGGCCACAGGCTGACCGTCACCTCCGAGGAGCCCCCCAGCGTCGACATTGACCAGTTCGAGCACTTTGGGATTGAACTGAACCTGCAGGGGCACCGAGTAAACGTCACGGGCACCCGCGGCGAGAACAGCTACCTGGAATGTGCTGCCGACGTTCTGACTGGAGGCTGCCGGCAGCACCGTCATAGTGACCGGGGGACCTGCGTCCAGCGCAGGCGCGGTCTGTCCGGGAACCGGCGGGGTCGGTGGAGCCGCCTGCTGCCGCATCGTCTGGACCGCCGCTGCGGCTGCATTTGCCGCACTGGTAACGGGCGACGCGGTTGCGGTAGCAGAATTTGCAAAGAGTGCGTCTGCCAGAGTGGGGTCGCGCCGGAGCTGGATGTCCCCGTTTGTTCCGGTGTCGATCGCTCGTGTGTTCAGGCGGGTCAGCAGGGACTCCCGCACGACATGGGGGATCAACACAAAGACAACCTCGTCCTGCTGAACCTCTTTGTACTGGGAACCGAACAGGTACTTCAGGATGGGAAGCTGCGCCAGGCCGGGGGTGCCCGACGAGGTCGCGTTGTCCTGTTTGGTCAGGATTCCAGCCAGAATAGACGGCTCGCCTTCCTTAAGCTGAATCGTGTGCTCGATGGAACGCTGACCGAGAATCGGCTCGGTCACTCCGGAGATGGTCACGGAACCGGTCTGCGAAGAGACCTCGACCTTCATCTTGAGCGAGACATCGCGATCAAGATGAACTGTGGGTGTCATGTCGATGTTGACGCCGACGTCCAGGTACTGGAACTGCGTCTGCACACCGATGCCGGCGGTGATGCCGGTGGCCGCGCCCGCGGAGTACGACCCTGTCGCGATCGGGATCTTGGAGCCGATTTTCAGCGTGGCGCGCTGGCCGTCCGTCGCGCGAATCGACGGGTTCTGCAACACGCGCGTGTCAGCGTCCGAGAGCAGAGCGTTCAAGGTGCCGCCCGTGATCGTGACGGCAAAGTTCGTGGCGTTCAGATTGCCAAGTGTGTTGAGCGTAAAGTTCGATGCGGTGCTCGTGGTGGTTGTGGTCGCGCTGTTGCTGGTCGAATTCGACGTGGAATTCGTATTGCAGTTGCTGGTTGTGCAACTCGTCTGCGGCGTAAGCCCGAAGGACGTTGGCAACGTTATTCCAAGATTGCGGATGTGATCTTTGTTCACTTCCAGAATCGCCACATCCACAACCACTTCCGATTTTGGTCGATCCAGATCGTTCAGCAGCTTCTGCACCAGCAGAAGCTGGTCCGCTGTCGCACGCACGATCAGCGCGTTCTGGCTCGGGACAAAGTAAATCTTGGCTGTATCCGCGGGAAGCAGGTTGCGCACTGCCGTCTGAATCTCGTTTCCATCGTTCGGCTGGCTTACATTGGAAAGAAAGAAGGTCTGCACCGCAAGATCGTCGATGTTGGTGTGATTCTGCCGTTCATTTGCCGCGACATAGATGGTGTCCGGCGTGACTGCCTTGAAGAACGTCTTCGACACCAGGCCAACGATGCGAAGCGCATCCGGCAGCGAGACGCGGTTCAGGTCCACCGGAACGCGTTTCGAGTTGAAGTCGGGATCGAACAGAACATTGAGGCCCGCTGCCTTGCCGATCGCCTGGTAGATGACCTTGGTGTCCTCGACGATGTGCAGCGTGATGGGATCGTCGGAGAGGGGCTTCAGCGATACCGGGCTGGTCACCTCACCGATATCGCGCAAAGGGTCAGACCCGGGCATCGGAGCGGCAACTGGACTGCCCGGAGGGCCTACCGCGCCGGCCATGCCACCCGTACCTCCGCTGATCGGCGCCATCATCTGGGGGTGCTGCGTGACCTGAAGCTCCTGTGCCGCGGCTTCGTCGGCGGGATCGATCTGGAGTGCCCGGCTGAACTCTCTGATTGCGCCGGCTGTGTCACCGTTCTGACGCAGCAACCGGCCCCGGTCGACGTGCGACGCCGCCGCCTGGAAGCGCATCCGATCCACTCGGGTGACATACCGCAGATCCTTGAGGCTCTTCTGATGCGCGTGCAGGTAGTCTTCGTAAGCGGTGTCGTAATCCTGCCGGAGTTCGGCTGCCTGCCCACGCTTGTTCCAAGTCGAAGCGGACTGGGCGTTCGCGCTCGCAGCAAAGCCAACGAAACCTGCGAGCAGGACCATCGCACCAAGCGCGAACCCAAAGCCAAAGCGTCGCTTGCCCCAGCCAGCAGGGAGCGCGAGTTGCGCGAAGAACGATATAAATCCGAGACCCATGCGGTTGGTTTGAGCTTCCTTCATGCCGGAGTTTCGAGCCCTATCTGACGCTAATCCTCGTCGCCGGAGGCGGGGAGCGGCGGCGGGCCCCGTGGTCAGCGCATCTGCGGAGAACGGAGGGGCATGCCGATCAGCGTGCACCGTATGAAACCCGCCATGCGTGGACTCGTTGAACTCAGGCGATTGTAGCATTTGCATTCGTACAGCCTCTCGGATTGATAGGTTGCGGCTTGCGTGCGCGGGCGGTGAACTCCCCCTCGCGCCAGTACCCTTCCTGGGCCCCACGACCGGACAGGAGTTGGGTAGCGTGGGTTAGACTCGCAGGCTCGCAAGGGGTGAGGCGCACCGCGGCCGCATGTTAAAATCAGGCTTCGCTCCGGCGTTGTGCGCCCGTTCCTGCGCGACCCGGCGAGGAAGGATCCGCGGAAGATGCCACGTGCTACAACGGTTCAAACAGTCGCCGCACAGCCCAAGCCCGCGGTGAAGGCGAAGGACCGCGATCCGGTTGCCTCTGGGATGCGCGACGCCACCTTCAACCGGTCGGCAAGCCACAACTATGCACTCTCCGACAGGTTTGAGGCAGGCGTGGCGCTGCGCGGAACCGAGGTCAAATCCATTCGCGAGGGCAAGGCCAATCTCAAGGACGCCTACGGTCTATTAAAAGACGGCGAATGCTTCTTGTTGAACGCCCACATCGGGCCGTTCTCGCACGGCAACATCATGAACCACGAGTCGCTGCGCACCCGGAAGTTGCTGCTGCATCGCCAAGAGATCTACAAGCTTGAAGCCCTCACCCGGGGCAAGGGGTTCACCCTGATTCCCACGCGGCTCTACTTCCGCAAAGGCAGGGTGAAGTGCGAACTGGCGCTTGCGAAGGGAAAGCAGGAATGGGACAAGCGTGCTACTGAGCGCAAGCGGGAAGCGGATAACGAGACCCGGGCGGCGATTGCGCGCAGCCAACGCCGCTGATCGGCGAGCAGCTGAAATCCTGCACCGTGCGGCCCTGAGTGCGCGCTGCACGTCAATGGTACTGAAGAGTCTGCTGCGAACCAGCTTCGTAACTCTTCACACCTGAGCGCGAGATACGATAAGGACATCATGGACACCAGGTTGGTCTTTGGGGATGCGGCTGGGCAGACCACGCCGTTGCTTGTAGTGTTTGCGGTCGACGTAGCAACCGAAAAGGGCGCAGAGCCTCTGCCCGCACTGCTAACCACATCGGACACCATCTCCAGCGCTGCGGCGACCGCGCTGGGCTCAGGCGAGTTCAAGGCCGGGCTCGCAGAGATGCTCGTGCTGCATGCACCCCAGGGTCTCAAGGCGGAGCGGCTCCTTGTGCTCGGGCTCGGCAAAGCAGCTGACCTGTCCCTTGACCGGGTACGCAAAGGCGCCGGAACCGCTGTTCGGTCCGCGAAGCCTCGGGGCCTGCGGGAGCTTTCCGTCGCATTCCCCGATGATCATGCGCTTTCGGATGAGCACCTCGACGAGCTCTCCGCAGCGTTGATCGCGCGCGCCCTCGTCGAAGGCGCGCAGGTCGGGGAGATGGACTGGGACACCTACCGGAGCGAGCGCCAGGACTGCGCAGTCCACGGCATCACGTTTGTTGCGCCGAACGGGGAGGCCTCTGAGCGCCAGGAGATCGAAGCAGGTTTCGCGGAAGGCGTGATCGTTGCGGCCGGGCAGAACTTCGCGCGCGCGCTCGTCAATGAGCCCGGCAATGTACTCACGCCGACGGAGCTTGGAGCACGCACAAAAGCTATGTGCGACGACTGCGGGGCTCGCATGCGACGTCTACAGCGGCGACACGATTCGTGAGCTGAAGATGGAGGCGTTCTGGGCCGTAGCGAAGGGTTCTGCACAACCGCCGGCGCTCATCGTCATGCGGTATGAGCCTGCGGGAGGCGTGGCGGCAGACGCGCCTGTGATCGGGTTGGTCGGCAAAGGGATTACGTTCGATACCGGAGGAATCTCGATCAAGCCTGCGGACGGCATGCAGGCGATGAAGTACGACATGGCAGGAGCCGCAGCGATGATTGGCGCGATGCACGCCATCGCTCGGCTCAAGCCCAAGGTCAAGGTGATCTCCGTCGTGTGTTCCGCAGAAAACATGCCGGACGGCGCCGCATTCAAGCCCGGCGACGTGGTGACGGGGATGTCTGGCAAAACGATAGAGATCGTGAACACGGACGCGGAGGGGCGCCTGGTGCTGGCCGACGGGCTCCACTACGCCAAGACGCTCGGCTGCACCCATCTGATCGACGCTGCCACCCTCACCGGCGCCTGCATGGTGGCACTTGGCCTCGTCAACTTCGGCGTCTTCTCAAACGATGAACCCGCCTGGCAGAAGTTCTCGAGGCGCTCAAGGTCTCCGGCGAGAAGGGCTGGCGGCTTCCCTGCACCGACGACTACCGCGACCACATCAAGAGCCAGATCGCAGACATGATGAACACCGGGAAGAACCGCTACGGCGGGGCGATCTCGGCGGCGATGTTTCTGAAGGAGTTCGCCGGCGACACGCCCTGGGTGCACCTCGACATCGCAGGCTGTGCCTGGAACGAGGACCCGAAGCCATGGGCCGCGTATGGCCCAAGCGGAATAGCCGTGCGGTCGATCGTCGAGTGGGTGCGGCAGTTTGCCGCCACATAAGGCGACCGCTACATGACCGGGGGCGCTTCAATCCCGAGCCAGCCGAGGGCTCGCGTCATCTGCATGCGCGCGATGGCGGCCGTCGCAAGCAGAAGCGTGCGGCGCGCGGGGTCGCTTTCGGTAAGAATGTGGTGCCGGTGGTAGAAGTTGTTGAACTGCTGCGCCAGCTGAAACGCATACCGCGCCAGGTAAGCCGGCTCTGCTGCTGGCGATCGCCTGTTCGAGAACCGCAGTCAAGCGGGACGCCAGCAGCCAGGTCTCCCACACGCTGGTGTTTTCGTCGCTGTCCAGCGACGATAGATCCAGTCCGCGCGAGTTCGGTGAGCACCGCGCCTTCATCGGCTCCCGCTTTGCGAAAGATATTCAGCGCACGCACGATGGCATATTGGACGTAGGGACCAGTCTCGCCCTCAAAGCTCAGCGCGTCCGAAAATCAAAGGCAATGATGGTGTTCCGCGCAAACCGAAGCATGAAAAACCGCAGCGCACCCACGGCAATCTGCTTGGCGATGCTGGTGCGCTCGTCAGTGGGGAGCTCAGGGTGGCGGCTATCCACCTCTGCCTGTGCCGCAGCAATGAGCTTGTCGATCAGGTCGTCCGCCTTTACTCCAAGGCCTTTGCGCCCGGAGACCTCGATGAACGGGCGCGCGCGATCCTCGTCGCTCAGCGTGTAGCCGAGATCTTCCGCGCAGCGCGGCGTCATCGCCACCATCTCGTAGGAGAAGTGGGTGTAACGATCCGCGGCTGAGGTGTAGCCCATGCCGCGCAGCGCGGCGATCACGTTGTTCTGCGGGTCGTTCTGACGCGAGTCGATCACGTTGTAGATCGCATCAGCGTGGCCGAAGCTCGGCGCCCCGGGAGACGATGGCTTGCCGGTCGAGATCCAGCAGGTGCGCAGGGTGGGGTCAGAACCCTCCATGGCAAGCCCTGTCACTCCGTCCGCATCGTCATAGCGAAAGAACGGCGCGTAGCCGAAGTCCTTGCCCGGGAGCAGGCCAAACTTCCACAGGTGGTACGCAATGTCCTTGCCCACGTAGGTAACGGTGCCATTCGAGCGCACGATCACCTTGGCATCCAGATCATGGCCCGGCGGCCAGGTTCGGGTCGACGCCCTGGGCGGCATCTGCCTCCGCCTGCGAACCCGCACGCCTCATTACCCAGCAGCCCTTATTCTTGCCTTCGCTCTCCAGGTACAGCACGCCCTTCTCGAGCATCAGCGCGCGCGCCGCATCCCAGAAGTGCAGGCTCAGGATCTCGGACTCGCGCGGCAGAAAGTCATACTCGATCCCAAGCCGCAGCATCGTCTGCAGGTGACGACGCAGCACAGCCGTTGAGATGAGTTCTGCAATTCCCGCAGTCTCGCCCTCGTTGTGCTCGAGCGCATGCAGGGTATCCAGCCGGATCGCCTTACGCCGCGCGAGCTCCTCGCCAGACGGCGGAGAAGTATCGTCCGGACCCGTGCCTACGTACCACTGCGACACGCGCGCATACAGGTCCCAGCAGTAGAAGTCGATGCGCTCGTTGGACTCAAACAGCTCATCCAGCAGCTCGCGTGTGCAGTCTAAGTTGTACCCTTCCAGATGCACGAGGCCGACCACCACGTCCGCCACCTGCACACCGGTATTGTCGATGTAGTTCTGCACACCAACCTCATAGCCCGACTTGTATTCGTCGGGTCGAAGCAGGCGCTGAAACGTGTCACCCAGGATTGCATTCCGAAGATGGCCTATGTGAGCCGCCTTGTTTGGATTGATGCTCGTGTGCTCGATCAGCCGGAATCCCGGGCCGCCAATGTCGGAGTGGTCGTCCCGCGCGATGCGACGCACAGTGGCAGGCCGATCCAGCCGGATGTTCAGATACCCCGCGCCCGCGATCTCCACCGACGCCACGCCCGGCAACAGCGACAGATCTGCATTCAGCTCCGCAGCCAACTCCGTCGCAATCGCCCGCGGAGCCTTGCGAAGTCGCTTCGCGAGTTCAAAAGCCACCGGCAGCGCAAGCTCGCCCATCGCAATCGAGGGCGGCTGCTCAACCGCGAGGTTCGGCAGAGTGAGATTGTACCGAGACTCCAGAACGGCATCGATGCGTGCTTTGAGCGCGAGCTGAATCGTTCGATACATCTGTAAATCACCACCGAAAGAAAGGGTTGAGGTTAGTCGCTGGCTGGAACGGGAGCCGTCCAACGTAGGCCTTGACCGGCCGCCGCCCACAGAGCCGCCAGGCTAACGCTTGAAGGAAAACTTTTTATGCGCGAAGTAGCTGTAACACGCGATGATGAGCGAATTCACGATGCCGGCCAGAAAGGGCGCGTACGGATGCGTCAGCGCAAGCCTCTGGAAAAGGTGAGTCGCGGTCGGCAGGATCACCAGCCCCATGGGGAAGCTGACGCTGTACACCGCAAAGCAACGCAGCCACTCCTTCACGTAATTGCCCTTCGTGCGAAACACGAAGTGCTTGTAGCAGAGAAACGCGATGGTGATGCTTATCGGTGTGGAGATCGCGAATGCAATATCCGCGATCAGTGGCTTGCCGCGGTGCGGAAACGCCCGGCTCAGCAGGATGACAAATCCCGAGTAGATCGCCAGCGACGAAACCGTGTTGAACCCGCCTACCAGCAGAAAGCGGATTACTTCTCCTGAGGGCAGCACGCGGCGCATCGCTGCGAACGGTCCATGAGCCTGAGGGTCGGGGGGAGCATCGTCGGACAGCAGACGGTGGTGCGTTTTCGATTCTGTGGCGCTCACTAACCTATTGTAATTGGGTCGCAACCATCCTGTGCTCCACAGGGGTGCGAGTTTCGGATGACATTAGGTTTGCACAACTTCAAGCGTTCTCCCGCGGCCCTAAGCTGTCGCTAGCATGCTTTGCCTCACTGCGGAGAAGCTTTCCTCCAGCACCTTCAGCGCCTCATCCACGTCCGATTTGCCGATGTTCATCGCCGGCGACATGCGCAGCACATTGTTGTACATCCCGCCCTTGCCAATCAGCAGCCCCCGCTCGCGGGCTGCGTCCAGCAGCTCGTTTGCAAGTATCGGGGCAGGCTCCTTCGTCTGCGGATCCGAGACGAGTTCGAGAGCCTGCATCAGTCCCATCCCCCGCACATCGCCGATCACCGGATACTTGCGCTGCAACTCCAGCAGCCCCTCGCGCAGATAGCCGCCCACAACGTCGCAGTTGCGAATCAGGTCATCTTCTTCGATCAGATCGATCACAGCCTTGGCTGTGACACACGCCACGGGATTGCCGCCGAACGTAGCGATCGTCGGCCCCTGGTATGCATTGGCGACCTCCGGCGTCGCCACCGTCAGCCCGATCGGATATCCATTCCCCAGCGACTTGGCCGAGGTCAAAATATCCGGCTCCACCTCCCAGTGCTCAATGCCGAACCAGCCCTTGCCGGTGCGTCCCCAGCCGGTCTGCACCTCATCCGCAATGAAGTCGCCGCCATATTTCTTCACGATCGAGAATGCGATCTTGAAGTACTCCTTGGGCGGCGTGATAAACCCTCCGACTCCCTGGATGGGCTCCGCGATCATGCCGGCGATAGCGCCCGAAGTCGAAGCCTGGATCACCCCTTCAATGTCCTTCGCGCAGGCCACCTCGCACGAGGGATACGTCTTCCCCAAGCGGACAGCGGTAACAATACGGATTCATCGCATGCACGATTCCGACCTGGTAGGAGGCTTTGCGCCACGCGGAAATACCGGTCAAAGAACGCGTAAGCGATGAGCGTCCGGAGTACGAATGCCGCAGCGCAACAATCTCCAGGTTGCCGGTGTGCATGCGCGCGGAATCGATGGCCGTCTCGTTGGCCTCCGTGCCGGAAGTGGTAAAGAACGACTTCTGCAGCCGCCCGGGTGTGATCTGCGCGATCTTCTCCGCCAGCGCCGCCATGGTCTCGTTCGGGTACAGCGTAGAGGTGTGGCCAAGCTTGTCGATCTGCGCCTTCTGCGGACCTGTCACCCGTGGGTTCGCATGGCCCACGCCAACTGTGACAATCCCGCCGAAGAAATCGAGGTAGCGCTTGCCGTCCACATCCCAAACGTGTTGCATGTACCCGCGCTCCAGCGGCAGCGGATCGGCAAAGTAGTTTGAGACTGCGGGGTATACGTAGTGCTGCTTCTTGCGGACGATCTCGTTGCGATCCATGCGGCGGCTCTCCTGCCCGGAATGAACTCCTACTATACCGCTGACACCACCACGGAAAGGAAGCAGAACTGTACCCGCGCCGGCTTGAGCAACTCTCCGCACCAAAACGTAAAATCAAGAGCGGCCCACGATACCGCGGCCCAAGGGAGCGGCCGGACGTTTGGCGACACTTGCTGCACCTCGTCTCCCGGCCCGGGAGCCCGATCGCGCACTCCACCTGCGGCCACCCGCCTCCGCTACTCCTCGACCTCTGCGGCGGGGTGCGCTTATCTCGGCGATCCTTAGCCTGTTTGCGCTTGCCGTTCACGGGTACCACCCCTACGCGGAAGATGGCGGCCTGTACCTCGCCGGGGTCAAGCGGCTTCTTGACCCCGCACTGTATCCCTATAGTGCAGCCTTCGTACTGGAACCTACCCGCTACTCCGGTTTCGCGAATCTCGTGGCAGGGATCGCGGGTATGTGCGGTCCACATGCAATGGAGGCGCTGCCCTGGATTCTTCTCCTCCTGCACCTCGGCACGACCTGGGCGACCCTGTTCTCCGCATGGATGCTGACTGGTCGCCTTTTTCCCGCATGTCCGCGGGCGCAGAGCGGAGCCGTCCTGCTGCTGGCCTGCTGGCTTTCCCTGCCCGTAGCCGGTACAGCGCTTCTGCTTATGGACCCCTACCTGACGGCGCGCAGCATCTCCACGCCGTGCATGATCCTGGCCATCCTCGGTGTGTGGGATTGGACAGCGCCCGAGGCCGCCGCAACGCCCGGCGCAGCACGCTGGCGAAGCCCCACACTCACCATCGCAAGCCTCGTACTGGCAGCCACAATGCACCCTCTCATGGCCGCCTACAACCTGTGTGCCTGCCTCGCCCTTCTAATCCTGCGCGTACGCTCCCCCCGACGTAGACTCGCCGGCTCAGCCGCCTTTTGCGCCGCAGCCCTTACGCTCGCGGCCGCGCTGCAGGCGACAGCGACGCCAGAGTCGGCCGACTACGTAGCTATTGCGCTCACCCGGAGCTACTGGTTCCTGGCCCATTGGCGGTGGTTTGAGTGGGTTGGCATGGTAGCCCCACTTGCAATCCTTGGTGCCTTCAGCGGGACAGAACGCCGCGCCGATCGGCAAGCTTCCCCTATCGCAGCCCTCGCACAAGCCGCACTGCTCCTTGGCTTCGCCGCGTCGGCGACCGCGCTGTTGTTCGCGCGCCCCGAATCCGCCACTCACCTCGTAGGCCGCCTGCAGCCCATGCGCGCGTTGCAGTTCCCGTACCTGGTTATGATCCTGCTCCTCGGCGGTCGGCTGGGTGAACGGCTGTTGACCCGATCCTCCTGGCGCCTCGCGGTCGCCGCCGTGGCGCTGAGTGCCCCGCTCTATGGCGCCTCCCGAAGCGCCTACCCGAATTCACCTCACCTGGAACTTCCCGGATCTGCAACTCGCAACGCGTGGGTTGAGGCCTTCCTCTGGATCCGCAACCACACACCGACAGACGCCCTCTTCGCCCTTGATCCTGACTACATTCAGATCGCTGGCGAGGACGCGCAATGCTTCCGCGCGCATTGCCGAGCGAAGCGCCCTCCCCGACCGCTCCAAAGACGGCGGCGAAGCGGCCATCGCACCGGAACTTACCCCCGCCTGGATTGCCGGGCAGGCGGCGCAACGCACTCTGCACACGGGCGACGACGCCACCAGGCAGGCCGCCCTTCGTCCGCTCGCAGTCAACTGGGTGGTGCTGACCGCCGCGTCCTCGACCGGATTCGAGTGCCTATACACAAATTCGGCGGTCAAGGTCTGCCGCCTGCCGTAGTGGGGCCGAAAAACACGGAACCGTTCGCCCCTGCGCAACGTAAACAACCGCACACCGTTCCGCCACGCACCGAGCAACAATCCACAAATTCGGATTGGCATATGATTGTCAGTAGACTGCGCATGATAAGCCCCGCGTTTGCCGCCATTTATAAGTTTCAGTTTGGCATCCTATGTGCACATGTCAAGTAGATCGCAGCATGAACAAGCTTCGCCAGTTCGGTTCGAGCAGCAGCCGGACCCCATAGATGAAGGACGCCTTCCAGACCCGCATTCTCGCCATCGCGTTGGCCATCGCGACGCTGGGGGTCTGCGTACTCGCCGGCTTCAATCTTTGGCAGGAGACCCTCTTCGACTCTCCGACGGACGGCGTCTGGTGGGTCGAGACTCACGGCGGCATCCGCGCCGAGCGAGTTCCCAAAGACTCTCCCGGCGACCGTGCGGGCATCCACCAGGGTGACATCCTCCAGGCAGTCGATGAACACCCCACTGAACGGGTAGCGCAGCTTGAGCGCGAGATGTTCCGCCTGGGGATCTTCTCGAAAGCCAGCTACTCTATCCTTCGCCCCATGCCCGGTCGGGCGGGACCCGCTGACGGCGCACGCTTTCCTATCCAGGTGATCCTCGAGCCCGCCGACCGCAGCATGGCCGAGGGCTCCCGCATGATCGCCCTGGTCTACCTGACAATCGGGCTGTACGTTCTGTTCCGACGCTGGACCGCGCCCAAAGCCACGCACTTCTACGTCTTCTGCCTCGTCTCCTTCGTGCTGTACGCCTTCCGGTTCACGGGCTCCCCCGGCCCCCTCGATCAGGTGATCCTCTGGTTCAACCTCATCGCCACGGCGCTCCAGCCCGCCCTCTTCCTGCACTTCGCCATCTCCTTCCGGGAGTCTTCTGAGGCCCAGGACTCCGAAACCATCCCGCCAGCCCCAGCCCCTCAGGCGCGCCGAATCGTTGCCGCGCTGCTCTACGTCCCCGGCATTCTGCTCGTGGGCCTCCAGCTGTGGGCCATGCTCTTCTGGTCGGCGACCGAACTCCTCAGCCATCGGCTGGACCAGATCGGCGTCGGCTACCTGGCCCTCTACTACGTCATCGCAGCGGTCGTCTTCCACGCGCGCTACTCGCGCGCCGCCTCCCCCTCGTCCGCCAGCAGCTCAAATGGCTTACCCGGGGAACCCTCACCGCCGTGGGCCCCTTCACGCTCTTTTATGCCATTCCCTACCTGAGCGACGTCCCCGTCCCCGGACTGCTCAAGCAGATCGCGCTCCTCTTCCTGGTTGTGGTGCCCCTCACCTTCAGCTGGGCCATCATTCGGTACCGTCTGATGGACGTCGACCTGATCTTCAAGCGCGGCGTCACCTACTCCCTCGCCACCGCTGCGCTCGTTGGCCTGTATTTCGGCGCGGTCGCTCTCTCGGCGGAAACTGTTCACACCCGCGCTCCCCGGCTCGGCACCTGGGGTCTGCTGGCCGGCATCATGATCACCGGCATCGTCTTCGACCCCCTCAAGCGCATGATCCAGGCGCGCGTCGACCGCGTCTTTGACCAGAAGAACTTCGACTACCGCGAGACCCTCATCGACTTCGGCCGCAGCCTCTCCTCGCAGACAGACATCCGCGCCCTGGTCGACTCCATCGTCGATCGCCTCTCGCAAACTCTGCTCGTCACCCGAGTCGTCGTCTTCTTCGCCTCAGACCCGGAGTCGGGTGCCATCGGCTTGCACGGTAGCCGGTTCGAAATCGCCGCCGCGCACGGGCTCCCTGGCTTCGACCCCCAAGTACTCCCGGATTCAGGCACTGATCAAGCCGCTCGAGATCGAGACCTCCGCTTCGACCTGAGCCAACTCGACCTCCGGTTCCTGGACTTCGACCGCCAACAATCGAACGGCCACATCTTTCTCGAAAACCCGCAGCAGGTCCTCCGCCTGCCCCTCTCGCAACAACAGTCCGCAGCCCGGCTCGATCTGAACTACTACCTCCCATGCCGCGTCGCCAGCCGGGAAGGAGGCGGCCTTCGCACCGTCGCGGTCATCGGACTCGGCCGCACCGCCTCCGGTGACTTCCTGTCCTCCGAAGACATCGAGGTTCTCGAGTCCCTCGCCGGCTACATCGGCATCGCCATCCAGAACGCCCAGCTCTACCGCCGCCTCGAACAAAAGATCACGGAGTTCGAGCGCCTCAAGGAGTTCCACGAAAACATCGTCGAGTCGATCCATATCGGCATCTTCGCGGTCGATCTCGAAGACCGCATCGAGAGCTGGAACGCTGAGATGGAGGTCATGTACGCCAAGCCGCGGGAAGAGGCCCTCCACCAACCCCTCAGCGCGATCTTCCCCGCCGATTTCCTCCAACGCTTCGACGCGGTGCGCCACGAACCCGGCACCCACACCTTATACAAATTCCGCCTCACCCTCCCGAGCGGCCAGACGCGCGTAGCCAATCTCGCCATTGCCCCGCTGCTCACCCGCGACCTCGCCGTAGTAGGCAGAATCGTACTCGTCGACGACATCACGGACCGCATTGAACTCGAAGCCCAGCTTACCCAGGCCGAAAAGCTCTCCTCCATCGGGCTGCTCGCCGCCGGCGTGGCCCACGAGGTCAACACGCCGCTTGCCGTCATCTCCAGCTACACGCAGATGCTCGCCAAGCACATGCGGCCCGGCAACGATCCCGTCGATCCGGCCGAGCGCGACGCACGCATCCGGCCCGTGCTAGAAAAGATCACCCAGCAGACCTTCCGGGCCTCCGAGATCGTCAACGGCCTCCTCAACTTCTCCCGCACTGGCGGCACGGAGTTCGCGCAGGTCGACCTCAACCGGCTGCTGCAGGACACACTCACCCTGCTTGAACACCAGTTCAAGATCGCTGGTATCCGCGTCGAAGCCGACCTGGACCGCAGTCTCCCCCGCATTCTCGGCAACGAGGGCAAGCTGCAGCAGGTGGTGCTTAACCTCCTGCTAAACGCGCGCGACGCCATGCACGACGCGCCCGACGCGCGCATCCGCATCACCACCCAGACCTCGCACAACCGGGTGGTTGTTCTGATCCAGGATTTCGGCGCAGGCATCGAGCCGGAACATCTCCATCGCATCTACGACCCGTTCTTCACCACTAAAACCCAGCCAAACAAGGGCCAGCACAAAGGGACCGGGCTGGGACTCGCCGTCTCCTACGGCATCATGCAGGAGCACGGCGGCAAGATGCAGGCAGAGAGCCAGGTAGGCGCGGGCACCATCTTCCGCCTCGAGTTCCCACTCACTCCGCGCAAGAGTCCGCCCGAGCCCAAAGAAGACGAAACAAGGAGCACTGTCCATGCCTGAAGCAGTGATGGCCCACCGGCCCGACGAGGCGCCCGCAGTTGCGCCGGTGCGCGAGCCACGCATCGCCGGGCCCGCACACATCCTCATCATCGACGACGAAGCAGCGATTCGCGACTCCCTCGAAACCCTCCTGTCCATGGAAGGGTTCCAGGTCACCATGGCCGTCGACGGCGCATCCGGGATGGAGCGGCTCGCGCAATCAACCTTCGACCTTCTGCTCCTGGACCTCGCCCTCCCCGGCGAGACCGGCCTCGAACTTCTCCCGCGCATCCGCGAAGCCCAGCCCGGCCTCCCGGTCATCATGATCACCGCGTACGGCACGGTCGCGAACGTCGTCGAGGCCATCCGCGCCGGTGCGGAAAACTTCGTCCAGAAGCCGTGGGACAACGAGAAGCTCCTCGCGGACATCCGCGCCGCAGTAGGCCGCCGCCGCGCCGAAGAAGAAAATGTTCAGCTCAAGCGCACCCTGAAGCAGCGCTACAACTTCGAGAACATCGTCGGCAAGAGTGATCCCATGCTCCGCCTGCTCGATCTCATCGCACAAGTTGCCCCCAGCCGCTCCACCGTTCTCGTTCAAGGCGAAAGCGGCACTGGCAAAGAGCTGGTGGCCAAAGCGCTCCACGCCAACTCGCCGCGCCGCGACAAGCCCTTCGTACCGGTCAACACCGGCGCCGTCCCATCCGACCTGCTGGAGTCCACGCTCTTCGGCCACGTCAAAGGTGCCTTCACCTCGGCCATTGCGGCAAAAAAAGGGCTCTTCGAAGTCGCCAACGGCGGCACCCTCTTTCTCGACGAGATCGGGACCATGGGTATGGACATGCAGGCCAAGATCCTTCGCGTCCTGCAGGACCGCCGGTTCATGCACCTCGGAGGCACCCAGGAGATCCAGGTCGACGTCCGAATCGTCGCCGCCACCAACGTTGATCTCCAGGTGGCCGTCCGCGAAGGCCGCTTCCGAGAAGACCTCTTCTACCGTCTCAACGTCATCTCCATGGATCTCCCTCCGCTGCGCGCCCGACGCCAGGACATTCCTCTCCTCGCCTCCCACTTCCTCAAGATCTACGCCGATGAGAACGGCGTGCCGCCACCGAATCTCTCCTCCGAAGCCATGCGCATCCTCATGGATTACGAGTGGCCCGGCAACGTCCGCGAGCTCGAAAACGCTATGGAACGCGGCGTCGTACTCTCCACCTCGTCTACCATCACGCCGGACCTGCTGCCCCCAACCCTCACTGGCAGCACCTACTCCACCGCGATGCTGGAGCAGCGCCCCGACGCCAGCCTCTTCGACCTGATGGAAGAGATCGAGCGCCGCATCATCGCCGACCGCCTCGAACGCTGCCACTGGAACCAGACCGAGGCCGCCGAATACTTCAAGATCCCGCTGTCCACGTTAAACCAGAAGATTAAACGCCTAAGCGTAGAAATCAAAAAGCGGGCCCGCGACTAACGCCCGTACCACCCGCCGTCCCCAGGATCAGTTACGGCGGAAGACACGGAAGACACTCTACCCTCACCTTGTTGAGTATCTTCTTTGACTGGGTGGCACAATACGGCAAGGGTTCGGGAGGTCACGCGCAGATCGAGCGGATCAAGTAGATGTTCGACAATGAGCGGGTAACAAGAGAGCATGCGATCGAATCAAGTCGAGATGTCTCCGCTTTAGGTAGGTCCAGTTTGTTACTCCTGAAACGAGCGGCTTTAGACCGGAACAGATCGGTACCTCTAAGCCACAATCTGAAGAGCAATGGCGATCCCCGAGGCCGCCGGCCAAAAGTCCCCCACGCCCAACCCGTTCGTCGCGTACCTTGAACTCAGCCATAGCCCCGTGCGCACCCTCCTCCTCTACAATCCCGTCTCAGGGCGCCAGGTGCGCGAACGCCCTGCTACCATCCAGGCCGTCTGTGATCTCCTCGCGCAAGACGGCCACCACGTCACGGCTGAATCCACCACCGCTCCAGGGTCCGCCGCCGGGCAAACCCGCAACGCCATCGCAGAAGGCTTCACGCACATCCTCGCATGCGGAGGCGACGGGACAGTGCACGATGTATTGCAGGGAATGGTGGACCCCCGCTGCTCTTCCTCCGCCGACCGGCCCATCCTCGGGGTGATCCCCATGGGCAGCGCAAACGCTCTCGCGCGCCACCTTCACCTCTCCATGGATCCGCGCTCCGCAGCCCGCCAGCTTCTGGCCTTCCAACCCCGCACAATCCCCGTGGGCCGGATAGACTGCTCCGAGCGCGTCCGCTACTTCACGGTTATGGCCGGGTGCGGGCCCGACGGAGCCCTCGTCTACAAGATGCTCTCCGGGAAGCACCACATCGGGCGACTGGCCTACTACATCCGTGCTGCGGCGTTGTTCGCCCGCCACCGCTTCGAGCCCTTCGACCTCGCCTGGACCGAGGCCGACTTCGGAACGCAACGCCAGGTCCGCGCCGTAGGCACCATGGCGGTGCGCATCGACGACCTCGGCGGCCTCTTCAGCCGGCTCTCCCCTGCAGCAGCGGTGCACCATCCTCACCTGCACTTGGTAGCCGTGCGTGAGCCCGGCTGGCTCTCGCTCCCGGCCTGGTTCGGCACCAGTTGGGTGGGCGTGAGCCGCTGGAACCCGCTGCTCGAAACCGTTCACGCAACGGAATTCACCTGCACACCGCTGGCCGACACGCGCGTCCACGTTCAGGCAGACGGCGAGTGGATCGGCACAGCACCGGCACACGTCAGCATCATCCCGAACGCGGTCCGTCTCCTTATGCCGCCAGAAGGCGCCGCGGTCCAGGAACCGTCACACTAGACGCTCAGCTTATCCCCACCCGTCGGCGGATCAGGCGGCTTGCGCCGCGCCTTGTCCAGCACCCCATACCGCACAAACGTAAACGTAAGCGTAAGCGACAACCAAAGCATCAGCCCGACCGTATACCGCAGAGGAACCCCCTCCACCTGTACAGTCACGGCAACCACAAACACCAGCAGCGCAGACCAGACCAGCCGCCACACCCGGCCACCGCGCCGGCGAAGCCTGTGCCGCGGCAAGGTCAGAGCGTAGAAAAAGACTGAGAAGCCCGCGCCCACACCCACCAGCAGCGAAAACACGAAGTCAGCCCAGCCCGGCGCGGGGTCGCTAATCCCCTCGAGGAGTGGAATTAACCGTGTGAACACGTACACCCCGACATAGAAACCGGCGACGCACCCCACCGGCGTGAATCCCAGTGCATACAGAATCCGCGCGGGCAGCCCCGTTCCGCTCATGGCAACAGCATAGTACGGAGGCGCTACGAGACCTAAGCCGGACGCCTGCACCGCTCACGGCTTGATGACGATCTTCATCGAATCGGCCTGCGGATGAGAAGCCAGCTCAATCGCCGCAACCGCCTCCTCAACCGAATACCGGTGCGAGATCAACCGCGTAAGGTCGAAGCTGCCGTCGCGAAAGCCCGAGAACACGAGATCGGCCACAGCGTCGTTCCACTCGACGGACGCGGAGTACGAGCCCATCAGCGTCTTCTCGTCCATGCAGACAGCGGCCGGATCGAACGGCGCCTCCCCGTGCTGCGTGGACGCAAACAGCATCACCCGCCCGCCCGGCCGGATCGCCTCCATTGCCGTCCGGATCAATGCGTCCGCACCGACGGCCACTAACGCGACGTCAGCGCCTCGCCCCTCCGTCGCAGCGCGTACTGCCACCACAACATCGCCTCGCGCATCGAGCGGGTGGTCCAGCCCAAAACCCTCCGCCACCGCATGCCGCTCCTCATAGAGATCGCTCGTCAGCACCGTCGCACCTGTCCGTCGGGCCAGCGCAGCCAGCAGAATCCCGATCGGCCCCTGCCCCATCACCAGCACTGTCTCGTCGGGCTCAAGCGCAAGCAGTTGCACCGCCTTGAAGCACGTATTCACCGGCTCGATGAACGCCGCCTGCTCAAACGGAATGTCATCCGGAATTCGAATCAATCCCGCTGTCTTCCCCGGCTGACCCACAATCCAGTCCGACACCCGAATGTACTCGGCAAACCCGCCACCTGCCGCGGCAAACCCTGCCGTCGTACCTACCTTCTTGTACGTCTCGCACTGCGCAAACGTCTGCTTTCTGCAGTAATAGCACCGCCCACAAGGTATGTGGTGGTACGCCATTACGCGGTCGCCCACCGCACAGTGCTCCACACCCGCACCCACCATGGCGATTGTGCCGGCCATCTCATGCCCGAAGATGCGCGGCGCCGAATGCGAACCAGTATGTATCTTCTTCAAATCCGTCCCGCAGATCCCGCACGTATCAATCCGCACCAGCACCTCGCCGGCACCGAGCGTCCCGTCCGCATTCAGCGGCACCGGCACTGTTTCCACGCGCACATCATCAATGCCGCGATACACGGCCGCCCGCATCTCTTTCGGAATCACCTGAAACGCACCTCGCTCAATGTCACTCTTCGATCGAGCCCGTGCGATTCACGCGGACCCAATCCTTATGGATTAGAAATCGGCCGATGGCTGCATCAAGCGCATTCGACGCGACCGAACTGCTCCGGCCCAGGCGCACCAAGGGCCCCCACTGCCGCGGCCGCATCGCAACACTGCCGAGAAACGGAAGCATCCGCAGCCTTCCGTCCCGCAGGAATGGCGAGAAGTCCGGCAGCACGGCATCCACCTCATCTGAAACAGCCTTGATGCAGCACATCGGCACTTGACGCTGCTGCGCCATGCGAGCAATCGTAGCCGATTCCATATCAACCATTACAGCACCGTACGTCGCAAACAGCCTTCGTTTCTCCGTCGCGTCCGCGACCTGGGCAAGACTCGCGATACGCAGCCGGCGCTTGCCATCGGTAAGCGTAAAGCGTTCGCCCGTATTGGAGTCGATCACCTCAGAAAGCACCGCAACCGCTCCGACCCGCAAGGACGCATCCGTGGCCCCCGCGAGCCCCACAGACAACACAAGATCAAGCGCACCATCGCGCTCCGCCAATACAAACGCTCGCCGGGCCGCATCGGCCCCCATCCCGGCACATGTGGCAACCAGAGTGTCCCCGGCGGGATCGGCCCGTGTCCAGCTTTGGGCAAACCGGCCCACATCGCGGACCGGCTCCCACCCGCGCACCAGGTGCTTCAACTCCATCGGTACCGCCGCAATAATGGCAATCTTCATCGTTGCGGAGCCGGCGCATACCCGTTCGCCACGAACCATTCAATCGCCGCCCGGAGTGCGTTGTAGATCGGCAGCACCTGGAATCCAAGCTCGCGCTCAGCCTTTGCCGATGAGGCAAACATCATCTTCTGCCCCATACGTACCGCCTCTACCGTCGCCCGGGGCTCCTTCCCCCGCAGCTTGCCCGTAATCGTCTCGTCGAAGAACGCAAACGCCATCGCCACCGCGTGCGGCACCTTCATCGCCGGCGACGGCAGTCCCGTAATGGCGGACATCCGATCCAGAATCTGCTTCAGGGTCAAATTCTCCCCACCCAATATGTAGCGTTCCCCCGATGTCCCGACGCCAAGCGCCGCCACGTGCATCCGCGCCACCTCCACCACATCCACCAGGTTCAACCCGGTGTCCACATACGCCGGAAACTTGCGGTTCAAGAAGTCCACCACAATCCGCCCCGTCGGCGTCGGCTTCGCATCCCCCGGCCCGATGGGGGTTGTAGGGTTCAGGATCATCACGTGCTGTCCCGCACGTGCCGCGGCGATCGCCTCCTGCTCGGCCAGAAACTTCGAACGCTTGTAGTGCCCGATCATCTCCTTCACGGAAACCGGCGTGTTCTCATCCACAATCGTGCCGTCCCTCTGGAACCCCATCGTCGCCACTGACGACGTGTACACCACCTTTGGCACTCCCTCTTCGCGCGCAATCCGCAGCAATTCCCTCGTGCCATCCACATTCGCCGCATACATCTCCTGCGGATCGCGCACCCACAGCCGGTAATCCGCCGCCACATGCACCACCGCGTCGCACCCGCGCACCGCGACCCGCAGCGACTCGGGATGTCGCAGATCCCCAACCACGCGCTCCGCCGCCAGACCCTCCAGCGCTGCCACGCTGCTCGTCGTGCGAGTCAGCAGACGAAGCTCCGCCCCCTGCGCAGCATATGCCCGCGCCACGTGCCCCCCCACAAATCCCGTCGCCCCCGTAAGAAAGACCCTCATGCGCCCACCCACGGCAGCTTTAGTAAGCGACTGGTCGCAACGAGCCCTCGCAACTCCGGGTCGCATTGCAAAGTTGTCCTGGAATTTGTACCATTACGCGGGCAATCACCACCACAGAATGCGCGGCCGTACCTATTACTGCGGCTCTTCAGTCTAGCTTCTCCGGCTCAATCTGAATGTTCTTTTCCCCGGCCGCCTTCTTCTCCCAGTACTTCTTCACCCACGCATCGAAGGTTTTGCCCGCAGCCGTATCCCGCCCGCTAAATGTCAGCGCCGCAATCTCAGAGTAGGCGATATTCAGCTTCGTAGGCTGCTGCTTGTTCTCGGAGTTCGAAGGCATAATCCGGATAAACGAGCTCTCAAGCGTCGCACCCGTCCGCCGATCGAACAGGTAGCCCTCGATCGTACTTCCATCCTTGCGGGTCACCGTGATGTCGCCACGGTAGTCGAACGCCTTCTCCAGCGCCTCGCGCACCTCACTCTCGGTCGCCAGCACGGGAATCCAGCCTTCGAGATTCTCCCGCTCCCGTCCCGCCGCAACCTCCAGCTCGTCCGGATTCTCATGTGTCAACTGATCGATCTTCGCCGCTTCCTGTGCCTCTGTCGCCATCGCTAGTCCCCCGAGACCTCTTGCAGCGCCGACACCGGCTGCGTCACCGTCGTACCCGCAGCAATCTGCACCAGCGGCGCATGCGATGCGCCGGCTTCCACTCGTTCAGCAGCTTCATCGCGCCTTCGTCCTCATAGTTGTCGAAGAACATCGCCTTCGCCGTCTCCAGCAGCCCCTTCAGCGAGCCGAACGTATAGTTCACACCGCTCGCCTCATAGCCCGAATGCACCATGCAGTTCGCGCATCGCGGATTGCCGCGACTCCGTCCCATAGTTCTGCCACTCGACCGTCTCCATCAACTCCTGGAAGGTGTCCGCGTAGCCATCCTGCAGCAGGTAGCAAGGCTTCTGCCAGCCGAAGATCGAGAACGTCGGCATGCCCCACGGCGTGCAGGTCAGGTTCTTCTTGCCCATCAGGAACTCCATGAACATGGGCGACGCATTGAAGCGCCAGGTCTTCTTGCGGTTCGACAGGATCGACCGGAACAGCTTCTTCGACCGCGCCCGCCCCAGGAAGTGCTTCTGGTCGGGAGCCTTGTCGTACGTGTACCCGGGCGACACCATCATGCTCTCGACGCCGACGGTCATCAGCTCGTCGAAGTGCGCGCCGCACCGAGTTCGGGTCCGCGCCATCGAACAGCGTGGTGTTCGTCGTCACGCGGAAGCCCGCGGCAACGGCCGCCCGCACGCCCTCCATCGCAATGTCGTATCCGCCCTCGCGGCACACGGAAAAGTCATGGTGCTCGCGCTGCCCGTCCACATGCACCGAGAACGAAAGATACTTGCTCGGCGTAAACAGGTGCAGCTTCTCCTTCAGCAGCAGCGCGTTCGTGCACATGTAGACGTACTTCTTCCGCGCCACCAGCCCAGCCACAATCTCCGGCATCTGCGGGTGCAGCAAAGGCTCGCCGCCCGGGATCGCCACCATCGGCGTGCCGCACTCCTCCACCGCCTTGAAGCACTCTTCGGGCGAAAGCTCAGCCTTCAGAATGTGCGCCGGGTACTGGATCTTGCCGCAGCCCGCACACGCCAGGTTGCAGCGAAACAGCGGCTCCAGCATCAGCACCAGCGGATACTTCTTGCGTCCTTTGATCTTCTGCTTCAACACGTACGTCGCAACCGTCAATGCCTGCGATACCGGAACTGCCATCCTGTCTCTCCTCTAAACCCCAAACTGCCGCAAGTGATGATCCACATGCTTGTACATCAAAATTGCCCACTCATCCGGCTTCAGCCGCCCGAAGAACGCGTGCGGATGATCCGTGCAACAGGCCGGACCTTCAGCCCCAAACCGTCGCCACCAGATCGCCTAACTTCGCCTGCTCTGCCTGGAAGTCGCGCTCCCCTTCAATGATAAAGATCCGGGCAGTCGGCGAGTTCTTCCGCATCGGATCATCATTCCTGAACACCAATGGTTTGATGATCGGCCCCAGCATTCGACCCACCAGCATCCGTGGCGGTCTTTGTTCCCCGGTCGCCGTCGCCATCCCAATCGAGCAATGCGCCAGCATCTGGGCCACGCTCATCGTGCCCCAATTCGGCGTAGACGCGGGCGTCAGCTGCAGCGATTCGCCCCGTCACCTCCTGCACCCGCGCGGCGTCGAAGAGATTCTTCATGCAGCCGCTCCCGTTCCATCGCCCGCTTATACGTCGTCAGCGCAAGCAGCGGGAAATAATCCCGATACAGGTGATACGCCAGGTAAAAGACGCGCGGGAACCCTGTTCCGGTATAAATCGCCTCGCCGTTGCGCCCCTCGGCGGACTCATCCCAGGTACCCTCCGCCGGTCTGCTTCGAGATCAGCCAGCGGATTCCCTTCGCCACCGAATCCGACCGCGTATCTCCTGCCGCCAGCAGCCCAAGAACCGCCCAGGCCGTCTGCGATGGTGTGCTCGGCCCAATCCCGCGCTCGCCCGGATCGTCGTAGCTGCCGCACGTCTCGCCCCAGCCGCCGTCTGCGTTTTGCACCATCCGGATCCACTCTGCCGCCTGCTGAATTGCCGGTTCGTGGTTCCAGAAGCCGATCGCCTCCAGCCCGCGCAGCACCAGGAACGTGCCGTAGAGATAGTTAACGCCCCAGCGGCCAAACCAGCTTCCGTCCGTCTCCTGCTCGCCCAGCACAAACTGGATTGCCTTCTCCACACGCGGGTCGCGGCGATCGAATCCATAGACGGCCAGCATCTCCAGAATCCGCCCCGTAATATCTACCGTCGGCGGATCCAGCATCGCGTTGTGATCCGCAAACGGAATGTACTGGAAGATCATCTTGGTGTTGTCGCGATCGAAGCTCGCCCAGCCGCCGTTGCGGCACTGCATCGCAAAGATCCAGTCCAATGCGCGCTTCGACACCTCGTGCTGATACCGCTCCCGCGGATTGCTGACGCGGTTAAGTGCCAGCAGTACCTGCGCGGAATCATCTACATCTGGATAAAACTCGTTGTTGTACTCGAAATACCAGCCGCCCGGCTCGACATTCGGAACTTTCTCCGCCCAGTCGCCCTTGTGCCGCACCTCTTTGGACAGCAGCCAGTCCGCCGCCTTCAACAGCCGCGGATCGTCCTTCGCCACCCCGGCCTCGCCCAGCGCATACACGGCCTGCGCCGTGTCCCACACCGGGAGACACGCACGGCTGCATGCGGAACGTCGGCGTCGGGATACCCGGGCTCCCCTTCGGGATTATCGATGCCCAGCTTCTCAAACTCATCCATCGCCCGGATAAACTGCGGGTCGTCCACGGAATACCCCAGGCAGCGCAGCGCGATGATCGCGTTCAACATCGCCGGGTAGATCGCGCCCAGCCCGTCCGACATCTCAAACCGCGCCAGCAGCCACTTCTCCGCCTTCTTCAGCGCCATCTTGCGCAGCGGACGGATATGCACCCGCTCCGCCCAGTGCGCCAGCCGGTCTGCCGCGAGGAAGAAATTTCGCCACCCGAAGATGCGCTTGCGATCCCACTTCAGCCGCATGTCCGCGTTCTGCCGACCGCCCACAAACAGTTCGTCAATGCCCTGCTCCGCCGGGATCTTCTTGAACGGCTTCTTCGCGTACGCAATCGACAGCGGGACCAGGATGGCTCGCGACCACGACGAAATCTCGTAGATATTGAAGTAGCACCAGTTCGGAAAAAGCACGATCTCTGGCGGCACTGCAGGCACCGCATCGTACTCGTACTGCCCGAGAAAGCACAGGTAGATCTTGGTGAACGTGTTGCACTCCACCACTCCGCCATTCGCTAGAATCCAGTCGCGCGCACGCAGCAGCACGGGATTGTCTGGCGACCAGCCCATAAGCTTCAACGCAAAGTAAGCCTTCACGCCGAGCGAAATGTTTGACGGCCCATTCGGATAGATACTCCATCCGCCGTCAGCATTCTGGTGCCGCACAATCTCATTGACCGCGCGCTCCATCTTCCCGCGATCGCCCGTCCCAAGCAGCGTGTGCATAAAGATGTAGTCGGACTCCAGCATTGTGTCGGCTTCAAGCTCGCCGCACCAGGAGCCATCTGCATGTTGCTGGCCCAGCAGCCACTCGGAAGCCTTCCGAATGCCCTCCGCAACCTGCTCCAAGCCGACATCAAGTCGGCCATAGCGCGGCTGAGCGGCCCCCACAGGTGCCGCGTTCGAATTCTGTTCGATTGGATTCATCTAGTTTGAACTCTCTCGATCCACAGCGTTACGCCTCGTAGAAAGCGCGCTCACTGGATCGCAGGTAATACGGCGAAACGACAGGCACGTTAAGTTACTCACAAACTCCGAAACGTCAGGCCTCAAAGCGAAACCGGCTGTGCCGACGAGGGAGGCGCGGACGCGATCGCCTTCACTATCTCCGGCGGCAGCCCGAACCGCACATTCTCCGGCATCACCTCAACCTCATCCACGGAACCATAGCCCGCGGCCTGCAGGTACTCCACAACCTCCTGCACAAGCACCTCGGGCGCCGACGCGCCCGCGGTCACAGCGACCGTGCTTACACCCTCCAGCCACTCGGACTGTATCGAAGCCGCCGAATCAATCAGATACGAGTTGGTGTCCAGATTCTTGGAAACCTCAACCAGTCGGTTCGAGTTCGAGCTGTTCTTCGAGCCCACAACCAGCACCAGATCCGCTCCATCTGCCACATTCTTCACCGCAACCTGGCGATTCTCCGTCGCATAGCAGATGTCCTGCGCATGCGGCCCCGCAATGTTCGGAAATTTCTTTTTGAGCGCCTCGATCATGTACCTCGCCTCGTCGAGCGACAGCGTCGTCTGCGTCAGGTACGCCACCTTGTCCGGATCCGGCACCACAAGCGCCGCAACCTCCTCGAGTGTAGACACCACCTGTGTCGCATCCGGCGCCTCACCCTGCGTGCCCTCTACCTCTTCGTGATCCCGGTGCCCCACCAGGACCAGCGAATACCCCTGCTTCGAGAACTTGATCGCCTCCATGTGCACCTTGGTCACCAGCGGGCACGTCGCGTCAATCACCTTCAGCTTCCGCTCCTTGGCTCGCTGCCGCACGGCAGGGGACACCCCGTGCGCCGAATAAATCACCCGCGCACCTTCCGGCACCTCGTCCAGTTCGTTGACGAAAATCGCGCCCTTCTTCGCCAGATCGTTCACAACATAGCTGTTATGCACGATCTCCTTGCGCACGTAGATTGGCGCGCCAAAGGTGTCTAGAGCAATCTGCACGATATCGATCGCGCGCACCACGCCCGCACAAAAGCCCCGCGGCTTTAGCAGGAGAACGCGTTTGGAGCCGGAAGCCTGATTATCTGTTACGGTACGAGCGGGGTCGAGAACGGAAGTAGTCACATCTTTTAGTATACCGGGTCTTCGCTGGCCAGACACCTTCGCGGTGCTGCTTGGGAGCCTTCCTGGGTACCGCCGCACAATCCCCAAGCGGCACCCACCAGACACAGCAACGGCGAAGGATGTCACCCGGAGCCGCCTCCCACGAGGATCTCCGCACCCCCCGCCGTCATCCGGCAAAGCCCGTCAAGCCTTGTCGTCACACCCTGGATGCCCACAGTGGCACGTCAGGGTGGTCATGCTCTTTGCGTCCTCGCAGTGAGTCGAGCAGAACTTCTTGCCCGCGGGCGCCATGCACGTGCACGCCATGTGAGCGCATTTCGTCGGTGTCGTTGCCATCGTTCCTCCTGAGCGAAACCTAGCCCCGCTGAAGCTCCGGAGCGGCAACAGTCTACTCCCAACCCGACACACCGACCACCTCGACCAGTTCACCCTCAAACTCGACATCCCCACCGGCCCCTCACCGTCGACGTCACACCATCAAAACGTCGCCGTCCCATCCCCGACGATTCGTCATCTCTCGACCCCAGCGAAGCGACGTTAGAGACCCCCGCATTCCGCAGGCACCGTTGCCCTACCCTCCGCCCGGACGCACCCTACCGGCTCCGTCGCCAGCATCTGCCGCGCATGATCCAGGCTCGTGTCGGTCACGGTCGCCCCCGACAGCATCCGAGCGATCTCCCGTGTCCGCTCCCGGTCATCCATCCGCCGGATCAAA
>CAWBUI010000009.1:0-273196 GCA_963791875.1 uncultured Acidobacteriaceae bacterium
GGCGCGACCATCATCCGTCGCGCGATCGAGGAGCCGCTTCGCATGATCGTCATGAACGCCGGCGAAGAAGGTGCCGTCGTTATTGGCAAGATCCACGAGTCGAAGGAATCGAACTTCGGCTACAACGCGGGCACTGGCAAGTACGAAGACCTCGTAGCCGCCGGCGTCATCGACCCCACAAAGGTCACCCGCACCGCGCTCCAGAACGCAGCGTCCATCGCTGGCCTGATGCTCACCACCGAAGCCCTCATCTCCGAGATCCAGGAGAAGAAGGAAGCGGGCGGCGGCGGACACAGCCACGGCGGCGGCGGCGGCATGGACGGCATGTACTAAACCGTCCTCTGCAGCAAAACACTCGGCCTCCGGAGCGATCCTCCGGAGGCCTTCTTCTTTGCGGGCGCCAGTCCGGCGCTATCCCTTGATGTGGAACTTATCCTCGAACTGGGAGATCAGGCGGCTCACCACCGCGAACCACTGCGTGTCGGCCGTGCCCGAGTAGTTGTCTGCCCACACGAGATCTCCGCGCCCCGGCGCGTCTGGCCGTGCCGCAAAAACATGCAGCGTCGCCAGCCTGGTCTCGCCCGAGGTGAACTGCACCCCGTTCGGATCAACCGGCACAAGGAGGAACGTGACGTCCGCGTGTTCCCCTTTGCCGACAAGCGTCTTCCCTGCTGCAGCCACAAGCTTCTTCAGGCGATCCTGGGCGAGCGCATCGGTAGGGCCCGTCTCGACGGCGGCTGTCTTCGCGCCGGCCAGCACGCGTTGAAAGGCGCCGACGTCGCATGTGTAGACATCCTTGCGCAGCGTGCATCCGTTTGAAAGCGTCGTCTCAGCCTGCCCGAAAGCTTGCGCCGCGAGACCTGCGCAGAGGGCGACGCCAAATGAAAGCGCCCGCCACGCACCTGAGCTACGTCCAGTCATCCAGCCCTCCGCACCACCAAAGTGGGTCCACTCGCAAAGAGTACCGGTAGCCGCAGCAGCGGCGTTATTCCTGATTGCCCGGGCCGAACCTCAGCGGCTGCTCGCAGCTTCGCCTTAGACGCGGAGGTGACCTTCAGGCGAACCAGGTCTTTGGTGTTCTTGCCCGCCGGAGCCTCGAAGCTCGCGATATACGTGGACTGGATGGCCTGCGTGAACTGCTTCAAGAAAGGGCTGGAACGACACAGGATTTCCGATGCCCTCGTAGTAGTTCCGACCGCCCGTCGCCTGCGTGACCTGCTCGAGATAGCTCTGGCCGCTCAACCCTGCGCCGCCCCCGCGAATGCCGGCATCCGCGAAGTAGATGGAGTACACGGCCACGCCCGCGCGGTTAGCATCAGTCGTGGCAGCCGACACATACGGGCTGTCCTGATTCTCAATCGAGGTGCTTCCGTTGTAAGGATCGACGCCGTTCGTAATCATCAGGACGAATCGCGCCTTGCCATTCGTGCGCTCGCGCTGTATCTCGAGCGGCGCGTTCGGATCGGTCGGTTCCGCTCCCGGCCAGTGCTTCACAAAGTCAGAGAGGCAGAAGTAAGGGCTCGCACTTTGCCCGGGAACTCCCTCGGGCAGACGCACCGAATTCGCCGCAGCTGCATGGTCAGTGGTAAACGGCTGCGCCTCTACCACCCGCCCGTTCTGCATGTAGCCAACCAGCACCTCCACGCCCTGGGGAAGGCCATTCAAAAAAGCCTTGATATCGCTGAGGTTCCTGCCGACGCTCTCCCGCAGGCCATCGTCGATCAGCAAGGCCACCTGGGCCTGTGTCGGCGTCACAGGAGCCCATGCGCTCAGCGGGACCTTCCTGCCATCAACTGTAATCGTCAGGTCGGACGCTCCAGCCGGAACAGCCGACTTCGCCTCAACCGCAACCAACGTCTGCGTCGGCACAAGCCCCTCTTGAGGCTGCGCCTGCGCCGCCACGGAAACCGCCAACCCTGCTACCAGTGCACTCGTTACAAGAAGATTCTTCATCACGTCTGTTAGACGTATGGCATTGTCGGGCGGTTGGCGGGCGCGCCAAACCGGGTCTTGCGTGTCTCAATGCCGGCGCACATACACACGGTAGACAAATGGATTCCCATAGAGCGATGCCGCCTCCGTCATATCCACGCGGTACTCCGAATTCAGGTAGTCGCGAAAGGCCGGCCAGGTCTCCAGCTTTTCAAAGCTGTAGCTCGACGACTGATACCACTCGTTGCTGACGATGATCACCTCGGGCGGGTTCGCCTGCAGTTCATCCCAAAGGGTCTTCCTGTAGTACGGCACCACCTTGCCGTCGTCCGGCCCGAAGAACGGCAGGTCTCCGGTCGACCCCGTGGTCTGCAGGATGCCTTCGCGGTACAACGCGCTCAGACACCCCCCGACCAGGTCCATGCACTGCACCTTGCCATCCAGCCTCTTTCCGCCCAGCCGGTCCAGCTCGCCCATCAGTGCATCCGCCGCGACATTGCGCTCCTGCATCTGGTGAATCTTGCGAGCATTGAAGGGAACCGCGAGCAGCACCGCCACCGCCATCCCCGCGACCCCCAGGTTGCGCCGCCAACCATGAGCCTTCATCGCAGCGGTAAACTCCAGCCCGGCCCAGAGCAGCCCAAAGCAGAGGTACGGAATACGGTGGTAGTCGTATCCCTTGCCCTGCGCAAAATAGGAGAACGCCCCAAACAAAAAGCCGAGCCGGATCGCCCACATCTCCCAGTTCGCCTTCTGCGGATTTGTCACCGCCAGCACAACCGCCGCCAGCGCATACACCATCACCGATTTCGGAAGACTCCGGCGCACCAGCACCCACAGGCTCGGGTGTGCGAGTTTCGAGTAGTAAGGCATCAGGTTGCGCAGGCTATAGACGAACGCCCCGAGCGCCCCGCCGGGAAGAAGGAACGCCAGCAGAATCCCCAGCGCCACGGCCAATCCCAGAACGCCGAACCAGACATACGGCCCCCAGCGCTTACCCTGCCGCCGCAGCACAAAAATGGGAAACAGCAGCAACGCGATGGCAAACAACAAGACCGTCGGCTTGATCAGGATCGCCATCCCCTGGGCGAGCCCGAAGCCGGCCATCAACCACGGCACCCCACGCCGCATCGCGACAAACAGAAAGGCGTACCCCACAAACAGGAGAACGGTCATCCCCTCATCGCGCTGCCCTGCCTGGTACGGCCCAAGCGAGCCGTACAGCACGCTGAACAACACTCCCGCAAACAAACCCGCAACCCAGTCGTATGGCCGCGCGAGCACAATCATCGCCGCCGTCATCGTCCCGAGCAGCGTGTACTCCCAAAGACGCCAGCCCAGGTCACCGCCGCCGTAGAGCCCGATTCCCAGCCGCTCCATCAGGTAAGCGCCCGGCATATTGATGTCGTTGATGTCCTTGTAAGGCACCTTGCCGCGCTTCAGCGCCATGGCAATGTAGTGCATCACGGAGGTGTCCCACATCCACTGCCAGTGCAGCGTGAACAGCACGTAACACACCGCTCCCGCCAGCAGTGTAAGCACGCAGAGCATGCGGAAAAGAGAGACCTGCCTATCCGTCAACGTCATCTGCATGGCTTTGGGCCGATTATACCGGGGCGACGCGCGCCGCCCCGGTACCCGTTCCCCACTCAATCTCCACCCAGCCGCACCTTCAACCCCGCACGGACAGTAAACGGCAGCGCCGGGAAATCCGATGGGGCCGATGTGTTGCTGGTTCAGCAGATTGTCGAGCTCCGTAAACACCCTCAGCCGCGGCCGAAACGCATACGTCAGGTTGCCATCGAGCTTTGCGTATCCAAAGTCCAGGTTCCTGTTGGGCAGGATCAGCGAGTTCGTCCCCGCAAGGTCCGAGTAGTCGAGAAACGTAGAGTCATCGGACCGGCTCGCCAGCGCGCCCGTCATCGCAGCCGAAAACTTGCTGCCCTCGTACTGCACCGCAAAGAAGCCCGTGTGCGGAGGCCGTCGAAATGGCCGTGCTCCCACAAACGGCGACTCCCCAATTGCCACGCCCGGTATGTTCGGGTTCTGTGACGCATACCCGCCACGCGCCGCAATCTCGTCGCTCGAAAACGACTGCTCGACCACCGCATCGAGGTACGTCCAGCCCCCGCGAACCATCCAGCGTGAGCCCGGCCGCCAGTCGATCTCCGTCTCCAACCCCTGTGCGCGAAACGCGAGCGACCCGACGTCAGCACCATAGAAGTTCGGGATGCTCCCGGCAATTCCGAAGTATTGCCTCAGCGTCCCCGCACCCACGTACTCCACCTGGTGCGAGAACTGGTTGTGGAAGTACCGCAGCTTCAACAGCAGCCTTTCGCCGCGGACATTCTGATCGACACCAACATCGGCGGTCCTGCTCCTCAACTCACGTATGGGAGTCACCCCAAATTGCCGAATCGCCGACGTGTTCCCCGCCACCGCAAGCTGCGTGTACAAGCTCGAAAAGTCCACCGCCAGCGAAGGCTCCTGCACACCACGTCGCGACGTTCGCCAGGATGCGTGTGCCATGGAACCACGAAGCCCGCGACCGCACCGGCACATACACCACGCCAAAGCGCGGCGTCCCCGCCACTCCGTACAGATGGTTCTTTTCGATCGCACCGCCCGCCGACAAGAACAGGCGATTGCGTATGTCGCCCGAGATTTGCGCCGTGTACTCGAAGTTGGTCCGCTGGATTCGCTCGTTCTCCGCGTACGCCGGGTACACAAAGCTTCCCCGCTCGTTCTCGTACCGGAAGCCAAATACTGCCCGCACGCGATGCGGAAACACAAAGTCACTCCCGTACGACAACTCGTCGCGGTTGGACACCGAGTCATCCCGCTGCGGATACTCCCCCGGATACATTGCACCGTACGCCATAATCGCGCGGCCCGTCGCTGTATACCCATTCGCGCCGCGGATCGTCACCGTATTGCCGTAGTAGTCCCCGCCGTACGCATCGTTCAGAAACTGCCCCGCCGCATAGAAGGTCCGCGCCTGTTCGCGCTTGCGCGCGATGCCATAGCGCACGAGATTATGCCAGCCACCCTCCGTGCGCCCTTCAAGCGTTAAGCCCGAGTAGAGGTCCTGATCCGACTCCTTGCCCGCCGCTGACACCCCGAAGAAATCGTGCGCATTGGGCAGCCCTACCGCAGACACCGAATTGCGCAGCGTGAACCGCGCCATCACGTTCGCCCCAAGCGCGTACCCCAGGTTCGCCGCCGACGTCGCCGCATGGTACCTGTCCATACGCAGCGCATTCGAGCTGTCGAACCGCGAGAAGGCCGCGAAGTAGTCGAGCTTGCGCCGGGTTCCGCCGCCGGTCACCTCATTACGGTACGTACCCAGATTGCCCGCATCGCCCGAGTAGTTCAGCACCGGCCGCACACCGCTTCCCCGCGCCGTCCCAAACGCCACCGCGCTCGCCGCGGCATCCGAGCCATAGACCACCGAATCAGCGCCGCGATACATCTCGACCGCCGCACTCGACGGAGCTACCGCTCCAATGCCCGTCGTCGCCACCGTGCCGAAATCGAAGCGCCCGCCCACATCCTCGGCCGTGATGCCATCGATCAGCACCTTGTTCGCATCCGAGTTGCCGCCGCGCACAAACAGGCTCGTCGCGCCACCCCACTGCCCCGTCTGCATCACCGTCACGCCCGGAGAAAGCCGCAGCAGATCCAACAGCGCCACACGGGTTGCGAGTTCGCTCTCCGGAATCAGCGTTACCGCAGCGCTTGTTTGCGGGACTGGCGTTGCCACACCGGTCGCCGTCACGGTCACCTCTTCGTGCAGCGACAGCGGCTCCAGCACAATGTTCTGCGTCACCACATCGGAAGGGCCACCGTAAAACTCTCGCCCTATGCCCGGATAAAACGTCGCCGCGGAACTCAGCAACACAAACCGTCCGCCCCCGGTGAAGCGAATCTCGTAGGTGCCGTCCGGTCCGGCGATCGCAATGGCCATCACATTCTGGCCCTGGACCAACTGCACCCGCGCAGCCGCTACCGGACGCCCCAGGGCGTCGGTCACCACACCGCGCGCTACCACCGCACCAGCCACGCCAGATGTAAAAAGAAGAAGAGCAGCGGCGGCAGAAAGGATCCGCACAACAGAACGTGCCGGGCAAAAAGCCCGGTCAGCTAAAGCAACCATGGTGTCACTCCTGCATCTCCCCCCGGAGACGCGGTTGATGAGTCAGCGCAAAATGGAGCCGGTCTCCTGACTTACGCGGTTCACGCGGGCCAAATACCGGAACCCTCCTTCCCATCGCCGGTTATGGCAACAGTGGCAGGTCCCTAGCCGACGTTCGCGACACACTGGGTTCCAGAGTGCCGTGCGCGTTCACAGTTGCGGGGCAGTGGCGGAATTTCACCGCGCTTCCCAAATACTCCCTTGCGGCAACAGCCTTGTTCCAGACAGCCGCTCCAACCTCCGCGGCCGCACAGAGTTGTATACCCGCGGACACGTCGAGCCGCCACAGGAGCTTCAAGTCTCCCCTGAAACTGTTCGCAATGTCAAAACGCCAGTGCCGCCCTGCAGCATGCCAGCCGCGGCCACCACCCGATTCTTCCCCCTCCCGCCACCATCTCGCGAATCCCGTTGACACTACCCCCACCAAGGCGAATCATGGCCCGCATGAACTCCGCACCCGCCCAAACCGAACAGCTCTGCCGCCTGCTTAGCCCGGCAGATCAGACCACCGGCAAGCAGGGCCTCCAATACAACGTCGGCATCTCAGCCCAGTCCTGTGGCTCCGAACGCATCCACATGCAACTGGTCACCATCCCGCCCGGGGGTCGTGCCCTTGCTCACAAACATGATGCCCACGAGACCGCCATCTACGCGCTGCAGGGTGAATCCGGCGTCTGGTATGGCTCGCAACTCGAGCACCACGCCGTGGTCAAACCGGGCGACTTCTTCTACATCCCCGCGGGCGTCCCGCATCTCCCGTATAACCCGAGCACAACGTCAGATGTCATCGCCGTCATAGCCCGTACAGACGCCAATGAACAGGAGAGCGTCGTGCTGCTTCCTGAACTCGACCGCGTCCATCCACGCTGATCCAGCGAAGCTCCACCCAACCTCCATCCAATCACGCGGCCCTGTCTCCCTGGTTCCGGCTGTGTAGAATAGCCCTCTAAGCGCTAGCCCTGAAGTGCACGCGCCCAAACCCAGGAGACTACAGCACCATGACTCTTACACCCGGAAAACTCGCAGGCCTCAAGGCCGTCTCCGATGCAAACGGCGTCATCGCCGCCGCGGCCATGGACCAGCGCGGCTCGCTCCAGAAATCGCTCGCCAAGGAGCGCGGAGGTGCCGTCAACTCCGGCGACCTCGAGGAGTTCAAGACCCTCGTCACCGACGTGCTCTGTCAGCACGCATCGGCCATCCTGCTCGACCCGGAGTTCGGCCTCCCCGCCTCCAAACACCGCCACGGCAAGGGCCTCCTTCTTGCGTACGAGAAGACCGGCTACGATGCCCAGACCGCCGGCCGCCTCCCTGACCTCCTCGACGTCTGGTCCGTCCGCCGCCTCAAGGAGGCCGGTGCCGATTGCATCAAGATCCTGCTCTACTACACCCCGTTTGAGAAGTCCCACATCAACGACCTGAAGCACGCGTGGATCGAGCGCATCGGCGATGAGTGCATGTATCACGACATTCCCTTTTTCCTCGAGTTCGTCGGCTACGACGCCGAGGGCGGTGACGAGAAGTCCCTCGCCTACGCGAAGAAGAAGCCGGAGATCGTCTCGGGCGCCATGGCCGAGTTCGGCAAACCCCGCTACAACGTCGACGTCCTCAAAGTCGAAGTCCCCATCGAGATGAGCTACGTCGAAGGCACTAAGTCCTTCAAGGGCGAGAAGGCCTACACGCGCGCCGAGGCCCTCGAGCACTTCCGCCTGGCCGAGACCATGACCCACAAGCCCTTCATCTACCTGTCCGCCGGCGTCTCCAACCCCGTCTTCATCGAGACTCTCGAGCTGGCCGGAGAGTCCGGCACAAAGTTCAACGGCGTCCTCTGCGGCCGCGCCACCTGGAAAGACGGCATCCCGATCTACGCCAAGAACGGTGCAGACGCCTTCCGCCGCTGGCTCGAAACTACCGGGGTCGAGAACATCGAAAACGTCAACCGCGGCCTCAAGGCGGCCAGCCCCTGGTATCTCAAGTTCGGCGCCAACAGCATGGACGAGCTCGGCTGATTCCCTGCACGGAGTTCGCCCATGAGTGTCCCGCCCATTGTTCCCAATAGCCAGCCCCGTTCGTAGTTCTCACTGCGTTCGGGGCGGCGCAGTCTTTGGGAGACACCCACGCGATCCTGGCAGTCCAGCTCGTCCTCACAAGCGAGGCCGGCACCTGGTCGATTGTTGCCTTCCATAACGTCGCCATTCTTCCGCTACCACCCCACTCCTGATTGCGGGTCGCGACAATTAACGACACATTCCGAATGCTCTCAAACCATCCGTCCCATCCCGTTCGTCTAACATGAAATAAGATGACCCGCCCCTCCCCCGTTCTCCGTGCCCTCTCGTTGTGTGCTGTCGCGCTGCCCGCCTTCGCCGTCGCTCAAACGCCCGCCGCCAGCATCCCATCCGGCACCCCGCTTCCCGTAAAAATCGCCGGTCCGCTTCCCATGAAGAAGGGCCAGGCCGTCCGCGCGGAACTCCTCTACCCCGTCTACGCCGACAACCAGCTCGTCCTGCCCGCCGGCACACCCGTACTCGGCTCCGTCATCCAGCTCCGCTCCGACCACTCCCGCCGCGTTCACGCGATCCTCGGCGGCGACTTCACCCCCTTCCACACCCCGGTCGTCCAGTTCACCAGCGTCGTACTGCCCAGTGGGGCTACCGTGCCACTCTCCGCCAATCCCGCCACAGACGGCGCCCCCATCTATCGCGCCGTCGCGCCCCCGCCCTCCCACGGCGGCCTCCTGCACCAGCAGTTTCACGCCGGCCTCACCGTAGCCCGCGACGACCTCCACCAGTTCATCGGCCCCGACAAGGCCTCCCGCTTCATGCAGTTTGTCTACAGCCAGCTGCCCTACCATCCGCAGCGCATCGAGCCCGGCACCGCGTGGACCATCGAGACCTCCGGCCCGCTCGCCATCCCCGCCGAATCCCCCCTGCCGCCGCCAGCTCCCGCCGCACCCGTCCGCAAGCCCCACTTCTGGGAGCCCGAACTTCCTGTCGCGGCGGCCGCCCCCAACGACAGCTCGAGCTGGATCCTCCAGGCCTACCTCGCCGACCCGCTCAGCTCCGAAACCTCAAAGGACGGCCAGGCCATCAAGGCCGTCGTCGCGCAACCAGTCCTCGCACCCGATGGCACCGTCGCAGTCCCCCAGGGCGCCGTCCTCATCGGCGCCGTCACCCGCGCCAGACCCTCGCGCAAATTCGGCCGCACCGGGGTCCTCAGCTTCAACTTCGGCCAACTCGTCCTGCCCAACAGCGACGAAAAGCAGACCGTCGAAACCCGCCTCACCGGAGCCGACTCCGCAGCCGACATCGCCCTCAACTCCGAAGGCCAGGCAAAAGCCAAGCCGCAGGATAAGATCGCGATTCCCCTGCTCCTCGCGGTCATGGCCGCCCGCCCGCTCGATCAGGGGGAACACGGACATGCGACCACAAACCAGGTAGGCAAAAACGGCGTCGGCGGAGCCGCGGGCCTGGGCCTCGTCGGCACCATCGTCGGCCTTGCCGGGGGTTCGCCCTACGCCGCCGCCGGCATCGGCTACTGGGGCGCAGCCCGCGCCTTCTACAGCCGCTGGATCGGCCACGGCCAGACCATCACCTTCGCCAAGGACACACGCATCGTCGTCGAAACCACCCCACGCCGAAGCTCCCCTATGGCTCCTGCCACCGGCCCCGCCCGCGCCCGCTGAGCGCCGCGTCTACTCCCACTCAATCGTCCCCGGCGGCTTCGACGTAATGTCGTACACCACCCGGTTGATCCCCCGCACCTCGCTCACTATCCTGCTGGAGATCTTCCGCAGCACCTCATACGGCAGCGGCGCCCAGTCCGCCGTCATCCCGTCCTCGCTCGTCACCGCCCGCACGCAGCACGTATACCCATACGTCCGCTGGTCCCCCATCACGCCCACGGACTTCACCGGCAGCAGCACCGCGAAGCTCTGCCACAGCTTCCGGTAGAGCCCCGCCGCCTTGATCTCCTCCACCACGATCGCGTCCGCCTCCTGCAGCAGCGCCACCCGCTCCGCCGTCACCTCGCCCAGAATCCGCACCGCCAGCCCCGGCCCGGGAAACGGCTGCCGCTCAATGATCTCCTCCGGCATCCCCAGGTCGCGCCCGATCCGCCGCACCTCATCCTTGAACAGGTCCCGCAGCGGCTCAATCAGCTTCAGCTTCATATCCGCCGGCAGACCACCCACATTGTGGTGGCTCTTGATCGTCTGGCTCGGCCCCTTCACGCTCGAAGATTCGATCACATCCGGGTAAAGCGTCCCCTGCACCAGCCACGCGATCTCCTCGCCCTGATGCCTCTCCGCTCTCAAAGATCTTCTTCGCCTCATCGTCGAAAACCGCAATGAACTCGCCGCCAATCGCCTTCCGCTTCTGCTCCGGATCGGTCACCCCCGCAAGCTTCTCCAGAAACCTCTCCGAAGAATCCACCGCCACCACCCGCAGCCCAAGCTGCTCGCGCATCGTCGTCTGCACCTTCGCAAACTCATCCTTGCGCAGCACCCCGTTGTTCACGAAGATGCACGTCAGCCGATCCCCAATCGCCCGCGCCACCAGCACCGCCGCCACCGACGAGTCCACGCCTCCGCTCAGCCCGCAGATCGCATGCCCATCCCCCACCGTCGCGCGCACCCGCTCCACCGTCGACTGGATAAAGTGCTCCGGCGTCCAGTCCGCCTTCGCCCCGCAGATATCCAGCACGAAGTTCCGCAGCAGCTCCATGCCCTGCCGCGTATGCGCCACCTCCGGATGAAACTGCACCGCCCAGATCCGCCGCGCCTCATCCGCAATCCCCGCCAGCGCATTGGCGGTCTTCGCCGTCAGCAGAAAGCCCTCCGGCAGCGCCTTCGCCTCATCGCCATGGCTCATCCAGACATCAAGCGTCCCCGGCAGCCCGCGAAACAGCGGCGTCTCGGCCACGACTTCCACCTGCGCATGCCCATACTCCCGCGCCGGCGCAGGCTCCACCCGTCCGCCCAGGTGATGCACAATGAACTGCAGCCCATAGCAGATCCCCAGGATGGGCATCCCCATCGCCAGGATCGCAGGGTCAGCCGCGGGAGCGTCCGCGTCATACACCGAACTCGGCCCGCCCGAAAGGATCAGGCCCAGCGGCGAGAGCAGACGAATCTGCTCCAGCGTCGCCGTGCACGGCAGCACAACCGAAAACACGTTGAACTCGCGTATACGCCGCGCGATCAGCTGCGTATATTGCGACCCAAAATCCAGAATGACGAATTGTCGAGGAATCCACAGAGCCGATTGTAAATGGCTCCACAGCCGCGAAAAGCCGCCCCTAGCTTGGATCCTTATGCCGCGTCGTCTGCACGCCAGTCACAATGCCAATGCCAAACAGAATCACCGCGGTCGCGATGATATACGCCTGAGGAACATGCATCAGATGGGCCAAGTAACACACTCCCGCAATCAAAATCAGATAACCAATCGCATAGATGCCAAACGACATGTGATCCTCCCGAACAGCTTACGTTGCTGCAAGCACTGAAGTACCATCCCAAAACAGTGACTCAAGTCCCAAAGCCAGCGGCACTGGAAGCATGAAGTACAAGCAGCTCAGGATCGGAAGGCACGCGTACCCGCGCAACTGATAGCTGTGTGATGCAGCAACTCACAAGAGGGTTTGTCGCGCGCCTGGCAAGATGCCTGCCCTACCCACGCAGCGCCCCCGCCCCACGCGCCATCCCGGCCCATAGGTCCAGGTACGACACCAGATGCACAACATGAAAGAAGTCTGACGCAACAAAGTAGAGCACCGCGACCACCACATACCAGTGGCTCATAAACTCCGGCGTCGCTACACTCTCAAACGGCAGCGGACACGCCGAAAACACCATCGCAAGCACCATCAGCGCGATCTTCACAATCCCCATCACCAGATTGATCTCCACCAGCTTCGACCGCAGCACGTCCGCCCCAAACGCCGCACGCAGACTCGCACCCACCCCCAAATCCCGCCGCATCGCCAGCAACGGAGCCACCGACAAGCCCCAGCTCGCCACCGCCCACACCGTAAACACCCCCAGCGTCGCAACAATCGCGATCGCGCAGTACAGCACCAGGTTCCCCTCGCTCCCCGCCGGCAACAGGCGCGCTCACCGTCAAGCGCCAGCCGCCCGCAGAACCGCGGACCACACCGCAAAGCTGCTCCCAGCGCCACCAGCCGCAGCGCCTGCAGCACCATCAGCGTCCCCGGGCGCCCGCGCAAAGCTGCGCATCGGCACGCCGCAACACAGCCGTCCGCCCAAGCCGCCAACCCGACCACCCACACCAGCGCCGCCGCCGGCACCAGCCACCGCGCAACCGACAGCACCGGTCCGCACCAAACCCGTCACCACGGCCGACAGTGTCCCCGCCGCCGCCAGCGGATCGAAGAACGACATCCGCCCCAAAGCCGCGGTATCAACCGGTGCCACCTGGAGCACACCGGTCGCCTCATGCCACAGCACAAGCAGCACCGGAATCCCGCACACCCAGCGCCACAGCACCTCGAGCGCCGTCAGCGAAGGCCGCCGCCAGCACGACGAAAGCGTATGCACAAACGACTGCGTGCCGCGCACCGGCACTCGCGTATGCCCCACAGTCCGGCACTACTTCACCACGAGATTCACAAGCTTGCCCGGCACCACGATCACCTTCACCACCGTCTTCCCCTCACTCCGGCGCTGCACCTTCTCATCCGCCAGCGCCGCAGCCTTCACCGTAGCCTCGTCGCTGCCCGCCGGCACCATCACCACGTTCACCAGCTTGCCATTCACCTGCACCGGAATCTCGATCTCAGCCTCGCGCGCAAGCTCCGCATCCGCCACCGGCCACGCCATTCGGAACACCACGCCCTGCCCGCCCATCTCCTCCCAAAGCTCCGCCGCCAGGAACGGCGCAAACGGCGCCAGCAGCAGTACCAGGCTGCGGAAGACCTCCGCAACAGCAGCCGGCGGGAACATCGCCGCGCATCCATCGCCGCTTCATCCGCCATGGATCGCATTCACCAGCTCCATGATCGCCGCAATGCACGTGTTGAAGTGCCACCGCCCGCTGAAGTCCTGCGTGATCTTCGCAATCGTCTGGTGCAGCTTGCGCAGCAGCCGCTCCCCTTCCACACTTTGCCCCGCAAACTGCGCCGAGCTGTGCCCCGTCTCGCGCACCATCAGGAGCGAACTTCGTCGTCAGCCGATACACCCTGCTCAGAAACCGGCTGATCCCCGCAACGCCCTCCTCCTGCCACTCCAGATCGCGATCCGGAGGCGCCGCAAACAGCGCATACATCCGCGTCGCATCCGCCCCATACCGCGCAATCATCTCGTCGGGCGACACCACATTGCCCTTGCGACTTCGACATCTTCGCGCCGTCCTTGATCACCATGCCCTGCGTAAACAGCCGCGCCGCAGGCTCATCGTTCTTCACCATCCCAAGGTCGCGCATCACCTTCGTCCAGAAGCGCGAATAGATCAAATGCAGAATCGCGTGCTCCACGCCGCCAATGTACTGATCGATGGGAAACCAGTAGTTCGCCTTCGCCGAATCGAACGGCGCGAACGAATTCTTCGCGTCCGTGTACCGGTAGAAGTACCAGCTCGAATCGACAAACGTGTCCATCGTGTCCGTCTCGCGCCGCGCCGGCCCGCCGCACACCGGGCACGTCGTATTCACAGAACTCCGCCACCCGCCCCAGCGGCGATCCGCCCTGCTGCGTGATCTCCACCTGCGCCGGCAACACCACCGGCAACGCACTCTCCGGCAGCGGCACCACCCCGCCGGGCTCAATGCCCGGCGTGCCCGTTCTCGCAATACACCATCGGGATCGGCGTGCCCCAATACCGCTGCCGGCTCACCCCCCAGTCCTTCAACCGATACGTAACCGTAGCCGTGCCAAATCCGCCGTTTGCTCGCGAACGCAGCCATCTTCTCCTGCGCCTCCAGACACGTCTCGCCCGTCCACTCACCCGAGTCGCATCAGCACAGCCTCATCCTCAGCCAGGTACGGCAGCGCCGGCAGCTCCTCCGTATGCACATCCGGCGCCACCACCCGCTTCACCGGCAGCCCGTACTTCTGCGCAAACTCGAAGTCCCGCTCGTCATGCGCCGGCACGCTCATGATCGCGCCCGTCCCATAGTCCGCCAGAATATAGTTCGCCACCCAGATCGGCACACGTTCGCCGTTGAACGGATTCACCGCAAACCGCCCCGTATCCACGCCATGCTTCTCAATCGCCCCAATGTCGCCTGCCTCGCGCGCCGCCTTCTGCTGCGCCAGCATCTCCTCGATCTGCCCCGCCAGCCGCCGCATCCTCGAGCGCAAACGCCTTCGCCACCGCATGCTCCGGAGCCAGCTGCACACTCGTCGCCCCAAAGATCGTATCCACCCGCGTCGTAAACACCGTCATCTTCTTCGGCGTGCCCCTCCACCGCGAAATCAACGAGCGTCCCTTCGCTCCGCCCAATCCAGTTGCGCTGCATCGTGCGCACCTTCTCCGGCCAGCCCTCCATCGTCGTCCAGCCCGCCCAGCAGCTCATCCGCATACTGTCGTGATCCGCAGAAACCACTGCGTCAGATCGCGCTGCTCCACCAGCGTGTCCTCATGCCGCCAGCAGCGCCCATCCATCACCTGCTCATTCGCCAGCACCGTCTGGCACTCCGGACACCAGTTCACCTTGCTCTTCTTCCGATACGCCAGCCCCCGCTCGAACATCTTCAGAAAGAACCACTGGTTCCACCGGTAGTAGTCCGGCAGACAAGTCGTGACCTCGGTCGCCCAGTCGTAGCTCAACCCCAGCCGCCGCATCTGCTCCCTCATCGCCGCGATATTCGCCAGCGTCCACTCCCGCGGCGGCGTGTTGTTCTTCAGCGCCGCATTCTCCGCCGGCAGCCCAAACGCGTCCCACCCCATCGGGTGCAGCACGTTGTACCCGCGCATCCACATGAACCGCGCCAGCGCATCGCCAATCGCATAGTTCCGCACATGCCCCATGTGCAGCTGCCCGCTCGGATACGGCAGCATCTCCAGGCAATAAAACTTCGGCTTGCCCCCACCCGCTACATCATGCGGCTCAGCCGCATACAGCGCAGGATCCGCGTCCCACCGCGCCTGCCACTTCGGTTCAATCTCCGCCGGGCTGTACCGCACCGGCTCCGCAACGCTCGTTACACTCTCCGCCATATCTCTTCATTGTAAAGAACTCGGCCGCCCGCACACCCCGCGAGCGGCCCGCTCTATTCACCCGCTCGCTTCTTACCCTCCCCAAAACAGTGTCATCCTGGGCAAAGCGAAGGACCCGCTTCTCCCTACGGCACCACGGGCAGACTCACATAGCTAGCCGTCCCCGGCGCACGCCAAACCCGCTGCGTCGCCTTCCGGTAATCCCCCGGCTTGGCCTCGAAGATATTCTGCACAAAGCTCTGCGGATTACGGTCATACAGAGGAAACAGCGTCGACTGCACCTGCACCATCACCCGATGCCCCGGCTGAATCGTCCGGTCAACCTGCGGCAGCCCAAACGTGAACTCCAGCGGCTCATCCGGCTTCAACGCACTCGGCTTCTCAAAGCTCGTCCTGTACCGCCCGCGAAAGATATCCGTCGCGATCGGCAACTCGTACCCCCGCATATCCACCGGCTGCCCCATCACCCCCGGCGACACCCCATTCAAATCCAGCGGCGCCATCTCCCCATCCGGATACACATCGATCAGCTTCACCACCCAGTCCGAATCCGTCCCGCTGGTCGACGCGAACAGATGCACCACCGGCTCTCCAGCCAGCCGCAGTGGCTCCTTCAGCGGCTCCGTCTCATACGTCAGCACGTCCGGCCGGCCGTCCACAAACCTCTGGTCGTGCACAAGCCACGTCCGCCATCCCCCGCCATCCTCTGCCGCAATCGGTCGCGGACGATACGGCACAGGCTTCGCCGGATCCGACACATACTCATCGAACCGCGCACCTCCCTTCTCCGCCTTCGGAGCCTCAAACGACAGCGCCCCACCCGCCGCCATATACAGCGGCCGAGTCGCCGCCCCACACCCCTTCTCGCAACTCAAAGGCCACGCCGGCAGTCGATCCCAATGATCCGCCCCCGTGTCATAGATCAGCACCGGCGGTGTATCCGCCTTCGGCGCCCCCGGCCTCAGATACTGATCAAAGAACGGCAGCAACACGTCCCGCCGCCACTGCTCCGCCGTATCCCCCGCCCAAAGCAGCGGCCCAATCGCCCGCCCCTGTCGATTCACCTGGCTATGAAACCACGGCCCCATCACGAGATAGTTCATCGTGTTCGCCGTGTCCTTGCCCTCCAACGCGCGATACGCGTGGATCCCTCCCCACATATCCTCCTGGTCCCACAGCCCCTGCTCCCACATCGTGGGCACCGTCAGCGGAAGCTTCGCAATCAGCTTGTCCAGCGCCTGCGTCTGCCAGAATGCGTCATACGCCGGATGCTCCTTCATCGTCTTCCAGTACGGAAGCTGATCCAGCCCCATAGCCCGCGCAAAATCTCCAGCCGAGCCCACCTTCAAATAGTTCACGTAGTCATCATGTCCCTCGCGCGGCACCTCCACGCCCTCACCGCGCTTCGAAGTCTGCCCCAGGATGTAGTCCAGGTTCGGCTGACGAAACGCCCCATAGTGGAACCAGTCATCGCCCATCCAACCATCCACCATCGGGCTCTCCGGCGCCGCCACCTTCAGCGCCGGATGCGGATGCAGCAGACGCCATCACCACCGTGAATCCCTCGTACGACGAGCCAATCATCCCCACGCGGCCGTTCGTCTCCGGCACATTCTTCACCAGCCAGTCGATCGTGTCGTATCCATCCGTCGTGTCGTCCGCCCCGCTCCCGTTGAAGCCCGAAGCCAGCGGCGAAGGCGTCATCAGGTACGGCCCCTCCGACCCATACTTCCCGCGCACATCCTGGTACACGCGGATATACCCCGCCCGCACAAACCCCGCATCCGCCAGCGGCAACTCCTCAATCATCCGGGCGGCCTCCCCATGCCCCGCCCGCCCCGCAGCGTTATACGGCGTCCGCGTCAACACAATCGGCGCATCCTTCGCGCCCTTCGGCACCACGATCACCGTGTACAGCTTCACGCCATCGCGCATAGGCACCATCACCACGCGCTTCTCATAATCCCTCGCCCGCGCCGGAGCCTTAAACTCCGTCGCCAGATCATCCTTCACCGCCTGCGGCTGGCCCGTCGCCACGGACGTAACAATCAAAACAGTCATACCTACCGCAACAGCAAACGCGCGCATATCTTTCTCCCAAGTTCTTAAACCTGATCAACACTCCTGCTCCACAGGAAGGTGGCGGAGCCTCTCCGGATGCTCCAGCCAGCATGTCCGCGGCGCCTAGCCGAAAGGAACACTCGGCGTAGAATCGAAGCGGTTTTGAGCGGTCACTTACCGTGGGATAAGGTGGGCAGCAGGTCGATAGCTTCACGAATGAATACAGCGGGAATTATTAGAGAAACGTCCAATTTTTGGTTTTGCGCTGAGAGGGATTGTGAGACTAAGCCAACGATACCAACCTGCACACCAGCATTGATCATTGCGCCTCCAAACCTTCGATTCTCGAATATGTAGTAAACCGGTCCGCCACTGTTACCAGGAAAGACGGCGAAGTTATATAGGTATTGCTTCACAGTCTTGGCGGGTGTGATCGGATAGGACGCCAGAATACCGCTCCTTAGGACAGAGAAGGTATTGATTTCGACGGAGAGGGGGTATCCGAGACAAAAGAGCGTGTCTCCCGGATGGATTTCTATTCTTTCAAGTTCCGAATCTGTTGTGAGTAGTTCTGTGCTAATGACGTGTGGTATCACTCCGTCCGGGAGTGGGAGGTACATCACAGCGATGTCCGCAGTTGGATGTTTAAGGTAAAGACTCTCCTGCCCACGTCTGATTGTCAATTGCTGTTGCAGCGGCTGGTAAGTGCCATCGGTCTTCTGGGTACGCAGATGAAGAATTGCGACTTCGCCACTGATTTCGTCAAGTACATGAGCGGCCGTAATCAACGTATAAACGGTCTCATTCGGATAACCTGCAACCGGCCGACCCAATACAAAAACGGTTCCCGTAGTGATGGTTCCTGCGCCAGCTTGCGAGGGACCTTCTATCTCGAACGTGCTTTGCATCAACGCAGTCGTGAAATCTTGAGCTTGGGCCGAGACGCTTACGGCTAACAGGAACAACGCGAGAGAGCTAAGCAAACAGGGCCTCAAGCAGCCGTGGTTAATAGCGCCACCTTGCATCATGTTGGTTCTCCCGTACTCCCCAGACCTAGACCGTAGGTTGTTCCCATTGTTCCATGTCCTTCAGCCCGCCGCCAAAGCCCGCAACACCCCAACATTCCGAGCCTCATCCCCAACCTCATCCACCGGAGTCTCCGCAATAAAAGCACATCCCGCAAACCGCTCATCCCGCAACAGCCGCCCAAACGCCGCCGCACCAATCGTCCCCTCCCCAATATGCTCATGCCGGTCCAGCTTCGACCCCATCGCCGCCTTCGCATCATTGCAGTGCCACACCTTCACCGCCTCGAACCCCACCGTATCGCGCACAAGCAGCATCGTCTCCAGATACCCGTCATCACTCACAATGTCATACCCCGCCACATGCACATGGCACGTATCCAGACACACCCCCACCGGCACACACGGCCGCAGACACTCCACCAACTCCGCCACCTGCTCCAGCTTCCCGCCCAGCGAAAACTCCGCCCCCGCCGTGTTCTCAATCAACACCCGAAACTCCGCATCCTGCCACCGCACCCCACCAGCCCTCGCCACATCCACCGACCCCACCGCCTCCTCAATGGACTCCGCCGCCAGCCGCAGCCCCTCATCCCGCGTCAGCCCCTTCCAGCTCCCCGGATGCAGCACCAGGAACTCCGCGCCCAGCGCCAGCGCCCGCTCCACCTCCCCGCGAAACGCCGCAATCGAGTTCGCCCGCACCGCCTCGGTCTGGCTGCACAGGTTGATGAGATAGCTCGCATGGATCGACATCGGTCCCACACCCAGCCTCGCCCGCTCCTCCCGCATCTTCTGCCCATCCTCCGGCTTCACCGGAGCCGCACGCCACATCCGCGGGCTCGAAGAGAAGAACTGAAACGTATTCGCCCCCGCCTCCGCCGCCCGCCCCACAGCCGTCCAGCACCCACCCGAGGTCCCCACATGCACCCCAATCCGCTTCCCCGCTCCAGCCATCCCCCGAGCCTATCCCATCCTCCGACTCGGGCGTATAGTTGTGCCCACACGGCGCAAACGCACGCTTCCGCCCACCGAATTTAGGCCAACGGCAAATCCAGGCCAACAAACCAGGTCAAAGACAATTCAGGCCACGCACTTCAGGCAACGTACATCTCGCCCAGGAGTCGCCCATGTCTACCTTCGCTCCCAGCCCTGCCCCCTCCCGCCCGTCTCTTTCCCTTGCCATCTCTCCCCGGCTCACCCTCGCCGCCGTCGCCAGTCTGCTCGCCTTCATGGCTGTCCTCCTCGTCGCCTCCGTCCGCCAGGAGTCCCAAACCTTCGACGAGTCCGCCCACCTCTACGCCGGCTTCGAATACTGGAAGCACGCAGACTTCGGCCACAATCCCGAACACCCGCCCCTCGCAAAACTCCTCGCGGCACTCCCCCTCCTCCCTATGGCCCTCCGCGAGCCTCCAACGCCCGACGTCCCTTATTTCAAAGCCCAGGACTTCATCGGCGCCCAGGCCTTCCTCTACCGCGGCAACGCCCCCGCCGGGTCCATCCTCTTCTGCGGCCGCCTGGTCCTCATGCTCTTCCCCCTCGTCCTCGGCCTCCTCGTATTCCTCGCCGCCCGCGAGATGTTCTCTCCCCTCACCGGCCTCATCGCCCTGTGCCTCTTCGTGTTCGAGCCGGTCCTGTTAGCGAACGGCCCCCTCGTCACCACGGACATGCCCCTCACCTGTCTCTTCTTCGCCTCTGTCTACACCTTCTATCGATACGCCCAGCTTCCCTCCCCCGCACGCCTGGCCCTCTGCGCCCTCGCCACCGCGCTCGCTGTCACCGCCAAGCACTCCGCCCTCCTCATCTTCCCCACCCTCTTCCTCCTCGCCATCGCCGCCGTCTACACCACCCCGGCCGCGCAACCCGAGCCCGCCCGCCGCCGCCAGATACTCCAACTCGCCTCTGCCCTGCTCGTCCTCGCTGCCGTCAGCTACGCCTTCCTCTGGACCCTCTACGGCTTCCGCTATGCCGCACGACCCGGCGGGGGCCACATGGTGCCCTCGCTGGACGCCTACGCGGCCACTCTCTCCCACATCGACCAGAGATCCCTCATCTCTTTCCTCGGCCGGCACCACCTCCTCCCCGAGGCCTACCTCTTCGGCTGGACCGACATCCTCCTGATCCCCGGCCGCCGTCCCTTCTTCCTCTTCGGCCACGTCTTCGCCTCCGGCCGCTGGTTCTACTTCCCCGCCGTGCTCCTCATCAAGACCAGCCTCACCCTGCTCCTCTTCCTTCTCCTCCTCCCCTTCGCACGCATCCGTCAACACCGCCGCGAACGCCTCTTCCTCGTCATCCCGACGGCCTTCTACCTCCTCGTCGCGATCTGGTCCATGCTCAACATGGGCGTCCGCCACGTCCTCGTCCTCTACCCCTTCCTCATCATCCTCGGGGCCGCCGCAGCCGCCGCATTCGGGCTCCGCTCCCGCCGAACCGCGTACGCCGTCACCGCACTCCTGGTCTTCAACGCAATCTCCTCCCTCCACGCCTTCCCCGACTTCCTCGCTCACTCCAACGAGCTCTTCGGCGGACCCGCACACACCTGGCAGGTCGCCTCAGATGCCAACGCAGACTGGGGTCAGGGATTTCTATGGACCCGCGCCTACCTTGACCGCCACCCCACCCCCGACTGCTGGTTCGACGCCTACAGCCCCGTCGTCGACCCCGCGTACTTCGGCATCCCCTGCAAGCCGCTCCCCTCCGGCTTCGGCACCATGGTGGGCCTCAGTCCCACAGCCATACCGCGCACTCTCAGCGGAACCATCCTTCTCAGCAGCACAGACCTCTCCGGAGCATGGTGGGGTCCCGATGAACTCAACCCCTACGACGTCTTCCGCCACCGCAAACCCGACGACCTCATCGGCAACATCATCCTCGTCTACCACGGAACCTTCCCCGTCCCCCTGCTCGCGGGGCACGCCAACGCTTCGGCCGCCGCCACTCTCCTCCGCCAGCACCGCCCCGCGGAAGCCCTCGCCCGGGCCCAGACTGCAGTCCAACTCGCCCCCACCTCCGCCCGCATCTACCAGGTCTTGGCCCAAACCCTTGCCGCCACCGGCCAGATGGAGCAAGCCAGGCAAGCCAACGCCACCGCCCTCCACCTCGCGCAAACCATCCACCCCGACTACCAGGCCCGCCTCATCCAGCAACTCCAAACCCCCGCCCCCACCCCACCCCGCTAAGCCTCCCCCGGCCCATTTTCCTGATCCGCCGTGTTGTCGTCCCGAAGGCGATCTCCATCTGCGCCCGGCCTTGCCCCTCTCGCCCACTCACCCGGAAAACCAGGCCGTTATAATCTGTCCCTGCCCGGCAGAAACGCCAGCTGCTCAGGCAGCAGACAGAACTACCCCGCTCTTCCACGAAAGGAACGACCCAATGGCCGAGACCCAAACGAAGGTCCAGACCTACAAGAATCACGTCCGCTTCGACCCACCCTGGCACTTCTTCATTCTTCCCATGCTCCTCCTCAACTTTGCCTTCGCAATCACGGCCGTGGTCCGCCACTACCCGGACCACCGTCACCTCTACGGCTGGTGGGTCATCATGTCCGTCGTGCTCTTCATGGCCGTCGGCAAGGCCCGTGCCCACTCCATGATTGCGCAGGACCGCATCATCCGCCTCGAAGAAAAGCTCCGCTACAGCACCCTGCTCAACCCCGACCAGGCCGCGCGCGCATCCTCCCTCGACATCCGCCAGATCATTGCCCTCCGCTTCGCCTCAGACGCCGAACTCCCCGCCTTGATCAACCGCACCCTCGCGGAAAACCTCACCCCCAAACAGATCAAGGAAGCCATAACCACCTGGCGCCCCGACTACCTCCGCGTCTGACGCTCCGCGCCGAGTCCCCAAACCTGTCAAGCCCCCGGAGCGCGGCCATTCCCCGCAACTCGCACTAAGTAAAGGTACTTACGACTGAAAAATAGTTGGCAGTTTAGTTTCAGCCCAACAGGTAGAATAGAAATAGAGTTCAAAACAGAAAAGCCCCGACCAAACCGGCCGGGGCTTCCTTATGCAACAAAGCCACAAGTAACGTACACAGAATCCGGAAAAAGGGTACGACTCAGAGCTAACACCAATAGAATCTTATATTTGACTCTAACCAATTTAGAATCTTATAGTTACTCAAGGCTCTTTTTCGCATCTGTGGCAAACAAAGCCACTTAGCTATACCACCCGCCGGGGGGAGGGGGTACCCTAGTACACGTCTCGCTGGTACCGCTTGGCCTTCTTCATCGCGGCAAGGTACTCCGCCGCATGATCCAGGGTGCCGTTCGAACCCCGTGCAATTACGTCCAGCAGCGCTGTCTCGACGTCCTTGGCCATGCGCGTCGCGTCGCCGCACACATAAAAGAACGCCCCGCGCTCAAGCCACGAGTAGAGCTCCGCCGCATGCTCTTGCATCCGGTCCTGCACATACACCTTGCGTGCCTGGTCCCGCGAGAACGCCGTGTCCAGCCGCGTCAGCACGCCGTCCTTGTGCATGCCCGTAAGCTGCTCTTCATAAAGGAAGTCGAGCGCACGCCGCTGCTCCCCAAAGAACAGCCAGTTGTCGCCTTTTGCTCCCGTAGCCTGCCGCTCCTCGAGGAACGACCGGAACGGCGCAATACCCGTCCCCGGCCCGATCATGATCACCGGCGCCGACGTATCCTCCGGCAGCCTGAAGTTCGCATTCGAATGCAGGAAGATCGGCAGCGTCGAACCCACATCGGACCGCTCGCCCAGGTGTCCGCTCGCCAGCCCCTGCCGCTCGCGCCCGTGCGAGTCATACCGCACCACGCGCACCGTAGTCTCCACCGAATCCGGATGCAGCGCCTGGCTCGACGCAATGGAGTACATACGCGGCGTCAGTCGCTGCAGCACATTAAACAACTCCTGCGGAGTCGCCACCGCACCAGGGAAGTCCGTGATCAAATCGATAAACTCGCGCCCGTAGCAGTACTCCTCTGCGCGCGCCTTGTTGTCCGGCCCGCACAGGTGCTTCAGCGCCTCCAGCCCATGACCGCCGCACTCGGCCGCGTGCGGCAGCTTCGCATATTGATTCACCGAACCGCGCGTCAGCTTGCCAATCGCCAGCCGCGTTCGCAGCGCCTCCTCGAAGGAGATCTCCACCTTGTAGTGGTCCAGCACCCGCTCATCGCCGGTAAACCCAAGCACCTGGAGCACCTCGGCCACGCACTCCGCGCGGTTCTCCGGAATCACGCCCACCGCATCGCCCGGCGTGTACGTCATGCCCTCTTCAAGCGAAAAGGCCAGGTGCCGCGTCTCCTTCTCCGAGCCCTCGCCCGTAAGAAGGTAGTTCATCGTTACCGTCGACTGGTACGGATTGTTGCGCGTGTACTTCCCGTGCTCCGGCGTTCCCGCCGTCGTGGCGTCTGCTGCCTGCTCCTGAACCTGACTCATCTCTCCATGGTAAAGCTCCGAGGCCACCTTTGCCCAGAAAACAGCCCCGGGAAATCTCCCCCTTCAGAACTCAAGCGCCGCGCAGCCAGTCCCACCGTTCCTGCTCCACCGGAACACCAAGCCGCAGGTTCTCCTCCCGCACCTCAACCGTCTGCTCGCCCGGATAGCGCACCGGCCGCGCAGGGTCAATCGGAGTCGCCTCACCCAGCGATGCCACGATCCCCTCACCCATCCGCTCAAGCTCCTCCGCCGCCGCAAACCGCGCCGGATCGATCGCCAGAAAGAACTGGCTGATCCCCGCCTCCCGCAGCGAATCCCGCGGCAACTGGTGCGTCGCCAGCCCGCCCGAAAGCATCGCCGCAAACATATCCAGCACCAGCGCCAGCCCCGAACCCTTCCAGTAGCCCACGGGAAGCGCCCGCTGCGAAGCCTCAATCGCTGCCGCATCCGTAGTCAGGTTGCCGGCGGCATCGAAACCGCCGGGCACAGGAAGTGGCTTGCCGCTCGCCGCATACGCCGCAATGCTCCCATACGAAAACTGCGACACCGCCATATCCAGCACCACGTGCGCCCCGCCAGCCCGCGGCACCGCAAAGATCAGCGGATTGTTGCCCAACGCCGGAGTCGTAGCGCCCCACGGCGGCAGGTTCGGCAGCGTGTTCGACCAGCACATCGCAAACAGCCCAGCCTCCGCAGCCATCCAGCCGTACGATCCTCCACGCATCCAGTGGTTGGTATTGCCCAGCGCCACGCACCCAACGCCGAACCGCCGCGCCAACTCCATCGTCCGCTGCATCGCCGCATACGCATTCAAATTCCCGACACCACGCCGTCCATCCCACCGTTCCACCGCCAAAGCCGCCCCACCCGCAGCCGCTCCACCAACCCGAACCGCCTCCGCCTCCACGTCAATCGAGCCGTTCCGCACCATGGCCGCCATTCGCGGAAAGCGGTTCACCCCATGCGTATACACACCATCGCGCGTCGTCTCCGCAAACAACCGCGCGCACAGAGCTGCCCGCTCGCCACGCACCCCAAGGTGCTCTACAGCCTTCAAAAGTGCCGCATACAAATCATCGTAAGGAACGCGAAACATTTCGCTAATCTACCGCATCCGTGCGAGGACCATTATCCAGCCTCGAGTTCGGAGTGGGCATCTCGAAGATCGACTGCCCAAACACAACAAGATCCCCGTCCGGCGCAAGGATCATGATCTCCCGCTGCCCGTATGCCTGATCCTTCGGGCCAAACATCGCCGGCGGCGTATCATGCCGGCCCGCGGCCCATGCCTCCACCTTGGGCTTGATCTCTGCGTAGATCGCATCGACATCCCTCACGTCGATGTAGTACCGGCACGCCCGCGTACCCGGCCCGGGAACCTCGCCCGGCGACCTCGACGCGCGCAGTATCCGTACACCCGCAGCCTCGCGTTGCACATACGCGTAGTCAGACACATGGATGTAAGCCGTGAAGCCCAGCACGTCAACAAAGAACCGCACGGCCTCATCCACATCCTTCACATGCATAAACGGCGTGATCTGGATGACGTTGGCCATGCCCCTCCGCTCTCAGCTCTTGAATCGACCCTCATACGCCCACAACCCAAGCCCGGGATTCGAGATGTAGAAGATCTCCTCCCCATCAACCATGTTCCACCCATCAACCAGAGTTTCTCAGGGTTGTACTTCGCCGTGTACTCCGCGAGGTCGCCGTACTCGAAGTGCGCTCCCTCAATCTCCGCGCGCGTCAGGTGCCCCGGGCAATACCGGATCGTGAACCGCCCTTCGCTCGAGCCATGAATCAGGTGCGCCGCCGCCGAAAGATTCCCCGCCAGCGCCGGATCATCCTTCACCGCCTGCAGCGTCGCCGGCGTGCCGCAGTAGCCGTACTTGCGGATCAGCGTGTCGATCGTCGGGTCTTCGCCGAACTCGTGCACCGCAGGCGCAAGCACGATCAGCTCCGCATTGTCCGCCAGCGCCATCCGCGTGCGGTACACGCTCTTGTTGCCCAGCCAGGTCGAGCGGAACTCATGCGGATCAAGGAACACCACCGCCTTGTTGAATCTCGCGATCCAGCATCTGGAAGTTCGTCTTCAGCGAAAGCTCCGCCGCAAGCTCAAAGCACTCCGCATCGTCGCCAATGTAAAGACCATTCAGCACCAGCTTGCCGCTTCGCATTCTTCGACACGACAGTCTGCACATACACGATCGGCAATCCTTCGCGAAATGGTCGCTGGCATAATTCAGCACCCGGCGAACAGGTGTATCCGCCCGCCCCATCATGCGCTCCATGCCATACACCGCGCCCAGGAAGTGCGAGCGGTGAATGCCCATCACGCCGCCGGTGCCGACGAAGACGTTCTTGTTGTAGTTCGCCATGCCCACAACCTCGTGCGGCACCACCTGCCCGATGGACAGGATCAGGTCGTGTCCGCCGTCCGCGCAGCAGCTTGTTCACCTGCGCCGGCCACGAGTAGTCGACCTTGCCCTCCGACACCTCGTACAGAAACTCGCCCGGAACCTCGCCCAGCGTCACGATGTCGTTGCGCCAGTCGTGCACACGAAACAGGTCGCGCGGCGTAGGGCCAAACATCGTCTGGATCTCATGGTCCGTCATGGCCTTGTGCGTGCCCAGCGCAGGCAGCACGTCGGTCAGCGCCTCGCCGTAGTAGTTCCACGTGTACTCCGTGAACTCGCCGGCCTTCGAGTGGAAGCGCGTGAAGTCCGGAGGCAGCGCGAGCACGCGCTTGCGCGGGCCCAGCTTATCCAGCGCGGCGAACAGGCCCGCCTTCGCCTCCGCCGGAGACATCTCCGTGGTAGGGGAACCTTGTGCAAAGTAGAGAGCCATGACAGGAACATCTTACGCTGAGCGGCCGCGTGGTATACCTCGTGCCTGGGAGGCAGCGAGCCATGATCGAACGCGACATCCAGATCCAAATGCCAGCGGGACTGGCCGACGCCGTTGTATTCGCGCCCGAGCAAGGCCAACGCAGTATCCCGGCGTCCTCTTTCTGCCGGACATCGGCAGCATCCGCGAGGCGAACCGCCGCATGGCGCGTCGCCTCGCCGCAGGAGGGATACGCCGTGATGCTCGCCAACCCCTTCTACCGCACAGGCCGCCCCCCGCTGTGGACCTTCGAGCGGAACTTCGCCGAGCAGCGCACCAAGGATCGCTTCCAGGAACTGACCGCCCCGCTTACTCCCGAGGCGCGCGAGGCCGACGCAAACTCCTACATCGATCGCCTCAAGGAGCAACCCGAGGTCAGGCCAGGCATGGTCGGCATCGTCGGCTACTGCTTTACCGGAGCCATGGCCCTGCGCGGCCCCGCAAGCCGCCCCGACGGCGTGGCCGCCGCCGCCTCCTTCCACGGCGGCAACCTCTACAAGGACGACGACTCGCCGTCACCGCACAAGCTCCTGCCGAAGATCAACGCCCGCCTCTACTTCGGCCATGCCACAAACGACAGCAGCATGACCGCCGACCAGGTCGCCGGCCTCGAGCGCGCCCTGGCCGCATGGGGCGGCAGCTACGAAAGCGAGACCTACCCCGCCCGCCACGGCTGGACCGTACCCGACAACCCCGCCTACAACGAAGCCCAGGCCGAGCGAGCCTTCGCCAAGCTCAAGCAGCTATTCGCAGAGACCCTGCTGTAAGTCGCACCGGGCAGGACACTACTGCAGATCAGCAAGTCTCCTCATACGGCGGACGTGACGATCCATCCACAGCGAACGCACCAGCGCAATCGCCGCAAGAAACGCAACGAGCTCTGTAGCCTTCTCGGTCGGCGTCGCAAAGTTCGGCACATCGCGACACCCGAAGATCGTCGTCGCGTTGCTCGCCCCCACAATCGGCGCGCGCTTCGCCCCTTGGCGCACGATGGACGCACACCGCTGGTGCTGGCGGTGCAGCGTCCACCCCACACCCGCCAGCAGCACGAGTGTCAGCGCGAACAGCCATGCAGTCCGTCGCGAGAACACGTCAGAGCTTGTACGCCTTGCGAACCAGGTTGACGGTAAGGTCCTGCGCGACCTCGAACGCCTCGGCCTCATCCAGCCGGTGCTCCGCCACCAGCCGGCCCAGGAAGGCGCAGTCCACCCGCCGAGCCACATCGTGCCGCGCCGGAATGGAAAGAAACGCCCGCGTATCGTCGTTGAAGCCCACCGTGTTGTAGAAGCCAGCCGTCTCGGTCGCCGTCTCGCGGAAGCGCATCATGCCCTCCGGCGAGTCGTGGAACCACCACGGCGGACCCAGCCGCATGCTCGGGAAGTGCCCGGCCAGCGGAGCCAGTTCCCTGCTGAACACCGTCTCATCCAGCGTGAACACGATGAACGTGAAGTTCGGCTCGTTGCCGTACTTGTTCAGCAGCGGCCGCAGCGCCGCGCACGTACTCGGTGGGCGAAGGGATATCCGCACCCTTGTCGCGGCCGAACTTCTCGTAAACCACCTCGTTGTAGTTGCGCACAGACCCCGGATGCAAGCTGCATCGTCAGCCCATCTTCCACCGACATGCCCGCCATCTCGGTCAGCATCTGGGCCTGGAAGAGTTCCACATCGCCCGGCTGCAACCTGCCCGTGTAGATGCGGCTGTAAAGGCGCTCGGCCTCCGCCAGCGGCAGGTCCGCCGTCATGCGCGGTCAGGTGTCCGTGGTCCGTCGCCGTGGCGCCATTCTGCTTGAAGAACGCGCGCCGCTTGCGCAGCGCGTTCAGGTAGCCCTTCCAGGTGGAAACATCTTCGTTCGCAGACTCGCCGCAAGCTTCTTCAGATTCTCCTGGAAGCCCGTGTACTCCGCATCGACCACCGCGTCCGGCCGAAACGTCGGCAGCACCCGTCCCTTCCATCCAGACTCGCGAATCGGCCTTGTGGTACTCCAGCGTGTCGAATGCCGCATCCGTCGTGGCCAGCACCTCAATGCTTGAACCGCTCGAAGAGCGCCCGCGGCAGAAACTCCGGCGTCTGCAGCTTTGCCGTCGATCACGTCGTAGATACTCGTCCGCATTCTGCAGGCGAAAGACGCTCGGTAAGCCCGAACTGCTTCTCAAAGGCATAGTCCAGCCACAGCCGCGTCGGCGTTCCGCGGAACAGGTAGTAGTGCCTGCGCGAAGATCCGCCAAACCTCCCGCGGATCAGGCTGACGAAGCGCCCGGATCGCCCTCGGCACCGGCCTGCGGAATGCCCAGCGATTCCAGCGACACGCCCTGCGAGTACAGCATGCGGAAGATGTAGTGGTCCGGCTGAATAAACAACGCCGCCGGGATTAGGAAACGGCTTGTTCTCCGCAAACCAGCTGCGGGTCCGTGTGGCCGTGCGGCGAGATGATCGGCAGGTCGCGGACAGTCTCGTACAGCTTCTGCGCAACGCTGCGCGCTGCGGGGTCGGCGGGAAAAAGACGGTTCGGGTCCAGCATGGTTTCTTTTCTGCTCCTGGGTTTTTGCTTCCCCGGCCTTCTGCACCCCGGGCGAGCTGGGCGATCGTCGGCGCGTCCGAATTGGTCAGGCCACTTTGGGCGCTCTGATCGTGGCTCTCGAAGCCTAACAAAAACCGCGGCAACCTGCCACGAGCGCTAGCCGACCAAAGCAAAGGGCGCCCTCTGTGGGCGCCCTCTTGCAGCCATGCCGGAACTGTTCGGTTACGGGATGTAGTACCGCATCTGTACGTGGATCATGCTGTCCTGCGCCCGCGGGCTGACCGGGGTCGTCGGCAGATCCCAACACCCGCCCACAAGCTGGCGCTGGATGAGGCTGTACGTTGCCGAGTACTGCAGGCGTCCGTACTTCGGGCTATGATCGGACGGTACTGAAATCCGATCATGCCCTCCTGGATGTACTTCGTCGGCGAACCGCAAGCCGTAGCACCCAGCGAACCCGTGCGAGCCGCCATTGCCAATGGTACCGGTCGGCGCAGCAGGGAGGTTGTAGCAACCCGCATCGCTGAGGTTCGGCGGACCGTAGCCGACGTAGCCGCCCGACGGGCGTGCTGGTACACGGTGCGCTGCGCGTACTCGCCGCCGTAGTAGGCAAACACGTCGAACTTGGGCTGACGGTGCGACTCCAGGCTGAACAGCCCGTGGTAGTTCTTGATCGGCTCGAGGGTCTGGTCCGGCCGAAGCGTCGCGTCCGCAAGCTGCGACGAACCATAGCGGCCCGTACACCGGTACCCCGCCATAGCCTGCACCGCAACCTCGACCGCCGGATAGGTTCCCGGCTTGCCGATGTATCCGCGCGATCGCCCCGAACACGCCGCCCGCCTGTGCTGGTGTGCTTGACGTAGCTGCGTGCCGTAGGTGAAGGTCGGAGCCGAAGCCGTGCCGCCCCAGGTCACGATCGGGAAATACTGGTCGCGCAGGAAGCGTGCGATGCCGCCGAACTCAAAGTGGACAAGCGGGAGGTCATACGCAGCCTTGACGATCACGTCCGGAGCCACGTTGTTGGCATAGGTCGTGATGTTGCTCGTCGTCGGCGTGATGGTGGTCACGCAGGTGGACGTACCCGTAGGCTGGTGCAGGTAGTCGTCGTGGTGGTCGCACCCGCCGACGCAGCCGCGGCGTTGTACAGGCCGCCGTTCTGTCCGAGCCCGCCGAAGAAGTACTGGTTCGGATTGGTGCCGTTCGCAGTGAAGCTTGTGATCTGCGCCTGCTCGAGCGACATCGCCAGCGTGAGCGCGCCGGTCTTGTAGTCGCCAAACCGCTGCTGCAACCGGAACTCCGGCTGCCGCGTCCAGTTGTAGCCGACCAGGTACTGCGGATCGATCGTCTGCGGCTGGATCTCGGTGCGCGCATCCGTTCCCTTGCGATCTTCCGTCACCAGCGACCACATCTGGCCGCCCGTCACCGCGAAGCCCGACTTCGTTGCCGCCTGGCCCCAGATCTGACGCTGCCGCAGAACGTAGCTGTTGGACTGGTTGTTGTTCGAGCTGGTGCCCGGTGCCCAGCAAGTCCATCTCGAAGTAGCCGGTCAGCTTGCACGTTGCCCGGCGTTGCCCTTCGACCAGCCCGCAAGGCGGCTCTGCCGTCCGGAGAAGTTCAGCTCGCTGGTGTGGCCTTCGTTCGCGCTGGGGAGAGGAATCGAGTTGAACGGCGTGTTGATGTCCGAGTTCACCGACCGCTCGCGCCACGCACCTTCAAACGCGAAAAGCCACCGGCGTAATGGTCACGCCCTTGTAGTGGATCGCCGCGGGCGATTCGATCTTCTCGTTCAGCTCGGTCTTGGTGGAGCTGATCGTCGTCGCCAGACCGGCGTTCGCGGTCTGCAGATCCGTCACCGTGCTCTTCAGACCGGTTACCTGGTCGCGCGTTCTGCTGCGCGGCTGCGGTCGCCGCCTGCGCCTGCGACTGCGCCGCCTGCTGGCTGCTGATCTGCGCCGTGGTGGCAGACTGCTGCGCCGTGCGACAGCGCTGCATCCTTGGCCGCATTCTGCTGCATCAGCGTATCGATCTGCGCCTGCTGCGCCGCCAGCTTTTCCTGCAGCTCGCGAATGTCGCGATCTCCTGCTTGGTCTCGACGTGCTGCTTCACCTTTGGGGCCTGCTTGGCCGTCTTTGCTTCTTGGCTGTCGTCGGACCTTTGCGCGGTCGCTCCGGTCTGCGCCTGCAGCTGAAAGGCTGCCCAGCACCAGAGCCGCCGCCATTGCCGTGTTGAGTTGCTTCTTCATGTGGCCTCACTAAAGCGTGGTTTAAGGGCAGAAGTGACGCAGCCGACCCAGGCGACATGTCGCCCGTGGCTACACACTCTCTCTGCTCGTTCGTCAGCAATCGTTCCAGAGTTATGTAACAGCACGACAAATTTACGGAGCCCGCGACGACCAGCTGCGCTGCGATTTCATGGAATATTCACACAGGCACTCGAACTCACATCAAACCTCGGCTGGATTTACCGTAAGAGCATGCAGGCAAGCGCAAGGTTCGGTGCGTTCGCAATCTCGCTTGTCTGCTCGGCACGCTTGTTTGTTCTCGCTGCTCCCGCGCTGACATCACCAGCTCCAGGCTCCGCTCAAGCCCGCGTGCATCAGCCCGCTCACCGCTCAAGCTGATCCCCATCCCCCGCGAGCTTCGGGCCGGCGACGTCCAGGCGCTCTCCGCCGGTGCTCCAGATCAACTGCCCCGCGCCCTGCGCCGCGGAAGACACCGCAGCCATCGAAGACTTCAAGACCACCCTCGCCGAACGCGGCATCCCGGTCAACACCAGCTCCCCCGTCAACATCCTCGTCGCCCGCTACGGCACCGCCATGGCCAGCTCCATCTACAGCGACGCCGCGCGCAGCCTCGTCCCCGAGCGCCCGCAGCCGACATGCCCGACGAGATGCAAGCCCGAAGGCTACGCCATCCTCCCCGACGGCAAAGGCCTCGCGCTCACCGGGGCCACCGACGCCGGCGTCTTCTACGCGCTGCAGACCGTCAAGCAGATGATCACCGGGTACGGCGCCAACGCCGTGCTCCACCAGGCCACCATCCGCGACTGGCCCGCCATGAAGTACCGCGGCCTCGACGACGACCTCTCCCGCGGCCCGGTCACCACGCTCGAGTTCGAGAAGAAGCTGATCCGCACCCTCGCCGCCTACAAGATCAACCTCTACTCGCCCTACTTCGAGCACACCGCCGCCGTACGCCTCCAACCCGCTGATCGCCCCGCCCGGCGGAGCCATCACCGCCGCCGACGCCGCCGCGCTGGTCGCCTACGCGCGCCCCTACCACATCACCATCGTCCCCGAGCAGGAAGCCTTCGGCCACCTCCGCAACGCCCTGCAATGGGAGCAGTACCAGCCCTCGCCGAGACCCCGCACGGCGCCGTCCTCGCGCCCGGCCAGCCCGGCTCCATCGCCCTCATCAAGCAGGAGTTCACCGAGCTCGCCGCCGAGTACCCCGGCCCCTTCCTCCACATCGGCGCCGACGAGACCGTCGACCTCGGCGTCGGCCAGACCAAAGCCGACGTCGACGCCCGCGGCCTCGGCGCCGTCTACCTCGACTTCATGCAGCAGATCGCCACCGCACTCAAGCCCCTCAACCGCCGCCTGCTCTTCTGGGGCGACATCGCCCAGGACTCCCCCGAGCTCCTCAAAACCACTCCCGCAGTCCTTCAAGGACCAGACCATCGCCGTCGCCTGGATCTACGAACCCCGAACCCGCAAGGGCTTCGGCCGCTTCCTCACCCCCTTCGCCAACGCCGGCTTCGAGACCTGGGTCGCCCCCTCGCGTCCACAACTTCCGCGTCGTCTACCCCGACTACAACCTCGGCCTCTACAACATTCAGCAGTTCACCCGCGACGGCCAGAAGTTCGGCTCCACCGGCCAGCTCAACACCATCTGGAACGACGACGGCGAAGGCCTCTTCAACCAGGACTGGTACGGCATTCTCTTCGGCGCCGCCTGCCGCCTGGCAGACGGGCGAGTCCATCCCGATCGAGATGCCTTCGAGCAGAGCTACGCCCAGGTCTTCCACGGCGACGCCACCGGCGCCCTCAACCAGGCCCAGCTCGAGATCATGGCCGCCCACACGATCCTGCGCGACAACGCCCAGGTAGGCGACGCCACCAACAACATCTTCTGGCTCGACCCCTGGTCGAAGGACGGCCAGAAGATCGCCGCCCAGGTCCGCCCCTGGACGCACGACCTCCGCATCCACGCCGAAGCCGCGCTCACCCTCATCGCGCAGGCCCGCGCCGCCGCCGGCGCCAACCCCTGCAGGCATCCCGTACGGTTCAAGCCGAACGCGCCGGCCTCCGCCCTCTACGACGCCGCCAAAGTTCGGCGCAGCCACTCAGCAGCCTGCGCGAACCCGACGCCGTCGACGCCATGGAACTCGGCGCCCGCCGCATCGACTTCATCGGCCTCAAGTTCCAGCTCGCCGACGAGATGGCCGCAGGCTATGCACGCGCCCTGGCCGCCTCCGACCAGCACCGACCGCAAGGTCCGCAGCACCGTCAGCCGCGAACTCTGCGACATCAATGGCGTCAACGGACGCATCCAGGACATCCGCAACGGCTACACCCTCATCCGCGACCTCTACGAGTCGGCCTGGCTGCGCTCCAACCGGCCCTACTGGCTGCGCAACATGCTCGAACAGTACGACTACACCAGTGGCCATCTGGCTCGCCCGCGCCGACAAGGTCCACAGCGCCCAGCGGCAATGGGCAGACGTCAAAACCCTTCCCTCAGCCGCCGACATGGGCATCCCGCCGCCACCGCCGCTCTGGAACGCAGCCCCCGGAGCACCCGCGCAATGATCCCCGAAGTCTTCACAGCACAGCGGCTGATAACCAGCTCCGGCATCGTTCAATGGCCGCGCATCTCCGTCAACGCCCACGGCATCATCGAGAGCATAGAAGCGTGCGATGCCGGGCACCGCGACGGGACAACCTGGCTCCCGCGTTCTTCGACATCCACGTCCACGGGGCCGCCGGCGCGACGTGATGCAGGCCTCCGCCGAGTGCCCTGACCCGCGTCGGCCAGTTCCTCGCCGCGCGCGGTGTAAGCCACTACCTCCCCACCACCGTCACAGCTCCCATCGACGCCACACTCCGCGCGCTCGACGCCATCGCCAACGCAATCGACGAGCTGCGCAGCGCCGTCCCTATCCGGCGCCGCAGACGGCTGCAGACCCGTCGGCATCCACCTCGAAGGCCCCTTCCTCTCCCACGCCAAACGCGGCGTCCATCCCGTCGACGCCTGCAGCGAACCCTCGCTGCCTCTCTTCGAGCGCCTGTGGCAGGCCGCCCGCGGCCACATCCGCCTCCTCACCCTCGCTCCCGAAACTGCCCGGCGCCCTCGAACTCATCGCCACGCCACCGGCCTCGGCATCCGCGTCAGCCTCGGCCACTCGGACGCCACCGCCGCAGAAGCCCGCGCCGGCATCGTCGCCGGAGCCACCTCCGCCACCCACACCTTCAACGCCATGCGCCGGCTCGATCACCGTGAACCCGGCATCGCCGGCGTAGTCCTCGACTCCGACGGAGTCTACGCCGAACTCATCTGCGACGGCATCCACGTCGCCCCCGAGTTCATCCGCCTCTGGCTGCGCACCAAGGGTGAAGACCGCGCCATCCTCATCACCGACGGCATCTCCGCCACCGGCATGCCCGACGGCGAGTACGATCTCGGCGGCCTCTCCGTAGCCGTGACAAATGGGCGCTGTCTGCTGGCAAGCGATCTCAAGCGAGGAATCGAGACTCTCGCCGGCTCCGTGTTGACGATGGACCAGGCCGTCGAAAATCTCCGCCGCTTCACCGGCGTCCCACTCGAGGTGGCCCTCCGCACCGCGAGTCGAAATCCTGCGAAAATGCTGGGCCTCGAGGACATTGCGGAGATCGCCGTCGGCCAGCCCGCCAGCTTCAATCTCTTCAGTGCCGACGGCAAGCTGCTGCGGACCGTCTTGCGCGGCCACGTTGTCTCTCGCTGATCACGACGTTAGTTCGCAACCTGCAGATCAAGATGCGATGGATACTGCGCACCGCTGTAGATCGTCACCGTAGCCCGCTTGTAAGCCTTCGCCGGCGCCGACATGATGCTCGGAACAAATGTCTGCGGGTTGCGATCGTAGAGCGGAAACCACGTGGACTGCACCTCGACCATCATGCGATGCCCCTTCAAAAACGTATGGTCGGCAGCATGCAGACTCCACCGGAACTCGTTCACCTTGCCCGGCTCCAATGCCTGCGGCACCTCGAAGCTGTGCAGATACCGCCCGCGAAAAATCTCTGACGACACCATCAGCTGAAAGCCGCCCATCTCACCCGGCGCGTCATCAGGGTAAACGTCGATCAGCTTCACCACCAGGTCCGTATCCGAGCCCGAGGTCGCCGCAAACACATCCGCAGCCACGTCCCCCGTCACGGTCACATCGTGATCCAGCACGGGCGTCGAGAAGTTGGCCAAATCCTTGCGATCGCTGACGAACCGCTGGTCTTCCACCAGCCACGTGTACCAGCGCGAGCCCGGCGCATAGGTCGACTGAATAGGCCGGTGACGATACGGAATCGGGTCTGCAGGGTCCGAGACATACCGCGCCGCAATTGTTGCCGCACTGCCGGGTTCGCCACCCAGCCGAAGAACCCCTTGCGGTTCCAGGTACAGCCGCGCCGGCGAAAAGCCCTCGTGAGGAGGCCACGCCGCATAACGCATCCACTGATTCACGCCCGTGCGAAAGCTGGCCGTGTCCTGCAACTCAAACGGCTCGCCGTAAGGCACGTCACGGTCTTTCAGGTAGTGCTCGAAAAAAGGCGCTTCAAACTCCTTGCGATACTCCAACCCCGTCGAGTGGCCGAAGTAAAGCTTGCCCAGACGGCGACCGTTGTCCTTCGTCTCCCATCCACCGTGATTCCACGGGCCAAGCACAAGAAACACCTGGTGCGCCGCATCGTGCGGCTTCAACGCCGCATACTCGGCCTGCGTGCCCCACATGTCCTCCTGGTCCCAGAAGCCCCCTACCTCAAGCGTCGGGACAGGCGCGGACGTCAGTCGGCTCTCCACCGCCATGTCGCGCCAGAACTTCGTATACGCGGGTTGCTCCAGGAACGCACGCGCCGTAGGCAGATGCGCGATGTTCGCTGCCGCAGCCGCCGTCGCAAAGTTGCCGTGCCGAAGGAAGAAGTCGTACGTGTCCTCCTTCGACGCATTGATGGAGTTCGTCTTCTGAGCCTCCATCTGCTGGATGTAATCGAAGCCATACGTCTGGCGAAACGCCCCGTTGTGAAAAAAATCATCCCCCACCCACACGTCCGTCATGGGAGCCTGCGGCGAGATCGCCTTCACTGCCGGATGCGGATCGATCCCAGCCATCATCGCCAGGAACCCGGGATACGAGACACCAAGCACGCCCACCCGTCCGTTATTCCCCGGGATGTTCTTCAACAGCCAGTCGATCGTGTCGTGGGTATCCGTGGTCTCATCCACGTCCGCCGCGCTTGTATGCGGCACGATCGGACGAACCATCACGAATGTCCCATGCGACTCATAGCGCCCGCGGATGTCTTCGTAAACGAAGATGTAACCGCTCGACGCCAGTTCGGGCTTCGCTTCATTCACCTGGTCGGAGTCGTTGTCGTTCACACCATACGGCGTGCGCTCCATCAGAAAAGGCAGCCCCTGCCCAGCAGCTGAACCAGCATCGCTCGGCCGCAGAATCACGGCATGAAGCTCCACCCCATCGCGCATGGGAATCATGACCTCACTGCGCGTGTACTGCCGGTACGGCGCCAGCCGCGGACGCGTCGTGCTGGTCCGCGTCTCGTCCAGCGAACGCCCGGGCGCGTCGTCCACCGTAAGCCGGCAGCCCGTAATTGCGCCGGTCACGTCGCGCAGAAACACCATGTGCGACGCCGCGCCCCGTATCGCAAAGCGATCGTGATCCAGCGAAGCCCCAGGGTCCGCAGACAACCGCTGCCGCGGCCGCCCCTCGCGCTCCTCATAAAGCTGGCCGTCCTCGAGGTACACGCCCGTGATCACCGCCGGGTCAGAGACCGCGTGGTATTCACCCGCGTACTGTCCCAGCTCGCCGTCCTCAGGGTGCGCCGCTCCCGCAGCCTGCCCGCAGACAGAAACCGCGCGCAGCAGTACCACCGCACCCAGGACGATCCGCGCGAGAATGCTTCGTTGAGGAACTGCCACGCCCGTTCGCTCCGCTACGTGAGCAGGACCGGGCTGGTCGTGCATTGGAAGCCCACCCGGTTGTGTGCGCCATCGCAGAACGGCCGCTTTTCGCTCGCGCCGCAGCGGCACAAGGAGATCGCAGGCTTGCCGGTCAGGTCCCACTGCTTTCCATCAGCATCGGTAAGCAGGATGTGGCCTTCAACACGGAGTGGGCCATTCGGCCGCACAGTAATCTTTACAGGTTCAGACATGTTTGTTGGAATCTCTCGCGGTCAGCTACCGTAAGGCCCAGCATAGCAGCTTGAGCGGGCTGTCCCCAGACCCCGTCCGTCTACTCCACCGGCAGCTTGGCGCTATACCCATCGCGTGTAATCACGGAATACTTCAGCGGCTTGCCCTTCTCATCCTGCATCTGCAGCGGGTGCCCTTCGTTATCCACCAGCAGCACCTTCACATGCCGGAACGTCCCGTCGTTCTTGCTGTTCGAAGGCCTGTAGGTCACCTGATACTGATTCCGGATCGAATTGTTGATCACGCCAAAGTCGTCCGGCAGCTCCCCGCGAAACACCGGGGCAAAGTACATGCCGCCTGTCATCTGCGCAAACGTCTTCAGCTGATTCTGCGCCTGCAGATAGTTCAGGTTGCCACCCCCGCCGAGCTCATTCCCCAGCGCCCCGGTAGAGATCGCAAAGATCGTCACATTCTGCGTAGCCTTCACCTTGGCCAGTATCTTGTCCAGCGTCAGCTTCGAAAACGTATCCCGCCCCGAGCCGATCAGCACGATGTACTTCCTGCCCTCTATCCGCGAGGTCCGATCCAGCGTCTCATACAGCGCGTCGAACAGATCCGTATCCGAAAACGTCGGTATCGTCAACGAGCGCAGCGAATCCGCAATCACACCCTTGTTATTCGTAAAGTCGCACAGAATATGCGTGTTCAGGTCGTACGTCATCACCGCGACATAGTCGTCCGGCCGCAGCGAATGAAAGAAACCCACCGAAGCGTTCTGCATGTCGTTGATCAGGTACCAGGAGTTCGACGCAAACTCCAGCAGCATCACCGCCGTGATCGGCGTCTGCGTCACCCGCACCGTGTCCACCTTCTGCTCTACACCGTCCTCAAGCACCAGGAAGTTCCCAGCCTTCAGCCCCGGCACAAACTGGTGTGTCTTATCCAGGATCACGGACACGTTCAGATTCACGATCGGCACATCGACCCGCAACGAGTAGATCTCGCCGTTCGGGTTCTTCACCTTCGGCTGCTCCGGCGCCGGCGGCGGAGGCTCGTTCGCCGGCTCCTTCTTCTTGGGAATGATGATCGGCCCGTTATCCGTCGCCGGCCCGCCGCTGTCAGGCGGCTGCGCAGCAGGCTGTTGCCCCGCAGGCGTCTTCACAGGTGGCGCGGCAGGCGCCGGAGCCTGCGCGTACACCGGCAGGAGGGCGGTACTCGCCAGCACGGCGGCAGCGACAATGCGGCAAAGAATGCGGTCGGTGGTCATCCTTGGGTATCCTACGTGTTGGACGGACGCGAAGGGCAGATTGGCGCAGCCGCCACGTGCCCTGTCCGATCTTACTGCGGCGTCTCCATTCAAAAGACTAGGATTCGCCGCCATTTGGCTCTACCCTGTACCATCTGGTCTCTATGAACATACGTCTATCCAAACGTCTGGCAAGGATGGGAACGATGTTCTGCTCGCGGCAACGTTTGGGTTGGGCCCTGTGCTTCGGAATAGCCCTGCCTGCCGCTGCCGCCTCAGCGCAACAGGCCCTGCCCGCATCCACCCTGGCCCCTGCCCGCGCCGCAAGCCCCGCAGCCCTGCCTGCCCTGCCTCCGCTGAAAACCGACATCTTTCCTCTCGCGGACGTCCACCGAGGCCTGACCGGCGTCGCCTACACGGTCTTCGAGGGCGTCACTCCCGAACCCATGGGAGTCGAAATCCTCGGCGTCCTGAAGGACGCTATCGGCCCCGGACAGGACATGATCCTCGGTCGCCTCAAAGGCCCAAAACCCGAGTACACCGGCGTCGTCGCCGGCATGAGCGGCTCCCCCGTCTACGTGGACGGCCGCCTCGTCGGCGCGCTCAGCTACCGCATCGGGACCTTCTCGAAGGAGCCCATCTGCGGCATCACCCCCATCGAGCAGATGCTCCAGGTCCGTGACCGCCAGGCCAGCTCAGCCGGAATGAGGGTCGCCTCCGCAGACCTCGGCCCCGGCAACCTGTCCGCGCAGAACTCCCAGAGCGTCGGTGCCGGCGGCGAGGTCCAGCCGATCGAAACAGCACTCGTCTTCGGAGGCTTCTCCCGCGAAGCCGTCGACCGCTTCGGCGGACGCTTCCGCGAGATGGGCATGACCCCCGTCGCCGGAATCGGCGGCGCCGCCGCTGCCGGCACAAAGCAGCCCGAGCCCATCTTCCCCGGCTCCGCAGTCTAGGCCGTCCTCGTCCGCGGCGACCTCTCCATCTCCGGCACCTGCACCGTCACCTACGTCGATCCGCACCAGCTCCTCGCCTGCGGCCATCCCATCACCCAGTTCGGCCACATCGCCATGCCCATGACCAAGGCCGAAGTGGTCGCCACCCTCGCCAGTCCACTCAACGCCTTCAAGATCATCAACACCACGGAAACCGTCGGCCAGTTCACCGAAGATCGCGCCTCCGCCATCCTCGGCCGCTTCGGCGAATCCGCCCGCATGATCCCCGTCAGCGTTCAGGTCCTCTCGCCACCCGCCGCCGCACCCGGCTCATCGGCACCCACTCAGACAGCCTCGCTCACCGCCGGCACCCCCTCGTTCCAGACCGCAAGCGCACAGGACAGCGCACCTCCATCGTTCCAGGTCCCGAACAACGCTCCCGCCGGATCCGCGCCCGCTGGCGGCATGCACTTCGAGGTTCTCGACAACCGCGAACTCACCCCGCAGGCCATGCTGATGAGCGTCTACCAGAGCCTCTCCGGAACCAACGCCTCCGAAAACCAGATGAGCTACCGCATGTACTGGCGAGCTCAGCGTCAAAGGCCAGCCTCCCGTCCGCATGGAAGGCATCATGGCCCCATCCGAGTCTGGTTCCGGCGCCGTAAGCGCCGCCCTCTACGTCAACGACCGCTTCAGCCGCCTCTACAGCAACGCCATCGAGCAGCCCGAAGTCACCGGCCTCCACCTCACGGATGGAGGCGCTGCCCGGCCGCAGGTCAGCCGTCCTCGAAGGCGCCCGCCTCGGCGCCTATGAGGTCCGCCCCGGCGAGATGCTCGAAGTCGAAGCCACCGTGCACCCCTACCAGAGCGAGGCGCAGGTCGTCCGCCTCAAGGTCAGGCTGCCCGAAAACCTCACACCCGGCCAGTTGCGAATCGTGGTCAGCGACGCCGCCATGGTCGACAAGCTCACAAGCTCCGGAACAGGCGGCGCCACCCCCGGAGTCATCGTGCTCGGCGGCGCGGGCGCTCGTCCCGTTGCGCTGGCCGACGCAGTCGCCCAGATGAACCGCTCCCACGCCAACGACCGCGTCTACGTCACCCTGCTCGAACACACCCCGCAGGCCGCGCTCGAAACCGAATCGCTCCCCGCTGTCCCACTCTCCATGGCCAACGTCCTCGAGCCGCTCAAGGCCTCGCAGAAGGTGCAGTTGACCGGTGAAAGCGCCGTCGAATCCGGCTCCGCGCCCGTCGGCTACGCCCTCTCCGGATCACAGGTCCTCACCGTCGACGTGCGCTGATCTATCCCCTCCGCAGGAGCTTCCCGCCGCACCCCGGCAGCAACGCCTCTGATGTAGCATCGGAGCACGCGCAGGGATGGAGTCGAGCAGAGCGTCCCTGCCGGGAGATCACTTCCGATGAGTGCAATCGAGATTCGCGGTCTGGCTGTGCACGCGGCCGGCGCACAGCTTCTGCCGTACAAGTACGACCCGGGCGAGTTGAAAGCAAACGAGGTCGAGGTCCGCATCACCCATTGCGGCGTCTGCCATTCCGACGTTCACCTGATCGACAACGACTGGGGCATCAGCCGCTACCCCTTCATTCCCGGCCACGAGATCGTAGGCACGGTCTCCGCCGTAGGCTCAGAGGTCAAGGACCGCACCGTCGGCGAACGCGTCGGCATCGGCTGGCAGGCGGATTCCTGCGGCATCTGCGAGTGGTGCCGCCAGGGCGACGAGCACCTCTGCCCCCAGGCGCAGCCCACCTGCGTCGGTCGCAACGGCGGCTATGCCGATGCCGTCCGCGTCAACTCCCGCTTCGCCATTCCCGTGCCCCGCAGTCTCGAAAGCGAAAACGTCGCGCCGCTGCTGTGCGGCGGCATCACCGTCTACTCTCCCCTGCGCAACCACGGCGTCGGCCCATCGTCGCGCGTCGGCGTCGTAGGCATCGGCGGGCTGGGCCATCTCGGCGTGCAGTTCGCCAAGGCCTTCGGCGCCGAGGTCACCGCCCTCTCCACCTCCAAGGACAAGGAAAACGAGGCGCGCGAGATGGGCGCCGATCACTTCGTCAACACCCGCGATACCGCCGAACTGAAGAAGGTCGCCGGCTGCTTCGATCTGCTGCTCTCCACCGTCAGCGCCGACCAGGACTGGCAGGCCTTCGTCAACAGCCTCCGGCCAAAGGGCACCCTGTGCGTCGTCGGTGTGCCCCCCTCGCCCATTGCCATTCAGGCCTTCTCGCTCATCGGCGCTCAGAAATCAATCTCCGGCAGCCCGACCGGCAGCCCACGCGACCTCCACGAGATGCTCGGCGTCGCCTCGCGCCACGGCGTCAAAGCCATCACCGAACGGTTTCCCATGGCCAAGGCGAACGACGCCATCGCCAAAGTCAAGAAGAGCAAAGTCCGCTATCGCGCCGTCCTCGCGAACTGACGACCCGCTCCGGTCTCCGAAAAACCTGTCAAGCCCCCAGATACCGCAAGAACACGCCAAGTCGCTCTATCCATTGCAGATAAAACTGCAAAATAGTTGGCCGTTTAGTTATGCCCGGTTCGGTACAATTAAGACAGAGTCGAGCCCGGCCACAGCGGTGGCCGAAACACCACCGGATCCGGCAGCGGGGTATCTACAACCGATGGGGAATGACCCTATCCAACTCCTTAGATTTCAACACTTACGCAAAATGGAGGGGGGAGGGGGTACACGCTCACGGCCCGTCAGGCCACCTGATCCTTCCGGTTCTCCGGCACCGCAATCGCATCGAAGTTCGCCGACAGCGCGCGTAACTCGGAAGGCACACCTGCCCCGCTGATCGGCTTGCCGTGACCAGGCACCACGGTCGTCGCCCCAAGTGCCGCCAGCTTTGCGACCGATGCCTTCGCCGCAGCCCAGTCCGACGTAAAGTACGCTGGCGGCCCGTGAAGCTCCGGCTTCTGAACCAGCGCCGCCTCGAAGAAGCTCTCCGGCTTCGTCGTGCAGAATGCATCACCCACCAGCAAGGTTCCGTCCGACTCTCTAAAGAACGAAACATGACCCGGCGTGTGGCCCGGCGTGTGCAGCAGCGTCCACCCTGGAAGCTCCGCGATCGAAAGCTCGCTCCCCTCGTTCGGCAGCGCCTGCAGGCGGCTCCCTAAATCGATCGGCCCGCGCGGATACGTCGGCGAAAGCAGGCTCATCAGCCCTCCGCCTGCGCCCACATTCGGAGGCGCATACGACTGCTGTCCGTTCAGGTACGGGAACTCGAGCTGATGCGCATAGATCGGACACGCCCATCCATCCGAAAGCTCGCGCGCGGCGGATACATGGTCAAAGTGGCCGTGCGTCAACACGATCGCATTCGGCGCACGTCCGAAGTGCTTCTCCGCCCAGGTCCGAATGCGCGACGCCGAAAAAGGAATCGCGGCATCGATCAGCGTCCAGCTTCCATCCGCATGCGTCACGCCGAATACGTTCACAAACGCGATCCGCAGCCCAACCAATCCCGGAGCGATGCTATCAAGTGCCACCACCTGGTCATCCGGTATCGCAATCGTCTCCGGATCCTGCGGCTCCGCCGAATTCGTCGTCTGTGTCTGCGCCATTGAGTGTCTCCTGCTCGCGTAGGATGCAAGCCGCAGGGTAGATTGGTTGCAAACGCGAAGGTAGACTCGGGGAAGATGAAAACGCACCTGTTTCTGGGATTGGCGGCGGTCGCAGGGATACTTCCCGCACTCGCCGCCGCGCAGGGTACAAAGCTCTGGACCGTTGACCGCTACGACGAAATGGAGCGAGGCCAGACGCAGGGCGTCGCCATCCGCAGCGACGGCCGGCTGCAACCCGCACCCGCGACCTCCCTGCTCTACCAGACCACCGGCAACTACGTTTGGGCCGTCGCCTCAGACGCAGCCGGCAACGCCTACCTTGGCATGGCAGGCACCGCAGCAGGCGGAGCCGTCGTCATGAAGGTTGCGCCCGGCGGCAAGGCAGTCAAGGTCTTCGAAGGTAAGGAACTCGGCGTCCAGGCACTCCGCCTCGGTCCCGACGGCCGCATCTACGCCGCAACCTCGCCCGACGGCAAGGTCTACCGCCTCGGCGCCACACCCGCAGAAGCCGTCGTCGTCTTCAACCCGGCCGACATGCCCGAGAAGCCAAAATACCTGTGGGATCTGGCCTTCGCTCCCCGTCCCAAATCCTCCAGGGATGCAACCGACCTGTACATCGCCGCCGGCGCTCCCGCAGTCGTCTATCGTGTTCCTCTCGGCAACTCCGGCAAACCCGAAGTCGCCTTCAAAACAGCAGACCAGCACGTCCGCTGCCTGCTCGCCGCGCCCGACGGAATCCTCTGGGCCGGAACCGACGGCAGCGGCGTCGTCTACCGCTTCGACACCAGGAATACGAGCGCCCGGCCGCTCGCAGCCTATGCGGCTCCGCGCCGCGAGATCACCTCGCTCGCCCTCGATCCCGCAGGCAACATCTACCTCGCCGGTGTAGGAACGCGCCCCGCAGCCAACACGCCGCAGTCCGGCCTTCCGCCTCTGCCAGTCACCGGCGCCGTCGGAGTTACCGTCACGTTCTCACAGCCTGGCTCGTCCAACGCCGCAGCCACCAACACTCTGATCCCCGAAGGTTCAGAGATCTACCGCATCGCCGCCGCGGACGGCAGCCCGTCCAAGCTCGTCACCTTCAAGGAGGACGTCGTCTACGCCCTCGCCTTCGACGACAACAGCCTGCTCGCCGCCACCGGGAACCGCGGCCGCATCTATCGCGTCGACGTCGCCACAGGCAGCGACTCCGCAGGCCGCTTCGCCGACGTGGCTCACCTCGAAGCCTCGCAGGCCATGGCCTTCGCCGCCATTCCAGGAGGACAGATTGTAGGCACCAGCAACAGCGGCAAAGTCTACCGCCTGGAGGATCGCCCAGCCGCAAACGCTACCTACACCAGCGAGGTCTTCGACGCCGGCGGCTTCGCGCAATGGGGCCGCGTCGAAACCGAGGCAACAGCCGCCGGCACGTACGATCTGTTCGAGCGCACCGGCAACGTTGAAAACCCGGCAATGGGCTGGAGCGAGTGGATTCCCGTATCCCAGAATGGCCCCAGCCACAGCAGCCCCAACCAGAACGGCCCCATGTCGCTCCCCGGCGGCCGCTTCGCCCAGTGGAAAGCCGTACTCCGAACCGGCGCCGCAGTCGACTCCGTCAGCCTCAACTACCTCGGCAAGAACCTCGCCCCCGTCGTCGACGAAATCGTGGTCCAGACTGGTGCCCGTGTCGCAGGGAGCCAGCCCGCGCAGAACCCTACCGTGCAGGTCAGCTTTCCCCCTGCATCGGGTACCGCGATACCCGTCTTCCAGCAGGACCCGAACACCCAGCCGCTGCTCGCCCAGAAAGATCGCTCCGGCATCACCGCACGCTGGGCCGCCCACGACGACAACGGCGATGACCTGATGTTTTCCGTCTGGTACCGCGGCATCGGCGAACACACCTGGCGCCTGCTCAAAGACAAGATCAGCGACCGCTTCCTCAGCTTCGACGCCGGCCTGCTCCCCGACGGCCGCTACGAGCTAAAGGTCATCGCCAGCGATGCCCCCGTTCACTCCGACGCCGAGACCCTCACGAGCGAGCGGGTCAGCAGTCAGTTCGTGGTCGACACCACGCCGCCCGTCCCAGGTGTGCTCGCCGCCAACACCACAGCCTCCGTCGCAAAAACCGGCACCACAACCCCCATCGTCTCCGAGATCCACGCCACCTTCTCAGCCAGAGACGCAACAACCCCCATCGCCCGCGCAGAGTATTCCATCGACGCCGGCCCTTGGCAGTACCTCGAACCCGTAGGTCGCGTCTCCGATTCCCTCGAAGAGCACTACGACTTCTCTGTTCCCCTCGTCCCGTCGGCCGTCCCTCCGCACACGCCTGCCGATCCCGCGGAACACGTACTCGCGGTCCGCGTCTACGATCGCTTCGACAACGTGGTGAGCGTCAAGACCGTGGTCCGCTAGCTCCTCATGCGATTTGAACTGTTCATCGCCGCACGGTACCTGCGAGCCAAACGCCGCCAGGCCGTCGTTGGTGTCATCACCGCAATCTCCGTCATCGGAGTCGCCGCCGGCGTCGCCTCGCTCATCATCGCGCTCGCCATCACCAACGGTATGCGCCGCGACCTTCAGGAGCGACTCGTTGGCTCCACTGCCCACGTGGAACTCGAGCGGGTCAAGGCAGACGGCATCCGCGACTGGCAGCCCCTCGTCGACAGACTTCGCAAACTCCCCCACGTCGTCGGCGCCGCTCCTGGCTTCTACGGCCAGGTGCTGATCTCCCGCGGCGCACGCAGCGGAGGCGGTCTCATCGCCGGCATCATCCCCAAAGACCAGCGCACCGTAACCGACCTGCTCAGCACCATCAAGCAAGGATCAGCCGACGCACTTGAACCTCAGCCTGCCGCCGGATCCGCGCATCTCCTCGGCGCTTCCCTGCCGCCCATCGTCATCGGCAAAGACCTCGCCGACTCCATCGGCGCGGCTCTAAGCGACACCGTCTGGGTCACCAGCCCGCAAGGCGATCTCACACCGCTCGGCGTCATGCCGCGCATCGAGCGCTACCAGGTCGTCGGCATCTTCCAGTCCGGCTTCTACCAGTACGACTCCAGCTACGGCTTCGTCCGCCTCGCCGACGCGCAACGCCTCTTCTCCGACCAGGGCCTCATCTCCGTCGTCTGGTTCAAGGTCGACGACATGTACCGCGCCAACGTGATCGCGAAGGACATCGCCACCGAAGCCAATCGCCTCCGCGGCGGCGGCTTCGAAACCACCAACTGGATGGAGCAGAACCGCGAACTCTTCCGCGCCCTCAAGCTCGAGCAGATCGTCACCTTCATCGTCCTCGCGCTCATCGTCTGCGTCGCCGCACTCAACATCCTCATCGCCCTCACCATGATGGTCATGGAGAAGACCCGCGACATCGCCGTCCTGATGAGCTTTGGCGTGCGCAGCGATCAGATCCGCCGCATCTTCCTCGTGCAGGGCCTCCTCATCTCGGTCATCGGGACTGCCATCGGCCTCGTCCTCGGCTACGCCCTCAGCTGGCTCGGCGGCCACTATCGCTTCCCACTCGACCCCAGCGTCTACTCCATCGACTACCTGCCCTTCGCCCCGCGCCTCAGCGACGCGCTCATCGTCGGCGCAGTAAGCCTCGGCGTCAGCCTCATCGCCACCATCTACCCCAGCAGCAGCGCCGCCAGCGTTCTCCCGGCCGAGGCCCTCCGCTACGAGTAACGTCGCCCTTACCACCCAGTCCGAAGTCAACGTTAGAATCTGATCGGCCACTTCCATGCCAGCACGACTCAAGTACGGCCAACTCGCCCCCGAAGGCCTCGCGCACATGACGGCGATGGAGCACTACCTCAACACCGCCACCGGCCTGGAACCCGTGCTCCTCGGGCTGATTCGGCTGCGCGTCTCCCTCATCAACGGCTGTGACTACTGCATCCGCCTCCACGCCGCCGAACTCAGAAAGCTGAACCAACCCGAAGATCGTATCGCCGCGGTGGCGGACTGGCGCAACTCTTCGGTCTACACCGACCGCGAACGTGCCGCCTTCGCTTGGGCAGAAGCCGTAACAAACATTCAGGACGGCCACGCCGCCAACGAGGTCTACCTCGCATTGCGCGAGCACTTCAACGAACTCGACACGGTAAACCTCACCCTTACCGTGACCACTATCAACGCCTGGAATCGGATCGCCATCGCCCTCGGCAACTTCGCCGGCCACACCGTACCCGATTCCGCGAGCGCCCTCTAGTGCACGCCGACGACAGGCTGGAGCCTCTCCTCAACAGCGAGAATCCAGTTCCGCCCATGGTCCGGGCTCAAGCCCTCTCCAAGGTCTACCCGGCCATCGCAGCCACCGCAGCCGAAGACCGCAATCGCGGCGAGGTTGTACTCTTCCGCGACCTCACTTCACCGTCGCCGCCGGCGAGATGGTCGCCATCGTAGGCGAGTCCGGCGCCGGCAAAAGCTCCCTGCTCCACCTGCTCGCCGCGCTCGATCACCCCACCAGCGGCGACGTCTGGGTCGCCGGAACCCACGTTGGAGCGCTCTCCCCGCGCGCCGCAGCCGAGTACCGCAACCGCAAGATCGGCTACGTCTGGCAGTTCCACTACCTCCTGCCCGAATTCACCGCCCTCGAAAACGTCGCCATGCCCCTGCTCGCCCGCGGCGAACGCCGCACCGCCGCCCTCAACGCCGCTCGCGGCTGGCTCCGCGAAGTCGGCCTCGAAGCCCGCGCCGGCCATCGCTCGGGCGAACTCAGCGGCGGGGAGCAGCAGCGCGTCTCCCTCGCCCGCGCCCTCGTCACCGCGCCCCGGAATCCTGCTCGCCGACGAGCCCACAGGCGACCTCGACGCCGGCACCGCCGAAGCCGTCTTCACGCTCCTCCAGCAGATGCACCGCTCCCACGGCCTCACCAGCGTCATCGTCACCCACAATCTCGACTTCGCCGCCCGCTGCGGCCGCGTGCTCCGCCTCCGCGAAGGCCAACTCCCGCCCAGGTCTCACCTTAGCCAGCCCCTAGCAACCAGCCAGCCCCGCAACCAGCCGCCCGGGCGTGAAGCCAATCCGCACCTCACACATCCAATAGACACGGGCCCGGAATTTCCCGATTTGATCCACGGCCGCGACTGCCCCGATTCCGGTGCTACTTTTGCACAGCTGCTCTCCAAATGGGTGGTAGGGTAGTCACAAATTCAGCTCAATCCGGATCTGGCGCGGTGTTCTGGGGTGGAGACCAGGACAGCGCGGCACATCTCCAGGGCTGGTCCTGTGGAGGTCGCAAAAGCGTAGCCCTTCCGGGTGATTGGGTCCTTGACGCGAGGGACTACACTAAAGGAAGTGACATGGGCGTGATGTACCACACACGTTCTGAAGTGCTTCGGTTTGTGCTAGGGCCACCGAAGCGGCTGCACCAATGGCGCTGTTCCTGGGCCTTCGGGCGCCGGGCAGTGCCGGTTTGAAGGGGGAACATGTTCGAACGCTATACAGAAAAGGCGCGGCGCGTGATCTTCTTCGCCCGCTACGAGGCCAGCCAGTTCGGGTCGCCCTACATCGAGACCGAGCACCTGCTGCTCGGGCTGTTGCGGGAGGACAAAGCGCTGACCAACCGCTTCCTGCGGTCGCACGCCTCAGTGGAATCGATTCGCAAGCAGATTGAAGGACACACCACCATCCGCGAGAAGGTCTCGACCTCCGTCGACCTGCCGCTCTCGAACGAGTGCAAGCGCGTGCTCGCCTACGCCGCCGAAGAGGCCGAGCGCCTCTCGCACAAACACATCGGCACCGAGCACCTGCTGCTCGGCCTGCTGCGCGAAGAAAAGTGCTTCGCCGCCGAGATCCTCACGGAGCGCGGCCTGCGCCTGCCCGCCATCCGCGAAGAGCTGCAGCGCACCACGCAGGAAAAGGCCCCCGCCGCAGCAGGGCTCCAAAGGGCCAGCGCGGCGAGCAGTCCATGCTCGCCGAGTTCTCGCGCGACCTCACCCAGTCCGCCATGGATCAGCAGCTCGATCCGCTGGTCGGCCGCGACACCGAAGTCGAGCGCGTCATCCAGATCCTCTGCCGCCGCACCAAAAACAACCCCGTCCTGATCGGCGAGCCCGGCGTCGGCAAAACCGCCATCGTCGAAGGCCTCGCGCAGAAGATCGCCGACGGCGAAGTCCCATGCTTCCTCGCCGACAAGCGCGTCCTCGCCCTCGATCTCTCGCTGATCGTCGCCGGCACCAAGTACCGCGGCCAGTTCGAAGAGCGCCTGAAGACCATCATGAAGGAGCTGATGGAGAACCAGAACTCCATCGTCTTCATCGACGAGCTCCACACCCTGGTCGGCGCCGGCTCGGCCGAAGGCTCGCTCGACGCCGCCAACATCCTCAAGCCCGCGCTCACCCGCGGCGAGATCCAGTGCATCGGCGCCACCACCCCGGCCGAGTACCGCAAGTCCATCGAAAAGGACCGCTCCCTCGAACGCCGCTTCCAGGCCGTCAAGGTCCCGCCGCCGAACGAAGAAGACGCCATCAAGATCATCATGGGCATCAAGGACAAGTACGAGAAGTTCCACGCCGTCTGCTACACCGACGACGCGATCAGCTTCTCCGTCTCGCACTCCAGCCGCTACATCCCCGACCGCTTCCTGCCGGACAAGGCCATCGACCTGATCGACGAGGCCGGCGCCCGCGTCAAGCTGCGCCAGACCTCGCTGCCCGAGGAGCTCACCGAGGTCCAGAAGCGCATCAAGTTCATCGTGCACCGCATGGAAAACGCCATCGCGAACCACGAGTTCGAGAAGGCGCGCTTCTACTCCGACGAGGAGCGCAAGGAGCGCGAAAACCTGCGCGCCCTGCGCGACAAGTACCACCTCGACGACTCCTCCGCCGGCATCGTCACGCGCGAAGACATCGAGGACGTGGTCAGCCGCTGGACCGGCGTTCCCATCACCTCCATCAAGGAAGAAGAGACGCAGAAGCTGCTCCGCGTCGAAGAAGAGCTGCACAAGCGCGTCATCTCGCAGGACAAGGCGATCTCCGCCCTGGCCCGCGCGATCCGCCGCTCGCGTGCCGGCCTCAAGAACCCCGCCCGCCCCATCGGCAGCTTCCTCTTCCTCGGACCCACCGGCGTCGGCAAAACCGAAATGGCGCGCACCCTGGCGCAGTTCCTCTTCGGCTCGGAAAAGTCGCTCATCCGCTTCGACATGTCGGAGTTCATGGAGAAGCACTCCGTCTCCAAGCTCATCGGCTCGCCTCCGGGCTACGTCGGCTACGAGGAAGGCGGCCAGCTCACCGAGCGCGTCAAGCGTTCGCCGTACTCCGTCGTCCTGCTCGACGAAATCGAGAAGGCGCATCCGGACGTCTTCAACCTGCTGCTGCAGGTCTTTGAAGACGGCCAGCTCACCGACGGTCTCGGCAACACGGTCGACTTCAAGAACACCATCATCGTCATGACCTCGAACATCGGCGCCAAGCACCTGCAGAAGCGCAGGGCCTCGGCTTCCAGATCGAGCAAGGAAGAACATGGTGCTCGAGAAGATGGAAGAGCTGGTGAAGGGCGAGGTCAAGCGGACCTTCAACCCCGAGTTCCTCAACCGTCTCGACGAGATCATCATCTTCACGCTCGCTCTCGAACTCGGACCTGATGCAGATCCTCGAGCTGCTCGTGCAGCAGCTCAACACCAACCTCGTCCACAAGGCGATCACCATCTCCGTCACCGACGACGCCAAGCAGTGGATCCTGGAGAAGACCGTCGTCCGACCGCACCTACGGCGCGCGTCCTCTGCGCCGCGCGCTGCAGCGCTTCATCGAGGATCCGCTCTCCGAGGCGCTGATCGCCGGCGGCATCAGCGAGCGTCCAGCCTTCCTCGAGGTCTACCTCGAAAACAACCAGCTCTTCTACCGCCCGGTCGCCGCCGACGGCCGGAAGGCGAAGACCGCGTCGGCCTGGCTCTCTCAACCGTCTAGAGCAGTTCAAGCTACATACCGAAGCAAAGCGCCCCGGCCATCACGCCGGGGCGCTTTTGTTTGCCCGGGCAGTATTGTGGTTGACCGGAGGATTTCAACACGTATGGAACACGTAAATCGCCGCGAGTTCGCAGGGCTGGCCACACTGCTTATGGGAGCCATCGCAGGCATGGGCGGACAGACGGCGGAAGCTCAGGCAGGCGATACCAGCCTCGCAGCCTCGCAAGCCGGCGGTTCGGCCGCGCCACACCCGCTCAAAGAGCTCACCTCCGGAGTCTTCAAGCCGCAGCCCGGCAAAGGCATGCAGGGCGGCCACGAGTCGCACGCCGTTCCTCTCCGGCATGCTGCAAGGCCGGCAACATCCGCCTCGAGATGCACGAATCCATCCAGCAGCCGGGCGCCCCGCATGAAGCCGTCGGCACCCACAAGCACAGCGAGATCTGGCTGGTTCAGCGCGGCACCGCCACCCTCTTCCTCAACGGCACCGAGCACACCCTGGAAGCCGGCGACGTCGGCCTCTGCTGCGCCGGCGACGAGCACTGGATCGCCAACAAGGGCGACAACCGACCTCGCCTACTTTGTCGTCACCGTCGGTCCGCCCGAATAGTCCCGCGCCGCTTCTGCCCAAACGAACGAAGCGCCCCGAATTCGGGGCGCTTCGTTGCTTCACCACAACTCCCTCTACATTAGCGTCTGCACGGCCTTCGCTGCGGAACCCGCAACACCCGCGCCGTGTTCGATCACATCATCCATCTGTCCGCGCGCACGCTGCAGGGTCTTCTGCGCCTCTTTGCTCAGCTACTCCGCCTGCTCCTTCAGATACTCCGCCGCCTCTTCGAGATACACGACCCCTTCGTCAAGGCCCTTCTTCAGCTTCCGCCGGGTGCGAACGCCCGACTGTGGCGCATACAGCAGAGCAACGGCTGCTCCCGCGGCCACTCCGATTGCAAACGCGATCCAGACACTCTTTGAACGCATATCTCTTCCCCCTCGCAACGTCCGACCTTCAATTGCTGCTCCGTTAGAGGCCCACCCTCTCCCATTGGTTGCGCCGCCGACATACCAGCCCTATCCTTCGCCGCGCCTCCCGGAGCCCTCCCACCGGTTAGTCCAGTCCGCTCAACTCCCTCGCCCGCACAAAGACGCTCGCAAACATCGTTCGGTTCAGCCGGCCCGTATTCGTGTTGCGCAGCGACGGATGATACCAACCCAGCAGCCGCAGTCCATTCGGCAGCGTGTACTCCGCGCCATGCCCAAACCGGTACGCGGACCGCCGCGGGATCACCCCCGTGGTCACAAGGTGCGCAAGATAGCCGTCCCAGGCAATCTTCCCCAGGCACACCACAACCCTCACCCGCGGCAGCGCTCCAATCTCTGCGGTCAGGTGCGTCGCGCAGTTCCGGATCTCCTCCGGAGTCGGCTTGTCGCCCGGCGGGGCACACCGCACCACGGATCCAATCCACGCATGCCGCAGCTTCAGGCCATCGTCCCGCGAGACCGCCGCCGGCCCGTTCGCAAGCCCAAGCTCATGCAGCACGGGATACATGAAGTTTCCCGACCCATCGCCTGTAAACGGCCGCCCCGTCCGGTTCGCCCCATGCGCGCCCGGCGCCAGCCCCAGAATCAGAATCCGCGCCCGTGGATCGCCGAAACCCGGCACGGGGCGCGCCCAGTAGGTCTGGTCCATATAGGCCCGGCGACGCGTCTCGCCGATCCGCGTGCAGTACTCGCGCAGCCGGGAGCACCGCTCGCACGCGACGATCGCGTCGCGGACGGGGTTCAACACCGGCAGCAAAGCGCCCGCCTTCAAGACGCCGGGAGGTCGAAACGTCGTACTGCCGAAGGGTAACGTCACGAAAGGAAACTCATTGCGGGCGCGGGACACACGCCACATGGTTAGAATACATCCGAAGCACGAGGGGCAGGCGACATTTGGACGAGCAGGGAGATCCACGTATCGGCAGGATGTACGTTAAGCAGCCAGGCGCCGTGCCGCCTCGCTGTTTGGCGGCCGTTGGCGCAGAAGCCTCATGCGCTCCGGAACGCTCACGGGCCTGTTTATCGTTTGGATCGTGATCGCACTCGCCTTCGCCTAGCGCGAACGCGGCCGCGGCCACCTCCACAAGCTCGAATCGAGGATGGTCACGGAGCGGCAGGAGGTCCCCGTCTCCCGTCCCGGCGGTCAGGAGGCAATCGTCCTGACCCGGTCCCGCCTCGCCGGCGCCCCTAACCCCGAGTTCCTCTCGCTTACCCTTCTCCCCGGACGCGGCATGAATCTCCTCCAGATCGGCGCATATCTGCCCGATAAAGGCGAGGTAGGGCTGCTCGAGTCTCCCGCCGTAGAGCAGGCAGAAGCCGCGATGAACACCCAGGGGGCAGACGCCAACGGAGGCGCCAGCCTCGCTATGGGGGGCGCCTTCGAGGTCCCCTGGGCTGGACGCATCTTCGGCCCCGCCTCCGGGGACCATGTGCCCGCCATGTGGCGGGGCCATGCGCTCACCTTGCCCACCGTAGGCGGCACACCAAACGCCGAAGGAGGCTTGCTGCTCGCTCGCGGGGCCGACACGGCGCGCACCGCAGGCATGCCCGATGGCGGCCAGGCCGAGGCCACCTTCACCGCAGGCGACTTCGGTGTGCACTGGCCCTCCAAAACGGACGTCAAGGTCACAACCCTCCTCACCGCCCGGTCGATCGAGCTTACCGTCAGCGCTCACAACGCTGGCGACATCCCCGAACCAGTCGGCATCGGCTGGCGTCCCCGCTTCGTTCTTCCCGGCGACGTAAGCCAGTTCCGCCTCCACCTGCCCGCCGATGCGCGCCTCATCAAAGATCGCCAGACCGGTGCACCCACTGGTGCCGTGCAGCCCGTCGCCGGCACACCATATGACTTCCTTGCGCATGACGGCGCACCCTTCGCCTCGCTGAACCTCGACGACACCTTCGTACATCTGCGCCAGCAGTTTCTGGACAGCGGCCCCGTCACCGAGATCCGCAATCCCGGCGGCAACTACGGCCTGCGCATCACGACCCTCTCCACCTCCATCAAGGCCATCCACGTCTCCGCCCGGCGAGACCAGAAGTACATCTCCATCGAGCCGCAGTTCAACTACGACGACCCCTTCGGCCGCGAGTGGGCACGAGACGAAGACACTGGCATGGTTGTTCTGCAGCCGGGCCAGACTGCCCAATGGCAGATACGCGTCGAGCTGTTCTCCCTCATCGCTCCCGCCGCTCCCTTCTAGCGCCCCGCCGCGGTTTGACCCTGCTGCGCGAGGCTCGTAGAGTGAGGAGAGACGCTTGCCCGGACGTGTTGCGCGCAGCCGGGCACACAGTCCACACATAGCGGGAAGGTACAGGGTAGAACGCACATTCAGATGACGGACAACGAGACATTGGTAGACGAAACGGCAGCCCAGGGCGCCGACGATCAGGCTCAGACTGCAACGATCAGGCTCAGGCCGCCGAGCTGCAACACACTCACGACCACGATCACACCCACCAGCATGGCCCCACGCTGAACCCCGAACTCACCCGCGAGATCGAGGTCGAGGCGCCCGCCGAAGAGGTCGCTAAGGCCTACGGCAAGGTCATCAAGCGCTACCAGAAGCTCGCACGCATCCCCGGCTTCCGCGCCGGCAAGGTCCCCGAGACGCTGATCCGCTCGCGCTTCGCCCGCGAAGTCCGCCAGGAAGTCATGGAGGCGCTCGTCTCCGAGCGCTTCCGCCGCGAGATCGAGAGCCCGCAACCTCCGGCCCGTCTCCGAGCCCCAGCTCCTTGACCTGCAACTTGTCGACGGGCAGCCGCTCCGCTTCAAGGCCGCCTTCGAAGTTCTGCCCGAAATCGACGATCGCCGGCTACGACACCGTGCGCGCCGAAAAGCCGTCCGTAGAACTCACCGACGCCGAGCTCGAAGCCGAGATCCGCCACCTCCTCGAGAGCTTCGCCACCGTGGAAGCCAGTCGAAGAAGACCGCCCGCTCGCCGACGGCGACTGGGCCGAGATCCAGCTTCACCGGCAAGATCAAGCCCCTCGCCCAGACCGTGACCGAAGAGGGCGTGACCAGCCCCGACGCAGGAGCCCGTGGTCGGCGAAGACGTGCTCATCGAGATCGGCGGCAAAACACTCTGCCCGCCTTCACCGAAGCACTGCGCGGCACAAAGGCCGGCCAGGAGCTCACCTTCGAAGTCGAGTACCCCGCCGACTTCGGCGAGCCCCGCCTCGCCGGCCAGACCGTCGACTACGACGTCACCGTCAAGGCCATCAAGAAGAAGACCTACCCGGAGCGCGACGAGGAACTCGCCAAGCAGCTCGGCAACGTGGAAAGCTGGGACGAGTTCCAAACCCAGCTCCGCGAGCGCACCCTGGAACGCAAGCGCGAAGCCGTCGAATCCCGAGCGCGCAACCAGATGCTCGAGCAGATCATCGCGCGCTACAAGTTCCCCGTTCCCGAGTCGTTCGTCCAGCAGCAGGTCGATGCCCGCCTCGAACGCGGACTTCGCGCGCTCGCGCAGCAGGGCATGAAGTCCGACGACATGCGGAAGCTCGACTTCGGCCGCCTGCGCGAAGCCCAGCGTGACGAGGCGGAGCGCGAGGTCCGAGCCTCGCTGCTGCTCGACCGCATCGCCGACGCGGAAAACGTCACCGTCTCCGACGACGAGCTGGACAACGAGATCCTGCTCATGTCCATGCAGTCGCGCGAGCCCTACGAAACCCTCCGCGAGCGGCTGCGAAGGACGGCGGCCTGAACCGCATGCGCGAACAGATGCGCCGCGAGAAGACCGGCAGCGTGCTCTACGAAAAGCTCGCCTCCTAGATCTCTGCGCGCCCACGCGTCCAGCCATTTCCTTCGCCACTCGTTCAGTTCACCGGGCGGCATAATCAACACGTAACCCCAAGCAGTTCTACGAAAGAAGGAGCGACATGGGACTTGTACCTATGGTCATCGAGCAGACGAGTCGGGGCGAACGCGCCTACGACATCTACAGCCGTCTGCTGCGCGACAACATCATCTTCCTGGGCACGCCGATCGATGACAACATCGCCAACGTCATCATCGCGCAGATGCTCTTTCTGAGCGGCGAAGACCCGGAGAAGGACATCCAGCTCTACATCAACTCGCCCGGCGGCTCCATCACCGCCGGCCTCGCCATCTACGACACCATGCAGTACATCAAGAACGACGTCGTCACCTTCTGCATCGGCCAGGCCGCATCCATGGGAGCGTTCCTCCTGATGGCAGGCAAGAAGGGCAAGCGCTTCGCCCTGCCCAACTCCCGCATCCTCATCCACCAGCCCTCCATGGGCGGGCTCAGCGGACAGGCCACCGACATCGACATCCACGCCCGCGAGATCCTGCGCATCCGCGAGATCACCAACAAGCTCATGAGCCACTCGACCGGCCAGCCGCTCGAGCGCATCGAGCGCGACGTCGAACGCGACTTCATCATGACTGCTCCCCAGGCCAAGGAGTACGGCATCATCGACGACATCATCGATCGTCCGCGCACCTGAACCTGATCCCAACCCAACATGCAGACCCCGGCCGATGCGCCGGGGTCTCCGTTTTACGGCGCGCAAGTACCGTCTACGCTCGTACCCAGAAAGCTGTATGCGGTGCCCCCGGATGTACGATATCCGACGCTATTCAGGTGTAAACTGAGGACGGTTTGAGCGGACGTGGGCTCTTCCCACGCCGAGGAGTCACCACAACCATGAAGACATCCCGCGGTTCTGACGAATCGCTTCGCTGCTCGTTTTGCCACAAGTCGCAGGACGCCGTGGCAAAGCTGATCTCCTCCCCCTCCGACTACCCTCGGGCCTACATCTGCGACGAGTGCGTCGCCGTCTGCAACTCCATTCTCGAAGACGATCGCGGAGAAGTCGCTCCGGGCGCCGCTCCCGCCCAACTGCCCAAGCCGCAGGAAGTAAAGGCCTTCCTCGACGAGTACGTCATCGGCCAGGACCAGACCAAGAAGAAGCTCGCCGTCGCCGTCTACAACCACTACAAGCGCATCCAGATGAACAAGACGCGCGGGCAACGACGTCGAGCTCGCAAAGTCGAACATCCTGCTCGTCGGCCCCACCGGCTCCGGCAAGACGCTTCTCGCGCAGACCCTGGCCAAGATGCTCGACGTGCCCTTCGCCATCGTCGACGCCACCACCCTCACCGAGGCCGGCTACGTCGGCGAAGACGTCGAAAACATCATCCTCAAGCTCCTCCAGGCCGCCGACGGTGACGTCACCCGCGCGCAGAGCGGCATCATCTACATCGACGAGATCGACAAGATCGGCCGCAAGGACGAGAACCCCTCCATCACCCGCGACGTCTGCGGCGAAGGCGTGCAGCAGGCACTGCTCAAGATCCTGGAAGGCACCGTCGCCAACGTTCCGCCGCAGGGCGGACGCAAGCACCCGCACCAGGAGTTCACCGCGGTCGACACCACCAACATCCTCTTCATCTGCGGCGGCGCCTTCGTCGGCCTGGAAAAGGTGATCGGCCGCCGCATCGGCAAGAAGGCCCTCGGCTTCCGCGCCATCGCCGATGCCGACGCGAAGGAAGGCGACATCACCCCGATCCGCGCCCAGCGCGATACCGAACTGCTCCGCCAGGCCGAACCGCAGGACCTGCTCAAGTACGGCCTGATCCCCGAGTTCGTCGGCCGCCTCCCCGTCCTCGGCATCCTCGATGAGCTCGACGAAGCCGCCCTGATCGAGATCCTCACCAAGCCCCGCAACGCCATCCTCAAGCAGTACGCCAAGCTCTTCGAGTACGAGGGCGTCAAGGTCACCTTCACCGACGATGCCGCCCGCGAGATCGCCCGCGAAGCCCTGCAGCGCAAGGTCGGCGCCCGCGGTCTGCGCATGATCCTCGAAGAACTGATGCTCGACCTCATGTACTACGTCCCCGGCAACAAGAAGGTCGCCGAGTTCACCATCACGGCAGAGATGGTCGTCAGCACACCCTCAGTCTCCCCAGCCTCCTCGAAAAGGCCGGCTAAGTCCCGAATCGCAACCCACATTCCCGCCCTGCATACCCGGGCGGGAACATCTGTATCCGGCAGGCCATCGCATCTCATCCACTGCTTGCCACCTCAGTACATCTCGCGTCGCCTCTCATCCGGGCGCACCGCCGCGCTGCCCGGTTCGAGCGGCAACCAACCCTACTCGATCACTCACAGCGAAGCCACGACACCTTCCACGGGAACCGCAACCCACTGCGCCGGACGAACACAAGCGTTCTAACTTTGAAAACCAGCCGTACGCTGCAGCAATTTGGTGAACCAGACAACCCGCTCCAAGGCTTTACAATCAGCCCAAGTGTTACGGCGACGTTGCATCACCGAGACCGGCTCGGACGTCTAATAGGGAGAGACATGACACAACCGACGAAACCATCCTTAGCGGCGATACCCGCAAGCTGCCCATGATGCCCATCCGCGACATGGTCATCTTTCCGCACATGATGACCCCCTTCGTCGTCGGCCGCGAGTCCAGCGTCCGCGCGCTCGAAGAGGCTCTCACCGGCGACCGCAAGATCTTTCTCGCCACGCAGCATGACGCCTCCGTCGACGAGCCCACCGCCGACGACATCTACGAGACCGGCACCATCGGCAACATCGTTCAAAGCGTCCGCATGCCGGACGGCAACATCAAGGTACTCGTCGAAGGCGTCGAGCGCGCCCGCTCCGTCGAAGTCACCGATGAAGACGGCTTCTTCGTCGCCACCGTCCGCACCGGCAAGACCCACCTCGAGGTCACCCCGCAGGTCGAGCAGCTCATGCAGCGCGTCCACACGCTCTTCGAGCAGTACGTCAAGCTGCAGCAGTCGCTCAACCACGAGACCGTCGCCGCCAGCGTCCGCACGGACGAGCCCGCCAAGCTGGCCGACACCATCGCCGCCAACCTGCAGCTCTCCATCGACGAAAAGCAGCAGCTCCTCGACGTCTTCGATCCCGAGATCCGCCTCGCCCGCGTCGCCGACGTCCTCGACGTCGCCATCGAAAAGCTCAACATGGACCGCACCATCCAGTCGCGCGTCAAGCGCCAGATGGAGAAGGCGCAGAAAGAGTACTACCTCAACGAGAAGATCAAGGCCATCCAGAAGGAGCTCGGCCGCGGCGAGAAGTCCGAGTTCGACGAGCTGAAGAAGAAGATCGAAGCCGCCGGCATGCCCAAGGACGTCCTCGAGAAGCGCCTGCAGGAGCTCAAAAAGCTCGAAGCCATGCCGCCCATGTCGGCCGAGTCCACCGTCTCCCGCAACTACCTCGACTGGCTGCTCGCCGTGCCGTGGAAGAAGCGCTCCAAGGAAATCCGCTCCATCGAGCACGCCGAGCAGATCCTCAACAGAGACCACTACGGCCTCGAGAAAATCAAGGAACGCATCCTCGAGTTCCTCGCCGTCCGCCAGCTCGTCAAGAACCCCAAGGGCTCCATCCTCTGCTTCGTCGGACCTCCGGGCGTCGGCAAAACCTCGCTCGGCATGTCGATCGCCAAGGCCACCGGCCGCAAGTTCGTCCGCATGTCGCTCGGCGGCGTTCGCGACGAAGCCGAGATCCGCGGCCATCGCCGCACCTACATCGGCGCCCTGCCCGGCCAGATCATCCAGTCCATGAAGAAGGCCGGCACCAAGAACCCCGTCTTCATGCTCGACGAGATCGACAAGATGGCCTCGGACTTCCGCGGCGACCCGGCCAGCGCCCTGCTCGAAGTCCTCGACCCCGAGCAGAACACCACCTTCCAGGACCACTACCTCGACGTCGAATACGACCTCTCCAACGTCCTCTTCGTCGCCACCGCCAACGTCCTCCACACCATCCCCGGCCCGCTCCAGGACCGCATGGAGATCCTCCGCCTCCACGGCTACACCGAACTCGAGAAGCTCGAAATCGCCAAGCAGTACCTCGTCAAGAAGCAGCGCGAAGGCACCGGCCTCACCGAAGAGCAGCTCATCTTCGACGACGACGCCCTCCGCACCATCATCCGCAGCTACACCCGCGAAGCCGGCGTCCGCAACCTCGAACGCGAGATCGGCAACGTCTGCCGCAAGGTCGCCCGCCGGGTCGTCGAGAACGGCCCCGAGCACCGCGAAGTCCTCACCGGCGACAACGTCAGCCGATCTCCTCGGCGTAGCCAAGTTCCGCGACTCGCAGGTTCACGAGAAGAGCGAAGTCGGCCTCGTCACCGGCCTCGCCTGGACCGAAGTCGGCGGCACCCTCCTTCAGACCGAAGTCCAGGTCCTCGACGGCAAGGGCAAGCTCACCACCACCGGCCAGCTCGGCGACGTCATGCAGGAGTCCGCCCAGGCCGCGCATGAGCTACATCCGCTCCCGCGCGCAGCACCTCGGCCTCGAACAAGGAGTTCTACCGCCACGTCGACATCCACGTCCACGTCCCCGAAGGCGCCATCCCCAAGGACGGCCCCTCCGCAGGCATCACCCTCGCCACCGGCCTCGCCAGCGCGCTCACCAAGATCAAGGTGCGCCGCGACATCGCCATGACCGGCGAGATCACCCTCCGCGGCAAGGTGCTCGCCATCGGCGGCCTCAAGGAGAAGCTCCTCGCCGCCCATCGCGCCGGCATCTTCGAAGCCATCGTCCCGGCGGACAACCGCAAGGACATGGCCGACATGCCCGAGCTCCTCAAGTCCGAGATGAAGCTTCACTTCGTCGAGCAGATGGACGAGGTCCTGCAGATCGCGCTCGAAGAGAAGCTGCCCGAGCTCGCGGAGGAGACGCCCGTAGCCCTCGCTCCGTCATGCCGCCCGTACTGCCCGCCGAGCCAGCCCACCGCCCATCAGTAGCAGCCGACCTCAGACCCGACAACATGAAAAGGCCGGAACCCAACAAGGGTTCTGGCCTTTTCACCGTAAGAATTCGAACCACTACTTCCGTCTGCCCTGCTGCCTAAACGGTGCTCCGACGTCCGGTCACGAAGTGCATGATGATCGAGATCACCGCGAACAGCAGCAGCAGGTGAATCAACGCACCCGCGCTCTTGAACATCACGAACCCGCCGAGCCACATCACAACCAGACACAACTGCGAGAATGAGAAACATAAGACCCTGCTTTCCTGCGGAGTTTCTCGCGCAACCCGCGCGATCAGTACAGGTAGTGAGAGCCCTGCAAAGCGCCTTGGCGTTGCTTCAGCCAAAAAACTATGCGCACGCTTTCACACGATCACCAACCGCCGCTCATCACAAAAAAACGCCGCGTCTAGCCTAATCCAATCCTCAGACGCCCCCCGCGATCGACGGGATCAGCATCACCTCATCGCCATCCGGAAACGCATAGCTGTCGCCGCCAAGAAAGCGAATGTCCTCATCGTTCACGTAGATATTGATGAACTTCCGCAGCTTGCCATGTTCGTCCTTGATCTGCGTCGAGAGCGCAGGAAACGTCGTATCAATCTCAGTCAGCAGTCCCGGCAGATTCGTCGCCGACGACTCAAGCTGCTTCTGTCCATCCGTATGCCGGGTGAACGCCGTAGGAAGCAGAACCTTAATAGCCAATTCGATCTCCTGCAGTTACAAGTTCCGCGTCCGTCACACCATCCAGCTCGCGCAGGTACGCGTCGAAGTCCGCCAGCCGCGGGCCGAATCGCCCGTCCGTCCAGATGGTCATAGCGGCCCGCCAGCGCGTCCGTCGTCTTCAAGCCATTGCCCGTGATCACACGCACCGTCGTCTCGTCCGGAGAGATGCGCCCATGCGCATACAGCCGCGCCGTCACCGCCGTCGTCACGCCGCCAGCGGTCTCCGTGAAGATGCCTTCGGTCTCCGCCAGCTCCTGGATCCCGGAGACGATCTCCACATCCGAAACATCCTCCGCCCATCCGCCGTCCTCGCGAATCATCTTGCGCCGCCGCCGGCCCATCCGCCGGATTGCCAATCGCCAGCGACCGCGCAATCGTATTCGGCTTCTGCGGAATAATGTCGTCCGCGCCATCCTTCACCGCCTCCGCAATCGGCGAGCATCCCGTCGCCTGCGCGCCAAAGAAGCGCACCGGCCGTGTCGGTGCTCCACCAGCCCAAGCGCAATCAACTCCTGAAACGCCTTCCGGATCTTGCGAATCAGCGACCCGCCCGCCATCGGCACCACCACGTTATCCGGCAGCCTCCACCCAAGCTGCTCGGCAATCTCATACCCGACCGTCTTCGAACCCTCAGCGTAGTACGGCCGCAGATTCACATTCACAAAGCCCCACTCATATTCATCCGCGATCAACGTGCATAGCCGGTTCACGTGGTCGTAGTTGCCATCGATCCGCACCAGCCGCGCGCCATACACCAGCGTGTTCAGGATCTTCGCCGGCTCCAGATCCGCTGGCACCAGGATGCATGCCCTGATTCCCAGCCGGGCAGCCTGCGCCGCCACAGAGTTCGCCAGGTTCCCAGTCGACGAGCAACCCACCGTCTCAAACCCGAACTTTCGCGCGTTCGCCAGCGCCACCGAAACCACGCGATCCTTAAAGCTCAGCGATCGGAAAGCAGACGGCATCGTTCTTGACGTAAAGCTTGGAAGCGCCAATCCGCTTACCCAGATTCTTCGCCCGCACCAGCGGCGTAAAGCCCACCGGCAGGTCCGGCTGGTAGCCTTCCGGGATGGGCAGCATCCGCGCGTACCGCCAGATGCTCGCAGGCCCCCGCGCAATCCCCTCGCGCGTAAACTCGCCCCTCGCGCTCTCAAGGTCGTACTTCACCTCCAGCGGCGCAATGCAGTCCGGACACGCCGACAGCGGCCGATTGCCAAACCGCTTACCGCACTCGTTACACACGAGCTCATACGCGCTACAGGAATAGTTCATCGATCTCTCTCCGAGAGGAGGAGAAAAGAATCCTGAGACTTGGCTCTTTACTGGAGTGCCGGCACGGCAGGAAGGAGACTTGCGGATGCAGGCCGGCGTTGCACAAACATATCCGGTACTGCGTGCTCCGAATCTCATGTTCCCCGCCAGGCTCGTGAAAGCCTTCCAGGAGAGAGTTGACACCGGTACGCCCGTGTTCTGTCCGGTTGTCGTGGCGTCTCAGGGCTCGTCCCTCAGCCACTCTGCATGAAATTCAAATCTGCCCGAAAGCAGACTGGAATATCTACTTGTAGCACACCCAGACCCTGGAAACAACCGCGCCCCCCGCTGGGTACGACAAAGCCGTTTCACCAGGTCCATCCCACCAGGAGCAATCCAGCAAACTGCTTCCTCGGCAGCGATCCGTGCCTGCGAGCCAGCACATCCTCTTCGGGAAGCAGAGCTCGCGTTCTCAGACCGATGCGCAGGAAGCTCACCGCCCTGCGATCAACCCAGCACGGCGGAGCGCTCCCAGCCCGGCACCTCCGTGTGTCCCTCAGCCGTTACCCCTGGGAGACGTAGCATCCTGAGCATTCGTCGCAGGTGGGCCGCTGCGCTCCACGCAGACCAGCACCCGTCAGGTCGTTGGACCGACCCGCTGTCACCAAATCCGCACGGCGCCGCCCTGGGCCCTACCTCTGTCGCCGCCATTCTCCACGAGGAAGGCCTTGCTCCCAACCACCGCAAAACTCGCATCATGCGCAACGGGTCGCCAGTACTCGCAGGCATCGTCGTCAACCAGCGCCTGAACATTCCCCGCCCCGACTACAACCGCCTCAAGGCCACCCTGCACAACTGCCTGCGTCACGGCCCCTTCACCCAGAACCGCGACACTCACCCCGACCTGCGCCGTCATCTAAAAGGCCGCGCTTTGTAATCTGGCCATGCCCCAGCCGGTACGCACCGCCCGCCTCCAGTGCGTATTCATCCAGATCGACTGGTCCGCCTGATCCTGTCAAGCCCCAAATCCGGCACAGCGCCCGTAACCAGTTTATTAGCAACCAGTTAGCGGCTGAAAACACTTGGCCGTTTAGTTTTACTCGCACACGTACAATAGAGATAGAAGACACACAATTAGACGATGCATGCGTCGAGCAAAAGCGCGGAGCCCCGCGGTGGGCATTTTTGACTTTTCACCCGTAAGTCCTTTCGACGAAGTACTTTGGCCATTCACCACCAAAGAGGTTTGGCTAAGTCCTTTAGAAGAGGTACTTTGCAGATCAGTGCTCTACAGTCATCAGGCTAAGTCCTTTAGACGAAGGACTTTGGGGAAAAGTACCCGGGGCTGCCCTCCCCGCCAAAGCCGCACTGTAAACCGCCCGAAGCTCAGCCGCGACCCTCAGCCGAAGCAATCTTCTCCTCGGCCTGCCGCATCATCGCATTCGCCTGCGTCGTACTTCTCGCCATCGTCGCCCGCTTCGGCCCACATCTTCTCGCCCGCGCTGCAGTTCCGCCTGAGCCTCGGCCTTGTCGATCTCCTCCGGATGCAGCGCCGTCTCCGCCAGAATCGTCACCCGCTCCGGCAGCACCTCGACAAAGCCCCACGCCACAAAGAACCGCTGCCCCTCGGACGAGCCGCCATGCAGCCGAACCTCGCCCGCACCAAGCTCCGCCAGCAGCGGAGCCGCACCGTACAGCGCCTCCATGTAGCCCGACATCGACGGCAACTCCACCGCCTCCGCCGTGCAATCCAGCAGCAAGACGGTCCGGAGTCACCAGCCGCACCGCCAACAACCCCGAACTGTTCGCACCCTCAGCCATAAGCACCTGCTCGGTAGCCGGAAGCAGCTTATCCGCTGCTCCCGATTCCCTGCTCCCTCGATCCCGACTTCTACGCAGTCGCCTTCATCTTCTCCGCAGCCGCAAGCACATCTTCGATGCCGCCCTTCAGATAGAACGCCTGCTCCGGAATGGCATCATGCTTGCCGTCGATGATCTCCTTGAACGACCGCACCGTATCCTCAACCTTCACGTAAGCGCCCGGAATGCCGGTGAAGATCTCCGCCACATGGAACGGCTGCGAGAGGAAGCGCTGCACCTTGCGCGCCCGAGCGACGGTGAGCTTGTCCTCTTCCGAAAGCTCGTCGATACCCAGAATCGCGATGATGTCCTGCAGATCCTTGTACCGCTGCAGAATCCGCTTCACGCCCTGCGCCACGTCGTAGTGCTCCTGCCCCACAACGCGCGGACGAAAGAATACGCGACGTCGAAGCCAGCGGATCGACCGCCGGATAAATTCCAAGCTCCGACAGCGGACGCGAAAGCAACGTCGTCGCGTCCAGGTGAGCAAACGTCGTCGCCGGAGCCGGATCGGTAAAGTCGTCGGCCGGCACGTACACCGCCTGCACCGACGTGACCGAGCCCTTCTTGGTCGAAGTAATCCGCTCCTGCAACTCGCCCATCTCCGTCGCCAGGTTCGGCTGGTATCCCACGGCCGAAGGCATACGGCCAAGCAGCGTCGAAACCTCGGAACCCGCCTGCGTGAAGCGGAAGATGTTGTCGATGAACAGCAGCGTGTCCGCGCCCTCTTCGTCGCGGAAGTACTCCGCGACCGTCAGCCCGGTCAGCGCCACCCGCAGACGCGCTCCCGGCGGCTCGGTCATCTGGCCATAGATCAGCGTCGCTTTGCTCTTCGGGAAGATCCTTCAGGTCGATAACGCCCGACTCCTGGAACTCGTGCCAAAGATCGTTGCCTTCGCGGGTCCGCTCGCCTACGCCGGCGAACACCGAGAAGCCGCCATGCTTGGTCGCAACGTTGTTGATCAGCTCCTGAATGACGACCGTCTTGCCGACGCCCGCGCCGCCGAACAGGCCGATCTTGCCGCCCTTCAAGAACGGCTGGATCAGGTCGATGACCTTGATGCCCGTCTCGAACATCTCCTCCGACGTCGCCTGCTCGTCGAACGCAGGCGCCTGCCGGTGAATCGGCATGTGCACCTCGGCGTTGATCGGGCCAAGCTCGTCGACCGGCTCGCCCAGCACGTTCATCACGCGCCCCAGCGTCGGATCGCCCCACCGGAACCGTGATGCCCGCGCCCGGTGTCGTTCGCCTTCATGCCGCGAACCATGCCTTCGGTCGCAACCATCGCGATGCAGCGCACGCGGCCTTCGCCCAGGTGCTGCTGCACCTCGACGACCACGTCCAGCGGCGTAGGCACGTTGAAGCCCTCGCTGAAACGATCCGCAGCGCCTGAAAGATCGGCGGCATGTGCTTCTCGTCGAATTGAATGTCAACGGCCGGTCCGCTGACTGCGATTACTTTTCCAATATTTTCTGCCATTAATTTTCTCGTTGTTCCTGGAGAGTTCGGCGGCCTACAGCGCCGCTGCTCCGCTCACAATCTCAATAATTTCCTTGGTGATCGCTGCCTGCCGCACGCGGTTCATGGTCAGGCTCAGGCTGTCGATCAGGTCTCCCGCATTCTTGGTCGCGGCATCCGTGGCGGTCATGCGCGCCGCGTGTTCGGCTGCAACGGATTCCAGCAGCGCATGGAAGATCTGCGTCGTCACATAGCGCGGCATCAGGTGGCGGAAGAGCCGCTCCGGCGCCTGATCGAAGATGTAGTCGACGTCCGCCGTGCCGAACTTCTTCGCCTCCTGCTCGGCAACTTCGTCTTCCGGCTCGTTGATCGAAACGCCCGAAGATTGAGCGGCCTTGGCCGCGGCTTCTCGCTGCTCTTCGGTCATCTCTTCGGCTGCGGTAATCTCGTGCGACCCAAGCTTGCGGATCGGCAGCAGCTTCTCGACGACGACGCGCTGCGAGATCACGCACTTGAACTCGTTGTAGACGATGTACACAGAGTCGATCTCCGCGCGTTCGTACCGCTCGATGATCTCGCGGCCATCTCCGTCACATCGTCGAACTCGGTCCGGAGCAGACAGAGTCGGATGCTCGGCGGCGACTTCGATCGGCTGCGGCGCGATGCCGAACCGTATCGAAGTGCGTCGACAAGATCGTTGTCGTAGTGCTGTTCCGTCTGCTCGTATACGGCCGCCGGAAAGCGCTTCTTGTAAAAGCCGATCGCCTTCTTGCCAATCGGCTCGAGATCGATCGTCTGGCCCAAGCGCGCGGCGCTCGTCGATGAACCGCTGCGCCGCCTTGCCGATGTTCGAGTTGAACCCGCCGGCAAAGCCCTTGTCGCCCGCGATCACGAGGACCAGCACGTTCTTCTCTTCGCGCTCGACCAGCAGCGGATGCATCACCTCGCCCGATGGCCCGTTGTAGAGATCGGTGCGGCGCACCAGCGACTCCAGCACGTTCGTCAGCATCTGCGCGTAGGGCCGCGCCTTCATCGCGCGGTCCTGCGCACGCCGCAGCTTCGCCGCCGAGACCATCTTCATGGCCTTGGTGATCTGCCGCGTGTTCTTCACACTGCGGATGCGCCGCCGAAGATCGAGTACGTTTGCCATTGTCCTTCGCTACTACTTCACTCGGTAAATCGTCGCCGACTAGGCCGTGACGGGCTTCGCTTTGTCTTTCAGGCTCGCAAGGAACAGCCTTGTAGTCCTTGATCGCGTCCGTCAGCCGCTTCTTGATGTCGTCGTCCAGCGCCTTCTTCGACTCAAGATCTGCCATCACCTGCGAAGCACTCGCCTCCAGATAGCCATACAGCCCATCCTCAAACGCGCGGATGTCTTTCACCTCAACGGTCGTCCAGCAGGCCCGTGGTGCCCGCAAAGATCGCAGTAACCTGCTGTACCCAGGTGAGCGGCTGGAACTGCGGCTGCTTCAGCAGCTCGGTCAGCCGCTGTCCGCGATTGAGCTGCGCTAGCGTGACCTTGTCCAGATCCGAGCCGAACTGCGAGAACGCAGCCAGCTCACGGTACTGCGCAAGGTCGAGCTTCAGAGTGGAGCCGACCTGCTTGGTCGCCTTGATGGCCGCCGCGAATCCGACGCGCGAGACGGACAGGCCCACGTTGACCGCAGGTCGGACGCCCGAGTTGAACAGGTCGGTTTCAAGGAAGATCTGCCCGTCGGTGATCGAAATCACGTTGGTCGGGATGTACGCCGAAACGTCGCCCGCCTGGGTCTCGATGATCGGCAGCGCGGTCAGCGATCCGCCGCCCAGCTTGTCCGAGACTTTGGAGCCGAACGCTCGAGCAGGCGCGAGTGAAGATAGAACACGTCGCCCGGATACGCCTCGCGCCCCGGAGGACGGCGCAGCAGCAGCGAGATCTCGCGATACGCCACGGCGTGCTTGGAAAGATCGTCGTAGATCACCAGCGCGTGCCTGCCCGAGTCGCGGAAGTACTCGCCCATCGCGGTCGCGGCGAAGGGCGCGAGGTATGCATCGGCGACGGCTCGGAAGCAGTCGCGGCAACGACGATGGTGTAGGCCATCGCGCCGTACTCTTCCAGCGTCTTCACGATCTGCGCGACGCTCGAACGCTTCTGGCCGATCGCGCAGTAGATGCAGATCAGGTTGTTCTTCGCCGAGTTGATGATGGTGTCGAGCGCGATGGCGGTCTTGCCGGTCTGGCGGTCGCCGATGATCAGCTCGCGCTGGCCGCGGCCGATCGGAATCATCGTGTCGATCGCCTTGATGCCGGTGGCCATGGGCTCGCGCACCGATTGGCGATCGATGACGCCCGGAGCGAGGCGCTCGACGGGCAGCCGGTGCGGCGTGTCGATCGGGCCCTTGTCGTCGATCGGCTCGCCGAGCGCGTTGACCACGCGGCCGATCATGGCTTCGCCCACAGGCACGGACATGATGGTGCCCGTGCGCTTGACCTCGTCGCCTTCTTTCAGCTCGGTGTAGTCGCCGAGCAGCACGGCGCCGACCTCGGACTCGTCCAGGTTCATGGCGAGGCCGGCAACGCCGTGCGGGAACTCGATCAGCTCGCCGGCCATGACCTTGTCCAGGCCGTGCACGCGGGCGATGCCGTCGCCCAGCGAGATGATGGTGCCGACCTCGTCGACCTGGATGCGCTGCTCGTAGTTCTCGATCTGCTGGCGGAGCAGCTCTGTTATCTCGTCCGCGTTGATCTTTGCCATCGTGTCCTCTACTTCAAGCTATTTGTTCGTTTCTTTCGTACGCGTCCGCGTCACAGCGCTACGCGTTTACCAGCCTCTGCTTCAATTGCTCGAGCTGGGCGCGGAGCGAGCCGTCGTAGATGGTCGACCCGATCTGCACGACGGCCCCGCCGAGCAACGCTGGATCTTCCACGTAGCTCGCGCGGACCTTTGCACCGGCAAGCTGCGCCGCCTCGAGCTCAAGCTCCGCTCGATCCTCAGGAGCAAGGGTCCGAGCGCTGGTGATCGTCGCCTCGACCGCGCCCGCGTGCCGGTCAGCGAGCATGCGGTACTCTCCACGGATCTCGTCAAATTCGGCGAGCCGCTGGTGTTCGAGGATGACCGCCAGCAGGTTCCTGACCTGCGGACCTATGCCCATGCGAGGCACCAAGCGCGTCCAGAACCTTAAGCTTCTGAGGCATCGCGATGGACGGATTCTGCAGGAACTCGCGCAGTTCGCGGCTGTCGGCGAGCGTGTCCGCGAAATCCTGCAACTGCTGCTGCGCCACTGCAGGGTCCAGATTGGCCGCGTCGGCAACCTCAGCAAAGGCGTGCGCATACCGTAAGAGCAACTTCGCTCGCCACTAATTCTGTCCCTTCTTCGACTCGTCGCCGCCAAGCCGCTGCGCAAACCGCTGCACCAGCAGCCGGTCGGTCTCGGCTGAAACCACCAGCTTGCGTGCGGCCTGCTCGATCGCAAGTTCGGCCGCGAACTGCTGCAGCTGCTTGTGCGCCTGCATGGTGGCGGAGGCGATCTCCTGCTCCGCAGCCGCGAGGATCCTCTGCTTCTCGTCCTCGACCGAGGCCTTGATGCGCGCTTCGTCGCTTATCGATTCCTGCTCGGCCTGCGCGCGCAACGCCGCAATCTGGCCGTCGAGCTTGCCCAAACGAGCTTCCACGCTGCTCAGGCGTGCACTGGCCTCTTCCGTCGCGGTGCGAGCGTCGACCAGGTGCTTCTGGATCGCGGAGTTCCGCGCGCGAATTGCGCCGGGGATCAACTTCATGATTGCCCAGACCAACAGGCGAGCCGAGGATCAGAAGATTGAGTAGTTCGAACGCAGTAGCCGACTGGTCGGGGTTCATGCCCATCATGCCGCCCAGCTTCACCACGGAGGCGAGTGCCGGTAAGCTCGTTCTCGTCCTTCTCCTGCCCGTTTTTCTCCGGCGACTGCGCCTCAGGCGTGCTTCGCTCGCCTGAAGCCGTACTGGAGGTCGCCGGCGCAGACGGAGACGCTACTGCCTGAGCCCGCAAAGCTGCCGGAGCGGCCGCAAGCATCGCTAACAGCAGCCAGTTCGCAAGAACCGTTCGTCTGACTAAGGTCACTGCGCCGCCTCCGTCCCGTACCAGACGGCATAACGGCCCGCAGGATCTGCTCGCTCAACTCCTGGCTGACGCCTTCGATCTGCCGGCGCGCCACGGCAACTCCCTGCTCAATCTCCGCCTTCGCTCGTTCTACGCGGTCGCCGGTTGCGCGCCGTGCTTCTTCGATGGCTCTGCTCCCGCTCAGCGGTCCACTGGCTTCAGGCGAGCTTCACGCATTGCAAAGATCTCCGCCTTCGCGTGCCGCAGCTTGTCTTCGTAGGCGCAGTCTCGGCTTCGGCCGCAGAGATGGCCGAGCGCGCCTGGTCCATCGCGCCGACGGTACGGGCGCGGCGCTCCGCAAGGAGACGATCAAGAGGCCGCCGGACCAGCAGCCCATAGGCGATCACGAGCAGAATAAAAAAGAACATCGTCGGCACGCGCCGAGCACAAGTCCACCGAGTTGGTCGAGTATCTGATTCATCTGTTTGTGCGGTTGATATTCCTGGAAGGTACCGGAGAAGGCTCGGCCGGGCAACGCGCAACACAGGTCTGCCTTGGCTTTCTCTAGTTGTAGCAAAGCATTTTGGTCAAAGTCAAACGGGGCGGTCGTTAACCGGACGGAGGGGCCGGTAATCGACTTAGCGAGCAGGTTCGGCGATCGCCCTCGGAACCGTTGACAAACTCGGGCAAACGCCTAGACTATATCTACCTCCAAGACCCTATGTCCTGGGTCAAACAGGTCGCGTGATGGGGACACCACCTCCGCTCCCCATCAGGCGACCTGTTCTGCTTAACTCATCAGTCTTTCATACGCTCGAAATCGCCGAAGACGGCCCAGCAGCGACGCGGGCGCCCCGACGTTTAGGTGGACCAGATTCCCCTCGTAGCGTCTTCTCGAGCACGACCGCGCCGCCTTCGAGCGCGGCCAGCACGTCTCCCTCGGACTGCGGAACACGGAAATGAGCCTCTTCCATCGGATCTTCGACCAATTTCTGGTCAATTGCAGCGAGCAACTCGTCTAGCCCTGAGCCCTGCAAGCCGGAGACGGGTACTCCAGCGCTGCCGTCCCGGCTGCCTGAGTGGACAAGCCGCCCACGCTCCTCCTCACCGAGCAGGTCAACCTTGTTCAGAACCTCGATGACCGGCTTGCCTTCCACGTCCAGCTCCGCCAGCACACGCTCTACCTGCTCCTTCTGCTCGGCCGCCAGCGGGCTCGACGCGTCGCGGACGTGCAGCAGAACCTCGGCGCGTTCCACCTCTTCGAGCGTCGCCCGAAAGCTCGTGACCAGCGTATGCGGCAAGTTGCGGATGAAGCCCACGGTGTCGGACAGGAGGATCTTGCGCCGGCTGGGTAGTTGCATCTGCTTCAGCTTCGGGTCGAGCGTAGCGAACATGCGTGACGACTCAAGCACGCCGGCATGCGTGAGCGCGTTGAACAATGTGCTCTTCCCGGCATTCGTATACCCAACCAGCGCGACCACGGGAACCGGAACGGCTTCGCGCCGCTGCCGTTGTTGCCTCCGGTTGCGTCGCACCGCTTCGAGTTGCTCTTTCACGTGGTCTATGCGCCGGTTGATCTTGCGTCGGTCGGTCTCGAGCTGCGTTTCCCCCGGACCCCGGGTTCCGATTCCGCCACCGAGCTGGCTCATCGCCTTGCCGCGCCCCGCCAGCCGGGGAAGCTGGTACTCAAGCTGAGCGAGTTCTACCTGCAACTGGCCTTCGCGGGTTCGTGCGTGGCGGGCAAAGATGTCGAGAATAAGCTGGGTCCGGTCGATCACACGGCAGGGAGCCTAGCGTCCAGATTGCGCAGCTGTGAAGGGGAGAGGTCATGGTCGAAGAGCACGACGTCAGCATTGGTCGAGGCGACCACGCCTTCGATCTCGTCAAGCTTGCCTCCGCCGACCAGCGTTGCCGGATCGGGCCTCGCCGCGGCGCTGCACCACAGTCGCCGCGATCTCAGCCCCTGCGCTTCGAGCCAACTCTTCGAACTCTTCGAGCGAAGCCGCGAAATCAGGGTCCCCTGGAGCCTCTTCCAGGGGCGCCTCCGCGTCACCATCTGTAGCCTGTATCGCGGCAGCTGCCCTCGCTTGCTTTGCCGAATGAGTCAGGCGCTTGCGCTGCCCCGTAAACTCCACCGCCACGAGCACGGCCCGTTCCTGGCGGTTTGAGCTCCAAGGAGTCGGGCGTACGGGCGTCCTGGAATCCCGAAGGCTCCCCTGGATTGATCTGCTGGCTTCCGTCGTCGTTTGCGATGAAAGTTCCTAGTCTAGACGCCCGGTACTCCGGCGCCCTCGCTTGACGATGCCGGATTTGATGGCACAGCTACCGGTCCGGGCGTGCTGGTCGGCCGCACTTCGGGCCTGCCTTCGCTGCGGGTCTCCGCGTGCGGCCCCACCCGTCCGCTGACAACCGTTGAAATCGCATGCTTGAAGATGAGTTGCTCCTGCGCGTTGTTCTCCAGCAGCACCGAGTATTTGTCGAAAGAACGAATTTTGCCCGTCAGCTTGACCCCGCTCACAAGGTAAATCGTGATCGGGACTCTTGTCCTTGCGAACCGTGTTAAGAAATGTGTCTTGAATGTTCTGTGCCGGCTTTGAATCCATGATGCCGATCTCCTTCAGCGTGGCTGTCTCTTCTTGCAGATAATGCTGCCCATCCCGTTTTTGGCAGCTCAGATAGGGAGCGTTCAAATGTACAAATCGCGGGCCCACCGACCATAAATGCCCGTACAATCCGCTTTCTAACTCTAGCTCATAAGTGCGCGCTTTGCAGAGTGTTTCGCGATGGACACAGTCTTTCTTTGGACGAGCGCAATACCCAGAAAGTCGCACGGAGACCGCTTTACAATCAAGTCGTGCCTCTCTCCGCCAAACGTCGAGTGCCCATGCTCGACTTTTCCCGACAATATCTGCTCCTGCGCGATGAGATACTCGCCGCTATTACTCAGGTCTGCGACTCGCAAGGCTTCATTCTTGGGCCAGCCGTAACCTCGTTTGAGGCTGCAGCCGCTCAAAGTTGCCGAGCCGCGCATGCGCTGGGCTGTTCCAGCGGCACGGATGCCCTCTGGCTTGCGCTCGCCGCGTGCAGTCTGGGCGACGGCGCACAGGAGACTCGAGCCCCCAATCCACCGTCCGTCGTAACTACGCCGTTTAGCTTTTTCTCAACCGCAAGCTCCATCCTGGGGCTGGCTGCCGGCCGTTATTCGCCGACATTGATCCCCGGACATTCAACCTCTCCGCCGACTCCGTGTCCGAGGTCCTCGGAAAGAGCCGCCCTGGCGATGTAACCGCTATTTTGCCCGTCCACCTCTACGGCCAGTGCGTGGATATGGACGCGTTCTGGTCCTTGCAGCGGAACACGCCAGGGTTGCAGCTCATCGAGGACGCGGCCCAGGCTTTCGGCGCCGCCTGGTCCCCCTTCGGTGAGCCGCCCCGAATGGCCGGCGCGCTGGGCGAAGCCGCCGCATTCAGCTTCTACCCGACCAAAAATCTGGCGGCTTTTGGCGACGCGGGGCTGATGACCACACAGAGTGACGCCGTTGCTGAACGCGCCCACTCTCTCCGGGCTCACGGGATGACGCGACGCTACTTTCACGATCAGGTCGGGTGGAATTGCCGGATGGACTCCATCCAGGCCGCCGTGCTGAACGTCAAACTGGCCCATGTGGAAAGATGGACCGCGCCGGAGGGTCGCACTGGCCGCCCGCTACGACCGCCTCTTCCAAGCGGCTGATCTTGCCGCTCCGCCGACCACTACCTCAACAGCGGACGGCGTGGTGCTCCCGTGGGTCGATCCGCGCGCAACACCCGTCTTCCACCAGTACGTGATCCGCGTACCGCGACGCGACGAACTGCGCGAGTACCTGGCGAGCCAGGGTATCGGCAGCGAGGTGTACTACCCCGTACCACTGCACCTGCAGGCTGCCCTCCGTGGCCTCGGCTACCGTTCCGGGGACCTGCCGGAGGCCGAACGCGCCGCTGCGGAGGTTCTCGCACTGCCGTTGTATCCGGAACTGCGTGAAGACGAGCAGGACTTGGTCGTAGACGCGATCCGCGCGTACTTTGCCTGACAGTGGGACCCGGCTACCGCTTCTTTTTGCGTTTGTCCTTCTTCTGCTCCACGATGGGGTGCGCCTCGTCCTCCTTCGGCGCGCCGGGCGATTCCACACGCCGGACGAGGTTTCCCTCCAGCCGATAGGTCTTCTGAATCAGCCGCCCGGGCTTGACCTCGCCGGTCTGGGGGTCTGACATGGGCTGCCCTGCGTCTGCCGCCAGCACCCGATAGGTAAACGTGGGCTCCGGAGTTTGGGCCAGCACGGATTTACCGTAGGGATCCTTGTCGCTCTTCATCGATACGGGCAGATATCCTTCAATATTCTTCTCGCGGAACGCCGTCTCGTACCGATGCATTTTGACGTTCCAGGTAAAGACCCGTACCTGATCGAAGTCATACGGAAGCCCAGCGGTATAGGAGTTGAGCACCGTAACGTACTCGGGGACCTCCTTGATCTCTCCTTCGAATCGCGTCGTCGTGTACCGTCCCGAGCAAGTAGGCGCCCACAAATCGCTGCCCTTCGGCGTAGCGCGTAAGAGAGTCAGGCGCGTCGACGTCGAGCATACGGGAGAGCAGCCATCCTACCCTTCCCTTCGTATCGCGGACGAGCCACCAGTCCTCCATCGCTACTGCGGGGGCTGCCGCAGGCGGAATTTGAGCGGCTCCCGTGTGAGCCGTTACGGAGGCAATCTCCACGTGCGGGGCTCCAGCCACAGGCTTCGCCAGCGTAGCCCGACGCAGCATTTGAAGCCTCTCCCCCTCGGCGAGCCGGTAGAACCGCTCACTGTCTCGTCCCGGTTTTAGGTGAAGATTCACCTCATCGCGCACTACAGCGGACGCAGCTGGAGGATCGTTCTTATGTGCGTCGCGCAGCGCGGCGAACTCGTCGTAGATGCTCTGCGTTGCCACCGCTTTTTCTTCAATCCACCCGATTTCGCCCTTCTCGGTCTTTACCCGGTAAAAACGGCGGCCGTGCTCAAGCACCTCGAGCTTCTGCCCATTGTCCACGGTCCCCGTCCGGTTAGAGACCGCGGCTACACGGTCGCGTAGAAAAGTCTGCTTCGCCGTCACGTACAGATAATCCGTCGCGGGTCTGGGATGGAACCGGGAGCATCCTGCCAATCCTCCTAGCAGGCCCACTGCCAGCACTACGCCACTCATGCTGCGTACATCTTTCCTGAGCCCTTCCGCTCGTTTCTCACCGCACTGCCTTGTCATGACCCTCGCCAAAACCCTCAACCTGCGCATATCTTAAGCATACAGTTGCTCTGAGCGGTCGCGCTCTTTGCATCTCTCGCGAGACCCCGGATCTAAGTTAGTTTCTGGTGGGTACACCGCTCACTCCGAGGCGTATTAATAGAGTCTTGCGCGAAGTACACTGATGCGAATACAGTTTCCTACGGAAACAAACTCAATACAGGAAACGTTTGCAGCTCATTTGAGCGTTCGTTTGCAGTGTGTGTGTTCCAAGGCTTCACGCGTCGCAGATGCATTGGGTTAGGAGACCCGTACAAAAATGGCCAGGAATGAAATCGAAGTCCTCGATACCGTCGCCACGGTCGAGAAGGTGGAAACGATCGCAGCAGGGCGCGCATTCAATCGTAGGAACTTCATGGCCGCACTCGGAATGACGGGAGCCGCCGCCGGAGCCACACTTCTCACAGGTTGTTCGAACGACACCACGCCGGCGCCGAGCGCCGCAATTGGCTCGCCGGACGTTCTCAACTTCGCCTTGAACCTCGAATATCTGGAAGCGACCTTTTACTCGTTTATCACGCAAGGTACAGATCTGCCCTCCACTGTACTGACGGGTAGTGGTGCCGTCACGGGTGCCCCTGCCAAACTTGTCTTCACCGGCGCAAACGCGAATCAAATCACAGACATGCTGAACGAGATCTACTTCGACGAACTGAGCCATGTTAAGGATCTGCTTTCGCTCGTAGGCTCGAGCGCCATCGCCCGTCCGGCGATAAACCTATCCGCTGCCGGTGCCATCACCGCGAACAACGCGATCTCCATCGCGCGGCAGTTTGAAGACGTAGGCGCAACCGCATACGCCGGTGCGGCAGCCCTCCTGCAGGGCGCCAACCTCTCGGTAGCAGCCCAGATCCTGGCGGTAGAAGGGTTCCACGCAGGCGCACTCCGTCTCACCGCTATTCAAAACCCCACCATCGCGGCATACGTGGCCGCTGACTCGCTCGATGTGCAGACGGCGGACCCGGGCTCCGCCGCCTTGGCAGCAGCCGGCCCGACCTCAAGCGGTGCATTCTTTGCTACAGCCGGCACGGGGAATGCGAGCACCGCGGTCCCCGCTGGGTTCGCGTTCACCCGGACCACTTCGCAGGTTCTTGCCGTCGTGTACGGCAATGCTGCGGCGGGCACGTCCTCGGGCGGGTTCTTCCCCAACGGAGTCAACGGCGCCATTCGGACGGTGTAACTCCCCATCGCCGGAAGGGCGGCAGACCGTCCCCCGACTCAGAAGATCACGCTAACTGCACAAGGAGCACATAATGCCCAGCAACATCCCCGAAGTGTCCGAGCCCGCGATGTCCGTCGAGAAGCTGCAAGAAGAAGCGTCTCGGCGTGCCGTGAATCGCAGAAATTTCATGACTGCCGTAGGTGTTGCGGGCGTGGCAACAAGCGCTGCCCTGGTCTCCAGCAACACGTCCCGTCCCAGAACTGTCGCGGCAAGCAGCTTCACCCAGATCGACGTACTCAACTTCGCTTTGAATCTCGAGTACCTCGAAGCGACGTTCTACTCTTATGTGACCCAGGGAACAGATCTACCCCCGGCGCTCACCCTGGGAAGTGGCCCGGTCACCGGAAACCCTGCCAAGCTCACCTTTACAGGGACATCCGCCGCCCAGATCACAGACCTTCTCAACGAGATCTATTTTGACGAGCTAAACCACGTTCTTGCTCTCCGCAGCGTACTCGGGTCTGCAGCAGTTCCCCGCCCCGCCCTCAATCTCGCCGCGTATGCTGCCGTGACGGCGAACAATGCACTCAGCATCGCCCGCTTGCTTGAAGACGTGGGTGTGACTGCTTACGCAGGCGCGGCCGCACAGTTGTCCGGCACCAACCTTACCTATGCAGCCCAAATCCTTGCAGTGGAAGGGTTCCACTCCGGAGCGATTCGGCTGGCCAGCATTCAGAACCAGAACATCGCCCAGTACTATCCCGCCGCTGCAAGCACCACGTTCCAGGGAACTACCACCTCCGGAAGCACCTCCATCAAGTTTGCGTATTTTACATCTACACTGCCCCTTGTCGGTCAGTCCGTACAAGGCATGGGGACGGGCGCCGGCGCTGTCATTACTGCGATCTCGGGTGCCAACTTCACCTTCACGGGCGGCACTACAAGCGGGAAGAACACGATCGCGGTGACAACAACCAATGCCAGCCTCGCAATAGGCCAGATCCTTACGGGAACGGGAATTCCCGCGGGTAGCACAATTACAGCCATCACCGCGAGTGTAGTGACGATCTCCGCTAACGCCACCGCAACCTCCAGCTCCGGTACGGTGGTGACATTTACTGTTGGCGGCGGAACGGTCACGACCTCCGTTCCTGCGATCGCCACGGTAGTCAACGGGGTGCTAGTCACGGGCAACGATCCTCAGGATGTAGAACCCGCAGACCCAGGCACCGCGGCTCTCGCAGCCGCCGGCCCGGTGGCGAATAGCGCCGGTGAATTCCGGGGGTTCTTCTCGACCACCGGTACGGGAAATGCCAGCGAGGTCAATGCCCTCGGCGTCGCATTCGCACGGACCACTTCCCAGATACTCTCCATCGTTTACGCAGCCGGAGGTGTTGCGCCGAATCCCGGCGTCAAGCAGGGCGGCTTCTTCCCAGCCGGAGTGAACGGGCTGATCAACACCATCTAACCTGCACCGATTCATTGACGTACAACGAGGCGTGGAGAGGAAACTCTCCGCGCCTCGCCCATTATGGATCCCTCTCCGACCAGCAAGCCCCGCGCGGGCCTTAGTGTGTCGCTACGATGGCAACGGGCCCGGTCGGATCAGTGCCTGTCTTGATGGTCTGCGTCAGGTCAAGTTTGCCGGCCACCGCAGAGTCGAAAGAGTACAGCGTCAGGTCGGGCGACCCGCCATTTGCAGCCGCGAGTAGGTACTTTGCGCTCCGATCGCTCGCCAGTGCCGTCACGGCAGTTCCTGAGGTATATGGGGAGCCCGTCAACCCGGTCAGAACGCCCCCGGCCGCCACGCTGAATCCCGTGATCGTACTGTCTCCGCGATTGGCGACATACACGTCCGTGCCAGCCGGGTTCAACACCACGGCGTAGGGCTGGCTGCCCGCAGCAAACGGCGAACCCGTGACGGCCGCGAGCGAACCCGTATTGCCCGCGATCGTATAAACACCGAGACCGCCGTTCGTGCCGCTCCTCGCGATGTAGAGATACGTGCCCGATGGATCGACAGCAAGGGCATTGTCGCTGGTCGTCGTGGACGCCGGGGAGAGTTGCTGCGACGCGGAGACCACTCCGGTCGATTCGATTCAGCGTGAAGACGAGGTCCCCCGCCGTGCCCAGCGCGGCAAAAACAAACGCCCCGTTGGGCGACACTTTCACAGCACGAGGTACAACGACTGCCTTGGCGACCGAGTAGGCAGCTCCGCTGACCTGCGTAAGCACACCCGTTGTGGCGTTGATCTGGTACTCGTCCAGGGAGACCCCATTCCCATCGAGCGCAAAAAGCCACTGACCATCGGGCGAGATGTCCATCGAGACGACGTTTGCAATCATCACCGGCGAACCATTGTTCAATGTGGTGAGTGCACCGGACGAGCCGATCGAGTAGGCGTAAATCTGGCTATTCCCCGCAACATACAGAATCGTGTTGGCTGGATTGATCGCGAGGCTGGAGGGTTGAAACCCAAGCCCGTATGGCGAATTCGCCACAGCGGTCAAGGCTCCACTTGCAAGCGCGAAGCCGCTCAGCGTCTGGGTGGTCGCGTTCGCCACATAGACGAAGTCGGTGCCGGTGGTTGAGCCCCCGCCAGTGGTTGATCCGGGATAAACGAAGAATCCAGAACAACCGACGACCGGGAGGAGCACACCAAGCCAGGCGAAGGAGAGAAGCCGCAATCGTCTGCTACTCATCGAGATCTCCTTATTCAAGCCACAAGAACCCTTCAGACCATTCGGCCGTTTTGTCAGTAAGAAATGCCGCAGGCATTCGTTGGACGGACGCCTCTCACGAAAGATTCGCGCGGATGATGCGAAAACAGGTAGCGCTTCACCGCCGATTGTCAGTGGCGGGCTCCGGATGAATCAGTAGTCGGTCCACCTCCGGCGCCACGAGCTTGAAAGCCCCCTCAAGCGCCGTTATGACCTGGTGAACGTGAGCCATCGGCAGATCGTCCGAGAGCGTGCAGTGACACGTCACCTGCAGTCTTCCCCCGCCCGAACGGTCATGGGCGCGTCGCGTCACATAGACGTCGTGGATATCGAGAATCTCCGGAAACTTGCGCGCTACCTCTCGCAATCTCTGCTCCAACTCCCGGTCACGTTCCGGTGAAGAAGGCCGTTCGATCGTCGCCGGCTCACTCTCGATATGCGTGACGATCGAGGAGATCTCCGGCACCTCGCGCCGCATCTCCGCCTCGAGTTCCGTAACAATCTCGTGCGCCTGCCGTAGCGGCATCGATTCCGGCACCTCGAGATGTTGCTCGATGTGCAGGCCGCCGGGCCTCCATGCGTCACTGTCCGTGCCGCCCGCAAGGGAAGGATTGTCACCATCGAACTGCTGAACGCTGATCTCGTGAATCGCGAGGCTTCTTCTCGCCGCCACTGCCCTCACCTGGTCGTGCACACTCTCCGTTACAGATTTATACGGCACAGAGTGCACCACAACGTCGGCCTCCGGCAGGTGCTTGCGCACCGCCTCTGTCGCTGCCAGGGTCAACTGCTCCGATCGTTGAAACGTAACGTTTCGGGGCAGTCCCAGGGTGATGTCCGCAAAATAGTTCGAACCGGAACGGCGTGTCCGCAGCCGGTCTACCGAGAGCACCCCCGGGATCGCAGCAAGTTCACTTCGCAGTTCCGCCCGATCTCCCGCCTCCTGCACGGGCGCCGCATCCAGAAGGGTATCGATCGTGTTTCGTGTCAAATGCCAGGTGACACTCAGGATGATGCCTGCAACCACGAGGGCCGCCGCGGGGTCGGCAAACTCCAGCCAGGGCAGATGAAAGCGTTCCCCGATATACACCGCCGCAAGCCCCACCAGCACCGCACCTGACGCCCACATGTCTGTGGCGAAGTGCACGGCATCTGCAGCTAACGCTTCAGATCGGGACTGTCGAGCCACGCGGGCCAGCGCTCGTGAGCGCGCGTAGTCTACGGCAATCGATAGCAGCAGCACAGCAAATGGCCATGCTGAGAATCGGAGCGCAAGATGCGTGTGGAAGAAGATCCGCCGTGTTGCCTCAGTGGCGAGCCACACGCATGACCCAACCATCAGGACAACCTCGGCGAACGCTGAAAGGGACTCGATCTTCCCGTGGCCGTAATTGTGCTGCTCGTCCGCGGGCCGCTCAGCTGCGTACACGGAAAACAATGTTATGGCCGAGGCGATCAGGTCGATCCCGGAATGCGCCGCCTCGCCAAGCATGCCTAACGATCCCGTAAGCAGGCCCGCGGCCAGCTTCAGCAGCGTGACCACCGCAGCAGCCGCCACCGAAAAGATCGCCGCAGAGCGTTTGGCCTGGCCCTGTGGGCGCACCTGTTCCGCAGGTGGCGCGGGCGGAGCGGCGTGCATCGCTGCGGGGCTCATCATGGAGATGCTACAGGTTCGTGCTCGTCCGCGCACCCCGCCGCGACGCCACGCAACTACGTGCCCTTCTACCGCTTGGCGGCTCGATAAAGACCCGCTGTTCCCAAGGTGTAGGAACTCCACCGGGCGTCACGGAATCCTGCCTCCGAGATGAGTCGCTTCATCTCCGGCGGCCTCGGAAACCGCAGCACGGAGTCCGGCAGATAGGCATACGCCCGCGGCGAGCGCGAGACCAGCCCGCCGAGGCGTGGAAGCACATGCTGGAAATACAGCGAGTACAGAGCCCCGATCAGACCGTCGGGCTGGTTGCACTCCAGGATTGCAATCTCTCCACCCGGCCTCAACACCCGGTGGAACTCTGCTAGCCCGGCACCGTAGTCCGTCAGGTTGCGGAATCCGAAGGCCGCCGTGACAAGATCAACCGAGTTGTTGGTAAGCGGCAAATTTAGCCCGTCCGCCTCTACCGGAACAATGTTCCTGCGGGAAAATTTCCGGGCGCCCAGCGAAAGCATCCGGTGCGAAAAGTCAGCCGCGAGTACTGGCGCCGGATCTACCCCGCGCTGGGCTCGCGGCCGATAGCGCGCGAGCGCAAGTGTCATGTCTCCGGTCCCGCAGCATAGGTCAAGCACCACCGCATCGGGCCGTCTCAGAACAGACCTTAGAGTCCACGCAGCCCTGCCCCACCAATAGCGGTCGATCCCAAACGAAAGCAGGTGATTCGCCCGATCGTAGGTCGGCGCAATCGTATCGAACATCTGCTGGATCTTCACCGAAGCGTCCGCCGCGCCTGTGACACCCGCGGGCCGCGCGCCCGTGGCGGTCCGAATCGTCTGCTCCGTCTTCCCTGAATTCATGGCAGCCTCAAGCGGTTCGCATCTCCCGGAGCATCGCTTGCGTAGCCAGCAAGAGTTCAGCGTCGGAGACGTCATACACGACCTCAGATGATCCGATCCCCGTAGCCAATACAAAGGCGCGCTTGCCGCTGCGGACCTTCTTATCCGCAGAGGTGAGCTGCACCAGCTTTTCCGCCGGAATGCGAAACGTCGGAATAGGTCCGAACCGCAGGATGAGCGCTCGAATGCGGTCGAATTGCGTCTGGGTGAGGCGCTCCCGAGACAACGAAACATGAAGCGCCGCGATCATACCCCAGGCGACAGCCTCGCCATGTAGCAGCTTCCGATACTGCGTTGCGGACTCGATCGCATGCCCCAGCGTGTGACCGAAATTCAGGATCATCCGAACGCCCGATTCCTTCTCGTCTGCCTCAACGACATCCGCCTTCACCTTGACGGAGGCCACAACAACGCGTTGCACCGCCTGCGCATCCCCCGACAAGACCGCATCGGCATTTGCCTCAAGATAGCGGAACAGCCGCGCGTCCCGAATGATCCCGGCCTTGATACTCTCCTGCAAACCGGCCCGCAGCTCAGCCGGTAGCAAGGTTCCCAAAACGTCGATATCGGAGTAAACCGCGAGCGGGTGATGAAACGCTCCGATCAGATTTTTCCCGGTCACCAGGTTGACGCCTGTCTTGCCGCCGAGGGACGAATCCACCTGAGCCAGAAGCGTCGAGGGAATACCCACGTACCGGATTCCCCGCATGTAGATGGCAGCGAGGAAACCCGTAACGTCGCCGATCACTCCGCCGCCGAATGCCAGGAGGACAGAATCCCGATCCGCCCCTGCAGCCGACAACTGCTGCGCCAGCGTCTCCACCGCCGCCATGCGCTTATGCGACTCTCCGGCCGGCAGGAGCAGCACAGTCGGTTGCGCGTCCGTCGGGAACGACACCAGAAAAGAGTCCCGCCATAACGCCCAGATCTCCGGAGACGTCACAACAAACAGCCTGGCGGCCCTAGGACCTAGCAGCCCCCGCAGTCGCGGGTACAGGGTGCGCAGAAGGCCACGGCCAAGGGATACGTGATACGAAACAGCAGGTGTGCGAACACGAACGGATGGCATGGGAACTCACTTCATCCTACCCCACGGCCACAGCCTCCGTTTCGTCCAAACAGGCCCGGCGTCGTTGTGCCGTGAGCCGATCAACAGCAGTTTGCAAGCGCACTTGCCTCACGCCTTCACCCTACGTACAGTCAGCCTATGCGCCGACTCTCCCTACTCGCCGCCCTCTTCGTCATCGCCCTTTCTGGATACGTGCAAGCTCAGGTCGTAAGTATCTATGGCACCTACTCACCTACCCGCGTCACGGGCGTACAGACCGGATCCGTCTACAACCCGCCTTCGGGCTACCAAAATGAGTACACCACCGTCTGGGCGAATGGCTTTGGTGGAGGCGTCACGCTGAACTTCCTTCCGCTGCCGGTCATTTCGCTTGGCCTCGACCTCCGCGGTTCCACCAGGCCGGGCACCGTCGGCGCCGATACGGCCCTCGCAGGAATCAAGCTTGGGGTGCATCCCCCAATCATCCGGATAAAGCCTTACATCCAGGCATCGGCTGGATACCTGGCGACGCGAACAGTCAATCAGTCCACCGGTCTGGCAGGTACGACATTCACCAACAAGTACGCGGTTTACGAGGTCCTGGGTGGCATCGATTATCCGCTTGTGCCGTTCCTCGATCTCCGGCTTATCGAGATTGGCGCGGGTCAAGTGATCTTGAACAACAGCAATAACCCAAACCTTCTTACCATCAACACGGGGCTCGTACTTCACTTTTAACTTTCCGCTGCGGCCACTCCCGCGGGTCCTCAAAGGCGTTCGCGCGTCTAATATCAATACAACTAGGGCTCCCAATCAATGAAGCGCATCCGCTACACCAAATTTACCGGTGACCTGGCCTCTTCCATCGGCCTCGAAGACCTGATGCAGGCCCTTTCGGATTTCTTTCTCGATTCCGGATTCCACGACCCGTTCTCCCGTTTTCAGGAGTTCGATGGCGATCAGACGATGGAGAACCTGCGCGATGCCATCCGTCAGGCACTCGAATCGGGTGAGTTGTTCGACGACGAGTCACAGGAGAAGTTCGAGGCTTTATCCGAGGATCAGGTCGAAGAACTCATCGACCAGATCGTCCAGAAGATGCAGGAGCAGAACTTCATCAACGCGGAGCAGCCACAGGAGGGCAAGGGGCAGAGCGGCGACGGAAACGCGGAAGCGCGATTCGAGGTGACCGACAAGGGTATGGACTTCCTCGGATACAAGGCTCTTCGCGAGTTGCTGGGTCCCCTGGGGCGATCGAACTTCGGCCGCCACGACACCCGGCACGAAGCCTCAGGCGTTGAGGTAAACGGAAGCTCCAAGATGTACGAGTTCGGCGACAGCCTTAACCTCGACGTCAATGCGACCTTCAGTTCTGTGTTCTCCCGTGAGGGGATACGCACTGCCTTGGAAGGCGAAGAGCACGTTCCCCTGAACATCGAGTACTCCGACCTTCACGTGCATCAGTCTGACTACCAGTCCTCCTGTGCGACCGTGGTGCTTCTCGACTGCTCGCACTCGATGATCCTTTACGGGGAAGATCGATTCACTCCGGCTAAACGCGTTGCCATGGCGCTCGCGCACCTCATCCGCACGCAGTTTCCGGGCGACACTCTCAACCTTGTCCTCTTCCACGACACCGCGGAAGAGATTCCCGTATCTCAACTCTCACGCGTGAAAGTCGGGCCGCACTACACGAACACTCGGGAAGGGCTGCGCATGGCTCAGCGTATCCTGGCTCGCCAGAATAAAGACATGAAGCAGATTGTGATGATCACCGACGGGAAACCTTCGGCGCTCACGCTGCCTGACGGCCGCATCTACAAGAACGCGTTTGGTCTGGATCCGCTGGTCATCGCGGAAACACTTGAAGAGGTCAGCCGCTGCAAGCGATCCAACATCATGATCAACACCTTCATGCTTGCGTCCGACTTCTCACTCATGCAATTTGTTCAGAAGGTCAGCGCCATGTGCCGCGGAAAAGCCTATTTCACCACTCCCGAGACCCTCGGCAGCTATCTGTTGATGGACTTCATGTCCCGCCGCATGAAGACCGTGCACTAGAAATAATCTTCGAGATCCCCTTCACTGCGCCACGTGTTCTGCCGCGACGCACGCTTTGAAATAATCCAGGGACTTCGCCAGCCCCTCGCGCAGACCGATCTTCGGCTCCCACCCAAGCAAATTCTTGGCCTTCGTAATGTCCGGACGGCGACGGGCAGGATCATCCTGCGGCAGTGGCATGTGAACAATGCCCGACCGTGAGCCGGTAAGCGCTAGAACCTCCTGCGCACACTCGAGCATCGTGAACTCGCCAGGGTTTCCTATATTCACCGGAGTATGCTCGTCAGACTCGGAAAGCCGCACGATGCCATCGATCAAATCGGAGCAGTAGCAGAAGCTTCTCGTCTGCAGGCCATCTCCATAGATCGTGAGGGCCTCGCCCCGCAGCGCCTGCATCATGAAATTGGAGATCACCCGGCCGTCGTTCGCTTGGAGCCGAGGGCCATAGGTGTTGAAGATCCTCACCAGGTGGGTGTTCACGCCATAGTAGCGATGGTATGCAGTGACCGCAGCCTCGGAAAAACGCTTGGCTTCGTCGTACACGGACCTCGGGCCGATAGGGTTAACCCGTCCCCAGTACGTTTCCACTTGAGGATGAACCTCCGGGTCCCCGTAGCACTCGGAAGTGGAAGCGTGGAGATATCCCGCCGCGTACTTCCTGGCAATCTCCAGGGTGTTGATCGTTCCCGCGGAGCCTACTAGGAGGGTCTCTACCCCGAGCCGCGCGTAGTCGATCGGACTCGCGGGCGACGCGAAGTTGAACACATAGTCGACCGCTTCTGGGTCGAATGGTTTGCAGATGTCCTGCTCGACAAACTCGAACCGCGGCTCGCCTTTCAGGTGTGCCAGATTGGCCGTGTTCCCCGTGCATAGGTTATCCACGCCGATCACAGTATGGCCGGCACCGAGGAGAGAGTCCGTGAGGTGCGAGCCTAGGAAACCCGCCGCCCCTGTGACGAGCACTCGCATTGGCTGATCTGACTTCATAGTACGAAACTCTCAATTCTGCGAGCGCGGAAAGGTTCGCTCCTCAACCTTGGTGCCTGCCGACCTAGACCGACGCTGAAGCTGAGACAGCTTCGCGCGCGGGGTAAACCGCAGGACGTCCCACACTCAAGTAGGTAAACCCGTGATCAAGCATGGTCTGGGGTTCGTACATATTGCGTCCATCGACGACGATTGGGTAGCGCATCACGGTGTTGAGACGCCTGAGGTCAAGCGTCCCGAACTCCGACCAGTCGGTCAAAATCAACAGCGCATCCGCGTCCGTAGCGGCAGTGTACGCATCGTCCACATACTGCAAGTGCGGCCCCGAAGGCGCTTCGTGCTCCGCACGCTTGATGGCTGCAGGATCAAACGCCCTAACCGAACAGCCTTCCGCCAGCAGCATTTCAATCAGAGCAACCGCAGGAGATTCCCGGATATCGTCCGTATCTCCCTTGAACGCCAGGCCTAGAACGGCGAGCTTCTTGCCCCGCAGGGTCCACAGCGCAGAGCGGACCTTGGCGAGAAAGCGCTTCTTCTGCGCCACATTGATCTTCTCGACCTCAGTGAGGAGCGAGAAGTCGATCCCCAAATGCTCTGCAACCGAGCGGAATGCAGCAACATCTTTCGGAAAGCAGGAACCGCCATACCCAATGCCAGGCCTCAGGAATCGCGGCCCGATGCGGCTATCCAAGCCAATGCCGCGCGCTACCTGCTCGATGTTTGCGTCCGTGGCCTCGCAAAGATTCGACACCGCGTTGATAAATGAGATCTTCATCGCAAGGAACGCATTCGAAGCGTGCTTGATAATCTCGGCAGACTTGGTCGAGGTGTTCAGCAGAGTTGGTGGCTGTGCAGTTGAGCAGCAGCCCGGGATGGCATCTTCGCGCGTGTAGTAAGCGCCTGTTGTGAGCGGCGCGTAAACCGCCGACAGCAAGCTGGCCGCACGGTCCGAATCTGCGCCGACTACAATTCGGTCAGGGTGGAGAAAATCCACCACGGCCGTTCCCTCGCGCAGAAACTCCGGATTGGACACCACGTCGAACAGGTGCCGCGCGACTCCATTCCGCTCAATCGAACGGCGGATCCATTCATTGGTGTAAACGGGCACCGTGGACTTCTCCACGATCACCTTGTAGCTGGTCAGGGAACGCGCAATCTCGCAGGCAACAGCCTCCACATACGATAGGTCGGCGTCCCCCGTCTCCGATTGTGGAGTGCCAACCGCAATAAAGATGGCGTCGCATTCCCGGGTCGCCTCGCCCAGGTCAGTAGTGAACCGGATCTTGCTGCTGCGATACCGCTCCAGCAACTCCGGCAGATGGGTCTCGTGAATCAGCGTATCGCCGGATTGGAGCGCGGCCACCTTGCGCTCGTCGTTATCGACACAGATAACACTGTGTCCAATCTCGGCAAAACACACTGCAGCAACCAGGCCAACGTACCCGGAGCCAATAACAGCAATCTGAACGGGCTGAGTCATATCTAAGGGGTGAGGCAGCATCCTTTGCTTTGCAGATGTTCCCATCCTATTGGATTCCACGACGAACCGGAAATCACACCTTCGAGCTACCGTGTGCCCGCTGCCCCGCCCTTTTCGCCATCGTGTCGCTCCTGTAGACTGGAATCCAATGGGACCCCAGGAAGCGCAGACTCCCCCGGCCACCGGTTCAACACCTCTGCGCCAGCTCGGGACGGGGGAAGAGTCGGGCGACACCTCCCTTTCGGAGGCGTTTGGAACCCTGCGCAAGCGTAAGTGGGTTCTCATCGCCGCTGTGATTCTTGGCGGATCATACGGAGCCTACAAGGCATACACGCAGCCAAAAATCTTTGTAGCGGCCAGCACAATCCAGGTCCATAGTGGAGCGGCCGCCGAATACAAGCTGAATGCATCCACCGATTACTCCGACGACTCCCAGACCCGGATGAACACGGAGCTGGCGATCTTAAAGAGCGACACGCTCTTGTACACAGTCGCCAAGGAGATGAACCTGGCCAACAATCCGGATTTCACCGGAGCGCCCCCGGGACCGCCTACGCATATCCCTTTGGACGATCCAAATGTCCGAGCCGGAGTAATCGGCAATCTAGGTGGCAACCTGCATGTTGGCCTTGTGCCCCGCACTGAGTTGATGACGATCTCCTATACAAGTCTCAGCGCAAAGCTGGCGGCCGATATCGTCAACAAGGTCGTATATGACTACATCCAGCGCAGCTACGTCACTCCCGTCCAATCGACCAATCGAGTCGCCGAGTGGCTGTCGCTGCAGCTCAACGAGTTGAAGACCAAAGTCGAAGAGTCCCAGGCACAGATGATGGAGCTCGAGCGCCGGCTGGGTGTGCTGGGGTACGACTCGAGCCGCAATCAGCTAAGCGCGTCGCTCGAGGAACTGCTTAGCGCCGAAGGAGCGGCAAAGATCGCGCGCATCAATGCGGAGTCGCGTTATCGCATGGTCACGGGGATGGACGTCAACACCATCGAGGGGTCGATCGAGACCACGCCCGGGACCGCTCCGGGTGAACTCAATTCTCTTCGTGGTCAGATCGCCGCTCTGCGCGCGAGCCTGAAGCAGATGACGAGTGGAGGTCCGGACGGTGGCAAGGGACTGAATCACCCGGACGTCCGAGCCGTACAGGCAGAGATTACGGAGCTGACCCAGCAACTTACGGCCGAGCAGAACCGCCTGATCCTGCAAGCGAAGGAATCCTTTCTCGCCGCCAAAGGGGCAGAAGACAGCACCCAGCACGAACTCGACGTCAAGAAAAAGCAAGCCTACGATCAGGGCGAAGATCTTGTGCGCTACAACATCCTGCGCCGTGAATTCGACCAGAATCGCACGCTTTATGACGGGCTTCAGCAGCGACTCCTCACCGCTCGTCTCCAGGCCGGACTCGACGCCGCCGAGGTCGACGTAATCGATCAGGCACTACCGCCAGTTGCGCCTACGGTTCAGCCCAAGTCCTCAATCATCGTCACCAATATAGTGTTCTTCCTCCTCGGCGGAACTGTCCTTGCGTTTCTGATCGAGAGTCTCGACACCAGTCTCCACAACGTCGCCGAGATCGAGTCCGTGATGCAGCTTCCATCCCTCGCTGTGATCCCGAGGTCGCGGAGATCTACGGTCGAGCAGGCACCCGGACTGTCTGTCGCTCAACGCAACATGAACGTGCTGAACCAGCCCAAGTCGCAGTTCGCAGAAGCGATACGCTCCCTGCGCACCTCTTTGTTGCTCGCCAGCGCCGGTCGCCCGCCCAAATTCATCCTTTTCACCAGCGCGACACCCTCGGAAGGAAAGACGACCACCGCAAGCAACCTGGCGTGCGTTCTGGCTCAGGGCGACACTCGAGTCTTGCTCGTTGACGCAGATCTCCGCAGGCCAAATGTGCACCACCGTTTCGGATTGATCGGCAAAACTGGACTTACCAGCGTGCTGGCTGGGACAGCCCCACTCGAGGAGGCCGTTCAGCGCGTCGCCGAAGTTCCAAACCTCGACGTTCTCCCCAGCGGCCCGGTACCTCCCTTCCCCACTGAAATGCTCAGCTCGGAGGCCATGCGTGCACTACTGCAGAGGCTCGCTGGGATCTACACCCACGTGATCATCGATTCGCCGCCGATCCTCTCCGTAACCGACGGCGTTATCCTGTCCCGCTTTGCGGACGCGGTCGTGCTGGTGATCCGGCATGGCAAGTCCAACAAGCACATTATTCAACGCGCGCGGGATCTCCTTCTCCGTTCCGGCGCGCGCATGGCCGGCATGGTCTTGAATGCCGTTGACCTGAATTCGCCCGATTACTACGGCTATTACGGGTACTCCGGCTACTCCTATGGGAGCGCCGACGCCGATAGCTGGACGACGCAGACTCCACCCGCCGAGACCAGGTCGAGAGAAGGAGATTCAGAGCGATGAGCCTGAAACGCATTCTCGCCTCCTATCGACCCGCCGCTCTTCTGCTGCTCACCGTGGCATTGACGAACCATGGGACGCTTGCCCAAACCGCAGGAACGCTACCCACCGTCGCCCCGGGCATTCAGAGCCAGGCTCCCGCGACGGCCGCTCCAGCTCAGAACGGTCCCGCTCTTCCAAGCACCGCCTTGCTCTACCCCGGAGAAGACTTTCAGCTGGGCCCCGGCGACCTCATCAATGTCCACCTGTTTGGCGGACAGGAGTACGCCGCCGTCGTTCGCGTCGACACCGCGGGCACCATCGAGCTGCCGTATATCGGAAGTGTCTCCGTAAGAGGACTCACGATTCACGCAGCCCAGCAACTGGTCGCTGAACGCCTGCGTACGGGAGGTTTTTACCTGAACCCGGAGATCACCATCCAGGTGATTGAATCACTGAACAGCTCCGTGACCATCGCGGGCGAAATCCGCGCCTCGGTGCCAATCACGGGAGCACGCCGCCTCATCGATGTTCTCTCCGCCGCCGGAGGGCTGCCCGTCGGCGCGAGCCATACCGTCCGGATCGTTCGACCCGGCACTCCGCCTCGCACTATTGTTGTCGATCTGGGTGTGGATCTCACCAACAGCACTGCCGCTGACATGCTCGTCTATCCCCGGGACATCATCCAAGTCTCTAGGGCAGGCGTCATCTTTGTCCTCGGGGCCTTCAAGGTTCAGGGCGCGCTTCCGCTGGACCAGTCCATGCCTCTGACGTTGATGCAGGTAGCCGCCCTGAGCGGCGGCGTCGGCTATGAGGGCAGGTATGCCGATCTTCGGCTGATTCGCACCTTCGGGGCCGAACGAAAGGTAGTAAAAGTGGACATCAAAAAGGTATTGAACGGACGGGCACCCGACCCCGTCCTGCAGGCCAGCGACATCGTTTATCTCCCCACCAACCAGATGAAGGCAGCCGCCAAGAGCCTCGGTATCGGCGGAGTCCTCGGCGTTGTCAGTCTTCTCATCTCTTTCCGCGGCCTCTAGTCTGGAAGCCTTACGTGTCAGGAAAGGAGGAGAAGCCTGACCCCACCCGTACCTGCAGGTGCCTCTCGGCGCATCCGCCTGACCTATCTCGTCAGCCATCCCATCCAGTACCAGGCCCCTCTGCTGCGCCGCATCGCGCAGGAGCCGGACATCGACCTCACCGTCTTGTTCGGTTCGGATCACTCCGTGCGCGGGTACAAGGATCAGGGGTTCGGTGTGGGAATCAAATGGGATGTACCGTTGCTTGAAGGGTATCGTCATGTCTTCCTGCCCAAACTGCGCGACACGGAAACCGTCAGTCCCTTCAGCCCGATCAACCGGGGAATTCTGCGCGCCCTGCAAGGCCGTCTCGGCGAGGGCCCGGCCGACGTACTCTGGATCCACGGGTACGCCTCTATCAACTCGCTTCACGCAATGTTTGCCGCAAAGGCTCTAGGAATTCCCGTACTTCTGCGCGCCGAATCGTGGTTGGGAGACCGTGAGCGCACGGGGCTAAAGCTCGCCCTCAAGCACCTGTTCTTCGCCGACTTGCGCGGACTCGTCTCGGCGGTGCTCCCCATCGGAACCCTCAACGCCGGCTACTGGCGCCACTACTTCGGGCGTCAGATACCGCAGTTCGCAATGCCTTACGCCGTAGACAATCAGTATTTTGCGCACCGCACGGCGGCCGCGGCCCTGCACCGTTCGGAATTGCAGGCTGAACTCTCACTCGACCCCGCCCGGCCGGTCATTCTCTTCGCCTCGAAACTGCAGGAGCGCAAACACTGTGATCACCTCATCGCGGCATACGCCAAACTCGCCCCCTACCCGGGCGCCGAGCCTCATCCATATCTTGTCGTCGTAGGTGACGGCGACCAGCGAAAGGCGCTCGAGCGGCAGGCAGCCGCCACTGGCCTCACCAGTATCCGCTTCTGTGGCTTCCGAAATCAGTCAGAGCTACCCAGCTTTTTCGATCTGGCCTCGGTCTTTGTGTTGCCGTCAAGGCATGAACCCTGGGGACTGATTGTCAACGAGGTCATGAGTGCACGGCGGCCCGTAGTCGTCACCGACGCCGTCGGTTGTGCGCCCGATCTGATCGAGAACGGACTTAACGGCGCTGTGTATCCGGCCGGCGACATCGACGCACTCGCAGCTTGTCTCGACAACATCTTGAGCACACCCGGCCGCGCCGAGGCTATGGGACAGCGCGCCGCCCAGCGCATCGAGTCGTGGAGCTTCGATCAGGACATCAGTGGATTGCGGCACGCCCTCGCCCACCTCTCTCCCGGCTTCACTGCCTGACCCCAACCCATGCGTATCCTGCACGTAGTCTCGGAGCTTGACCCACAACTGGGAGGCGTCTCCGAGGCAGTGCGCGTCATGATTCGCTTCGGCCCTCCCGACGTCGAAACCGAAGTAGTTTCAGTCGACCCGCCATACTCGCCCTACCTGGACAGCTTCGGCGTTCCCGTACATGCGCTCGGTCCCGCTCGGCTCGGGTACCGCTACTCTCCCCGACTAATCCCTTGGCTGCGTGCGAACCGGGACCGCTTCGATGGAGTCATCGTCCACGGGATGTGGCAGTTTGTAGGATACGCAGTATGGCGCACCATGGCGGGCCGCGTACCGTACCTCGTCTTCCCTCACGGGATGCTCGACCCTTACTTCAAGCGCGCCTTTCCTCTGAAACATGCAAAGAAGTGGCCGTACTGGCTCGCAATCGATTTCTGGGTGCTTCGCGCCGCGCGACGGGTGCTGTTCACCTGCGAGGCCGAGTCGTCCCTGGCGAAAGAAAGCTTCTGGCTCCACCGCTGGAGCCCTGCTGTTGTCCCGTTTGGCGCGGTGCCATCACACCGCGACCCCCGCTCCCAACGAGACGTCTTCCTCGCAAGCCAACCTCAGCTCGCGAATCGTCGTTTCCTTCTATTCCTCGGCCGCATCCACCCGAAGAAGGGCTGTGACCTGCTGCTCGCTGCCTTCCTGCGACTCGCGGAGCTTGACCCCGAACTCCACCTCGTCATCGCCGGACCCGACCCTCATCACTGGCGTGCCGAACTGGAAGCCGGAGTTGAAGGCGCGGGCCTCGCACAGCGCGTCCACTGGACAGGCATGCTCACGGGAGATGCCAAATGGGGCGCTTTTTACGCATCAGAAGCCTTCATCCTACCGTCCCATCAAGAAAACTTCGGCATCGCGGTGGCCGAAGCGCTATCCTGCGGGCTCCCTGTCCTGGTCTCAGACAAGGTCAACATCTCGCCCGAAATCGAACGCGACGGCGCGGGATTCGTTGAATCCGATACCGCAGAAGGCACATGGCGCCTCCTTGATCGATGGATCAACACGCCCCAGGCCGCACGCCGGCAGCTGTCCGCAAGCGCACTCGATTGCTTCCACAGACGATACGATATGCGGCAGGGCGCAAAAGCCATTCCGAAGCTCTTCGCCCACGAATCGGAACCGCTCCCGCACGACTAGCACTCGCCCAGGCATTGCTGCTTCGCGGGAATACCCCCAGCAATGACCCCTCGCAGGAGATCCACACACGCATGCCGAGAGAAGCACAATACAACGCGGCGGACCACATCTCGCCGGACACGGCCGCGGACCCGTATCTCCGCCCTGCCTTCAAGGCCAGCGACCGCGCACGCCGTCTCGTTTGGAATGTCATCCGAATCGTTCTATACAGACCATCCCCACGCCCCATGCACGCCTGGCGCGCGTTCCTGCTCCGCAGATTCGGTGCGACGCTCGGGCCCGGGTGCCACTTCTACCCCGCGGCAAAGATCTGGGCTCCGTGGAACCTGTACTGCCAGGACGCAGTAGCCGTCGCCGACGGCGCCGAAATCTACAATCCGGCTCCACTGCATCTCGGCTCGCATGCGATCGTCTCGCAGGACGCGTACGTCTGCGGCGCAACCCACGACTACGACAAGGCCTCGTTTCCGCTGCTCGCCTACGAGATGCGGCTGGGATCCTACTCCTGGGTGTGCGCTCGCGCCTCGGTCGCCCCTGGGGTCTCTCTAGGCGATGGTGCTGTGCTCGGCCTCGGGTCCGTCGCCACCCGCGACTTGGAACCCTGGTCGGTATACGCGGGCGTCCCCGCCATAAAGATCAAGCAGCGAAAAACCCGTGCGGCGTCCGGAGATGAGAGTTCGCCCCTTCAATAAGCCCATCTCCTCCGCGTGGCCCGTTCGCGCCTATCCTCTCAGCTTTGCAAGAAGGTCCGTCGGATGCACCGGCTTGGCCAGAATCTCAAATTCATGCCCCTGGGTCCTAGCCTTTTCGAGCAGGTCAGCGGTGGCAGCCTGGCCTGAAAACAAAAGTATCTTGCATGCCGGGAGCTTTGAGCGAGTCGCGATAGCCGCCTCAATTCCCGTCATTCCAGTCATGATTACGTCGGAGATCAGCATGTCTGGCTGAAAAGTATCCAGTGCCTCCAGAGCCTTTTCCCCGCTGTATACGGCGCGCGCCTCAAAACCCGCTTGGTTCAGAATGATCGCAAGCGTATTAGCGATCACCTGTTCGTCGTCGGCGACAAGTACCCTGGGTTTGGACGGTGTTGCAGTTGCTGCATCAGACATGCGGAATATCCCCAAGTGCTTCTTCGGTCAAAGTTGCAGGTTGGCTCGCGCGGTTCGCGCTGCAACCATTCATGATCTTGCTAACGATCATGATACCCTTCGCAGCAGCAGGAATGAGGTTACCATCAGGAATATTCCCGCTGGCGGCACTGATCTGGAACGCAACACAGCGGCAGGGCCTCCGCTGTCCACGCCGCACCCTCTTAGCGTCCGGATACCCCGCCTATTTCCGCCGCAGGCAACCGGACAGCATCCAATAAATCGAGGTAACCCGTCGATGGTCACGCATGCAAGCAGAATCCGCGGGAAGCTCCCTTCGTGTCTCCTTTTTCCGGTTCTTGTGCTCTCCCTCGGCTGCCACTCGAAGACTGCAGCCACGCCCGAAAACTTCATCACCGGACTCAATGCCCACTTCGCTGACCATCCCGACTGCCTGCTTCCAAAGGCGCCGCGCTTTCCCTACGAGACGAGCGACCCCGTGGAGACGAAGCAGATGGAATCCCTGGTCGCTATGAAGCTCCTCACCGCATCCGTTGAGCCCAGCATCCACGTAAGCCGCTACACCGTCACTGATTACGGTACACGCTACGCCCCCCGATTCTGCTTCGGTCATCGCGTCGTCTCGTCTGTGGACAGCTTCACCCCGCCCGCTCAGGCCAACGGCTTCACAGAAACCACGGTCAGCTATCGCTACACCATGAAAGACGTCCCCGTCTGGGCGAAGTCCCAGCAGGTGGTAGCCGCATTTCCGGTCCTGGCGCAGGCGCTTGGCGGCGAATCAACCGGCAAGGCCACACTCGCAAGCACGATGGTGGGCTGGCAAGTCCCCGACTAGGTTCCCTGCCAGGCGTCGGAGAGCGGCTGACGGCCTGCTCAGGCTGGCAGCCGTTTCCGCGTGATACTCTCCCGACAGGTGCCCCGATGGCCGGTGTCGATCCCCTCCCCTGCAAACGGCCCATATGGGCTGCTGGCTTGCTTTTTCTCGCGCTTGCATCCACCCACGCCGCGTTTTCCCAGGACTCCCCTCCCCCCGCGCAACGGTCCGAACTGCCAGACGCTCCCGGGACCGTAGCGGCAAACGAAATAGCCATCGGGAGCCTTCTTCCCCAGACCTCTTCTTCGGCTTCGAGTCAGCAGCCTCGACCCGGTGCTCCGTCTCTCGAGGACCTGGGTCTCTCGCCAGATCAGACCCATGGCGACCCCAACCGACAGGCTATGCTCGACCGCCGCACCCACATGCTGAAAGTCCACCAGCGTCTCGGCCTCATCACTGTTCTCCCCGTAGCTGCTGCCTGCATCAGCGCCGTCGGCGCTCCGCCGAGCCACGGTCAATACGGCAACACCACGTCCCGAGATATCCACGTGGGTCTAGGCGGCCTGGCCGTCGCCATGTACGGGGCCACAGCCTACTATGCCATTCGCGCGCCCAAAGCGTCCGACGAGCCCGCCCGGGGCGGCATCAAGCTGCACAAATACCTCATCTACCTCCACGCGCCCGGAATGGTGCTTACGCCGGTCCTCGGTGCCATCGCCTTCAACCAGATCAACAGCGGTCAAAAGGTCCACGGCATCGCCTCGGCCCACGGCGCCGTGGCTTCCGTCACCGCAGTCTCCTACGGCGCTGCGATTCTGGCAGTGACCTGGCCGCTCCATTTCAAATACTAGGGGTGTTGTGAACTCTCGTCTCTGGCTGCTTCCCTTCGTACTCGTCTCCGGATCGGCCTTTGCTCAGGCCGACTCCTCGTGGTCGCTCGAACAGTCCACTCTGACCTATCACATGTCGCATCCGCTGCATGAGGTCGATGGAACAAGTCGCGCGGCCCGCGGCAAAGGCGTCTGTCACGCAAGCGCATGCGATTTCCTCATCGCCGCCCCGGTCAAATCATTCGACTCCGGAGACTCCAACCGCGATTCGCATATGGTGCAAGTCACGCGCGGTGCTCAGTTTCCCGTCGTCACCGTTCGCGTACGCCTGCCAGAGTCCGATCTTGCGTCCCCTACCCTCGACTGCGACCTTGATGTCGAGTTTGCCGGCAACACCGCTCATTACACGCATGTGCGCTTTCAACAAACCATCCAGGGAGCCTCGCACCACCTGACTGGCGTGGTCCCTTCCACTCTTACAGATTTCAAGATCGAGCCGCCGTCGTTTTTGACCATGCCGATCAAGAACCAGATACCCGTGCGGGTGGACGTCACCTGGCGACCATCCTAAGGTCCCTAAGCCGCAGCCTTCATCTGCGCCGCGAGCAGATCCATCAAAGCCCGCTCATCGTCGCGAAGTCCGAAGTTCCCGTCCGCAACCTCTTTTATGGCTCTGCTTCACCGCGGCCGAACGCCGCCCGCAAGGTACCGCTCCAGCACCGCGGGATGCACATAGCACTTGCGACAGACCGCCGGCGTATTCCCCAGCTCCGCAGCCACTCGCTTCATCGCCGGCGACAACGTTCTCTTCGCCTCGGTCTGCGACGAGCACGCCTCGAACTCCCGCAGCACCACTGCTGCCATCACCGTGCCCGCCCAGGTGCGGAAGTCCTTCGCCGTAAACGGCTGATCCGTAATGCTCCGCAGGTATTCGTTCACGTCTGACGCGTCGATGGAGTGCGGATTGCCCTCCTCATCCAGGTACTGAAACAGCTCATAGCCGGGAACGTCGTAGCAGCGCTTCACGATGTTCGCCAGCTTGCGGTCGTTCACGTCAATCTTGTGCTTCACACCGCTTTTGCCCTCGAAACAGAACCGCACCGTAGATCCCGAAACTGTGACATGCCGATTCCGCATCGTCGTCAGTCCGATATGAGTGATTCGTCCGCGCATACTCCTCGTTCCCTACCCGGATATACGTAGTCTCCAGAAGGCGCACGACCGTCGCAAGCACTTTGTCGCGCGGCAGCCCGGGCAGCGCCAGATCCTGTTCCACCTGCTCCCGGATCTTCGGCAGCGCCTCGCCAAACAGCAGCATGCGCTCGTACTTGGCCTCGTCCCGCACCTCGCGCCAGCGCGGATGGTACCGGCTCTGCTTCCGGCCCTTGGCGTCCCTGCCCGTCGCCTGCAGGTGCCCGTTCGCGTTGTTGCAGATCCAAACATTGTCCACGCCGGCGGGATCGCGAGCGAGCGGATTCGCTGGAGCACCTCCGCATCTTTCAGGATTGCCCCGTCCACCCCGATGTACCGGAATCCCTTGCCGTACCGCCGGCGCCGGATGCCGGGCCGCGTGTCGTAAACATAGCGGAGACCCGCCGCTTTAGCCGATTCCACGGGGTCCGTAATAATCTCGATCTCAGGAAATGCAATGGGTTGTTTCGCCCGAGGAAAAGCCATGTTCTCGTGTGATGCGGAACGCGCGCCTTCGCGCAGCCTGCATCGGCAGCGACCGCTTCGCACTATCCGTTCCGGAACATTTGCTTGATGCCACGCAACGCCTGGCGGGTCCGCTCTTCGTTCTCAATCAGGGAGAACCGCACATGGCCGTCGCCATGCTCTCCAAACCCCACGCCCGGGACTGACCGCTACCTTCGCCTCCAGCAGCAACTTCTTCGCGAACTCCACCGAACCGAGAGCCCGGTACTGTTCCGGAATCCGCGCCCACGCAAACATCGTCGCCTTCGGCATCTCCACAGGCCACCCAAGCTTGTTCAGCCCCGGCACTAACACGTCCCGACGGCATTTATAACCCGCACAATCTCTCCCACACAGTCCTGCGGACCCTCGAGAGCTGCGATCGCTCGCCACCTGGATTGGCGTAAAGGTTCCATAGTCGAAGTAGCTCTTAATCCGGCCCAGCGCCGCCACCAGCTTCTTGTTCCCCACCATGAAACCAACACGCCACCCTGGCATGTTGTAGCTCTTCGAAAGCGTGAAGAACTCAACCGCAATCTCCTTTGCGCCCGGAACCTCAAGAACGCTCGGCGCCCGGTATCCATCGAATACCAGATCTGCGTACGCCAGGTCATGGATTAGATAAATTCCTAGCTCCCGGCACAGCGGAACGAGCCGCTCGAAAAACGTAAGACTTACACAATGAGCCGTCGGATTAGCCGGGAAATTCAATATCAGCAGCTTTGGCCGGGGTTCCATCCGCGGTAACTCATACTCGAGCCGCGCAATCATCGCCTCCTCGTCCGAGTCGTCAAACGCGATACTCTGCACTCTGGAACCAGCAATGACAGGACCAAAGATGTGAATCGGATAGCTCGGATTCGGCACCGCCACCGTATCCTCGTCACCCAGCATCGCCAGGCACAAATGGGCGATCCCTTCTTTCGAGCCAATCGTGACAATCGCCTCCGTCTCCGGATCCAGCTCGACAGCATACCGGCGCAAGTACCAGTTACAAATCGCCTTCCGGAGCCGCGGCAGACCACGGGACAGGGAGTACCGGTGCGTGGCCGTCTTCTGAGCCGCTTCGATCAGCTTGTCCACAATGTGCTTGGGGGTCGCGCCATCGGGATTACCCATGCCGAAATCGATGATGTCCTCGCCCCGTCTGCGCGCCGCCGCCTTCAACTCGGTAGTTATGTTGAACACGTAGGCCGGCAACCGAGTCAGCCTTCTGAACTCTTCCATCTTGTCCCGTTCTTCCCTGGTCTGGTCCTTGTCTGAATCTTTCTTATTCCCACACTACTTCGCCCGGAAAAGTACCTGCACGGGTAGCGACCGCGGCGGATAGCACGCGGCGTTATCGCACGCCTGGTAATGCAGCGTCCCATTTACAGTGTGCTCGCCGGCCGAGGCCGTCACCGGCACCTTCACCGTAAAATCGCCCGCGTAGACATCCAGCTTCTGCGTCGGATCGAAGCTGAAGGTGTACATCTTGCCCGCAGGATACTGGAGCTCCCCCGCCTTCACACCGTCGCTAGCGTCCAGCTTCAATATCGTGGGAATCAGCATATCGGACTTAGGCGTATGCGAATTCACGTGGTAGCCCTCATTCACTCGGAAGTGAATTTCAAGCGCCGCGGGGCGACCCGCAGCCACCGTCTGGGGCTCCGCCGCATAGGTCACGTAATTCTTCTTCGCAGGAGCGCCAATCTGAGCCTGCACTCCCCCGGCAAAGCTGCCGGCAACTACAGCTGCTACCACCGACCTCAACATTCGTCTCACTGCGCACCTCCGGCGGCAATCGTCTCCCTGATCTTCGCCTCAAGCTCGTCCTTGGTTCCCAGGCCAGCCGTCACCTCGGTGATCTTCCCTGTCTTGTCCACGTAGAACGACATCGGAAGAACATCAGGATCTCCATACGCCTTCTCGATAGCGGTATCCGCAAGCAGAATCGGATAGGTCACGCCAAGCTTGTGCGCGGTAGATGCGATCGTCGCCTTACCGGCATCCACGTCGTCCGCGACACCCAGCACCTCAAAGCCCTGTCCGGCATACTTTTTCCGGAACTCCTCGAACCAGGGCATCTCCACCTTGCACGGTCCGCACCATGTCGCCCAGAAGTTCACCACCAGCGGCTTGCCTTTGAACTCACTCAGTGAAACCTTCTTGCCGTCCAGATCCCCCAGCGTAAATTCGGGTGCCGGCTTGTGCTGCAACGGTGAGGGCGCATTGCCGTTACTGTCCATCGGAGCCTCGCCCGGCTTGAGCTGTATATCCGGCATCATTGCGGACTCCCGCTGCTCCTGCGCCTGCATGCGCACACGGCGCGCGCGCAGGTTGTGCACCCCGGCCCACCCTATCGCTGCAACCACCACAATCATCGCCACCAGCACAAACACGCTTCGCTTCACTTTCGTTCATACCTCGCGGTCAGGCCGATGCATCCGCATTCCAGCCGTGTGCCTCCAGTCTACCTCTCTCAGGCCGGGCTCTTCTGCCGTAACGCCCGTCTGCCGCCGCGCCGGCTCTGCTAGCATCGACAACGTCGCCGATGACCCAGAACTCCCAACCTGCAACTCGACCCTCCGACGTAGTCCGCATCGAAGCACGCGCGCTTCTTGCCCTTGCCATGCGGCTCGACGCGGCCATGCGCGAACCCTTTCAGAGAGCCGCGGGCCTCCTCGCCGACGCGGTCTCCTCCGGACGCCGCGTCATCCTGCTCGGTGTCGGCAAGTCTGGCTTGATCGGCCGAAAGATCGCCGGAACCATGCGTTCCACCGGCAGCCCGGCCCACTTTCTTCATCCGTCCGAGGCCCTCCACGGCGATCTGGGCATGATCTCGCCCGGCGATATCCTGGTGGTCCTCTCCGCCAGCGGTGAGACCGAAGAGGTTCTCGCGCTGCTGCCCGCACTCCGTCGCCTCGGGAATGTCATCATCAGCCTGTGTGGTTCTCCCGCGTCCACGCTCGCGGGGTCCTCACAGATCTCGCTCGATTGTTCCGTAACGACAGAAGCCTGCGCCCTCAACCTGGCGCCCACAGCATCGACCACAGTCATGCTGGCGCTCGGCGATGCGCTTGCCCTCGAAGTAAGCAGCCTCCGCGGCTTCGACGCCTCGGACTTCGCCAGCCTTCATCCCGGCGGCCGTCTCGGCCGGAAGCTCGCCCGGGTGGGCGATCTCATGCACACCGGTGCCGCCCTGCCCTGCGTGTCGGCCGACACCCCGGTACCCGAGGTCATCCACGAGATGTCGCACAAGAAACTCGGGATGACCACCGTGCTCGCCCCCGAACCGCCACCATCTGCCAACCAGCGGCACACGCCCGGCAGCATCGACCTGTACGCCGCAGCCGCCGCTTCGGCCCCCCGGCGTCTGCTCGGCATGGTCTCCGACGGCGACCTGCGGCGCCTGCTCGAACGCGACGGAGCCAACGCATTATCCCGAACCGCGGCAGAGATCATGAACCCGAGTCCCGTCACCGTGGGAGTCCAGGCGTTTGCGTCGGAGGCTCTGGCCCTGATGGAAGAGCGCAGAATTACCTCGCTGATCGTCACGGGCGATCAGGGCGAAGCCCTCGGCGTGGTCCACCTCCATGACCTCTGGACGTCCACCGGCCGTTAGAAACCCACAAATCCGCTAGCAGACCGGCTCCTTCGCACTTCCCTGCATAGTCACACCCTGGGCGGTTCCGGTGGCGGCAGCGCCCTTCGACCGGCTGCGGTCTGAGCGCCCAGACGCATCACCGGAGCTTCCGAAGTCGGCCAGAACGGCCGGTCCGAGGTAAGGCCGGCGCTCTGCGTATGCGATATCCCAAGCAACTCGCAGACACACCGAACAAGTGCGCTGGGCTCGCTTGGAAGCCGTTGGCCGATCCCAACGAGGAGGTCATCAAATGCCCCGCTGCAGAGAGGCAGCAGCTGCAGCGTACACGTCCCGGGCCACCGCTCCTCCACAGCTTCCGCCAGCCACGCAGATGTAGCCGGCGACAAAGAATGGCAGAGTATGACCATCCGGCACATAAGGTTCTGCTGAACCGCCAGCGCCTCGCATGATTTCGAACACGTGATGACCGCGCCCGTCCTGCTCAGAACAGCGGCGCGCGTACGGAGAAGGACTGCATCGTCGCAAACAAGAAGTATGCTCGGTGTCATGCTCCCAGCCTTTTATCGCGCCGGTGTCAGATACGGCCGCACCGTACGCGCCGCATTACCTGGCGGCCCAGTCTAGAAGAACCGGGCGCCAGGTTCAATCCCCTTGACCCACTGACGTATAGCTTCTTTTGTCTGAATACCCGCCGCCTGCTGCTTCGGTCGGCGGGAGCACATAGCGAAGCCGACCAAAAGAGTCACGTTGCAGCAGCCGGTCATACGAAGCGTTCACAATGCTGTAGCACTCGCAGGCGGTCTGAATCAGTCGCGGCCGGTCGAGCAGCTTGATCCGTCCGCGCGTGTACTCAATCATCCCAAGACGCTGCAGATCGCCCGCCGCAACCGTCACCGTGGACCGCTGCACACCCAACATCTGCGACAGGAACTCCTGCGTAAGGTTCACCACATCCGATTCCGTGCGGTCCGCGGACGTCAACAGCCACCGCGCGAGTCGGCCGTCCACTTCGTGCATGCGATTGCAGAACACAGACTGCGTAATCTGCACAAACTGCAGATACATCAGGGCATGCACGAGCTGCCGGAGGACGCCGCCCTTCAGAAACTCTGCTCGCACCACCGAAGCCGGAACCCGAAAACCTTCGCCGATCCCCTGCATCACGACCGTGTGCGCCAGCTGCGGCTGGCCAAGCAGTGCAGGTAATCCGGAAAAGCCTTCCCGGCCGATCACCCCTACCTCCACCTGGTCCCCGTTGCTCGAAACTGCGTCGGTAGAGATGAGCCCGCTATTCGGAAAATAAAGGAACTCAATTGGTGTGTTCGGTTGCGACAGCTTCATCCCTAACGGTAAGTTGCACGGAGTGAGGTGCCCCTCCAGCATGGCAAACTCTCGTTCCGGGAGCTGCGCAAGGATGATGTTTCGCGATTGCATGCCGGTTCTCCAACTCTGAAATTTCACAGCCCCACGCGGACCATGGAGCCGCCGAGGCCACCCGCTCTCGCCGCAACGGAGCTGTCGCAGGACGCACGACGGTGTCTCTAGGGCAACTTATACTAGGGCCCTCGCCCAAGTCGGTACGGCGCACAACATAGGTGAACTTCTTAAGTGTCGCCCCGAGCAGTAGATGCAGCGCTCGAAAGCTGCCTTCAGCCGACGGCACGATGCTGAGCGGAGCACGGACACCCCGAGCCGTCAGCCTGAGCCACTAACGCTCCGGTAGAATGAGACCGTTGCGCCTACCCGGCTTTCCCCGCGCCAGGACCCGCATCCTCACTCGAAAGGCGTCTCCCAACCACATGCATCGCTGGTCCCAGCTCTTCATCCCTACCCTGCGCGAAGCTCCGACCGACGCCGAAGTCGCGAGCCACAAACTGCTGCTGCGCGCCGGCTATATCCGCCAGCTCGGCGCAGGCATCTACAGCTACCTGTTCCTCGGCAACCGGTCCATCAACAAGATCGTCGCGATCATCCGCGAGGAGATGGACACCATCGGGCAGGAGTTTCTCCTGCCCGCCCTGAACCCCCGCGGAGGTCTGGGAGGAGTCCGGCCGCTGGTCCGGCATGGGCGACAACATGTTCCGCCTGAAGGACCGCAAGGGCGCCGAGCTTTGCCTCGCCATGACCCACGAAGAGATCATGACCTCCATCGCGCGCTCCGAGCTGCGCAGCTACAAGCAGCTTCCGCAGATCTGGTACCAGATTCAGACCAAGTTTCGCGACGAGCCGCGCCCCAAGTCCGGCCTGCTGCGCGTCCGCCAGTTCCTGATGAAGGACGCCTACTCCTTCGATCTCGACGAGGCCGGTCTGGACGAAAGCTACCGGAAGCACGACGCCGCGTACCGCCGGATCTTCACTCGCTGCGGCCTGGAGTTCGTCGCCGTCGAAGCGGACTCGGGCTCCATGGGCGGCTCGCAGTCGCAGGAGTTCATGGTCTACACCGAAGCCGGCGAGGACCTGATCGCGAGCTCCGCCTCGGGCTACGCGGCCAACGTCGAGAAGGCGACCTCAACGCTTCCGCCGGTCGAAGACCTGCGCCGCTACAGGCGATGGCGCACCGGAACTGGTCCATACGCCGGGCCAGCGAACCATCGAGGAGGTCGGCGCACTTCCTTGGCGTCCAGCCCGTGCACCAGATCAAGACGATGGCCTACATGGTCGAGCACCCCGACGCCGACGAGAAGCAGATCAAAGCCGTGGGCAAGACGCGCGCCGTCGTGGTCTTCCTGCGCGGCGACCACCAGCTCAACGAGACCAAGCTCGCCGCTATCGCAGGCGGTGAGCTTCGGCCCATGCAGCCCGAGGAGATCGTCGCCACCTTCCGCGCGCCCGCAGGATACCTCGGCCCCATCGGCCTGGACGCCGCGCCCCATGTGCGCAAGCCCGGCACGCTGGTGATCCTGGATACCGCGCTCGAAGGCCGCACAAACCTGATCGCGGGAGCCAACAAGGAGGAGTACCACCTGCGCAACGTCACGCCCGATGCGCGACTTCAAGCCCACCCTGATCGCCGACGTCCGCAACGTGAACGAAGGCGAGCCCGACCCGATGGCCGGCCAGCCCTGCGCATCGGCAAAGCAGTCGAGATCGGCCACATCTTCAAGCTGGGCTACAAGTACTCGAAGTCCATGGGAGCCTCGGTCCTGAATCGGGACGGCAAGGAAACAACGCCGATCATGGGGTCCTACGGGATCGGGGTCGAGCGCATCCTGACCGCGGCCATCGAGTCCTCCGCCGCCCGGTTTTCATCAGCCCAGGCCTCAGACCTGAAGTCCTCCGAGACCTACGCCCTGCCGCCCGCCATCGCGCCGTTCGAGGTTATCGTGACCGTCACCAATGTGCGCGAACCCGAACTGCTGGCCGCGGGCGAACAGATCGCGGCCGAACTGACCACCGCAGGCTTCGACGTGCTGCTCGACGACCGCGATGAGCGCGCCGGCGTGAAGTTCAAGGATGCCGACCTGATCGGCGTGCCCTTCCGAATTGCGGTCGGCAAGAAGCTGGCCGAGGGCAAAGTTGAGCTGCTGAACCGGCTGACGGGAAGCACCGAGCGACATTTCAAAGGCCGATGCCGTCCAACACCTGAGAAGCGCAGCCCATGCTGCCTCCCAACCCTCACACTAGTTACTGAGACATACTCTTCTATGGCAGTCAAAGTAAAACTCGGAACTCCGCGGAGTGCAGGACAGAGCCGCAGGATTCGCGCATCGCCTGCTCCGCGGAACTATGCTGCTTCGTGCTCGGCTGCGTCGTTCTGGCCGGATTCGTCTTCGGCATCTACTACTTCAAGTACGAGCGCGTAGTTGACGACCGTCTCGCCGCAGGGCCCATCTTCGCCAACGTGTCCCAGGTCTACGCGGCGCCGCGCGAAGTCCGCGTCGGGCAGCAGGCTTACCGCCGCCCTGATCGCGCAGGACCTGCGGCGCGCGGGCTACAACGCGAACTCGCAGCTTGGCACCTTCCAGCAGACCGGCAACTCCATCGTGATCAAGCCCGGCCCCCAGAGCTACCACTCCACCGATGGGGCCACCATCGCCACCGGCCCCGCTACGGGGGACCCGACGTCGAGGACGGAACCGCCTCCGTCGTCCAGTCCATCACCGCGGACAACGGCGCAGCGCTCGCCGCCTATCAACTGGAGCCCCAGCTGATCACCGCGCTCTCCGAGGACAAGAACCGCACCAAGCGCCGTCTCGTGACCTACAAAGAGATCCCGCCGCAGATGGTGCAGGCCGTGACTGCAATCGAGGACCGCCGGTTCTTCGAGCACCGCGGCGTGAATTACCCGCGAATGATCAAATGCGGCGTTCACGACCTCATCGCCGGACGGAAAGACTGCGGCGGCTCCACGCTGACGCAGCAACTCGCCAAGGTCTTCTTCCTCACGCCGGACAAGAAGATCTCGCGCAAGCTGGCCGAGTTGATGATCACCTTCCAGCTCGAGGCGCGCTTCACCAAGCAGCAGATCTTCGAGATGTACGCCAACGAGATGAACCTCGGCCACCGGGGCTCATTCGAGATCAATGGCATCGGCGAAGCCGCCCAGACATTCTTCGGTAAAGACGTCCGCCAGCTCGATCTGGCGCAGTGCGCGACGTTGGCTGCGTTATTCCAGAACCCCAGCTATCGCAATCCGTATCGACATCCCGAGCGCGCTATCGAGCGCCGCAACCTGGTGCTCGATTCCATGGTCGAGACGGAGGCGATCACCGCCGACCAGGCCCAGCGTGCCAAAGCAGAGCCCCTCAAGCTGTCTTCCTCAAACATCGACGCATCCGAGGCGCCCTACTTCGTCGACCTCGTCCATGAGCAGCTCGCGCAGCGCATCTCCGATCAGGAACTCGGGCACGATTCCCTGCGCATCTACACCTCGCTCGATCCCGAGTTGCAGGCGCCGCCTCCGAAGCAGTCGAGGCCGGGATGAAGAATGTCGACGAACTCGTCCGCAAGCGCCACAAGAAGGGCGACACCTCCCCCATCACCTACCCGCAGGTCGCGATGGTCGCAATCAACCCGCATACCGGACAGATTCTCGCGCTCGTCGGCGGCCGCAACTACGGCATCTCGCAGCTCAACCACGCGATCGCAGAGCGGCCGACGGGCTCGATCTTCAAGCCCTTCGTCTATGCCACCGCGTACAACACCTCCCTGAATGGCACCGACCTCGACGGCGATGGGGTCTTCACCGCACTCACCCGCCTCAACGACGACCCGACCAACTTCAGCTACGGCGGCAAGGACTACACCCCCGGCAACTTCGAGCACGGCGAATACCCCGGCATGGTGACCGCCGTCCAGGCGATCGCCCACTCCCTCAATATCGCCACCATCGAGCTCGCCCAGAAGGTCGGGTTTGAAAACGTTGCCGCGCTCGCCCGCTCGGCCGGCATCGTCAACGCGCGCGGAACACCGTCCGTCGCGATCGGCACCTACAACGCCACCCCGATCGACATGGCCGGCGCTTACACCGTCTTCGCCAACAACGGCGTCCACCTGAAGCCCTGGATGCTCGCCAGCGTGCGCAACGCCAACGGCGACATCGTCGCGGACTACGCGCCGGAAGCCAAGCAGGTGCTCGATCCGCGCTCTGCCTATCTCACGCAATCACTGCATGGAAAACGTCCATGACCTTCGGCACCGGCGTCCGCCGTCCGCGCGCACGGCTTCAGCGCTCCCGCAGCAGGCAAGACCGGCACCTCGCACGACGTCTGGTTCGCCGGCTACTCCTCGAACCTGCTCTGCATCGTCTGGGTCGGCAACGACGACTACACGGACATCTCCACGGTCTGACACGTCCTCTGCAGGGCGCCGACGCCGCCGCCCCCATCTGGGCAGAGTTCATGAAGCGCGCCATCAAGCTTCCCCAGTACTCCGACATGAAGCCGTTCTCCGCGCCCTCGGGCGTGCAAATGGTGCGGGTCGACAAGAACACCTGGCTGCCCGCGGATGAGACCTGCCCGCAGGACTACTCCATTGCCTTCCTGAGTGGCACCGTCCCGAGCAGCACGTGCAGCCACATGGGGCAGACCCCACAGTCCGTGCTCCAGGGGATGTTTCCAAACGGCACGCCGAACCCCAACGCGGTGCCTGCCCCAGCGGCACAACCACAACCCGCCGCCACTCCGACAACCCGACCGAGCCCTGTAAAGAAGAAGCGCAATATCTTCCAGAAGATATTCGGCGGCGGCAAGCGAGACAGCCAGCCCGCAGAACCTCCTCCGAGTACTCCGCCGCAGTAGATTCTTTGCAGCCTGCACGCGCCGCCCGGCTACTGCTGCCGTAAGCCCGTCGCGCGAGCGTCCGTACAGCCCGGCAACCAGCGCCGCGGCGGCACGGCGCTGCAGATCCACGCAAACCAATCTCCAAACCGCGCATAAAAGGTAACTCATGTTCGTAGTCGAATCCCACCCGAAGGCTTGTCCGTATATGCCGTGGCGCGGCCTCCACCACACGGCCATATGGATCGATCGCGGCGGTCACCCCCGTATTGGTCGCCCGCAGCACCCAGCGATGGTTCTCGATGGCGCGCATCCGCACCATATTCAGGTGCTCCCACGGGGCGCTGGTATCTCCGTACCAGCCATCGTCGGAGATATTCACCAGCACCTCTGCGCCCATCTTCGCAAACTCGCGAATCTCGTCCCCGAAGATGGACTCGTAGCAGATAAAGGTGCCGTAAGTGTGCCCTCCACTCGTAAAGACAACGCGCTGCTTACCCGGGTCGAACAATCCGACGTCCTGCAGCAGATTTCCCGCAAAGAAGAAGAACTGCTTATACGGCACATATTCCCCGAACGGCACCAGATGCATCTTGTCGTACCGGGCGAGCAGCTTCCCGTCCGGATCAATAAAATCAGCAGAGTTGTACATGTCCCGCCCGCGACTCACATGGGCGTCCGTGCTCACCGCAATATTTCCCACGATGAGCGGCGCATTCGCAGCCCGCGCCAGTCGCGATAGCAGCCTCCCGAAACTCGCGGATCTGCCTCTTCAAAGGGAGCCGGAGACTCAGGCCACACAATCAGGTCTGAGCCCGCGCGCATACCGGTCGACGGACTCGTCGTCGGCGCCAGAGAATCCCACACACCGCGTCCGAGCTAGTTCCGGGATACCGTTGCATCTCGCCGCAGTGTCGGGAAACAGACTTAATTGCGAGAAGACCTGAAACATCTCAGCCTTACTCATAACTCGGCCCGGTATTTGCCGCGCCCGACTTCCAGGTTTTCCTGCAGCAGCGTCGCCGCTGCCGACCGTTCCTTCGTGTACTGGCGGCACGAGGTGTCGCACGAGAACCACATACATCACGATCAACGCCACCCCGGCAACCGTAAGCACCGTGCGTGTATGCCGTCGTTCGCGCAGCGTAATCGGCAGCAGCCAGAGCGCATTCACTGCCGCGATCACAAAAGACAATCCATAGACTCCGGTGAGTGGCGCAAGCCGGGTGAGCAGCGGATTATCGACCTGTGTAATCCCAAGCAGGTCCCACGGAAAGCCCGTGATTCGTGCGCGCGCAAATTCCACGGCTACCCAAGCAAACGGACTCAGTAGCAGAGCGCCTCTCACGCCCAGCTTCCTGCCTGGAGCGAAAGTGCCGGCAAGCTGCAACAAGCAGTCGCAAACAGACGCGTGATACAGGCCCAGATAGAGACAAAACAGAAGCAAGGATGCCCGCCGCGGCTGGCTTCGCAATTCCGCCGTAGAGATACATGGTCTGGTAAATCCAGTAACAATTCCCCAGATACCAGATGACTCCCGAGACATACCCGAGCATGGCCCCATCCCGGACGCGCCGAGCGCGCCTGCCGTGCGGTCTTCCGCCGTCAGCGCGACTAAAAGGGAACAAGCGCAAACCAGCAGAAACGGTGCGCCACAGGGAACGCGGCCCTGCGATCGGAAACGGAAGCACCTGCAACGCTCCGGAGAGGACTGCAAGGGCCCACAGACCGCGAAGGAATGGATCGCATCGCCGCTTGAAGTCTAACATCTGCAGCGAGCTGATGCACGACACATGCTTGCCATCCCGACCAAGCCGAACCCCGTAGCTTCCGCATCCGAAGCTGTTGATTACGCAGCACGATCACGCCGAAAGACCAGCGCGATAACTATGGCAAGATCCGCAGTAGTTCCGGCTCGCCATGCACCAATCATTTGCAGTGTAGTTGCCATGCCGTTATCCTCAAATAGTTTGCAGTGCTGGATACTCTCGTAGGCGGAGCAATCTCCCGGATGGAGTTTTGATACTCTCTCTGGGATCGAATTACTCAGGAGTCTTACCAAGCGAGCTGGTTCCAAAGGAGGCAACACGTGGAAGTAAGTCGAATTATTGCCGAGATCGATGCTCAGATTCAGAAGCTGCAGCAGGCGCGCGAGCTACTTTCCGGCAGCGGCGTACACAAACGCAAAGGGCCTGGCCGTCCCAAAGGGAAGCAAGAATGCGCAAGCCGCTCCGCCCGTCCCCGCACGCAGCGCAAGCTGACTCCTGAGGGCCGCAAACGCATCGCCGAAGCGATGAAGCGCCGCTGGGCGGAACGCCGCAAGCAGACTGCCGCTGCAAAGTAGCGCTGCACTGAGGCCAGGCGATCCCGGTCCGCATCCCTGGCTCGACTCATCGGCAGCATAGGTCTGTGGCTACCCTCAGCGAGTAACCACGACCTCGCGCATATTGTCTTTGCTGAGAAAGAAGTTGATAGCCCTTGAACGCCTCAAACAGCTTCTCCACCTGCCGATTGGTGTAGTTGTGCAGCAGCGGGTAGTCCCCCGCGCGCTGCACATCGACTGAACTCGTATCGGTCAGGTGATAACGGTTGAAGTCTGCCTTGGTATCGAAGGGCCGAGACGCCCGGCGCAGGATGAAACATCGCCAGCATCTGCCCGCCGGGCGCCATCACACGCGTGGAGCGCGTCCAAGCACCGGAGCCAGCAACTCTCCCGGCAGATAGTCCGCCGTATCCCAGAACAGCACAATGTCGAAGCCTCGTCCGGAAAAATCCAGGTGGGTCGCCAGAAACCGGTCCACGTCGAATCGGCCCGGGCCGCCGTCTTCGCGGGATGATCCATCCGTCTTCGCGGCATCTTCCACCAGGTTTGCGAGGTAAATGCTGTGGCCGAGCGAGTAATGAAGTTGATATTTCCCGACGAGGTCGGGCCGATATCCAGGATCCGCAGCGACTCCTCCGAGCGCATGCGTTCCAGTATCCGTCCCCAGCCACTCGAATGCCGCGAGACGCGCTCATGGCGCCGCCGCTGCCGCCTGACTTTTCTCCTTGCTGCCAAACCACGGGCATCGCTCTGTCCTCCGCTCAGGCCTGTGCCTGGGGCCTGCGGCTGTCTCGCTGCCGAGCTACGCCCGCGGCCGCGACTCCAGAAGCTCCACTTTGCCCTTGATGGTCGTGTTCTCTTCGATCGAAGTCGGCTCGCCACGATGTCGCCCTGCATCACCGCGGAGTCGCGCAGTTCGATTCGGCCGGTCGCGCGGATATTTCCCTCGACCAGCCCGTAGATCACCACATCCTGCGCCTCAATATCGGCCTTGACGCGGGCATTCGGGCCCAAGGGTAAGCCGGCTCTTCGGCAGACGAAATGTTGCCCTCCACGACGCCGTCCAGGGAGACGTCCTCCTGGCCGATATCTCGCCGTTGATGGTTACGGACTTCCAATGACGGTCGGACCCTCTGGCTTCATCGTTCGTCTCTCCTCCCCGCTCGCAAATCTGTGGTGCTTGCCCGAACTATACCCACCCCCGCGTCCGGAGGCAATGCCGCCGACTCCGCCAAGAGTCGCAGGCAACAAACTTTGTCCACTGGCCGACATCCAACTCCAACACAAGCTCATGGCTCGACGCAGCAACGACAGGATGATCGTATCAACGAGGCGGACGACAGACCCTGTCCGTCACGGCGAGCGCGCGCTGCGTCGCGGTCGCGTGCTGTCCGGAGCCATTTATCTTTCTACAATGCTGCCGGTGCAACCTACGCCGCACCGCGCGTCTCAGCCCGCAGCCCTCGTAGAGAAAACCGCGCATCTCGGCTCCGCTCGCTCTTTCACCGCAAGACCTGGGCAGCTGGCTGCGCGAGCACAGGAGGCGCTGGTAATCCAGCACCCGGGCTCCTACCTCCGCTACCGCATGCATGTGGTCGACGAAAAGGGCGACCACGTGCGCGATCAGATCGAAACCCCGGGACGGCAGCGTAGGCCCGGCTCATCCTGCGTGACGGCCGCCCCCTCACCGCCGAGGAGGATGCAGCGGAACGCGAACGACTCAGCAATCTGGTCGGCTCGCCCAGCCATGTTCGCGCGACACATCAAGAACGAGCAGGCGAACAAAAAGATGGGCGTGGACATGCTCAAGCTGATGCCTGAAGCGATGCTTTGGAGTTACACCCCGGGGCAGCCACAGCCGCGCCACCAGGACATACCGGACCTGCCCTCAAATGAGCCGCTGGTTGTACTCGACTTCAAGCCCAATCCAGCCTGGTCGCCGCCCAACATCCCCGCACAGGCCCTCACTGGACTCGAAGGCCGCATCTGGATCGACCCCGCCACACAGCACATGGTGCGCCTGCAAGGTGCCTTGGTGCGCCCGGTAAACATCGGCTGGGGTGTTGTCGCCCATCTCTTCCCTGGCGGCACCATATCGTTGCAACAGACGCACGTAGCCGGCGAACGCTGGATCGCCGGCCACGTCGAAGAACAGCTTGTAGTGCGGGCGTTGATGCTGAAGACCATTCACCAGCGGATCGTGTACGACACCTTCGCCTATCAGGTCGTACCCCCCATGACCTACCAGGACGCCGTCAAAGCCTTACTGGCAACACCCCTGCCGGAACGCTAGCATTCCGGCAGAGGTTCCACGGTTCAGAACTGGTACTTTAGCGAGAACTGCGCAATGCGCGGTCCCGCCCCATTCTCCCCTGTAACCTGCCCATACGTAGAGGAGGACAGCGACGTCGCAGGGTCGTTCAGGATCGTGTGGTTGAGCACATCGAAGTACTCCACCCGAAACTGCAGCTGCGATTCCCTGTAAATCGGGAACTCGCGAATAACCGCCGCATCCCAGTCGGTGTACGCCGGACCACGCACCGAGCCCTTCACCACGTTGCCGAACCCGGTTCCCGGACCCGCGTTGACAGGCAGCGTATAGGCGCCCGGAGTCAGCCAGTTACGGCAGTGCGCCGAGGTCGCCACGCAGGTGCCCGAACCCGTCTGATTCGAATACGCGTTACGGTCCCGTTGCGCTGTCCGCGATCCTGTCCGAGCCCCGTAAGCGAAACGTCCGTACCCGCAACCACTGTGAGCGCATCGCCCGTACGGTGCTGGATCAGACCGGTCGTCCTCCATCCGTTGGTCACCGCCCGCAACGCGGCGAATCCCTCGTGCAGCTTAGGCAAATCCAGCACGTACGACGCCGAGATCACATTCGTGTGGTCGAGGTCCGAGACGCCGTGGTCCAGCGCCTTGTAGTTCGCCGGCGTATTTGACGAGAAACCCGCCGGATACATGGGATAAACATAAGATTCGCCTGCGTTCAGATCTTCCGTGTTCGAAACACCGAGCGCGTACGGCAGATCGTCCACTGCCTTCGACCAGTGTAGTTAAACAGCAGCGACACGCCGTGCGACATCCTCTTCTCCAGCGTCGCCTGCAGCGAGTGGTAGCTCGCCGACTCCGCTCATATCCGCTTCAATGATCTGCTTGTACAGCGCCGCGCAGCCGGCGGTCGTCGTGCAGGGCCCACGACCGGCGCGGTGTTGTAGACGCGCGCGCTGATCCGTGCTCAGTTTGCCCCGTTGTTGACGGAGGGATTCAGATCAAGGTTCGACCAACTGGTGCCGCGTACAGCGATCCGACATACGCGATGCGCGTAACGCCAGATCCCGGGCGAGTTGCTGCTCGACCGTCAGGTTGAAGTCATAAGTCACCGGAACGCGGAAGTTCCCCGAAGGGTCGTACTCATCAAGATAAAGCGGAGTCGGAAAGCTCTTGTTCGACAGGGAACGGCAGCGTGTAGGGAAACGGATTCGCAACCGAGCCCGGCGCGCATCCGGTGCAGTACGGATTGCTGAAGGCCCGCCGGGGAATGCGGCAGAGCTGCCGCGTCCGTCGTCGTCGCCGTCACCGTGTACGGCGCGTTGGCCGACTGGCTGAGATTGAAGAAGCCGGAGAGGCGGTCCTGGTAGAAGATGCCTCCGCCGCCGCGCACAACGGTCTTCCGTCGCCGTAGACGTCATACGCAAAGCCCACGCGCGGCATGAACTGCTTGTACTGATTCGCACGCCATTCGTAACGACGCCGGGATCGCCCGAAACCAGCATGCCGGCAGGCAAGCTGGTGTAGACGGTCGAGTGCTGATTGGCGGCGTAGTTAGCCGGACTGAACTCCGTCTGCCCGCCGAGCTTGTCAGCCCACGGCTCAAAGATCTCCCATCGCAGCCCGTAGTTCAGGGTCAGGCGCGGAGAAACCTTCCAGCTGTCCTGCGCATAGACGCCGGGAAAGTGGTTGCGGTCCTGGATGAACTCCGCAATTCCCTGCTGAAATCCGGTCATGAAGCCCATCTGGAAGTTGGCCAGCGCGTTGAAGTTGCTGGCCGAACGAGCCGAATCCGAACGTTCCGTTCGTGCTGCCGGTGTTGGTCAAGATCGAACTTGCTGATCTCGAAATGTCCGCCGAAGCCAAGGTTGTGGTTGCCCTTCACCCAGTGAACATCGTCGTTGAAGGTGTAGTTATTTCGCTGCCACAGCGCATACGCTGACGCCGACACCGCGAAGTAGCCGGCAGACAGTCGACCGACTGGATGGTCTTGTTCTCGGTCGGCTGCCAGATGTTGGTCACGCCGAAGTCAGTGATGTCGGGCGATCCCGGAGGTCCGCCGCGCAGCGAGATCTCGCGCTGGTAGTTCACGATCAGGTTGTTCAGCAGATTCGATGTGAACGTGTGACGTCTCGGAGATCAGCGCGCTGTGGTACCGCACGTTTGAGAATGACGCGTAGCTCAGAAGCTCGATTCGGGTCGTAGATACCAGCCTGCGCAAAGTCGTTCATGTAGTAGTGGCCGAACAGGTGGTCCTTGTCGCTGAACGTGTGGTCCACTCGGGCAAAGTACTCATTGTAGGTCTGCGTGGTGGGCTTGTTATAGAACACGACGCCGCCCACCTTTGCCCGGTGCGGGCGTTCCCGAGTAGGTCGGCAGGTGCGCCTCGAACTGCACGGCCGCCGGATCGAAGTCCGTGTTCGGAATGCGGTTAGCGGATACTCCGCGCCGGTAAACGGGTTGTAAAGCTGCTGGTTGGCGTTGCTGCAGTAGTTGTTTCCCGGATTAGTAGCCTGTCCCTGCCGCCGTAAATGCGCCCGTGCAAAGGCTGCCGAAGTCGGCATAGTTGATCCCCGGCGCGCGGCCCTCTTCAGCAGCGTGGGTACCGTCGCCTGCGAGCTGTTGGTCAGCTGGTGATACAGCGTGTGCTGATAGCCGAAGAAGAACTGCGTCCGCGCCCCGTTGGAGAGGTGCGGAATGATCACCGGGCCGCCAATCGTGCCGCCGAACTGATGCCGGTGCAGCGTGTCCGCCGAGTTCGCGAAGTAAGGCTTCGCGTTGAAGTAGCCATTGCGCAGAAACTCGAAGGCCGTGCCGTGGAACTGGCGTGTGCCCGCCTTGGTCACGATGTTCACCACAGCGCCGGCGCTTTGGCCGTACTGCGCGTTGTAGTTGCTGGTCTGTACGCTGAACTCCTGGATCGCGTCCGGGAACGGGAACGGCGCATTCACGTTGGTCAATTCGTCGACGTTATTGCCGCCGTTGAGCAGGAAGTTCGATTGGCTGGGCTGCGTTCCGTTTGCCGTAACAGAGACCGCCACGCGGGAATGTCTTCGTACTGCCCTGATCCAGGCCGTTGCCCGGCGCCGCAACCACGCCCGCGACAAGGGTCATCAGGCGTCGCGGCGTTGCGGCCGTTCAGCGGCAGGTCGACCACCCGCGACTGGTCGATCACCTGCGACAAGCGTCCCGCTCGTCGTGTCCACCTGCGGAATCTGCGCTGGTCACCTCTACGGTCTGCGTCTGCCGCGCCCACCGCAAGCTGCACCTTCACCGTGACCGACTGGTCGGCCTGCAGCAGAATGTCCGACTGCTGGAAGGTCTGGAACCCAGCCGACGTCACAGACACCGTGTAAGCCGCTGGAAGCAGCGTCGGAAACACGAACGAGCCATCCCCACCGCTGCGCACGACCGTGTTTCTGCCGGTCTCCCGCTGCGCCGCCGTAACCGTCGCACCCGGGATCGCGGCACCGGAAGCATCCGTCACAGTACCCACAATGGAGCCGAAACCCTGCGCTGCAGCGCGGTTTGGCGTCGACACAAACACCATAAGCAACATCAGGGAGGTGAAAATTAGGCTGGAACGCCCATAGAGAAATAGTTTCCGCAGTCCTGTCATGATGAAAGGAAAAGTAGTGGACGGCTGTGACACTTGTCAACTGCTGGGGATCCACAAAAAGCGGCTGCCAAACAGGTCTACGAACCTTCCGAAGAGTAGACCCGAAAAACGCGTGCGGCTTCGCCACCCATCCACTCTGACAGCCACCATCACGGCCAGCCTTACGCGATTTCGCCGACGCACCGCGCAGCACATCCCCGGCGAGTTCTTCACACGGATCTCAACCAGATTGTGAATTGGTAGCGTTACCGGGGCTCGAACCCGGACTCTTCGCCTTGAGAGGGCGACGTGTTAACCAGTTACACCATAACGCCATGTCAGGACGTGCAAGCAGGAGGTTGTCCTCCCCATCGCTGACCTCTAACTATAACAGCCCGCCCGTTCGAACTCAAAACCGACGCCCTGCAGGCGCAAGCCCTACAGCCCGAGCTTCTTGACCTCGTCGTTGTAGTACTTGCGGTAAAGGATGTCCCACTCCTGCGAGCCTTCGAGGATGATCTTGCGCTGCGAAGCGATCTTCAGCCGCGCCGCCGCGTCGAGTCTTCGTCTCTTCCATCAGCAGCTTCTCGAGAGCCTTGCGCGCCTCCTGCCGGATCGTGTTCCGGTCTTCCAGAAAGTCGCACTCCGGAATCTCCGCCAGCGTGTCGGCGACCGTATGGGCCAGCTTGTTCACCTTGTCGCGCGAGATCCTCACAGCACCGCCTTGTACTTGCGCGCCAGCTCGTTCTTCACCTTCTTGAACATCTCCGGATAGCTCGCGCCGGTCTTGCGCATGTCGTCCTGGAAGGCCTCCAGGATGACCCGGACCTCGTCGTTGATGCGGTCTTCGAGCGACAGCTCCTCGATCATCGCCGCCGTCACCCGCTCATTCAGAACAGGCCGGCCTTCGCGGTCTGGATCATCTTCGCGTCGATCAGATGCTTCACCGTCTGGCGCGCCAGATACCCTACATAATCTTTCGAAAAAATCATGGCGTTTGCATAAGAATACACCAGCCACCCGAGCTCGTGGCGTCTCACGCCTCTGGCACGATCGGCCAAGCGCAGCTCCTCATGCTGCGTACGCCGACCCGCAGCGCTCATACCGTCCCTGCAGCCGATTTCTGAGACAATAAGGTTCCCATGATGCAACCAGACAATCTCATCTCGCTCAAAGACGACATGGTGGCCTTCATCGCCGGCCACGGCATGCGCCGCTTCCACGGCTACGTCACCGAAGAGGTCCCCACCGTCATCTTCGAGGACGAAGACACCGACGGCTGGAAGGACTTCGTCGAACACGCCAAGGCCGCCGGCGCCACCTTCGTCACCATGAGCGAGGTCGTGCTCGAAAAATCCGACATCGCCATCCTGCTCGAGCAGCTCCGCGACCAGACCTTCCCCGACCCCGACGCCCCCGAGATCGACGACGCCGAATACCTCGTCAACCACGTCGGCAAGCTCGGCTACCTGCAGCTCGGCTTCGCCCACCAGGGCGTCATGTTCCTCTTCGAAACCTCGACCGAGTGGTACGACCGCTTCCAGGAGCTGATGGAAACCGTCACCGACCTCGGCGGCATCGTCGTCGACGACTGCGACGACGATTGATCCGCCTCCGCGCAACGTTGCCCCGACGGCGCCGCCGAGACGCCCAGCGAAGCAGTATCGCCTCCTGCTCCCAACAATCTCTTCGTCCCAACGGGCTGACCGGGGCTACGCCCTGACGCCACCTGGTCCAATGAAAACGCCCCCATGATCCAGTCCCAATGGCTCTCACGGCAGACTCCGCTGTCGGCCCCAGCACCGCTGCGAACTCGCGGACAGCTCGGCTGCCCCATCCCGATCGCCCACATCCTCGCCTCCCGCGGCATCCAACCGCTCCGCCGCCGACGCCTTCCTCAACCCCACACCTCGACGACCTCCACGACTCCCGCCCTCCTCCTCGGCATGGCCGCCGCCGTCGCCCGCATCCTCGCCGCCATCCGCGCACGCACGAACCCATCCTCATCTACGGCGACTACGACGTCGACGGCACCACCGCCACCGTCCTCCTCAAGACCGCCATCGAGCGCATCGCCCTCGCCCTCGACCCGCCCAGCCCGCCGACGTCAGCTACCACGTCCCCCACCGCATCCGCGAAGGCTACGGCATGCAGACCTCCGTCCTCGCCGCCGCCGCCGCCGCCGGCGTCCGCCTCGTCATCTCCGTCGACACCGGCATCCGCGCCTTCGCCGAAGCCGCCGAAGCCCGCGCCCTCGCGCCTCGACCTCATCGTCACCGACCACCACCTCCCCGACGCCGGCGACCGCGCACTCCCCGACTGCCTCGCCGTCATCAACCCCGCCCAGCCCGGCTGCCCCTACCCCAACAAGGACCTCTGCGGCGCCGCCGTCGCCTTCAAACTCGCCCACGCCCTGCTCCTCGCCGCCGCGCCGCTCACCCCCGACCCCGCAGCCTTCCAGACCCGCACCGACCGCGTCCTCCTCCCCTCCTTCCTCAAGCTCGTCGCCATCGCCACCATCGCCGACTCCGTCCCCCTCACCGGCGAAAACCGCGCCATCGCCGCCCTCGGCCTCGCCGCGCTCGCCAACCCCGTCCAGCCCGGCCTGCGCGCCCTCATGCAGCTCGCCAAGCTCCCGCTCGACCAGCCACCCACCGCCACCGAGGTCGGCTTCCGCCTCGCCCCCCGCATCAACGCCGCCGGCCGCATGGACATCGCCTCCGACGTCGTCGAGCTCTTCCTCACCCGCGACCCCGCCCGCGCCCGCACCCTCGCCGAAAAGCTCGACGCGCCTCAACCAGGACCGCCGCGACACCGAAGCCCGCGCCCTCGCCGCCATCGAGCCGCAGCTCCTCACCCTCCTCGACCCCGACGGCACCTACCCCGCCGACTGCCTCGTCCTCGACCACCCCGACTGGCACCGCGGCGTCCTCGGCATCCTCGCCTCCCGCGTCGTCGACCGCACCGGCCGCCCCGCCCTCGTCCTCACCCACGCCGATGGCGACGCCCACGGCTCCGGCCGCTCCATCCCCGGCTTCCACCTGCTCGACGCCCTCGAAGCCGCCGCCGTCCCATTCGCCGAATGCCCGACCGACGCCACTCTTCCACCGCTTCGGAGGCCACGCCCACGCCGTCGGCTTCTCCCTCCCGTCCCTCCACCTCTCGACACTCCGCGCCCGCATCTCCGCCCACTCCGCCCTGCACCTCACCGCCGCAGTCCTCACCCCGACGCTCGCCTACGACGCCGAACTCACCCTCGCCGACATCACCCCCGAGCTCTTCCGCTGGCTCGAGCGCCTCGCCCCCTTCGGCCACGGCAACCCCGAACCCGTCTTCCTCCTCCGCAGCGCCATCCTCGCTGCCCCGCCCCGCATCATCAAGGACCGCCACATCTGCCTCGAACTCGCCCTGCCGCGCACCGCAGCAACCTCCCCTCCGGACGGCCACGCCTCCGACCCAACCATCTCCGCCCTCGGCTGGAGCCGCAACACCACCACCGCCCCCGAGCAGGACCCCACCGCCTGGCCCAGCCGCGCTGCCCGCCTCGATCTCACCGCCGGCTCCGCCATCGACCTCCTGGTCCGCCTCCGCCACAAGACCGGTCCCTACGCCAACCCGCACCCGCCGGCCTCGAACTCGAACTCTGCGACATCCGCCCTCGACTCAGCACGCTCGAGACTTCCCCTGCGTAGTCCCTCGCCACCGCTCAGCCACCTCGCTCACGAAATTTCTGGATCCTCGGCCTGAGCACCGTGGGCGTCTTATATACTGACGAACGGAGAACATGCCCTCCTCCCAGAAACAAATCGCATCCACAAAAGTTAGTCTCTGGATTCGGGCATCGTCGCCCTCATTCTTGTCTTCGGGGCCGTCCGCTATCCTCACCCGCGAGCGTGTCGCCGTGCGCGTCGGCCAGGTCGTCTTCGCCGCCGTCATCAAGACCACCTCCACCAACGGCAAGGTCGAGCCCATCGACGACTTCCAGGCCCACGCCCAGGCGCCCGGAGTCGTCCAGGCAGATCTACGTCAACCTCGGCGAACACGTCAGCCCCGGCGAACTGCTCATCCGTATGGACGACGCCGACGCCCGCGCCCGCCTCGCCACCGCGCAGGCCAGCCTCACCGCCGCCGCAACACAGCAGGCCGACCTCGCCCACGGCGGTACCCAGGACGAGCGCAACACCAACGCCGCCGACCTCACCCGCACCCAGCTCCAGCTCCAGCAGGACCAGACCAACCTCGCCTCGCTCGAGAAACTCGTCGAGCAACGGGCGCCGCATCGCCCGCCGAGATCGTCGTCCGCCCGCCAGCGTATCCAGGCCGATCAGAACTCCATCAAAGCCGTCCAGCAGCACTCCACCAACCGCTACGCACCCGGCGATCTCTCCGGAGCCCAGGCCCGCATCGCCGACGCTGCAGGCCGCCGTCGCCGCCGCCCAGGCCGCCGTCGCCAACGTCAACATCCGCTCCCCGCTCGCGGGCAGCGTCTATTCCCTGCCCGTCGCGCAATACGACTACGTCACCGCGGGCGAAGACCTCATCTACGTCGCCGACCTCCGCCGCATCCATGTCACCGCCTACTTTGACGAGCCCGAGATCGGCAACCTCGCCGTCGGCCAGCCCGTCACCATCATCTGGGAGGCCAAGCCCCGGTCGCGTCTGGCACGGCCACATCGCCATCGCCCCCACCACCGTCATCACCTACGGCACGCGCAACGTCGGCGAGTGCATCATCAACGTAGACGACGCCAACGGCGAACTCCTCCCCAACACCAACGTCACCGTCACCGTCACCACCGCCCGCAAACCGCACGTGCTCACCATCCCGCGTGAAGCCGTCCACACCGACCCCAACCAGCAGTCCTACGTCTTCCGTGTCGTCAAGGGCAAGCTCGTCCGAACCCCCGTCGTCGTCGGCATCTACAACCAGAACTCCGAAGAGATCATCTGCGGCCTCTCCGAAGGCGAAACCATCGTCCTCACCCCCGCCACGGCCAGCCAGCGACCTCACCGACGGCATGGACGTCACCATCGCCCATGATCGCTCCCGCGCGTTCATCGTCCCGCCCCGGCCCGCTGTGAACCGCTGCTCCGCCGCGTGAATCACTTCAGCCGCCCTCGCATGCCATCCTCTTCTTCGCGACTCGCCTCCTCCTCGCAGACGCCGCCCGGCCATTCGCCTGCGAACCACTGGCAACGCGCCCCGCTCTACACGCCCTCCTTGAAGGCCGCGTCGACGACGCCCAGTCCCTTCTCCAGCGCTACCCTCGCCCAGAACCCCGCCGATGCCTCTGCCCACCAGCTTCTCTGCCGCGTCTTCTACGCCGAGAATCAGGCCGACCCCGCCATCCATGAGTGCGAACTCGCCGCCGCCGTCTCCAGCCGACCCCGCCCAGGCCTCCGATGACTCAGCTCTGGCTCGGCCGCGCCTACGGGATGAAGGCCCGCCACGCCGGCCCCATCGCCGGCTTCGCCCTCGCCCGCAAGGTCCACGCCGCGTTCGAGACCGCCGTGCAGCTCAATCCCTCCAACGTCGACGCCCTCTCCGACCTCGGCGAGTACTACGTCGACGCACCCTCGATCGTCGGCGGTGGAGACGACAAGGCACGCGCCCTCGCCGCCCGCATGCTTCCGCGCTTCCCCTCCGATGCCCACCGCATCCTCGCCTTGCTCGCCGAGTCCAACAAGGATCTGCCCACCGCCGAATCCGAGTTCAAACTCGCCATCGCCTCCGCCCGCGCAGCCGAGGGCCACACCCTCGCCGAAGCGCAGTCCGGCGGCTGGATCGATCTCGCCCACTTCTACCAGGGCCAGAACCGAACCGACGAAGCCATAGCCGCCGTCCGTTCAGCCCTCGCACTCGACCGCGCCATCCCGCCCGACCGCGCCCATGGCCCTCTCCTGGTCGACGCTGCCAGCATCCTCACCGCCGCGCACCGCGAACCCGCCCTCGCCGAACGCTGCCTCCGCGAATACCTCGGTGGTCGCAACCGCTCCGACGCCGCCCCCGCCTTCAAAGTTCATCTTCAACTCAGCCGCCTCCTCGCCGCCCGCGGCGAATCCGCCGAAGCCGATCGCGAGATCGCAACCGCCGCCGCCCTTGCACCCGCCTTCGCCCGCAGCGCTCACCCCGCTCAAGGCATCTGAATGCCGAAGGCTCAGTTTCACGGAGGTCCCCCGCACTTGCCGCAACCCGCCCAGTCCGCCGCGCCGCTCCTCCCCCTCGGCTATGCGCCGCCGGCCTCCGACAAAAGCCGTCATTCCGAGCGAAGCGCGCAGCGCGCAGCCGAGGAACCCCCGTATTTGCCACCGCGGAGCGGATCGCGTTCTTACTTCCCCGCCCCAAAACTCTCCCTTGCACGCGCCACTCTCATCGGCGTCGCCCTCTACCTCGCACCCTCCACACTCCACGCCCAGATGTCCCTCCCAACCGCCGTGGACCTCGCGCTCCGCAACAACCCCCGCATCAAAATCGCTCAGGCCGACGTGGCCCGCGCCCGCGCCCAGCTGTCCCAGACCAACGACGTCTATATCCCCTCCCTCTCCGCCGGCGCGGGCATCGGCTACGCCTACGGGTACAGTCCTTACCCACCCACCCTCTTCACCTTCAACGGCGGCTCCCTTCTCTACAATCCTTCGCAGATCTTCTACATCCGCTCCGCCCGCGCAGGGGTCGACGCCGCCCAGCACTCCTATGACGAAGCCCGCGACGCAGTAGGGGAAGACACCGCCCAGGCCTTCCTCGCCCTCCAGCACAGCCAGCAGCGCCTCGCCGTCATCACCGAACAAACCACCTTTGCCGCCGCGCTCGTCTCCATCGTCCAGGCCCGGCTCGACGCAGGCCACGCCACCGCCATCGACCTCACCCAGGCCAAACTCACCGCGGCCAATCTTCACCTCGCGCTCCTCCACGCGGAGGACGACGTCGCCAGCGACCGCGACCACCTCGCACGCATCATGGGCGTGGGGCCCGGCGCAGTCGCCATCGACAACACCTTTCCCGCCACTCCGGCGTTCGACCCCAACGCCTCCCCGGAAAGCGAATCGCGAAGCCCGGCCGTGGCCTCGGCCTACGCAAACGCGCTCGCGCGCCAGCAGCAGGCCATCGGCGACGCCAAGTTCCGCTTTCGACCCGTCGTCAACTTCGCCGTCCAATACAACCGCTACGCCACCTTCACCGAGTCCTTCCACTCCCTCAATCAGCAATACGGCAATCAACTCACCGCCAACGAGTACCTCGTCGGCCTCCAGATCACCATTCCGCTCTACGATCGGTATCGCGAAGCCAAGGCCCGCGAAACTGCCGCCAACGCCTCCCACGATCTTCACGAGGCCGAGAACGCCAAGCTCAACGCACTCGACGCCCAGAGCCGTCTCCAGCCACTCTCTCCCCGAGCTGGCCGCCCGCGCCGATGTCGCCGGCCTCCAGCAACAGCTCGCGCAGCAGCAGCTCGAAGTCCTCCGCATCCAGCTCCAGTCCGGCAATCCCAACGGCCCACAGATGACCCCCGCCGACGAGCAGAACGCCCGCATCGCCGAGCGCGAAAAGTACCTCGCCGTCATCGACGCCGACTTCCAGCTCCACACCAACCAGCTCCAGCTCCTGCGCGCCACCGGCCGGCTCTCCACCTGGGTCCGCACCGCCCTCATCCAGCCCACGCCGGTCCCCCCATCGTCCAGCTCCCTTCCCACGGCCCCCGAGGCTCACTAGCTCGGCGCACACAGGATCCCTGCAGATCCAACCCGATCCACCCAGATCAACCCGCTCCAACCAGATCAACCCATTCCAACCAGATCAAGACGCTCCAACCAGATCAACCCGCTCCACGGATGCGGCTCCATGGATGTGGATGTGCCCCAAAGTCCGTGGGCACACTTGCGGTTCTCCCTTTCGCCTCGTCCCCTACCCGGAAAGCTGTCAAGCCCCCAAACGGCCTAAGTTGAACATATTGAAGGAAATATAGTTGGCAGTTTAGTTTGGTCCAATGTTCTACAATGGATCTAGTAGGAGATTTCGTAAGGGGGTGACTCCTTCCTCACTGAGCCACCGCCCAACCTCGGCGCGCCCAGGTCTGGGTTCCATGGCAGCTCAGCACCCCAGGACGGACGAAACCCCGTCTGTTTGCCACACTTGGCATCGTATTGGGGGGAGGGGGGGTACTCTCGTGGCGCGAAGACCACGCCTAAGAGGAACCGCGCGAAGTACGGGCGCAAACAACCGAATCCATTGCCCGAATGGTAAACTCTAAGGTACAGATGAAGCCACTGAAGACATTGTTTCTGAACCCGCCCTCCTTTGAAAAGTTCGACGGTGGAGCCAGCTCTCGCTGGCCCGCAACCCGCGAGATCGAGTCCTACTGGTATCCGGTCTGGCTCACCTATCCCGCCGGAATGCTTGAAGGCTCCCGCCTCGTCGATGCGCCGCCCCACCATCTCAAGTGGCCCGACGTCATCGAGATCCTCAAGGACTACGAGTTCCTCGTCCTCTTCACCTCGACGATGGGCTGGGAAGGCGATCAGCGCGCCGCCGAACTGATCAAGGAGACGCTACCCCGCCATCAAGATTGCCTTCGTCGGCCCGCCGGTCACCACCTCGACCGACAGGGCTCTCAACGAGTGCGCCGCCATCGACTTCGTCTGCCGCCGCGAGTTCGACTTCTCCGTCGTCGAGTTCGCCCAGGGCAAGCCGCTCGAACGAGATCGACGGCATCTCCTACAAGGACAAGGCCACCGGCCAGATCTTCCACAATCCCGACCGCCCGCAGGTCACCCCGGAGCAGCTCGACGAGATGCCCTGGGCGACCGAGATCTACGCCCGCGACCTCGACGTCACCAAGTACAACGTCCCGTTCCTGCTCCACCCCTTCGTCTCGCTCTACTCCACACGCGGATGCCCCGCGCAGTGCACCTTCTGCCTCTGGCCGCAGACGCTCTCCGGCCACGCCTGGCGCAAGCGCTCGACCGACGACGTCGCGGCCGAAATGGCAAACGCCAAGAAGCTCTTCCCTCACGTCAAGGAGTTCTTCTTCGACGACGACACCTTCAACATCCAGAAGGCCCGCACCATCGAGCTCTGCGAAAAGCTCAAGCCGCTCGGCCTCACCTGGTCCTGCACCTCGCGCGTCACCACCGACTACGACACGCTCAAGGCCATGAAGGAAGCCGGCTGCCGCCTGCTGATCGTCGGCTACGAGTCCGGCGACCCGCAGATCCTCAAGAACATCAAGAAGGGCGCCACCGTCCAGCGCGCGCTCGACTTCACCCGCGACTGCCACAAGCTCGGCCTCGTCATCCACGGCGACTTCATCCTCGGCCTTCCCGGCGAGACCCGCGAGTCGATCCGCAACACCATCGAGTTCGCCAAGCAGCTCGACTGCGAGACCATCCAGGTCTCCATGGCGCACGCCTTCCCCGGCACCGAGTTCTTCGACTACGCCAAGGCAGAACGGCTTCATCACCAACCACGCCATGATGGACGACGGCGGCCACCAGATGGCCCACATCGAGTACCCCGGCCTGCCCGCCGAGTACGTCATGGAGATGGTGCACAAGTTCTACGACGAGTACTTCTTCCGCCCCAAGGCAGCCTTCCGCGTCGTCTGGCAGGCCATCCGCAACCGCGATGTTCCGCCGCCTCTACTCCGAAGCGCGCGACTTCATGGCCTCCGCTCCAGCGCAACAAGGCCGTCCGACAGGCCGCGAAGCCAACGCACTCAAAGCCCAGGAATCCGTCAGCATGAACGCCTGACACCTTCCGAGCACCCAACACAAGAGAGGATGCCCCTTCGGCATCCTTTTTTGCGTTCCAAACCCTCGGCCATCGGCACAATGTAAGCTCATCCGGATGAAGGGAAAACCAGCATGACGAGCCGCACTCATCAGCTTACGATCGCAATCTGCAGCGCAGTTCTGCTCATCAGCCTGCCCTACGCGATCACCACGCGGGCACAATCGTCGGCACGGGCGGAAGCTACCCTGCAAGGTGATCCGTCGCATCCGCCGAAGACCACGAATTGGGTCGACACCAAACTCTACTTCGGCCTCGCGCCCGACGGCGACACAGCGCCGCACCAGCTCCGATGCCCAGTGGCAGGACTTCCTCGACCATGAGGTCACCCCACGCTTTCCCGCCGGCCTCTCCGTCATCGACGTGAACGGCCAATGGCAAGGCGCGCACAATCCCGCACCCGTCCACGTGCGCACCAAGCTCCTCGTCATCGACTACCCGGACACTGCCGCGAACGCCGCAAGCATCGAAGCCATACGCACCGCCTGGAAGCAGCGCACCCATGACCAGTCCGTCTTGAAGGTCACGCAGCCAGCCGACGTATCGTTCTGAACACAGCCGTTCTCAGCCTTCATTCGCCATTCCGCACCGCAACCCAGGCAATGCTTCTAAAATCAAATTAGTGTCTTCCCGCCTCGCACCCCAGCAGTACGCCGTACTCCTCGCTATCGTTCTAACCGCCTCGTTCGGCGATGCCCTGCTCCGCCGCGGCATGCTCCAGGTCGGGCCGGCCGACGTGCATCATCTCGGTGCTGCTCTTTCGCGCCCTCGCAAACCCGAACATCATCGTCGGCATCTTCCTGCTGATCGGCTTCTTCGCCAGCTATCATGACCGCGCTCTCCTGGGCCGATCTCACCTTCGTGATGCCTGCAACCGCCTTCGGCAACGTCGTCGTCGCTCTGATCAGTCACTTCCTGCTCCATGAGCATCTTTCGCTCTCCCGCTGGATCGGAATCCTCCTCCTCACCTCCGCCGTTGGCTTCGTCGCTGACACGCCCGCGCGTACAGACCGCGACAAGCCTGCCGCGCCGCCGGCGCCTGGGATTGCCATCTGATGCATCCAGCCTCGCGCCTGGTCTCGTGGTCCTGCATTGCGGTAGTCGCCTGCCTCGCCATCGCCGGCGAGGTCCTGATCGCGGCAGCCATGCGTCAGATCGGCGACCTCGACCTCATCCGCGCAAAGTCGGGCCTCACCGGAGCGGTTCGCGCGGTCGTCGGGAACTCAACCTTCCTGGCGGGCGCAGTCTGCATGGCGCTGAACTTCTTCGCCATGCTCTACACACTGTCGCTGGTCGACCTGTCACTCGCCGCGCCGGGCATCGCCTCGTTCAACTACGTCGGAAATGCAATAGCCGCGCGTCTCTTCCTCCGCGAGAACGTCGACCGCCGCCGCTGGTTCGCCGCGGTGTTCGTCTGCGCCGGAGTCTTCCTGCTCGCCAGATAGCCAGCAGCCAGCTGCCTTCTACACGAAGCCAAGGTTTGTCGTCTTGAAGTTGCCAATGTTCGGGAAGACCAGCGGCAACTGCGCCGCGCTGACACCGAACCACTGCGCCAGCGTAGCCGCATACTGCACGCTCCCCGTCGACGGCACCCAGCGGCCGTTCGAGCCCGAATCGTCCGGCCCGCCCAGCGCCAGCGTTGGAAACGTCCCATACATCTTTCCGCCCTTCACCGCGCCGCCCATCACAATATGGTGCGAGCCCCACGCATGGTCCGAGCCCGTGTTCGAGTTCGGCTGGAAGGTCCGCGAAAAGTCCGACATCGTGAAGCTCGTCACGTTGTTCTGCACGCCCATCTCCACCGTCGCGTTGTAGAACGCATCCAGCGCCGGGCTGATCTGCGCCAGCAGCGCGTTCTGCAGCGCCAGCTGGTTGGAGTGCGTATCGAAGTTGCCGACGCCGCAGAAGAAGATCTGCCGCGAAACGCCCAGCGCCGCCCGCACCTGGATGATCTGCGCGATCTGCTGCAGCTGCGCGGCAAGCCCATTCTGGTCGGGAAACACTGTCTTCAGATGGCGTCGACCGATGCAGTCGCCGCGGTCAGCACCTTGGCGTAGTTGTACGCGTTGCTGGTGATCGCATTGTCCGCCTGCACCAGCGTCAAGCCCGAGTCGAACTGCAGCAGCGCCTGCGCCGTCGCCTGCTGCGCGCCGCACTCCGTCGTTCCCTCCGAGCACGCAGCTCCGCCCAGATTGCCCGGGCTTACACTCACCGGCGTGCTCGCCGCTGCCGTTGCAGAACAGCGTGTCGCCCGCGACCGACGTAATCATCGGCACCTGCGCGCCAGGGTTGTAGCTGGTCTTCAGCGTGTCCGCGATGCGTCCCGCCCAGCCCGTCTGCGTCGCCCCGCTCTGCGCCGCATTCTGCCACTCCAGCTGCTGGTCGGGATGCGAGAAAAGATTGGTCGGCAGACTGGTGCCCGCTGCTGGTACTGCGCCTTTGTGGTTGGTGCCATCAAGCGTGCCCACGTTCGCCACCAGCGCGGCATTCTTCTGTTGAACAGCGTTCGCAATCTCCGGCAGATTGGGATTCAGAGCAAAATTCGGCATCGCGGCCAACTGAATCAGCGAAGTGCCCGTCGCGCCCGTCTGCGGAAGTGCCAGCGGACCCGCTCGCAGTGGCGTAGTTGTTATATCCCGCCGCATCGAACGGCACCAGCATGTTGTTGGCATCGTTGCCGCCGAACAGAAACACGCAGACCAGCGCCTTGTAGTCGCTACCGCCCTGCGCGAGCGCATTCAGCGCCCCGAAAGGCCGCAACGCCGCCGCATTGCCTGCCGCCGCCAGCGACGCGTACTTGATAAAGCTTCGCCGATTCACGCCCATGTTCGTCCTCATTCCTCACTGCGGTCCTGCTTGCAGTGCCTTTAGTGCTCGATCTTGTACAGCGAACTCGTGATCACCAGGTACGTCGCTACCCGCACCCGCTCTGCCGGATGTTCTCAGCGTCGCCACATGTCACGATGATCGGTGCGCTCATCTGCGTCGGCATCTGCCCATGCATAAAGATCGTCCCCAGCGCATCCACCAGATTGCCGCTGTCGGTCGTTGCGTTGCCCGTCTTCGAAGCCATCAGCCCCAGGGCGCTCGTCGCGCTCAGGTCCACATTGAACCCGCTGATCCGGTTGTAGACCAGCGTATTTGCAAGTGAAAGCCGCAGCACCGCAGAGGCCGTATTCTCCTGCCCGAACTCCGGCGCATTGAGCTTCGTTCCCGGAATCATGTAGCTCGGCGGGAAGAAGTTGAAGACGCTGCCAGACGTATACGGCTTCTCGCCAAGCGGCGCCGAGTAGTTGCTGAGTGAACTGTAGGAGGCGTTCGCAACCACATCATTGCCCGCCACGGCGTCCTTGTTCGTGAATCCCAGCCCCCGCATCACGTTGGCCAGGTACAGCATCGGCTCGCGCAGGTGCCCGCCATCGAAGTTCGGCACTCGTGTCCGCCGCCCGCGCCTCAGGGTCCATCAGAATGGCCTGGATCACCGCCTTCATATTGCCGCGTGTGCCAGTGCCATCATTCGCAAACACCGCCGCCACCCGCGACACATACGCGGGGCTCGGCTGGCTTGCCACAAGATGCTGAATCAGCTGCTTGCAGATGAAGGGCCCGATGTTGGGATGATTGAAGAGGTTGGTCAGCGCACCCGGCAAGGTCCGACGCAGAGCTCTGTCCTGCCGGCAGAGTCGTTCCGTTCAGCAGGACCTTGGCGCGCCGTATCATGCTGGCTTTCCACCGCAGCCATGGGCGAATCGTAGTTCGCTGTATTGTTCGGATAGCTCGTGGGCGAGCCGCCAGTCGCAGTCGCATAGGTCCAACCCGTGTACGCCCGCGCGAACGCCTGCACCTGCGCCTCGGTGTACGTCGGAATCATGTTGCCGCTGCCGTCCAGTTGGGGCGTGCCGTCCTGGTTCAGCATGTTCAGCCCGATCGAGAAGAGCTGCATGTTCTCGCGCGCGTAGTTCTCATTTGCAATCTGCGGCACACCATTGATCGTCGCCGGCTTGGCCGAGTTCAGCATGTTCAGATACGCGCCCATGCCCGGGTGAAAGCGTCACGTCCTTCATGATGGTGTAGAAGTTCGCGAACGCGTCCTTGGCGAGCATGTTCTGGTAGGTCGTCACAGAACGGGCATTTACCGAGTTCGTCGAGATCACAAAGATCTCGCTCAGCGCGAAAGCCACCCTCTGCCGCAGCTGATCCTGCCCGGTAATGGCAGCCTGCCACCACTCGGACTGCTGGCAGGGAATGGTGCTGTTCATGCAAACCGACGGTGCGGGCGTCGCTATGTCTGGCTCGACGGTAGGCGCCATCGCAAACTGCTCGTTCAGATACGCCTTGCAGCCCAACGGTCTGCACATGCTGAATATCAGCTAAGGTCGGCCCAAACGTCGCCTGATCCAGCAGCCTGCGCCGCCGAGGCAAGGGACGCCTTAACTCCCGTGACCTGCGCAGTCGCCGTCGCCGTCGCGCTCCCAGGGTTCGGATTCACTACGCTGATCGCAAGTGAGGTCGCACCCGCCGCAACCGGCGCTGTGCCCTGCAGTTCCGTAGGCGAAACAAACGTCGTCGTCAACGCCGTTCCGCCGACCTGCAACTGTGCGCCCGACACGAATCCGGAGCCCGTCACATCCAGCAGCCCGGACGTTGCCCCTGCATTCACGCTCACCATCGCGCTCGCAACCACCGGCAGAGGATTGACGATGGACTCCATCGCCGCTGCACTTACCGTCGGAGACGACGTCAGCGACCGCTGAAATCGTCACGGTATTCGGCGTCGGGATGGAAGCAGGAGGCGTGTAGACGCCCGTGCTGGAGATCGTTCCCAGCGCATTCGAGCCGCCCGGGGTTCCGTTCACCTGCCAGGTCACAGCACTGCTCGAGGAGTTCGTCACCGTTGCGACAAGCTGCGCGGTCGATCCGAGCCGAACCTCACCTGCGCCTGAAATGGTGACCTGCGGCTGTGCCGGCGGTGTCCCTGCGGACGCGGTGCCCGAACCGCAACCCGCTCCTTCGAGCACGATGGCCAACGAAGCTGAAACCAGAAACAGCGCCTGACCCGCCCTGCGCAGCAATCCTGAACTGCACGCGCTTACCACCGACCATAGACCCTCCACAGGGCGCAAACGACGCACCCGAGGCATGCTTCGAGACCGGGTAGGGAGAGATCCGATGGACGAGGCTGTCAACAAATCCAACGCGCCGTGGCGCATTTAGTTGCGCCACCTTTATATCTATTTTGAGTCTTTCTGTAAACGAGTTCCGTCTAAGCCCAGAACTTTCGGCTTGCGACAGTTAGGCAGATCAGCAGCGACTACTCCCGGTCCAGCCAAGGCATCAGCCCACGCGGCGGAAGCTCCGCCGCCAAAAACTTTCGCGGCTCCCCCACCACCTCACCCGCCGCCATACGCCCGCTTCGCACCGCGCCTTCCATCGTTGAAGGCCACTCTGTCGCCGTCCAGTCGCCCGCCAGGAAAAGCCCCGGCAGCCCAGCTCTATCCAATGCCGCTTGCGCCGGCCGTGACGCATCCACGCCCGGAGCGCACCGAAAACGTCGCCCGCGCCTCCTTCAGCACCGCACTCTTCACCAGCTTCGCCTCGCGCACCTTGGGAAAGAATGGCTCCAGCTCGTGCAAAGCCGCCGTCCAGAATCGCTCCCGGCCCATCCCCAACTCCGGCCCATGACGCCGAGATCACCAGCTCGAGGTAGCTGCCCCGCTCCCGCTCGGCCAGCGCCGTATGCGCGACTTCGCGAACATCCACTGGATCCGCGTGTCCAGCAGCACCGCGTGATCGAGGTCGACCACCTCGCGGTCGTACCAGAGATGCACCGTCGTGATCGGCGCGACAACAAACTTCTCGAAATCGACCCCACCTGCTGGTCGCCCGGAATCGTCGCAAGCAGCTTCTGCGCCGTGCGAAGATCGCTGGCCAGAATGACCGCCTCGCAGGCGATCTCCTCCGCGCCGCGGAACGAACCAGCCAGCCGCCATCAGCCCTTCGCTCAATTGCGTCCACGCCTGCATTCCCAGCGAACCTCGGCCCCACGCCTCGTCGCCAGCTGCGCGACCGGTGCGAAGAACTCGCTCAGCGGCCGCGCGGGAATCCCCAGCCGGCCTGCCTTCGGCCGAACGCAGAAACGATTCGTGGAAGATCTTGCCGGCATACTTCACCGAGCAGCGATCGAAGCTGTCGTTCAGCGCCCCCAGCACTACGGGCTCCCAGAAATGCCGGACCGCTCGTTCCGTCTGCCCGGTGCGCTGGAGCCAATTCGCAAAGCTCTCCGCGTCACTCTCCGGTGCTCCGCGCAGAAAGCGCACCAGCCCCGCTGCGATCGCCGCCTTATCCCGCAGTCCAAGCATCGGCGCGCGCAGAAAGCTCATCGTCTGGTGCATCGGCGCGGGCAGCGCCCCGGACCGCATCCAACTCCTGCGCGGCTCGCTCCCGCTCTTCGGCTCCAGAAAGCACAGCTCGTCATACCAGCGAATGCTCTCCGCCGCACCCGCCTCCGTCATCAAGCTCCACGATGTTCGTGCAGCAGCCCAGCACCACATGCTGCGAGTCGATCGTCTCCCCCAGCGCCGGATGCGACATACGAGTACGCGCGGCCACCCACAAAGGCCCGCCGCTCCAGCAGCGTCACCTTCGCGCCATCCCGCGCCAGAGAGCGCAGCCGCCGCCGCAAGTCCCGCCACGCCGGCCCCGATGACAACGACGTCCTGCGCTGCGTCTCACTCAAGCCGTCACCCGATACCAGAGCGCCATCGCGGCTCCGCGCAGCCAGGATGCCGAGCTTCTCCGCCGTGCCCACGCTCACGCGCGTCGCTGAAGACATCCATCTTCTCGCTCGGCGATGCGCGCGAGCAGCCGATGATAGATCCGCACAAGCACCCACATCGCCGCACGGCTGTCGCGATCGAGCATCGGAATCAGCTTGCCCGCGGCGACGTAGTACTTCTCCGCCCGAATCGCCAGCGTCGCCAGCATGCCGCGCTCGCGCTCTGTCATGGCCCGCCCTGCGGCCAGCGCGCGCACCTCATGCAGCCGACTCGCCGAACTCATCCATCAGGTCCAGCGGCAGATAGATGCGGCCGCGCTCCACATCTTCCTTCACGTCGCGCAGGATGTTGGTCAGCTGGAACGCGACGCCCGTCTCCTCCGCCAGCCCCTCCGCCGCGCGATCGCTGTATCCGAAGATGCGTATGCAGACCAGCCCCACAACCGAAGCCACGAGGTAGCAGTAGCCGATACAGGTCCTCGAACGTCGCGTACGTCTGCATGCCGCATCTGCGTCCAGCCGCCTTGCGGCTCGAGATCCATCGTCGTTCCCTGCACCAGCTCTTCGAGCAGGTCGTCCGGAATCGCGAACCGCCGCTGCGTATCCCCAAGCGCCACGAACACCGGATCGCCACTCGCGCCCAACGCACCGTCGCACCCCGCGAAGCGCGCCAACTCGCGATCCACGCCGCCATCTCCTCGCGCCGCGCGTCGATCGGCTTCGACTCGTCGTCCGAGATATCGTCCGCCCGCCGCATGAACGCGTACACCGCGCACATCGCATCGCTCTTATGCCGCGGCAGAACGCGAAAGGCCCAATAGAAGTTCTTCGCCTCGCGCTGCGCCACATCGCGGCAGAACCGGTACGCCTCGGCCGTGCTCACACGCCGTCACGCCGCCCGTGCACCCCGCCGCCGCGCTCCGCATCTTGCCCAGCAGCGCGCCCGAGCAGCAGCATCACCTTCCTGCGCTTCGTCACCACCGGCCGCCCACGGAGCACGTCATAGTCCTGCGCCGCAATGCCGTCCAGGATCGCCTCGCCGCCCTTGCCAAACAGCTCCAGCGTCACCCGCAAGCTCCGGATCCACCATGGCCCGGCAGCGCCGCGCCTTCGCGCAGCATGCTGCGCGTGCGTTCGACCAGCGCGCTGCATCATGGCGCGAAACTCCGGCGTAAACACGCGCCCTGCGATCTGTCCTTCATCCACGCCGAAGCGCTCCATGATACTCCGCCGGAAGATAGCGTCGCGGTATCTCCGAATCCCGAACCACATCCTGCCAGAAATTCGCCAGTTGCAGCGCGGTGCAGATCCTGTCCGACAGCAGCGCCCGCTCTTCATCCCGATACCCGCAAACCATCAGCACCAGCCGCCCTACCGGATTCGCCGAGTAGCGCGAGTACTCCACCGCCTCATCCCACGTCCCGTACTCGGTCTTCACCTGGTCCTGCCGAAAGGCACGCAGCAGATCATGGAACAGCTCACGCGGCAGATCGCACGCGACGATCGTCTCCCGCAGCGCGACAAACACCGGGTGCCGCGACTGCTGCGGCGCGTCGTAGCACTCGTCCAGCATCTCGCCCCAGGTACCCAGCAGGCGCAGCGCTGTCCGCGTGTCCGCCACCTCGTCGCCCAGATCGTCCGAGACGCGGCAGAACGCATACACGCTGTCGAAGTGCGGCCGCAGCCGCTTCGGCAGGAAGAACGTCGCCACGTGGAAATTCTCATAGTGGGTCGTCGCAAGCTGATGGCACCACGCCTTCGCCTCCTCGAGCGTAGGCCGGTCTTCGGGGGTGCAGAACTCCGGCGGAGCGCCGTCCAGCGCATCCCACCCCGCCGCGCGTTCCGTCCGCACGCTCACTTCAGCCTCGGCGCTCATCGTGCCCCGTTCCCCGGAAACACCGCCGTCTTGATGTCCACCACGCCGTCCGCGCTCCGCGTCATCATGCCGCGCAAACACCGCCGGCACATCTGCCAGCCGCGCCGTACCCGTGATGTACTCCCGGCACTTGAAGCGGCCGCTGCGCGAGCAGCTCGAACGCCGTCCGGCAGGTCGCAGGCGTGTGGTGAAAGCTGGCCTTCAGCGTGATGTCGCCGTAGTGCAGGCGGTTCGTGTCGAGCGCCACCGACGGTCCCGCTCGGCGGCCCGCCGAAGAAGTTCACCACTCCGCCCTTGCGCACCATCCCGACCGCCCACTCCCACGTCTCCGGGGTGGCGACCGCCTCGATCGCCACATCCACGCCGCGACCGTCCGGGGTCAGCTGCCGCACCGCCGCCACCACATCGTCCACCTTCGCTCGATCTGCACCACCTGCCGCGCGCCGAAGAGCTTCGCCGACGCCACCTGATCCTCGCGCTTCACCACCGCGATCACGTCCACGCCGGCCAGCTCCGCAGCGTGCATAAACATCAGCCCGATCGGCCCCGCGCCGATCACCACCATGCGGTCGCCCGCCTTTGCGCCCGACTCCTCCAGCCCCCGCACCACGCACGCCAGCGGCTCCGTCAGCGCCGCGTACTCAAACGGCATTCCGTCCGGCACCAGCAGCGTGTTCTTCTCCACGATTCGCGCCGGAACCCGCATGTACTCCGCATAGGCCCCGTTGTTGAAGAGCAGGTCCTCGCACAGATTCTGCTGCCCCTGCAGGCACCAGTAGCACGCATCGCACGGCGCGGAGTTCATCGGCACCACGCGGTCGCCCACCGCAAACCTGCGCACGCCCGTGCCCGACCTCCACCACCACGCCCGCGAGCTCATGCCCGAACGGAAACGGCGGCGTCGCCATCATCGCGTGGTATCCCCGCCGATAGACCTTCAGGTCCGTCCCGCACGTCAGCGCCGCTCCAACCCGCACCACGATCTCGCCGTCGCCGCGCGCGCGGCACCGCCAACTGCTCCATGCGCAGGTCTTCCTTCCCGTACAGCACGGCAGCCAGCATTGTTTCCGTGGAATCGCCAACCATCCTTTCCATTCTCTCATCCCCCTCGCGCCGTTTCACGCGCGTCCTGCACACCCTGCAGTCCCTTCTGCATCTGATACCCTGAGCCTAAGATTCCATGCCCTTTACGTCCCCAGAGGTCTACGTCAAAGACAAGCTCGCCGCCGTGCAGGACTACTCCGTCCTGTGCGGCACGGCAATCGCCGACATCTTCTCGCGCCCGCGCTACTGGGCCGACATCTTCACCCAGATGGACTCCATCGGCGTCGGCTCGCTGCCCATCGTCATCCTCACCGGCTTCTTCACCGGCTGCGTGCTCGCGCTGCAGTCCGTGACCGCGCTCCAGCAGTTCGGCGCCGTCTCCATGACCGGCTCGCTCGTCGCGCTCTCCATGGTGAAGGAGCTGGGCCCCGTGCTCACCGGCCTCATGGTCTCCGGACGCAACGCCTCCGGCATGGCCTCCGAACTCGGCTCCATGAAGGTGACCGAGCAGATCGACGCCATGCGCGCGCTCGGCACCGACCCCATCCGCAAGCTGGTCACCCCGCGTCTCATCGCCACCGTCTTCATGCTGTTCTTCCTGACGATCATCTCGGACGCCGTCGGCATCGCCGGCGGAGCCATCGTCGCCGTCTATCTCCTCGGCCTCAACGGCAGCGCCTACCTTCACGACTCCTACCGCGCCCTGGTATACGGAGACGTCGTCCAGGGCCTCACCAAGCCGCTCTTCTCCGCCTTCATCATCGCCACCGTCGGCTGCTACTTCGGCATGAAGACCACCGGCGGAACCCAGGGCGTTGGCAAGGCCACCACCCAGGCGGTCGTCGTCTCTTCCGTCATGATCATCGTCGTCGACTTCCTCGTCTCCCGCGCCATGATCGGGGTCTTCGGCAGTAGCCCGGCCGCTCAACCTATGCCCGCAGCCGCTCCCAACACCGAATCCGCGCCCGCACCGGAGTTCACCGGGCCCCGTCGTCGAGTTCAAGGACGTCTCCATCGCCTTCGACCAGAAGGTCATCTTCGAGAACATCTCCTTCGCAGTCGAACGCGGCGAGACCCTCATCATCCTCGGCCCCGCCGGCTGCGGAAAGTCCGTCCTCCTCAAGCTCGTGCAACGGCCTGCTCAAGCCCGACTCCGGCTCCATCTGCATCTTCGGCCAGGAGATCACCACCATGCCCGAGCGCGACCTCTACAAGCTCCGCGCCCACATCGGCATGGTCTTCCAGGAGTCCGCCCTCTTCGACTCCATCAACGTCGAAGACAACGTCGCCTACCGCCTGAAGGAAGAAGCGCATCGCCGCCGACGAGTCCCACCGGCGCGTCGAAGAGGTCCTCAAGTTCGTCGAACTGCCGACCGCGATTACCAAGTTCCCGTCCGAGCTCTCCGGAGGCATGCGCCGCCGCGTCTCCATCGCCCGCGCCATCATCACCGGCCCGGACCTCATCCTCTACGACTCCCCCACCGGCGGCCTCGACCCGATCACCTCCACCACCATCATCGAACTCGTGATGAAGCAGCGCGACGTCGAGCACACCACTTCGCTGCTCGTCACTCACCGCCTGCAGGACGCCTTCGTCCTCGCCACCCACCACTTCGACACCAGCAACAATGGCATGAAGCCTATCCCTCCCGACCCCGCAGCATCCTCACCCGGCAGACCTGCTCCCACGACAGGCATCGACCCCGGCACGAAGTTCCTCATCCTCAACGAAGCCCACGTCGTCTTCCACGGTGGCACCGAGGAGCTCGTCCACTCCGAAGACCCCTGGATCCAGCGCTACCTCGAGTAGCCATCCGCCGTCAACGCTTCCCCTTCTCCCACTCCTCAAATGAGATCCGCGGCACCGTGACAAATGCATTGCGCGTCCGCACATAGCTCCCCAGCCCATTCATGCGTCCCACCGCATGCAGTTCCTCCGCCTTGATGTACGGCTCCCGCAGGATCCACAAACCGGTCCTCCACATACATCGCCACCACCCCCCAAGCACAATCCGCGACCGGCCGATCTCCATCGTCGTCAACTCGCTGCACTCCAGCGCCGCATGGGACTCAGCGATCCGCGGCACCTTCACCACTGCAGATTCCGTCGTCGTCAGGCCCGCCATCTCCAAGCTCATCCACGCCTGCCGGAAAGTCGGTCGCGCATACATTCATCTTCTCCAGCAGATCTTCCGTAACCACGTTGATCACATATTCGCCGGTCCGCCGGATATTCTGCGCCGTATCCTTCGGCGTTCGCGTCCCTGGCCGGTCCGTAACCCCCATGCCCACCACCGGCGGATCCGTGCAGAGGTAGTTGTAGGAACTGAAGGGAGCCGCATTCACCCGCCCCTGCTCATCAAGGCTCGTCACCCACGCGATCGGCCGCGGCGCCACTAACCCAATCAGCAGGTTGTAGATCACCCGCGCAGGAGTACCTTCCATCTCAAAGTGCATAAAATCCCTCCCAGATTACGTGAGATGCCTCTCTACACCGCGGTCGAAGGATCGAACGATCGCAGTGCCAGCGTGCGCAGACGCGGCCCGGACGAAAGGCTGTACGGTAGACTGAAGAAGTGACGTATATCCTCTCCCTGCGGTTCCCAGCGGCTGCCGCGACTCTGTTCTCTTTCCTCTTCTTCGCACCGCTGAAAGCGCAGACGCAGTCGGCTGAGTTCTCATCGCCGGCCTCGCACACTGCCTCGCAAACCGCCGCTCTCTCGCTGCCCGAGGCTCCCGCCCCGCAGAGTGTCTCCGCGCCCCAGAACGACCACGCGATCCCCGAACCTCCAGCGAGCAGCTCGTCCGCAACGTCGCAGCAGACCGATCCGGCCGACCCGCAAGGTGTCCACCCCGCACTGACGCCTGCCGAGATCCGCGAACAGGAGCGCCTGCAGGCCGAACGCGACCTCGAGGCTGAAAAGAAGCAGCGTCTGCTCGGCATCATGCCGCAATTCCAGACCGTCGTCGGCGGCAAAGCCGTTCCGCTTACAGCCAGTCAGAAGTGGCGCCTCGCCAGCGCCACCGCCATAGATCCCTTCTACATCGGATACGCCCTTTTCGTAGGCGGCGGCTACAGCGAAATTGACGATTCCCACCAGGGATACCACTGGGGAGCCAGCGGCTACTTCAAGCGTGTAGGCGCGAACTACGCGGACAACATCGATGGCGCCATTATCGGCAATGGTCTGCTTCCCATCGTCCTCCATCAGGACCCGCGCTACTTCCGCCTCGGCACCGGCTCCTTCCGGCGTCGCTTTCTCCACGCCGCTGTCTCGACAGTCATCTGCAAAGGTGACAACGGCAAGACCCAGGCCAACGTCTCCAACGTCCTCGGTAACTTCATCTCCGGTGCCATCTCAAACGCGTACTACCCGCCCGACGAGCGCGGAATCTCGCTTACCCTCCAGAACGGCGCCCAGGTGACCGCACTCGGAACCATCGGCGGCGAGCTTCTCGAATTCGGGCCCGACATCAATCGTCTGCTGCATCGCCACCACAAACCCACTCTCCCAGTCCCCGCCGCGCCAACCCCCTCCAACACCACGGCGCCGGGCCCGCCTGCGCACCTGGACTAGCTCCTCTCCAGCCTCTTCTCGTACATCAAACCATCAAGACCGCGCCCGTAAAACCCCGTCGCCACGCCCGTGCTTGCATACCCCAAAGCCTCGTAGAGGCGCACCGCCGCCGCATTGCCAGCGAATACGTGCAGCATCATCACCTCCGCACCAGCCCGCTCCGCCTTCTTCTCCAACTCCATCATCAGTAATCGTCCCAGCCCCCTCCCACGGAACGCCTCCCCCAAATCCACCGTCACCACATAAGCCGCCCGTTCCGCGGCCTCAGCGATCCCAAAGCCCGCCAACTCGCCTCCAACCTCAGCCAACACCGTCACCGCTTCCTGCGCCTCTGCAAACCGGCGCATCGTGCTGCGGCTGAATCGGAACACAGGTTCAAAGCACTCCACATCCAGGCGGTACATGGCATCCAGATCTCCTCTTCTGTACTCCCGGAGCGTCACCTCCACCGCATCACCGGGAGCAGGCTGGAGTAGTCGTCGGTCCACACGGGCAGGTTGGGCCGCCGCTCCACCGGCGTAGTCACACCAGCCACTCCAGCCCGCGCAAAAAAAGCAGCATCACCGCTGACCAGCACCCACGTCGCCCGATACTCCCCCTCAGCGGGAACTGCCCAGTTCTCAACCTGCCGCGCCTCCATGCCTTCAGACTGCGCAAGCCGACCGATCTCCGGCCCAAGATCAAGGTACGAGTTGGAAACGTGAAACGCCATCACTCCGCCCGGCGCAAGCTGCCGCCGATACACATCCATCGCCTCACGCGTCAGCAGGTGCAGCGGAATTGCATCGCCCGAAAAAGCGTCAACCACCAGGACGTCAAACCCATGCGGCGCCTCCTTCTCCAGTGAAGCGCGCCCATCCCCCGCCACAACCGTAATCTCCGCAGGCGTGTCGCGCAGGTACGTAAACAGGTTGCGAGCAATCGGCTCCACCAGTGGGTTGATCTCATAGAACCGCATCCGATCCCCTGCCTGCCCATACGCCGCCAGCGTTCCCACACCCAGCCCGACCACACCTACGCTCTTCGGTCGCGCCTTCGCAGCAGTACCGCATCGCCACGCCCACCCCGGAGTCCTGACCGTAGTAGGTGGTCGGCACCCGCCGTTTGTCGCCACGCAGCATCTGCGATCCATGCCGTATCCGCCCATTCATCAGCGTTCGCACAGGTCCAGTCCCAACATCCCCCGTCGCTGCCGCCTTGCGTGCAGTCTTGTCCTCGAGCGCCGAGGTGTCCGTCTGAGACTCGGTAACTCGCAGCGCACCATAGAAGTTCCTCGCGCGCAGCAATGCGTGCCGACCCGACCCCACATGCAGCATCACCAGCAAAGCCACCAGCAGCCCGCTCCCCGTCACCCAAAGCGCTCGCTGCGCCCAGCCATCCCGCCACGTCACCGCCGCCGCCAGCGCGGCCGTAACCAGAAACGAGATCGCCAGATCGTAGTTCGCGCGAAACAACAACGGGCTGGCAATCGCCACCAGAAACGTCCCCGCCGCTCCACCTGCCGGCCACCAGCAGGTAGAAGATCGTGCTCTCCTCTGCGTCCGAACCCTGCACAGCCGGCCGCAACCGGTACACCTCCGCGTGGCAGAACCAGCACGCCACAAACAGCTCCAGCATATAGAAACCGATCGCCATCCCAATCGGCAAGGTCGTATCCACCTTGCGACAACGCATACGCCAAACTGGCCAGCATCACGGCCAGCGCCCGCCCGACCAGCCAACGCCGAAACAGTCCCGGCAGCTTCAAAGGCCAGGATGAATGTGAGCAGGTAAACGCCCAGCGGCAAGACCCACAAAAGCGGAATCGCCGCCACATCCTGACTCAGGTGACTTGTCACCGCGCACAACTGCATCGCCGCACCCATCGGCAGCAAAAACCACATCCACCTGCGCGGCACGACCCCGCCCTGCTCACCGGCACCGACTCTCCTCCGCATGCGCCCCCTGTGTTCTCTCCTCGACTACCCTGTGTCCTCCGCGACTCCTCTTTGCCCCGGACCCGCAAACCCAGCCACGCGCACCCCACCGCATACACTGCAAACCCGAAGGCCCAACTCCTCCCCTGCCTCGCCAGCGTCAGGTGCGGCTCAATCAGCAACGGGATACAACACCAGCGCCAGCAGCGAGCCCGCATTGCGACAACGCAAACAGCCGGTACGGCACCGCCCCGCCGCCCGCCCGCACCCACCAGACCTGCAGCAACGGACTTGTCGCCGCCAGCAGAAGAAACGGCAAGCCAATCGTCGCACCGAGCCCGAGAAAATCGTCCGCACCGGATGCAGCGAAGCCCCCGCCGAATCCCAATGCACATCCAGACCAGCAACCGTCCCAACGCAAGCAGCCCCGCGAGCACCGCAACAGCCCGGCCGCCAAGCAGACCCACATGCACCCATACGCGCCCCCGCTTCGCGCCATCCAGTGCGCGTACAGATACCCCAGCAGCAGCGCCACCTGGAAGAAAACCAGGCACGTCACCCACACCGCCGAAGACCCGCCCAGCACCGGCAGCAGCTGCTTCGCCGCCATCGGCTCCACGGCAAATAACAAAAATGCCGCCACAAAAACCAGCCCACCAATCACCGCGCGCACAGAACTCATATCAGGGCACCAGAATAGCCGCCATCACGCCCTTAAGTGCAGCCACCCGCCCGCCGCAAAAAGAAAGGGGAGGAGCTTAGGCTCCCCCCCATACCGCATCCTTCAACTGCCGCCATCATCTCGTCTGCGCGCGCAGGGAATTACGCTGCCGTTTCGGCCCACGGATCGATCACGATCTTGGTCACCTTCTCCTTCTTGTCGCGCCAGATCTCATACATCTTCGGTGCTTCATCAAGTGTGATCCGATGCGAGATAATGTACGCTCGGATCGATCTGCCCTTTCTCGATGCGCTCCAGAAGAGGTTTCATGTAGCGATGCATATGGGTCTGACCCATCTTCATCGTGATGCCCTTGCCGAACGCGGCACCAAACGGCACCTTGTCCAGCGCCCCGCCATACACGCCAGGAATCGACAGCGTGCCCCCCTTGCGGATCGCCTGGATCGCCTGCCGCAGCGCGATGGGCCGGTCGGTCTCCATCATCGTCATCTGCTTCACCTTGTCATACACCCCTGCAGGTCGCTGGAGTGCGCCTCCATCCCAACCGCATCGATGCACGAGTCCGGCCCGATCCCCCCGGTCAGATCCTTCAGCGCCTGCAGCACGCTGACATCATCCTCCGAATAATCAATGGTGATCGCCCCCAGGCTGCGCGCGAGCAGCAGACGCTCCGGAAACCGATCGATCGCAATCACACGCGCCGCACCAAGCATAAACGCGCTCGCAATCGCGAACTGCCCTACTGGACCACAGCCCCAAACCGCGACGGTGTCGCCCGGCTCAATCTGGCAGTTCTCTGCGGCCATGTACCCGGTCGGAAAGATATCGGACAGGAACAGCACCTTCTCATCCGGAAGGTCGCTCTCAATCTTCAGCGGCCCCACATTCGCAAACGGCACACGCACGTACTGAGCCTGTCCACCCGCGTATCCGCCCATCATGTGCGAATACCCAAACAAAGCCGACCCCGTATACCCGTACGCCAACTCCATGATGTGTGCATTCGGGTTGGTGTTATCGCACGCCGACCAGAGGTGCTTCTTGCAAAACAGGCAGCTGCCGCATGCAATCGTAAACGGAACGACCACCCGGTCCCCACGTTTCAGGTTCGTTACCTCCGAACCAACCTCTTCCACAATCCCCATGAACTCATGCCCAAGGATGTCTCCCTGCTCCATCGTCGGGATATACCCGTCAAAAAGGTGCAGGTCGGACCCGCAGATCGCCGTCCTCGTAACCTTGATGATCGCGTCGTGCGGATTCATCAGCGTAGGATCGGCAACCGTCAGCGTCTCCACCTTGCCCGTTCCCATCCAACAAAGAGCCTTCATCGTAATCTCCTGATCTCGCTACATCGATTCTTCTAGTCCGCCTTCAAGCGGAACTTGTCGTCCTGAGCGGAGCCAACGACCTGCCTTCCGCCTCAGGGATTTATCACTACATTGTCATCCTGAGCGGAGCGAAGGACCTGCTTTCCGCCTCAAGACCGTAGCTGCTTAGCTCGCCTTCGCCTCCGGCGGTGTCGGCACCGTCTCCCCGTACATGAACTCCTTCATGCCGCCGACCACACCGCGGTTTCCGTGTGGCTGCCCCGCAACCCGCGGGATCTCCCCGGCCTCCGCAAGCTGCTTGAAGTGCCGCAAATCCTCTGTCACCTTCTGCTTCGGCTCACGCCCCTTCGCAGCGGCCGCCGCATTCGCCAGCTTGGTCATCCGAAACTCCTGCAGCACCGTCACGATCGTTCCGCGGCCCCCCGGCGCGGGCAGTAAACATCACCTCGCCAGCCTGGTCCATCGCCCCGCCCGTGGAGCGCCACGCAATCCTCTTCCCCGGCTCATCCTCCAGCACCTCCGCATCCCACTCCACCGGCGTGTCCCCAACCTGCATCACCCAATGCGTGGTCTTCGGCCCTGTGACCGTTACCGAACTCACCTGCTCCATCCACTGCGGAGCCTTGTCGAAGCCCGCCACAGACCGTAAAGCTCGTCCGGGCTTGCGCTGAATCAACATGCTCGTCCGTACCCACTGCTGGCCACCGCCATCCACAGGCGGCGGTGCATACCGGCCATCGATAATGCTGCCCACCGGACCGGACACCGGCACGGCCTCAAAATTAGGCCTCTCCGTCAATACCGCCATCGCGTTCTCCTCGCTTCTTCCCGCCTGGTCTTGCACACAGTCCCATAGACGCGCACTCTTCCAAGGAGGTGGTCCATCTGTTTCTCGCCGCCCGGTAGCTCTTTCGACCCTGCGCACATCCCGGCGCTCTTGACACAGCAAACAGCAATGACCAACCATGAGCCGAACCTCAATCCGGCTACCAGTCGAGGACATCGCATGCTCCGCACCAAGCTCTCTTTGGCCCTCCTTGCGCTCTCCTGTGCGGCCTGCGCGCAGACCCGCCCCCCCGCCCCAGCCCCCGACCCAGCCTCCGCGCCCGCCGGCCCCCAATCGGCATCCGCATCCGCTGCCGACCCCAACGAGCCCGCCCATGTCGAACTCCCGCCCGATCCCCCTCCCCCGCATCGCCCATACACAAATCTCTTCGTCTTCGGCGACAGCTACTCCGACACCGGCGCTGGCTACGTCGACGGCAATGGCCCCACCGCCGTCGCCTACATGGCCCAGCGCCTCGGCATCCCGTTCACCTGGTACGGCGCGCCCGACATGAAGTCCAAAGGCATCAACTTCGCCGTCTCCGGAGCCCGCACCGGCGTCGGAGCCGGCAAGCGCTACGAACACGGCGAACTCCTCTCCGTCGGCATGATCAACCAGGTCCAGGAATTCGCCGATCTGCTCAAGGCCAGAACCATCTCCTTCGATCCCGCCCAGACCATGTTCTATCTCGCCGGAGGACTCAACGATCGCAACACCCCCGACGGCTACACCCGCACCAACCTCGAAGCCGAGATCGACACCCTCTATACCCTAGGTGCCCGCCGCTTCATGGTCGCCCTTTTACCCGTCAAAATCGGAGACTTCGACGCCGTAGGCCGGCGCCTCAACCCTGAGCTCGCCAGAATCCCCGACGAGGTCCGAGCCAAACACCCCGACATCCACGTCGCTAACTCCGACTGGGGTCCCGCCTTCGATCAGGTCATCACCCACCCCGACCTCTACGGCCTAAGCGACACCACCTCTACCTGTGCGGGACGCGAACTGAAGGACCAGAAACCCGACCCATGCCTGCACCCCGAAACCCACTTCTTCTACCACCAGGGACACCCCTCCACCGCAGCCCACAAAGCCGCCGGGGAGCTTCTCTTTCAGGAAGCTCTGTCCAGAGCTCGCTGAGTCATCAAACTGTTGTAAGTAGCGTCAAATTAGAGTCCTCGCATTGGTAAACCCAAGGTAGTTTCCAGCGACCTCGCTGCTAGTCTGTCCCCCACACGTTCAACACCACTGCAGGCGACATACGTGAACGTGTGTCGATAGGGGACAACATAATGAGAGTTCTTGATTCGCCCTCTACTACCTTTTGGCGCGCACCTCGGCGCCACGCAGCCGCGGCAGTTGCCGCGGCCTTCTGCTTCGGTACCGCCGTCGCCCATGCCGGCACAGTCTCCTTCACCTGTGCCGCAAACATCAACACCCTTGGCCCCGCATCCCTGTGCGACTCCCTGAACGCCACAGTAGGCGGCCTGTACAACAGCACCTTCACCAACGCGAACGCCAGCATCTACATCCAGTTCGGCAACACCGGTCTCGGCGGCAGCAGCCAGTATCTCGAGGCCATCTCCTACAACGGCTTCCTCTCGGCCCTCCAGAACCAGGCGCTCCCCTCGCACGGCGGAGACTTCATCGACGCACAGGCCGTAGCCTCCCTGCCATCCGTTGAGCCCGCTCCGTTCGCAGGCAAAAACATCATCCTCACCGGCGCACTCGGCGGCGCCCTCGGGCTCGGCGATGTGGTTGGCAACACCGCCACAGGCACCTTCTGCGCCACCCCCGGCAGCGCCGGGTGTTACAACGGCACCATCACGCTGGCTACGCCCTCCATCGTCGCCGGCTACGGCGATACGTACTTCTACGAGAACGGCCCGCAGCCTGCCAAGTCCTACGACCTCTACAGCGTCACCGAACACGAGGTGGACGAGGTCCTCGGCACCATCTCCGCCGGAGGCACCTCGGGATCCACCATCGTTGACCAGTTCGGACCCAGCTATGCCGCAGCCGTCGATCTGTTCCGCTACAACGCTCCGGGCTCCCGCGTAGGCTACGTCTCCACCCCCGCCTACTTCTCGTACAACGGCGGCATCACCGACGTCGCCGACTACAACTACCTCCCCAACCACGCCGACTACGGTGACTTCTCCTCCAACTGCGCCCACATCCAGGACGCCTTCGGTTGCACCGGAACTCACTTCAGCATCGTCAACGACGGTCGCCCCGAGATCACCATCCTCGATTCCCTGGGCTACAACCTCGTCCCTACTCCCGAACCCGCATCTCTCCTCCTGCTGGGGACAGGCGTCACCATGATCGCGGGCCTCGCTCGCCGGCGCTTCACAAACCCATCCAGCAACTGAACCGCAGCCCCGCAATAACCAAAGAGGGTGCCCTGCAATCGCTGCGGCGCACCCTCTTCAAGCACCGGAACGACCCCGCCTTACTCCGGGAAAAACACCAGCAGATCCGCATTGATCGTATCCGCCTCCGTCGTGCACATCCCGCGTGCGGCAACCCCGGATACACCTTCAACCGCGGGCCCTTCACAATCGTCGCCGTAAGCCTGCCCGCCGCGTCAACTGTGACCTGTCCGCCACCAGGCTTGCCCTCAGCCCGTCGAACACCTCCATCGGCAGACCCCCCGGATTATTCTCGTCTTCAGCATGATCGGCGGCACAGCCGACACCAGCACCGCCTTCTTCACTCGCTTCGTCCCGTGCCGGCCCAGGTAGCGCCACTTCGCCCCCCGTCGAATGCCCCACCATCACCACATCCTGCAGATTCAGCCTCGCATGTTTTCACAGTCGATGTTCACGGACGCACGCGCCGGAGCCAGAACCAGTTTTTAGGCATGTGTCTGCCGCGACCTCGCCTCCTTAGGCCCCACTCATCCAAGCCGCATTCCGTCACAAAGTGGTACCCACTCTGGTTCCTCCACACACCTCCCCGCTTTTCCCCCGCGAATGCAATGCCACAATTGAGCAACAGCGAACCCCATTTCCGATCCGCAACCGCCCTCCGGAAGACTGACTCGCAGCCCGCAAACGCGCACCACCCGCCACCACCAGACTTCAGAACAAAGGGAGCACAGACCACATGTTCAACACGCCGGATGACGCACTTCGGATTCAATACCAGGACGACCGCCCGCAAGGCGCTCGCATCAAGGTCATCGGCGTAGGCGGCGGCGGCAACAACGCCGTCAATCGCATGATCGCAGCCGGGGTCGAAGGCGTGGAGTTCATCTCCGCTAACACCGACGTGCAGGCGCTCCAGGTCTCGAACGCCCCCGTCAAGCTCCAGCTCGGCGTCAAGCTCACCAGCGGCCTGGGCGCCGGCGCCAACCCCGACGTCGGCCGCCGCGCCGCCCTCGAAGACTCCGACAAGATCATCGAAGCCCTCGAAGGCGCCGACATGGTCTTCGTCACCGCCGGCCTCGGCGGAGGCACCGGCACCGGCGCCGCCCCGGTCATCGCCTCGCTCGCCAGCGAGATGGGCGCGCTCACCGTCGCGGTCGTCACCCGCCCCTTCGCCTTCGAAGGCAAGCGCCGCATGATGCAGGCCGAACGCGGCATGCAGGAGCTGCTCGAGTCCGTCGACACCCTCATCGTCATCCCCAACGAAAAGCTCCTCGCCGTCGCCAAGGACGCCGGCTTCTTCGAGAGCTTCCGCATCGCCGACGACGTCCTCCGCCAGGGCGTTCAGGGCATCTCCGACATCATCACCATCACCGGCATCATCAACCGCGACTTCGCCGACGTAAAGACCACCATGGCCGGCATGGGCTACGCCGTCATGGGAACCGCCGTCCGCTCCGGCGCCGACCGCGCCAAGGAAGCCGCCATCGCCGCCATGGCCTCCCCGCTGCTCGAATCCGGCGCCATCGACGGCGCACGCGGCATCCTCATCAACATCACCGGCTCCTCCTCGCCTCAAGCTCACCGAGGTCAACGAGGCCTCCACCATCATCCAGAACGCCGCCCACGAAGACTGCAACATCATCTTCGGCGCCGTGATGGACGAGCGCATGGGCGACGAGGTCAAGATCACCGTCATCGCCACCGGCTTCCGCGCAGGAGATGCCGGGCCGCCGCGCCCGCATGCTCACCGAGTCCTCCACCTCCGACAGCTACCAGGTCCCCATCCGCGCCGTTCCCCCCGCGCAGCCGCGCTTCGCCAGCGAAATGCGTGCCGCCCCGACCTCCGCTCCCCCTGCGCCGTCGACCCCGCCTCCGCCGCCCGCCACCGAACCCGTCTGGGCTCACGAGCCCGGCGCCGCGGACGTGCAGTCCCCGTCCGAGACCGAGGACTTCTGGGATGACGCCGCAGCCCCCTTCGAAGAGGAACAGGGCTCAGCCGAGGAGTCGCAGTCCTACGCCGTAGCCCCGCAGTCGACAGAGAAGCCCTCTGCCCCGCCCGAACTCCTACCCGTGCCTGCGTCCGTCTTCGACGACGACTTCTTCCGCACCGACCGCGTCCGCGCACGCGTGGCCGATACCCTTTCCACCGCCGCCCAGGCTCCCCGCATCCAAATCCGCGAACCCGAGATCATCATCGGCTCGGGCACCCGCACATCCGGCTTCAACGGTGCCCCCGTGCGGGATTACACCGCCACCCAGCCCGCAGCCGCCCTCTTCGCCGGTGCCAGCGGCTCGGGAGCAGCCGTCGGAGAAAGCGATGAACTCGACATCCCCGCCTTCCTGCGCGGAAGGCAGTAACCCGCATCCCGCCTAAGTGGTATAGAAGCCACCCGGCGACGCATTAGGATAGAAGCAGGCCGGGCAAACATTTAGGCGCGCTGCCCAGTCGAATAGATCTCGGAGCCTCTATCAGAGGGCCAGACGTACGGTAACGCACGAAGAATAAACGTGGCCCGAAGGGTCGAGGAATACGCATGATGTTCCGCTGGTCGTCTGTGTCATTTCTGTCCTGGTCCCTGCTAGTCGCCACCGCGCCCGGCGCCCTCGCCAGTGCCGCTAAGCCGACGGCGATGACCCACCACAGCACCGCCTCCCACATCTCCACCGCAAAGAAGTCTTCCAGGAAGACCTCGCCGACCCACGCCTCCAAATCCTCACGCACGGCCGCGGGCACACACCACGGAGCTCGCGCCATCCTCGCAGTCCACCGCAGCCGTAAGCACGTCTACTACGAGCGCTTCACAGCTAACTCCTTTGCCGACAACCTCACCCTCGGCGACGTCACCACCGGCGAAGATCCCATCGTCCGCGCCGCCGCCCTCGATGCCCTGGGCAACATGAACGGCACCGCCCTCGCCATCGACCCCTCGACCGGCCGCATCCTCGCCATGGTCAACCAGAAGCTCGCCCTCTCCTCGCGGCGCCGAGCCCTGCTCCACGATCAAGCTCGCGGTAGCCCTGGCGGCACTCGACGAAGGCCTTATCACCAAGGACACCCCCGTAAACCTCGGCGGTCACTACACGCTGACCCTCACCAAGGCCCTGGCCCTCTCCATCAACCCCTACTTCGAGCAGCTCGGCCGCTCCCTCGGCTTCGAGCGCGTCAAGCACTACGCCAACCAGTTCGGCCTCGGCGAACTCGCCGGCTGGAACATCGCAGGCGAACAGCTCGGCGTCTACCCCGACACCGAACTCCCCCTCGCTCAGGGCGGCGTCGGCCGCATGTGCTCCTTCGGCGAAAGCATCTCCATGACGCCCCTCCAGCTCGGCGCACTCGTCTCCGCTATCGCCAACGGCGGCACCCTCTACTACCTCCAGCACCCCGAAACCGCCGACCAGATCGCCGGCTTCACCCCCAAGGTCAAACGCATCCTCGACATCGCCCCACTCATCCCCGAGATGCACGACGGCATGGCCGGCGCTGTCGATTACGGCACAGCCCGTAGCCTGCGCGCCAACTTCAATTCCTTCCCCGTCCTCGGCAAAACCGGCACCTGCTCCAATAACGGCACCCGCTTCGGCTGGTTCGCCTCCTACGCCGACACCCCCTCCGGCCGCATCGTCACCGTCATCTTCCTCGAAGGCGGCCGCCCCACCTTCGGTCCCAAGGCCGCCGAGCTCACCGGCCTCTTCTACCGCGCCCTCGCCGACCGCAACTTCTTCCAACCCAAAACCTCCACCGTAGTGACCGCCTCCACCACACACAACAACACCGCCGCTAACTAAACCCGCCAACCCGCCCATCGTCACCGGCGAAGCTGGATTCCAGGGCGAAGACATAATCGGCCGGCCAGGAAGACCTGATCGAGTGGTGAGCCCGGTAGGGTCCCTTCGGATCCCCACCGCAAAGGGACGGATCGACCGAAGCTCGAGCGCCCTCCCCACCATCCCACTCCCGTTTGTCCCCACCCCACACTTCCGGTACAACGGACAAGTGAACATCCTCACCGCAGCCGAGATGGCCGCCACCGACGGCCGCACGGTAGACCTCGGCACCCCCATCGCCACCCTCATGGAGAACGCCGGCCACGCAGTAGCCCGCTTCTGCCTGCACCGCTACCCCCGCGCGCGCCGCATCCTCGTCTTCGCGGGCAAAGGGAACAACGGCGGAGACGGCCTCGTCGCCGCCCGCCACCTCGCACTCGCCGACCGCGAGGTCCACATCCTCCTCCTGGCCCGCGCCGCCGATCTCAAATCCGAACCCGCCGAAGCGCTAGCCCGCCTCCGCCAGGAAGCCCCCGCCGCCACCCTGTACGAAACCCCGGACGACCCCGCCTTTCAGGCCGCCCTCAACCACCTCCCCACCCCGCACCTCGTCCTCGACGCCATCGTCGGCACCGGCTTCCAGCCCCCCCTCCGGGGCCTAGCCGCCGCTGCCCGGGACTGGCTCGCCCCCCTCCCCACCCCGGTCGTTGCGATCGATCTCCCCTCCGGCTGGGACGCCGACTCCCCCGCCCAGACCGCCCCGGACGCGGTCCGAGCCGACGCCGTCGTCACCTTCACCGCCCCCAAACTCGCCCACATCTTCGGCTTCCTCGCCCACCCCCACCCCGGCTCCCCGCAGCCCGGCTCCTGGCCCTTCGGGCCCGTCGTGGTAGCCGACATCGGCTCCCCCACCCAGGCCATCCTCTCGGACACCCAACTCCACTGGGCCGGCTCCGCCAAGTCCCTCCCCGACACCCCCCGCCCGCCTGACTCCAACAAGGGCAAGTTCGGCCACGTCCTCGTCGTCGGCGGAAGCCACGGCACCGCCGGCGCGCCCTCCATGTCCTCGCTCGCCGCCCTCCGCGCCGGCGCCGGCCTCGTCACCGCCGCAGTCTCCACCTCCATCGCGGACACCGTAGCTCTCACCGCCCTCGAACTCATGCTCTCCCCCACCCCCGAAGGCCCCGAGGGCGCCCTTGGCCTCCGCAGCCTCGACCCCATCGACGCCACCCTCAACTCCAAAAGGATCACCGTCCTCGCCCTCGGCCCCGGCCTCTCCACCCGCGGCGAGGCCTCCGAGTTCGCCCGCCAACTCGTCGCCCGCACCACCCTTCCCATCGTCATCGACGCCGATGCCCTCAACGCCTTCGCCAATCACACCGACCTCCTCAAGCAAGCCGCTACCCCCAGCCCCGGCACCACCCGCGCAATCGTCCTCACCCCCCACCCCGGCGAAATGGCCCGCCTCGCCAACCTGACCATCCCGCAAGTCGAAGCCGACCGCATCAACCTCGCCCGCCGCTTCGCCACCGGACACGGCGTCACCCTTGTCCTCAAGGGCTGGCGCACCCTCATCGCCCACCCCGACGGCCGCATCGCAGTCAACACCACCGGCAATCCCGCCATGGCCAAAGGCGGCTCCGGAGACATCCTCACCGGCATCATCGCCGCCATGCTCGCCCAGCACCCCCATAACGTCCCCCGCGCCGTGGAAGCCGCCGTCTTCCTCCACGGCCTGGCTGGCGACCTCGCCGCCCGCCACATGGACCAGCACACCGTCCTCGCCACAGACACCCTCCAGCACCTCTCCGAAGCCTTCCGCTACCAGCCCCGCGACCGCGACGGCCTGACCTGGATCACCGGCCTCCAGCCCCGCCGTACCCATCTAGGAAATTGTCATCCTGAGCACAGCGAAGGACCTGCTTCTGGTTCCCCTCTGAAAGCTCAAAATAGGACCAACCGATGAGAGAACGCCGCTTCCGCACCCGCTCCCCCGAAGGCACCCTCAACCTGGGCGAGCGCATCACCGAACTTCTCCCCGCACCCATGGTTGTCATCCTCCGCGGAGAAGTCGGTGCCGGCAAGACCACCCTCGTCAAAGGGCTCGCCGCAGCCCTCGGAGCCGCCAGCGAGGACGACGTCACCAGCCCCACCTTCACCATCGTCCACGAGTACGAAGGCACGCACGTCCGCCTCTTCCACCTGGACCTCTACCGCCTCGAAACCGAAGAACAGATCGCCGTCCTGGGCCTCGACGAGATGGCCGGATACCCGAACTCCCTAGTCCTCATCGAGTGGGGCGAACGCTTCGAATCCATCGTCAACATGGCTGCCGCCGAAATCTTCATGGAACACGGCGAAGGCGACGAACGAGGCATCACCGTCCGCGTCAAGAGCTAAAAAACATCAAATTATGACCACCACGGATTGACACGGATCAAGCCACCTACATTCTCCCCAGTTCGCAGACGGCGGTTCCCAGGTACGACAACCCACAGCCGGAACCCTTGGCCTGGGCCACCCGATAGCCCACCTGATCTGGCCCTTACTCCGTGCCAATCCGCGCAAATCCGTGGTCAGTCCTTAGCCCCACCGACCCACCGATAAATCGCACACTCCTCATCCCCCGTAGACCCATACTCCTTCTGCTCCGCGATCGCAGCCAGGTCCGCCACATGGTCCTCAGGAGTCATCGCCACAGGTCCCAGAAACAGCCGCGAGAAACCCGGCGCCTCGTCCAGCACCTTCCGACACTCCGCATTCACATACAGCAGATCCAGAACCGGACGCCGCCCCGCAAGCTGCTCCCCCACACGCCGCACAAACTCAGTCAGTACCGGCGCCTCAAACGGATGAAACAAAAACACAAGCACCGGCCCCGGCGGCAGCTTCAGCTCCAGCGCATCCTGCTCCAGCACCTCGATCGCGGAGATCGACAACGCCGTGGGATCGCCCGCATGCCCCGCCTGCCATAGCTCCACGTTCGCTCGCGCCACCGAAGCCATCGCCGGATTCAGCTCCACCCCAACCACCCGGCGGAACCCGAGCTCGCTCGCAACCAGCAGCGCTCGCCCCTTCCCCGCCCCAACGTCCACAAATGTGTAAGCCGAAGTCGGCTCTTCCGGCGCCGTCTCCCGCCACCGCGCCACCAGGCTGCGCAAGATCGACGGCGCCACCCCGTAGTACGCGGTCACGTGCTCATCCGAAGGGTGCCCCGTCCGCAGATGCTTCGCCGGCACCAGGCCGCTTGTATCCACCCCGTGGGCCTCGTCAAACGGATGGATAGGGCCGGCCGTCAGCTTCAGCAGATCCTGTGGCCTGCGCCGCGGCGTCGCCGCCTTCACCTCCGCTTCCCCTCCCTGCGAGACAGCCCCAGCCGCACCCCGCTCCCCCATCCTTATTCAATCCCCAGAAGCTTGCGGCCCTCGGGCGAGATGCGATGCGGCGTCCACTTCGGATCCCACACCAGCGCCACCTCCGTCCGGCTGATCGCCGGAAACCCCGCGAGTCGCCCCTCAATCTGCGCCGTAATTTGCGTCTGCGCCGGGCATCCAGCAGACGTCAGCGTCAAGTCAATATGCACGCGGTGCCGCGCCGGGACTCCCGGTATCCCCGCCCCTGGAGCCTCGTTGTCCCGCTCCACCGCAATCGCATACACCAACCCCAGGTCCACAATGTTGCACGGCACCTCCGGGTCATAGCAGTCGCGAAGCGCCTCACGCACGTCAGACTCGGTAAGCATCGAACTCCGGCTAAAAAGAAGTGGGGGCAGCCGCGCAGCCTGCAAGCGCGCCCGCCTCCCTCCAGTGTACCGGCTACAGCGGCGACGCCGGAGCCTCCGGAACCACAGCCCGCCGGATGAACTCCAGCAGCTCCGGTTTGATCGCGTACTGGCTCTGCGCCGCCGGCCAGTTCCCCTGGTCCGCGTACATCGAGTTCAGCCCCTTCGCCACCTCACGATTGCCTCGAGTGAACTGCCCGACCAGCGCACTCCACTCCGCCGCAATCGCGCGGCCCTCCTCCGAAGCCGGTTCAACTCCTGCCGCAAGCGCCGCCTCCACCTTCGCAAACATCTCCTTCCATTGCGCTGTCACCTTCTCCTGCAGCTCGGGACTCCACTCGCCCTTCCGGGTCTCTACGGCCTGCTGCGCCGCCTCGTTGTAATACTTCTTGCTCCACTCCGAATTCTCCTGCATGGAAACCTCCTCAAGAATCGTTTGGAAGAGTTGCCAATCGCCTGACGCTGCCCTGCCGTTTGCCTCCAGCACCTGCTCCGCAGCTTCCACAGCGCGCAGCACGCGGGTCAGACCGTCCCGCCGCTCACGCAGGATCACCGCCTGGGTTCGCAGCAGTCCCGCCACATCCAGCTCCTCGCCCGCGGAACGGCTTACAATCTTCCCGATCTGCCGCAGGCTAAGCCCCAGGTAGCGAAGCACCGTAATCCGCTCCAGCCGCAGAAGGTCACCCCGCGAATAAAGCCGATACCCGCCCTCCGACCGCTGCGCCGGCTTCAGCAGCCCAAGCCGGTCATAATGGTGCAGCGTCCGGACTGTCACCCCGGAAAGCTCCGCAAACCGCTGAACGCGGTACGTCATCTGGTACGTCATCCCGATCAACCGTCCCTTCCAATGAAGACTCTGGACCCTGACGCAACGTAGGAGTCAAACCCAAACAACGAGCAGCCCGGTGCTTATCCGGCACCATTGGCCAACCCACGCGCCCGGCCCCCGAAAAATTTAATCGCGAAAAACACCAGCAAAAACGCATGTCAAGCCCCCGTGACGCCTAAGTCACTCCATCTACAGGACATAGCCATGGCCGTTTAGTTCTGCTCAAACTCGTACAATAGAGCTAAGGGGAAGAAAGCACACCGCGCACCGCGAACCTCCTTCAAGCGCTTACAGACAAAAACCTATTGACAAGGGCGTCACTCCCCTCAGCTAACCGCCGCAGAATCAGCAGAACACCGTCTGATTGGGGGGAGGGGGAGTAATGCACTCGACAACCGTCAGCGAGGAGCCCAGCATGATCCGATTATCCCGACCGCCTCACGCTTCCTTCGCGCCGGCAGTCGCGCTCCTCCTCGCCCTCGCCGCCGGCTGCCACTCCCATCCCACCGTACAGGCCGCCGCCACCCAGCCCTCGCAGCAACCCGACTCCTCCCGCCCGACCAGCACCCCCTACACCGGAGACCTCTCCATCTTCGAGACTCCCGGCCGCGAACAGCGTCTCCAGATCGACCGCGTCATGGATCTCCTCAAGATCAGCCGCGGCAAAAGCGTAGCCGACATCGGCGCCGGCTCCGGCTGGTTCACCGTCCGCGCCGCCCGCCGCGTAGGCCCCGGCGGCCAGGTCTACGCCGAGGAGATCAACCCCGCCGCGGTCCATTACATCGACGAACGCGCCGCGAAAGAACACCTCGCCAACATCCGCACCGTTCTCGGCTCCGTGGATGATCCCCACCTGGCCGACTCCAGCGTCGACGCCATCATGATGCTGAAGATGTACCACGAGATCGCCCGGCCGGTAGAGCTCCTCGGGAAGCTCAAGCCCGCCCTGCGCCCCGGCGGTCTCATCGGCCTGATCGACAAGAACGGCAACGGCACAGGCACCGACCACGGCCTGCCCGAAGCAACCGTCGTCCGCGAGATGGCAGCCGCGGGCTTCGTAGAGGCTGGCCGCTACGACTTCGTCAAAGCCGACGACGAAGACTATTTCCTCATCTTCCGCGAACGCTGACCGACAGGCTCCCGCACGCACCCAACCTACTGCGGCTTGCGCCTGATCTGGCCCGGGTCCACAAGATCAGGACTTGCCGGCGTGTCAGGCTTCAGTACCGTCGCCGGCGCCGTGTACCGCACCGGCACCCACCGCTGCAGATCAGCCATCACATGGTAGTCGCCGGCTGGAACTTGGCCGAAGCCATGTACTCGAGCACCGAACGCCGGAGTGCAGCCGGCGCCCGGGTGCGCCAGGTCAGAGGCCGCCTTCTCCGAAAGATCAAGGCTGGTGACCATCAGCTTGCCCGCCCCAACCGAGCACTCGAACAGCATCGCAAGCTTTAGGTTCCGATTCCAGTCATCGATCGGCTGAACGATCGGCTGCAATCCGCGCGGCAAGCGTGTCCACATTCAGCGCAGTCGTGTGGGGCAGCAGATCCACCCACTGCCAGTCGCAGTTCGACTCGGTCGGAAACCCTGCGAGCGCCGGGTGCTTCGCGTCGCACCAAAGCCCAAGCATCCACGTGCGGCTCGGGTTCATCAGCCGGTTCCAGAAGATCGGCACGGTAGACATCGCAAGGTCCGGCGACGGCTTCTCCGGCGCACCCGACAGGAACAGCACCTTGCCGCCTGCCCCAGCGCCGCCTCCGCCTCCGGCCACGACGGGGTCACCACAACGTCCGCCGGGCGCAGCTCGATCGGCAGACGCGTGCGGGATACAGCCAGAAGGGCCAGCTGTTGTGGAACGCCGTACCCTGCAACTCGACCACGAAGCTGATACGCCGCCGGTGCAGGCAGCTTCGAAAGGTCGGCGACGACCGTGCCCACCGCAAGGTTCTTGCCCCGCGGAACAGTCGCGCGCCGGCAGTGCACCGGAAGCCATCGCCCTGCCCTTCGCGTCCACGATCCGCCACGTCGTCGTGGTAGACGGCAGCGGCGCAGGACCAAAGTGCGCGAGTTCGACCGGCACCGTCAGCGTCTGCGCCGTCGTGTAAACGCGATCCTTCAGCCGCGCCAGCGGCACCGTCGTGTTGTTGTACTGCCGGAACTCCGCCGGCGCCACATAGCCCTTCGTCTCCCAGAACGCATCCAGCAGCCCCATCAGCGCGCCGCCCTGCCCAAGGTAGTCATGCAGGTCCAGCAGCTCGTAGCCCGAGTAGCGACGGCGTCCGCAGGTTGGCCTCGATCTCCTCCTTGTAACACGCCACCTGGAAGCGCCCCGAGGCGTGCGCGAACTCCTTGTTGCGCGCCAGCAGCCCGTGCGCTTCGGCCGAGTCGCGCATGATGATGTAGTTGCCCGGATGCATATACGGCACCTGCCCCGAGCCCTTGCCGTCCACGAACGCCGCATACTTGCCCTTGCCGCTGAACTTCTCGATCACCTCAAAGTCGGGATACGCGCACCACTGCCCCACCTCATGCCCGACGCTGGAACAGCGGTGTTGCGCACTACGTTCTGCAAGCACCTCTTCGTAGTCCGCGCCGAACCAGCCGCTCGGCCCGCGCGCTCCCGGCGTCACCAGGAAATCCGCAGCATACGGGATGCCCCGCTCCTCCCGGAGGCGGCGCGAACCGGCCCGTTCCATCCGAGTAGAGACGCCGCGGGTCGGCGTCTTGCCACTTCTTGTCCCAGGTGGGAAGCTGCTCCGCATAGTGGCCCGCAGGCTCGTTCGTCGCATTCAGCATCACCAGCGAAGGATGGTTCCCATACGCCTTCAGCAGCCGCGCCGTCTCATCGTTCAGCACGGCGAGCATCTTGCCTTCGGTGTCGAACGAGTTCCACATCCCGCACTCGGGCTGCAGGTAGAACCCAAGCTCATCGGCCGCCGTGAACGCTGCCTCCGGCGGACACCACGAGTGGAAGCGAATGCCGTTCAGTCCCCACTCCTTGCAGATCCCGATGATCCGCTTCCACGTCTCGACATCCGTCGCGGGATAACCCGTCAGCGGAAAGCCGCCGCCATCGTGCGTCGCGCGGAACTGGAAGAGCTCGCCATTGAGCAGGATGTGCTTGCCCTCCGCCTTGATCTCGCGCATCCCGAACGTGAGTTCGCGCCGATCGTCCGCCTCGCCGCCCGGTCAAGCGTGAGCTCAAGATGCTGCAGCGCCGGGCGTGAACTCCGACCACGGCGTGCGCATCGCGGCAGCGGCACATCGATCGACCGCCTCGCCGCCGTCCGCATCCCAGGTCACCGGCACCGACGCGCCACCGACGCGCAGCGTTCCCGGATCCGGCCTCGCCCGTGAGGTTCCCGATCCGCACCTTGATCTGCGCCGACTTGCCCGCCACATTCGGGTAAACCTGCGCGTCGTCGATCCACACCGGACGACGTGGCCGACAGCTCGATCCGCCCCACAATCCCATTCCACGTGCCGCCCTCGCCATCCGAGACACCGAGTGCCCATCCGGACGATACGCCGGCTGGAGCATGCGGTTGTCGATGCGGATCGAAAGCCGATGCTACCCCGGCTGCAAGCATCCCAAGATCGAAGTCATGCGGCGCAACCAGCGAGCGGTTCGAGCCCATCAGCTTGTCGTCGACGTAGACGTCCGTCTGCCAGCGCGTGCGCTCCAGCGTCAGCGCGACGCGCTTGCCCTTCCACGCTGCCGGGATCTCGATCTCGCGCTGATACCACGCCACGCCAAGATAGTGCTTCACCGGCTGCGAAAGATATGGCACCTCCACATGCCCGGCTTCGTGTACGCCGCGTACTGCGGCAGCAGGTACCAGCGCATATCGCGCGGAAGCGCGGCAACGAACTGCGTCTCCGCGGTGATGTCGTCGCCATAACCCTGCGTCTGCAGGATGCCTGGCAGCGAGATCGCGCGTCGCCGCCGGAAGCTCTTGCGCTGAACCATGACTGCTTCACGCGCCACCATCGTCGCGATCCAGCGCAAAAGCGCCACTCGCCCGCGAGCGACTGCGCTCCCGCCCGCACCGGAGCAGCCGGTGTGGGCGCAGCATGCAGCGCCGCATGCGCGGCCGTGGCAGACGTGAGTGCGAGGAACGTGCGGCGAGTCAGACGGTCGGAGGCATGTGTTCCTTGGGGACCTATAGCTATTCGGAAAGGTCGTCGAGAATCGCACCCGACGGGGAGTTCGCCCGGAGGTGCGGCTTGTCCTCTAGTAGTGCGTGTGGTTCGCGATCGTCTTGCGGTAGTCCGCATCGCAGCTTCGGCATGCGGCACGACGCTGGCATAGCCGTAGACGCGCAGCGTCTGCGTCGCGCCGGTCCAAAGCCGCTGGGCTTCGAGCGTAATCACCTGGTCCGCGCCGATGTGGTCGAAGTCGAACATGTGGTACGCCTCGCCCTTGAAGAACAGCGTGGCGTTGCCGTCCGGCTCCAGCTTGAACCGGAACCAGAAGTACGTCCGCTTGCCCGTGCCATACCAGTCGCCGCGCACGAAGTTCGGGATTGCCGTTCAGCGGATGCGCCGGCCACGTCTCCAGCAGCCTGCCCGCAGTTATCGAACCAGTAGAGCTGCGCGCCGAGACCTCCGCCGACCGCGATCTGATCCGGTGGCCCGCGCTGCGGAACGGGGATCTGCTCGGTCCGCTGGCGGAGCGTCGTCCGGCGCGCCAGGCTGCGCCGGCAGGCCGCGGCCGTGGCCTGCGCGGCGCTCCTGGAGGACGCGGGCCGTGGGCGCATACGTGCGGCCATTCGTCACCACCTGCGGCGTCTTCGACCCGCCAGAATGTAACCCGCCGTGATCTGCTGCGAGTGGTCGGAGAGGTTCTGCCAGAGCATGTCGCCGTTCTGCGCGTTGTAGGCCAGCGTGCCCACATCGCTACTGCCCCACCAGCAGCTCCGGCTTGCCGTCCCCATTGATGTCGAAGAACTCCATCGCATCCATGTGGTCGTTGTTCTCCTCGAAAGTACTTCGCGTTGTTCCACACCTCCTTGCCCTTGCGCATCCAGGCACAGATGCGATGATCACGACTTCATCGACCCCATCGCCATTCACATCGTACGGATAGATGTAGTGGCCGAAGTAGTCCTTGTCGCGATGCTCCGTGTGCTCGCCACAGCTTGTTCAGATCCTTGTCGTATGCGGCCAGCGTGATCGTGCCGCCCGTATCGGTGAACACCAGCAGCGTGTCCGGGCCCGTCGACTCCTTGTGGAACTTCGCCACCGCCATGCGGTAGTTGTTGTCCACATGCGGCAGCGCGGGCGCGGGCCACGGCACCTGCTTGATGACCTTGCCGGTGCGCCCATCGGCCAGCACCAGCCACTCCTTGCCGTCGAGTCTCGCGCCAGTGCGCCAGCTCGTCGCGGCCCGTGTGGTGGAAGTCCCACAGAATCCCGGCCGCCTCATTCGCCGCGCGGATCGTCTCGCGTCGTCGGCGGCGCCATCCAGCGCCACAGCTCATGCCCGTCGTTCGCATACACGATCGTCGAGTAGTCGTTCAGGATATCGACGATCGCGTACTTGCCCGTGCCATCCACATCGCCGAACTTCACGATGTTCGAGGGTGCAATCTTGTACTCGTGCAGCAGCTTCACCTCGGCGGAAGCTCCAGCGCCTTCAGATCGTCTTCCTTGAAGCTCCGCGTTCTTCGTCAGCACCAGCACGTTGAGCGAAGGCCGCGGCGTGATCGCCGTCAGCTGGATCTCGGCCATGCCCGGCTTCAGCGTGAAGTCGCCGCCCTGCGTCCAGGCCAGCGGCCCCTTGCCATAGATGCCCGGGATCCTTGCTTGCCGTCGATCTCCACTTGGAACGAGCTCGTCGGCGTCCCGATCGCTGCGCACAAACAGGTGATACATGCCCGCCTCTTTCACCGGAACCGTGGCCGTCACATCGTCCGGAACCGTCATGTTGATCGTGGAGTTGTTGAAGAACCAGGTGTCCGCCGGGAAGCGTCCGTCGTTCGAGTCGCCCGCCGGGATGTCTGCGAAGAAAATCCGAGGCAGGAACGACGATCGTCCCCGGCATCTGGCGCGCGGCATCGTGATGCGCCGGGTGCAGCGTCTGCTGGGCGCAAGCCGCCAGGGCGAACGTCGCCAGCAGAACGCGCAGACAAGCAAGAGTACTTCATGGCCGCACTCCTCGGGAGAGTTCGAATCCGGGGTCACATCGACAGGAATCGCTGTCGTCGCTTCCAGCGCTTGCGTCAGAGCGGCGCGGCATCACGTCATACTTCGCGAGCCACGCCTCGGCCCCGGCGCGGTCGCCCTGCGCCTCAAACGTCAGCAGCTGTTTCGACAGTGCCGCAATCGCCGCCGGCATCGCCGCATAGTCGATCGTGTAGCGTGCCGTCCGGGTCCCTGCATGCAGCGCATCATGCTCCAGCAGATAGTTGAACTCCATCATCTCGGCGCGCCCGTGCGCCTCGCCCGTGCCAAAGCGCAGCGTGCGGAAGATGCCCGCCACATAGGAGGCGTAGATCGCCATTCAGCTCGGCTGCCGGAAGCAGCTTCTGGTCCACCAGCCACTTCGCCAGGAAGATGCCCGTCACATCCGCCTTGGCCTCTTCCAGCCCGCTAAACGCCGGGCCAATGGCCTCGTTGATCGCCACCTGCTTGCCGCCCGACATGCGCATACGCCGGCCCCAGCCCATGCGACAGCTCGTGCAGGATCACGCCCGTAAGATAGCCCTCGCCGGTCACATCCTTCGCCTGCTCGGGCGTCAGCAGCTTCTGCGCGATCGGCAGAATGACATCGTTCACACGAGCGTCCATGAAGTTCTTGAAGAAGATCTTCTTCGAGCCCTTCTCCGCATGAACCCGCGGATCGTTCGGCAGATTGTCCGCCACTGCCTGATACCCGTAGCGCAGATCGCCCGCCCGCAGCGGCGCATCCGCCACCTCCATCGGCGTCGCCTGCCCTGCCTTCGAAGGCTTGTCTTCCGCGGCCGATCGGCAGCGCCTGCTGCATCGCCGCCTCCTGCTGCTGATACATCGCCAGCTTGCGGCATCTCCGCGTCGTTGCGAATCAGGATCGACGCCGCCATACGACGTCTTCACGCCCAGCAGCCCATCCAGATACGTCTCATACGGCGCGAAGATCAGGTCGACCTTCGGGTCCTTCAGATCAAGCCACGCCATGTCGCTCGCGTAGTAGTCATCCGACAGCAGCGCGTCCGCGCGCAGGTTCAGATAGTGCGCAAATGCCGCATCGCGAGTCAGCTTGGCCGCCGCGCGAAGGTCGTCGGCCATCGGCTTCAGCCACTCGCGCATACGCCACGTGATACGGGTAGGTGTAGAGCTGCTCCGGGGTTCCATGCACCACGGGCTGGCTCAGGCTCGCCGGAAGATCGAGCGGCGCAGAGCGGACCACCGTCCACGGGTTGTAGATCGCGGCCTTCTCCTCCGGATGCGCCGCGACATACTTCTCGATCCCCGCCGGGGTCAAGCCGAAGGGATAGAGCTCGTGACCCGGGCACCAGCGGCTCCTCGCCGATCAACGGCTCGTTGCCATCGACCAGATCCCAGCGGCTGCCATTGATCTCGAACAGCCGCAGCAGCTCGGGGCTCTGCGTCGTGTGGTACATCCTGTAGCCGCCAAGATCGCTCTGGTGCCAGTAAAGCTGGTCCAGCAGCCGGCACGCATCCGCAAGCTTCGCGACCATCTGCTGCTCGCGCGCGGTCAGGCCTGCCCGGTGGAACGGCACCGCGATCGGCTTCCACCGCGCCGCCCGCTCCGCTTCGTTATGAACAGGCCGCCGCCCGCAGTTCCGCGCCAGTGCGGCGCGCCACCTGCCGCGGCGTCGCGGGCGCAGCGGGCGCTGCAGGAACCGGGCTCGCAGGCGTCTGCGAAGGCTTGCCGCCGTCGCGCACCAGCAAGGGCAATCAGCTAAACAAACCGAAGTGGATCGGACCATGCCACGGAGGTACCTCATTGGGAGTGCCGTACCAATATCTCATTTGAAATTGTTTCCCGGCAAGGCCGTTGGCTTGCCCACGCAGCGGACTGCCGCAATACCGGAGGCTCCCGGAGCTTGCCTTCTACTCCGCCACGCGAGGATCGCCACCGTCACCGAGCAAACCAGACTCGGGGCGGAGCCTGCGGTGGCGGGCCGAACTCCTCGCCTGCGGGCCCGCGCCGGCGGCGTCGGCAGCACACGCGTGTCCGCCGGACCCAGCCGATCCCCGATCTGCCGGTTCGTCCACTCGTTCGTCACCGCGATCTCGACCCGTTCGCCCCCGGCCTCAGCGCATCCGTCACATCGACGCGATACGGCGGCGCCCAGACCATCCCCACCGCCTTGCCGTTCACCTTCACCTCCGCGATGTCCCGCACCTTGCCCAGATCAAGCACATGCGCTCGCCGGACCGCCTTCCGCTAGCCAGCCGGCAGCGGCACCTGAAGCCGTCTTCGTATACGTCGCCGTGCCGGAAAAGTACTTCACGCCCGCAGTCCGCACTCTCAGTCCACGAGGTCAGCGCGCTCCATCGACACGTTCGGCAGGCGCACCCCAGTTGGCCGGAAACGTCAGGCTCCACGGGCCCGTCAAGAGTCGGCAAGCCTGTTATCCTCCGGCGTCATCTCACTGCCGGTCCGGCACCTACAGTCGGATGCCGGAAGATCACAAACACCGACTCGCGCTCCGCAAGATCAAGCGGCACCACGGTAAAACCCGCCTCGGTCGTATACGCCGCCGGCTCAATCCCCGGCTGCCGATTTCCCGCTGCGCTGGTCCATCGGCAATCGGGCTCCGCTGCGATAGCGCCGCCGCCTGGTCATCGCCCCATCCATCGGCCGCCACACCTCACGTCTTTCCGCCCGCGACACGGAATCGCGCATCCAGATGCACCGGCGCATCCGCCTGGTTCGCCACAAAATAGATCTCCGCATCCGCGGTATGCCGATGCACCCACGCCGGGCGATTGTCCAGCGCGCCGCTCGATGCGAAGTCCGGCAGCGCCTTGCGACGCGTGCAAGCACCTCATCCAGCGTCAGCCCCAGTAGATCATTCCCTTGCCGAGCGAGTGCTGGTTCAGCGTCACCCCATCCATGTCGCCCCACAGATCCAGTCGCCAGCGCGTGCACCTCCTCGTCCGCGTCGGCGAGATGCGCCAGGCTTGGCGAGTGCACCGGCCGCGGGCCCGTAATCGTCGCGCCCGCCGCGACCAGTTCATGCAGCTTGCGCGCAACCTCCGGCGTCATCTGCGTCGTGCGGCGGCAGCACCAGCACGCGATAGCTCATTCCCTCCGGCATCGCCGCGCTTCCCGCCACATGGACGCGCCCATCCGGCAGCACACTCAGTCACGATGCAGCAGCACATCCGTGTTGACATAGTCATAGTCATAGCCCGCCGGCGGCGCAGGCTGCAGCCCCGCGCCCCAGAACGGCATCGTCGAAGGCGCACCCTCCGGCAGCAGATACGCCAGGTCGGCCACTGGGCTATCCCTGCTGCAGCATGTAACTCACCCGCGCAACATAAGTCATGAACGGCTTCGCCATGCTCCGCCCACGTAATGTTGCGATTGATGTGCGTGCCCACCATCGTGTTGCCCGGCTTCGTATCCAGCGGCTGCTGCGCCGACGTGTGGAACACCAGCCGATTCACGCCCTGCGTAAACCAGTAGTCCGCAATCTTCTTCAGCGTGTACGGCGACTCATATCCCCCACCCGTAAAAGTCTCCGTCGCCACCAGCGGCTTGCCATACACATGCGCGGCCGACGCCGCACCGCGCACATCCACGTAGTACATCGACTCCGGATGCAGCGCGCGCACCCAGAACTCCGCCATCGGAATATCGATGTGGCTCTTGTTCAGCAGCGTGTCTTCGGGAATCTCCAGCGCCACACCCGACGCCTCCGAGTAAGCCTGCATCCCGAGCTTGTGCAGCTCGTCATCCATGGTGCCGTAGAACTCGCTCGCATACAGATCGGCCAGCGTCCGGCGGAAGTCCCACAGAAAGCGGTCGCTCACTTCCGCACTCTCCACCACGCGGCCTGCAAGCACCGGCAGGTACGGCGTCGGATCATACCCACGCCGCCGCTGGAACTCGGGAGATCATATCGTCCGTCCAGTTCTGCATCCCCGCTTCCCAGCTATCCATCGTCATGTAGTGCACCGTCGAGCCAATCAGCTCGCCCGAGGTGCTGCCTTCATCGGATCCATGTATCCGGCAAAGTATTGCTGCACATACTTCGCGCTCAGCTTGTCCACCTCAAGCCCACTGCCCGCCGGAACCGACGGGCGATTCTGCGCACCCGTCAGCGAATAGCCCATCCGCAGCACCGTCCAGCGGCCCGCCGGCGCATCCCAATGCAGCGTCCCATCGCGCGTCCATCTTGCCGGTCAGGTCGACCACATCGCCGCGCGGCGATCTCGGCATGCACCGTCGCATCTGGCGTCGGCACCACGTCGTACACATCCATCAGGCTGCCAAACGCGCCCTTATCCTCCCACCGATTCACCCGCGCGTCCGAATAGAAGATCGCCTCACTGACCCCATAGCCCCCATTCCCGCCCGCACCAGACACCGGCGCAGCCTCCGTAGCTTGCCCATGAATCACCTCCGCCGGCGAAAGCCCCACACGATCGAACTCAATCCGAAAGAACTTCGCCGTCACCGCCGGGAACGCGAACGTCCGGATGCGACGCGCCGTGGTATCCCTGCGGTCCCGGCATATCCGCAATCGTCCGAAACGTCGCCGTCATCGTCACTCGCAAGGATCTGCCCGACCGGGATCCTTCCCCGCATCCCCAGCGACAGCGCCCGCGCCGTAAACGGCTTCGCAAACTCATACTGCAGCCACGTCGCGCCGCCGCCCGCGGGCCCTGCGATCGTAACCGCCGTCTGCAGACTCTCGTCCCATCAGCGCCGTCCCATCCACCGCGCCGCCACTGCTCGTCACCTTCGGATGCAGCGACGCCATCGAAGTCTCCTCCGCCGGCGTCCGGTACGCAAGCACCGCAGAGTCGCGATAGAAATGCCCCGCATTCGCCGCCGCTCCCGCGCCCGAATCCCGTACCGGCCCTTCGTTCGACGGCGGCTCCGCCAGCTTCGCCGCAAAGCTCTTCCCGCCCATCCACGAAAGTCTCGCTCCACACCAAGCTCTTCATCGCCATCTCCGGCTTCACCCACGGGCCGCCCGCCTCGCTCCACCCCGCGCAACTGAAGATCGACATCTCCAGATCAAGCTGCTTCGCCAGTTCCGCGGAGTGCTGTCACCGCGTGATACCACTCCTGCGTCCCGAAGTTGATCTTCGGCTCCACCACCTGCCCGTTGCCCGCGGCCACATCCACCAGCTGAAATCCACCGATCCCCACCCGCTTCATCCACTGCAGATCCTTCGTGATGCCAGCCTCCGTCACATTGCCGTTGGTCCAGTGCCACCACGTCCGCGGCCGCGCCGACTCCGGCGGATTCACAAATCCCCTTGCAAGCGGATCCGACGAAGCTTGGGGCAAGGCTTGCGCAATTGCGGGTGTCGCACTGAATAGGGCAGACAGCAGGCATCCAGCCAGACAAGCAGGCGTCCACAAGCGCTTCATCAAGTCTCCAGAGTGTTCGCCGCCGATGGTAACACTCTGGAGCCCTTGCTTCCGCAGCGGCAACGCCGCACTGTACACGTTACGATCGCTTGCCTACACCGCTGAAGCCGGGACGTGGCTTGCGTTTGAACTTGCCCAGAACCGTCTTCAACAGCACATACAGCACCGGGATAAAGAACAGGTTCAGCACCGTCGAAAGCAGCATGCCGCCCACCACCGCCGTGCCCACCGAATGCCGTCCCAGCGCGCCCGCACCGGTCGCGAAGTACAGCGGCAGCACGCCCAGGATGAACGCGAAGCTGGTCATCAGGATGGGCCGCAGCCGCAGCTCCGCCGCATCAATCGCCGCGTCGACGATCGACTTGCCCTGCTGCAAGCTGCTGCTCCGCAAACTCCACAATCAGAATGGAGTTCTTCGCCGACAGGCCGATCAGCATCACCAGCCCGATCTGCACATACACGTCGTCCGCCATGCCGCGCAGCGCCACCAGCGACAGCGCGCCCAGCACCGCCATCGGCACCGCCAGCAGAATGATGAACGGCAGCGCAAAGCTCTCATACTGCGCCGAAAGCGTCAGGTACACCACCAGCAGGCCAAGCCCGAAGATGATGATCGCCTTGCCCGCCGACTCGACTTCTTCAAGCGCCAGCCCCGTCCATGCGAACGTCATCCCCGGCATCTTGTTCTTGTTGAACAGGCTGCTGCATGTTGTCCAGCCCCTGGCCCGAACTCAGCCCTGCCGCCGGCGAGCCGTCGATCTCCGCCGAGCGGAACAGGTTGTAGTGGTTGATCACCTGCGGCCCGGAGGTCTCCTTCAGCGCCACAAGGTTATCGAGCGGAACCATCTGCCCCGAGTTCGAGCGCACATAGTACTGCCGCAGGTCCTGCGCGTTGCGCCGGAACTGCTGGTCCGCCTGCACGTACACGCGGTACGAGCGGTTGTTGAAGTTGAAGTCATTCACATACGCTCGAACCCATGAACGTGCTCATCGCCGCCGTAATCTGCGACATCGGCACGCCCATCGCCTCCGCCTTCTGCCGGTCGATCGTCACATTCAGTTGCGGATCGTTCGCCGTAAAGGTGGTAGTTCAGATTGACCAGCCCGTTGCGCGGATCGCGCGCCTGCGCCCACCATCGTGTGCGCCACGCGGTCGATGTCGCCAAACGTATTCCGGCCGCCGTCCTGCAGGATGAACTGGAACCCGCCCACGGTGCCGATACCCTGGATCGCCGGCGGCTCGACCGCAAACGCAATGCCGCCCGGTACGCCGAACAGCTGCGGCGCAACGCGTCGCCACAATGTCGTGCGCGCTGTGCCCCTTGCCCAGCTTGGTACGGTCGTCCACCGGCTGCAGCGGAGCAAAGATCAAGCCCGAGTTCGGCGAGCTGATCCCCCCGCCAGCGAGAAGCCCATGACCGAAAACGTCCCGAACATGTCCTTGTCGTTGCCTTGAGCACCTTGCGCGCCACGCGGTCCGCGAATTCGGTCGTGTAGGCCAGCGAAGCGCCCGGCGGCGTCTGCACGAGGATCAGAAAGTAGCCCTGGTCCTCCGACCGGCACAAACGCCGTCGGCACGTGCGTTGTACATGTACACCGTGGCCGCCAAGCCCCGCAACAAACAGACGCGAGAACGCGTACCGCCATCTTCACCACCCAGGTCACAGCCACGGCGTACCACGCGATCAGCCTTCTTGATGCCCGTTGTCGACCAGATCCCAGCAAGCCCGCCATGGTGCTGCTCCCTGCCGCAGCAGGATGGCCGCCAGCGCCGGCGACAGCGTCAGCGCGTTGAACGCCGAGATCGCAATCGAGAACGCAATCGTCAGCGAAAACTGCTTGTACAGAATGCCGGTCGTTCCCGGGAAAAAGCTCACCGGCACAAACACCGAGATCAGCACCAGCGAAGTCGCGATGACTGCGCTGGTCACCTCCGCGCATGGCAATCGATGGTCGCCTCGTGCGCGTCTCGCTGACGCCTTCCTCGATGATGCCGCTGCACATTCTCGATCACGACGATCGCATCGTCCACCACCAGACCCGTCGCCAGCGTAATGCCAAACAGCGTCAGCGAGTTGATCGAGAACCCGAAGATCTTGATGAACGCAAACGTCCCAATCAGCGAAACCGGAATCGTGACCGCCGGAATGATCGTCGCGCGCCAGTCCTGCAGGAACAGGAAGATGACGACGATGACGATGACGATCGCCTCGGCCAGCGTCTTCTCCACCTCCTTGATCGAGTCCGAAACAACCGTCGTCGTATCGACCGCGATGATGCCCTTCAAGCCCCGGGGGGAAAGACTTCTGCAGCTCCGCCAGCACCGCCCGGCAGTGCTTATCCACATCCAGCGCATTCGCATTCGAAAGCTGCTGCATGCCCAGACCGATCGCGTCGCCGCCGGAAAACTTCAGGCTGGTGTTGTAGTTCTCTGCGCCCAAGCTCCGCCCGGCCCACGTCCTTCAGAAGCACGATGCCCGAACCCGTTGCCGTTGCGCCGGCGGCAGCCGAGCCCGCCGGCTGGCTCGGCGCATTCGACTTCAGAATGATGTTCTCGAACTGCCGCGGATCGCGTAAGCCGCCCCACCACCCGCACCGCCATCTGGTATGCCTGCGTGCGGGTCCGAAGGCGGCTGCCCAAGCTGCCCGGCCGGCACCTCGACGTTCTGCTCGCGAGAGCGCTGGTCACATCCAGCGGCGTCAGCCCGCGCGCCGCCAGCTTGTTGCGGGTCGAGCCAGATCCGCATCGCATACTTGCGCTCGCCGAAGATGACCACGGCGCCCACGCCCGGAACGCGCTTCAGCGCGTCCGAGACATACACGTCCAGGTAATTCGAGATGAACGCCTGCGAAAGCGAGTGGTCGGGCGAGATAAAGCCCGCCGCCAGCACGAAGTTCGAGTTCGCCTTGGTGATCGAGATGCCGGTGTTCGTTTACCGCCGCGGGAAGACGTCCCTGCGCCGTGGCCACGCGGTTCTGCACATCGACCGCGGCGATATCGAGGTCGTAGCCGGTCTGGAACGTGATCGTGATCTGCGACGTTCCATCGTTCGACGACGTCGACGACATGTACCGCATGCCCTCGACGCCGTTGATCGCCTGCTCCAGAATCGTCGTCACCGCCGACTCCACATCCTGCGAGTTCGCGCCAACGTAGTTGCAGCTCACCACCACCTGCGGCGGCGCAAGCTGCGGATACAGCGAGATCGGGATCGACGGCAGCGACACCGCGCCCGCCAGCACGATCAGCAGCGCGCAGACCGTCGCGAAGATGGGACGCCGGATAAAAAACTCAACCACGTAACTCTACCTTTCCTGTCTCGTCGAAAGCGCCGGCATTGCTGTACCCGATGCGAGCTCGTCAGCTGCAAAACAGACCGCTCGCCCGCGTGCAACGGTCAAGCCTGACTAGCTCCCGCCTGCGCCGGCGCGGGCGGCCTCCGCAAGCGGCTGCACCGGAACGCCTTCCTGCAGGAACTGAATGCCCGACAGGATCACTTGGTCGCCCGGCTTCAAACCCGCCTGTCACCGGATAGATATTGCCGACCGGCTCGCCCAGCGTCACCGAAACCTGGTGCGCCACAAAGCCCGCGCCCTTGCGGCGCCGCCACATAAACAAACGTTTGTCCGCCAATCCGCGTCACCGCCAGCACCGGCACCGTGGCCGCCTGGGCTGTACTCCACGTAACCCGCGCATTCACAATCTGCCCGTTCCGCAGACGCTCGGCCGCCTTCGGAATCGGCGCCTTGGCCAGAATGCCCTGCAGCCCGTTATCCACCTGCGGCGAGACAAAATAGATCGTCGAATGCGCCAGCACCGTGCCGCTGTCATCCAGCAGGTCGACCGCCAGCCCGGTACTGCACCTGCGCCGCCCGCTCCGTAGGCATGTAGATGTAAGCTTCGAGATCCGTTGTTCTCATCGACTGTCGTCAGCATGGTGGTCGGCGAAACATAGTCGCCCAGGTGCACCGGGATATCGCCCACGATGCCCGCGAACGGTGCGCGAATCTGGTAGTAAGCCAGCTGCTGCCTTCTGCGTCTTCGTCAGCGCCGAGGCGGAGTCGAGCGCGCCCTTCGAATTCTGGAACGACTGCACCGCCTGGTCATAAGCCTGCTTCGAGATGATGCCGGCTTTGAACAGCTGCTCCTGCGCGCGCCAGATCGGCCTGGTTGTAGTTGAGACGACGCCTGCTGCTGCTGCTCGGTGCCCTGCTGCGCCTGCACCGTCGCCACCTGCTTCAGCGGATCGATCTGCATCAGCATCTGCCCGGCCTTCACCGCGTCGCCGGACTTCACCAGGATCCTCGTCATGTTGCCGTCCACCTGCGGCTGCATCGTCGCCGAGCGCCGGCTCTTGATCGTCGCGACATAATGTCTCCGTGCTCGGCACGGGATTCAGCGACACCGGCTGAACCTGGACCGGCATCGCCTGCGGGGCGGCCGCGGCCGCCGCCGGCTTTGCTTCGTCGCATCCGGAGATCAAATCACGCCTGCCGCTAACCGCCAGCACGCACACTTCATCCTGCGCCAAGCACTCGTCATCGCTGCAATCCCACTCCTGCCATATCCCAGCGGTTGCCGTCGCAACAGCGGCGGCACGGCAGACCAATCCCGCACCACCCGTGCCGCAAACGTTGGAGCACTCCGCAGTCTACTGATATCAACCATTGGATGACAGGCGGAACGATGCAACGCATGCGGAAATCAACTCTCCGCTTTCCGCGTTCGCCCAAATGGAACGGATTGAAACTCATGCCCCGGTCGAACGCGTCCGCCTGCTCCGCCCGCTTCAGCCACCCGATCACTGCGTACGTCAGCGGGCGTCGCAAGCACTTCGTACGCCACCTTGGCCAGATACCCCTGCACGATAATCTTGATTAGCGTGGACGCCGGATAGACGCCGCCAAACGTCAGCGTAATGACCAGCACCGTATCCACCCCTTGGCCCACAATCGTCGATCCGATCGTCCGCGTCCACAGCTTCTCGCCGTTGGTCAGCAGCTTCAACTTCGCCATGGTGTACGAGTTGGCGAACTCGCCCGCCCAGTACGCAATCAGCGAAGCGGCCAGCATTCGCGGAATAAACCCGAACACCGTGGCAAATGCCTCCTGGTTCTTCCAGCCCGGCGCGCCCGGCAAGCGCAATCACCGCCGCACTCACCGCATACAGCAGCGCCGTCCCAAAGAACCCAAGCCAGATGGCCCGCCGCGACGACGCAAACCCATACACCTCGGTAAAAATGTCACCGAAGATGTAGGTCACCGGAAACAGCAGCATGGCCCCGCTCGTGTAAAACGGCCCCAGCCCGAACACGGCCCAAAGGCACAAACCTTCTGCGCCACCAGGTTCGAGACCAGCAGAATCACCACAAACACCGTCGTCAAAATGTCCAGATACAGATAGCGGCGCCCCGGCTCGCCCGGCGCTCGCGCGGACTCCTGCGCTCGGGTCCCTGCGCATCGGCCTCTGCATCCACCGAGACGTTCGCCATGTCTAGCCTGTCATCGGTCCACAGAAGTGGCCTCGTGGTCCCGCTCCAGTATGCGTCCGCCTTACCGCATTCCCAGGCGCGGCAGCCCGGCATGACCCGCACGCTTTTGACACGGACGTGCCGCACTGTTAGCGTTAAAGTGGAAGCCTGTGCCCGTCCGGCGCGCCCGCGCTTGCAAGTCCCCGTCGTCCAGTGGTTAGGACATCGCCCTTTCACGGCGGTAACACGGGTTCGAATCCCGTCGGGGACGCCAAAAAACCAGACTCCAAGCTTACAAATCTGATCAGCAGAAACACCGATCGTCACCACAACGGGAGTCGTACACATACCTCCGTTGTCCGGGCGTGCGCAACCTAAGAAGCCTCCCCCCGGGGGAGGCTTTCTCTATTCGCTTCGATCGTCCTCTATTAGCACTTCAAACCAGGCACTACAGCGACCTTCACACGTTCGCGGGTTGGCTGAAAGACAACGCAAAAAGCCAGCTGCTTCCATCCAAGGTTCCTGGCCTGACCTATCCGGAGGTGGCTCAAAGACTCCCGATCCGGCACGTCGCGCACAATCAACATGCGCCCCGAATCAAGGCACCACAAAACTGATATGACCCAATCGTAAGCACCCCAAAATGGCTTTTCAATAACGGGGCTAAACCCACAAAATTATGAGTTTTGTAGCGAACAATCCACCGTAAAGCTGCACACGCGCCTACGCACTCGTTCTCTGCACGCTGCTAAGTGCCATTCTCCTTCCGGCCTCTCTCCACGCACAGAGCGACACCGCCCGCATCTCCCTCTTCAAGAACGTCTCACTGACCGAGCGTTTCAAAACCGAGCGTCGTGCAGAAGTCTTCAACGTCACCAACACGCCGCAATTCACCAATCCCGACACCAACCCGCAGGACGGCAACTTCGGCCTCGTAACCGGAACCCGCCAGGCCTCCGAACGGCAGATGCAGATGGCCGTTCGCTTCACCTTCTAACCAACCTGTGGAGAGCCCGCCGAGGGCTCTCCACATCCCGCTCCCCGGGTTTATCCTTCTGCTCGCCACCCGTGTCTGCAGTCGCCGAAGCGATTCGGAACGACTGCGACACGCCCGAGACACCTGAGGAGCACGCCGTGCCCACAAACCCAATCCTCTCGCTCACCTTCTGCCTGCTCGCCCTCCTGAGCTCCGCCCCCGCCCAGACCGCCCCGACCATCCAAAAGATCGACCCGCCCAACTGGTTCGCCGCGATGCCCAGCCCCATGCTCCTCATCCAGGGCACCGGCCTCCAAAGCGCGAAGTTCACCCTCTCCGACAAGTCCATCGCCATCACCCGCACCACCCTCTCTCCCAACGGCCACTGGGCCATCCTCTTGCTCGACACCCACACCGCCCGCCCCTCAACCCTCAGCCTCACCGCCACCACCGCCAACGGCACCGCCACCGTCCCCTACACCCTCAAACCGCGCCGCCCACGCGCCGAAGCTCCCAGCGGCTTCTCCTCAAGAGACGTTCTCTACCTCATCATGCCCGACCGTTTCTCCGACGGTGACCCGACCAACAACCAGCCCTCCACCTACAACCGCGCCGACCCCCACGCCTACCACGGCGGCGATCTCCGCGGCATCCTGAACCACCTCGACTACATCCAGCAACTCGGCGTCACCGCACTCTGGCTTACTCCCATCCTTGCCAACAATCCCAAGGGCACCGACTACCACGGCTACGGCGCAACCGACATGTACTCCGTCGAGCCCCGCCTCGGAACCCTCGCCGTGTACCGCGAGCTAAGCGGCGCACTCCATCAGCGCCACATGAAGCTGGTATTCGACGACGTCCCCAACCACGTCGGCCAAACCACATCTGGGCCTCTGACCCGCCCCTCCCCGACTGGTTTCACGGCACGACCGCTCAGCACCTCGACAACCAGTACCTCTTCCGTCCCACCACAGATCCCCACGCCCCCGCGCAAGCGTCCAACGACGCCCTCGACGGCTGGTTCGTCAACCTCCTCCCCGACATGAACCAGCAGAACCCGGTCGTCGCCCAGTACGAGACCCAGAACATGATCTGGTGGATCGAAGAAGCCGGTATCGACGGTCTCCGCATCGACACCTTTCCCTACGTCCAGCGCGACTTCTGGCAGTCCTACCTGGCACCCTCAAGTCTCTCTACCCCGGCCTCACCTCCGTCGGCGAAGTCTCCGACGGCGATCCCACCATCACCGCCTTCTACGCCGGTGGCCGCTCCCCCGGCGGGATCGACACCCACCTCGAAACCCCCTTCGACTACCCCATCTACTACACCCTCCTCGACGTCCTGGTACGAGGCAAGCCCATGTCCGCACTCGAGAACACCCTCCGTCTGGACTGGCTCTACCCCCACCCCGAAGCCCTCGTCCCTTTCATCGGCAACCACGATCAGGTCCGCTTCCTCTCCCTCCCCGGTGCCTCTCCCGCCCTGCTCCGTCTCGGCTTCGGCCTCATCATGACCCTCCGCGGCATGCCCGAACTCTACGCCGGCGACGAGATCGGCATGCTCGGAGGCGAAGATCCCGACAATCGCCGCGACTTCCCCGGCGGCTTCCCCGGCGACCCGCGCAACGCCTTCACCCCCGGCGGCCGAAGCCCCGATCAAGCCGCCATCCACGACTGGCTCGCCGCCCTCGGCAAGCTGCGAGCCGGCTCCCCCGCGCTTCAGACCGGACGCATGCAGACCATCCTCGCAACGGACACCGGATTTGCCTACCTCCGCACCCTCTCACCTGGAGACAGCGCCTGCGCCACCCCCGGAGCCATGCTCGTCGCTCTTAATAGGAGTTCCTCCCCACAAACCCTTACACTCCCTGTGGAACAGACCGCCATCCAGGGCTGCCACACCGCGACCCCTGGCCTCGGCGACGGCGCTCACGCCGGCCCGCAGGCGGTCGGAAGCTCCCTCACCCTGCCTCTCCCCGCCAACGGATTCGCCGTCTACACACTCAACTAGGCTCGGCGCTATTCCGGCAAAGCGTATGGACCATCCACGTGGACGTGGCCACTCACCCCCGGCGCACCGCTGTCAGGCTGTCCGCCCCCGACGCTGACCGTGTAGTCACCCTCGGCGACGATGGGATCGCCGAGCTCCGTCACCATGCCAAGCTCGCGGGGCTGAGGTGGAGGTGAACCTTCTGGCTCGCGCCAGGCTCCAGATGAATGCGCTCGAAGCTGCGCAGAGCGGAGAGCGGCGCGCCTTTCATCGTCCGGGAATTTCAGGTAGAGCTGGACCACCTCGTCGCCTGCGACCTTGCCGGTGTTGGTCACCGTGACGTCGGCATCGACGGGTTGCCCGGCGGCGACCGCTTGCGGCAGAGCTCAGGTCGCTGTAGGCGAACTTGGTGTAGCTGAGACCATAGCCGAAGGCGATAGAGCGGCTTGCCCGTGAAGTAGCGGTAGGTGCGGTTCGCCATGCCGTAATCTTCGAAGTTCGGCAACTGGTCCACGCCCTTGTAGAAGGTCACTGGGAGGCGTCCCGCGGGATTGTTCTTGCCGCTCAAGGTTTCTGCGACGGCTGCGCCGCCCTCTTCGCCTGGGTACCAGGCCTCCAGGACGGCATTGGCGTGATCGTTGATCCAGTTCACGGCGAGCGCGCTGCCGTTCATCAGAACGACGGCGAGCGGTTTGCCTGTGGCTGCGACCGCTTCGACGAGGTCTTCTTCCGGCTGCGGCAGATCGATGCTGGTGCGATCGCCGCCGAGGAAGCCGGGTTCGCTCACGGGCATCTCTTCGCCTTCAAGCTGGCTGGTGATGCCGACTACGGCAATGACCGCATCGGCATCCTTGGCAGCCGCGATGGCTTCCGGGGATACCGCGTTGTTCACCTTCTCCCAGATCAATTCCGCGTGCGATTCACCGTTCTGCGTGCCGCTCGAAATGTCTAGGGCCACCTTGCGGCCCTTTTCGAAATGAACCTTGCCCACCGCCGCGGCGACGATTCATGACCACCGCCATAGGAGCTGGCGACCGGCTTGCCGTCTACCGGGACGCGTGCGAAACCCTGGCTGCGCACGCCGAGGAGGTAGTCGCCTGTCTCCGTGGGCGTCAGGAACCCGGTCCATTGCACGCCGAAGCTCTTTCGGCCAGCGACCTCCTTCGGAGGATCGCCTTCGTCAGATTCACGTTGGGCTCTGTGCGGCGTGAGCAGCGCCTTGGGGAGTCGTCGAAGCCCTGTCGGCCTTCGTTGTATTCGGCTCGAAGGCCAGGCTTGCCATCCGGCGTGGTCAGCAAGTCATTGGGCACGGGCGTTCCATCGGCACGAAGGAACTGGGTGCCGGGAACAAAGGTGATAGTGTGCATTCGGGAACTCGCGCATGCAGGCCATCCAGCACGGAAACGATGTGGGTCGGCTGGCCAGCGTAGTTTCCGATCAGCGGGCGCGTCTGATCCGCAAGCGGACCCACAACGGCGATCTTGCGGATCTCTGGCTTCAGCGGCAGCATGCCGTCGTTCTTCAGCAGCACCATGGATTCGTTGGCCAGCTTGCGCGCGTGCGCACGATGTTCCGCGCTGTCCAGTTCCTTCTCGTCGATCTTCGTGTACGGCACCATGTCGGGCGGATCAAACATCCCCAGCTTCATGCGGGCTGTAAACAGGCGGATCAGCGCCGTGTCCAGAGCACTCTCCGGCAGATATCCCTGTTGCACCGCGTCGACATACGCCTTCTCGACAGGATCGCCATACCGCGACGTGAACGTGACGCACTCGTTATCCATGCCGCGCAGCACGGAGATAGCCGCGCCCTGCGCCTGGGTCGGCCGATAGCGATGGTTCGCGGCGACATCCCGCACAGCATCGCAGTCCGAAACCACATAGCCCTGGAATCCCCACTTGCCGCGCAGCTGATCCTGCAGCAGGTACTGGTTCGCGCACGCCGGTTCACCATTGATCGCGTTGTACGCGCACATCACGGACCCTGCTTTGCCTTCCACAATCGCAGCGCGAAAAGCAGGCTCATACGTATCGACCTCGTCATGCTTGCTGACGTCCACATCCGCAAAGTGACGCGTCGGCTCTGGTCCGCTGTGTACGGCGAAGTGCTTCGGCGTGGCGATCGCCAGGTAGTACTTCGGGTCGTCGCCCTGCAGCCCGGTGACATACGCCACGCCCATGCGACCGGTAAGGAAAGGGTCCTCGCCATAGGTCTCCTGCCCACGGCCCCAGCGTGGATCGCGAAAGATGTTCAGGTTGGGGGACCAGAAATCCAGGCCACCCATGATGCCGGTATGCCCTTCGCGCACGTTCTGCACGTGCTTGATGCGCCCCTCGATGCCGATCTGTGCGGCCATCGTATGGATCGCCGGCGGGATCAAACGTCGCCGCCAGCCCAACCGGTTCCGGATACTCCGTCACGCCCTCGTTGATCACGCCGTGCAGAGCCTCGCTCCACCACTGGTAAGCCGGGATCTTGAGCCGCGGCACGGCAGCCGAGTTGTTCTGCATCTCCGACGCCTTCTCCGCCAGCGTCATGCGATGCACCAGGTCCGTGGCGCGCTCCTCCGGGGAGAGCTGAGGATCCATGTAGGGCAGCGTCGCCGTATCCTGCGCCATCGCCCTTTGTTCCAACCGTCCGCAAAGCAGCGTCCCTATGCAGGCCACAACGCGAGCCAGGCTGAGCGCCACGCCACTTCTCATTCGTTCCTCCACGTCGGCCAGGCAAAATCTGCTGCCGCAAGTACTACTCCGCAAGCACAACGTTCCCACGGAAGCACGGCAGGACAGCGCCATGTACGTGGAGGCCACCACCTTATCCGGGTCTGATCTCCCCAGGCAAGTACCCGGTGATCCCTGCAAAAGCCCAGGACACCAGCCCGCCCGCAGGGCAACCCCGCCCCTCTGCCTCCTCTCCAAGCAGAAGACTCGGCGCCGCACCACTACCCAGGCGTCCCCCGGCCACCCTCGCCGCGCAAGGACATCTTCCCCAATCCCCGAACCCAGCCCGATCCCCGCACGCACAGCACCGCGGTCCTGGCGTCTCACCCCCTAAGAGGTCCTCATGGCAAATCCACTCGCTCTCGTCACCGGCGCCTCCAGCGGCATCGGCTACAACCTCGCAAAAGTCTTCGCCGAAAACGGCTTCGACCTCATCATCGCCTCCGACGGTGACCGCCTCGACTCCGCCGAATCCGAACTCCGCGCACTCGGCGCACAGGTCACCGCCGTCCACACCGATCTCGCCACCTACGAAGGCGTCAAGGCCCTCTGGGAAGAGGTCGAATCCCTCGGCCAGCCCGCTCGACGCCGCAGCCATCAACGCCGGCGTCGGCGTCGGCGGCCTCTTCGCAGAAACCGACCTCGACCAGGAGATCAACATCGTGCGCCTCAACGTCGAGGGCACCGTGCACATCGCCAAGCACGTCGTCCAGCACATGGTTGCCCAGGGCAGCGGCCGCATCCTCATCACCTCCTCCATCGCCAGCGAAATGGTCGCCCCCCGCGAGGCCGTCTACGCCGCCTCCAAGGCCTTCGACCTCTCCTTCGCCAAGAGCCTCCGCGCCGAACTCGAAGACACAGGCGTCACCGTCACCGCCCTGCAGCCCGGCCCCACCGACACCGACTTCTTCCACCGCGCCGGCATGGACAACACCAAGGTCGGAACCGAAGGCAAGAAGGAAAGCGAACCCTACGACGTCGCCAAGCAAGGCTTCGAAGCCCTCATGAAGGGCGAAGAAGCACGTCTACTCCGCAAGTTGGACCACCAAGCTCCAGGGCGCCGTATCCGGCATCGTCCCAGACGCCGCCATCGCCGCCATGCACGAGAAGATCGCCAAACCCCTCAACAAGAGCTAGCCAAAAGCTGGCCCGTGACCGCACCTCCTGAACACCCCCGGAGCCCCGCCGCAGAGCATCGCCGCGGGGCTCTCTCGTTGCACCCGTTCGCACGCGCCAGTCGCCACACCTGCTCCAGTACCATCGAACACACACGCCGATGTCCATCCGCAAAGAAATCCCGCCGATGCTCCGCCTCGCCCTGCCTCTAGTCCTCGCCGAACTCGGCTGGATGTTAATGGGCGTCGTGGACACCATCATGGTCGGCCACCTCCCCCACCCAGCCGAGACCATCTCCGCCGTCGCCCTCGGCCAGGTCCTCTACAACACCCTCGCCTTCGGAATCGGCGGCGTCCTCCTGGGCCTCGACACCTACATCTCCCAGGCCCACGGCGCCGGGGAGTGGGACGACGCCAACCGCTGGCTTCTAAGCGGCCTTACCCTCGCCGCCCTCCTCGCCGCCATCCTTATGGGCACCGTCTGGATTGGCCCGCTCGCCATGAACCACCTGCCCGCCGATCGCGAAGTCGTGCGGGACTCCATAGCCTTCATCGGCGCGCTCAACTGGGGCACCCTGCCCCTCTTCGTCTACATGACGCTCCGCCGCTACCTCCAGGCCTTCAATCACGTTCGCCCCATCGCCGCCGCGCTCGTCTCCGCCAACCTCGTCAACATCGCGCTCGACTGGCTCCTCCTCTTCGGCCACCGTTGGACCGTAGCAGGCCACACCGTCGCGATTCGCTCCTACGGCGTCACCGGAGCCGCAATCTCTACCTCACTCGCCCGCCTCTACCTCGCCGCCTTCGTCGGCCTCACCGTCTGGTGGGTAGACCGCCGCCACTCCTACGGCCTCCGCAGCGCCGCCACCCGTACCAACTCCCGTCGGCTCGACACGGTACGCCTCCGCCGCCTCGTCCGCCTCGGAGCCCCCGTCGGCGGCCAGATCTTCGTCGAAGTGGCCATCTTCGCCGCCGTGACTGCCCTCATCGGCCCCATGGGCCCCGTCCCTCTGGCCGGCCACGAGATCGCCCTCAACTGCGTTGCGTTCACCTTCATGGTCCCGTTCGCCATCTCCGCCGCCGCCTCCGTCCGCGTCGGCCAGGCCGTCGGCCGCGGGTCCCCCACCGAAGCCGCCGCCGCTGGCTGGACCGCGATTGGCCTCGGCTCCGGCTTCATGCTCTCCGCCTCCCTCGCCCTGCTCCTCCTCCCCGCGGAGATCGCCCACGCCTTCACCCACGACCCGGGAGTCGTCGCGGCCGCCGTCCCTCTCCTCCTCGTCGGCGCTGCCTTCCAGTTCTTCGACGGCGTCCAGGTCACGGCCACAGGAGCCCTCCGCGGCACCGGAAACACCCACGCCGGCCTCTACGTCCAGCTCATCGGCTACTGGGTTGTCGCCATCCCCGTCGGTCTCTTCTTCGGATATCACCGCCACCTCGGCGCCGTAGGCCTCTGGATGGGCCTCGCCCTCGGCCTCATGATCGCCGGCGTAGCCCTGATCATCCTCTGGCACCGCACCGTCCAAACCGGCATCCCCACCCGCACCTAACCCCACCCACGCCCCCGCCCCCGCAGTTGCCCTCGCAGTTGCTTTGGCAGTTGCCCTGGCGGTGCCGTTGCCTGCCCCTTTTTCTTGTCATCCCGCAGCGAAGCGGAGGGACCTGCTTCTTCCTTTGCACTTGCACTTGCCGTTGCACTTGCACTTGCACTTGCCGCTGCAGTTGCCCGCCCTTATTGCTTGTCATCCCGCAGCGAAGCGGAGGGACCTGCTTCTTCCTTTGCACTTGCCGTTGCAGTTGCACTTGCCCTTGCCCTTGCCGTTGCCGTTGCCCGCCCTTATTGCTTGTCATCCCGCAGCGAAGCGGAGGGACCTGCTTCTCGCCTTTTCCACCCGCCGCCGCACTATCCTCCCTGCATGGCCATGCGCGAATACCACTTCTACGTCTACATCCTCGCCAGCCGCTCACGCACGCTGTACGTCGGCTTCACGAACAACATCTTCGCCCGCCTCGCCCAACACCGTCAGAAGCGCCCAGGTACCTTCAGCGCCGAATACAACATAGGCAGGCTCGTTCATTACGAGCACTTCCAGTACGTCCACAACGCCATCGCCCGCGAAAAGGAACTAAAGGACTGGAACCGCCAAAAGAAGATCGACCTGATCGAGCAATCCAACCCTACCTGGGAAGACCTGGCAGCCAACTGGTAAGCACCACCGCCTCCCAGCGCACTTACACCTGCACCTGCACTTGCCGTTGCGTTTGCCCTTGCATTTGCCCTTGCCGGTGCATTTGCCCTTGCCGGTGCATTTGCCCTTGCCGTTGCATTTGCGGTTCCATTTGCCGTTGCCCTTGCCCTTGCCCTTGCCGTTGCCGTTGCCCGCTCCTATTGCTTGTCATCCCGCAGCGAAGCGGAGGGACCTGCTTCTTCCCTTGCTCTTGCTCTTGCCCTTGCCCTTGTCGTTGCCCGCTCCTATTGCCTGTCATCCCGCAGCGAGGCGGAGGGACCTGCTTCTTCCCTTGCACTTGCCCTTGCCCTTGCCGTTGCCCTTGCCGTCGCCCGCCCCTTTGCTTGTCATCCCGCAGCGAAGCGAAGGGACCTGCTTCTTCCCTTGCACTTGCCCGTGCCGTTGCCCGCCCTTCTGCCCGTCATCCCGCAGCGAAGCAACCGACCTGCCTCTGCCTTACCCGCCAATGCTGCCAAAAATCAACAACTAGCCTTCCGCCGGCGCCCCGCAAACACACCCCCCACCGGAGCACTCCCCTCCCCCACCCAGGGCTGGCATACAGGACACCAATACGTACTCCGAGCCTGCTCCCCCTGCTTGCGCATCATCACCTTCGCTCCGCACCGCCGGCACTCCTGCCCCTGCCGCCCGTACACCCAAAGCCGCTCCTCCCGATCCATCCGCGAAGTCGTCCGACGGTTCCCCGTATACGTCACAATCCCGTCACCCTTCCCGTCCGCCACATTGGCCTTCATATATCGCAGGGAAAACTCCACCATCCGCTCCACCTCCGCCCGCGAAACTGTCCGCATCGGCCGCCAGGGATTCACCGCCGCCGCAAACGCCACCTCGCTCTTGTACACATTCCCCAACCCTGCCAGCACCCGCTGATTCAGCAGAACAACACCCACCTCAGCGCCCGGGTACTCACGCCCATACGCCTCCACCCGCGCCACCCCACCCTCCACCGTGAACTCGCCCGCCAGCAGATCCGGCCCCAGCTTCGGCACCTGGGAACTCCGCTCGAGCGACCGTGCCGTATGCCACTCCACCACCGGCACATTAAAAGCTACCGCCTCCCACCCTGTATCCTCACGACCGCCTGCGGCCCGGGTGCCCCATGTCAGGCGCGCGTCATCAGCGCCTGACGTGCGGGTGATCCCCGAGTCCGCCTCCCCACCGCCGTCCACCCCCCCAACGAAAGTGTCATCCTGAGGCAACGCCGAAGGACCTGCTTCTCTCCCCACCCGCACCACCACCCGCATAGCCCGCCCAGGCGCCCGCCACCGCTCCCCCGTCCGGTAGATATGCCAACTCCCACTCATTAACATATGAGTCACCAGCGCCACCGGCTCCTCCCCACCCGGTCCACCCGAAAACCACAGCAAACACCACTTCCCGCGAGACTCCACCCGCTCGACCACCCGCCCCACGATCGGCGTGTCATCGTTCACCCGGGCAATCTTGGCCAGCGCCGTCTCGAACCCCACCACCCGCCGCCCCGCCAGCGCATGGTTCAGCGCCCGAGCCGCCCTGAAAATTGTGTCCCCTTCCGGCACCAATCCTCCCAATCAACCCCAGGTTCCCCCTGGATAGTTGCCCTTGCAGTTGCCGTTGCCCGCTGTTTCGCTTGTTATCCCGCACCACAGCGAAGGGACCTGCCGCTGCACTTCCTCGAAAACATCAGCAAAAACGCGTGTCAAGCCCCAAAATCAGCTAACTCACTGAAAGATAAGGCAAACAAACTTGGCCAACTAGTTTCCCTCAACCCGATATAATAGAGGTAATGATCAAATCCAAACAGCCGGGTCTCGCCGCCGGGCTTCCGCATTTAACCCACGCCCACAGCCCAAAACCCGTTTACCAAAGCGTCACTCCCCTCACCTAACCCAAGCACCCTCAACAAAAAGCTCTGTAACACCCCGGGGGGGCAGTATCCAAACGCTAAACGCCTAAGCCCGCACCTCCGGCACCCTGCTGCCCGGCAGCGTGGGCAGCAGTCGCCGCACGTTGAACCCCATCGCTCCCGCCACAAACCCAGCCTCCACCAACGCCCGCGCCAGCACACTCTCCGCCACCGCCACCCCGTTCACCGAAGTGATGAGCATGCCCGCCCGGCCCGCCGCATCGTCCTCCCGCTCCCCACGCACCCTCCCCACCAGGAACTCCGCCAGCGCCCGACCCACCTGCCCCCGCCCCGGCTCCTCCTCCGGCAGCCACGCCTGAACATTCGGGTTCCCGCGCCGCAGGTACGCCACCAGCGCACCGTCGCAAAGAATCACCCTCGCACCCACGCTCCGAGTCAGCGACGAGCTCTCATCTCCACCCTCCGGCCACCGGAAGAGTGCACCATATGGATTTGCCGGATCGGTCGCCGCCAGCATCACCATCTCGCTCCGCTCCGACTGCGAACCGTCCGGCGGCCGCTCCGCCCGCAGACTGCGCAGCAGGTCCACCGCCGCAGGCATCGCAAACTGTGTCGCTCCGAGATCAGCCGCGAAGTAGCCGCGCCGCACCTTGCCCGACTCTTCCATCGCCTTCAGCACGTCATAGACCGCAGAAAACCCGCCGACCAAACCCTCCGCATGCGCCGTCTCGCGAAACACCACGCCATACCTAGTCAGCAACTGCTGCGCGACCGCATGGGAACGCTTCGTCGCCGCGGCCGGCTCCCCCTGCCCCGCTGCAAACGCCGCCGCATTCAGCGACCAGCGCCCCTGTGCCGTCGGTGGAGTCGTCCGCCGTGACCGAAACCCCGCGCCCTGCCGATGGACTCGCTTCGCCGCCCCGCGCCCGGAACTCGACGGTCGCTCGCAATACGCGCGCAGCGCATGGAACGCATCGTTCGTCACCAACCCACGCCACACCAGGCTCCAGATCGCATCCAGAGTCTCCCCCGGGTACCCGCCGCCCACGCCATCATGCACCTGCTGGAAAAACGAAGCCCCGTTCCGCGTCAGGAACGCAACCACCTTCTCCTCCCGCTCCGCCGCCCCATCCGCAGCCCCGGACAGCGACGGATCATTACCCCGAGCCGGCCGTGGCGCCGCGACGGTCTTTCCAGCCGGCCAAAGATCCTGGATCCGTTCCGCCAAGTACAGTCCTACCCTTCCATCGCGCTCCCCCAGCGGTTCAAGCCCCGCCCACGTCACCTCGCCCGCAGCAATCAGGGTATCGAGGTCGCCCTGCCGGTACCCCGCAACACGCGCCGGCAAAATCTGCGTCTCCAGAATCGATGCCGGCAGCGGTGCCCCCTGAAGGTTCTCGATCGCATCCAGCACCGCATCCAATCCCTTCCGCGGCTGCACCACACCCTGCCACCGCGTCAGCAGACGGGCGAGCACCCGCTGCTCCACCGGCTCCACCTCTTTCCTGAGTCGCGCCAGGGACTTCCGCCGAATCGTCCGCAGCACCTCCACATCGCACCACTCGCGATGTATCCCCCCAGGACGAAAGCCGCCCTCGATCACGCGCTCCATACCAACCAGCCGCTCAAGAGTGCGCTCGATGCCCGCCACCGGCAGCCCGAACCGTCCCGCACATTCACCTGCAGTGAACGGTCCATGCGTCCGCGCGAAGCGCCGCACAAGGTCCAAAGCAGCGTCGTGCACCGGCTCCAGAAACGCCGCGGGCAACCCGGGAGGAAGAGGCACACCCAACGCATCGCGGTACCGTGCCGCATCCTCCACGGCGATCAGACGCCGCTCGCCCGCCACGGATACCTCCATCACCCGCCGCGATCGTACAAGCCGCGTGACAAACTCCGAGACCTGCACAGAGGACGCCGTCGCGTCATCCTCTGTCGCAGCAGGCGCACTTCGTCTCTGCAACTCCGCTCGCGACAGGTCGCCAAGTCGAAGGAGCAGGTCGTGCACGCCGTCCATGTTGCGTGCTCCGTATCCTTCACCAAGCGCCTGCAGCTGCTCCTCGGTCTCCTCGATAGCATGGATATCCAACAGCTCACGAAGGTCAGCGTCACCCATCAGCTCCCGCAGCTGATCCTGGTCGATGCTCAGCGCCTGGGCACGCCGCTCGGCCAACGGTGCATCGCCGTCATAGATGTAGTTCGCCACGTAGCTGAACAACAGCGCAGCAGCAAACGGACTCGGCGTGCGCGAGTCCACCGTATGCACCCGCAGGCTCCTGTTCCCCAACCCGCGCAGCACCTCCATCAAAGCCGGCATGTCGAAGACATCTCGCAGGCACTCGCGATACGCCTCGAGCAGGATCGGAAAGCTCGCATACCTGCTCGCCACGCCCAGAAGGTCATACGCACGCTTCCGCTGCTGCCAAAGCGGCGTTCGGCCATCCGCTCGCCGCCGAGGCAGCAACAGCGCCCGCGATGCGCTCTCGCGAAACTTGGCCGCGAACAATGCTGTCGAGCCCAGTTGTCGAACCACGAGTTCCGCAGCCTCATCCGGCTCCAGCAGAACCGCATCGATCTCTGGTGCACCGTCGGACTCGGGGTAGCGAAGACAGAAGCCATCTTCGCTCCACATCGTCTCCACCTCCGGGCCGCCACTCGCTCGCAGCTTTGCAGTCACCGCCATCGCCCAGGGCGCGTGAATCCTGCTGCCAAACGGAGTCAGCACGCACACACGCCAGTCACCCAGTTCATCCCGCACTCGCTCGATCACGACGTTGCGATCATCCGGAACAACCGTGGTTGCAATCTCCTGGTCCGCAAGATACCGCAGCGCATTCTCCGCGGCTCCTGGATCAAGGTCATGCTCGCCGGTGAGCTTCGCGACAGCCACCGAGCGCGGCATCTCGCGCAGCTCGCGCATCAGCGCGCCAATACGCCGCCCAAACTCAATCGGCCTTCCAGCCTGGTCGCCATGCCAGAACGGCATCTTCCCCGGGTCGCCCGGCGCGGGACTCACCAGCACACGATCGTGCGTAATCTCCTCGATCCGCCACGTGGACGCGCCCAGGATGAACGTGTCTCCCGTGCGGGATTCAAACACCATCTCCTCATCCAACTCGCCCACGCGCACCGGCTTGCCAGCCGAAGCGCCCGCAAGAAAGACCCCATACAAGCCGCGGTCCGGAATGGTTCCGCCGTTCAGGATTGCGATCCGCTTCACGCCTTGACGCGGTGTAAGCCAGTCACGCGTCCTGTCCCATGTCAACCGCGGCCGCAGATCTGCAAACTCGTCCGACGGGTAACGCCCCGCAAGCATGTCCAACACCCCGTTGAACGCCGCACGGCTTAGCCCGGCGAATGACGCCGTGCTTTGCACCATGGCATACAGCGCTTCATACGACAGCCCCGGGTTCTCCTCTTCTTCCGTCTTCGCCGCTCGTTTCCTTTCCGCTTCGGTCGGCGACAACGGAGGGTGCGCAACAACCGCGACGATCTGCTGTGCGAGCACGTCAAGTGGGTTCCTCAAAAACCGCGTGGACTCGACAAGACCCTCGTGCATAGCGTGTGTCACCGCGGCACACGCGATCAGATCCGCGCGGTACTTGGGAAAGATCACGCCCGTTGATGGCGCGCCGACCTGGTGCCCCGCACGCCCGATGCGCTGCATTCCGCTCGCGACGCTGGGAGGCGCCTCGATCTGCACCACCAGGTCGATTGCTCCCATATCAATCCCGAGTTCAAGCGACGACGTGCACACCAGCGCCTTGATGCGCCCGGCCTTAAGCAGCTCTTCAATCTCTACGCGTTGAGCCGCTGCGAGCGAACCATGGTGTGCACGCGCGATCTGTTCTCCCGCCAGATCGTTGAGCGCGCCCGCGAGCCTCTCCGCGACCCGACGCGCGTTCACGAAGATGAGCGTCGACGTGCGCTCCCGCACGATCTCCAGCAGCCGCGGGTGAATTGACTGCCAGATGGAGGTCCGCTTCGGCCCTTGACTCGCCGGCCCGCTGGGCTGCGATTCGATCTCGCCCAGCCGGGCCATGTCCTCAACCGGAACCTCGACCCTCAACTCCAGAGCTTTGCGCGCTCCGGCATTCACAATGGTGACCGGCCTATACCGTACCGGGGTGGCATCGCGCTCCGGCTCACCCAACTCCGTCCGCACCGCTAACTCTGCGGAGCCACCAGCATCTGTATCAGACTCTGCTACAGTTCGACTTTGCGTTATCGCCGCACCGTCTGCACCACCAAGAAAGCGTGCCACCTCCTCAAGCGGCCGCTGTGTCGCAGACAAGCCGATGCGCTGGATCGCTTCCCCACCACTCGCTCGCACGAGCGCCTCTAGTCTCTCCAGTGAGAAGGCCAGGTGCGCTCCCCTTTTGGTCGGCACCATCGCATGGATCTCGTCGATGATCACTGTTTCAACGGTTCGCAGCCCTTCACCCGCCTCGCTGGTGAGCATCAGGTAAAGCGACTCCGGAGTGGTAATAAGAATCTCTCCCGGGTGTCTGCGGAACCGTGCACGTTCCTTCGCCGGCGTATCGCCTGTGCGTGTGCTGATCTCTGGAATGTGTACCGCCGCGCCCGCCCGGGCAGCCATGTTCGCAATACCAGCCAGTGGAGAGCGCAGGTTCTTCTCCACGTCGCTTGCGAGAGCCTTCAACGGTGAGATGTAGACGACCCTGCATCCTTGCGCATCCCCATCCACGCCACCGCGCAACAGCAGGCGGTCAAGACACCAAAGGAACGCCGTCAGCGTCTTCCCGGTCCCCGTGGGCGCCAGAATAAGCGTCGACTCTCCACGCGCAATTGCAGGCCAGCCCTCTTGCTGCGGCGGAGTCGGCCCATCAAACACAGCCCGGAACCAGGCCGCCGTGACCGGATGGAATAAATCCAAAACGTCTGCAGCAGGCTGTGTGGCTGACGTTTCGTTCCGAGCGTCAGCCGTGCTCTTAGCGGCGGGTACGCCCTTCGCTTTGTTCGTCTTCGATCGACCAGACGTGCGGGCTGCCGTGCGCGGCATGGCTCTCCTTGTGCTGCAAGCAGCATATATCCGCCGCCGCACTCTGTAGGATGCACGGGCCCGCTCTCCCCGCGTGACACGCTAGCTCACCGTAACTGGTCGGTAAAAGTAACAGTCGCGCGCAAATTCTGCCTTGAACAGGTTGGTTGAGTCTTCAGCCTGCTCTGCGGCGCCAAGAAGGAGATATCCTCCTGCCACGCTATGCCGATGAACAGTGGCCAATACCGCAGCCCTGTCCCCCTGCGAAAAATACAGCAGCACGTTGCGCAAAAGGACCAGATCGAATGGCTCCAGCTCCGTAGACGGCGCGCAAAGATTCATGCACTGGAACTCACAAAGCTGGCGCACGCGCTCTGCAACCTGCCACTCGTCGCCGGCACGATCCATGTATCTCAGCAGCATGCGCGCAGGCAGACCGCGATTTACCTCAAGCCTTCTGTAGCGCCCGGCGCGCGCATGGTCGATCACAAACCGCGAAATGTCAGTCCCCAGTACCTTGACGTCCCACGTCGACGCGACCTCCGGGAAGCACTCCCACAGCAGCATCGCTACGCTGTACGCCTCCTGCCCCGTGGATGCAGCGGCGCTCCAGATGCGCAGGCGCCGCGACGATTCGTTACGCCTGATCAGGTCAGGCAATATCAGGTCCCGGATCGCGTTGTACGGGCCCGCGTCGCGGAAGAAGCTTGTCTCGTTCGTCGTCATGGCTTCAGCCACAGCACGGCGCAGCGGCGTAGTACTCCGGCTACGCAGCAGCCCCACCAAATCCTCCAGCCTCTCTGCGCCCGCTTCCCGCACCACCGGTCCCAGCCGCGCCTCGAACTGGGCACTCCGGCCGGGGTGCAACACAATAGAAGCTTCCGAGCGCACCAGCTTGCGCAGATAATCAAAATCAGCCTCAGTACAGCTCATCGACCCTCCCGCACGAAGTAGTCCAAAAGAAACGCCAGGACCGGCCTCATGCCTCGAACCCCAGCATCGCCAGCTTCTCGCGCAGACCTGCTGGCGTAAACGGCTTCATCAGAAACTCATCGGCTCCATACTCCAGCGCACGCCGGATGAACGAGTGGTCGGACTCCGTCGTGACCATCATTACCTTCATGGGCGGCTGCAGCCCCCGCGCCCGCAGTTCACGCACACAGTCCAGCCCTCCCATCAGCGGCATGTTCACATCAAGCAGCATGCAGTCGAAGATCGAACCACCCTGTAGCCGCCGCAGCGCCTCGACCGCATCGGCCGCCTCTTCGCAATAAAAGCCGATCTTCTCAAGCAAGCCTCTCGTGTGTTGCCGCAAGAATCTCGAATCATCTACGATCAGGGCCTTCAGCATTCCTTGGTTCTCCTTTGTCTATCGTCTTCCTCTTGCTCCGCGATCCATGCTGGGGCCAACCTTCGTGTTTCAAGCCTTGCCAGAAGGCCCTCTGGAGTCGGGTATACGCCGCGGAACAACTTCGAACAGTGAGCATCCAGGGTGCTCGGATTGGGTTGCAGCGTCCGCTGCTCGACGGTCAGAACGCCTTCAGCATCGTCGACGGCAAGCCCGAACTGCTCGCCCGTCAAGGGATCTTCCAACACAACAATGCTGCCGGGAACCTCGGTCGCGTCCAATCCAAGCAGGGCGCGCAGACTCACGATGCTCAACACCTCTCCGCGGTACGCAATAAGGCCGCGGATCGCCGCGGGCGCCAATGGAACCATCTGCGGCTCGATCCCACGCAGCACCTCGCGGATCACGCCGGTTTCAATCGCATAGCGACCTTGCTCCACACGCAGAACACATACCGACACCGCATCCGAACCTCCTACACTGGTCGTCACACGGCCTCCTGCAGCCAATCCTGCTGCAAGCCGGCATCCTGCCCGTTTCCGATCAGCATCACAGCGTCGTTCACCAACCCGACCTGCCCGCCCCTCGACCCGCGCACGTCGGATACACAGGCCCCTGCGCAGACCTCAAGCACCCGCTCGACCACAACCGCCAATCGCCCTTCATCGGCCCGCGTAGAACTACAGATCAACACGGTAACTTGAGCGCCCCCGCACCTGCCCAGCACATCGCCATCATCCCGAACAGCAAGAAGCTCCTGTCGGTAGCGCAGCATCGGACGACCGCCCGCGAACTCGATCTGTTTGCGTTCAAACGATTCGATCCGCTCCACGGCGGTGAGCGGCAGGGCCACCTTCTCCACCTGAGAGCCTTGTCGTGTCGCTCGTTCAACCTCATACACCATCAAGGGTTGCGTCGCCTGCAACTGCTTACCAGCAAGCTCTCCTGCAGGTGCGGGCTCTGTCCACGCGCTCCGTACGACGGCGCTTACACCATGTCTCTTTCCGATCGCCGCCACGTCCAGGATCAGCGCTAAGGTCCCATTCCCAAGCATCGTCGCACCCGCAAAGAGCCCGCTCAGGCGCAAGGCGGACGACAGCGACTTCACCACGATCTCCTCGGGAGCCACCAGCTCATCCACCACCAGGCCGTACCGGCAGCCGTTTACCTCCACAAACGCGATCGTCATTCCCCGGCGCTGGGTGGTGTCCTCCATTTGGAGCAGCCGGCTAAGCCGCAGCAGAGGAATCAGGCGTTCACGCAGCCGGTACAGTTCCGCATTGCCGATCCGGTGAATTGCACAAGCCATCTCCTGCTCGTGCACATAGACAAGCTCTAAAAGCGCCCCCTGCGGCAGGGCGAAGCTCCGTCCGCTGCTGCGGACGATCAACGCCGGCACGATCGCCAGCGTGAGCGGCACGCGCATGCGCACCGTCGTTCCCAATCCTACCTGGGACTCTACCTCTACCGTCCCGCCGACCCGCTCCAGGTTCTCGCGAATCACATCCATTCCCACGCCGCGGCCCGAGACGGTTGTCACCTCGCTCGCCATCGAAAAACCCGCGGCGAAGATCAACCGCAGTGCGTCCCGGTCGCACATGCGAGCAGCCTGTTCTGCGGTCACAAGCCCGCGCTCCACTGCCTTACGCAGCACGCGATCCACAGCGATCCCGGCCCCATCGTCTGACAGCTCGATAACGACAGCGCCATTCTGATGGCAGGCGCTCAGCCGCAGCAAGCCTTCCGCCGGCTTTCCGGCCGCCACGCGTACCTCTGGCGGCTCGATCCCATGGTCCACCGCGTTCCGTATAGCGTGCGTCAACGGATCGCGGATCGACTCCAGAAGACCTTTGTCGAGCCCCGTCTCCTCTCCGTCAAATTCGATCCGTACCCGGCGGCCGCAGATCACGCTAAGGTCGCGCACCATTCGCGGAAATTTGGCAAAGAGCTGTCCAAGCGGCTGCATCCTCGCCCGCATCACTGTCTCGCGCAGGTCCGAGGTCACTGCATCCAACCGGCGCCCTAACTCTCCGAAGCTCTCCGTACCGCACGCACTCTGCAGAATCGCATTCCGCGTGAGCACCAACTCACCCACCAGGTTCATCATGCGATTCAGCACATCCACGTCCACGCGCAGCGTCTTCTCGCCGCTGTGTCGTGCTACGCGGCTCTCCGCGGCATCGAATCGGCCGACCAGCGTCTCGGCGTGGTCCTGCGGGTCCATTCCATCGCGGCGTTCCTGTTCGGCCAGCCCCCCGGTACGGGAAGGGGCCTGCACATGCCCTCGCTGCTCTCCTACAGCTACACCCTCATCTGCGTCCCTCGCAACCGGAACAACCGTCGCTACACGCTCCGACAGATTCAACGACATCAACTGGGCTGTCAGCTCAAAGTCGTCATCGCTCGATCGCTGCCCCTCGCCTCCAGTGATCACGATCAGGTCGAGGATCGATCGCAACCCATCCAGCAGCGCCAGGAGTCCGTCGATCAGCGCAGCCGTCACCTGTATATGGCCCGCCCGCAAAGCGCAGAGCAGGCTCTCCCCGACGTGGGCCAGAGCCTCCAGCCGGCCAAACCCCAGGAACCCGGTTCCTCCCTTAATCGTATGCACCGCGCGAAAGATCTCGGCCACGAGTTCCGCGTCGTCCGGCCGGCGCTCCAACTCAGCCAGGCACTGCTCCATGCGGTCGAGGCCCTCAAGGCTTTCCGCCACAAAGTCTTTGGTGAGATCATCCACCCCTCGCTTATCGGCCACCATCCGCGCGAACATGAGATTCGCGCCCCCACTTTCTGGTAATCGCGCGTGGCACTTGTCTTCACCTGCACACGCCAGTACCCTCAACCTCTATGCCGTCCAGCGTGCCGCTCACATCCGACGAGATCCTGCTTCTTGGGCAGCGTGCCACTGAGGTGGCCCACAACTCCTATTCGCCCTACAGTCGATTCCGTGTCGGCGCCGCTCTGTTGCTCCAGCCAGACGCCTCGCAACCCGGCAGCATTGTCACCGGCGCCAACGTGGAAAATGCTTCATACCGCCTGACCTCCTGCGCCGAGCAGGCCGCCATCGCGCGCCGCCGTAGCCACATACGGCCCTCACATCCGCCTCCGCGCTGTCGCTGTCGCGAACCTCAACGGCGCAACCTGTATGCCCTGCGGAGCCTGCCGCCAGACCCTCGCAGAGTTCGCCGACCCCGATACGCCCGTCTTCTACCCCACCGCCGACGGCGAGGTGGTCGGCACCACACTCGCAGCGCTCCTGCCCGCTGCCTTCTGCCTCAATCCGGAATAGCATGTCCTTCCACCCCATTCAGATCATCCAGCGAAAGCGCGACGGACACGAACTCACTGCCGCCGAAATCCAGGCGTTCATCCACGCACTCGTCCACCGCGAACTCGGACCGCCTGAGCGCACCGACGCACCCACCGACAGCCAGGCCGCGGCTCTGCTGATGGCCATCTTTCTGCGCGGCCTCTCGCCCCCCGAACTCGCCGCCCTCACCCAGGCCATGCGCTTCTCGGGGGAGACGCTCGACACCTCCCCTCTCCACTCCTTCACTGTGGACAAGCACTCGACCGGCGGCGTGGGCGACAAGACATCCCTCCTCATCGCGCCGATCGTAGCCGCCGCCGGCCTCCACGACCCCATGATCTCCGGCCGCTCGCTGGGCCACACCGGAGGAACCCTGGACAAGCTGGAGACCATTCCCGGCTTCCGCACCCAGCTTCCTCTTCCGGAGTTTCTTGACATCGTCCGCCAGTGCGGCTTCGCCATGGCAGGCCAGACGCCCAGCCTCGTGCCCGCAGACCGCATCCTCTACGCACTCCGCGATCACACCGGCACAGTCGAGTCGCCTTATCTCATCACAGCCAGCATCATGAGCAAGAAGCTCGCTGCGGGCCTGAATGCGCTCGTCCTGGACGTCAAGACGGGCTCCGGCGCCTTCATGTCCCGCGATGAAGATGCGCGCCTGCTCGCCCGCCTCATGGTAGAAACCGGCACTCTGGCCGGCACCCGCACCGTCGCCGTCCTGACCTCGATGGACCAACCGCTCGGCCGCTATGCAGGCAACTGGCTCGAAGTCCAGGAGTGCCTTGAACTCTTTCAACACTTCTCGCCGGAACACCCGTTCGTACTCTCCGCCGAACAGCTCCGCCTCTCTGACGATCTCCTCACTCTCACCCACACCCTGGCCGGTCACATGCTCCACCTCGGCGGCAAAGCCCAGACTCCACAGGCGGGTGCCCGACTCTCCACGGCGCTCCTCGCCGACGGCTCTGCCTACGCACACTTCCTGCACATGACGGCACTCCAGACCGCGCCCCCCCGACCGAACCCTCCTCACTCGAACCAGGTAAGCCGCAAATCGCCGCCTGCCGCCTACCTGCCGGCCTTCGCGGACCCTGCCGCCTTCCACCAGCCTCGAGCCAGCCGAACACTTCACGCAGACACTGCCGGCTTTCTCGCCGAGATGGACTGCACCGAAATCGGCTGGGCCGTGCAGCGCCTCGGAGCCGGACGCACCCGCCCCGGCGAGCCCGTCAGCGCACACGCAGGCATCCAGATGCACGCCAAACTCGGCGATCCCATCACCCCGGGCCAGCCTCTTGCCACGCTCTACACCGAAGACCCGGCATTGCTCCCGGAGCCGGAGCAGATGCTCCGAAATACACTGAAAATCGCGCCCCGGCCCCCTGCCCTCATCCCTCTGATCCGTGAAGTGATCACCGCCCCAGCCGTCGGCTCCAGCCGCGCCTAGCCAGATCGCCCCATGCCCACTGACCGGAACTCAGCGAACGCGGCCCTCCCACAGAATGCCTCCCGCCGCATGTGGTTCTTCCTCTTCCTCGCTGCTGCGCTGGGGCTGACCGCAATCGGACTCCGCTCCTCTTCCACGCCCACCGGGGTCAAGCCCATCGCAAGCCGCAAAGCAATGTCCCTCGCGGATCTCCCCGAACTCGGTGGTGGCCATTGGAGACTTGCAGACCACCACGGCCAGGTGGTGCTCATCAACTACTGGGCCACGTGGTGCGGCCCATGTCAGGAGGAACTTCCTGGTCTCCTCGGGGTAGCTCGCGACTACACGCCGAAGGGTCTCGCGATGGTGGGCATCTCGATGGATGTAGGCGCGGACGCCGCTACGAAGGTCCGCCAGTTCGCCGACCGTTTTCACCTCCCCTACCCCGTAGCCTTCCCTGCACAAAACTGGTTCTCCGATCCCGGCGTCATGGCGCTTCCGACCACCGTGTTGCTCGACCGCCAGGGGCGTATCGCGAAAACATATCAAGGTGCCGTTGCGCCCGAAGCGCTCACCAGGGATATAACGGCTCTACTCTCCGAGCCTTGAGCGTCTCTCCCAGTGTCAGTCGCTTTGCGTCACTGTATAGTGATGAGGAAGTCAACACACCCACGACCGACCTCTTAGGCAGCCCCCTGGGCCGCACGCGCCAGGAACGTACCACCACGACCCTTCGGATGACGTCCTCCTTCCGGTCCGGCAAACACAACGCGAAGGAGTTCCCGCCTGAATGTCCGTCCATCTTGTAAACCCCAGCGACAACTCCTTTGGCACCGCCGTCATCACGCCGCGCTGGCTCTTTGTCCTCGCCGCCGCAACGCCACGCTCCTTTGGCGATCCCATCCTCGTCGACGAATCCCTCGAGCAGCTCGATCCCGACACCATTCAGCCCGGCGACGTCGTCGGCATCAGCGTCCACACCGGCAACGCCCTGCGCGGCTACCAGGTCGGACGCATCGCGCACGACGCGCGGCGCCACCGTGGTCTACGGCGGAATCCACGCCACCCTGTTCCCCGAGGAGCCGTTCGAGCACGGCAGCCGCCGACGCCGTCGTCAAAGGCGACGGCGACGTCGCCTGGGGACAATGCCTCCGCGATCTCGCAGCTCGACTCCGCCCAGCGCATCTACGAAGGCGGCAAGATCGAAGGCGACCAGTTCCTCGCCGCGCGCTGGGACCTGATGCAGCGCGACAAGTACATGTGGGCCTCCGTGCAGACCATCCGCGGCTGCCCCAAGCACTGCTCCTTCTGCTCCGTCTGGCGCACCGACGGCCAGAAGCCCCGGCAGCGCACCTTCGAAAGCGTCATCGACGAGATCATCGACCTGCGCCGCATCGGCTTCCGCTTCATCGCTCTCGCCGACGACAACTTCTACCCCGTCACCCTGACCGACCTCCGCCTCGCACGCGAGCAGGGCAACGCACGGCAGCTTCGAAAACTCGCTGCCCTCGACCAGATCCGCGCCGAGCGCTTCTCCCTCATGGCCGAACTCGCCAAGCTCCCCAAGGACATGGTCTTCTTCACCCAGATCACCATGGAATCCGCCGAAGACGGCGAATACCTCGACGCCATGCGCAAGCGCCAACATCAAGGGCGCGCTGGTCGGCGTCGAAGCCGTCACGCCCGAAGGCCTCAAGGCCGTCTACAAGGACTTCAACTACTCCGGCGACCGCCTCGTCCAGCAGCTCCAGACCTTCCGCAAGCACGGCGTGCATGTCCTCGGCTCGTTCATCTTCGGCCTGCCCACAGACAAGCCCGAGCACCTTCGACGCTACCGTCGAAGTCGCCCTGAAGGCGGGCGTCACCTTCGCCCAGTTCGTCATGATGACGCCCTTCCCCGGCACCGTCGACTTCGGCCGCTGGGAAAAAGAGCAGGCCGCCAACCCCGATGATGGTCGGTGACACGCCCATCACCCGCTACTGGCTGATCCCGACCGCCGTTCGCCCCAAGATGTTCACGCCGCATCCCACCATGAGCTTCGGACGAGATCAGCGAACGCACCCAGAAGGTCTGGGACCGCTTCTACGACTGGCCGCAATGTCTGGAAGCGCTCCGCCTGCACGCCCACCCTGCGCGCCCGCGTCGCCTTCGTCCTGCTTTCCAAGCTCTACCGCCAGATGTACGCCGGCACCGGCATCTCCACCGACAGCGCCCGCCGGAAGAAGGCCAAGACCTCGGCCCGCTGGATCGCCGCGCCAGACGCGCAAGATCTTCCGCGCCAAGCCCATGCCGGAGCTCAGCTACCCCACTTGGAAGCCCCGCCCCAAATCGCAGGCGGGTCTGGTACAGCTCGGCGGATAGCGTCGGGTCTTCGGCAAAACCCTGCCGGAGACCCAACTTATTCGACCGCCCTACTTCGTCAGCTTGAAGTCGCTGACCACAACATCCGTATTGTGCGCAGACCGCACACCATACAGGCCGTCAGTCGACTTCAGCTTGCCCGTTGTCACCACCGCACTCTTGTCGTAGCTCGCCACCTCGGTTCCGTTCACCGAGCAGCTCACCTTGTCGCCCTTCACGGACATCGCGATCGTCTGCGTCACTGTCTCGCCCGGCCCCGCGGCCTTATGGACCGCGGCGTTGGTGTCTCCCCGGCGTCCGTTCATCTGGAACGCATCGGGACCGAACCCGCGCACGATGACATTGCCATTTCCATACGCCGCGCAGTAGAGGTAGCTCTGCCCGGCGGTCCCCAGTTCGTTGCCACCGATGAAGATTCCATACGGATGCGGGTGCGTATTCAGATTCATGAACTTCGGCTCGGTGAACGTCGCACTCACCGTGTAATCGCCCTTCGCCACATTCTTCGGATTCCAATAGGTTGTCGCCGGCCCGGTAGTGATGCGGAACCCCTTCCCCTCGGGCGCAAACTTCGCATCCTGCACACTCTGCCCCTGCTGCTCCGCTCCGGCATCTACCTTGCCCTGCCATCCCGGGACAGAGATGCCCCCGCCTTCAATCGATCGTGCCTTCTCGTCAGCCGACGGAACCGGCGCCTTGGCTGCCGATTGCGCACACACCACGTTGCCCGTCGCCACCAGCATCGCCGCCGCCGCAAACATCACACAACGCACTTGCCGCATCCTGCACCTCGTACCGATCAAAATTCGGTGAGCCGATTATATGCGCGACCGCCCGACCCGCAGCCACTGATTACCCTCCGCAGAGTCCACCCTCGCCATATACACTCGGTTCACACCTACATACGCGTTCTCACCGGAGCCCCGCATTGGCACGATTCACTGGACTTCTCGGTCTCTTCGTCTTACTCGCACTCGCCTACGCCTTCTCGACAGACCGGCGCGCCATCCGCTGGCGTACGGTCCTCTGGGGACTCTGCCTGCAGGTCGTCTTCGCCTTCCTCGTCATCAAGTGGAACGCAGGCCAGCGCATTCTCGCCGCCATCTCCGGCGTCATCACCGGCCTCCTCGGCCACTCGGCGGACGGATCCTCCCTGGTCTTCGGTCCCATCGGAACGCCCGGCAATCCTCTCGCTGCCCTTGCCTTCGCCGTCCTCCCCACCATCATCTTCGTCTCCGCGTTCTTCGCCATCCTCTACCACCTCGGCATCATGCAACAGATCATCAAGGTCGTTGCATGGATCATGCAGCGCACCATGGGTACCTCCGGCGCGGAAAGCACCAACGTCGCCGCCAGCATTTTCATGGGCCAGACTGAGGCCCCGCTCACCATCCGCCCTTTCCTCGAAGGCGCCACGCGATCAGAACTAATGGTCATCATGACCTCCGGAATGGCCCACGTCTCCGGCGGAATCATGGCCGCTTACATCTCGTTCGGAATTAACGCGAAAGATCTCCTGTCCGCCGTCATCATGACCGCCCCCGGCACCATCCTCGTCGCCAAAATGCTCGTTCCCGAAACCGAGGTCCCCGCCACCGCGGGCACCGTCAAGATGCCGCCCAACGAAGAGCACCGCAACGAGAACTTCATCGCCGCCGTCGCGCGCGGCACCATCGACGGAGGCCAGCTCGCCTTCAACGTAGCCATCATGCTCATCTCGTTCGTCGCCCTTGTCGGTCTGTTCAACGCCATCATGCTCGGCATCTCAAACTTCGCCTGGGCCCACGGCCACATCCCCTTCCCACACTCTCTCAACGCGATTTTGGGCGTCGTCGGGGCTCCGCTCGCCTGGCTCATCGGCATCCCCTGGCACGAGGCCCGCACCATCGGCAACCTGCTCGGCACCCGCACCATCATCAACGAGTTCGTCGCCTTCACCCAGCTCGGCCTCCTGAAACAGACCCTCACCCCCCGAACCTTCTCCATAGCCACCTTCGCCCTCTGCGGCTTCGCGAACGTAGGCTCCATCGGCATGCAGATCGGTGGCATCGGAGCCCTCGTCCCCAACCGACGCAACGACCTCGCCCAGCTCGGCATCCGCGCCATGCTGGCCGGCACCATGGCCAACCTCATGTCCGCCAGCATCGTCTCCATGCTCCTCCGCTAAAAACGACTACGATGGGGCACGTCACAGCCGGCAACAACTTTCTGTAAAGCCGCACGTTTCATCGCAGCCGAAAAGAGTCGAAAACACGGTAGCCACTGGCCGATACAGCTCTGCCTCCGAGGTCGTCCGCGCCAGCCTTCGCAAGCAATCCTTCACGGCGCGCAGGAGCTATCCTCAGATCGCTGCGCGTGACAGACCCCCATCCAGATGACGTGAGGAACTCCGCATGACCGCTGCCGACTTCCGCCGCATCGCCCTCTCCCTCCCCCACGCCGAAGAATCCTCCCACATGGGCTCGCCCGACTTCCGTGTCGGGGGTCGAATCTTCGCCACCCTCGCCGCCGAGAAGGAAGGCTACGGCAACCTCATGCTGGACCTCGCACATCAGGCTGACTTCATCGCAGAGGCACCCGACGTCTTTCTCCCCATCAAAGGCGGCTGGGGACGCATGGGCATGACTCACATCCGCCTCGCCCAGGCCACCGAAGACATCCTCCACGGTGCCCTTCACACCGCCTGGAAGCTCCGCATGCAAAAGAATCAGTCCCGCAGCAAAAGCTCAAAGCGCAGACCCCAATGATCCGCATCCTCCTGTTGTTGACGCTTCTCGTCCCTATGGCTCAGGCACAACAAACCCTCCACCCCCTTTACAGTCATAACCGCATCCTGCTCATCTTCGCCCCTTCCGACCAGGACCCGCGCTACACCCAACAGCTCACACTCCTCGCACCACACTCCGCCGACATGAAGCAGCGCGATCTTCTCCTGCTTCCCGTTCTCGCGCACCCTAGGCCGGCACCCACCGCACAAGCCGTTGACTCGGCACTCCGCCCCCTGCCGGACAACGAAGCCACTCGGGCCCGCCATCGCTTCCACGTTGCCCCAACCGAGTTCGCCGCAATACTGGTCGGCAAAGATGGCGGGGAAAAGTTCCGCTCCGACACGCCCGTCTCCATTGAGCACCTGAGCCAACTGATCGACGCCATGCCCATGCGCCAGGAAGAGATGCGTAAGCAACAGACGCCCCGCACCGCCCACTGAGCTGCGACTTCCACCGGCCCGAAAAAAAACTTCTTACCACCCCTGCGTGCGCGGAGCCCCCTTGAACGGCCCCGTCACGTCTGCAGTAATCCATCCGCCATAGAAGTCTCCAGCCTGTGCCATCACTCGCTCCCCGTCCACAAAACAAGCGTCCACCCGCCCCGCATAGAAGGCCAGGCAATCCCGCAAGCCCTCGTACCCCTGCGCAGGACTGGCATAACTCCACGCAACATCGTTCACCACCGGCTGTCCCTGGATCGCAAGCGCCCAATATCCCGCCACGCCCTTGAATTCGCAAAAGCTCCCCCGCCGGTCCGACCGCGCCATCCACTCCATCCGGATGTCCTCCTGCGGCAGGTAGTACACCGGCGGATGGCTCGTCTCGAGCACCCTCCACCCGCGCACTGTGTCGGCCACCACCTGCCCGGCGTGTTCCAGGCGAAGCCGTCGGCTTGTTCGCTCCAATCGCGGCGGCCGCGGATAATCCCAAACGGATTCCGTCTTCTCGTGAGCCACATCAATTCTCCTTCGGAGATTTTCCGAACCGCCTGCGCGCCGCGCTTTACGCTTATTCCACCAGAACCCTCCCCGTTCGCGGGAACGTCTCACGGCAAAGGAGCTCTCCTCGTGAAAGCAGCCGATAAAAAGTTGAACGAGATGAACAGGCTCGCCGACATGGCGCACTTTCCCGCCCCCGTCAACGCCGGCGCCACCCTCAACATCCTGCTTACGCTGTCCGTCACATACGGACTCGTCCCGCGGTATCCCCAGCCATACGCACCGATTGTCTGGACAGCCCTCGTCCTCGCCCTCAACCTCCTGCCGGTCGTCCTGCTTCGGCTTACACTCACTCCCGAAACCGTGTACCGCTCCATAGGCCAAATGCACTTCCTCGAAGACCAGCACAAGTTTTCCGACTGGGTCTACCTCGCAGCCTCCGCAAATATGGCCTTCTGGATCCTGACCTCGTGGGCAGCCTTCTCCTGGTCCCACACCCCGGGCATGCTCTTCGCAGGTCTGGCGGTCGCCGCCCTGGCCACCTTCTCGCCGGTCCTGCTTCGCCGCTGACCAGATCGCATTTGCTATCCTTCCTCGAGAAAATCACCACGCACTGGCAGCGTCTCTACCTCCCCCTGCCCCCGCGCGTCTCAGGAGCCCTACGTGAAGAACCGCCTTCTCGTCACCCTTCTCATCGCCGTACTCTGCCCCACCCTCCGTTACAGCCCAGCCCAGCAAGCACCCGAGATCCCGCACATCGAGACCCGCAACAACCACCACGCCCTCATCGTGGACGGCCGCCCCTATCTCCTGCTCGGCGCGCAGATCAACAACTCCAGCTCGTGGCCCTCGACCCTCCCCGCGGCATGGGCAGCCGCCGAATCCATGCACGTCAACACCGTCGAAGCCCCCGTCTATTGGGAGCAGATGGAGCCGACAAAGGGCACCTTCGACTTCTCCACCGTCGACCTCCTCGTCACACAGGCCCGCGAACACCACCTGCATCTCGTCCTCCTCTGGTTCGGCACCTGGAAGAACGGCCAGAATCACTACGTGCCCGAGTGGATCAAGTCGGACACAAAGACCTATCCCCGCGAACTCGACGCCTACGGCAAACTCCTCGACGTCATGAGCTCCGTCTCCCCGGCCAACATGGAGGCAGACCGAACCGCCTTCACAGCCCTCATGCGTCACCTCAAGCAGCTCGACTCCGCCGACCACACCGTCCTCATGATCCAGGTCGAAAACGAGTCCGGCTCCGTCGGCTCCGTGCGCGACTTCTCCCCCGCGGCCCAGCGCCTCTTCGAGGCTCCCGTACCCGCCGAACTCTCGCGCGCCCTCCACCTGCCCCCCGGCCACAATTGGACACAAACCTTTCGCGCGGACGCAGACGAGAGCTTCGCCGCCTACACCACCGCGCGCTATATCAACTCCGTCGCCGCCGCCGGCAAAGCCGAGTACCCGCTCCCCATGTACTGCAATGTGTGGATCGTCTACCCCGTCCACGCCCTCGAAACCCGCAACCGCGCAACCCCCGGTCAGGAGTACCCATCCGGTGGCCCGCAGCAGCCCAACATCGCCATCTGGAAGGCCACCGCTCCCGCAATCGATATACTCGCGCCGGACTTCTACTCCGGAGATGCCTCGCTCTTCCGCGAAACTCTGGCCGTATACCACCGCGCCGACAACCCCGTGTTCATCCCCGAAACCAACACCGACGCCAACTTCGGCCGATACCTCTTCTACGCTCTCGGCTCCGAGGCCCTCGGCTTCTCTCCCTTCGGCATCGACCGCGCCCAGCCGCAAACCGTCCCAACCGAAGCCGCCCCCGCCACTCCCGCTCCGCGCCCCACCACCCCCAGCGACAACTACGCACTCCTGAACCCAATCGCCTCAACCCTCGCCCAGCTCAGCTTCCAGGGCCACCTCCAGACCGCGGTCGAAGAAAAGGGCACAGCCCGCCAGACCCTCCACTTCTCCTTCTCCCCCGGCACACCGACCATCGAAGCCGTCGCCTCCTTCGGCTTCCCCCAATCGGACGGCGCCCCGCCCCCCGGCACCTCCACGCTCCAGGGGCGCGTCCTCGTCGCGCAGCTCGGCCCACTCGAGTTCCTCGTCACCGGGTTCGACGCAAGCGTCTCCTTCCACCTCCCCAACGCCCCCGGCTCCCCCTCCTCCTTCGCTCCCGAACGTTCTTCCCCCACGGCCCCACAAACCCAGCAACTCGAAATCCTGCGCGCGGAAGAGGGCCATTACACGAACGGCGCCTGGCAGCCCACCCGCATCCTCAACGGAGATCAGACCGATCGCGGCCTCCAGTTCCACGGCTCCAACCCACCCATCGTCCGCATCGTCTTCCACACCATTCCGCTCTACGACGAGTCACTCCACCGGCCCTGAACATTCCCCATTGCCCCATGCGCGCCTCGCGCAGCCCCCACGTCCTATACTGACGCTAGAGGTTTCATGGCCGCACTCATCGAAGCAATCCACATCAAGCGCAAAGCCGTCTTCGAGCTCGACAACACCCCCTACACCTGTCTCGACTCAGACATCTCCACCCCCACAGCACGCGGCGGCCAGACCCTCGTCCGCCTCAAGATGCGCAACCTCCTTACCAACGCCGTCTTCGAGAAGACCTTCAAAGCCCAGGAGCGCTTCAAAGAGCCCGACCTCGAACTCGTCCCCGCCTCCTACCTCTACTCCGATCCCGAAGGCTCACACTTCCTCGACCAGGCCACCTACGAGACAGTCACCCTCTCTTCGGAGATGGTGGGCGACGCGCTCGACCTGCTCACCGAAGGCTCCCTCCTTCAACTCCACAAGTACAACGGCAACCCCATCGGCCTGCAACTCCCCATCTTCGTCGAGCTCACCGTCACCCAGACAGAGCCCGGCATCAAGGGCGACTCCTCCTCCGGTGGCACGACCAAAAACGCTACCCTCGAAACCGGCCTCGTCATCCGCGTCCCGCTCTACATCAAGCAAGGCGAAAAGCTGAAGATCGCCACCGAAACCCGGGAGTTCGCCAGCCGAGCCTAAGCTTCCTTACCCTGCGCATCGCCTTGGCAGACTTCCCCTCATCACACCACCGCAGCCGGCACCGGAGCACCTTCGAGCCCCACATACCGGGCCGGTTCGCAGCACGCGTGTCCCAGCCGGGCCATATCCGCCTGCATCTCCGGATCCGCCTTTGCACGAGGCCAGCGCCGCATCCAGTACCGCCGCCGCCCCCGTGTCATCAGGCCTTGCAATCCTGTAGTGCATCCACCGGGCGTCTCTTCGCGCCGTAACGATTCCCGCTCTCCGCAAGTACGCAAGGTGCCGCGAGATCTTCGGCTGCCCCTGCCCCAGTACCTCCACGAAGTAGCACACACATACCTCGCGCCCATCCATGAGGTTGAGCAGCCGGAGCCGCGTCCGGTCCGCCAAGGCCCCAAACAACCGCACCATATCGAACGAATTCTTCCGCCGGGTCACTCTCCTAATATACGCCTTGACACATATGTAACGCCGCGTATACATTCGCTTTAACGCATATGTGTACCGCCCAGTCCGGTACACTCCAAGGAGCCCCGCCCCATGACCACCTCCCCCGCCGACAGCACGCAATCCTCCGTCGAAGAAAAATACGGCTCCATCGCCCGCAGCGTCTCCCAGCAGAACACTCCCGCCTGCTGCGACCCCGCACTGCGCTGCTGCGACCCCATCACGCGAGACCTCTACGGCGTCGGTGAAGCCGGCGAACTCCCCGAGAAGGCACTCCTCGCCTCCCTGGGCTGCGGCAATCCCACCGCCCTCATCGACCTCCAGCCCGGCCAGACGGTCCTCGATCTCGGCTCCGGCGGCGGCATCGACGTCCTTCTCTCCGCGCGCCGCGTCGGTCCCACCGGCTTCGTCTATGGCCTGGACATGACGGACGACATGCTCGCCCTCGCCCGCGAGAACGCCTTCTGCACCGGCGCCACCAACGTCGAGTTCCTAAAGGGCCACATCGAAGCCATCCCGCTCCCTGATAACTCCGTCGACGTCATCATCTCCAATTGCGTCATCAACCTCTCCTCCGACAAAGACCGCGTCCTCGCCGAAGCCTTCCGCGTCCTTCGCCCCGGCGGCCGCTTCGCAGTCTCCGACGTCGTCACCCTCGGCAAAGTGCCCGACGCCGTCCGCGCCAGCATGCTCCTCTGGGTCGGTTGCATCGCCGGAGCCCTCGATCAGGACGTCTACAGCTCCAAACTCCAGCGCGCCGGCTTCACCGACATCGCCTTCGAGACCACACGAACCTACGACATCGAAGACGCACGAACCTTCCTCACGGAAGCCGGCATCGCAGTCGACGAGGTCGCACCGCAACTCGAAGGCAAGATTGTGAGCGCCTTCATCCGGGCCGCCAAACCGCAGGCAAGCTCCTGCTGCGGCCCCACCTGCTGCACCGAATGACCTGTTGCCCGGGTGCCCCATGTCAGGCCCCGCGGGGCCTGACATGGCAAAACCACCCCACCTAAAGCCCCAAGTCCACATCCAAGAGTCCACCCCATGCCCCCCAAAAACGTCCTCTTCCTCTGCACCGGCAACTCCGCCCGCTCCGTCCTCTCGGAAGCCATCCTCAACCAGAGAGGCGCTGGCCGCTTCGTCGCCTACTCCGCCGGCAGCCATCCTTCCGGCCACGTCCGCCCCGAGGCCCTCGCCGAACTCCGCGCCGCCGGCATACCCACCGAAGGCCTCCGCAGCAAGTCATGGGATGAGTTCGCCGCCCCCGGAGCCCTGCCTATGGACTTCGTCTTCACCGTCTGCGACAACGCCGCCAACGAGACCTGCCCCCTCTGGCCGGGCCACCCCATCTCCGCCCACTGGGGAGTCACTGACCCCGCCGCCGTAGAGGGCCCCCCAGCCGAGATCACCCACGCCTTCCACGAAGCCTTCGTAACCCTCCACCGCCGCATCGTCCTCTTCCTCGCCCTCCCCATGGACACCCTCGATCCGACCGCATTGCAGCAAGCCATCCAGAAGATCGGCCGCCAATAACGTCCCCTGCGACCACCTCCTTCCCCACCTCGCCCTGAATCACCTACACCCGTGCGCTTGCTCCTGCGAGCTTGGGTACAATCTGAAAACCATGCCCGCCCAGCCAGACCTGTACACCCGAGCCTCTGCCGCCGCCGATTACATCCGCGCCCGCACCCCGGTCCGACCCGCCGTAGGAATCATCCTCGGCTCCGGTCTCGGCAACTTCGCCTCACAGGTCGAGAACCCCACCGCTATTCCCTACTCGGAGATCCCTCACTTTCCCGTGTCCACCGTCGTCGGCCATTCCGGCAAGCTCGTCCTGGGAACCATCGCCGCCACCCCCGTCGTCGTCATGCAAGGCCGTGTGCACGCGTACGAGGGCTACGCCATGGCCGACGTCACGTTCCCTACCCGCGTCCTCGGCCTCCTCGGCTGCCGCACCCTCATCGTCACCAACGCCGCCGGCGGCATCCGGCCCGACATTCCCCAGGGCTCCCTCGTCGCCATCACCGACCACATCAACCTCACCGGCACCAACGCCGCTCTCGGCCCCAACGAACCCCGCTTCGGCACCGCAGCCGGCTCAGGCGAACGCTTCTTTGACATGTCTGCCGCCTACACCCCCCGCCTCCGCGCCCTCGCCCACGCGGAAGCCGCCCGCCAGTCCATCCCGCTCACCGACGGCGTCTACCTCGCCGTTCTCGGCCCCTCGTTCGAAACCCCTGCGGAGATCCGTGCCTTCCGCACCCTCGGCGCTGATCTCGTCGGAATGTCCACCGTGCATGAGGTCATCGTCGCCCGGCACATGGGCCTTGAAGTCCTCGGCCTCTCCCTCGTCACCAACCTCGCCGCGGGCGTATCCGCTGCAGGAAAGACCGCCGAACTCATCAACCATGAAGAAGTCATGGAGATCGGCCGGCGTGTCGAAACACTCTTCACTGCCCTCCTCACTGCCCTCATCCCGCAGCTCGCAGACCCCCGCCTGACAACGACGACCCAGAACGTCTCCCTGGCGCAGTAACCTCCCCCGCTGTCTCCGTCAATAACGCGATCAGCGCAAAATCCGTCGCGGTCCGCCCCATCGTGTGTGACATAGTTGGAGTGTCCTCCCCTGTCCCAAGCCCCGTTCCAGGAGCGTACCCTGGCTACAGACATACAATCCGAGTCCCGCGCGAACGCACGCGGCAGGCTCGGCGCACTCTCGCTGCTCCTGGCCCTCACGCTCTTACCCGCGTGCACCGCAGCCCACGCCCAGCAACAGCTTCAGATCCTGCCTCACCACCTCCGTCCCGCCGTCTCCACCGGCCAGGCGCCCCTGCTCGGCTCGCTCCCGCCCGAGCAGGATATGCACGTCTCGATGATCCTGCCGCTCCGCAATGAGCCCGCGCTCACCAGCCTGCTCCTCCGCCTCTACGACCCCACCAGCCCCGACTACCACCGCTTCCTCACCGTCGAACAGTTCACCGAGCAGTTCGGCCCCACGCCACAGGATTACGCGGCCGTCGTCGCCTACGCAAAATCGCACGGCCTCACCGTCGCTGAAACACCCGCCAACCGTCTCATCGTCCCCGTCAACGGCTCCGTCGCGCAGATCAACAAAGCCTTTAGCGTGACCATGCAGGTCTACCGCCATCCCACCGAGAACCGCACCTTCTACTCCCCCGATCGGGAACCCGCGCTGAACCTCGCCGTGCCCCTGAAGCACATCTCCGGCCTGACCAACTTTTCCCTCCCACACCCCGCCGTCGCCACCGCGCTCCCGACCGAAGCCATCGCAAACGTCCTCGGCTCCGGACCCGGCAGCGCCTACCTCGGCAGCGACATGCGCAACGCCTACTACGGCGGCTCTACCCTCACCGGTAACGGCCAGGCCGTGGGAATCCTCGAGTTCGGGGGCTACGACCTCAGCGACATCAACCTCACCTTCAGCAGCGCCGGCCAGTCCTACACCGTACCCATCAACAACGTGCTCTTCGACGGCGCGAGCGCTGCCTCAACCGGCGACGACGCCGAGCAGGTCCTCGACATCGTTCAGGCCATCGGCATGGCTCCTGGCCTCAGCCAGGTCCGCGTCTATATCGGCCCGGCAAACGGTGCGGTCGACGACGCACACATCCTCAACTCCATGGCCTCCGAAAACATCGCAAAGCAGCTAAGCTGCTCCTGGAGCTGGGATCCCGACGACCCCGGAGTCGACGACGTCTTCTTCAAGGAGTTCGCGGCCCAGGGACAAAGCTTCTTCGCCGCATCCGGAGACGACGGCGCCTTCGACTACGCCGTCAGCCCCTACTTCTACCCGGCAGAAGACGCCTACGTGACCGCCGTCGGCGCCACTCATCTCACTACCAGCAACGGCGCCTGGGCCGCCGAGTCGGCCTGGAACTCGTCAGGCCGCGGCACCGGAGGCGGCATCAGCCCGGACGGCATCCCCATACCAGGCTGGCAGTCCGGCTTTCCCAATGCCTCCAACGCCGGGTCGACGACCCTCCGCAACGTCCCGGACGTCGCCATGGAAGGCGACTTCGACAACTACAACTGCGCCGGCGGATCCTGTAACGGAGCCACCGCCGGAACCAGCTTTGCCGCCCCCCGCTGGGCCGGCTTCATGGCGCTCGTCAATCAACAGGCCGTCAACAATGGCACCGCCCCCGCCGGAGGCGTAGGGTTCATCAACCCCCTCCTCTATGCCGTCGCCGCGGGCTCCAGCTACAACAGCGACTTCCATGACCCCGCCACTGGAAACAATGACACCGCCGCCCAGCCCGTCTGGTTCAACGCCGTGCCCGGCTACGATCTCGCAACCGGTGTGGGCAGCCCAAACGGGCAGAACCTCATCAACGCCCTCGTCGGCCCGCAGGTTCCCGGCTTCTGGCTGCAGAGTTCGTCCAGCACCGTAACGCTTAACCAGGGCAGCTCCGGATCGGCTTCCGTCACCGTCACATCGGGGGGCGGCTTCAATGGCAGCGTCACCTTCGCCGTCACATCAGGGCTGCCCACCGGCGTCACCGCATCCTTCTCGCCTAACCCCACAACGGGATCCACCGTCCTGACTCTCACCGCAACCAGTTCCGCGCCCCTCAACACCGCCACCGTGACCGTCACCGGCACCTCCGGCACTCTCACCGCCACTACGAATCTGTCCGTCACCGTGCAGCCAGCCAGCCTCACGGTCGCTGTGGCGCCAACGATGCTCACGATCAATCAGGGTGGAAGCGGCACCACAACGGTCACCGTCTCCACACCAACTCACTCCAGCGTCAGCCTTGCCGCCTCGGGTCTGCCCTCCGGCGTCACGGCGTCCTTCTCCCCAAAGTTCACCACATCAACCAGCAACCTCACCTTTACCGCAAGCAGCACGGCGAGCCTCGGCCCGTACACCGTCACCATTACCGGCACCTCGGGAGGCAACGTCGCGACCACCACGTTTACCGTGGCCGTCCACGTCACCCCCACCGTCTCTGTCAAACCCTCTTCCTCCAGCATCACCACCACGCAGTCGTTGCCCGTCACCGTCGGCGTAGCGACTTCCAGCGGCAAGCCCACCGCCACTGGCTACGTCACCCTCTCCAGCGGAGGCTACACGTCCAATGCCGCCACCCTGGCCAGCGGCTCCGCCACCATCACCATTCCGGCCAATTCACTCGCCACAGGCTCAGACATTCTTTCCGCCACCTACACCCCCGACGCGACCAGCTCCGTCCTCTACAACAGCGCCTCCGGCTCAGGCACCGTCACCGTCACCGCCGGATCCACTCCCGCCGCTACCGCCTCCATCACTATCAGCGGCACAGCGAACCCCGGAGACTCGTCCGCAATCACCGTGGCCTTCAACGGCTTCACCGAAACCGTGCGCTACGACAAGTCGTCCAACGCCAGCTCCATAGCCTCCGCCTTGGCAGCGATGTTCTCTCGCGACGACCTCAAGTCCGGCCTCTGCGCCGCCGCCACGGCCAACGTCATCTCGTTCAAGCTGAAGCAAGGCGCCTTCACCTCCGTCTCAATCACCGGCTCCAACGTCTCCTTTCAGCTCGCTCCCGCCGGCTTCCCCTGATCCGAGCCCCACAGCACAATGCGCTAGACTCATCGAAGTCCATGCTTCCGCCAGCCCCCAAACCCCTCGTCATCGGCATCGCAGGCTGCTCCGGTTCCGGCAAGACCACCCTTGCCCGCGAACTCGCCACACAGCTTGAAGCCACTCTCTTTCCCCTCGATCTCTACTATCGCGACCTCTCGCAGTTCCCGCTCGACTCCCGCCACAAACGCAACTTCGATCATCCGGACTCCCTCGAATCCGAACTCATCATCGAGCACGTACGCGGCCTCGCCGCCGGGCTTCCCATCCAGCGTCCCGTCTACGACTTCAAGACCCACTCCCGCGTCCTCGGCTCGTATGAGACCGTCACCCCAGCCCGGGTCGTCATCGTCGAAGGCATCCTCGCCCTCCACTACCCCGAGCTGCTCCCCCTCTACAGCCTCGCGATCTTCGTCAACGCTCCGCACGACGTCTGCCTCGCACGCCGCATCCACCGCGACACCCACGAGCGAGGCCGCACCGAGCAGTCCGTCCGCGACCAGTTCCACGCCACCGCCCGCCCCATGGCCGACCTCTACGTCTTACCCTCGGCCCAGTACGCCCACCTCACCGTGGAAGGAACCGACTCGATCGACTGGTCCATCGAGCAGATCCTCCGACACATCCATCGCATGGACACTGCCACTTCCAGCCAGGCTACAAACACGGAAGTTGCAACCCCGCTGTAGACACGCGGCGCCCGATGCGATCTATCCTGTAAGTGTGCTGCAGACCGCCCATGGGCCCGCCGAGGCCCGCCATCACACCTGGCTCTACCGCCGCGCCGTTCTGCCTATCCTTGCGCTGCTGCGCATGGGAGCCACTCCCCGCACACTCGCCTGGAGCATCGCGGTAGGCCTGCTCATCGGCATCAACCCTATCCTCGGCTCCACCACCGTCCTCTGCCTCGCACTCTCCTTCGGGCTGCGCCTTAACGTGGTCGCCAGTCAGATCGCGAACCACATGGTCTTCCCCCTGCAGGTCGCCCTCGTCATTCCCTTCATCCGGCTCGCCTCCCGCATCTTCGGCATGCCGGCGATGCCGCTCTCCCCGCACGCGCTCCTGCTCGCCGCCCGCACCGCACCCCTCGCCCTCACCCGCCAGCTTTGGCTTTGGGAGAGCCGCGCGTTCCTGCTTTGGATCGCGCTCTCCGCAATCATCGGACCAGCCCTCGCCTTCGCCCTCACACCCGTCCTCAGGCGCGTGCTCTCTCGAGTCCAGAAGCACGAGTACCCCATCCTCAAGACGTAGCGACACCACCAGCAAGCCTGCGAAGATGGCTCTAGTTGCCCTTGTAAGCAGGCACAGGGTCGGCCGACTTCACCCACGCCGTGTAGATCACATCCCGCAGCTCTTCCGCCCCGGCCGCCAGCCGTCCATTCACAAATTCCCTGCCCACCGCGGTTCCGGCACCCGCAAACGCCCCCGCCTTCTCGAGCTGGTATGTCTTCTCCACAAGCATGTTCGACTGCCGCAGATACTTCATGTAGTCGTCGAATACATCACCCAGCACAGCCGGTTTCGTGGCCTTCACCAGCGGCGCAACGTCAGCCTCCTTCGCGGCCGAATGAACAAAGTCGCTCTCAAACAACGCGTGAATGTGGTGCTCGGTCGTATACCCATTGGGATTGGGGCCAGTCCAGCCGTTGTACTGGATTGACGTATGCAGCGGCATCGCGCCGTCCGCCACATAGTGGCCCAGCCACCCCGCCAGGAAAAGAATCTCGCCCTCCGACGGCTTCGTATCCTTCTTCGCCGCCACCAGCCCGCGATAGTCCCGCAACGCACTCTTCAGCCGCTCGTAAAGCTCCACCGTCTCGTACGGCTGCAGGCCAATCTTCTCGGGAGTCAGCTGCACATCCGGATGCGCCGCCTGCGCCGCCGCCAGGGCGCGCACAAAGTCATACCGCCGGCGCGGTAAAGGCCCCGCCAGATCCGCATACTCCAGATCGATAAAGTGTTCGGGCGCCTGCGCCGCATTCAGCTCAGGCTCGGCCGTCGAACGCCAGCGGTCCGGCTCCGGCCCGTAGTACCCCAACGCATCGAGTGCAGCCGCCGATCGCAAAAACTCCGGCACATCGACCGGCAGCGTCTCCCCCGCCACCCGGTTGATCAGCACGTGTCCGTCCCCACCCCATGCCAATCCGCGTTCCGCCCCCATCGCGAGCACCAGCAGAGCAGCGCCCGCGAACTTCCATACATTCCCAAAACTGTTGCGCATGCCTGAAAGTATACTCACGCTCATCCCACCCGGAGGGACGTTCAGCCATGCCGCCAACCGACCCCAGCATCGATCCCAACGACGCCGTCATACTCTTCGCCGACCTCCAGGCCGGCATCGTCGAACTTGCCCGGACTGTGCCACTCGACCGCCTCAAACAATCCGTCTCGGCTCTCGCCAGACTCGCCGCCCTCTTTGAAATCCCCGTCATCCTTTCCGGCATTCAAGGGCAAGACGGAAGCCCCGCAAAGTTCCTCACGGAAATCGCCGACGCGCTCGGACCGCTCCCGGTCCATCATCGGACTACCTGCAATTCGCTCCTCAACCCCGAGATCGTCTCTGCACTGCAAGTCACGGGCCGCAAGACACTGTTGATCTCCGGCGTGGCCACCGAACTCGCCGTTCAGCTCCCGGCAATCACAGCACCTGCAATGGGCTACAAGACCTTCGTGGTCCTCGACGCCTGCGGCGGCGTCAGCGAACGGACCGAACAAGCAGCCCTCCAGCGGATTGCCCACGCCGGCGCCACGACTGTCTCGGTCTTCACCCTTGCCGGCGAATTAGCAGGAGACCTGCGCCAGCCCAAAGCGCAGCAGGCACTCGGCATCCTCTACTCCGTGGCGGGTTCCTAAACCAGAACCTCAGCCTCACCCACCGCCACCGTCCCAAATACCCGCCGATATCGCTCCACCTCAGCCTCCGGCCCGGTCGCCTTCCGCGGATTATCCACAGCTTCACCGCCGGCCTGCCCTCCACCGTCGTCAGCTTGCACACCAGGCTGATCGGATCCAGATCCTCCTCCCCTCGTGGATGGCATCCCCGAAAATCGTTCGTCAGCAGCGTTCCCCAGCCCGCCGAAAACCGTATGCGCCCCTGGAAGTAGCCGTGCAGCCGCAGGATCTCGTCCACATCCAGCCCGTCGCGACGCGATAAGCCGCTTCTTCCGCGGATCCCGCCCGCGCCCCAGCAGCCACGCGGATGTACTCATCGCCCGCCTCGAACGGATCCTTCGAGTCCGCCCGCTGCCCGGTCCAGTCCGCCACCCAGTCCGGCGCACCCTCCAGGAACTGCGTCGTGCCAAAGGTATCCGGCAGCATCATCAGCAACTCGCCACCGTAGCTCTTCTGCCAAAGCTCCAGCACGCGATACTGCGACGCCTGGAGCTCCTCATCGTCCTTCGCGAGCCAGCGCCGCCAGCGCCATCGGCAGCTCATGCGCATTGGTGCCCATCGCCTCCAGATCATGCTTGTACGCCAGAAACGTATTCGACGTACCCGAAGAGGCTCTCGCCCCAGCAGCCGCCCGCATCGCCTCGATCACATACTCCTGCCACAGAAAGCTGTGCCGCCGCCGCGTCCCAAACTCCGAGATCCGCACCTCCGGCAACATCCCGCAGCCGCTCGATCTTCTCCCACAAGCTTCGTCTTCGCCCGCGCATACAGAACATCCAGCTCCATCTCGTTCAACCGCGCCAGCGCCGCAGCGTGTCCGCATCTCGCTCACCAGCGCCAGCGCGTACACCTCCCACATCGTCACCTCGGTCCACAACCCGCTGAACCGCATCTGAAGCTGCCCCTCGTGCTCCGTCACCTCGTAGTCGAAAGCCGGAAGTCGTTCTCCAGCCACGCCAGAAACTCCGGCTCGAAGATCTGCCGCGTCCCATAAAACGTATTACCCGCCAGCCAGATCAGCTCAGATCGCCGAAACCGTCAGCCCGCGCACATGCTCCATCTGCGCCCCAGCGCGTCGGCATCAATCTCCTCCGCCAGCCGCACGCGCACCGTCCGATTCACCACCTCGCTCGATACATGCACCGCCGGAAAGTTCTTCCAGATGAACTGCAGCATCAGCAGCTTGTAGAAGTCCGTATCCAGCAGCGACCGCACGATCGGGTCGAGCTTCCAGTTGTGGTTATGCGCCCGCTCGGCGAAGTTGACGTTCATAGCGTAGATTCTCTCCCGCGCGGGCACACGGCAACAAGCGCCTCCAGCGTCTCCACGTGCGCCACAAGAAAATCAGGCGGTCGCGCGCACCCCGGAGTCCGCCGCGCGGCGCTCAATCGCCCGGGCCGATTGCGCGATCAACTCCGCCGGCACCGGCCGCCCAAAGAAAAAGCCCTGCGCCTCATCGCAACGCCGCCGCAGCAGGAAATTCAACTGCTCGTTCGTCTCCACTCCCTCGGCCACCACCTTCAGATTCAGCCCATGCGCCATCGAAATAATCGCGCGCACAATCGCCGCAGCCGTCGGGTCGTCCGCCGAGCGATTCACAAAGCTGCGGTCGATCTTCAGCCGATCCACCTCGTACTGCAGCAGGTAGGAGAAGCTCGAGAACCCAGTCCCGAAGTCGTCGATCGCAATCTTCACGCCCAGCTTCCGCAGCTGCATCAGCGTCTCCATCGTCGTCGCCGAGTTCGTCATCAGCGTCTGCTCGGTGATCTCGATCTCCAGGCTGTGCGGCGCCAGTCGAGAATCCTGCAGCGCACGCTCCACCAGCGCAGGCAGGTTCTTCTGCCGGAACTGCCGCGGCGAAAGGTTCACCGCAATCACAATGTCCGCCCCAGCGTATCCTGCAGCTCCCTGCCCTCGTGGCATGCCATCCGGATCGCCCACTCGCCCATCGGCACGATCAGCCCCGTCGCCTCCGCCAGAGGAATAAACTGCCCCGGCGCGATCTGCCCGCGCTTGGGATGGTTCCAGCGCAGCAGCGCCTCCATCCCGATCACATCGCCCGATAATGCACGAAACCTGCGGCTGATAGTGCAGGCTCAGCTCGCCATTGTCCAGCGCATGCCGCAGATCATGCTCGAACTCCAGCTTGTCCGCCGTCGCCTCGACCATGCCCTCGTTGAACACGTGAAACGAATTCCGGCCGCTTTCCTTGGCTTCGTACATCGCCGCGTCGGCGTTCTTCAGCAGGCTGTCGGCATCGCGCGCGCAGTCGGGAAAGATGCACATCCCCACACTCACCGTGACGTTCACCTCGCGGTTGCCCAACAGTCGTCGGCGTCGCCACCTTCTTGATAATGCGCCTCAGCCACACGCTCCGCGTCCTTCTGGTCGCGGAACTCCGGCATCACGATCACAAACTCGTCGCCGCCCATGCGCGCCACTGTGTCCGTCTGCCGCACCGCGCGACACAGCTTCTTTGCCACCGAATCCAGCAGCGCGTCCCCGGCGGAGTGCCCAAGCGAATCGTTGATGCGCTTGAAGTGGTCGATGTCCACCATCAGCACCGCCACCTTGTGCCGGTTGCGCTTCGCCCGCTGGATTGCCTGCCGTATCCGGTCCAGCAGCAGCACCCGATTCGGCAGCCCCGTCAGCTGATCATGATGCGCCAGGTGATTCACATACTCCGTCAGCTTCTTGCGCTCCGTGATATCGAACGCAATCCCCAGGTAGCCCGTGATCTTCTCGCCCTCGCGTCTTCATCGCGGTCATCGCGAGGTTGACCCAGATGCGCGAGCCATCCTTGCGGATATAGGTCCACTCATGCTCGTCCGTCTGCACCCTGCTTCGGCTTCGCAATCAGCGAGCTGAATCCCGCCGAGATCGGCTGCTCCAGGTCCTTGCTCAGTTGCACGGCCCGCGCGCTCATCTCTGCGGTATCGTGCAGCATCACCATCGAGTGCTGCCCGATCAGCTCGTGCTTCCGATACAGCGTCAGCGCCTCCGCGGCCGGGTTCATCGCGATCACCGTGCCCGCCGGGTCCGTCGCGATGATGCTGAACGGGGCATTCTCAATCATCGACTGCGTGAACTCGTTCAGGTCCGCAATCTGGTGCTGTCGCGCTCCGCTCTTCCGTCACATCGCGGTTCGTCACCGCCACGCCATCGCCTAGCTTCACCACCTGCATGGCGATCCAGTACGGCTCTATCCCCGCGAGTTCCACCAGGTGTTCGTCCAGCATGGGCATACCAGTCTCGGCAACGTCCTTATACCGATCCAGAAGTCCGGTCCGCACCATGTACGGCACAGATTCACTCAGCCTAGCCCCGATCAGCTCCCGCCGCCCCTTCTGCAGGCGCTTCTCCCCGTTCGCATTCACATAGCGAAAACCGGAAGTCTACGATCTTCTTCGCTTCGTCGCGTACGCTCTCGAAGATGTAAAACGCATCCAGGCTGCTCTCCGCCGCCGCCACAAACTGCTCATGCTCCTTGGTCGCCGCAATCACCGCACGCACCATCGACCGCACATACGGAAACAGCACCGCCGCCCCGATCGCCACAATCACCGACGCAGTCGCCCGCACCACCTGTAATCCCATGTGCAGCCGCTGCGCCGGCGCCCACACCAGGTACCCCAGGATTCGCTGCACGCCAAAACAAACAATAAACAGCAGCAGGATATAGGTCGTCAGCCCAAACGGTACCCGCTCGCGCACCTGCTTCGCCAGCCGGATCAACATCACAGCCGCAACCACACATGCCAGCCATGCCAGCCCATCAGCGATCAGCGAGAACACCAGTTCGCGGTGCCCCAGGTCGCTCCACGCCCCCGTTCCCGTGCCCTGCAGCAGCGCAAACGCGGCAGCCGGGCTCGGCCCGGTCAAAAGCAGCAGGGCCGTTGAAGCAAACACAGCGAACGAGACGAGGATCCGTACTCGAGAGGAAAACGATCCCTTGCTGGTCAAAGCAAATCTCCGCGTCTCATAATTCGTAACGTTGGCAGTTCCCCACGGCTGACGCTATCCTTGGGAGCCTTCATCACCATAACGCCTTTGGATTTTGATCAAACTACAAGTACGTTTGTGTACCTGTATCAGAAACGGCTGAACATCCAGCGCCACCTCTTGGTCACCCGCGACTCTCCCAACTCACCATGTAACGTGCAACAGGGGCCGGGAGTTCACCAGAGGTCACTGCTTCGCCTGTGTTTCTGGTTCGGGATCGTCGTTCTCGGCAGCCAGTCCCTTTACATCGGACGGTGCGCCTCAAATCGGTGAAGCGATCCGCCTCTACAATAACCCCGGCAGGCGCGTTTGTCGCAACTTACTTTTTGCCGGCACTCAGTAGCTGCCCGCAAAGATCGCCTTCAACTTCGCACGCAATCCCTGCTCTTCGCTGGCCCGTCGCACCTGCGTGCGATGCGTATACAGCAGCATGCCGATCGCCGACCGCATATTCCGGCCGCGCCAGCTCCGGCGGCATCCGTGCTCAGCGGCACCGGGTATCCCACCCGCGCCGGCACCCGCAGCAGACTCTCCGCATTGTCCAGCAGCCCGGCCAGCAGCGCGCCGCCGCCCGTCAACACACACCCCGCCCCCAGCGCCTCGAGCACACCGCCCTCCCGAAGATTGTTGCGCAGCATCGTAAACAGCTCCCGCGCCCGCGGCTCCAGGATCTCCGCCAGGAACCGCTGCCGCACCAGCCGTGGGCCCTTGTCCGCCCGGCGCGCTCAACGCGAGATTGCCGCCAATCTCAATCTCATTGCTCTGCGGCACAGCCGTAACCACGCAATGCCCAAAGCTCCGCTTCAAATCTTCCGCCTCTTCCACCGAGACATGCAGCCCGACCGCCAGATCATTCGTGAAGTGGTCCCCGCCAATCGGCAGCACAGCCGTATGCGCGATCGATCCCTCAAAGAACACCGCCAGCTCCGTCGTGCTCGCCCCAATGTCCGCCACACACACGCCCAGCTCGCGCTCGTCCGCGGAAAGAACAGCCTCCGCCGCCGCAATCCCTTCAAAGATCGTGTCCTGAACCTCCAGCCCCGCCCGGTTCGCGCACGTCACCACGCTCTGCGCCACACCACCCGAGCAGGTCGACAGGTGCAGATTCACCTCCAGCTTGTTCCCCACCATCCCGATCGGATCGTGAATTCCCGGCTGATCGTCCAGGATGAACTCCTGCGGCAGCAGGTGCAGCACCTCGCGATCCGGTGGCAGCGCCACACGATCGCGCCCGGTCCACCGCGGCCCGCACCTCCTCCCGCGTAATCTCGCGCATCCGGCTGCCCATCGAAATTCCGCCGCGCGAGTTCACCCCGCGCACATGCGTCCCTCCGATACCGACCACCGCCGTCTCGATCGCGCCCCGCGCCACGCGCTCCGCCGTCAGCGCCGCCTTGTTGATCGCCTCTGCCGCCGGTCCAAGCTCCGCGATCAGTCCCTTGCGCATCCCGCGCGAGGCCTCGATGCCGTGCCCCCGATACCGCAGAACGCCATCCTGCAGCTCCGCCACCAGCACGCAGCTCTTCGAGCTCCCCGCATCCACCACCGTAATCAGACTGTCCTGCTTGGGATTCATCGCGCCGCCCCCACTCCCGTATCGCCCGCCGGCGTCTTGCCCGAAATCTTTGCCCCACCCGAACTCACGGCATATGCCGTCGTCAGATGATGCGCCGGTGCCGCACTCGTCGCAACCACCGGCACCCTGCCCTTCACGTCGATCGCTGCCGTCTTCCGCGGCGTGTGGCCCTGTTCCGCCCCGCCAGGCCGCACACGTGCCTGAGCCTTCGGCCGCACCGCCCCGGCCTTCGCCGCCGGCTTTGTCCCCGCACCCGCCACCGGCTTCACCGCGGTCACAGCCCCGCCATCCGCAGCTCCCGCACCCTTCGCCGCCGCATCGCCAGACGTACCCGGCAGCATCTCCAGCACAACCTGCTGCTCATACCGCATATCCACAGAAGCCAGGTGCGGATACTGCTGTCGCCACTCCGGAAGATGCTCCTCATACCGGTGATACCGGTCCAGGTACTTGTCGTCCCCGAAGTGCACCAGCACCTCCGCCCCCGAACCCGCGTCCGGCACCAGCGCCTTCACATCTTCGGGATCAGAAAGATCCACCTCGCTCAACTTGTGCGAGATCCCCTCGCCGCCTGCATCGAGCGCTCCCAGGAAATCCCCATAAATCCGCATCCGCGCCGCGCGCGTCGACAAGGGATCCGTCTGCGCAATCCCCGTCACCACCGGAAACGAGTACTTGCCCGAAATCGTCTCCTCACCGCCCCCGGCCTCCGCGCCCGCCTCCGGATTCATATCCAGCAGAACTCCATTCGCATCCACCAGCCCGATGCGCCGCCCTTCCCGCACAAACGCCACCGGCGTCCGCTCCACAATCCCCACCCGCACCCGATCCGGCAGCAGCCGCATCACCGTCGCATGCTGCACCCACGGCAGGCTCTCAAGCTCCGCCCGCCGATCGTCCAGGGGAATCCTGAAGATATTGCGGTCCACATCCCCGCCAAACACACTCAACAACTGCGCCCGCGAAAGATGGCTATTCCCCGCAATCTCCACCGCCGAAGAACCATCCACTACAAAATGTGGATCATGGAGCACAAAGCTCCGCACCGCCCATGCACTCCCAGCCAGTCCACCCACCAGCACCACCAGTCCGCCCGCAGCCGCAATCCGGCCCCACACTGAGCTCGGCACCAGCCCGCCCGTAAAGTTCACGCGAACGCCCGGACGCCGCCGACGCCCCGCATCCTCCGCCCCGCGCTCCTCCGCCGGGCTCTCCGCAAAGTCCTCCACAAACGCCGGGCCGCGGCGCAAGGGCATCTCCGTTACAGTAGCCCCACGCCTCCCCACCGTCCCCCCCACCTTCCGCGCAGATACGCGACTCGTCGCGGGCGCATCCAGCACCGCATCCGCACGCTTCGAAAACAAATTGCCAGACCGCAAGCCTTTGAGCGAAGGCCGCGAAGAATCGCCGCCCTCATCATACCCCGCACCTCCACCCACCCCAAGCCAATTCCCCGCCCCCCGTACCCGCGGAAGAACACCCCAAACGTTGCACTCCCACCGCAGGCATCCAACCGCACGTGAACGGCTCCTCCACCACCCTCGACAGCCAGACAGAAAAGCAGAAGATGCTCGCCGGCGTCCTCTATCACGCCATGGATCCCGAACTCGTCGCCGACCGCCAGGCCGCCGAAACCGTCCTCCTCCGCTTCAACGCCACAGCCGACCCGGACCATCGCCGCGCCCTTCTCCAATCCCTTCTCGCATCCATCGGGCCCTCCGCCACAGTCCGCCCACCGTTCTTCTGTGACTACGGCTACAACATCCACCTCGGCCGCGACGTCTTCCTCAACTTCAACTGCGTCCTCCTCGACGTCATGCCCATCCACATCGGCGACCGCACCCAGATTGGCCCAGCCGTCCAGATCTACGCTGCAGACCATCCTCGCCACCCCGACGCCCGCCGCGCCGGCCTTGAATGCGCCAGGCCCGTCACCATCGGCCAGAACGTCTGGATCGGTGGCGGCGCCATCATCCTGCCCGGCATCACCATAGGAGACAACGCCATCATCGGCGCCGGCTCCGTCATCACCCGCAACGTACCCGCCGGCCGGACCGTAGCCGGCAACCCCGTCCGGCCCCTGCGCGAACCGCCCAACGATCCCGCATCCCCGCACAACCCACCCCCGGACCCGGCAGCCCGCTCTAGCCTCTAAACCCCCGGCCTAGCGCCTCCAGCACCGCTGCCCCCGCACCCGACACACTCCCCGCCCCCAGCGTCAGCACCACATCCCCCTCCTCCGCCGCCGCACACAACGCCTCCACCCCCTCCCCCACCGAAGCCGCATACTCCACCCGCCCCCCAACCCCACCCGCCCGCTGGATCGCCTCCACCAACCCCACCGAATCCACCCCTGGAATCGCTGTCTCCCCCGCGGCATAGATATCCAGCACCTGCACCACATCGGCATCCGCAAACGCCCGCGCAAACTCCGGCTGCAGATCCCGCGTCCGCGTATATCGGTGCGGCTGAAACAGCACATGCACCCGCCTGTACCCCGCATCCCGCGCCGCCCGCAGCGTAGCCAAAATCTCCGTCGGATGGTGCCCGTAATCATCCACCACAGTCACCCCACGCACCACGCCCTTCACCTGAAACCGCCGATCCACCCCACGAAACGTCTCCAGCCCCCGCGCAATTCCCTCCGGGGGAACGCCAAGCTGCACCCCTACCGCCACCGCCGCCGTCGCATTCAGCACGTTGTGCCGTCCCGGAACATGCAGCGTAAACGGCCCCAGCACCAGCCCCTGCGCGCTCACCTCGAACAGCCAGTGCCCCGCCGCCGCCCCGCCCCCCGCATCCATCCGCGGAGCCGCCCGCCGCTCCAGCACCTCCACCCGAAAATCCGCCCCAGCCGATTCGCCATACGTATACACCCGCCGCCGCACCCGCGGCAGAACCGCCTTCAGCAGCGCATTATCCACACACGCCGTCGTCGCCCCATAGAACGGCACCCGGTCCATAAACTCCACGAACGCTCCCTCCACGTCCGCCATATCGCGATACGTATCCATATGCTCGCGATCCAGGTTCGTCACCACCGCCAGCACCGGGCTACAGCTTCAGAAAACTGCGGTCGCTCTCATCCGCCTCCGCCACCAGGTATTGACTCGATCCCAGCCGCGCATTCGAGCCCAGCGCATCCACCCGCCCGCCGACCACCACCGTCGGATCAAGATTTCCCTCACCGCCCCCCGCCCCCAGCACCGCCGCAATCATGCTGGTCGTCGTCGTCTTCCCATGCATCCCCGCCACCGCAATCCCGTACTTCAGCCGCATCAGCTCGGCCAGCATCTCCGCCCGCTGGATCACCGGGATCTTCCGCGCCCGCGCCTCCACCACCTCAGGATTGGTCCCCGCCACCGCCGAACTCGTCACCACCACATCCGTCGCCGCCGCGTTCCCGGCAGCGTGCCCTTCGTAGATCACCGCCCCCAACCCCGCCAGCCGCTCCGTCACCGCCGTCCGCCGCAGGTCTGACCCCGACACCGCATATCCCATGGTCAGCAGGATCTCCGCGATCCCGCTCATGCCAATCCCGCCTATGCCGATAAAGTGAATGCGGTGCGAAGGAGCAAACAGGAAATGTCCGGGTACAAACATGCCAAACCGTCTCTCGTAGATTTCAAACCGAAGCCGCTAGCGCCAACGCCCCTGCATCACAAGCCGGCATCCGCTGACGCCTCAAATCCCCAGCCGCACGGCGCATCCAGCCGCTCGATCCGCAGCTCGCTCGCCGCGCTCTTCCGCCGCGTCCGACCTTCACTCTATCAGCCCTTCCCCGGCTCCAGCCCCGCGCACACTCCGCTCGCAAACCACACCGCCCGCATCCTCCCCTTCCCCGCCGCCCGCTGCTAACCCCACCCGCACAAACCAACCCGCGCCGCTGCCCCAACCGCCACCGATCCCCTCCCCCACAAACTCCGTCATCCCGACCGAAGCGAAGCGAAGTGGAGCAACACCCCGCACGAACTCCGTCATCTCGACCGAAGCGAAGCGCAGTGGAGAGACCCCCGCATTGCGCCCTCGCCCCTGCCGTTGCCGCTGCCCTTTCCGTTGCCGCTGCCCTTGCCGTTGCCGTTGCCGCTGCCGCTGCCGCCGCCGTTGCCGTCACCGTCGCAACGCCCCGCCACAAACTCCGTCATCTCGACCGAAGCGAAGCGAAGTGGAGAGACCCCCGCATTGCGCCCTTGCCCTTGCCGCGGCTTCCAACCCCCGAAGCCAAGCCCCGCCACCCTCCCCGAACCATGTGCTATACAAACCCATGGCGACCAAATCCCCCACCCTCCTGCTCCTCGCCGCCGCCCTCGCGTCCACAGCAAACGCCCAGCAGACCTTTACCCTCAACGCCGCCCCCGCCAACATCGCCTGGGGCTTCTACTCCGCCTCCGCCAAACCCGCGCTCACCGTCCACTCCGGCGACACCGTAGTCATGCAGACCATGTCCACCTGCGGCACCCCCGAGCGCCTCAAATCCCTCGGCATCCCCGCATCCGACATCCCCGCCTACGAAGCCCCCGTCTACGCCGGCGTCCCCGAAGCCGACCGCGGCCCCGGCGGCCACATCCTCACCGGCCCCGTCGCCATCGCCGAAGCGGAACCCGGCGACACCCTCGAAATCCGCATCCAGAAGGTCGCCATCGACGCCCCCTTCGCCTGCAACTCCTTCGGCGCCGGCCGCGGCTTCCTCCCCGACGACTTCCCCTACTCCCGCACCAAGATCATCCCGCTCGACCGCCAGGCCATGACCGCCAACTTCGCCCCCGGCGTCACCATCCCCCTCCACCCCTTCTTCGGCTCCATGGGCGTCGCCCCCGCCTCGAACGGCAAGTACAACTCCGCCCCGCCCTGGATGCACGGCGGCAACATGGACAACCGCGAACTCGTCGCCGGCACCACCCTCTTCCTCCCCGTCAACGCCAAGGGCGCCCTCTTCGAAGCCGGCGACGGTCACGCCGGACAGGGCAACGGCGAAGTCGACATCACCGCCCTCGAAACCTTTCTCACCGGCACCTTTCAGTTCATCGTCCACAAAGGCGGCACCACGCCCGCCGGCATCACCCCAAACCGCCTCCTCTGGCCCCGCGCCGAGACCCCCACCCAATTCATCTCCATGGGCTTCTCCCCGACCTCAAAACCGCAACCGAGATGGCCATCCGCAACATGATCGCCTTCCTCGCCGAACCGCCCCGACCCGGCGAAGCCCCCCGCCCCACCCTCCCCCGCGAAGACGCCTACGCCCTGATCTCCACCGCCTGCGACGTCGACATCACCCAACTGGTCGACACCAACATGGGCGTCCACGTCCTCTGCCCCAAATCCCTCTTCACATCGAAATAGGCGATTCCCAATACCCGCGGCACTCCCGCCTCCCGTTCCGCCGCCTCCCGTTCGCCGCCATTCTGAGCCGAAGGCTCAGAACCTCCGTATTCCCCTCCCAACGCAGGCACAAAAACCTGTCAAGCCGCCCAAACCCGAACAAAAACCCGCAACATCTTGAAAACAATAAGCAAAAAAGACAAAGTTTCATGGCCGTTTAGTTTTACCCACCCTGCTATGATGGAATTAGATAGTAATACTCAGACGCCCGGCGGCCAACGCCGGGCGTCGTCGGTATCGGGCACCCCCAGGCTCCGCATAAGACACAGTCTCACTGTCCCGCAACCAGGCCGCTTCAGCGAAACGGGCCTCCACCGCGGCACCACCGCATCGTCGAACCGCGGCTCGGCACCTTTGAAGACGGCGGAACTAACCTTTGTTGTCAACACTTACACAAATACAGGGGGGGAGGGGGGCCTCCACTTTTGCAACCAAACGGATGCCCCGCCGCGAGTTTGTCGTCCGGACTCGCGCAGCTATCTTCCATGCAACAAAAGCGGCAAGAGTGTGTCTAATCCAACAGAGGGTTCGTCAGGGGAGCAGCACCCGGAAAAACCGCCGGAATCTACCCCCTCCCGAGCCCCGGCCGACCACTCCTCGACCCCCGCGCTCGACAGCACCAACGGGATAGCGAAGGACGCAACGGCCAAGGACATTCACGATGAACATCTCTCGGGTTCTGAAACACACGTTGGCCGCAGCCGTTCTTGCTGCTGCCATGTCCTTCGCCGCCACACCTGCGGCTCACGCCGGCGTCTTTGTGTCGGTCGGCATCGCACCTCCCGCAATCCCCGTCTACGAGCAGCCTCTCGCCCCCGGTTACGGCTACATCTGGACGCCCGGCTACTGGGCCTACGGCGATGACGGCTATTACTGGGTCGACGGCGCGTGGGTCTACCCGCCCTACATCGGCGCTCTCTGGACCCCCGGCTACTGGGGTTGGGGCGGCGGCGGATACTTCTGGAACGCCGGCTACTGGGGCCGCAACATCGGCTACTACGGCGGCATCAACTACGGCTTCGGCTACTTCGGCACCGGCTTCTACGGCGGCTACTGGGACCGCGACCGCTTCTTCTACAACGGCGCCTACAACCACCTCGGCTTCCGCGGCCACGAAGGCTTCATCTATAACCAGCGCATCGGCGGCTTCGACGGCCGTCCCGGCGGTCTGGCCTACGCCCGAGCCGGAGAAGGGTTCCGCGGCGGTGAAGGCTTCCGCGGCGGTCGAGGTGAAGGCTTCCGCGGCGGTGAAGGCTTCCGAGGCGGAAATCAGGGCTTCCGTGGCGGTGAAGGCTACAACCGTGGCGGCGAAGGCTTCAATCGCGGAGCAGTAGAAAACCGCGGCGGCTACAACGGTGGCGCACGCGCCGAGTACAACGGCGGCCAGCGCGGTTTTGTAGGCGGCGGAAACTACGGCGGCAACAGCCAGTTCCGCGGCGGCTACAGCGGCGGTGCGCAGCCTCAAACCCGCAGCTTCTCTGGCGGAGGCGGCAACTACGGCGGAGCCCAAACCCATAGCTTCTCCGGCGGCGGAGGCAACTACGGCGGAGGCCACGCCAACTTCGGCGGCGGCGGCGGTGGCGGATTCCACGGCGGTGGTGGCGGCGGAGGCTTCCACGGCGGTGGCGGCGGCGGCGGCGGACACCGGTAACCCCCCGGACCTACTGACACGCACTCCAGAACGAACGAGGGCTGAGGAGATAATCCTCAGCCCTTTCGCTCGTTGGCACACACCAAAGCACCAGAAACAGACGCTATCAAACACGCTTCGCAAGCTGTTCCACCATCGCCGCAATGCTCCGTACAGCATCCGGATGCGCAAACGCGCGAACGCGCCGACTCATCTCCGCACGCCGCTCCGGGTTCAGCAGTAGGCTCGACAGATCGCTCAGCAGGAAGCTCACCATCGACGAGTCATCGCGCTCCTGCACACGAAGCTCCGCGGCACCCGCGGCGGCAAGGATCTCGGCGTTCTTCACCTGGTGATCGTCCGCCGCGCCGGGAAACGGAACCAGCACCGCCGCTCGGCCCGCGGCAGCCAGCTCGGCCACGGTGCTCGCACCGCTTCGGCAAAGAATCAGGTCTGCCTCTGCAAAGTGTCGCGGCATGTTCTCGATAAACTCCCGCACCTCCCAACGCTCCGGGTCCGCACCGCCAGCCCTGTACGCATCTTCAACCGCAGCAGCGGCGCTCGCACCGGCCTGGTGAAGAATTGTCAAACCCGGAACATAATCCAGCAGAGCCTTCGCAAGGCTCGGCATCACCTCGTTGAACACCCGCGCGCCCTGGCTACCACCAAACACCAGCAGCCGAACCGCAGAAGCTTCCGTCTCGTTCGGCGGAATATAGCGCAAGGAAGGACGAACCTGTTCGGCCGTCGGATGTCCCTTCTCCGCAATCGCAAAGAACTCCGGCCGCACCGGCACGCCCGTCACCTCGCGCATTGCGGAAGTACCGTCGCCGTCTGCTCGAAGTTCACCGCCGCCGCGCTCACCCACTCGCCCGACACCAGCGGTTCGTCATCCCCGGCACCGCATTCGGCTCATACGCCAGCGTCGGCACCCGCAGCAGCACCGCCGCCAGCATCCCCGGCCCGCTCGCATATCCGCCCACACCCACCACCACCTGCGGCCGAAACGTCGCGGATCAGCCGCACGCACTCGCACCACGCCGAGCGGCAGATCCACCACCGTCCGCGCCCGCGTCGCGAGACTCACGTTCTTCAACTGCCCCGACCGCACCAGCTCCAGCCGAACCCCGCCTCCGGCACCAGCCTGGTCTCCAGCCCGCGCGCCGTCCCCACAAACCGCACCTCAGCCCCGTGCCGTGTCCCGCAGCTCCCGCGCAATCGCCAGCGCCGGAATCACATGCCCGCCCGTCCCGCCACCCGCAATCAGAACCCGCAGCAGGCCTGCCGTAGCTTGTTCCCCGATCGCGTTCCCTGCACCTCAATCGATCTCACGCGTCACGTTCAGCAGCACGCCCAGGCTCGCCAGCGTAATAAACACCGACGTCCCACCCGAAGAGATCAGCGGCAGCGTGATCCCCTTGGTCGGCAGCAGCGCCAGCACCACGCTGATGTTGAAGAACGCCTGGATCAAGATCGCCGTCGTGATCCCGAACGCCAGGAACCGCGCAAACGGATCGGTCGAAAGCACCGCCGCCCGCAGCCCGCGATACCCCAGCACGCAGAACAGCGCCACCACCACCAGCGCGCCCAGCAGCCCAAGCTCCTCGCAGATATTCGCGAAGATGAAGTCGGTGTGCGGCTCCGGCAGGTAGAACAGCTTCTGCACGCCTTCCATCAACCCGCGGCCCGGTCAGCCCGCCCGTGCCCACCGCAATCAGCGACTGCATCACGTGGAACCCCGCGCCCTTGGCATCAAGCTGCGGATTCAGGAACGCCAGCATCCGCGCGCGCCGGAACGCCACATGGAACAGCATGTAGTACATCACCGGCGCCGCCGCCGCCGCGCCCATCAGGAAGTACTTGAACTGCGCGCCCGCCAGGTACAGCATCAGCGCCGTCACAGCCACGCACACCAGCGCCGTGCCCAGGTCCGGCTCCTTCAAGATCAGCGCCGCAAACAGCAGCGCCGGCAGCGCCGCCTTCAGCACCGTCTTCCAGTCCTCCATCGCATGCATGCGCGTCTGCAGAAAGTACGCCAGAAACAGCACAATCACCGGCTTCGCCAGCTCCGAAGGCTGCAACGTCGATGCCGCCCACGCGGATCCAGCGATGCGCGCCGTTCATGCCGTGCATGGCAAACACGCCCAGCAGCAGCAGCGTCGTCACCGCCACCGCGCCCACCACAAACCGGTGGCTGTTATAGCGCCTGTAGTCCACCCGCATCAGCACCGTCAGCGCGACCATGCCCAGCAGCGCCCACAACGCCTGCTTCACCACAAACGCATACGGCGACCCCATCGTCTCCTTCGCCATCACCGCCGAGGCCGAGAACACCATCACCAGCCCGAACAGCACCAGCAGCAGCACCGTCCCGAACAGCCATTTATCGACCCCAACCCGCTTCGCCATCCCGCATCCAGCTTCCACGCCGTCATGCTGACCGAAGCTGCTTCGCTGCGGCTCAATCGGCTTCATCAGCCAGCACTCAAGCTGCTTCACCAAATCCTTGAACACGCGTCCGCGATGCTCGTAGTTCTCGAATTGATCGAAGCTCGAGCAGGCCGGCGCCAGCAGCACAACCTCGCCCGCAGCCGCAGCCTCCGCGGCCTTGCCCACGGCGACCTCGAGCGTCCCCGCTGCCACCATCTTCACCACTCCCGCCAGCTGCCGCTCAATCTTCTCCGCCGCCGAACCAATGGTGTAAACAGTCTTCACCCGTTCGCGGATCAGCGGCGCCAGCTCCGCATAGTCCGAGTCCTTGTCCTTGCCCGCCCAGAATCAGGTGCACGCCCCCGCGAAACGCCTCCAGCGCCTTCTTCGTCGCATCCACATTCGTCGCCTTGGAGTCGTTGTAGAACTCCACCCCGCGCACCGTCGCCACAAACTCCAGCCGATGCTCCACCGCCCGGAATCCCGCCACCGACGCCGCGAATCGCTCTCCGCCGGAATCCCCGCCAGCCGCGCGCAGCACACCGCCGCCAGCACGTTCTCCACGTTGTGCGCGCCCTTCAGCGGAATCTCCGCCACCGGCATCACCGGCTCCGGCCTCGCGCCCTCCTTCGGCTGCCACAGCACACTCTCCCCATGCACAAACGCTCCCTGCTTGATCGGCCGCCGCGGCGCTGAACCAGAAGACCTCCGGCTTGCCCTCGCCCAGCGCACCGCCTTCACCGCCACCATCTGCGTCGGCGCATCCTCCCCGTTCAGCACCAGGAAGTCGCCCGCCCCCTGCCGCTCCGTAATCCGCGCCTTCGCCGCCGCATACGCCTCAAAGCGTCCCATGCCGATCCAGGTGGTCCGGCGTGATATTCAGCACCACCGCAATCCGCGGATGAAACTCCTCCACCGTCTCCAGCTGAAAGCTCGAGAACCTCCAGCACCGTTCCACGCTGTCTCCGGCCGAATGCTCTCGCTGCGCACGCAGCTCGATCACCGGCGTCCCGATATTCCCGCCCACCAGCGTCGGCAGCCCCGCATCCGCAAAGATCTTGCCCACCAGCGTAGTCGTCGTCGTCTTCCCGTTCGACCCCGTAATCGCCACGATCTGCGCCCTGCAGAAACCGGCTCGCCAGCTCCAGCTCGCCAATGATCGGCAGCCCGAACGCCCGCACCTGCTTCAGCTCCGGCGTATCGAACGGCACGCCCGGCGACACCACAATCAAGTCCTGCCGCCGAAACGTCAGCAGCCCATGCCCGCCCGCCTCCACCATGATCCCGGCATCCAGCAGCGCCGGAATCTCCTTCTCCAGCGCCGCCACGCTGCGCGCATCCGACACCGTCACCCGCGCCCCGCGGTCCCGCAGAAACAGCGCCGCCGCCATCCCCGACTTCCCCAACCCCACCACCAGCACCCGCTTATTCTTCAGTTCCATCAACGCCATGCCTACCAGCCTAATCATTGCACCCTCGACTCGACACCACTTGCTATCCTAGCCGTGGCAGGAGGTCGCGTATGGCCGAACAATCGAAGTAGAGATCGACGACCTTGGCGCCATCCGCCCATTGCGCCCAGACGAGAACTCCCTACAGGCCGTGCACTCCTGACGGCCCGCTCCGAAGGCGCGCTCGACTGCTTCTTCGAGAAAGCACTGGCAGAGGACTGGCTGCGACCCGATGAGGATCAGCATGGGCCATTTGCAGCCGGCGAAGTAGTCCGCCTCCCATTTCCCTATTCAGATCTAGCCAAGGCAAACTTCGTCCAGTCCTGCTTCTTGCAGTGCTGGGAGCGTGACTGGATCGTCTGCCAGATCGCCAGCAATCCCATGCATCCCGCTCAATCTCCCTCTCGCAGATCAATCGCCCACGGCGTCTGCAACACACAAGCTACTCAGGCCAGGCAAGGTCTTTACAGCGCATGAATCCCTCATTGGCAGTCGCTCGGCCCTGCGCCCTCAACTGAAGCTGCACGTAACGCGGTCGTGTCCACCTACGAGACTAAATCTGCAACGTGAGTCCGACATCAGATCCACGGACATCGATATTCAGTCGCTTCTCACCGCAGCTTCAGCGTAGTCAGCGCAAACAGCGCAAACACCAGCGCCATAATCCAGAACCGCGCAATCACCTTGGACTCACTCCACCCCAGCAACTCAAAGTGATGGTGCAGCGGAGCCATCTTGAAGATCCTCTTCCCGCCGCGCAGCTTGTAACTCCCCACCTGCAGAATCACGCTGCCCGCCTCCAGAATAAACACGCCGCCGATAAACGGCAGCAGCAGCTCCTGCTTGATGATCACCGCCACCGTCCCGATCGCGCCGCCCAGCGCCAGCGACCCCACATCGCCCATAAACACCTCCGCCGGATGCGCGTTGTACCAGAGGAACCCGATCGAAGCCCCCACCATCGCCCCGCAGAAGACCGTCAACTCGCTCACCATCGGCATCCGCTGCAGCTCCAGGTAGTCCGAAAACACCGCATGCCCGGACACATACGTCAGCACCGTCAGCGCGCCGGCCGCAATGATCGTGCACCCGATCGCCAGCCCATCCAGCCCGTCCGTAAGGTTCACCGCATTGCTCGCGCCCGTAATCACCAGCATCACGAACAGCACAAACGGAAAGAACGCCAGCCAGTCCCAGGTGCGGCACATGCCGCAGGCTATCCATAATCAGGTTCGGCCGCAGGTTCTTCAGAAACGGCACCACCAGCCGCGTCGAATACATCCCCTTCGTCTGCATCACCGAAAGCGCCACCGCAATCGCGCCGCTGACCGTGAACTGCAGCGCCAGCTTCTGCCGCCCCGTCAGCCCCTGGTTATGCTTGCGCGCCACCTTGGTGTAGTCGTCCGCAAACCCAATCGCCGCAAACGCCAGCGTCGACAGCACAGCCATCCACACCATCGGATTGCTCAGATCCGACCACAGCAGCGTCGGCACCACGATCGAGATCAGGATCAGCACCCCGCCCATCGTCGGCGTGCCGCCCTTCTTCTGGTGGCTCTGCGGCCCTTCTTCGCGGATGTACTGGCCGATCTGGAACTCGCGCAGCCGCTCGATCACAAACGGCCCGATCAGCAGCCCGATCAGCATCGCCGTCAGGCTCGCAAACGCCGTCCGAAACGTCACATAGCGAAAGATCCGGAACATCCGGAAATACGGAAACAGCTTCTGGTACAGCAGCCAGTAGAGCAATCCACCCACCTTTATCCGCGCTCGAAACCGCGCGCAACTCACCGCTATCTTAACAGCCGCACTTGTCCCCCATCCCAGACAGTACCTGGTCTGACATCGGAATACCGCGCCACTCTTCAGCTCGCCCGCCACCAGGCGCAGGCCGCTTACGCCTCACTCCCCGGCGTGCTACCGTTCTTCGGAACGCCAACACGCCCATGGCCCTCACCCGCCGCGCCGTCCTCCGCTCCTCCGCCTCGCTCGCCGGCGCCGCCGCACTCCGCCGCCTCGGCCTCGCACAAACCGCCCCCAGCCTCCGCCCCACCCCCACCACCGCCGCCGCCCACGCCCTCTTCGCCGACATCGGCCCCGCCGCCTGGGCCGAGCTCCACCGCCGCCTCCGCACCGTCAACGCCGACATCGTCGCCCGCGGCCTCCGCCACATCCCCGGCGTCAACGGCACCTTCCTCACCGGCTACCCCTACAACGAGTTCTACGACTGGGACCTCTACTTCGAAAACCTTTACCTCTCCTACTACGGCGTCTGGCCCCTCTGCTTCACCAACCTCAAGGAGTTCCTCAACCGCGAGCAGCCCGACGGCTACGTCAACCGCTCCCTCATCAAGCAGCGCGACCGCCAGCAGTTCAAGCCCTTCCTCGCTCAACTCGCCGTCCTCGGCTGCAAGCAGAATCACGACGACTACAACTGGCTTCGCGGCCGTTACTACGACCGCCTCACCGCCTACGTCGCCAAGTGGTTCTCCTATGACGCCGACCACAACGGCCTCCCCGTCTGGAACTCAGCCGACGCCGCCGGCACCGACAACCAGTGGTCCCGCGGCGGCGCCATGAGCTCCTTCGAGATCGAAGGCACCGACCTCGCCAGCTACCTCATCCGCGAGCTCCGCGCCATGGCCGTCATCGCCACCCACCTCAACCTCCCCGCCGACGCCAAGGACTTCAACACCCACGCCGACCGCGTCGCCGCCCTCATCAACTCCCTCCTCTGGGACGACAAGCAGGGCATGTACTTCGACCGCAACGAGAAGACCGGCGCACGCGTCAACGTAAAATCCGCCACCAACTTCATGCCGCTCTTCGCCGGCGCCGCCACACCCGCCCGCGCCCGCCGCATGGTTCACGAGCACCTGCTCAACCCCGCCGAGTTCTGGCTCCCCTACCCCGTCGCCAGCTACGCCCGCACAGAGCCCGACTACTACCAGAACCCCACCGCCAAAGAATGTAACTGGCGCGGTCCCACCTGGGCTCCCACCAACTACATGATCTTCCAGGGCCTGCAGCGCTACGGCTTCCACACCGAGGCCCGCGAGCTCGCCCGCCGCCTCTTCCACATGGCCGTCCACAAGAACCCCGTTCTCCGCGAGTACTACAACGCCGAAACCGGCGAAGGCCTCGGCCAGACCCGCTTCTGGGGCTTCACCGCCCTCTACTACGGCATGCTGCTCGAGTCCTACGCCAACTACGACGCCTCCACCCTCGACCACCGCCTCGCTCGCCTCATCCCCCACGAACTCAACATCGAGTTCCCCGCCGCACCCCCGGTCTGGCCACCGAACGCAATCTCACTGGCAGACAGTTAGAACCCCCCACCACCAACCCCAAAGCCCCATCCAACACAATCGTGTACAGCCGCATCATCCGTGGCGTCTTTGCCCCAGCCCCCGGTATAACGCCGCCATCTCCTCCAGCCCCACCGATTCTGCCCGCGCCTGCACCGCAAGTCCGCCCGGCCAGGCCTCCACCACCTGCGCCGCCGTATACCCCGCAAAGCGCAGATTGTTCCCCAGCGTCTTCCGTTTCTGGGCAAAGCAAAGCTTCAGAAACCGGTCGAATCCCTCCGCATCCACCCCAAGCTCCGCAAACCGAGGCGCAAACTCCAGCCGCACCACCGTCGAGTACACATCCGGCGGCGGCGCAAACGCCGAAGGCGGCAGCGTAAACAGCGTCTCCGCCCGCGCATTCATCTTCGCTGTCGCAGACAGCAGCCCATAGTCCCGCACCCCCGGAGCAGCGGCCACGCGCTCCGCCACCTCACGCTGCATCATCAGCACGGCCCGCCCGAACATCCCCTCCCGACCCGCCGCAAACAGATGCAGCAGAATATCCGACGTGATGTAGTACGGCAGATTCCCAATCACATCCACCGTCGCGTCAGCGCATTCTCCGCCCGCAACCCCAATCAACGCACGGAGATCTGCACGCACGATATCCGCATGCACGATCTCCACACTTCCCTGCGCCCCATAGCGCTCCCGTAGCCCCGCCACCAGCTCCGGATCCACCTCCACAGCAATCAGCCGCCGGCAGCGACCCGCCAGGATCGACGTAATCGCGCCTCCGCCCGGACCGATCTCGAGCACCGTCCGCTCTCTCACATCCCCCAGCGCGTCCACAATGGCATGCCGCGCCGCATCATCCACCAGAAAATTCTGCCCAAGCTTAGGTTTGCCGCGCATCTCCGTCGATCCTACAAGCTCACCCAGGCTCCACGCCGCAAACCATCCAGCAGCCTACTTCGGAGAAGGCCGTGCCGCTCCCGAAGAAGCCGCAGGCGGTGGCGATGGAGGCGCGGAGTGCTGCACGGGAGCCTGCGCAGGAGGAGAATACGGCCGCGACATCTGCTGCTGCTGCTGCGGAGGAGGAGGAGGAGAATAAGGGCGCGACATCTGCCCGGGCGCCGGCGTGTACGGCCGCGACATCTGCCCAGGCGCCGGCGTATACGGCCGGGACGTCTGCCCGGCGGCAGGCCCGCTGTACACCGGCCGTTGCCCCTGCCCGCCCGCATCCCGCGGCCTCTCTCCCTGCGGAGCACCACTCTGCACCCCACGATCCTGCGGCGCCCGATACACCGGCCGCGGCCCCGGCCCTGGCTCCGCCGAAGGATTCCGATACATCGGCGCGCCGCTCTGCCCCGTGTACCCGGCCGCACTTCCAATCGGCCGCCCACCCTCACCATCCCGCCGCCAACCAGAATCCGTCCGGATCATCCCCGGCTGCATCGGCACCCGACCCACGATCGCCGTGCGGCTCTGCCGATCCACCGGGAAATCCCGCTCCAGCGCCGACCGCCCCGCCTTCATCTCCGCCGCACCGGACCCCGCCAGCAGACTCGCGGCCCCGGTCCGCGCCACCGGGTTCACCGCCACCCCATTTATCTCCTTAGATCCGCCCTCCTTCAGTCCGCCGTCCTTCGACCCGCCCTCCTTCGAGGCGCCCTCTCTCACTCCGCCCTGCCGCGGTCCACGCTGCATCGCACTTCCCCAGCCCGTCTGGCCCGCAAGCGCTACCGGCGCGCCGCCGTCCAGTCTCCCCGGCACAATGGGGTGAACCGGCCCCGGATGCGGGTGCGGCACGTGCGGCACCCGGTACCCGCCCGGCCCGATCGCAATGTTTACCGGTCGTCCGCCACCCCAGAACCGCCATCCCGACCCGCCACATCCCGCCGGGCTCCAGCCCCAGCCAAAGCCGCCAAAATAGCTCCAGTTCCCGCACCGATACGGCGTCCAGCCCCAGCCATATCCCGAAGCCCACACATAGCCGGCTCCGCCCCCGCCGCTCCAAACCCACGCCCCATTCCCATAAGGATCAAATCCCGCATCCGCGCCAACTGACGGCTGCCACACCTGCCCCTGCCCCGGAACGTCGTACCAGGTCCCATTTGCATCCAGATCAGACCACCCGTACCCCTGCGCCCCCGCGTAATCCCCGCGCACACCCGTCGCATCCTTCGCCTCAGCCGCCTCAGCCCGGTCGCGATCGCTGTTCCACGCATCCCACGTGTCTTCGGGAATCCCCTGCGTCAGCTGATACGAGAACGCATCCGCATCCGCCCGCAGCGTCTCCCCCGCCCGCACCTCCCGCCGCAGCGAGCCGTCCGTCCGCGCCACCTCCGCCGTCCCATCCAGCACCGAAAACGTCGGCGGAGGTTCATCGAAGTTCACCCGCACCGTCGTATTCTCGACCGGCACCAGCGCATCTCCACCCGCCCGAAGGCTGTACTTGTACTCGGCCGTCGCGCGCAACTCCGCGTACGCCAATCCCCGCAGCAACGTCATCCCCGTCGAAAACACCCCGCTCTTGTCCACAGTCAACGAGTCGAGCGCCAACGTACTGTTCGGAGTCAGCCGCACCACGCTGCCATCCTCGAACTCCACCTCGGCCTGCCCATCATCGCCCGTCAAAAGCTCAGTCCCGGCCACAAGCGGCATGTTGACCAGCGCGGCCTGCCCCTCACCGTCCTCGTCCTCCAACTCGGCAACTGTCACCGATCCCTGCGCAAATGTCAGCCGCACAGCGCGAACGGCCGCTCCCGCACCCCGCGCCATCGTCCTGAGCGAGCCCCACCCGCCCCCACCCCACAACGCAAACCACAAGCGCCGCAACCGCAACCCACCCCCGCACAACGCCCATACAAACCCCCGCCGTCCTTGGCCCTGGAGCGTTAGACGCACCACAAACGAGACCCGCTTGCCCTGCCAGGCCCTACTGCGCCCCAGCCACGGTCCCCGGCTTCGCCACCCGCGGATAGTATCCCGTCCGCGTCCGCACCGAAAGCTTCCCATAGCCCTTCGCCTTGGCCTCCACATGCACCTGCCGGTAGCCCCCCAGCGCCGGCGACTTGGTCGACCGGTACGCAATCGAGTACTGCGTCCGGATGTCGTTCGCAACCTCCTTCGCGATCGGGTCCACCTCCTTCAGCGACCGCGGAAAGTAAGCCGCCCCACCCGTCTGCTCCGCCAGCGTCTCCAGCACCCTCCGCGCATGGCGAGACTCCGTCTTGTTCGTATCCTCTCCAAACAACAGCCCGATGCAATAGATCACCGGCCCGTCAAAGTCCTGAATCCGCCGAATCGCCGCCTCCAGCGTAGCCGACGATGCGTTATCCTCGCCATCCGTCACCACCAGCAGAACCTGCTTCGGATGCTTCGCATTTTTCGAAAGATAATCAGCGGACGCCACCAGCGCGTCATACATCGCCGTCCCACCGGATGACTTGATAAAGTTCAGCCCATCCTCCAGCTTGTGAATGTCCGACGTAAAATCCTGATCGATAAACGCCTCCCACGAGAAGTCCACCAGGAACGCCTCGTCCTCAGGATTCGAAAGCTTCACCAGGTCCAGCGACGCCTGGTCCACCGCCGTCCGCTTGTCATACATCGAACCCGAAGAATCAATCAGGATCCCCAGCGACACCGGCAGATCCTCATGCCGAAACCCCGCAATCGTCTGCGGCACCCCATCCTCATACACATGGAAGTCGTCCTTGCCCAGCGTCTGGATCGAATGTCCGCGACTCCATCCAGCACGCTCGCGTTCAGACGCACCTCGTACGCGTCCTCGCGCAGCGTGTACCTGCCGCCCGCTCCCCGCTCGATCGTCCCGAGGCGGAGCCTGCGCAGGTGCCGCACCCGCGGGTGGAGCCGGCGGATCAGGATCGGGCGAAGGCGCAGGATCACGGTCCACCGTCAAATCCGGCTGCGGCGGCAGCGTCTGCACACCCGAGCCACGATTCGCCGGCGGCGGCGCAGGCTGCTGCGCCAGCGCAATCGGCCCCAGTCCAAGCGTCGCGGAACACTCAGCAGCACAACCGCCGCGCACCCTCGAACTCCAGCACCTCGTACCCTGATAGCGTTACTCCGAAGGTGCATAGTATCCCTGGCGGAAATGCACGGTCAGCTGCGGCAGACCGGGCGGAGGCAACAGCCTCACCTTCAATTTACGCCAGTTCCCGTCATGCTTCACCTCGCTCGGCGTATACCCCACCACATACTCGTTGCGCAGCTCAGCCGAGATCCGCGTCGCAATATCGGACAGGTCCGCCACATCGTCCACCTTGAACATCCGCCCGCCCGTCATCTCGCAGATATCGTTCAGCAGCACCGGCCCCAACTGCTCCTCCGTCGTCGCCGCATACGTGTCGAAGATCCCGATCGAATAAATCTGCAGATCGACTCTCCCGCACCACCCGCCGCAGCTCGCCCTCCGTGTACCGCGACCGGTTATCGCCGCCGTCCGAGATAATCAGCAGCGCCTTGCGCTCGTACTTCGCCTGCCGCAGCTTGTCCACCCCCAGGTACACCGCGTCGATCAGCGCCGTCCGGTTCTCCGGCTTCAGCATCACCATGCGCGCCTCCACGTCATCCACATCCGACGTATAGTCCACAATCACCGCCGGCCGGTCGTTGAACCCCACCACAAAGAACTCATCCTGCGGATTCGACGTCCGCAGAAACTCCGTCAGCGCCTTCCGCGCCCGCACAAACTTCGACTGACATACTCCCGCTCAGATCGAACATCACCCCGATCGATCAACGGCGCATCCTCGCGTCGAAAAGTACTTGATCGATCTGCGCCGCATTGTTGTCGAAGATCGCAAAGTTCTCCTTCTCGAGCCCCGTCACCAGCCGGTTCATCGGGTCCGTCACCGTCATCGGAACCTGCACCAGGTTCACATTCACCCGTATCCGCGAGTTCCGCCGCGCCGCCCCCTGCGACGTCACCTCCGGCCCCTCCACCACAGGCCGCTTGTCCTCCGGAGCCTTCGGAGCCGGAGCAGGCGCCGGCGTAGCCACCGACCCCAGCGGGTTCTCCTGCGCCGGCAGACACCGCCCGTCAACGCCGGCCCCACAAGCACCGCCAGGAGGAGCACCGCCGCCAAGACCAGAAACCGCGTCACACGCCTCTGTCCAATCATCCTTTGCCCGGAACTCAGACCGCGTTCCCGCCTCCGCATAAACGCAGACTACAGTACACCCGCGTCACCCCAACGCCGTATTTGCGCCGCAGCCTCCTCGCGGCCCAACCTTTGCCGCCCCATCGCAATTCCCCCAGCCGCCGCATCGATTCACCGCCCCGCCCGGGTAGCCGGGTGCCCTATCGATCACCACGGGCACACCACCCGGGTGCCCATCCTTTGCAGCCTCATCGCAAAGCGCGGGTTACCGAGCAAAGCTCGACCACCTGACACCACCCATTGGATGCCCCTATCCACCCGCGTCACGCTCCCTCAAACCTGACGCCGTCGCCACGTCAACACCGTGTTCACCCCGTAGTTCCAAACCGAACTGATCGCCGTCCCACACGCGCCCGCCAGCAGCCAGGGCGTACCCCGCCCCATCAAAAAACTGGCAAACGCCAAATTGATCGTCGCCCCCAGCGAGCAAGCCACATAGAACGTAAGCAGCCCCCGCACCAGCGCCACCCCGCGCAGCCTCTGGTTGCGAAACGTCGCCACATTATTCAGCAGAAAATTCGAGGTCATCGCCACCAGCGTCGCCGCCACCTGCGCCTGCCCGAACGACAGCACCCGGTTCCCGAACAACACCGCCAGCACCGCCAGGTGCACACCCACCCCGAGCGCCCCAACGCACACATACAGCGCAAACCGCGTCGGCACCCACCGCCCGATCAGCTTGTCCAGAATCAGGTACAGGTACTCAAGCTCCACGTTGATGTCGAGCTTGCTCTGCCCCGCCTGCCGCATCCGAAACCGGTACGGCACCTCCTCCACCCGCGGCGCCGTCCTGCTCGACGCTAGGATGTCCACCAGTATCTTGAACCCCGAACCCGTCAGCCGCGGCACCTGCGCCCGCAGAAACTCCGCCTCCACCATAAAGAATCCGCTCATCGCATCCGTCAGCTCGCACCGGCACACCACCCGGCTGATCCTCCGCCCCACGTGGCTCAGCGCCGTCCGCCCCCGCGAAAACTCGCCCATACTTCCGCCCGCCGTATTCCGGCTGGCCACCACCACATCCACCGCCCCGCCTTCGATCCGCCGCAGCATCTCCGGCAGCAACGCCTCGTCATGCTGCAGATCCGCATCCATCACCGCGATGTAAGGTGCAGCCGAAGCCATCATCCCTTCAATACACGCCGACGACAGACCCCGCCGCCCAATCCGCTCGATCACCCGCACCCGCCGGTCCCCACGCGCCACCCCACGCAGCGTCTCCGCCGTCCCGTCCCCCGAGTGATCGTCGACAAAGATCACCTCCCACGCCACCCCCGCAAGCGCCAAGGAAAGCCGCCGGATCACCTCCATCACATTGCCCCGCTCTTCAAACGTCGGCACCACAATCGACAGCGCCAGAGGCCCAGCCACGCCCGACGCCGACAGCCCCTGCACCTCCAGCCTCGGATTGGCCGACACAACACTCATTCCGTCACGCCTCTCCCCATCCCACCCGCGTCCTGACCCGCGCCCTATCCCGCATAATGGACTCCATGCCGCCCGTCTCCGACCTATCCCAGCCCTCTACCGGCCGGTCTGCCCGTGCCTGAGCCGCGCTTCACCCACGAGGGTATATCCCACGACCTGCGAACTCCAGAGGCCCAACCCGCGCGCGCCACCGAACACACCTTCCTCATCCTCACCCTCGCCGCCTGCGGCATGGCCGCACTCCTCGCCCTGCTCCCCGCCGCCGGACACGACCAGATGTGGCTCCTCTACGCCGCCCGCCTCCACCTCCAAGGCGCCCCCCTCTACGGCTCTCAAATCTTCGAAACCAATCCCCCGCTCATCATCTGGCTCTCCATGGTGCCCGAAGCCCTCGCCCGCCTCACCCACCTGCCAGACACCGCCCTCGGCAAGCTCTTCCTCCTCGCCGTGGAGTTCGGCATTGCCGCCGTCTGCCTCAACCTCCTCCGCCGCATCCGCCCCGACCTCACCCGCGCCACCCGCCTCGCCCTGGCCTTCGCCTTCATCACCACCTTCGCCGTCATGCCCGCCCGCGACTTCGGCCAGCGCGACCACCTCCTCATCCTCTTCCTGCTCCCCTACATATTCGCCGCCGCAGTCCGAGCCCAGGCCCTCACACCCGTACCCTCCAAGCCGCTACCGCCGTCCCGCTCGCCCCCGCGCTCCCCCGGCTCCAGCGGTCGCCATCGGCACCCTGGCCCTGGCCGGCCTCGTCCTGAAACCCCACCAAATCCTCATCCCCATAGCCGTAGAACTAACCCTCCTCCTCCTCACCCGCGTCCGGGTGCCCCATCCTGGCTCCGCTAGGGCGGGTCCCTCCACCCCCCTGGGGCGGGTTCCTCGGTCGCCCCCACCCCCCGCAGCCTCCCCTTCCTTCGCCCCGAAATCTACGCCCTCGTCCTCACCGGCCTCGCCTTCCTGGCCGCGATCCGCCTCTTCGCCCCGCTCTACTTCACCACCGTCCTCCCCGTCGTCCAGGACACATACTGGGCCTACCACCAACTCACCCTCTTTCAACTCATCCAAGCCGTCCCCCCAACTCCACATCCTCCTTCTCGCCGACCTCGCACTCCTCCTCACCCTCGGTCTCCGCCGAGCCCCTGCCCTCATCTGGCTCCTCCTCGCCGCCGGCATCGCCGCCACCGCCGCCTACTACCTCCAGGGCACCGGCTGGTACTACCAGCAACTCCCCGCCCTCAGCCTCCTCAGCCTTGCCCTCACCTTCCTCCTCCTCGAACGGGCCGCACGCCATCGCTTCCCCCCACTCTCCTCCGCCGCGCACCCGCCGCAGCCCTCGCCCTTACCCTCCTCGCCCTCATCCTCACCGCCCACTTCATGGACTACCCGTTCACCCCCGCCAGGTCCTTCCCACTCGACACGCCCGACCCGTCCTTCTTCGCCGGCCTCCCGCCGGGCACCGCCGTCATGACGCTCTCCCCCACCGTCGACTACACCATCCAGCCCCTCTTCAAATACCACCTCACCCTCGGAGAACGCTACCCCGCCTTCCTCATGCTCCCCGCCCTCCTCCGCTAGCGGGACCCCGCCTCCGCGAACCACCCGCTACCCATCCCATCTCCCCCGCCCGCCTCGCCGAACTCGACGCCATGCAGCACCGCTTCATGGTCGAAGACCTCCAGCGCTGGCACCCTCAACTTCTCCTCGTCGAGCGCTGCCAGGACCCCGCCGTCCACTGCCAGGTCCCTCGAAGACCGCCACGACAACCTCCTCGCCTTCTTCCTCCGCGACCCCGCCTTCCAGGCAGCCTTCGCCCCCTACCACTTCCTCCGCACCGCCGGCTCCTTCGACGCCTACACCCTCACCGCCCCCGCTCTCAGTCACTGATGTGTTCAGGCACGCGGTCCATCTCCGCCCGGGAAACCGAACCCTGCGCAGACGAAGCGGCCCCCGCGACCCACACTGCGTTCCCGCTCGGCATCAGGTCCACAGCCAGGCACGCCATGTGTCGCGTCCACAATCGCGGCTGCTTGGACATCAGCCCCTTCCGCGCACTCCACAGAAACAGCGCCATCGGCAGCACCGCCGTAAGCGCAAACCCCGCCCAGTTGCGCATCCCCACGGCCCCGATCCGAACGCCCTTCACAAAGCACGCGGCCCACACCAGCGGAATCGTCCCCAGCAACATCCATCGCATCGTTGCAGCCACATTCGCATAAAACGTGACCTCCGCCTGGTTCTTGGTCAGCATGTTGCGCCACACCTCGCGCCGGTCCTTCAGATACTCATGGATTTGCTGGTAGATCGTCCTGCTCAGCGCAATCAAGTCCTCCCGGAGTGCGCTCTCGTTCTCCGCAGCCCAGATCCCCGCCCCGCGGCCGTGATCGAACAGCCCGCGCTCCTCCGCCCGCTTCAGCAGCTCGCGGTGCTGGCCCACAATCTCAAGAAAAATCCGCTCCGTCCGCGGCCCGCGCCACACCCCATCGCCAAGCGGCGTAAGCAGCAGACCCACAACCCAACACGCCGCCAGCATCCCCACCGATAGAATCACCGCCGACGCGCCAGTCGCACTCCACGCCAGCACGCCGGGCCGCCCTTCGATCCACAATCGAAACGACAGGTACAGGTCAGCTCCCATCAGCCACGCCACCGCCCCGGGAAGCACCCGCGCGATCAGATCGTAAAAGATCTCGGGTACCGCAGACACCCAGTGTGAAGACCTGTCGTCACCCACAACGCCCCTCCGCATCACTTCGGGAATGCCGCATCCTCTCACCTGCAGCGCATTCCATACAATCACGCCGACTTGTCGCGCAAAGCGGACCTGGGGCGCGCCGTGTACGCAAAAACCCCCTCGCCGTCGCCCGTCTGCCCACCCGCCGTCCCACCCGGCCAAAACGTGTCAAGCCCCCTTAATTCGTATCTCTCACAAAGCATTGCAGATAAACCCAAAAATAGTTGGCAGTTTAGTTTTTCCCACCTGCTACAATTAAGTTACAGGTAGAAAAACAGAAAAGGCCCGGCGGGGATCGCCGGGCTTTAGTCATTAACCCTGCACGAAAACTGTTAGCAGAGTCGTCACTCCCCTCTGCTAAGGCCAGCAGCCTCAACAAATAGTCGATTGATACCCCTGGGGGGAGTAGCACACTGGTAACGTTGCCGCCCACACCCCGACCACCCGCTAACACCCCACACCAACCCGTACAATAAACCGACCGCACACCCGACCAGGAGCAAGCCGCCGCGCATGGCACGCATCTACCCCTTTCGCGCACTCCGCTACGACACCTCCCGCGTCCACATGGAAGACGTCGTCACCCAGCCCTACGACAAGATCTCCCCGGAGATGCAGCAGCGCTACTACGAGGCCAGCCCCTACAACCTCATCCGCATCATCCTCGGCAAGCACGAGCCGGCGACACCGAGCCCCAGGACTTTCTCCCCGCTGGCGAGCAGGCCTCACAACGTGTTACACCCGCGCCGCCGAGTACCTGAGCGACTGGCGCTCCGAAGGCATCCTCGCCGAAGAAGCCGAGCCCGCGCTCTACGGCTACTCCCAGACCTACACCGTCCCCCACACAACCGAGGTCCGCGAGCGCCGCGGCTTCATCGCCCTCGGCCACCTCTACGACTACGCCGAAAAGGTCGTCTACCGCCACGAGCAGACCTTCCCCAAGCACAAGTCCGACCGCCTCGCCCTCTTCAAGGCCACCCGCGCCTACTGCGAGCAGATCTACATGCTCTACTCCGACCCCGCCTTCACCGCCGAAAAGCTGATCTTCGGAGTCGAACGGGACAAGGACGCCGGCAGCGGTGAGTTCAAAGACACCCGCCCCGCGGACCTCGAAATCACCGACGAGTACGGCGTCGTCCACCGCGTCTGGAAGATCACCGACCCCAGCCTCATCAACCTGATCTCCACCGCCATGCGCGACAAGAAGCTCATCATCGCCGACGGCCACCACCGCTACGAGACCTCCGTCGCCTACGCCAAGGAGCGCTCCGCCCAGCTCCGTCTGCCGCTCGGCGAACCCGCCGATCCCGACGAAAAGCTCGGCCCCAGCAACCTGCCCGCACCGCCGTTCCCCGAGGCCGCCATGATGATGACCTTCGTCAACATGGACGCGCCCGGCATCACCATCCTCCCCACCCACCGCGTCGTCTTCGGCCTCAAGGAGTTGAACGGCAACTTCAACACTGCCGACTTCCTGACCAAGGCCGAAGAATTCTTCCCCATCACCCCGCAAGTCTCGTCCGAACACGACGCGGAACCTGACCTGGAACCCCTCACTGCCGCGTCTGGAACCGCCTTCCTCGTCGTCACCCGCGACGGCACCACCTGCTCACCGCGAAGCCCGACGCCATCCGCGGCGCCCTCGCCGACCTGCCGCACCGCCAGGCACAGCTCGACGTCGTCCAGCTCCACAGCCTGCTGCTCGATCGAATCCTGGGCCTCTCGCAGGAACGCATCACGCAGCTCGGCAACGTCAGGTTCATCCGCGAAGCCTCCGAAGCAGTCGCCCTGGTCCGCTCCGGCGAAGCCGACATCGCCTTCCTTATCAAGCCGATCACCCTCGACCAGCTCAAGGAAGTCTCGCTCTCCGGGGACGTCATGCCCCAGAAGTCCACCGACTTCTACCCCAAGCTCCTCAGCGGGCTGGCCATCTACGCGCTCGACTAAGGCTGCCCCGACCCGTGATCTCCCTCCCCATCAAACCAGCCCGTCGCCGCGCCGCACATGCCGTCGCCCTCACCCTCGCAGCCGCCACCTGCACCACACTCCTGCTCGCCCAAGCCTCCCTCCAAACCCGTACGCTCCAGCCCCCCACGAAATCCACCACCCCGACCCCACGCCCCTCCCCTCCCACGCAGGCCCGCAACCTCACTCCCACGATCAACCGCAACGTGATCGTCCTCGATCCCGCACACGGTGGCGCTGAGACCGGTGGCAAGCTCGCCGATCAGTCCCTCGAAAAAGATGTCACCCTCGCGCTCGCCTCCCGCCTCCGTCCAACCCTGGTCGCCGCCGGCTTCACTGTCCTCTCCACCCGCGACGCCGACGTCACCGACGCGCTCTCTACCGACCAGCGCGCCGAGTTCGCCAACCGCCAGCACGCCGCCGCCTGCCTCATCCTGCACGCTTCCTCGACCGGCTCCGGAATCCACCTCTACATCTCCAGCCTCCAACCCACGCCCCCACCCAGCGATCTCGATCCCGACACCAGGCCCCCCTTTGAGCCAATCCTGTGGAACATGGCTCAGGCCGGCACCGTTACCCAGAGCCTCCACCTCCAGACCGAACTCGCTACCTCGCTGCAGGGCGCCGGTCTGCCGACCCTCCGCGGACGTGGTCCCGTCCGCCCGCTCGATAACCTGACCTGCCCCGCAGTCATCATCGAACTCGCCCCCCTCGCACCTGCCGGCGGCTCAGTCACCGCCATCACGGACGGCGGGTACCAGCAGCGCCTCGCCGACTCCGTCACGGCAGCCCTCGGCCGCTGGCGTGACTCGCTACCCGTCCGCCAGAAGACCGCACCCGCAGCACCCGCCCTCCATCCTCCCGTCCCAGCAGGAGCCCCGCAGTGATCCCGCGCTATCAACGCATCCTCTTCTGGACCCTCAGCGCCGCAATCCTCGTTATGCTGCTCTTCCTGCTTCGCGGCTGCACCCAGGCGCGCGAGAAGTTCACCCGGCGCGGCGACCAAACCCCGCTCGACGCTCCCGTCGCCACTCCCAACGAGCGCGTCAGCCTCGCCCTCGCCGACGACAGCACGGCCACCCTGACCATGCAGGACCGCGAAGTTGCCCTCCCGGAAGAGCCCACCGGCCGAGCTCGCGCCCTCCTCAGCCGCCTGCTCGCCGAGTACTCCTACAAAGGCTCGCACCATCCGCTCGACAGCGGTCCAGCCGTCGACGATGTCTTCCTTCTGGAACTTCCCCTGCGCCCCGCCGTAGCCTCCGGCAGCGCGCCACGGGTCGGCAACCCGCCACCCTACGAATCCGGCTACGGTTCGCCCCCGCACTCCGCTGGCGGCCAGCTCGCGGTCATTAACCTCCACGGAGCATTCGCCGACCGCCACCCCTCCGGTGTGGAGGTCGAGAGCCTCACGATCCAGTCGATCCTCGGCACCCTCTACGCGAACTTCCCGCGCATCGAACAGGTCCGCTTCCTGGTAGACGGCCAGCCGCGCGACACGCTGAACGGGCACGCCGACCTCACCCGCACCTACCAGGTGCTCGACACCGCCTCCGCTTCCACCCAGGCCGCCCAGGGAGCCGAACACTAGATGGCGCGCGAGAAAGCCCTCACTATCGGAGTATTCGACTCGGGCTTCGGCGGGCTCACCGTCCTCCGCGAGCTCCTCCCACGCATTCCGGGCGCCCATTTCGTCTACCTAGGAGACACCGCGCGCCTTCCCTACGGGTCCAAATCTCAGGCCACCATCGCACGGTATGCCGTTGAGTCAGCCCGCTTCCTCGAAGCCCACGGCGCCGACCACCTTGTCATCGCCTGCAACACCGCTTCCGCGCTCGCCCTGCCCGAGATCACCGCCGCCGTCACCATCCCCGTCACCGGAGTCATCGAGCCGGCCGTCCAGGCCACACATCTCCGCCACCCCGCCGCCGAAGTGCTGATCCTCGCGACTGCCGCCACCGTCCACTCCCACGCCTACCGCACCCATTGCGAAGCTCTGGGTCTGCGAGCCACGGAGAAGGCGTGCCCGCTGCTTGTTCCTCTCGTCGAGGAAGGCTGGATAACCGCGGACTCACAGAGCCCGATGCAAGATCGTCCCGAGCACCACGTAACCCGCGACGTACTCCGCATCTACCTCGCCGAAGCCCTCGCCACCTGCGCTCCGCAGGCCGTCATCCTCGGCTGCACACACTATCCCCTGATCGCGGCAGAGATCGAAAGCACCCTGCGCAGCCTGGGCTCAAACGCCCAGGTTGTCGATTCCGCCCGCGCCACGGCCCTTGCAGTAGAGCGTTCGATACCGCAGCGGCCTTCCTGGAACACCTCTGATCGCAGCGACTCCATCGAGTGCTTCGTCACCGACTCCGTAGAAAAGTTCCAGCACCTCGGCTCGCGCTTCCTCGGTCGCCCGGTAGAGGGCGTCCGCCTCGTAGACCTCGGCGGATAGGGCAGTCCACCTACTCCGGGCTGCGCAGGTACTATTGCCCTCAAGGATGCCCCGCCATGCCCTTCCTCCTGAAGACCGAACCCACCAAGTACTCCTACGACGACCTCCTCCGCGACGGCGAAACCACCTGGGACGGTATCTCCAACCCGCAGGCCCTCCTCTCCCTTCGCGGTATGAAGCCGGGTGAAAAGCTCGTCATCTACCACTCCAACGTAGGCAAAGCCGCCGTCGGAACCGCCACCGTAGTGTCGGTCGACCCCTCGGACCCGAAGAACCCAGCCGTACGCATCAAGGTCGGCAAGCGTCTCCAGCAGGAAAAATCGCTCGCGGCCATCCGTGAAGCCCCCATCTTCACCGGCTCCCTCTTGTTCCGCCAATTCCGTCTCTCCGTCGTCCCACTCACGGATGAGCAGTACGATTGGCTGACCGCATAGGTCCTTCGCGCAGTCCAGGTGCAAAAGCCGGACGAACGATGGGGTCGGCCGGCATAGAGCGCCCGCCGCTGCTATCCTTCTCTTCGGAACAGGAGCACCTCACCGCATGATCGATCTAAAAGGCAAAGTCGCCGTTGTATTCGGCCTTGCCAACAAACGCAGCATCGCCTACGCCGTAGCTCAAAAACTCGCCGAGGCCGGCGCTACCCTCATCCTGAGCTATCAGTCCGAGCGTCTGCAGAAGGAATCCGAGCAGCTCCTCGCCGATCTGGGTCAATCCGAGACCGGCCGCGCCTTCCAGTGCGATGTCTCGCGGGACGAAGAGATCGACGGGCTGTTCGCAAAGATCGCAAACGCGGTCCCCAAAGTCGACATCCTCATCCACTCAGTCGCCTTCGCCCCGGCGGACGCCATCAAGAACGACTTCCTCCTCACCACGCGCGCAGACTTCGCGGTGGCCCACGACGTGAGCGTGTACTCCCTTATCGCCGTCGCCCGTGGGGCTGCGCCACTGATGTCCGATGGCGGCGCCATCCTCACCCTCACGTACTACGGCTCTACCAAGGTCTTCCCTAACTACAACGTCATGGGAGTGGCAAAGGCCGGCCTCGAGGCCTCTGTCCGCTATCTCGCTGCCTCATTGGGCCCGAAGAACATCCGCGTTAACGCAATCTCTGCCGGCCCCATCAAGACGTTGGCCGCCCGCGGCATCGGCGACTTCTCGACCATCCTGGATAAGGTCACGGAACGTGCACCACTCCACCGAAACGTCGAGCAGAATGAGGTCGGCAACACCGCGCTGTTCCTCTGCTCAGCTCTGGCCAGCGGCATCACCGGAGAGATCACCTTTGTGGATTGCGGCTTTAACATCACGGGAATCTGAACCCACGCGGGCTGCGGCTCGGAAAGGTTGACCGCAATGACTGCACCGCTCAACGAACTGCTCGCACCCGAACTCGAAGCCGAACTCGCCAAGACACGTCGCCTGCTCGATGCGCTGCCGGACTCCGACCAGGATTTCAAGCCCCATGAGAAGTCCATGTCCCTTGCGAAGCTCGCCGGCCACACTGCCGAACTACCCGGTTTCATCTCGCTTATCCTGACCAGCCCGAGTATCGACTTAGCCTCGCCCGATAACCCACGCAAGCCCTTTGTCATGGAATCGAAAGAGCAGCTCCTGCGTCACTTCGACACCGTCGCCGCGAAGGCAGTCTCGACGCTCCAGCACACCTCGGACGACAAGTTCATGGAGGACTGGCAGCTCAGCGTAGGCGAGCGTGGAATCTTCTCCGGCAAGCGCTATGGAGCGTATCGAACCTTCGGGGTCAACCACATCATCCACCACCGCGCTCAGCTCGGTACCTATATCCGCCTGCTCAACCACACCCTACCGGGAACTTATGGCCCCTCGGCCGACGGCATGTAGACCCTGTACTCGTAGGAGAAGACAGATCAATGACCCACGCCCAGTTGCTGCTTGAAGACTTCGACGCCGAGATGGCCGGCACCCGCAAGACTCTCGAACGCATCCCGGAAGAGAACCCTGACTGGAAGCCACACGAGAAGTCCTTCGCGATCGGCAAGCTGGCCATGCACGTCGCAACCATGCCGCTCTTCGCGCAGTACATCATGGAAGACGACGGAATGGACCTCGCGAATTCCGCCCGCCCCCGCGCCGACATGACCTTCCGTAGCCGCGACGGTATGCTCGCCACCTTTGACGAGATCTCCACCGCCGCGCGCAAAGCCATCGCCTCCGCTACGGACCAGCAGCTTGCCGCCAAGTGGCCCTTTCGCTTTGGCGATCGCATGATCCTAGACGAGAGTCGGTCCAAGACCTACCGAATCATGTTCTTCAACCACCTAATCCACCACCGCGCTCAGCTCGGCGTATACCTCCGGCTCAACAATATTCCAGTTCCGGGGCTCTACGGCCCGTCCGCCGACGAGCCATTTCAGCCCTGATCAACCCACGGAACCTGCACCTTCGTTGCAGCCATACGCTCCGGACGCTCACCTGCCCGGTGCTATACTCGTCCCACCAGGAGTGGCTGCGACCGCTCTCAGCGGTCCGCGCCGTCCTTTCACCGCGGCTGACGCCGTACCGGATAGAAACAAGTCTGAGGTAAAGAAGCTGATGGCCTCCCGCACCCGCCGCGCTCTGTTCTCCGTCACGCTCTTTCTGGGCACCTGTGCCGTTCTGGGCTCCCTAATCAGCCAGAAAGTCGCCGCACAGTCGGCCTCCGACGAGTCGACCATGCGGGACTCGCTCCACGAGTTCACCAGCGTCTACTCCATCGTCGAGCAGAATTATGCCGAACCCATGAACGGCGACCGCATCGACAAGGCGATCTACGACGGCGCTATCCCCGGCATGCTCCACGTGCTCGATCCGCACTCCAACTTCTACGATCCAAAGGCTTTTGCGCAGATGCGCGAAGATCAGCACGGCCATTACTACGGCGTCGGCATGCAGATTCAGCCACAGCCGGATAAAGCGGGAGCGATCAAGATCGTCGTCCTCGCCCCGTTTGAAGGTACGCCCGCGTATAAAGCAGGAATTCGTCCGGGAGATGTGATCCTTTCGGTCGACGGCAAAGCCACAGAAGGCATGGACTCCGCAGCAGTCGCTACCCTGCTCAAAGGTCCCAAAGGCACCCACGTCGCCGTCACGATGGGGCGCGAAGGCAAAGACACCCCCCTCACCTTCGACCTCGTTCGCGACGACATACCACGCTATTCCGTTGACGTCGCGTTCCTGCTGAAGCCCGGAGTCGGCTACATCCATGTCACCGGATTTATGGAGACCACCAGTCGAGAAGTGGGCGACGCGCTCGACAAGTTCCACGCGAACAATGGCCACCTTGAAGGTCTGGTAATCGACCTACGCGGCAACCCCGGTGGTCTGCTCAACGAGGCCGTGGGCATGGCAGACAAGTTCCTCCAGAAGGGTCAGATCGTCGTCTCGCAAAAGGGCCGCGCCTTCCCCGACCAGGTATACCGCGCCGCCCGCGGCTCGGACTCGCAGGAAAAATATCCGATCGTCGTTCTGGTCAACCGGAACACTGCCTCGGCCGCGGAAATTGTCTCGGGAGCCTTGCAGGATCACGATCGCGCCCTGATTGTCGGCGAGACCACATTCGGCAAGGGCCTGGTGCAGACCGTCTTCCAGATCGCCGAGAATACAGGCCTCGCGCTGACGACCTACCACTACTACACGCCTTCCGGCCGCCTGATCCAGCGTTCCTACGACAACGTCTCGCTGTACGACTACTACTACATCCGGGATGACGCCAAGAAGGCAGACAAGTCCAACCTCGAGGTGAAGCTCACGGACTCCGGTCGCACCGTCTACGGCGGCGGCGGCATCACCCCCGACGAGAAGATCGACGCCCCCAAGCTCAACCATTTCCAGGAGTCGCTCTTCCAGCACTACGCCTTCTTCAACTTCGCGAAGCACTACCTGGCCACACGCACCATCAACAAAGACTTCACTGTCGACGATGCCATGTTGTCCCAGTTCAAGGACTACCTGAAAGCGAACCAGGTCGACTACACCGAATCGGACATCGCCGCCGTCTCGGATTGGACCAAGGCTTACATCAAGGCCTCGCTGTTCACCTACGAGTTTGGCCAGCTCGAGGGCCAGAAGGTGCTCGATCAGTACGACCCGCAGATCCTCAAAGCCGCAACGTTCTTCCCCGAAGCCATGGCGCTGGTTGATCACAAAGGCACACAGAAGACGGCGAGTCTCGTGCACTAACCGGAACCCGTCCCGAACCGACAAGAAGGCCGCCCACCAGGGCGGCCTTCTTCTTCGCGGCTAACTCGAAATCTGGAGCGGGAGACCGGGATCGAACCGGCGACATTCAGCTTGGGAAGCTGACGTTCTGCCACTGAACTACTCCCGCTCACTTATCTGACTGTACGGGCAGGCGATTGAGTCACTGCGCTACGGCATAGATCGAAGATACCAGAATCGACCGAGTCGCCGCCAGAAGACGCCGAGCGACCCGCCGGGCTATCCTGCGACAAGTAAGCGCGGTCATGGGGCAGGAGTGTTTCGGTTCAGGGATGCCGACGAAGACGGCGCATCCCGAGGCATTGAACACCCTGATACACATCGAACCCGAGAGCCGCTGAACCTCGATGTGCTCGAAATCACATCGCCGCTTGTCGTAAAGCAAACGGATCCCTGCCGGCTTATCTCTTTGCATCGCGCGGATTAACGCGAAAGGGTCAAGCAACCTGACGCTCCGCGCGAGCGCGTTCGCTGTTCCAGTCTGTAGTCGTGACCACGGAGCCCTCGATGAGAGAGTTGCTTTCGAAGACCTTCGCCGCGCCAGTCGCTGCGAAGCCAAAGAGGAGCGGGATCATCCACGAGCTTGCCGCCATGACGGCGTCCATCTTGCCATGAGTTTCGAAGGAGATGACCGGTTTGGCTCCGAGCGGGTAATCCGTGAGCAGCGATTGGACGAGTATGAGGCCTCCTGTAGCAAAGGCAGCGCGTGCGGCAGGCTTGTTCGAACGCGAGCAGAACAGACCTACCGTGAAGAAGAAGGCGGCGTGGCTGTAGTCGATGAAGCCATGCATCCTCGGGCTGATGACCTTGGGGATGGAATCGAGGGCGTTTGCGGGTGAAACGGTGGGCATGGGGAGCTCCTCTTGGCCGAGAAAGTTATTCCGCAGGGTCTGAAGTCCCGTTGGACGGAACCGCAGACCACCGGCGGGGATGATGGAAGAAAGACAAACGTTACGCGGCAGTTTGTGCCCACGGGTCCATGACCACCTTGATGCACTGATCCTGCTTGTCCCGGAACATGCGGTAAGCCTCAGGCGCGCTGTCGAGCGGCAGCTTGTGGGTGATAACGAACGAGGGGTCGATCTCGCCCTTCTGCACGCGTTCGAGCAGTGGCTGCATGTAGCGCATCATGTGCGTCTGCCCGGTCTTCATCGTGAGGCCCTTGTTCATGAAAGCGCCCATGGGGACTTTGTCGATGAAGCTGGCATAGACTCCGGGAACCGAAACGGTACCCCCCTTCTTGCATGCCATAATCGCCTGACGCAGCACGATGGGTCGATCCATCTGGATGCGGGCCATCTGCTTGGCGCGGTCCATCGCGAAAAGCATCCCATGGCCTGACGCTTCCATGCCGACAGCGTCCATGCAGGCGTCCGGACCGCGGTTTCCCGTAAGCTCATGGAGCGCTTCGAGAACGTCAACTTCGTCGAAGTTGAGGGTTTCTGCACCCGCGGCGCGAGCCATTGCGAGTCGCTCAGGGACGCGATCGACCGCAATGACGCGACCCGCGCCCATCATGAAGCAGCTCCGAATCGCAAACTGCCCGACGGGGCCGCAACCCCAGACCGCGACGGTGTCGCCCGGCCGAATGTTGCAGTTTTCCGCGCCCATGTAGCCCGTGGGGAAGATGTCCGACAGGAAGATGACCTGGTCGTCCGCCAAGCCCTCGGGGACCTTGATGGGGCCCACATCCGCGTACGGAACGCGGGCGTATTGAGCCTGACCACCGGCGTAGCCGCCCAGCATGTGGGTGTAGCCGAAGAGACCGGAGGGCGTATAGCCCATCAGCTTCTCAGCGATCCACGCGTTGGGGTTGGAGTTATCGCAGCAGGACCAGAGCTGGTCGTTGCAGAACTGGCAGTTACCGCACGCGATCGTGAAGGGAACGACCACGCGGTCCCCCACTTTTAGTTTCTCTTTGTTGATACCGGGACCGACCTCGACGATCTCGCCCATGAACTCGTGGCCCAGTATGTCGCCTTGTTCCAGTGTGGGAACGAAGCCGTCGTAGAGGTGAAGATCCGAGCCGCAGATGCACGTGGAGGTGATGCGGACTATGGCATCGCGAGGATTGAGGATTGTGGGGTCAGGCACCTCGTGTACCTGCAGTTTCTGTTTACCCATCCAGCAGAGTGCTTTCATTCAGGAGCTCCTACATTTCGCGGATTCGGGGGGTGTTTGAGCGAGGGAACGGAGGGACCTTAGGCGCAACCAGAGATGACGGGTTCACCGAAGGGTCCTCCCATGGTGACAGGCTGACAAGTCATGCCGGAGCCGACGCCGCCTGGGGAGCGGGGTGATTGCTTGTCTCGCGGAACAACGCCTGCTCCGTATGGCCGTGCAAACCACGGGGACCGTGGGTCTGGCCAGCAGTGGTGGACACCTCACCGGCTTCCAGCAAGGCCTTGAACCGCCGAACGTCTTCCCGGACGATGAACTCGGGGTGTTTGCCGAATATCGCGGCGAGGCCAGTCGTGAAGGCCCCGCCCGGCACGCTGTACTGCACTTTGGCCGTAACAAAGGTGCCGCGACCCTGCGGATCGGGACGGAAGTCCACAGAGCCGGACGTCTCCACCTCAGAGCCGGGCAGCGCTCGCCAGGCGATGCGCTGGTTAGGAGTGTCCTCCGTAATCTCTGCGCTCCAGCGGACTTCGCTGTTCATCGGACCGGCCGCCACCCACTCCGAACGCTGTGTATCCAGCACACGAACGGACTTGAGGTGGGCCATGAAGCGCGGCAGGCCCTCGAAGTTGCGCCACAGTGTGTAGGCCTTCTCCGGAGAGGCGTTCACGAGGAAGATCGCCTGGGTATCAGCCTGCGATGGCGGCAGCGTCTTCGTGGCCTGGTAGGCGAGCACACCGCCCGCGGCTGCGAGGGCGGTGCCGGTCTTTGAGCGTCGGGTAAGGCCGTAGGCAATCAGCGCAGCGGCGCCGAGGACGATAGTCTTCGGGCCGAATGGGAGCTGGGACGAGGCGTTGGGGTTGTTTCCAGAATTGGGTGGATTCATTGAAGGCTCCCTCCGTGCGCCAGCACGGAGCCGTCCTCAGACAAGTGAGGACTTGCAATTGGTGGAGGCAGATCTGCTGAGGTGGTGCCTGGCCAGGGTGATCGTGTTTGCACCAGGTACGCTAATCCATCGCGGATCCTACCCGCTGTGGCCGAGGTGCACCTCGGCCAACGTGTAGCAATGGCCCGGGGGATGCCGGGCTGAACTACACGCATGGACGATGCCCATCGGGGCGAGGTTGTAAGGGCGGACAGTTTTTGTGCCCGCAACGCGGGGGCGTGAGCGCCACCCTGACGTGACCGGGCCAGGGAGCAGACCAACACTCTTGATGGTGGCAAAGGTGTCGCCGGCGCGCGCGTATCCACCAAGAAACAACATCGAATCCTTATGCCCGCACGGAACGGAGAGAGCCGCCAGTATCGGCCTGCTCGAGCAAATTGTTCCACGTGGAACAATTTGCAACTTCCGTGGGATGCGTCTGGCTCGTTTGGGGAATTGCCGGGCTTCCAGTCTCGTGCTGTTGGATGGGCGTTGTGGTTGGGGCTTGAGCAATGGTCCGGGCTAATGGACGGCCACGTAGTGGGCGAAATCAAGATCAACGTGCCCAGCCGCGGCGTTCCCGTCAGTTGCATAGGCAAAGATCGAAGGCCGCGATCCCTTCCACCATGAAAAGCTGATGGGAACGGTTGCGGGTCCTAACTGCTGAAAGGTTTTGCCGCCGTCTGTGCTGTAGGAGTACGAGGCCGAATCTGCCGCGATGCGGACACGCAAGTCCACCACTGTCGCAGCGAGTACGGCGCCAGGCTCCGTCTGCGCAAGGTGGAAGAAGGAAACAGTGCGCTTGCCGCTCTGCTGGACGATCTGCATCCCGCTCGCACCCTTTTCAAACATCGCCAACCCGGTGTGGGTTCCGTCCTGCATGCCGGACAGATCCAGTCGCACCGTGAATTCGAGATTCTCGTCCTGCATCTGCTGCGTCAGGGTATTGCGGGCGGTGAAGACATCGGTCGCAACTGTGGGGATTAGCCGAAGGAAGCCGGCGCGCGCACCGAGCGACCAGTGCGCATCATCGGGGTTGTGGTTCCACTCCCACTGGGGCGAGAGCGTGGGACTGGAGAACTCATCCGATGTCTGGGGGTGCTGCGCTGAAGGCTTGCCGGTGTGGTGCGGCACGGGTGCCGACGCCACGGGTTGGCCAGTCGTAGCACCCGCGGGTGCGTCCCCCATGATCGGCCAGTCCTGCTCCCAGCGAACGGGCTCCAGGTGCACGATGCGGCCGTGCGCGCCCCGCGACTGGAAGTGCACAAACCAGCCCTGACCGTCTGCCGTCTCCACGTAGCCGCCCTGGTGTGGTCCGTTGACCGCCGTGGAACCCTGCGCCAGCACGGTGCGGTGCTCGTACGGGCCATAGATGGATCGTGAGCGGAGGACCGTCTGCGCCCCGGTGCTTACGCCGCCGAAAGGCGCAAAGATGTAGTAGAAGCCGTTGCGCTTGTACAGCTTCGGGCCTTCGAGTGTGTGAAGTTCCTTAGGATCCCGCACGATCTCCTGGCCTGCGTCGAGCAGGGTCTTACCGTCGGGCGACATGCGATGCAGAATGAGCGGGCCGGCTCCTGTGCGCGAGTGGATCAGGTAAGCTTTGCCATCGTCATCCCAGAACGGGCACGGGTCTTCGAGACCGGGTTGGGCGAGCAGCGCGACGGGCTCAGTCCAGGGCCCAGTCATCGCAGGGGCGGAGATCATGAAGATGCCCTCACCAGGCGTCGGGAAATACAAGAAGAAGCGGCCGTCGTGTTTGCGGAGCGCGGGCGCCCACACGCCGCCGCCATAGCGGTTGCCGCCGTTCAGATCGTAGGCGGGTCCGAGGTTGATGCGAGGCAGCGCGTGGCCGAGGATTGTCCAGTGAACTAGATCGGGCGACTGGAGGATGGGCAGCCCGGGGACGAACGAAAAGGTGGAAGCCACCAGGTAGTAGTTCGACCCATCGCGGACGACGTCAGGGTCCGAGTAGTCGGAGAACAAAATGGGATTGTTGTAACGGGCGTCGGCGGGGCGCACCTCGTTGTCTCGTTGCGCGACCGCGGAAAAGCACGCCAGGAGACCAGAGGCGAGGCAGATGCCTCGTAACGAGATTTGGCCCCAGAAGGGGCGCAAGGAGCTGCAAATCGACATAAGCTCGAGTGTAAGCCGTGGGCCTGTAGTCCGCCCGCTCAGGTCGACGGCGGTAGACCTCCCAGGCGAGGTCGTCCTGGGCCGCTTCGGTGACAGGGAGGGCGCAGTGCGAGCGGCTGATCGCGGCTGGTGCAAAAATGGGTCGCGGCAGATGCGCCGCAGCAGGTGCTGGAGCTTTGGCACGCGAATGGCCCGAGCTGTCCTCCATACCGCTATGTGGAATGCAAAGAGAGCCGCAGCAGGGCAGCTACCCGGTTGCAGGATCTATTCCGCTTGAAACCCGCCGGCTTGCGAGTATATGCGCCCCGCGCTGCGCCCACTGCACACTCCTGATTGACCACATATAAAGTGCCATGCAGACTCGCTGTTGTTTTCGGATTTAGCTTCGCGGCAGAGCTCTGCTGGGACGTGGGCCTGCACGTAATCGCTACTGTTTGAGGAGAACCATGCAATGCGCAAGTCGCTTCCCATAAGACGCTCTAAGATGCGAGTGCTTCTTCTTCTCTTCTCCTTGAGCGCGATGATGCAGGCGCAGGGCAAGCCGGCGAAGCCTGGCAACGTCCTCAAGCCCGAGAGCTTCCATCACTACGCCCTTGAGTTTCATCGGCAGGAGAAGGAAGCCATCGGCGGGGAGGCTCCCGATGAGTGGCCATGGATGCTGGCCAACATCCCATGGTTTGAGTCCTCCGACCCAAAGTTCCAGGAGATTTACTACTTCCGTTGGTATGCCTTTCAGAAGCACATCGTGCACAGCCCGCGCGGCCAGTTGCTCAACGAGTTCCTGTTCAACGTGCCTTGGGCCGGCTACGGCAACACCGTCTCGGTCGCCGTCCCGCATCACCTGCGCGAGGCGCGCTGGTTGCGCGACGCCTCACTGGCCGATGACGATGCGCGATTCTGGCTCTCACCCGACGCGACACACAACCGCGACTTCAGCCTCGCGCTCGCCGACTCCGTCAACGCCGTGACTCTGGCCACAGGCAACAACAAGCTCGGGCTCGACCTGCTCCCCGGTCTGACACGGAACTACCACGCGTGGGAGGCCACTCACCAGGACGCGAACGGTCTCTTCTGGTCGATCGATACGCGCGACGGCATGGAGGTGAGCATCTCCGGGGACGGGTATCGCCCAACGCTGAACAGCTATATGTATGGCGATGCGAGAGCTATTGAGCGGCTCGCGACCTTGCACGGTGACTCCGCGCTGGCTGCGGAGTTCGCGGGGAAGGCCCAGGCGCAGAAGCAGCGCATCGAAACCATGCTGTGGAACCCCCGCGACAACTTCTACGAAGTCGTTTCGCCCGCGACGGATTCCGGCATTCGAACGCAGCCGAAGTTCAAGGACCCACATACGGCGCTTGCGTTCGCGAATGTGCGCGAGTTGATCGGCTATGTGCCGTGGTACTTCGATATCCCAGCGCCCTCGCACGCGGTCGCGTGGAAGCAGTTGTTCGATCCGCAGGGCTTCCCCGGTGACTTTGGACCACCCACCGCGGAACGGCGCAGCCCACGCTTCCGCTTCGCGAGCGACGACCAGTGCCAGTGGAACGGGCCGATGTGGGGATACTCGACAACGCAGACGCTGGTTGCCCTCGCCAACCTGCTCAACGGGCCGCAGCAGGATGCGGTCGGGCGCCCCGAGTATCTCCGGCTTTTCGCCAACTACGTGCACTCGCACCAGCTGAAGCTACCCGGCGGGGACGTCATTCCCTGGGTGGACGAGGCAATGGATCCGGATACGGGCGAGTGGATCTCGCGGCGCGTGCTGCACGAACTGCATAGCCCACTGGACGGTCGCGGCGCGTATTACAACCACTCCGGCTTCGTCGATCCGCTCATCACGGGACTGATCGGTCTGCGGTCCAGGGAGGACAACCGCATTGTGCTGAACCCGCTGCTGCCCGCGGGTGCGTGGACTTACTTCGCGCTGGATGCCCTGCCCTATCATGGACACATGCTGTCGATCGTGTACGACGCGACCGGCAACCGCTATCATCGTGGCGCGGGACTTACGCTGATGGTTGACGGTGTGAAGAAGGCTTCGCGCAAGGACCTTGGGCCGCTCGAGTACACGCTGCCACAGGGTGCCGGGCGGGCGAAAGAGTGAGCGACAGCCTCTCCAGACGGACGTTTCTGCGCCGCGCGGGAGCGGCGACGGGCGCCTGGACTGTGCGCTGCCTGCGCTCTCCGGCCGGCGGCGCATCCCACCCCTTCACGATCAGCGGCATCGCCGTCGAGCTTTCGCTCACGCCTGTCACCGAGCACACGCTGCGCATCAGCTTCCTTCCCGCAGCAGCGCATCAGCGACCGCAACAAGCCTTCACCGGCGCCGGCCTGCGGGACCGCGTGCTGCCACCGCCCGCGCACACTTTGCAAAGCCCGCCGCTGGCTGCGCTGAGCTGGGGCAGGTACACCATCCACGTAAGCGACGAACCGCTGTCGATCATGGTCGCCGAAGCCGGCACGTCTCGGCAGCGCCTCACCGTTGAAGCCGATACGGGGCGCGTTAGCTTCGACCTGCACGATGCTCCTGTCTTCGGACTCGGCGAAGGTGGGCACCAGTTCGATCGCCGCGGCGTGGTCGACACCATGCGCAACGGGCAGTTCAAACCGGACCAGTTCGTCAACGGCGGACGCTCACCAATACCATGGCTCATCAGTCCGCGCGGCTGGGGCCTCTTCTTCCATCACCCCATGGGCACATTTGATCTCACAGGCACCCGCGGGGTCTTTCGCCCGTCTGCGGCGGCGGAAGCGCAGGATATGTTGGTCGTGATCGCCGATGCCCCCGCGACCATTCTCAAAGAGTTCGCGCAGCTAACCGGTCTGCCACACCTGCCGCCGCTCTGGGCCTTCGGTTACCAGCAGTCGCACCGCACGCTCGCCAGCCGCGACGCAGTGCTCGATGAAGTAAGAACATTTCGTGAGAAGAAGCTGCCATGCGACGTAATGATCTACCTCGGCACGGGCTTTGCGCCTTCCGGCTGGAACACGGGCCACGCCTCGTTCGCATTCAACCCAAAGATTTTTCCTGATCCACACACGATGTTCGCGCAGATGCACGAGGACCACATGCGCGTGGTGCTACATGTGCTCGGTGTGCCCGAGGACCTGCACGGCCGCGTCGCCCATTCAGATCCCGATCCCGATTCAGCGGCCAGCTACTGGCGCGATCACCTGCCGGCGTTCCACACCGGAATCGATGGCTGGTGGGTAGATGACGGCGATGAGCTCGCCCCCGAAGCCCGCCTCACGCGCAACCGCATGTACTGGGAAGGCCCGCTCGAGCAGCGCCCCAACGTTCGCCCCTTCTCCATCCAGCGCAACGGCTACGCGGGGCTGCAGCAGTACGGTTTCCTGTGGTCGGGCGATGTGAACTCAGCGTGGCAGACGCTGCGCACGCAGATCGCCGCGGGCCTCAATACGGCGCTCAGCGGCATCCCGTACTGGGGCACCGATACGGGCGGCTTCTTCTCAACCAAAGAGCTTACGGCCGAGCTCTACGTGCGTTGGTTTCAGTTCAGCGCCTTCTGCCCGCTCTTCCGTTCGCACGGCCGTACCTGGATGCTACGCCTGCCCTGGGGATGGGACCGCGGCGACATAGGCCCGGTCGAAGATGATCCCAGCCTGCTGCCCTCGGCCGCGGATCTGCATCACCCCGAAGTGGAAGCTATCTGCCGCAAGTATCTCAACCTTCGCTATCAGCTGCTGCCGTATCTCTACTCCGCGGTACGCGAGACGCATGCCACCGGCATGCCGCTGATGCGCGCGTTGTGGCTCGCCTTTCCGGACGACGTGAAAGCAGCCACCGTCGACGACGCATTCCTGTGGGGCCAAAGCCTGCTGGTCGCCCCTGTGACGGCAAAGGCCGCGACCGAACGCACAACCTATGTGCCCGCGGGCACATGGTTCGACTTCTGGACAGGCGTCGCGGTCCCCGGTGGCGCCACGCATACGCGCGCTGTAGACCTCGGCACGCTGCCGCTTTACGTGCGCGCAGGCAGCATCGTTCCCCTCGGTCCGGTCAAGCAGTTCGCGTTGGAGAAATCCTCCGCTCCGCTTGAGTTGATCATCTATCCCGGCAGCGATGCGCAGTTTTCGCTCTACGAGGACGATGGCGTCTCGATGGATCACACGCGGGGCGTCTCTTCCACTATTGAGATTCGATGGACCGAGACCACACACGTCCTCTCGCTGCGGCTGGCGCCAGGCTCAACGGTGCATCCGTTCACGACTCTCACCTTTGCAGCGCGCATTGCAGGCGGCGGCGCAAGTAAGCCCATCGCCTTCCACGGAGTTCCCCTGAACATCAGTGTCTAATCAACTGAAGGCCGCAGACCACTCGCATGTTTCAGCGAGCAGTCTGCGGCTGATGTTCGTACGCGCGGCTTCAGAACTCCAGGCGCGCACCGAGCTGCAGGAACCGCGCGTTGTACTGCGAGGTCGACCTCCCAAAGCTCGCGCTCGTAATACTCGAGGAGATGCCGCCGAGGTTCGCCCGATTGAACAGGTTGTAGACTTCTACGCGCAGCTGCAAGTTCGCGCTTTCCCACACATGGGTGTTCTTCAGCAGTGCGAAGTCCGTGTTGGCGTAACCCGGATTGCGATAGCCATTGATCACCTCGTTGCCTTCCCCCGGAATCGTCATCGGGGCCGTGAAGTCGGTGACCGCATTGAAAACGCCGGCCGCACCCGGCGCCGTGCTTGCGATCGGCGTCAGGTCCGAATTCCTCGCCAGCTCTGCGTTTCGGCTCGTCGCAATCTTGTACCCGTAGGTGGGGACGTTCGGTAGATCGCTGTTCACTCCGTCGGCGTTGTAGTCGCCGCTCGCAGAGCTAGTGACAGGGCTCCCCGCGACCAGGGTCGACTTGTACGCCGCCGTGTTCAGCACCGTAAACGGCGTGCCGCTCTGCAGGATCGTAATCACGCTGGGCTTCCATCCATTTGTGAACTCACGCAGGAAATCCGGGCCGCTGTGCATGTGCGGCAGCTCATATCCCACTGCTATCGAGAGCCGATTCGGAGTGTCCCAGTTGGAATGAGCCCAGTACTGGCCATAATCCAGGCTGTTCGACTGCACCGTTGGATACGTGCCCGCATCGTCATAAGAGCTCGAGTGCGTGTACGACGCGTTGATGAACCCGTGATGCAGGATGCGGCCCTTGAACTCAGTGATAAAGGCGTTGTACGTCGACGTGGGCCCGTTCACCGTATACCGGATTGAACCGAAGTTCGGGTTCAGCCGCACCAGCTTGCCTCCGTTCGCAATCAGGCTTCCGGGGAAGTTGTTGATGTCTACACCGTAGAACGCGTTGGTCGTGTGGCCCGCAAAGTCGGTGTACAGATCATTGGAGTGCGATCCAGAGTAGCCCGCTGCCACCGAGAAGTTCGGCCCCAGGCCGCGCTCCAGCGTCGCCGTGTAGTTCATCGTGTTGCCGGCCTTCAGGTTTGGATCATTGCCCGCGATGCTGGACTGCACACCCACGATGCCACCGTGATCGTTCAATCCGGAGGTCGGAATCGCCGGGTACGGGAAGCCGTAGGGATACACGTCGCTCTTGCCAAGCGCGTAGATCGGAGCCTGCGTCGTACCTGTCGTAAACGTGACCGCCGAGGCCGCGGGAGGATTCGCAAACTCGTTCTGCACGTTCCCCAGCGTCACCCAATCGTGGTACAGCCCGAAGCCGCCGCGTACCAGCCATCTGCCGGATCCGGTAAGGTCCCACGCGATTCCCGCGCGAGGACTCCACGTTGTGATCGCATTGTTGAAGGCATGCGGCACCTGCTTCACGTACCCGTTGGCGACCTGCTGCGCGATCGTGGCTCCCTGGCCGTAGAAGAAATTCGATTCCACCGATCCGTTCGCGGGCGAGGGGTTGCCGAAATCGTCCCAGCGCAAGCCATAGGTGAGTGTGATCTTCTTGTTGACCTTCCACGTGTCCTGAGCATAAAGACCGGTCGTATTGCCCACGATGCGATAGCTTCCGCCGAGGTCGCCCGCGGGCTGGCCCGTCAGCAGGTTATAAGAAAGCCCGCTCTCCTGGTACACCTTGTCCTGCACGAAATCTGAAACCGAGAGGAACGAGAACGTCGGCAGCGAGTTGAGCGGCGCGAACAGGAGATGACTATCGCCCCAGAAGCCCTCGTATCCTGCCTTGATGTCGTGCGAACGGACAATCTGCGTCACGGCGTCGTGCCACACATAGTGGTACTGGATGTAGTTTTCGTCAGCCTTGCTCACACCGATCTGGGTGCCCCAGCCGTTTGAAACCGTGATGATCGGAACATGAAATGGCCCGGTCGGATTGATCAGTCCTTCCATGCGAAGCACGCCGAACGCAGCTTCGTTCAAAGTGTTCGGCGAGAAGGTGTGGGTCTCATTGCCCTGCAGCGAGCGCACCAGGTAATGCTGCGGCTGCTCGTGACCTACGCGCACCGAAGGTCCCCCTAGGTCCAGGCCTGTGCGATAGTAGTTGGCGTACGCGCGGTCCTTGCTGAAGTATTTATCGAGGCGCGCGTTGTACTGCAGCGCGTTGCGCGTGTTGGTCGCGTTGAATACACCGTTGTCCACGATCGGGAGCGCGCAGGGAATGTTTGCCGCCGCGGCCGTTCCGCAGGTCGTGGGATACAGGTCGCTGCCCTTCTTGGCCACGCTCGTGGTTGAGACATTGGTCGACGGATACTGCACCAGCAGGTTCACGCCGAGGGAGTTCGGCCAGGCCGTCTTCGCCCATGCCGTAAAGGCGGGGTCTTCAAAGGTCGTGGTCGCGGTGCTTTGCGTCAGCGACAGCAGCGGCTCCCATCCCGTGAAGAAGTACATCTCGTGGACCTTGGGCACCGGTCCGCTCAGCGTGGCTGAGATGTTGTTGCTGTGGAATGCCGGAAATTTCGATGTCTCCTTAGGCTGAAACTCGGTGCGAGCGGTCAGCCAGTTCGCCGTGTAATATTCGCTCGCAACGAAGTGGAACTGGTGGGTACCCGAGCGTGACGTCATCACCTGCACGATCGAGCTGCTTCGCCCATATTGCACATCGAACTCATTCACCTGCACGCTTGCTTCCTTGATGGTGTCCGGGTTCGGCACAAGGTTCAGCACGCCGGGAGTGATGTTGCTCGTAATGTCCAGACCGTCAAGCACGAACATGTTGCCCACGCTCGAGCGCCCGTTGGCACTGGCAGTCACCTGCGTCTCTGCCGCATAGTTGTCGTTCGACTGCCCGTTGCCTCCGCTGCCGATGACGCCGAGGCCCGTAACGCCCGGCGCGAGCGAGGTGAGCGCGAGGATGTCCCGTCCGGGTAGCGGTAGCGAATCCAAAGCATCCTGGTCGATGGTCAACTGCGTGCGGCTATCCGCCGTATCCAGCACCGGCGCCTCGTCCGTCACCTGCACGTTCTGCGCCTGCGACGTCACGCCGAGCGTAATCGGCACATTCATCGTCTGGCCAGTCGTCAGCGTCACGCTGATCGTGTGCGCACCAAAACCGCTGGCGCTCCCGGTCACCTGGTAAGGGCCCGGAGCCAGGCTCACGAAGCGGTACTCGCCCTGTGACGCCGTCTTCGCTGACTGCGTCACCCCGGTATCCGTGTTCTTCAGCGTCACCTGCGCATTCGGGATTACTGCTCCCGTGTTATCTGAAGTCACGCCCTGCAGGTTGCTGGAAAACTGCGCAAACGCGCCCGGAACGATATTGAGGATCGCGAGCAAAATGCCCGCGCACCACGCCTTACGAATTCGCACGGACGGCCTCCGGAAACAAAGCCACGTCTCTGCTAAACGCGCTTTGAACGATCCCTATCACGCCCGAGACGATAGGAAGCGGGAACGAACTTTGTCAATAGTAATTTTTACTTATTGCTGCCAATTTTCAGAACGCCTCACAAGGCCTCGCCATCCCACACACCTGGGGACAAGACCAATTCCGGTGGCTCTCCAACCGCACTCCATCCCCGCGTCTCGCATCAGTGGCTTACTATTGGGCCGCTGCCACCCGTTCAATCAGTCACCTGTAAAGGATCGCCATGCACGTTCGTCTCAGGATTTCGGCCATCTTCGCAGTCGCCGCCGCCCTTGCCCCACCCGCCGCTTTGACTAGAGCCGCCGCGCAGCCCCGGCCGGCACTGAAGCCTCTCCTCGATCCGGCCGTCATGGCCCAGGCCGACGGCCGCGAGCGCAAGGACCCAGCCAGTGGCAACACCGTCGCTTATCTTCCGGCACTCTTTCCCAGTTCGCACGCGGCCAACCTGCTCCAGCTCCGCAATGGCGATGTGCTGTGCGTCTGGTTCTCAGGCACATGGGAGGGCGATTCAAACGTCGGCATTGTCACGTCCCGGCTGCCCAAGGGATCTTCGCAATGGACCGCGACCAGGCTGATAGACCGCCACGAAGGCGAGTCGTACCAGAATCCCATGATCTTCGAGGCCGCCGACGGCACCGTGCACCTCTTCCACACCACCCAGGCCGCCGGTGTCGGCGAAGCCGACGCGCACGTGCTGCACGCCACATCGAGCGACCACGGCGTCACCTGGACGGCACCGCACCTGCTGTTCAATAAGCCCGGCTCTTTCACGCGGGATCCGATCGTCGTGCTGCCAGATGGCGCGTGGCTGCTGCCGCTCACCTACGTCACCAGCGCTGGGATAGGGAAAGGCGCTGAGACGAACTACTCGTCGACGGAGATCAGCCACGATGGCGGCATGCACTGGACCGAGTGCCTCATCCCCGGCAGCCAGGGCAAGGTGCAGCCCACCGTCGCTGTACTCGCCCCCGGCCGCCTTGTGGCCTTTTTCCGCAGCCGGGCGGCGGACCGGATATATCGCAGCGAATCAAGTGACGGCTGCAAGTGGAGCGAGCCCGTCAAGACCGATCTACCCAATAACAACGCCTCCATACAGGTCTTCCGGCTTCACGATGGCGGCCTCATGATGGCCTTCAACAACTCCTTCGTTGACCGATCCGGACTGCGGCCGACCGGCGGTCTGCGCAGACCCCTGTCCGTCGCACTGTCAGAAGATGGGGGCAAATCCTGGAAACACGTGCGCGACCTTGAGACCGGTCGCCCCGGCTATGGGCAGGCCGAACGAGACGCGAAGACTCCTGGGCGCGAAGAGTACTCCTATCCCACCATCATCGAGCGCGCGGACGGCAGCATCATGGTGGCATACACCTTCCGCCGCCAAACCATCAAGGTCGTACGGTTCACCGAAGACTGGATCAAGCACGGTGCAGCACCGCCAGTCGCCCCCTGATGCTTGGCAGCCGTTCCGACATGCGGTCTGGGTGCATCCGCCCATTCTCCACGAGATTGCCGGCTGCGCGCTCATCGGTCCACATTGAAGGCGCGGATAGGGAGGTCGTGTGTGCGAAGTAGAGTTTACTTTCATGTCCTCCGCTCAATTTTCAAAATGTCGCGGAAATTGCTTGACAACGTATCGCGCTCAAAAGAATCTTCCTTCCGAGGACAAATCCGATGAACTTCTTCGTGCGAACCGCAACCGCCCTTTTCCTCTGCGTTGCCGGGGCTGCGACGATCACCGGCGCGAGCGCGCAGGTGTTTAGGGGAACTGTCAACGGCCGGGTCACCGATTCATCAGGAGCCATCGTTCCAGGAGCGCACATGGTCGCCACGGACGCGGCCACCGGCGCCAACTACCAGGCCAACGCAAACAGCGACGGCGAGTACACAATCCCATTCCTCGCGCCCGGCACCTATGTCATTTCCGCTACGTTCTCCGGCTTCAAAAATTCTGTGCACGACAACGTCATCGTCTCTGCCAACGAGCATGTCGCTCTGGACGTAACACTTAGCATTGGCGATCGTACGGAGGTAGTCTCGGTCGCCGCGGACAATACGCTGCTTGAGACCACCATCGCTTCCACAGGCCAGGTGCTCGACGCTGAGGACATCGAGAACATGCCCGTCAATGGCCGCACGCCGATGATCCTGGGCCAGCTCGCCTACGGCGCCATCTCCACCGGCAACCCGCAGTTCAATCACCCGTTCGACAACAGCGGCCCCTCCAGCATCTCGCTCGGCGGCGGGGCCTCCAAGAAGAACGAGATTCTAATCGACGGCTCGCCCGACGGCGGCGCAGACGGAACCCTCGCCTTCAGCCCGCCCATGGACGCGCTGCAGGAAGTCAAAGTCGAAACCTTCCAGGCGGATGCTGCGTACGGCCACACCAGCGGCGGCACCATCAACCACGTCACCCGCTCCGGCACCAACCAGTACCACGGCACACTCTACGAGTTCAACCAGATCTCCGCGCTCAACGATACGAACTATTTCAATAAGCACGTCTCCGGTACCCCGATTCGGAAGTCGGTTACCCGCTTCAATCAGTGGGGCGGCACAATCGGCATGCCCCTGACAATCCCGCATCTCTACAACGGCCACGACAAACTCTTCCTCTTCTTTGCGTACGAAGGCATCTCCGATAATTCACCGAGCCCCAGCATCATCACCGTGCCCACGGCAGCCGAGCGCTCGGGCGACTTCTCCGCCCTGCTGCCGCTGGGCATTGTGATCTACGACCCGAAGACCGGTGTCAGAAGCGGGGGAACAGTCGTCCGCCAACCCTTTCCCGGCAACATTATCCCGACAGCCCGCTTGGACGCCGTTGGTAAGAATCTCGTCAGCTACTTCCCCAATCCGAATATTCCCGCCGGCAAGCCTGATGGTGAGTTGAACTATTTCTACCCGGGAAACAACTTCGACACATTCGACAGCGAGATGGCACGCATCGACAACAACGTCAGTACTCGCAATAAGGTCTTCTATGCCTTTCGTCACAACGACCGTTACCATGCCTCCGGCAACGCGTTCAACAACATCGCGACCGGCAGCATTCTCATTCAGCCTAACTGGGGATCCACCGTAGACGATGTCCACACCTTCACGGCAAACACGGTGTGGGACAACCGTGCCAACTGGACCCGCAATACCGAGTCGCGCCCCCTCGCTAACAGCTACGATTTCTCTCAACTTGGCTTTCCTGCCTCGCTCGTGTCCTCGTCTACGACACTCGGGTTCCCGGTTACAAGTGGAACCAAGTTCGTGGACTTCGGCTATTCAAAAGGCGATTACATCCCTTATGACAGCTTTCAGTACTTCACAACGCTTACCCATGTCGCAGGCAAGCACAGCATAGCCGTCGGCGCCGACCTCCGCCTCAGTAAGGAATACAGCTTTCGCTATGGCAATTCCGACGGGCTCTATTCCTTCAGCGCCGGCTTTACAAATGGCCCTAAGGCCACAGACGGCGGCGCTCCCATCGGCCAGGAACTTGCCTCCATGCTGCTGGGTTTGCCCACCGGCGGCAGCTTCGACATCAACAGCAAACAGATCTCGCAGTCGAAGTATTACGGCATCTTCGCCCAGGACAACTTCCGCGTCTTCAAGCAGCTCACTGTCAACCTCGGCCTCCGCTATGAGCGTGACCTTCCGACCACCGAACGTCACGATGAAGGCGTCATTGGCTTCGACGCGTCCGCCGTCAACCCGATCAACGCACAGGCCCAGGCCAACTTTGCAGCCAGTCCGGTAAGCGGGGTCAACTTCCCTTCCGCACTCACCGGCGGCCTCGTCTTCGCCGGACCCAATCACCGGGCGCTCTACCAGACGACGGCCACCAACTTCAGTCCGCGCCTCGGCTTCGCCTACAGCCCGGCCCCCAATTTGAGCATCCGCGCCGGCTTTGGGATCTTCAACAACAGCGTGGGGCGTGTCGATCCGATCGCCACAGGCTTCAACCAGACAACGCAGCTCCAGGCCTCTCAGGACGGTTTTCTCACGCCCTACGGCACGCTTTCGAACCCCTTCCCGACAGGTCTGGTCAACCCTCCGGGCAATACCCTCGGGTTGGCCACCAACCTCGGACAGGCTGTCAGTTTCTTTCCCAACCGCTTGTTGAACGACTATGCCGAGCGCTGGGATATCGACCTGCAACAAGAGCTCCCAGGCAAGGTTCTCTTCGAGATGGGCTACGTCGGCGAACACGGGCTGCACAACGGGGTCACCCGAAACATCAACTACATCCCTGCGCAGTACCTGAACGTCGGACAGGCGCGCGATCCTATCGTCTACCCCAACCTCACTGCCAACGTCTCGAATCCGTTCCGCGGCATAGCCGGCTCTGCGATGAACGGTTCAACCGTACAACGCCAGCAACTCCTGCTTCCCTATCCTGAGTTCACTACCGTCAGCATATCCAGCTACCCCGCGGGCAACTCGCTGTTCGACGCCCTCGAGGCTCGCCTCGAAAAGCGTCTCTCCCACGGCGTCCGCTTTCTCGTGAACTACGAATGGTCCAAGCGACTGGAGCGAGTGGCCTACCTGAACCCACAGGATGCCAACCCTGAAAAGCGCATCTCCTCCGACGATCGTCCGCAGCATCTCGTGTTGGCGGGCACATGGGAGCTGCCCTTCGGCGAGGGCCGGCAGATCAGAGTTCCCTACCCTGTTGTCAGCTATCTCGCCAGCGGCTGGAACCTGAACAGCATCTTCACCTTTCAGCCGCAGGGAGCTCCTCTCGCCTGGGGTGACATCATCTACAAGGGCACAAACCTCAACAACCTGAAGGTCAACCCACACAACCCCGATGGCGCCTTCGACAAGAGCCAGTTCGAACTCGCCAGCAATCTGCAACCTGTCACCGGCACCCACATACGCACCCTGCCCACGCAGGTAACGAACGCGCGGCAGGATGGCATCGTCGCGCTCGACATGTCCGTCATCAAGAACAATCGCATCTTCACCGAGCGGCTGCACATGCAGTTCCGTGCCGACTTCTTCAACGTTCTCAACCATCCCCAGTTCTCGGCGCCCACCCTCTCGCCCACCAGCGCAGCGTTCGGCACCATCACCTCGCAGGCGAATCTCCCACGCACCATCCAGCTTGGCGCTCGTCTCCTCTTCTAACTCGGCAACACCGCCAACTCGATCGAGATGGTTCACCGCAATGCCACCTTCCCAAAGGGCCAGAACACTGCGCATCAGGATCGCACCGCGATTCCGCATCACTAACACCAGTCGCGCGAACGTATGAAGGTTGGCAACTGCAGGTCCGCGGCCCAGCCATTACCAAAACCCCTACCGCAGCCATTCGAGACTCGTTCCATCCATGCCCCTCATTCTCCATCAGGTCCCAAAACTCGTCTTCGGTGATCGCGCACTCGCCGCGGCCCGCGAGCACCTCGCGATGCTGGGCTCAGCCCGTCCCCTAATCATCACCTCCCCATCCATGCGCACGCACGGCAGTACTCTCCACCCCAACGCGATTGTCGATGACACAACACGTACCGAGCCAACTGTCGCGCACTTCGTTGACCTGCTCGCCCGTGCGCGCACCGCCCAACCTGACGCTATCGTCGGGCTGGGCGGCGGTAGCCCGCTCGATGCCGCCAAGCTCATCGCCGCGCTCTGCGATCGTGCGCAGCCACTGGGTGAAGCGTTCGGCAGCGGCAACCTCAAAGGGCGTTCACTGCCCCTGCTCTGCATCCCATCCACTGCCGGCACAGGCAGCGAAGTCTCCCCGAACGCGATTCTCCTCGACGAAGTCGAGCAGATGAAGAAAGCGGTCATCAGCCCGCACCTCGTTCCCGACGCCACCTTTATTGACCCCTCCCTGATGCTCACCGTTCCGCCTGCGGTCACAGCAGCCACCGGTCTCGACGCGCTCACCCATTGCATCGAGGCCTACACCAACAACTTCGCGCATCCGCTTGTCGACACCTGGGCGCTCGATGGCATTCGCCTGATCGCCGCCGCGCTTCCCATCGTCGTGCGCGAGCCTGCCAACCTTGCCGCTCGCACCGACCTAGCCCTTGGCAGCCTTTACGGGGGCCTGTGCCTCGGGCCCGTCAACACGGCCGCCGTCCACGCGCTCAGCTATCCGCTCGGCAGCCGGCACCACATCCCGCACGGGCACGCCAATGCGATCCTCCTGCCTCACGTCCTACGCTTCAACATCGGGGCCACGCCCGATCGCTACGCCGCCGTCGCTCATGCTCTCGGCGCCCCTCACCAGGCAACACCCGCTCTCACGGCCATCTCAGTCGTCGACCGAATGTGGCAGATCATAAAGGACACCGGTCTCGAGATGCGTCTGTCAGCGCTCGGTATACCAGAGTCCGATCTGCCCATTCTGGCGGCGGCCGGGTTGTCCGTAACCCGCTTGATGAAGAACAACCCACGGCCCATGACCCAGCACGACGCGGAATCCATCTATCGCCACGCCTTCCACGGCATGCACCCCTGCTGACGATCCACGACAAAGGCAGATCTCGGGTCCAGTTGCCATGAGGCGCCGTATCCCCGCGACCCCCTCAGGTTCCCACGTCCCATCTCTGAAGGCGAGACGCCAACACGGAACCACACGAGTCTGGCCCTCCGTGTCGAGAGCGTGTTTGAACCAACTGATTCCTAGCTAGTTCAAGTCAGGGCTGCAAACGAAAGCGTAGACCGATGCCGGGTTTCGCGGGAAGCTGCAGCTTGGTGAGGCCCTTGTGGACGCCGGGCATAGGAGTCAACGTCATCTCCCAGGGATCGATGAGCTCGGCCGTATAGTTGGCTTCCGGCAGCGGGAACTCGTAGTAGATGGGCTGATGGAAATCCATGTAGTAAAGGATCTGGTCGGGGATCTTGCCCGGGGTTCGAGCGTTGTTGTAGTACGCGGCGGGCTGAGCCTGGAGGCCGGTGCGCGTAGCCTCTACCAGGGTGCGAAGAAAGGCAATCCGGGCAGCGCTTTGGCCGTGCAGGGTTCCGCCGTGCGACCACCAGAGCGTAGGCGTGGTGTTTTCGTCCAACGGCTGCGCGGGGTCGAGGAACGTCTCACCATGCGTGGCGTAGCAGCCAGCGATTGAGGCGAGCCAGAAGCGCCGGGTCATCTCCTCGCCGGAGATGTTGCCCCAGCGACGGTTAAGGTTCCCCTCGTATTGAACCTCGTCATAAACGAGAGGCTTACGCCAGGCGGTAAGTTCACCAGGCGCAGCGGAGAAGTCATACGTTTGCAGACTTGCGTGCGTGACCCACGGCCGCCCGTAGTCGTATGGCGTGATGGAGTAGTGAACGGAGCGCAGATGTCCCACTGGGTCATGCTCTTCGACCAGGTGGAAGAACCGGTCAAAGTCCTGGGTGGTCTTCGCCTTCATCAGGTCGTACTCGTTCGCAAGCGACCACCAGACGTTCGGGAAGGCCGAGAGCCGCGCGAGCACGTACCGGAGGTAGCGGTCATCGGCCTCAGCCGGCATCGACGCGTAGCCCCAGCGATCATAAGGGTGGAAAAGGATGAGATCGGCCTGGATGTCGAGCGCGGCGAGGTCCCCGATGCGGCGCTCCAGGTGCGCAAAAAAAGCGGGGTTGGGGTGCGCGAGATCGTTGAGGCCGGACGAGGAGCGCTCAAACGGGTAAAGTGACGGCTCGTTGTGGTTGTACTCGTACGATTTGGGAAAGACACACATCCGCACCTTGTTGAACGGCGAGCGCCTAAGCGACGCGAGGGTCTCCTGCTGGAGCGCCTCCGACTGGTGAATCCACGCGTAGCAGGTGGTGCCGAACGGAAAAAAGACGGTCCCGTCGGCGTAGCCGAAGTGCTGGGTATTGCGGACGGAGACCGGCCCGTGCGAACCGGGCAGCGCGGCCGTGCACAGGAACGAGCCGGACCTCCCGCCCAGTGCCGAGACGTTCGACTTGCTGGCATACGTCCAAGGGCCTTCCGTGTCCGGCATGAACCGTATCTTGTAGGTACCCTGGCCGTCGTAGAAGCCATCGACCGGTACAGAGCGGTTGCCCAGGGTGAAGGTCGCGGCGAGCTGAACATCGACGAACGGATTGCCAGTGGCAGGGCCCGACAGCGTGAGCTCGAACAGCGAGAACTTCGGGATCGGCGAGTGCTCGGCTCTCCCTTCGCCTGACGCAAGACCGGTCAGCGCAGCGGCAGAGCCAAGGCCAAGCATCGTGCGGCGCGTGAGTTGTGGAGTCATGAGCATTCCCGAAGAGTGGGCAGCGAACCCGCTTAGCCGATCCCCTCGTCGTGCAGAAGGGATGGGGCTGCGCGGGTTCGCAGCAAAAAGTTAGAAGGCAAGCTTGAGAGAAAGCTGCCCGATGCGGGGATCGTTGACGAAGCCGTTGTTCGTGGTGGTGCCCGTGATCTGGCCGAAGGATGCGCTGTTGCGAGTCAGGTTGGGATCGCCGAAATTAGTATGGTTCAGAACGTTGAAGAACTCCGCCCGAAACTGCAGCGTCACCTTCTCGCTAATAGCAAAATATCGGTGGATGGCGGCGTCCCAATCGGTGTAGCCAGGACCGGTGAACGAGCCCTTGATGACGTTGCCATAAACGTTGCCGGGGTTGACGCCGCTCGCGTTCGGCGACGGCGTGGTTGTAAACGCAGACGGAAGCAGCCACCCGCGGCACGCCGTAGCAGATCCCGCGCATGCTGTCGCACCGTAAGCCGGGGTGCCGTTGTAGACGGCGCGGTCCCGTCCCAGTGAGTCATTGGAGGAACCCGCGCCGGAGAGGACAGTAAGCGCGTCGCCGCTGCGGTGCTGGAGGATGCCAGTGCTCTGCCACCCATTGACTAACGCCCGAGCCAACCGGGGGCCCTCGTGTACCTCAGGCATCCGCCACACATACGAGACGGTGATCACATTTCGGTGATCGAAGTCGGAGGCTCCGTGGTCCAGACGCTTATAGTCAGACTCGTACACCGGGATAGCATACGAGTTGCCAGGCCCCGCGCTGGTCACGCCAGTATTGACGGGCAGGTCGTCCGTAGCATGCGACCAGGTGTAGTTGAGCAGAAGTGAAAGCCCGCCCTGAAGGCGCTTCTCGAGCGTGCCTTGCAGGGAGTTGTAGTGGGTGTTGCCTTCCATCTCGGTTTCCGTAATCTGGTTGGCATACTTTGAAGCCGTGTATGCCGTAGGTGCAGCCACCTGGTACACACGCTTGCCGACGTTGGACGCGAGGCCGTTGGCCCCGAAGTTGGTGACGCTGTTATAAGTCGGGTTGATGTCTATCGACGTGAAGTTATGGCTGCCGTGGGAGCCAACATAGGCAAGCCGTGCCGCGATCCCCCGCGCAAGCTGCTGCTCGACCGCAACGTTGTAGACATAGGTCGTGGGGATCGGAAAGTAGCCGCTGGGATCGAAGGTAATCCATGAGTTAGTGTTGAATGCCGTGTTCGCCGGCGGGGGTTGCGTAGCAGGAAACGGGTTTGCAGTAGCCTGCGACGAGCCGGTATAAGGATGCGCGAAGTTGCCGCTCGTTTGGCCGTTGTAGTTACCGGCCTGAAAGCTCAGCGCGAGTGAGGTAACGAAGGGCTGCACGTTGGAGAAGGCGTTGTTGACGACGCCGTCCTGGCGCGTGTCGAAGAAGAGCCCGCCTCCTGCGCGGATGGCCGTCTTGCCGTCGCCAAAGACGTCATACGCGAAGCCGCCACGCGGGGAGAAATCCTTGAACGAACCGCGGATGCCATCGGTCGGCATCCCTGGATCGCCCGGAAAGAGCAGGCCCGCCGGAGCGTTCGGATACACCCCCGAGACGCGGTTAGCCGCCTCTGCGACCGGGTCGAACTGCCCAATGCGGTTGAACTTCTCGTGCCACGGAAAGGCCGGCTCGTAACGCAAACCATAGTTGACGGCTAGCTTGCGGTTCAGCTTCCACGAGTCCTGAACGTAGAAGCCGAAAAACTTGTCGCGGTTGTTGATGAACTGACCGGAGGCCTGCGAGAAGGACGACAAATACCCCAGCAGGAAACTCGCCATCGTATCCCCGGTGGTCGCCGGGGAGAAGCCGAACGAGCCGGGCTGGCCCGCCTGGTTAACCACATCCACCTTGGAGATCTCACCGTGGAAGCCGAAGCTCAGCGAGTGCCTGCCGAGAGTCCAGTGCAGGTCGTCCGAAAGCGTGTAGTTCGACCGGTTGAAGGTCGCCTCCGGATTGTCCCCTACAGAGAAGCCATTCGCGACGGAGATGCTCTGGAAAGCCTTGAAGGCGGGCTGGTAGATATTTACGCCCAGGTCGCCCGCGTTGATGGAACCCGCCGCGGGTCCGCGGGTGGAGTCATCGATCTGATAGCTGATGATGAAGTTGTTCAGGAGCGCGTCGGAGAAGGTGTGGGCCTCCGAGATGAGCGCGTTGTGGTACTGGATCGACGAGCCGTCTGCGTAGCTCAGCAGGTTGGTGAGGTCGAGTACCGGCTTCTGAGCGAAGCGGTCCAGGAAGTACCGTAGGCTGGCGCGATCCCTGCCGCCGATCTTCCAGTCCACCTTTGCGGTGTACTCGCTGAAGTCCGTGGCGACGGGCTTCTTATACAGAATGGTTCCGCTCGCATCCGCCGTTGGCAAGTACTTCAGCAGGTTCAGCGAGACCAGGGAGAAGGTCTTGGGGTCAATGTGATTGCCCGCGAACGCGGCGCACCCCGCGGCTGCAGACGCCGTCGTCGTGCCCGCTGGGCAGGTGGCCGGGTTATAGATGGTGTTTGCGAAGTTCCCCTGCAGTTGCGCCGGCGTTGGAAGAATGGCGGAGGTAGCGGAGTTCGACGCGGTCCGCTGAATCGTCTTCTGATAGCCGAAGAAGAGCAATACGGGGCTGAACGAAGCAACAGGCAAA